>NZ_CP038266.1:0-1276093 GCF_004564355.1 Microbacterium wangchenii
ATGTCAGACAGCGATGCATCGGACGTCCCCATCTGGTCGGCGGTGCTCGCACTCCTCCTCGCCGATGACCGGGTGACGCCCCAGCTCCAGGGATTCCTGCACCTCGTGGTCCCGAGCGGCGTGTACGCCGGAGTGCTGTACCTCGACGTTCCCAACGACCTCACCGCGGCGCAGATCAACAAGCGCCTCCGTCTTCCTCTCCTCGAGGCCCTCACCAAGGTGGATGCTCCGGAGCCGGCCACCTCGTTCCGTGTCGCCGTGAATCCGGACCTCATCGACGCCCACCTGACCGCACCCATCTCCGTGCAGTCCTCGGCACCGCCGCCGCCCGCCGTCTCCCGCCCTGCGCCCGACGATGCCGGCGAGGCCGCATCCCCGGCGTCGCGCAGCGACACGCGACTGAACCCGAAGTACACGTTCGACAACTTCGTCATCGGCCAGTCGAACCGGTTTTCGCACGCGGCCGCGGTGGCCGTCGCCGAAGCACCGGCGAAGGCTTACAACCCGCTGTTCATCTACGGCGACTCGGGCCTGGGCAAGACCCATCTCCTCCACGCGATCGGCGACTATGCCGTGAGCATGTACGCCGGCATCCGCGTGCGGTACGTCTCCAGCGAGGAGTTCACGAACGACTTCATCAACTCCATCGTCAACAACCGCGGCTCGGCCTTCCAAGCCCGGTATCGCGACGTCGACATCCTGCTCATCGACGACATCCAGTTCCTGCAGGGGCGCGCGGAGACACAGGAGGCGTTCTTCCACACCTTCAACACGTTGCATGACCACGACAAACAGGTCGTGATCACCAGCGACGTGGCCCCCAAGCTCCTGACCGGGTTCGAAGACCGCATGCGCAGCCGGTTCGAGTGGGGTCTCATCACCGACGTGCAGGCGCCCGACCTTGAGACGCGCATCGCGATCCTCCGCAAGAAGGCGCAGAGCGAGCGACTCCAGATCCCCGACGAGGTGCTGGAGTACATCGCGAGCGTCGTGTCCTCGAACATCCGCGAACTGGAGGGCGCCCTCATCCGCGTCTCCGCGTTCGCGAGCCTCAACCGCTCGAACCTCGACATGTCGCTGGCTCAGACCGTGCTGCGCGACATCATCGATCAGGACGACGCCAACGTGGTGTCACCGACGGACATCATCACGGCGACGGCTCAGTACTTCAAACTCTCCGTCGACGACCTCTACGGGTCCAGCCGCTCCCAAGCGGTGGCGACGGCCCGCCAGATCGCGATGTACCTGTGTCGCGAGCGCACGAGCCTGTCGCTGCCCAAGATCGGGCAGCTGTTCGGCAACCGCGATCACACCACCGTGATGTACGCCTACAAGAAGATCAGCGACCTCATGAAGGAGCGCCGCTCGATCTACAACCAGGTCTCCGAGATCACCACCCAGCTCGGCCGCTCTCGCTGAACCACGCGACGCGCCCGGCAGCCGGGCCTTCTTGACACCGCTCTGCGGTGCCTTCATCATGCAGTTCTGCACAGTGTGGATAACCTGTGGATAACCGTGGATGACACGCCTGGGCCATGTGAGTCGATTTCCTCTTCGCTGTGGAGGACGCGGAATTACACGGATGTGATTACACGACGTTCTCCGAAGCCGTTCCGCAGGCGTCCCACATCTCACACGCGTGTAGTTCCCATGTCCCACCTGGCATCGCGCGATCTATCCACAGTTTCCACAGCTGTTAACAAGATGAAGAGAAATCCCTTCGAGGAAATACACCCGATCACCTTGACGGTGAGAACGGTGCTTCCGGGAAGACACGACTCGGGCACTAGCATGGGTACGCCAGACGAAGCCGAGGGAGCACCCGTGAAGTTTCACGTCAATCGCGATGTGTTCAGCGAAGCCGTGTCGTTCGTCGTCAAGCTCCTTCCGCAGCGCAATCCGCAGCCGATCCTTGCCGGCGTTCTGATCGAAGCCGGCGAAGGCGGGCTCTCCCTCGCCGCGTTCGACTACGAAGCCTCGGCACGTACGACCATCGAGGCGACGGTGGACGAACCCGGCACGATCCTCGTGCACGGACGCCTCCTCTCCGAGATCGCCAGCCGCCTGCCCAACGCGCCGATCCAGATCACCGTCGACGAAGACGGGGGCATCCTGCTGTCCTGCGGCTCGGCGCGCTTCACGCTCGCGTCCATGCCGGTTCAGGAATACCCCGCGATCCCCGAAGTGAGCGGGCAGTCGGGCCTCGTCCCGGCCGAGGATTTCGCCACCGCGATCGCCCAGGTCGCCTTCGCCGCCTCCCGCGATGACGTCACCCCCGTCCTGACCGGCGTGCAGCTCGAAGTCACCGGAACCACGCTGAGCCTCGTGGCCACCGACCGGTACCGCGTCGCTCTCCGTGAGATCCCGTGGGACGGCGGCTCCGCCGCCGGCGACGAGCCGATCACCGCTCTGGTCCCGGCCCGTACCCTGCAGGAGGTCGGGAAGACCTTCGCGCACGGCGGCGATATCGCCATCGCCTTCTCCGGATCGGGTGACCGCGAGATCATCGCGTTCACCGCGGGCAACAAGACGGTCACTTCTCTGCTGATCAAGGGCAATTTCCCACCCGTACGGCGCCTCTTCCCCGCTCAGACGGAGCATCACGCGGTGGTCAACACCGCAGAGCTCGCCGAAGCTGTGCGCCGCGTGTCGCTCGTGCTGGACCGGTCCGCCCCGCTGCGGTTCACGTTCGCAGGCGACTCCGTGTCGATGGATGCCTCGGGCACCGAGCAGGCGCGAGCCACGGAGTCGGTCGACGCGACGCTCCTGGGTGAGGACGTGACGCTGGGTTTGAACCCGCAGTACCTGCTGGAATCGCTCGGCGCGGTCAAGAGCGAGTTCACCCGGGTGACCTTCACCTCGAGCGAGAACGCCAACAAGCTCAGCCCCGTGCTGATCACCCCGCAGACCTCGGTCGACAAGGGCGGCGCGGAGTCGTTCAAGTACCTGCTGCAGCCCAATCTCCTCCTGCGCTGACGCTCGAGCCGCGAGGTCCGCGGCGTCGCACGTCGGAATTAGGGTGGTCGCATGATCGTGGAGCAGCTCGGGCTCGTCGACTTCCGTAATTACGCGGTCGCCGACCTCTCGCTGCACCCCGGTCCGAATGTCTTCGTGGGCCGCAACGGGCAGGGCAAGACCAATCTCGTCGAAGCCGTCGCCTATCTCGCGACTCTGGGCTCGCACCGCGTGTCCTCCGACGCACCGATGGTCCGCGACGGGGCGGAGGCCGCGATCGTGCGTGCGCGGCTGGCCCATGGCGACCGGCGCGTGCTGCTGGAGCTCCAGCTGAACCGCACCGGATCCAACAAGGCGCGCGTGAACGGCTCCGCCGTGCGCACCGCCGAGTTGCCGCGGTATGCGCAGGTCGTGCTGTTCGCCCCTGAAGACCTCCAGATCGTGCGGGGTGATCCCTCCGCTCGTCGTCGCTTCGCCGACGCGCTGCTCATCCAGCGCACACCGCGGTTGGCCGGGGTGCTGGCCGATTACGACCGTGTGCTGCGCCAGCGAGGCGCGCTGTTGAAATCGGCGCGGGCGCGCGGCATCCGCGGCGACGCGCTGTCCACCCTCGACGTGTGGGATGACAAACTCGTCGCCCTCGGCACAGAAGTGATCCAGGCGCGCCTGGCCCTTGCGGCCGACCTGTCCGAGCCGGTCGCGGCTGCCTACACCGCCATCGCCGGCGCCGACCACGAGCCCCGGCTGGAGTGGGCGCTGTCGGTGCGCGGCGGCGACCCCGAGGAAGGCGATTCGGCGTCCTCGGATGCGGCCGACCCCGCCTCCATCGCAGAGCAGTTCCGCGCGGCGCTGGCCGCCCGGCGCGCGGCGGAGCTGGAACGCGGGCTGAATCTGGTGGGCCCACACCGCGACGACCTCGTCCTGCGGGTGCGGGGCCTGCCCGTCCGCGGGTACGCGTCGCACGGCGAATCCTGGTCCGTCGCCCTCGCCCTGCGGCTCGCATCGGCCGAACTGCTGCGCGCCGAGTCCCGGCTCGGTGACCCTGTGCTCATCCTCGACGACGTCTTCGCCGAGCTGGACGCGGGCAGACGCGCGCGGCTGGCGGAGCTGGCGGGCGGCTACGAGCAGGTGATCGTCACCTCCGCCGTGGAGGAGGACGTGCCCGACGGCCTCCGTGCCCACGTGGTGCGGGTCGAGGCCGGCCGCATCCTGGAGGAAGCGGATGCCTGACAAGGGAGCACCCGAGGTTCCCGAGACCCTCGCGACCTATCTGCGCCTGCGCGGGCTGGAGCCCTCGAAGTACCGCCGCCGGCGCGGGCCCCGCCCCGTGGCCGATGAGAACCAGCCCTTCATGGGCGGGCGCGATCCGCACGGCGTCGGTGACGTCCTCGACACCCTGACGCGGGATGCCGGGTGGGAGCCGCAGCTCGCACGCGCGGACATCGCCCGGACGTGGGAGGAGGTGGCCGGTACCGAGACCGCGCAGCACACCCGCCCGGTCGCGCTGGATGCGGGCCTCCTCACTGTGCAGGCCGACTCCACGGCGTGGGCGAAGCAGCTGCAGCTCATGCGTGCGCAGGTGCTGTCGGAGATCATGCGGCGCTTCCCCGAGGCGGGGGTCGACGCGATCCGCTTCATCGGACCGGACGTCCCCTCCTGGAAATGGGGTCCCAGAGCCATTCCAGGCCGTGGTCCTCGCGATACCTACGGCTGAACCACGTTCTGGGCTGTCCGGGCGGATTTCAACGCGCCACAGCGCCGCACACGCATCGGAGGGGAGCTCCGGGTTGGTAGACTGGACGAACATCTGCCGACCTGTATGGAGCGCGCGAACTTATGACGTCCGAGAACCCCGCTAACGTTCCCGAAGAAGCCGCTTCCGCTCCCACCAAGAACACGCACGAGTACGGCGCCGACGAGATCCAGGTGCTCGAAGGCCTCGAGGCGGTGCGCAAGCGCCCGGGCATGTACATCGGTTCGACGGGCGAGCGCGGTCTGCACCACCTGGTCTACGAGATCGTGGACAACTCGGTGGATGAGGCCCTCGCCGGGTACTGCGACACGATCGGCGTGACGATCCTGCCCGACGGCGCGGTGCGCGTGGTCGACAACGGTCGAGGCATCCCGGTAGACATGCACCGCACGGAGAAGAAGTCGACCGTCGAGGTCGTCCTGACCGTGCTGCACGCCGGCGGAAAGTTCGGCGGCGGCGGGTATGCCGTCTCCGGAGGGCTCCACGGCGTGGGTTCCTCCGTCGTCAACGCCCTCTCCTCTCGTCTGGAGGTCGAGGTCCGGCGACAGGGACACGTGTGGCGGCAGTCGTTCCGCGACGGCGGCGTGCCGGTGGCGCCACTGGAGAAGGGCGAGGCCAGCGACGAGACGGGCACGACCATCACGTTCTGGCCCGATGAGAGCATCTTCGACACGGTCGACTTCGACTACGAGACGCTCCGCACGCGATTCCAGCAGATGGCCTTCCTCAACAAGGGACTGCGCATCGACCTGAGTGACGAGCGGCCGCAGGCGGTCTCGGTCGAGGCGAGCGAGACCGGTGAGGAGATCCCCCACCAGCCGCACGACAGCTTCCTGTACGAGCGCGGACTCGTCGACTACGTCGAGTACCTCAACAAGGTGCGTCGCTCGGAGGTCGTCAACGACGTCATCATCGACTTCGAGTCGGAGGACAACAACCGCAAGATCGCGCTCGAGATGGCGATGCAGTGGACGACGAGTTACAGCGAGAACGTCTTCACGTTCGCCAACACGATCAACACCCACGAGGGCGGCACCCACGAAGAGGGATTCCGCGCCGCGCTGACCACGCTGGTCAACCGGTACGCGCGGGCCAACAACCTGCTCAAGGAGAAGGACGACAACCTCACGGGTGAGGACGTGCGTGAAGGGCTGACAGCCGTCCTGTCGGTCAAGCTGTCGGAGCCGCAGTTCGAGGGTCAGACCAAGACGAAGCTTGGCAACACCGAGGCCAAGGCGTACGTCCAGAAGGTGGTCGGCGACCAGCTCGGCGACTGGTTCGACCGCAACCCGGTGCAGGCGAAGAACATCATCCGCAAGGCCATCGACGCCGCCACCGCCCGCTTGGCCGCGCGCAAGGCCCGCGAGACCGCGCGTCGAAAGAGCGTGTTCGAGTCGGCCGCGATGCCCGACAAGCTCAAGGACTGCACGAGCAAGGACCCCTCGATCAGCGAGATCTTCCTGGTGGAGGGTGACTCCGCCGGCGGCTCGGCCGTACAGGGACGCGACCCGCACACGCAGGCGATCCTGGCGCTGCGCGGCAAGATCCTCAACGTCGAGCGTGCGCGGCTGGACCGTGCCCTGGGCAACAAGGAAGTCCAGGCGATGATCCAGGCCTTCGGCACCGGCATCGGCGAGGACTTCGACATCCAGAAGGCGCGGTACCACAAGATCGTCCTGATGGCCGATGCCGACGTCGACGGTCAGCACATCACGACGCTGCTGCTGACGCTGCTGTTCCGCTACATGCGCGGGCTCATCGAGGCCGGGTTCGTCTACCTCGCGCAGCCCCCGCTGTACCGCATCAAGTGGTCCAACCACGCGCACGAATACGCCTACAGCGACCGGGAGCGCGACGCGCTGCTGGTGGCCGGGCAGGCCGAGGGCAAGCGCATCCCGAAGGACAACGCCATCCAGCGGTACAAGGGTCTGGGCGAGATGAACGACCACGAACTGTGGGAGACCACCATGGACCCGCAGACCCGCACGCTCCGGCAGGTGACGATCGATGACGCCGCCTCGGCGGATGAGATCTTCTCCGTGCTGATGGGCGAAGACGTGGAATCCCGCCGCGGGTTCATCCAGCGCAACGCCAAAGACGTGCGCTTCCTCGACATCTGAGCCTCACCGACGAAGAACTGAGAAGACATGTCTGACGACGCTTCGACCGGCGCGGGCGAGCCCCGCCCCGAGCCCATCCACGAGCACGGCAAGATCGACCAGGTCGACCTGCAGCTGGAGATGCAGCGCAGCTACCTCGACTACGCGATGAGCGTCATCGTGGGTCGCGCGCTCCCCGACGTGCGCGACGGGCTCAAGCCCGTGCACCGCCGCGTGATCTACGGCATGTACGACGGTGGATTCCGCCCCGACAAGTCGTTCTCCAAGTGCGCCCGTGTCGTCGGCGAGGTGATGGGTCACTACCACCCGCACGGTGATGCCCCGATCTACGACGCCCTCGTGCGCCTCGTGCAGCCGTGGTCGCTGCGCTACCCGCTCGCGCTGGGACAGGGCAACTTCGGCTCCCCCGGAAACCAGGGCGCCGCCGCCCCCCGGTACACCGAGACGAAGATGGCTCCCCTCGCGCTGGAGATGGTGCGCGACATCGAAGAGGAGACCGTCGACTTCCAGGACAACTACGACGGTCAGACGCAGGAGCCCACGGTCCTGCCCGCCCGCTTCCCGAACCTCTTGGTGAACGGGTCGGTCGGCATCGCCGTCGGCATGGCCACGAACATCCCGCCGCACAACCTCCGCGAAGTCGCCGCCGGCGCCGTGTGGGCGCTGGATCACCCGGATGCCACGCGCGAAGAGCTGCTCGAAGCCCTCATGGCGCGCATCCCCGGGCCCGACTTCCCCACCGCCGCGCAGATCCTCGGCACCCGCGGCATCAAGGACGCCTACCGCACCGGCCGCGGCTCGATCACGATGCGCGCCGTCGTCAACGTCGAAGAGGTCCAGGGCCGCACGTGCCTGGTCATCACCGAACTGCCGTACCAGGTCAACCCCGACAACGTCGCGGTGAAGATCAGCGACCTCGCGCGCGACGGCAAGATCACCGGTATCGCCGACATCCGCGACGAGTCCTCCGGGCGCACCGGACAGCGCCTGGTCATCGTGCTCAAGCGGGATGCCGTCGCCAAGGTCGTGCTGAACAACCTGTACAAGCACACGCAGCTGCAGGAGAACTTCGGCGCCAACATGCTGGCGATCGTGGACGGCGTGCCGCGCACGCTGCCGCTGGACGGCTTCATCTCGTTGTGGATCGAGCACCAGGTCGAGGTCATCGTCCGCCGCACGCGGTACCGGCTCCGCGAGGCCGAGAAGCGCATGCACATCCTGCGCGGCTACCTCAAGGCGCTCGACGCGCTCGATGAGGTCATCGCGCTCATCCGCCGCTCCCCCACCGTGGAGGAGGCGCGTGAGGGCCTCAAGACCCTGCTCGACGTCGACGACGATCAGGCGCAGGCGATCCTCGACATGCAGCTGCGACGTCTCGCGGCGCTGGAGCGGCAGAAGATCGTCGACCAGGCCACCGAGCTCGAGGCGCGCATCGCGGACTACAACGACATCCTCGCCGACGAGCTTCGCCAGCGCTCGATCATCCGCGACGAACTGAGCGTCATCGTGGAGAAGTTCGGCGACGACCGCCGCACCGAGATCGTGCCGGGCTACGACGGCGACATGAGCATCGAAGACCTCATCCCCGAAGAGGAGATGGTGGTCACCGTCACCCGCGACGGGTACATCAAGCGCACACGCAGCGACAACTACCGGTCGCAGCACCGCGGCGGACGCGGTGTGAAGGGCGCGCAGCTGCGCGCCGACGACGTCGTGGAGCACTTCTTCGTCACCACGACGCACCACTGGCTGCTGTTCTTCACGAACAAGGGCCGCGTGTACCGCGCCAAGGCGTACGAAGTGCCCGAGGCCGGGCGCGACGCGAAGGGCCAGCACGTCGCCAACCTGCTCGCCCTGCAGCCGGAGGAGGAGATCGCGCAGATCCTCGACATCCGCGATTACGAAGTGGCCACCTACCTCACCCTGGCCACGCGCGGTGGCCTGGTGAAGAAGACGCGCCTGTCGGAGTACGACACGAACCGTCAGGGCGGCGTCATCGCGATCCGCCTCCGCGAGGGCGACGAGCTCGTGAGCGCCCTCCTCGTGGACGAGGGCGATGACATCATGCTCATCAGCCGCCACGGCATGTCGTTGCGCTTCACCGCCACCGACGAGTCGCTGCGGCCGATGGGCCGGGCCACCGAGGGTGTGAAGGGCATGTCCTTCCGTGGGGATGACAGCCTCCTGTCGGCATCGGTCGTCTCCGAGGACGGCTACGTCTTCGTCGTCACCGAGGGCGGCTACGCCAAGCGCACTGCGGTGGACCAGTACCGGACCCAGAGCCGCGGCGGTTTGGGCATCAAGGTCGCCCGCCTGAGCGATGATCGCGGCGATCTCGCCGGTGGTCTCATGGTGTCGGAGGACGACGAGGTGCTTGTGGTTCTTGCCAGCGGCAAGGTGGTACGCTCTGCCGTGGCCGAGGTGCCTGCCAAGGGACGTGACACCATGGGAGTCGTTTTCGCCCGCGCCGGTGGAGACGATCGCATCATCGCGATCGCCCGCAACAGCGAGCGGAGCATGACCGCCCTGGCCCAGGATTCCGAGCCCGTGGCCGATGCGCCCGCCGTCGATGCGGCCGCATCCGAAGCCTCCGCCGAGACCACCGAGGAGAGTACTGACGCATGAGCACGGTAGCCGACAAGCTCGCCAAGAAGTCCACCCACAAGACCGGTGCCAAGCAGGTGCGCCTGCGGCTGGTCTATGTGGACTTCTGGTCGGCGGTCAAGCTCTCGTTCCTGGCCGCCGTCGCCCTGGCGATCGTCACCGTGGTGTCGTTCTTCCTCATCTACATGGTCGTGAAGACCACCGGGCTCATCGACCGGGTGGATGAGTTCTTCACGAGCTTCTCCGACGGCGGCGTGTCGCTGGAGGCGTTCGTGGGGCTGCCACAGGTGATGGCGTTCGCGGCGATCGTCGCGATCCTGAACCTCATCGTCGTGACGGTGCTGGGCGCCGTGGTCGCCGGCATCTACAACCTCGCGGTGAAGGTCACCGGGGGACTCCTCGTCGGCTTCACGTCGAACTGATCCGATTCGGAAAAACCTCGCGCGTCGGGTAAAGTCGACGAGGTTGACGACATGCGCGTCAGCGCGATTCGGGGCTATAGCTCAGGCGGTTAGAGCGCTTCACTGATAATGAAGAGGTCCCAGGTTCAAGTCCTGGTAGCCCCACTTTCAACGCCCCGGGGCCTTAGCTCAGTTGGTAGAGCGCCTGCTTTGCAAGCAGGATGTCAGCGGTTCGAATCCGCTAGGCTCCACCACTCCCCACCCCCGGAGCCCTCCAGCGGCGTCAGTCCGGGAACAGCGCGGCCACCGCACGATCGTGCGCGTCGTCGAGGGTATCGGTGTCGACGCCCTCCAGCAGGGCGAACTGCAATCCGCGCCACAGCGCCAGGAGCCGGGATGCGGCGGCCTCGGCATCGGCCTCGGCGTATCCGTGCACCACGAACGCTCGCTGGACCTCGCCGGGCCACACCGCGGCGATGTCGGTCAGCTGACTGCGGTTTCCGTCGGGGTCTCGCACGGCAGTTCCGAACGCCTCGAAGAACAGGCGGATGTAGGGGACGTTCTCCGGCGCCCGCAGCATGCGCCACGCCTCCCCCAGCTGCGTCCTGATGTCTCCCGGGCGCTGCAGATGCGCGAGCAGCGTCCGCTCGGCGGGCATGCCCTCGTACGCGCGTCGCAGCGCGGCGGCGAACAGGGCGTCCTTCGACTCGAAGTAGTACAGCAGCATCCGGTTGTTCGAGCCGATGGCCCGCGCCAACTGCGACAGCGAGAGCTGACTCACGCCGTGCGTGAGCATGTGCTCGGCGGCCAGGGTCAGGAGCCGCTCGGCCTCGCTGCTTCGCGCCGCCGTCATGGCCCCATGATAAGAGCGCCCGGCGACAACCGGATGGGTAGGGTGTGGATTCATGGACATGAGGGTCGCCGCGTACGCCATCGTCGCGGATGCGGAAGGTCGGGTGCTGCTCGCGCACTGGAACGAAGGCCGCCACTCCGCCTGGACCCTGCCGGGAGGAGGATTGGAGCCCGGCGAAGACCCGGAACACGCCGCGCGCCGGGAAGTGCTGGAGGAGACCGGCTTCCGGGTGGTCCTGGACGAGCTGCTAGGCATCCACTCCCGCGTGATCCCCGCCACCGATCGCCTCACCAGCGATGCCGCGGGGCCGCTTCAGGCACTGCGGATCGTCTACCGCGCCCACATCACCGGCGGACGGCTGCGCGACGAGGTCGGCGGATCCACCGACAAGGCCGAGTGGTTCTCGCTCGAACAGATCGAGGCGCTCCCGCGCGTGAAACTCGTCGACATCGGGCTGCGGATGGCCGGGCTGCGGGATCGGCCCTGACGCCGGGGACGGATCCGGGCGGAGGGATCAGCTCGCGAAGCCGGCGGCGTACTCCGGTGCCGGAGGAATCTCCTCGATGACGTCGACGAGGACTCCGCCGGGACCTTCGAAGATGAAATGCCGCTGTCCGAACGGCTCATCGCGCAGGTCCAGTCGCATCTCGACCTCGCCGGCTTCGGCCAGGCGGCGGTACTCCCCCGCAGCGTCGTCGACCTCCACGTTCAGCAACAGCCCCGACGCCGCCCCGCGGTGCCCGGCGGGGATCGTCGGGTGGTCGGCCTGGAGGAAGGCGACCTCGTGCGGACCGTGTCGCAGACTCACGTACCAGTCGGCTCCGAAGGTCTCCTCGAATCCGAAACTCCGGATGAAGAAGTCCGCCGCCTCCCGGGGCTCGGCGGTCTGAACGACGGGGTAGAAAGCGGTCAGTGCCATGGTGACTCCTTTACGTACATTGTGAACGTAAAAGAGGATACATGCGATGTGCACGTAAAGTAAGGGGATGCCACGCGCATCTGCCGCCGACGCGGCCCGCACCGCCGAGCGCATCCTCGACGCGGCCCTCGAGCGGTTCACCGCCGAAGGGTATGCCGAGGCCTCCGTCGACGACATCGCCCGCGCTGCAGGGGTGACCCGGGGCGCGGTGTACCACCACTACGCCGACAAGCGCGGCCTCCTGCGGGCCGCGGCCCGGGCGGGGCACGAGCGCGTTGCGGCGGCGATCGTTCGCCGCGCCGATGGCGAGACCGAGCCGGCGGAGCAGCTGCGTGCGGGATGCCACGCGTTCGTCGACAGCATCACCACCGACACCGCGGCCCGCCTCCTTCTGGTCGAGGCGCCCGCCGTGCTCGGATGGTCGGAGTGGCGCGGACTGGATGCCGCGGCATCCGTCGCCGAGCTGCGTGAGGCGGTCGCCCTGGTGGCCCCGGCGAGTGACGTGGAGGCGCTCACGCAGCTGCTCTCCGGCGCGATGAACGAGGGCGCGCTGTGGCTCATGGAACGCGGCGGCGATGTGGAGGCGCGCGCAGCGCTCCACCGGTCGCTGGACCGGCTGATCGACGCGGTGATCAGCTCGCCGGCGCCGCCACGGTGATGTCGGCGACCGTGGCGTCGTAGGCGGCGATAAGCGCATCGGCGTCGACGAACAGGCTGTAGCCGTGCGCGCCCGCCCCCATCGCGATGCGTCGACCTCGGATGCTCTCATCGGCATACACCGGCCAGTCGGTGGTGCTGCCGATCGGGACGATCGTTCCGCGGGCGTACCCCGTCGCTGCCAGCGCCCGCTCCGCGTCGGGGAGCTGGAGCCGGTTGACTCCGACCACCGCCCGCAGCTTCGGCCAGGAGATTGCCCGGTCGCCGGGCACGAGCGCGAACAGATACGTGTCGTCGGCCCGTTTGACCACGAGCGTCTTGACGATGTCGGCGGGCGTCAGGCCCAGAAGGGCCGCTGCGTCGGCGAGGCTGGATGCGGCGGGCCGCCGAACCAACTCCACCTCGAGGCCGCGCGCGGCAGCCGCGTCACGGACCCTCGAGGTGGAGTCATCGCTCACGCGTCAGGCGCGCGCAGCGGGTCGTCGGCGACCCAGAGCTCGTCGTCGGCGCGCAGGGTCTGCCAGGCGGCGTAGACGACGCCGGCCGCAGCGGCGATCCCGAGAAGGATCGCGATGACCCCGCCGGCGCCCATGCCCGAGCGCTTCGGCTCGGCGAACTTCGCGGACAGCGCCTTGGTGGCCTTCTTGCCGTACTTGTCGGCCTTCTTCGCGTAGGTCTTCGCGTCCGGCAGGGCCAGGCCGCGGCCCGAGGCCAGACGTGCGCGGGTGTCGTGCGCGGCATCCCACACCGACATGGCGGACCCGACGACCGCACCCGCGGTGGGGACGACCTTGTCGGTCAGCAGGTGACGCGACAGCTGCACGCTCTTGTCCACGTAGGGAGCGGCGTACTTGCCGTAGCTCTGCTGTACGACGGGGACCACCTGCTCACGGCCGTAGTTGCCGATCTGGCGCCCGGCCTCGCGGGCGACGTTCGCGCTCTGATTCAGCAGCACCTGCTGCGATTCCCAGAGCTTGGTCGCCTGCTCCTGGAGCTTGCGGAGTTCTTTCTTACGCTTGCGGCTGACGCTCACGGTTGTGCCCTCCCGATCGATGGGACGTATCCGCCCATCTTGCCAGACGCGGCCTCCGACGGACGGAGGGGCTTGCAGATAACTCTGCGAGAATGTACCCATGCCTTCCCACAGCGCCGTCGCCACCATCCACACCAACCACGGCGACATCGTCGTCAACCTCTTCGGGGATCAGGCTCCCCGCACCGTGCAGAACTTCATCGGACTCTCCGATGGATCACAGGCGTGGACGCATCCCGCCACCGGCCAGCCGGGCGAGGGACCGCTGTACTCCGACGTCATCTTCCACCGCATCATCCCCGGCTTCATGATCCAGGGCGGCGACCCGCTCGGCCAGGGCGTGGGCGGACCGGGCTACAACTTCAACGACGAGATCAGCCCTGAACTGGACTTCAACGCCCCGTACAAGCTGGCGATGGCCAACGCCGGGATGCGCCGCAACGCCATCACGGGCCAGCTCGAGGGCACCAACGGCTCGCAGTTCTTCATCACCACCGACCCGACCCCGTGGCTGCAGGGCAAGCACACGATCTTCGGCGAGGTCGCCGACGACGCCTCCAAGGCCGTCGTCGACGCCATCGCGGCCGTGCCCACGGCGGCGGGCGACCGCCCGATCGAGCCGGTGGTCATCAGCTCGATCGACGTCGTCCCGGTCTGAGCCGAGGATCCCGGCGGTGACCACGGACGAGTTCCACCGCAACCGCGACAACTTCTGCTACCGGCATCCCGACCGGCAGAGTTTCGTCCTGTGCCAGCGGTGCCTGCGCACGATCTGCCCGGAGTGCCAGACGCAGGCCGCCGTCGGGGTCATCTGCCCGGAGTGCCTCGCCGAGCAGCGCGCGGCGGCGACGCCGGCGCAGCGCAAGGCCGAGCGGCGCTGGTCGCGCCCGGCGGCGATGACCGCCGTGAGCGGGCGCCCCACGGTGACGTACGCCATCATCGCCGTGACAGCGCTGGTGTTCGTCGTGACCCTGATCCCGGGGATCGGACGGGTCATCGAGGGGTACCTGTCGTTCTACGCGCCCGCGATCTATCCACAGGTCAGCGGTGTCTTCCAGCCGTGGCGCGTGCTGACGGTCGCCCTGGTCCACAGCGGGTTCTGGCACGTGGGTCTGAACATGCTCGCGCTGTGGTTCATCGGCCGGAGCCTCGAGCCGCTCCTGGGCGCCGCACGATTCCTCCTGCTGTACGTGCTCAGCGCAGCGGGGGGATCCGTCGCCGTCGCGCTGCTGGCACCGAACGTGCCCGTGGTGGGAGCCTCCGGGGCGATCTTCGGTCTGTTCGGCGCCCTGCTGGTGATCGGGCGGCATCTGGGCGCGAATATCCGCGTGATCGCGATCCTGATCGGCGTGAACTTCGCGCTGCCGTTCGTGCTGGCGCTTCTCTCCGCGGCCGGAACCGGATCCTTCGCGGGGGCGCTTTCGGCCATCCAGATCTCGTGGCAGTCGCACCTGGGCGGGCTCATCGTGGGAGCCGCCGTCGGGCTGATCTACGCACGCACCCGCGCGGCGCGACAGGCGCGGCTGAGGGTGGGTCTGCTCATCGCGCTGACGGGAGTGCTGGTCGGGCTCCTCGCCCTTCCGCCGGTTCTCTACACGTGAGGGGACCGGCGGTTATCCACAGGTCTATCCACACATGGGGACAAAATCACACGCGTGTAATTAGCGCCAGCGGGTGGTCATCAGGAAGCCGATGAACGCGATGCCGAAGCCGATCGCGAGGTTCCACGCGCCGATGCCCGGGATCGGAAGATTGGTTCCGCTCAGGTAGAAGACGAGCACCCAGATCAAGCCGATCACCATGAGGCCCAGCATGACCGGCTTGAACCAAACCGGGTTGGGTGCCGCAGCACCTTCGCTGCGCTCGGCGATCGGGTCGTCGCCGTTGCCAGTTCGTGCCATGCCGACAGTCTAGCTGGCAGCTGCCGCATAGCCTGCGGCTCTAAGATCGCAACCGTGATGGCGAGCGAGACGGTGGTGACCCGGCGTGCACGACGTGCACGGCCGCGGCGACGCGTCTCTCTCGTCGGGGTCCTCGGCGAGGTGCTCATCACCATCGGTGTCGTGGTGCTCCTCTACGTCGCGTGGCAGCTGTGGATCGGCGACGTGATCTACGCGGCGGAGAAGAACCGGGCCGGCGTCGAGCTGTCCGAGCAGTGGCAGCAGGAGGTCGCCCCGGTGGTTCCCACCGAGGAGCCGGCGCCCGAGGAGACGGATGCTCCCACCGAGCCCGCTGCGGTTGAGCCGGTGATCCTGCCGCAGCCCGCGGATGCCGAGATCTTCGGAGTCATGCACATCCCGCGCTTCGGCGCGGACTACGCCATGCCGATCGCCGGGGGTGTGAGCCGCCCCCGGACCCTCGACCCCATCGGCATCGGTCACTACCCCGACACGGCGATGCCCGGGGAGGTCGGCAACTTCGCCCTCGCCGCGCACCGGACGACTTTCGGCAAGCCCTTCAACCGCATCGCCGAGCTGCGTGTGGGCGACCCGATCGTCGTCGAGACGAAAGAGGGCTGGTACACCTACCGCTTCCGTACGCTGGAGTACGTCACACCCGATGCGGTGGACGTGCTGCTGGATGTCCCGCAGCGGCCCGAGGTCCCGGCGGGGGAGCGGTACATCACTTTGACCAGCTGCAGTCCGATGAATTCCATGGCGGAGCGGATCGTGGGCTACGGCCTGTTCGAATCCTTCATGCCCCGCACCGGCGACGCGGTGCCGCCCGCGCTGACCGAGGCGGCGAGCTGATGTACGCCGCACTGTGGCGGGTGCTCCCCGGGCCGTGGTGGGTGCGCGTGCTGATCCTGCTGATCCTTGCGACCGCCATCGTGTACGGGCTGTTCACGTGGGTGTTCCCGTGGGTGAGCCAGTTCGTCAACCCGCAAGACGTCACCGTCCAGTGAGTGGCTTCCGCGTGGTCGTGGTGGACAACCATGACAGCTTCGTGCACACCCTCGCCGGCTACATCCGGCAATTGGGTGCGGACGTGGAGCTGATCGAGGCCGACGCGGTCGACCCGCACGACGCGGCATCCGTCGTGTCGCACGCGGACGCGGTGCTCGTCTCCCCCGGACCGGGCGACCCGGAACACGCCGGCGCGTCGATCGACATCGTCCGCGCGGCCGCGGAGCGCGATGTGCCCCTGCTCGGGGTGTGTCTCGGACACCAGGCCATCGGCGTCGCCTTCGGCGCCACCGTGGGCCACGCACCCGAACTCATGCACGGCCTGACCTCGCTCGTCGAACACGACGCCACCGGCCTCTTCCGGGGCCTTGCCCGCCCCATGGTCGCCACGCGGTACCACTCCCTCACGATCGTCCCCGAGTCGCTGCCGCCGGAACTGGCGGTCACGGCGGTCACGGAGTCGGGTGTGATCATGGGCGTCGCCCACCGCAGCGCGCCGATCCAGGGCGTGCAGTTCCATCCCGAGAGCATCCTCACCGAGGGCGGTCACCGGCTCCTGGGCAATTGGCTGGCCTCGGCAGGCCTCGCCGAAGCCGAGGAACGCGGGCGCCGGCTGCACCCGCGAGGGGCGGTCACGGCCCCGTGCACACCGTGAGGACGATCTCCGAATGGATCGGCACCTCACCCGGTCCGATCGACTGACGCGACACCGTCGGGGTCGCCGCCGCCGGGCACGCCGGGTCTTCCTCCGTGACGACGGTCAGCTGGATCTCGGGGCTCTGCAGCTCGCGGGTCGCGGCGTCCAGGGTGTAGCCGGCGTAATCGACGATCACGACGCGGCCGGTGGCCACGACGAGGTTCACCGTGGTCCCCAGCGGCACGGTGGCGCCCTCGGGCTGATCCGTCTCGAGCACCGTCCCGCCCGCCGCGCTCGGGTCGTTGCGCTGACGGATCGCGCCCACGGTCAGGCCGGCGTCGGTGATCGCCTGCCGGGCCGACTCCTCGGGGAGCCCGGCGAGGGTCGGCACGGTCGCCGTCTCCTCGCCGCGGGAGACGTAGACCGTCACTTCGTTCCGCCGCGCCACCGAGATGCCGGCGGCCGGGTCGGTGCGGATGACGTTGCCCTCGGCGACCGTCGCGCTGGATTCGTCGACGCGGATCGGCACGAGGTCTTCGGCGAGCAGCAGTTCCTCGGCGCGGTCCCACGCGACATCCGACACATCGGGCACGATGCGCGCGTTGCCGGGCACCTCGGTGGCCGGGCGGATCGACATGGTCCAGATCAGCACCGAGACCAGCAGCACGGCCAGCAGGGCGACTCCGGCCCAGATCCACGCCACCGGGGGGCCGGACTGCGTGCGACGCATGGTGGTGTCGGTGCTCAGCTGCCGCAGCGACCGTGCCGTCTCCGCCGCGTGCCGCGGGTTGGGTCCGTAGAGCTCGCTCGTCAGGGCGCCCAGCTGCTTCTTGCTGGGCTCCTTGCCGTCGACGGTGGCATCCAGCGCGGCACGGAAGCTCGCCGCATCCGGGAACCGCTGGAACGGATCCTTCGCCAATGCGCGCAGCACGACGGCATCCAGTGCGCGCGGGACCGTGTCGGTGATCTCCGACGGCGGCACGGGCGCTTCGCTGACGTGCTGGTAGGCCACCGCGACCGGCGACTCGCCCCGGAAGGGAGGACGGCCGGTGAGCAGCTCGTAGAGCACGACGCCGGTGGAGTACAGGTCGGCGCGGGCGTCGACGGGTTCGCCCTTGGCCTGCTCGGGGGAGAAGTACGACGCCGTGCCGAGGATGGTCGTGGTCTCGGCGACCGTCGAGGAGGAATCAGACACGGCACGGGCGATGCCGAAGTCCATCACCTTCACCTGACCGGCATCGGTGACCATGACGTTGCCGGGCTTGATGTCGCGGTGCACCACACCGGCGCGGTGGGAGAACTCCAGCGCCTCCAGGATGCCGTCGACGTAGCGCCGCGCGTCGTCGACGGAGACCGGACCCTCGGAGATGACGTCCTTCAGCAGCTTGCCGTGGACGAGCTCCATGACGATGTAGGGCACCGGGTGCTGGGCGCCGTCGGTGCCGACCTCGGAATCCTCGCCCGCGTCGAAGACGCGCACGATCGCGGGGTGCGCCATGCGCGAGGCGGCCTGGGCCTCCAGCCGGAAGCGGGTGCGGAACGCAGCATCCTCCGCCAGTTCCCGTCGGAGGATCTTGATCGCCACCGCCCGGCCGAGGGTGACGTCGTACCCGCGGTACACGCTGGCCATGCCGCCTCGCCCGATGAGCTCATCGATGCGGTAGCGGCCGGACAGCACGCGTGTCTCGGTCGTCACGGTGCACTCCCCAGGTGGTGGAACAAGAGGCTAGTTTATTCCCCGTCGGTCGTCGGCGAAGGGTCCGGGGTCGGGGCCGCGGCGATCGAGACCTGCGACGTGGGCGAAGGTCCCGACTCGCGCTGCCCGCCCTGCCCGCTGCACAGGGCGACGTAGCTGGCGGTGATGTTCCCGGTGGCGGGCACCTGGATGTCGGCGGACTGCTCACCGGCGCCGAAGCTGCGCTGGGTCGTGCCGTCGGCGGCGAAGATCGCTCCCGTGATGGTCACGGTGTAGCCGCTCAGGGTGCCGGTGCCGCTCGGGCACGTGAACCCGTCCCACGACACCGTCGCCGTCCCGCCCGAGGGCGCGGGGTTCGGGGTCACGGTGGGCCCGTTCCCGGGGCTGGGGATCTGCGTCTGTTCGACGAAGCACGTCACCGTCAGCGCCTGGCCCTCATCGAGGTTTCCGCGCGCGGGATCGGTGGATTCGACCGTGCCGACCTGTTCCGCGCTGGGCGCCGCGGAGCCGTCGGCCCGGCTGGCCCGCAGACCCGCGTCGTTGGCGGCCTGGATGGCGGCGTCGCAGCTCATGCCGATGAGCCCGAGCGAGTCGAGGTTCACGGTCGCGGTCGTGGGTTCCGGTGTGGGCGTGTCTCTCGGCGTCGGTGTCCGGGGCGTGCTCGAGGTGGTGGAGCTCTCCGGGGCGGGGTCGCCCTGGTTCACGAAGAACGCGATGAGCGTGCCGCCGAGCACGAGCACGAGCAGGGCGATGAGGGCGATGAGCGGCCACGTCCACGGGCTGCGCTTGCGCTTCTTCTCCGCCGCATCCTCTTCCGGAGCCGGCGTGGTGGTCGCCAGGGTCGGGGAGGGGAGGAGGCGCGTGGCGGCCGCGGTGTCACCGCCGGCCGTGAGCAGCTGGGTGACGTCGTCGGCAGCGGCAGCCCCGCCGACCGCGGGGACGGCCGCGATCGCGGCGGTGAGGTCGCCTCGGCGCAGCGCTGACGCCGCGCGGGAGACAGCGGCGGCCGAGGCGGGCCGCTCCTCCGGCTTCTTGGCGATCATGGCCATGACCAGTCGCTGCACCGGCTCGGGGACGGTGGGCGGAAGCGGTGGCGGCTGCTCGTTGATCTGCGCCATCGCGATCGCGACCTGCGACTCCCCGGTGAACGGGCGCTTGCCGGCGAGGCATTCGTACGCGACGATGCCGAGCGAGTAGATGTCGGTGGCCGGCGACGCGGGATGCCCCGACGCCTGCTCCGGCGAGAGGTACTGCACCGTTCCCATGACCTGACCGGTCGCGGTGAGCGGGACCTGGTCGGCGATGCGCGCAATGCCGAAGTCGGTGATCTTGACCCGTCCGTCGGGCGTGATCAGCAGGTTGCCCGGCTTGATGTCACGGTGGACGAGACCGGCGGCATGGGCGGCCTGCAGGGCGGCGGCCGTCTGCGCGACGATGTCGAGCGTCTTGTCGGTGGGCAGCGTGCCCTCGCGCTCGAGGATCGTGGAGAGCGCCTCGCCCGGGACGAGCTCCATCACCAGGAACGCGCTGCCGTTCTCCTCGCCGTAGTCGAAGACGCTCGCGATGCCCTCGTGGTTGACCAGCGCGGCGTGGCGGGCCTCGGCGCGGAAGCGCTCCAGGAAGCCCGGATCGCCCATGTACTCGTCCTTGAGGATCTTGATCGCGACCGTCCGTCCGATGACGTGATCGGTCGCCTCCCAGACCTCGCCCATCCCCCCGATCGCGACTCGCGACTCGAGTTCGTAGCGTCCGCCGAAGGTCACACCCTGTGTCGGTCTCATCTACCCAGCACCGCCTCCATGACCTTCTTCGCGATGGGAGCGGCGATGGTGTCTCCGCTGCCCGACTGTCCTTGTCCTCCGCCGGCTTCGACCACAACCGCCACGGCGACCTGCGGGTCATCCGCCGGCGCGAAGCCGGTGAACCAGAGCGTGTAAGGGCGGTCGCCGTTCTCCGCGGTGCCCGTCTTACCGGCCACCTCGACCCCGTCTATTCTTGCACCGGAGGCCGCACCCTCACGGACATTGGCGACCATCATGCCCGCCAGCTCGTCCGCGAGCGTCTCCTCGAGGGCACGGCCGTACTCGGTGCTGTCGAAGGTCTCCTGCACCGTCAGATCGGGGCCGATGACGGCGTCCACCATCCGCGGGTTCATCACGACCCCGCCGTTGGCCACGCCCGCCGACACCATCGCCATCTGCAGCGGCGTCGCGATGACCTGGCCCTGACCGAAGCCCGTCAGCGCGGTCTGCGCGTCATCCAGTCCGCTGGGGTAGGACGAGGGCGTCGAGGTGAGCGGCAACTCGAAGGCGCGGTTGAAACCGTACTTCTCCGCCTCCTCGCGGATCGCGTCGTCCCCCAGGCGCACCGCCAGCTCGGCCATGGGGATGTTGCAGCTGAGGCGCAGGGCGGTGGCGATCGTGACCTCTTCGCCCGGACCGCACGTGCCGCCGCCGGCGTTACGCACGGTGCGGGATGACTGGGGCAGCTGGTACAGAGCCGGGTTGGGCAGCGTCGAATCGGGCGTGTAGTCCCCCGACGCCAGCGCGGCGGAGACGACGACGAGCTTGAACGTCGAACCCGGCGGGTTGAGGTCTCCGGCGATCGCGCGGTCGGCGAGGGGATCGGCGGGGTCGTCCAGGAGCGCCTGGTACGCCGCCTCGACCGCTTCGGTGTCGTGGGAGGCGAGCGCGTTCGTGTCGTAGCTGGGGCTCGTGGCCATCGCCAGCACGCGCCCGGTGTCGGGCTCGATGGCGATGACGGCACCCTGCAGCCCGGCGAGGGCGTCGAAGGCGGCGCGCTGGACCACCGGGTCCAGGGAGGTCTCCACGTTGGATCCGCGCGGCGGCTGACCGGTCACGATCCGGTCGAGCCGGGAGAGGAACTGCGAGTCCGCGGTGCCGCTGAGGGCCTGCGTCATGGCCTGCTCGAGCCCGCGTGCAGAGCCCAGTACAGGGTTGATGTATCCGGTCACGGGGGCCCACATGTCGGCATCGACATACACGCGCTGCCAGCTGTAGACGTCGTCGGAGGGCACGGACGATGCGATGGCCGTGCCGCCGGCGATGATCGATCCGCGCTGGATCTCATAGGAGTCGTACAGTGCCCGGGTGTTGGCCGGGTTGCGGGCCAGGTCGTCGGCCTGCACGACCTGGATGACGCTGGTCGACCCGAACAGGGCGAGGAACATCACCAGCATGAGGATGCTGAGGCGGCGGAGTTCCTTGGTCATCCGATCACCACCCGGGGTCGGCTGCGCACGGCGTCGGAGATGCGCAGGAGGAGCGCGACGATGAGCCAGTTGGAGATGAGCGAGGATCCTCCCGCGGTGAGGAACGGTGTGGTCAGGCCGGTCAGGGGGATCAGCCGCGTGACGCCGCCGACCATGATGAACACCTGCAGCGCGATAGTGAACGACAGCCCCGTGGCCAGGAGCTTGCCGAAGTCGTCCTGTCCGGCCAGGCCGATCCGCACGCCGCGGCTGGCGAACACCATGTACAGGCACAGGATCGCGAAGACCCCCACGAGCCCCAGCTCTTCGCCCAGGCTCGGCAGGATGTAGTCGCTCTGCGACAGCGGCGTCAGGTACGGCCGCCCCTGACCCAGGCCCGTGCCGATCAGTCCGCCCTGGGCGAGGCCGAAGATGCCCTGCACGAGCTGGTAGCTGCTGCCGTTGATGAGGTCGGGGTTGAACGCATCCAGCCAGTTCGAGAAGCGCGCGCCCACGTAGGGCAGCACGCGTGAGGCCAGGAACGCGCCGCCGCCGGCGAGGACGACGCCGATGAGCACCCAGCTCGTCTTGCCGGTGGCCACGTACAGCATCGCCACGAACATGCCGAACAGCAGCAGTCCGGTACCGAGGTCGCGCTGGAGCACGATGATGCCGAGGGAGATCAGCCAGATGACCAGCAGCGGGCCGAGCTCCCGCGCGCGCGGCCACGTCATCCACAGGAACCGGGTGCCGACGGAGGTGAGGCTTTCGCGCGTGCGCACGAGGTAGCCGGCGAAGAAGATCGCCAGCGAGATCTTCGCGAGCTCGCCCGGCTGGAACTGGAACAGGCCGCCGACCGAGACCCACACGTCGGCATTCTGGTTGGTGCCCAGGCCCGGGACGAAGGGCAGCAGGAGCAGCAGGACGCCGGCCAGGCCGAACAGATACGTGTAGCGGAACAGCACACGGTAGTTGCGCAGCAGGAGCACCAGGGCCATCGCGCCGCCGATCGCGAGCGCCGACCACGCGAGCTGCCGCGTCGACGAGGCATCCCACCCCAGGTGGTCGCGCGCGATGTCGATGCGGTAGATCTCGGCGATCCCCAGGCCCGTCAGGAGCGTCGCGATCGGGAGCACGAACGGGTCGGCGTCGCGCGCGCGCAGCCGCAGGACGACGTGCAGTGCGAGGGCGAGGGCGGCGGGGAGCGCGCCGTACAGGGCGACATCGGTGCCGGGCGTGCGGCCGGTGCCCAGATCGACCAGCGTCACGGCGGCGAGGTTGAGCACGAGGGCGAACAGCAGCAGCGCCAGCTCGCGGTTGCGCTGGGTCTGCGGGACGCGCAGGAGCTTGAGCGCCCGCACGACGGCGGTATCGGTGCTCACGCCGTCGGCCGGAGCGGACGGGCGGGCAAGAGGCGTGCCGGCGGCCATCAGTTCTCCGCTCCCGCCATCTCGCGCAGGCGATCCACGATCAGCTCCGCGTCGGACAGTGAGCGCGCCGAGATCGTGCGCTCGACGGTGGCGCGTTCGAAGTCGGGCAGATCCGCCAGGGCGATGCCGGTGTCTTCGTGCGGGGTGGACAGGGGGATGGGGCCGATCGACTGCTGGACGCCGCGGTACACGACCACGGTGTCGTCGTCGGCGCCGATGTAGTAGCGGGTCTGCGTCCAGTTGTAGCCGACGGCCAGTGCGGCGGCGATGGCGGCCAGCACCAGGACGAATCCGACGATCCACCCGATGCGGCGCCGCCGCGCCCGTCGACGGTCCTCCTCGATGAGCTCCTCGAGGAACTCCGCATCCGGCTCGAAGTGCGTCGGCTCGTTGGCGGCCTGACGGTTCGGGTGCAGCCAGCTGCTGCGCCCGGGGCGGGCGGCGGGCACCTCCACGCCGATGGGGTTCGACGCCGAGCCGACGATCGAGGGTGTGCCCAGGAACACCGGATGCTGGCCGCCGACGTCGACGATCACGATCGTGACGTTGTCGGGGGCGCCGCCGTCCAGAGCGTGCTTGAGCAGCAGGTCGGCGGTGCGACCGGGGGCGAGGCCCTGGCTCAGCGCCTTGGCCGTGTGCGCATCATCCAGCACTCCCGACAGACCGTCGGAGCACAGCAGCCACCGGTCTCCCGGCTGCGTCGGCATGATGAACGTGTCGACCTCGGGGTCGGGGTCCATGTCGCCCAGCACGCGCATGAGCACCGAGCGGCGCGGGTGGTAGCGCGCCTCCTCGGGCGTGATGCGGCCGGAGTCCACGAGGCGCTGGACGAACGTGTGGTCGGTCGTGATCTGAGTGAGCGCGCCCTCGCGGTAGAGGTAGATGCGGGAGTCGCCGATGTGGGCGATGACGGCGTAGTCGTCGACCATGACCAGCGCGCTGACGGTCGTGCCCATACCGGCCAGCTCAGGGCGGCGGCCGACGGTCTCGATCAGCTCGGTCGCGGTGTCGGCGATCGAGTCGCGCAACGCCAGCTCTGCTTCGGCGGTGGAGGAGAACGGCTGGTCGAGGAGCGCGAGCCGGGCGATCGCGAGGCTCGAGGCGACATCTCCGCCCGCGTGGCCGCCCATGCCGTCGGCCACGACGAACAGGTTCGACCCGGCGTAGCCGGAGTCCTGGTTGTTGGAGCGCACCTTGCCGGTGTGTGAGATGGCGGCGCTCGAGCCCTGGAAGACCATGGAGGATCCGGTGCTTACTTCCGCAGCTCGAAGGTCGTCGCGCCGACCTTGATGGGCGCACCGATCTTCACCGGGACGGGAGCGGCCACGCGGGTGCCGTCATGGAACGTGCCGTTGGTGGAATCCAGGTCCTGGATCATCCACTTGTCGCCCCACAGCACGAGGCGCGCGTGGTGGCTGGAGGTGTAGTCGTCGCGGATGACGAGGGCCGACTCGCTGGACCGGCCGATCGTGAGCGGCTCGTTGCCCAGGGGCAGCTCGACACCGGCCTTCGGTCCGCTCGTGATGACGATGCGGGAGACGGTGCTGGTCGTCGCGGCACCCCCGGGCGCAGCATCCCTCGCCTTCGAGGCCGGCGCGGGACGTCCCACCGGCTCGGTGACGCCCGCCGGCCCCGCGGTGGCGGCCGCTGCCGCTGCCGGGGCGGGCTCGGGGAGTTTCCGCACCTTGACGCCGAACAGATCGGCGCGCAGCGAGTAGACGACGGCGAAGACGAAGAACCACAGCAGCAGCAGGAATCCGATGCGCAGCAGCAGGAGGGTGAGTTCGCTCACGCGGAGGGACCCCTCTCGGGCAGGCCGAACGCACGCGTCGCGTCCGCGTCGGCGCTGCGCGGACGGGCCGGCGCCGCCTGCGGGACCACGCGGAAGACGATGTCGGTGCGGCCGATCGTGACGGTGGAATCGGGGGGCAGCGGGGCTTCGGAGATCTTCTGGCCGTTCAGCTGCGTGCCGTTGGTGGACTTCAGGTCGCGCACCATGGCGCGCTCGCCGTCCCACAGGATCTCCACGTGCCGGCGGCTGGTGCCCGCATCCGGGATCGTGATGTCGGCGTCGCTGCCGCGCCCGATCACGGTGCGTGCCTTCACGAGCGGATGCCGCTGCCCGTCGATGTCCACCACCCCGCGCCACGACACCGTGCCGGCGGCCGTTTCCGAGTCCACGCGGAGCGTGCCGGTGGAGAGCGACTCGTCTCGCGTGAGGGAGATGCCCACCGGCCCGGCGAACGAATAGCCCTGCGTGCGGGCGTGCGCTTTCACGAGGGTGTCGAGCTCATCGCCGAGCGCGGCGCCGAGCTGCGCCATCCGTTCGTCGTCGGTGGGGGAGAGGCGCACCGTGAAGGTGTTGGGGGCCAGGATGCGGTCGCGGCTGACCACCGCGGCCTTCTTGTCGAGTTCGCTGCGCAGGGCGGAAGCGATCTCCACGGGCTGGATGCCGCTGCGGAAGGTCTTCGCGAAGGCGCTGTTGACAGCGCGTTCGAGACCCTTCTCGAAACTGTCGAGTAGTCCCACGAGACTCCTTCAGGCAGGCAGACCGGTGGGTACATCGTAGTCAGGGCGGCTGGGGAGGCCATGGACGCCGCTCTCCGGCTCGCCCGCCGCATCCGCTTCGCCGTTCAGAACTCAGGAGAATCCGGGGGTTTCCGGGGTGGTGGGGGTCGGATGTGGCGGAATCTCCTGAGTTCTGAACGGTGGTGCCGCCGGACCCGCTTCCGCCGGCTGGCCGTTGGCCTCGCTCCTCTTGCGCGGGCTGCCCCGTTCAGAACTCAGGAGGATCTGACGTTTTCCGGGGTTATGGGGGGCGGATGTGGCGCGATCTCCTGAGTTCTGAACGGTGGACCGGGGGAGCGCTTTGCGGTGGCGGGCGTGGGCCGTGATATCCTCGGGAAGTTGAGTGCGCGGATCCGTTCCGCGCCTCGCGCGAGTGGCGGAATAGGCAGACGCGCTGGCTTCAGGTGCCAGTGCCCGAAAGGGCGTGGGGGTTCAACTCCCCCCTCGCGCACAGCGGGGCCTTGTATGTGAAATACAGGGCCCATGTGCTTCGACATACAGAGAAAGACCCGGCGAGAGCGAGATGCTCCGGCCGGGTTCTTTTGTTTCCGCTTCCGCGCTGGTGGACCGTTCCGGCATGGGAAGTTGCGTTCGCAACATAATGCACTTGCGGGCGAGCTCGCCGCGCAAGTCGTTGGTTTGAACTTCCGGGAGAGTCGATGCCCCAGTCCGTCAGAGCCGTGGCGTCGGTCCTGCCGCCGCAGTTCCGGTTCATGGGCGCCCTTTACGTGTGTGGGTTCGTGATCACCGGTTTCCTTTCGTTCGGCATCGCGTTTGCGCCCCTAGCAGCCGGTGAACCGGCCCAACCGCGGTGGATCATGCTCCCGTTCGGATTCCTGATCGTGGCGATCGTTCTCTCGGTGGTCGTCCTCCGCCACCGCGGGCTGAAGGATGCAGCCGAAGCGCAGGTGGAACGAGACGGCGGAAGGGTTTATCTTCTGTCGGCTGCCGCGATCTCGAAACAGTTGGGGCCGAAGAATCTGATCGCGCAGCTCGATCACCGCGCCAGCGGCGGATGGTTGTGGCTGGGAGAGGACTCTCTGAAGGTCTGGATCCGCGACGCGGGCGAGGTGCGAGTCGTGCCAGCCGGCGACCTCACCGGCGTCGCCGAGGTGCATGTGCTGGGCGGTGTGCTGACGGACACGCAGCTGGCGGTGTGGTTCTCGGACGGAAGCGTGCTCGAGGCCGTCCCGACCCGGTACGGGATCCGCAGCATGTTCCCCTACGGCAGAAGCCGTCTGCGTGCGCTGGCCGACCGGATCGACGCTCTGCCGTCATCCCGCCCCGCCGACGGCTTCTCGCGTTGATACTGCAACGCTACGGCGTTCCTGAAGGCCGCCGACAGTGACAAACCGCTCCCCTCTACGGCATCATCGACGGGACATCGACCTGCCGGTCGGTGCTTCGTCATCGTCGAGAGCAGTTGTGCCATGACTGATGATTCCACCCCGCCTCTGCAGCTTTCCCGCGCGCGGGGGAAAATCGGAACGGCCGCGTTCGTGGCTGCGATAATCGTCGGCGTGTCCGTCGCCGGGGCCATCGTGAACGCACGCCTAGGGGCTTCTCCGGGGGCTGTCGTCGGATGGGTAGGATTGGCGATTCCGCTGCCGGCCGCTCTCGCCCTGATGATGGCGACCAGCCACCGCGGTCTTGCACGGCAAGCCGATGCCCGCGGCGCTCAGGTCGTCTGTCTGTTCACCCGGGGATACGCGTTCGACGCGTCAACGGGCCGCGAACACCGTATCGGCGAAGGTTGGATACAGATGACGAACGGGACCCCCGAGATCCGGACTGCCGATGGTGGGCCTCCCGAGTCCGTCACCATTCCGGGTGCCGTGACGGTGCAGCGCGAGCATTTCCTGTCGCCGTTGATCGCCCTGCCCTCGCTGACCCTTCGCTCACCCGATGGTTCGGTCATCGAGTTGGAACTCGCCCGGACTGGTTTCCGTTCGCTGTCGGGCCCGTCCAACAAGTACGTGGATGAGGTCGCGGCGAGGATCTCCGCCGCACTTCACCAGGCCGTACCGTGAACCATGGCAACCACGTGGCGGCGGGTCGCGATCGCCGTCGTCGTGGTGGGCGGTTTCGCCGCCTACTGGGCCTCGATCGCGTTCGTGTGGCGGGTTCCGCTGTGGGGATACGTCGTGGGCGGGGTCGCGTGGCTGGCTGCGATCGGTGCGCTGTCGATCCGCGGGCGTCGTCGGCCGTCGGAGGCCGACCTCGTCGCGTCGGACCCCTACTCCGATGCGTACCTCGGACGCTCGGCCGCGACGCACCCGCACAGGGAGCCGGCCCAGTCCGCCCAGATCGACGAGTCATTCCGACCCGACCCGCTGCGCCTGCCGCCGGCGGATGAGACGAAGCCGCCGGGCCACTGATCGCCGTCGGTGAGGCCTACTCGAGCGTCGGAGGCAGGACGTAGCGGAGGGCGCCGTCGGCGGATGGCGTCGCCGGGGTGAACCCGATCCGCTCGAGCATGGCCTCCGGCGGCGACTCGGATGCGGGCACCCGCGCGTACAGCGGCCGCTCCGGCTCCAGGGTCGCGAGCAGACGTACGGCATGGCCGCCCACTTCTCGCCCGCGCGCGTGCGGGGCGATCCACCACGCCACTTCGCGCTCGCCGTCGACGGTGTACGCGGCCGCTGCTCCGGCGAAGGCGCCACTCTCGGTCACGACCTTGATCCAGGCGTCCGGATCCTGCCGCTGCCGGGCCACCCACTCATCGATCCCGTCCCGATCGGCGGCGCCCACACCGGCAGGAGCGACCTCGTCCGGATCGATCAGAACTGCGCCCACGGCGTCCAGATCGTCGTCGTCGAGGTCGCGCAGATCGATGTGGGCCACGCCGACACCCTACGAAGACAAAGACGTCGACACGAGTTTGCCTCCGGCTATCGCGTTGGCCGGGGTGATGTCAGTAGAGTGAGGGCAGCCGCGCTCTGCGCGGCCTATCCGGGGGGATCCGTCGACGCCCGGGCTTTGAGCTTCTGGCTCGGCCCGGGCGTCGTATGGTTAACGGCTTCGCCGCCTCCGCCCGCGTGCAACGTTTCTGTCACCACCCCGTGACGCGGGCGCCCGCGAGCGTTAGCGTGGGAGACCCACGGCGCATGAGGGCGCCGGAAAGAACAGAACGGCATGCAATGAGCACCCAGGGCACGGTCAAGTGGTTCAACTCGGAGAAGGGGTTCGGTTTCATCGCGCCCGATGAGGGCGGCGCGGATGTGTTCGCCCACTACACGGCGATCGAGGCGTCGGGATACCGCTCGCTCGAGGAGAATCAGCGCGTCGAATTCGAGATCGCACAGGGCCCCAAGGGCCTGCAGGCGGAGAACATCCGCCCGATCTGATCGCTGAAGCGACCGCCGTTACGGGTGGTCGGGTTCAGTGTGCGCCACGCACGAGCTCGCGCCCGGCGTCGGCGAACTGCCGCAGCGTCGCGGTGGGCAGATACGCGCGCGTGAGCGCCGCGGCGATGCGGGTGAGGTCGGCCTCGTCCCGATAGAGCAGATACATCTGCTCGTAGCGCGGCTGGAACTTCTGCTTGAAGCGGTGCAGCGACGCGAAGCCGTACACCGGCTCGATCAGACCCGCGACCCACGTGGTCACCTCCGCGATCGCGCCGGAACCGGGCGGATGCGTGAGCGGCGCCCCCGACAGCGACATGATCTCCGCCCCCTCCTCCGCGAACAGAGCGGCGGACGAGCCGATGAGGTACTCCATCACCGGGCCGAATCCGCCCTGGCGACGGCGCATGAGGTCGAGCGTCCAGCCGCGCACGCGCCCCTCGCCGTACACCGGCAACCAGGAGAGGAAGCCGTCGACATCGCCCACCGCCGAAACGGCGAGAGCGACGCGCACCTCCGGGTCGCCCGCCTCCTGCAGCGTCCCCAGGGTGAATCCCATCTCGGGCAGCCCCTTCTCGGCCACCCAGCTCTCCGAGATGGCCCGCAGCTGCTGCTGGATGCCCCACGGCTCGTCGCGCAGGCGCGTCATCCGGAACTTCATCCCCTCCCGCCCCGCACGGTTCAGCGCCGTCCGCACATCGCCCCATGCCTTGCCCCTGAACCGGAGGCCGGGCAGGTCGACGATCGCATCGTCGGCCACGACGAAGCTCCGCCACCCCCGCGGCACGGCGGCGCGGGTGGCTTCTCCGGCACTGAAGAAGCATGGGACGAGCCCCGCGCGCTCGGCGTCGCGGATGAACACCCTCACCGCGTCGGCACGGGATGCGGCGGGCCCGACCGGATCCGCCAGAGCCAGCGCGACTCCTGCCCTGCGCTGATATGCGACGATCCCGCCCGCGGCCCGGGCGTACTGGTTGCCGTCCCACGTCGTCATCCACGACAGCGTCCCGCCGCCGTGGCGGCGGATCTCGTCCTTCACCTCGTCGGTGGTCGGACGCGCACCCTGGCCGATGTGCGCCCTGCGCCGCGCGCGGAACGCGCCGCGGACCTCGACGAGATAGCCGAGCGTCACCGCTGCCAGCACCGAGGTCGCCAGCGCCACGCTCACGTCCGAGTCGATGGCCGCTTCCACCGTGTCGACGCCGAGGGCGGAGATCAGGATCATCAGCGCCACCCCGAACAGCACGTTGACGGAGGTCAGCACGACGCTGACCACCCACGCCCAGCGCCGGCCCCGCCGCATCCCGTGGGCCACCCCGACGACCACCACGACGTCGACGACGACATCCACCCATGAGGTCGCGAGGGGCGCCGTGCGGCCGAAGGGGCCGTCGGTGGGAACGAGGAGCGTCACGATCTGGATCGCGCCCAGACCCAGCATGAGGACGAAGGCGATGAGGCGCTGCTCGCGCACGGTCACCCGCTGGGGACGCAGCGACCGGTCCACGGCCAGGACGAGGGCCACGCCGAGGAGATGCTCGAGGTCGGCGAGCGAGCCGGAGAACAGCACCATGAGGAGGACGATCGCCACCAGGGCGACCCACGCGCGCAGGCGCCACGGCGGGGCGAACAGGCTGACCGCCGCGGCGATGCAGGCCATCGTGCCACCCGAGGGCCCCGCATCCAGGGCGGCCGCCTGCTCCTGCGCCCACGGCCACGTCAGCATCGCACACAGCCACAGGAGCAGCATGGTGCCGAGGACCGCGAACAGCTGGCCGACCACGAAGTAGGTCAGCGCGACCCGCGATCCGCGCCGGTACTCCAGATACGCCATGCCCGCGAATCCGGTGAGGGCGACGGCGTACACCCACGGGCGGGCGAGGAAGAACGAGCCCGTCAGCGGCGTCCACCACCGGCCCGCCTCCAGAGCGGGCACGCCGTAGGCGATGCTCTCCCACAGCGGGGAGTCGATGAGGGGCGACCACAGCCCCTGCGTCACGACACCGCCGGCGGTGACGACGGCCACGAGCGCGAGCGTGGCGGGGATGCGCCCGGCGAGTTGCCGGATGCGGCCGGCCCACTTCGGCTGCTCGCCCATGCGCCCACCCTACGGCCGGGGCGGACGAGCGGACCCGGCTATGCGGGGGAGTCGGGAAGCAGGAGCAGCCGGGCCAGTTCGTCGGCGTCGTCGACCGCGGCCTGGGCGCCGTCGGCCTCGTGCGGCCAGCTGAATCCCCAGCGGACGAAGATGACGGGTACGCCGTGCTCGGCGGCGCCTTCGACGTCGTGGTGGCGGTCGCCGACGAGAACGGGCCGGCTGATGTCCACGCCGGCCGCGGACAGGCGCCGCAGCGCCTCGGCGACGATGTCGGATTTCGCGCTCAGTGTGCGCTCATCCGGTGTGGCACCCACCACGGCGGTGAAGTACTGCGTGAGCCCGAAGTGGTCCATGAGGGCGGAGACCTGCACCTCGGGCTTGGAGCTGGCCGTGGCCTGCGGGACGCCGGCGGCGCCCAGTGCGGCGATCACGTCCGCCACGCCGGGGAAGAGCTTGGCGCTGGAGGTGTATCCCTCTGCTTTGTTGAGTCCGCGGTAGAACGTCACCGCCTCGGTGGACTGCTCGGGGGTCATCCCGACGTTCGTCTGGAACGACTCGAACATCGGCGGTCCGATCCAGTGCGCCAGCTCGCCGCGCGTGGGCGGCTGCAGCCCGAAGTGCTCGAGGGTGGTGGTCAGGCGCCGGAGGATTCCCTCCGAGGCGTCGACGATGGTGCCGTCCACATCCCAGAGGATGCACGACCAGGGTGAGCGCGTGGGCATGCCCTCCACGCTATCGGCGGTCTCGGGTGCCGGCGTCCTGGGGTGACCGGCGCAGGTCAGAACAGGCGGGGGGCGCCGGATTCGATCCCCTTCATCTCGGCGTAGTCGAGCGTGAGACAGCGGATGCCGCGGTCGGTGGCCAGCACGCGGGCCTGCGGCTTGATCTCCTGAGCGGCGAAGACGCCGGTGACGGGGGCGAGGTGCGGATCGCGTCCGAGCAGCTCGAGGTAGCGCGTGAGCTGCTCGACGCCGTCGATGTCGCCGCGGCGCTTGACCTCCACGGCGATGGTCCCCCCGGCCGGGTCGCGCAGCAGGAGGTCGACCGGGCCGATGGCGGTCGGGTACTCGCGGCGCACGAGGGTCAGGCCGTCGCCGACGAGGGCGACCTGTTCGGCGAGCAGGCGCTGCAGGTCAGCCTCCACGCCGTCCTTGACCAGGCCGGGGTCCACGCCGAGGTCGTGCGAGGTGTCGTGCAGGATCTCGTGGATGCGCACGAGCAGCGCATCGCCGGACTTGGCGTGGGTGACGCGCCAGCGCTGGGTGACGCCGTCCTCGAGGTCGGCCGCATCCGGCTCCTCGGCCGTGAGCGTGCAGGGCGGGCTCATCCAGTTCAGCGGCTTGTACGATCCGCCGTCGGAGTGCACGAGGAGGCTGCCGTCGCCCTTGTGCACGAGCAGGCGGGTGGCCAGGGGCAGGTGCGCGTTGAGCCGTCCGGTGTAGTGGACGGAGCAGCGGGCGATGACGAGACGCACCCGTCGAGCCTAACCGCCGCGCCGAGAGTGCATCACCTCGGCGAGGGTGCACCGGATCCGGTGCACTCTCGCCGGGTTGATGCACCTTCGCGGCGCGCTGGCTGAAGGCGGAGGCAGGGGCCGGAGGCGGAGCGGCGCCGCCGGTTTGCTGCGCGACGGGACAGACCCCTACTGTGTTCTAGTCATCTAGAAGAGTTCGATGAGGAGCATCCGTGGCCAACCGCCTGAGACACCGGCTGGCGCAGGCACGCGCCGAGCGCCGCGGCATGCTGATGGGCTTCCTGCCCGCCGGCTATCCCGACCCCGACCGCTTCCGCCGGGCCGCCGGTGCCGCGTTCGAGGCCGGGTTGGACGCGCTGGAAGTGAGCATGCCCGGGCCGGCACCCGCGCTGGACGGACCCCTCATCCAGGCCGCCGCCCTGCAGGCCTCGCACCACCTCGGCTCGATCGCGGAGGCGCTCGAGCTGGCCGCCTCCAGCCGCCGCGACCCGGGGGATTCGATCATCGCCCTCGCGTACGCCCGCACGCTGGAGCGCCTCCCCGCCGAGGAGTTCCTCGACGCGCTCGCCGCCGCCGACATCGACGGCGTGCTGTTGCCGCAGCATCCGGTCGCCGAGCAGCTCCGGATCGGCGCCCTGGCGCGTGAGCGGGGCATCGAGCCGGTGGTCTTCCTGCACCTGCAGGAGGACCTCGCGCTGCTCTCGTCGGGGGTGTTCCCCGACCCCTTCATCTACCTGCAGTCCGCCGAGGGCCAGACCGGCGGCCGCTTCAATGCGGCCAAGGCCGCCGAGCGCCTCGGTGAGCTGGCGGAGGCGTTCGGCCAGCGCCCGTACGGGGTGTGCGTCGGCTTCGGCGTGCGTGGCTACGAAGAGGTGCAGCGACTCATGATCGCCGGCGCGGACGGCGCGATCATCGGCACGCGCCTGGTCGCCGCCGCCAACGAGGGTCCGGAGGAGGTGGCGGCGATCGTCGACGAGGTCGCGCCCATCCTCGTGCGCCGGGACGAGGTGCGCGCATGAGCGAGCGGACCCCGTGGAGCCCGCAGCGGATCTCCTTCAGCCGCAACGACGGCCTGCCCAAGTACCTCGCGATCGCCCGGGCCGTGGCGCTGGCGATCACCGAGGAGGAGCTCACCGCCGGCGAGACCCTGCCCTCCCAGAAGGAACTGGCCGAGAGCTTCGGTGTCACGGTCATGACCGTGCGTCAGGCCGTGCAGACCCTCACCGACCAGGGCCTGCTCAGCACCGAGCAGGGCAAGGGCACGTACGTGCGCAGCCGCCCGTATCGCCTGGAGATGGGCCCGCTGGCGAGCTTCGCGGCTCAGATCGCCGCGTCCGGGCGGACGCTGCGCACCGAGGTGCTCGGGTACGCCGCGATCGAGGTGTCGCCCCTGGAACAGCGGCGGATGGCGCTGCCCACGCGGGAGGCGTTCGAGCTCGTGCGGCTGCGTTACGTCGACGGCGAGCCCCTCATCCTCCAGACCTCGCTGCTCTCGCCCGCCGTCGCCGCGGGGATCGAGGTGGCGACGCTGGAGACGCGCTCGCTGTACGACGTGCTCTCCACCGACCTCGGCATCCGGATCGACCGGGCGACCGAGACCGTGCAGGCGACGAACCTCGACGCCGAGTCGGCCGGGCTGCTGCACCGCGCGGAAGGGGAGGCGGCGCTGCTGTCGGCCCGCCTGACGCTGAGCGCAGACGGGGTCGCGGTGGTGGATGACCGCGCCCTCACCGCCGGCGACAGCGTGGTGGTCTCCGCCGAGCGCCGCGCCGACGAGCCGGGCCTGGAGCTCGTGCTCTCCAGCGACGCCCCCATCATCGCCGACGAATCCACGCCGTTCGTACGCGGCGGTCGCTGACGACCGCCGGGAACAGGAAGAGCATGACCACCACCCTCACGGCCGCACCCGTGCTCGCCACGCGCGGCCTCAGCAAGGACTACGGCCCCGTCCGCGTCGTCTCGGACCTGTCGCTGGAGTTCCACGCCGGCAGCATCCACGCGCTCCTCGGCGAGAACGGCGCAGGGAAGTCCACACTCATCAAGATGCTCGCCGGCGTGATCGCCCCGAGCGGCGGCGAGGTCGTGCTCGACGGGGTACCGGCCGCCCTGCGCTCGGTGCCCGACGGACAGGCGCGCGGGGTCGTCGCCCTGCCACAGGAGCTCACGCTCGTGCCGACCCTGGGGGCGGCGGAGAACATCTTCCTCGGCACGCGCCGACGCGGCATCCCCGGGATCGTCGACCGCCGCAGGCTCGACCGCGACGCCCGTGCGCTCCTGGAACGCCTCGGCCAGGCGCTGCCGCTGAACGTGCCGGTGGGGGAGCTGTCCGCGGTGCAGCAGACCATGATCGCCCTCGCCCGGGCGCTCGCGCGGGATGCGCGCGTGCTGATCCTGGACGAGCCGACCGCGGCGCTCACCGACACCGAGACCGAGCAGCTGTTCGTCGTGCTCCGTGCCCTCCGCGACGCCGGGACGGCCATCCTCTACGTCTCGCACCGCCTCGAGGAGGTGTTCGCCCTCGCCGACACCGCCACCGTGATGCGCAACGGCCGGCACGTGTGGACCAAGCCGATCGCCCAGACCCACACCGACGACGTGGTGTCGGCCATGATCGGGCGCGAGCACGGCCAGGTCTACCCCGCCCGGGCCGGTACCGCCGGTCCGGTGCTGCTCGCGGTGGACGACCTCGGCGGCTATACCCTCCGCGGGGTCAGCCTGCAGGCGCGCTCCGGCCGCGTGCTGGGCATCGCGGGCCTGGCCGGGGCCGGGCGCAGCGAGCTGCTGAAGATCATCGCCGGTGCCGAGCGCGCGCAGACCGGACGCGTGCTCCTGGACGGCGACGACGTGACCCGCCTGGGACTGGCGCGGTCGATGGATGCGGGCATCGCCTACGTCCCGGAGGAGCGCCGCAGCCAGGGGCTCGTCATGACGCACTCGATCCAGGCCAACATCGCCCTCGGCAACCTGCGGGCGCTGAGCGTGGCGGGCGTGGCATCCGCCCGGCGCGAGCGAGAAGCGGCCGAGCGCGGCCGCACCGACCTGCAGATCAAGACGACATCGGTGGGCCAGCCGGTGGAGGAGCTGTCCGGCGGCAACCAGCAGAAGGTCGTCCTCGCCAAATACCTCCAGCGGCGGCCCCGCGTGCTGCTCCTGGACGAGCCGACGCGCGGCATCGACATCGGCACGAAGGCGGAGATCTACCAGCTCATCCGGCGCCTGGCGGACGAGGGCGTCGCCGTCGTGGTCGTCTCCAGCGAGATCCCCGAGCTGCTGGGGCTGGCCGACGAGATCGCCGTGCTGCACGAGGGCCGGCTCACCGGCGTCGCCGACCCCGCCGCATCCACCGAAGAATCCATCCTCCACCTCTGCTACAGGAAGTCCGAATGATGTCCACGACCACTCCGCAGGCGCCCGCCGCCGGCACGCGCGGTGCAGCGCTGCCGGCGCGCCTGGCCTCCTACGGGACCCTGCTCGGCCTGCTCGCCCTCATCGTGCTGTTCGCGGTGCTCAAGCCGCAGGTGTTCCTCACCCCGGTGAACTTCACCAACATCCTCGAGCAGCTCGCAATCCTCGCCATGATCGCCGCCGTGCAGACGGTCGTCATGGTCGTGGGCGACTTCGACCTGTCGGTCGGATCGCTCGCGAGCCTCGTCGGCGTCATCACGGCGCAGCTCCTGGTGGGCGGGATGGATCCGCTGCTGGCCGTCGGGCTCGGCCTGCTCACGGGGCTCGCCGCCGGTGCGATCAACGGATTCCTGGTGGCCTACCTCGGCCTCTCGGCGTTCATCGCGACCCTCGCGACGATGACCTCCTTCACGGGCCTGGCGCTGCTGCTGTCCAACGGCGCCACCGTCTTCGGCCTCCCCGAGGGCTTCGTGTGGCTCGGCCAGGGCCGCGTGGGCCCGGTCCCCGTTCCCGTCATCGTCGCGATCATCCTGGTGCTGCTGGTGTGGTTCGCGCTGTCGAAGACCGTCCTCGGGCGCAGCTGGTACGCCGTGGGCGGCAACGCGGAGGCGGCACGCCTGTCGGGCGTGAACACCAAGCTCGTGCGCTTCTCCGCCTTCGTCGTGGCGGGCTTCGGCGCGGCTCTCGCGGGCATCGTGCTCACCGCGCGGCTCGCGTCGGGTCACCCCACGGCGGCCGACCCGCTCATGCTGTCCTCGATCGCCGCCGTCTTCCTGGGCATCACCCTGTCGCGGGCGGGCCAGCCCACCGTCGGCGGCACCGTCGTGGGCCTGGGCATCGTCGGCGTGCTCAACAACGGCCTGAACATCCTGCAGGTCAACAGCTACGTGCAGCAGGTGCTCACCGGCGTGATCATCGTCCTGGCCGTGAGCCTGAGCCGTCTCAGCAGGAAGCGGCGCTGACATGACGCTCATCGCGGGCCTGGATATCGGCACGTCGAGCGTCAAGCTCGCCGTGCTGACGTCCGAGGGGACGGTGATCGCGCGGGCCACCGCGTCGTACGACACCGTCCATGGCCCCGGCGGCATCGTCGAGCAGCGGCCGGAGGACTGGTGGGATGCGGCGTGCCGTGCGCTCGCCGACACCGGGGTGGCCGACCGCATCGACGCCCTGGGCGTCACCGGGCAGATGCAGGACCTCATCGTGGTCGGCGCCGGCGGCCGGTCGCTGCGCCCCGCGCTGCTGTACTCCGACACGCGCGCCGGCGCGCAGCATGAGCGGCTGCGCGCGAGCATCCCGGAGTGGGAGCGGCGCACCGGCAACCATCAGGACCTCACGAACGTCGCCGCGAAGCTCGCGTGGCTCGCCGAGCACGAACCGCGCGTGCTGGCCGAGGCGACGCAGCTGTTCTTCGGTGCGGCCGGCTACCTGGCCTGGCGCGCGGGCGGCCGGGCCACGTGCGACGTGATGACCGCGTCCACGACGGGCCTGCTCGACATCGACGCGCGCACGTGGCTGGTCGACGCGATCTCGGCCGCCGGCGCACCCGCCGACCGCTTCCCCGTCCTCGTGGGGGCGGTCCCCGGCGACGCGGCGGCGGGGACCGTGTCGCCGACGGCGGCGGCCGAACTCGGCGTCCGCGCGGGCATCCCCGTCGTGGTCGCTCCCGGCGATGCCGGCTCGGCCACCGACGGGCTCGTCGGTTCCGCACCCGGCGACGCCTACCTGTACCTCGGCACCACCGGCTGGCTGGCGGGCGTGACCGCGGGTGCGCCGGCCGAGCCCTCGCCCATCCATTCCCTCGTCCTGCCCGGGTGGAACCATCGCCTGCGCATCGGCGCGGTGCAGTCGGCCGGATCGGCTGCCGCGTGGGCGCGGCGCACGTTCTTCCCGCGCAGCGACTTCGCCGACGTGGAGGCTGCCGTCGCGGAGCGCGTCGGCGACCTCTCCGCCCGGCCGCTGTGCCTGCCCGGACTGGCCGGAGAGCGCACGCCTGTGCGCGACGGGCACTTCCGCGGTGCGTTCGTGGGCGTCACCGATGCCACGGACGCCGTCGACCACTACCTCGCCGTCCTCACGGGTGTCGCGATGGGCCTGCGGCACGCGGCCGAGGCGATGCAGATTCGCCAGACCCGCATCCCCGCCGTCGGCGGCGCGGCCTCCTCGCCCGCGTGGCGGCAGATCCTCGCCGACGTCTTCGACGCGACGATCGTCACGGGCGACGCGGAGGACCCCGGTTGCGTGTCGGCGGCGCGCGCGGCCGCCGACGCGGCGGGCCTGGGCGGCGGCATCCGTCCGCTGCTGGGACCCGGAGCCGAGGCGGAGGAGACGCACCCCGGCCCGGCGCGCAGTGCCTACGCGCGTCTGCTGGCCACCCACCGTGAGCTCTATCCGGCTCTGGCCGGAACCTTCCACGCGCTGGCCGGCATGCCGCCGCAGGCGCCGTACGACGAGTGATCCCACTCGCACACCGTCCTCATCCATGAAAGGGAAGACAATGAAGTTGAACAGAACCCTCGCGGCTCTGACCGTGACCGCCGTCGCCGGGCTCGGACTGACCGCGTGCGCCGGTGGTGCGGAGGCCGGCGACGGCGGCGACGGAGTCACCGTCACGGTCGTCACCCCCTACCTCGCCAATGCCGCCACCAAGGAGGCCATCGACCTCTTCACCGCCGAGGGCGAGGAGCGCGGCTGGACCGTGTCGGTCGTGGACACCGCCGGCGACATGAACAAGCTCAACAGCGCGTTCCAGGATGCTGCCGCCCAGCAGCCCGACGCCATCGTTCTCGGCACCGGCGACCCGACGCAGATCTCGCTCGGCCTGAAGGCTGCCGCCGATGCGGACATCCCGGTGTTCGCGATCGACGCGGGCGCCGCCGACGGCATCGCGGCCAACGTCACGAGCGACAACGTCGACCTCGGCCAGCAGAGCGCCGGCGCCCTCATCGAGGCGATGGGCGGCACGGGGTCGGTGGTCATGCTCACCCACGACCCGCACCCCGGCGTGCGCGCGCGGGCGGAGGGTGCCCGCGAGGCGTTCGAGGCCGCCGGCATCGAGATCGTCGAGGAGAAGCACGTCAACGTGCCCGGTCCCGTGGATGACGCCCGCACCTCGGTCCAGGACGTCATCTCCGCCCGCGGCGGCGACGTCACCGGCATCTGGGGCGGCTGGGACGAGCCGGCCCTCGGCGCCGTGCAGGCGCTGCAGGCGGCCGGGGTCAGCGACATCCCGGTGGTCGGGGTCGACGGTCAGGACTTCGCGCTCGCCGAGATCGAGAAGGGCGGACCGTTCGTGGCGACCGTCAAGCAGGACTGGGCCGCGATCGTCCTCCAGGTGGCAGACCTCATCGGCGACTTCGTCGAGGAGGGCGCCGAGCCGGAACAGGGTCAGTACGAGCTGCCGGGGACGCTGGTCACCCAGCCCTGACGGCAGCACCGTGCACGACGATGCCCCGGCCCGACGGCCGGGGCATCGCTGCATCCGGTCGTGGCGTCAGCGCTCGGACGCGGGGGAGCGGGGCGGATCCGCCGCCGCGGCGGGGGCGGCGTCAGCGTCGGCGGAGGCCACCGCCAACGGCCGTGCGGCGGAGGAGAACAGGCCCGACAGCACGATCAGCACGACGATCACCAGGAGCGTGTTCAGCAGGCCGACGTTCTCGCTGATGAAGCCGAGGATCGGCGGACCGCACAGGAACGCGACGTAACCGATCGTCGCGGCGGCACTCACTCGGGCGGGGGCCTTCGCCGGGTCGTCCGCGGCCGCCGACATCCCGAGCGGGAACCCGAGTGATGCACCCGCGCCCCACAGCGCGGCCCCGATGAAGACCAGCGGGAGGTTGGGGGCGAAGATGAACAGCAGCAGGCCCGCCGCGGCCGTGAAGGAAAGGGTGCGCAGCACCGCGACCCGTCCCACCCGGTCCACGAGCGGGCCGCCCAGGACGCGGACCACCGTCATGGCGACCGAGAAGACGGTCAGTGCCGCCGCACCGAACGCCTCATCGGCCCCGTGGTCCTCGACCACCGCGAGCGGCAGCCAGTCGTTGGCCCCGCCCTCGGCGAACGCCATGCCGAGCATGATGACCCCCAGCGCGTACGTGCGCGGCTCCCGCCAGGCGCTGATGGCGACGAGGAAGCGCTCGCGCAACGGCGGCCGTCCCGCCGGCGCGGCAGCCGCCTCCGCGCTCTCCCGCGCGGGGACGCCGGCGACGCTGACCAGCGCGACGAGCACGATCACCCCGCCCATGAGGCCCGTGTGGGCCAGCACGGTGATCCCCAGCGCGGCCGCCACCACCCCCAGTCCCGCGCCGATCACGGTGCCGAAGCTGAAGAAGGCGTGGAACAGCGGCAGCAGCGTGCGGCCGCTGGTCTTCTCGATCGCGGCCCCTTCGACGTTCATCATGACGTCGACGGCGCCGTTGCCGAATCCGAAGAGCGCGAGGCCCAGCAGCACCACGGGGTAGGAGGACAGCAGGTCGGTGCCGATTCCGATCGTGGCGACGCCGATGCCGACGATCACGAGGGCTGCCAGCATCCCGCGCCGCGCGCCCGCCCTGGCCATGACCATCGGTGCCACCGACAGCCCGATGATCGAGGCGATACCGGCCCCGAGAAGGAGCAGGCCGACCGCGATGTTGTCGATCTCCAGGCCCGACTTGATCGCCGGAACGCGAGAGGCCCACGTGGCGATGCTCAGGCCGCTGGCCAGGAAGATGGCGAAGGTCGCCGTTCGCCAGCGCACGAGCTGGGAGCGGGTGAGGGCGTCGTTCATGCGATCAGGCTACCGAATCGATTCGACGAGCGGAGGGTACGATCGCGATATGAGCGCGCGCCGAGCCACCATCGCCGACGTCGCGCGCGCCGCCGGCGTGTCGCCCTCCACCGCATCGGTGGTCTTCAGCGGACGGGCGCCGGTCACCGATCCGACGCGACGGCGCGTCATCGACGCCGCCCAGCGCCTCGGGTACACCGGCCCCGACCCGCGTGCCGCGTCGCTGCGGCGCGGGAGCTCGGGCATCGTCGGGGTCGTCGTCGGCGCGCGCCTGGGGGCGGTCTTCTCCGACCCGGTCACCCGGCTCCAGATGGACGGCCTGGCCGAAGGTCTCGCCGGCGTGGGCGCGGGCCTGCTCCTGCTGCAGGACACCGGCGAGGAGGCGGCCGGGCCGTCGCTGCTGACGACACCCCTGGATGCCGCGGTGCTGGTGGGCTGCAACGCGCGTATGCGGGATTCGCTCCAGGTGCTGCGCGCCCGGGACGTGCCGGTCGTGGTGATCGAGGGCGACGGCGGCGACGGGGTTCCGCAGATCAGGCTCGACAACCGCGAGGCGCAGCGTGAGCTCGCCGCCCACCTGGCCGGGCTCGGGCACCGCGACGTCGCGATCCTGACGCTGCCGACGGCGGCGGGTCGCCCGCCGGGGTGGCTGGATGCCGCAGCGGAGGCGGAGATCCAGGTCGACGTCGCCGCCGACCGCCTCGCCGGAGCCCGCGAGGTGTACCCGGAGGCTCCGGCCTACGCGGCCGGGGCCAGCCTCATCGACGAGGGGCTGGCGGCCGGGCGGATGCTGCTGGCCGACCCGGCCGCGCGCCCCACCGCGATTCTCGCCCAGAGCGACCTGCTCGCTGCGGGCGTCGTGCGCGCCGCTGAGGAGGCCGGCCTCCGCGTTCCGCACGACCTCAGCGTCACCGGGTTCGACGGCGTCGTCGTCGACGGACTCTCGCCGTACGAGCTCACCACGGCGGTGCAGCCCGCGGCCGAGAAGGGCCGCGCCGCCGGTTCCGCGGTGGCAGCCATGCTGGCCGGGTCGCCGGCGGAGAGCCTGCGGCTGACGTGCACGTTCCGCGCCGGGAACACCACGGGGCCCGCGCCGGCAGGCTGAGGCGAGCAGGGCGTACACGGGCGGCGTCCGGACCGGGACGGAGTGCCCGCCGGACCGGGCGGCTGCGGGCGCAACGTAGAATGGTCAGGACACCCCGAGAGCCCCGGGCCCCGGCCCGTCGAACCCGAGGAGGGCGCAGTGCTGCCGCTCCTTGGCGCGTTCTTCCTGGTCCCGCTGCTGCTGCCGTGGCTCGTGAAACTCTTGGGCGCCCGCGCCTTCTACGTCGCCGCGCTGCTTCCGGTCGGCGCCTTCGTGCACGCGGCGATGTCCACGGCCGCCGTCATGCGCGGAGACATTCCGTTCGAGACATACGAGTGGATCCCGGCCCTGGGCATCGAGATCTCGATGCGGATGGACACCCTCGGCTGGCTGCTCGCGCTCATCGTGACGGGCGTCGGCGCGCTGGTGATGTTCTACTGCCGGTGGTACTTCCGCGGCAAGACGCAGGGAGTCGGGCTGTTCTCCGCCGTGCTGCTGGCCTTCGCCGGCGCCATGTACGGCCTCGTCCTCACCGACGACATCGTGCTGCTGGTGATGTTCTGGGAGATCACGAGCATCCTGTCGTACCTGCTCATCGGGTACTACCACGCGCGCGGCGCCAGCCGCCGCGCGGCCCTGCAGGCGCTCCTGGTCACCACGATCGGCGGGCTCGTCATGCTCGTGGGTGTGGTGCTGCTGGTCGTGGAGACGGGCACGACGAGTCTGTCCGCGATCCTGGAGATGGCCCCCACCGGGGCAACGGTGGATGCCGCGCTGGTGCTGGTGCTGGTGGGGGCGCTGAGCAAGTCGGCGATCTTCCCCTTCCACTTCTGGCTGCCCGGTGCGATGGCCGCCCCCACACCCGTCAGCGCGTACCTGCACGCGGCGGCCATGGTGAAGGCGGGCATCTACCTCATCGCCCGCTTCGCCCCCGTGTTCGCGTTCGCCGCGCCGTGGCGCCCCATCGTCATCGCCCTCGGCGTCTTCACGATGCTCCTGGGCGGGTTCCAGGCCCTGCGCGAGAGCGACCTCAAACGCGTGCTCGCCTTCGGCACGGTCAGCCAGCTGGGCTTCCTCACCGTCGTGCTGGGCTACGGCACGCAGGAGGCCGCGCTGGCCGGGCTCGCGCTGCTGCTCTCGCACGCGCTGTTCAAGTCGTCGCTGTTCCTGGTCGTCGGCGTCATCGACCGTCAGCTCAACACGCGTGACATCGGCGAGCTCAGCGGCGTAGGCCGCCAGGCTCCCGTGCTGGCGACCTTCTCCGTCATCGCGGTAGCGTGCATGGCCGGAGTTCTCCCGACGATCGGCTTCGTCGCCAAGGAGGGGGTGCTCGCCGCGCTCCTCGAGGAGACGCTGCACGGCGGCGCATGGGCGCTCGTGGCGCTGCTGGGCGTGATCGCCGGCTCGATCCTGACGGCCGCCTACGGGCTGCGCTTCCTGTGGGGCGCGTTCGCCACCAAGCGCGATGCCGCCGGCGCGCGCCGCGAGCGCACCGAGTGGCCCGACCCGCCGCTGGGCTTCCTGGGGGCGCCGGTGGTCCTGTCCGCTCTGACCGTCGTCGCAGGCATCGCCACGCCGTGGCTGGACGCCGTGCTGCAGCCGTACGCCCGCACCGCGGCCCCCGCCAGCCCTGGGATTCCGGCACCGGAGAGCACGCCTCACCTCGCGCTGTGGCACGGATTCGAACCGGCCCTGTGGATCTCGCTCGGGACGATCGTGCTGGGTGTCGGGGTCTTCCTGCTCACTGCACGCCAGGGTCGCTTCGCCACGATGCGGATGCTGCCGTTCACGGCCACCGACGTCTACAACGCCACCATCCGTGCGATCGCCCGTCTGGCGGTGTTCACCACCTCGCTCACCCAGCGCGGATCGCTTCCCGTGTACGTGGGGACGATCTTCGTCGTCTTCGTCGCGGCCGAGGGGACGGCGCTGCTGTCCGCGCCGGAATGGCGTGCCGACCTGGCCGCGTGGCAGACGCCGGTGCAGCTCGCCGTGGCACCCGTGATGATCGCCGCGGGGCTCCTGGCCGTCAACGCCCGGAAGCGCTACACCGGCGTCGTGCTCGTCTCGGTCACGGGCCTCGGCATGGTCGTGCTCTTCGCCACCAGCGGGGCGCCCGACCTCGCCCTCACGCAGATCCTCGTCGAGACGGTCACCCTCGTCGCCTTCGCCCTCGTGCTGCGGCGCATCCCGGCCCGCATGGGCGAGCACAACGCCTCGGTGTGGCCTATCGCGCGCGCGGTGCTCGCGACCGCGGTCGGGGTGACGATGGCGCTCGTGGCGATCGTCGCCACCAGCGCCCGCGTGGAGCGGCCGATCTCGGACTCGTGGCCGATGCTGGCCTATGAGATCGGGCACGGGCAGAACGTCGTCAACGTCGCCCTCGTCGACCTGCGCGGCTGGGACACCATGGGGGAGCTGTCGGTCCTGATCCTCGCCGCCACCGGCGTCGCGTCACTCGTCTTCGTCACCCACCGCGCCGACACGCTGTCCGATTTCACCGCACCGCTGCCGCGCCTGCGCCGTCGCGTGCGCTCGCCGCTCGTGGAGACGTCCGAAGGCCCGCGCGCGCCGACGCCGGACACGCGCCACCAGCCGCAGACGTGGCTGCTGGGCGGTCAGAAGGTGCGCCCGGAGAACCGCTCGATCGTGCTCGAGGTGATCGTGCGCGTCCTGTTCCACTCGATCATCATCGTGTCGCTGTACCTGCTGTTCGCCGGTCACAACCTGCCCGGCGGCGGGTTCGCCGGCGGCCTGGTGGCGGGGATGGCACTGGTCATGCGGTACGTCGCGGGCGGGCGCTACGAGCTCGGTGCCGCCGCCCCCGCCGACGCCGGCCGTCTGCTGGGGGCCGGCATGACCCTGGCGGCGGCGTGCGCCGTGGTGCCGCTGTTCTTCGGCGAGGCGCCGCTGACGAGTGCCTTCATCGAGACCACGCTCCCCGTCATCGGGCATGTCGAGTTCGTCACCTCCACGATCTTCGACGTCGGGGTCTACCTCGTCGTGATCGGGCTCGTGCTCGATGTGCTCCGCAGCCTCGGCGCCGAGGTCGACCGCCAGAGCCAGGAGCTGCGCGACCGCGAGGCGGTGGCCGGATGACCGCGTCGCTGGTGCTCATCGTGATCATGGCCGTGCTCTTCGCGGGCGGCGTGTACGCGATGCTCGAACGCAGCCTCACGCGCGTGCTCATCGGCTTCCTGCTGCTGGGCAACGCCGCCAACCTGCTGCTGCTGATCGTCATGGGCGACCCGGGCGCGGCGCCGTTCTACGGCGCCTCCGACGACGCGGATGCGGTGTCCGACCCGCTCCCGCAGGCCCTGACCCTCACGGCCATCGTCATCACCTTCGCCGTGTCGGCGTTCCTGCTCGCCCTCATCTACCGCTCGTGGCAGCTCGGCCAGGCCGACACCGTGCAGGACGACGCCGAGGACGTCGCCATCCGGGAGCGCCCCAGCGACGAAGACGCCATGGACGTCGAGGTCGAGGAGGAGGACGACGACGCCACCACCGACTTCGTGGGAACCGAGGCCGCCCCCATCCGCCTGCTGCGCAGCGACGACGTGACCGCCATCCGCGATGACGCCCCCGCCGACCGGCCCTACCGCCGCACCCGTGCGGACGAGGACGGTGACGACCGATGAGCACGCTGGTTCCGCTGCTGGTCACCCTGCCGCTGCTGGGGGCCGGGATGGCGCTCATCGCCGGACGCCACCGCAAGACCCAGGTGGCGGTGTCGGTGACGACCCTGAGCGCGACGCTCGCGATCGCCCTCGTGCTGCTGTTCGCCGTGGACGCCTCCGACCAGCCCCTCGCCGTGTCGGTCGGCGGCTGGCCGATCCCGCTGGGGATCGTGCTGTACGTGGACCGCCTCGCCGCCCTCCTCGTCGTCATCTCCAGCGTCGTGCTGCTGGCGGTGCTGCTGTTCTCGGTCGGCCAGGGCGCAGCCGACGGAGACGACGACACCCCGGTGTCGATCTTCCACCCCTCGTACCTGATCCTGTCGGCGGGCATCTTCACCGCCTTCATCGCCGGCGACCTGTTCAACCTCTACGTCGGCTTCGAGATCCTGCTCGTGGCCTCGTACGTGCTCATCACGCTGGGAAGCACGGAGTCGCGCATCCGCACGGGCGTCGTCTACATCGTGGTGTCGCTGGTGTCCTCCATCCTGTTCCTGGCCGCCATCGCGATGATCTACGGCGCGCTGGGCACCGTGAACATGGCGCAGCTGTCGGATCGCATGGGCGAACTGCCGCCGGATGTGCAGCTCGTCCTGCACCTCATGCTGCTGCTGGCCTTCAGCATCAAGGCGGCCGTCTTCCCCCTGTCGTTCTGGCTGCCCGACTCCTACCCGACGGCGCCGGCCCCCGTCACGGCGGTGTTCGCGGGCCTGCTGACCAAGGTCGGCGTGTACGCCCTGATCCGCACCGAGACGCAGATCTTCCGTGACAGCGACGTCAACTTCATGCTCATGATCGTGGCGCTGGCCACCATGATCGTCGGCGTGCTCGGCGCCCTCGCACAGGCCGAGCTCAAACGCATCCTGTCGTTCACGCTCGTCAGCCACATCGGCTACATGGTCTTCGGGCTCGCGATCGCCACGCCGGCCGCGATCGGCGCGACGATCTACTACACCGTGCACCACATCGTCGTGCAGACGACGCTCTTCCTGGCGATCGGGCTCATCGAGCGGCGCGCGGGGAGCACGTCAATCCTGCGCGTGCGGGGCCTCATGCGCGCAGCCCCCGTCATCGCGGTGCTGTACTTCATCCCCGCGATCAACCTCGGCGGGCTGCCGCCCTTCTCGGGCTTCATCGGCAAGTACGGCCTGTTCGACGCGGCGGCCGAGGTCGGCTCGCCCATCATGATCGTGCTGATCGTGGGCGGCATCGTGACCTCGCTCCTGACGCTGTACGCGCTCATGCGCGCCTGGAACCTCGCGTTCTGGCGCGAAGAGGAGGACTCGGCCGAGACCGAGGCCCGCATCGACTACCTGGGATCGGCCCCCGCCGCCGGCATCCAGACCGAACGGCGCGTCATCCCGCGCATCATGACCGCCGCGACGGCCGGGATGGTGGTCGTCACGATCGCGCTGACGGTCTTCGCCGGCCCGCTCTACGCCGTGTGCGCGCGCGTGGGCGAGACGCTGCTGCAGCCCATCTCCGTCGTCCAGGTCGAGCAGGGGGTGGAGGAATGAAGCACGACGCCCGCACCCTCCTGCACCTGCTGTGGCGGCAGCTGCCGTTCTTCGTGTGGCTGATCGCGCTGTGGATGCTGCTGTGGGGACAGTTCACCGTGGTGTCGTTCCTGACCGGCCTGGTCGCCGCGATCGCGGTGACGCGCGTGTTCCGCCTCCCGCCCGTGGAGCTGTCGGGGCGGCTGAACTTCTGGTACGGCCTGGTCTTCGTCGTGACCTTCCTCACCGACGTCGTGCGGGGCTCGCTCATCGTGGCCGCGCAGGTCCTGGACTTCCGTCGCCAGCCGGGCGCGGCGATCATCGCCGTTCCCTTGCGCACGGACGACGACCTGATCATGACCCACGTCGGGGTCACGGCATCCCTCATCCCCGGCTCCCTCATCGTGGAGGCCGACCGTGACCGCCGCATCCTCTACCTGCACGTGATCGGCGTGCGCTCGGACGAGGACGTCGAGAAGCAGCGCGCCGCGGTGCTGCTGTTCGAGCGGCGCATCGTGCGTGCGGTCGGCTCGCGCGCGCAGCTGGCCCAGGTGGAGTCGGCCACGGACACGCGACGCACGGCGCCGCCCGCCCCGATGGGAGGCGTCGCATGAACGTCGTGCTGATCGCGGTCTTCGTCGTCTTCACCGTCGCGGCGATCCTCACGCTGTGGCGCATCGTCATCGGCCCCTCGATCCTGGACCGGGCCGTGGCATCCGACGTGCTGCTGACCGAGGTGCTGTGCGTGCTGGGCGCGGAGATGGCGATCAACCAGCACACGCGCTCCCTCCCGATCATGCTGATCATCGCGGCCGTCGGCGTCTTCGGGTCGGTCTCCATCGCGCGGTTCGTCGCGAGGAAGGACAACACCGAGCGATGAACGCCTTCGCCGCCCTCGGCACCGATGTCGCCGCCAGCCCGCTCCAGGCGTGGCTGGACGGCATCGCCCTCGTCCTCATCCTCTTCGGCGCGCTGCTGTGCCTGGTCGCCGGCATCGGCGTGCTGCGGTTCCGCGACGTGCCGGCGCGCCTGCACGCGGCGACCAAGCCGCAGGTGCTCGGCCTCATCGTGATCTGCCTCGCGATCGCGCTGTCGCTGCGGTCGTGGCCGGTCGTCGCGTTCCTCATCCCGGTCGTGCTGTTCCAGCTGGCCACCGCCCCGCTGTCGGCGCACATGGTGGGGCGACAGGCGTACCGCAACGAGACGATCGACCGCACGAGCCTGTATATCGACGAGCTGCGCGGCGAGAAGGAGACCCCGCCCGCCTCCGGCGGCTGACCCGTGGCGGTCAGCCGAAGATGCTCGGCTGCAGGTCCGCGAGCGTGCGCCGTCGCGTGATGCGCGCTACGCCCACCGCCGACAGCACGAGCCCGGCGATGAGCCAGATCGCCAGGACGCCGAGGTCGAGCCACACCCGCGAGAGGCTGCCGCCGTACATCAGCTGCCGCATCCCGTCCACGACGTAGGACATGGGCAGGACGTGGTGCGCGGCGGCGAGCGGCCCTGGCAGCGTCTGCCACGGGAACGTGCCGCCGGCCGAGACCAGTTGCACCACCATCAGAACCAGTCCGAGGAACTCGCCCACCTCCCCGAACCACACGTTCAGCGCCAGCACGATCGCGGCGTATGTCGCGGTGGCGGCGACCAGCAGGCCGAGCGTGGGCAGCGGGTTGGCGAAGGAGAACCGCAGCGCGAAGGCGAGCACGGTGAACAGCCCCAGCATCTGCACCGCGCCGAACATCGCCGGGGTCAGCCATCCTGCCAGCGTCACCCGCACGGGGGCGCGCAGTGCCGTGACCGCGCGGCGCGAGATCGGCTTGACGATCAGGAACAGCGAGTAGATGCCGATCCAGCCCGCCAGCGCCGCGAAGAACGGCGCGAGGCCCGCGCCGTAGTTCTGCGCCTGGGCCAGGTCGCTCGTGGACACCGACACCGGGTCGGACAGCGTCGCGGCCTGCGCCACCCGGGTGTCCTCGTCGCTTTCGGGGATCTGGCCGGCACCCTCGGCCAGGCCGGTCTGCAGTTCGGTGGCACCGGCCAGCAGCTCGGCGGTACCGGGCCCGAGCCGGGCTGCGCCGTCGTTGAGCTCCGCGGCTCCGGCGGCCGCCGACGCCGTCCCCTCGGCCAGTCGCGCGCTCCCCTCGGCCAGCTGAGCGGCTCCGGCGGCGACCTCCTGCGCGCCGGCGTTGAGCTCGTCGATCCGGCCGACCGCGCCCTGGACACGGCTGTTGGCCGCGTCGAGCAGTTCGCCGACGGGGTCGAGGGCGGTGAGGATCCGCGCCGTCTCGGCGGGGTCCACTCCCGCGGCCGTCAGCGCCTGTGCGATGTCGTTGCGGGCGGTGGGCAGCTGCGCGACGGCCCCCGCGGATACCGCGCCGAGCTCGTCCGCGATCCGGTCGAGTTCGGCCGTACCGCCCGCCACGCGCCCGGCGCCGGCGCTCAGCTCACCCGCCCCGCCGCTCAGCTGCGCGGCACCATTCCGCAGCTCCGCCGTGCCGGCGGCCAGGCTCGCGGCGCCGGCGGCGAGCTGCTCGGCGCCCGAGCGCGCGGTGCCCAGCCCGTCCACCAGCTCCTGGGCTCCGGTGGCCGCATCCGAGATCTTGACGCGGATGGTCTGCAGGTCGGCCAGGAGCGTCAGGCCCGCCTCATCGATGACTTTGGTCACGATGTCCGCCTGAATGCGCTCCACCGCCTGCGACCCGATCGTGGAGGCGAGGTAGTTGTTGGCGTCGTCGGTGCGCAGCTGGATCTCGGCCTTCTTCGGCTCGGAGGAGGAGATGGAGGCGATCGCTGCGGAGAAGTCGGCGGGGATCACGATGACGAAGTCGAAGCGCCCGGACGCGAGACCGCGTTCCGCCTCCGCCGACCCGACGCGGCGCCAGTCGAAGGTGTTGCTCGCCAGCAGCTCCTGAGCGACCTCGTCGCCGTAGCTGCGCTCCGCGCCGTTGACGCTCGCGCCGGTGTCGTCGACGACGATCGCGGCGGGGATCTCGGCGAGCTTCCCGTACGGGTCCTGATTGGCCCACAGGTACAGCCCGCCGTACAGGATGGGCACGAACAGCAGCGCGATGAGCGCGAGGAACAGCATCGGCGTGGACACGAGGCGACGCAGCTCGGCATGGATGATCTGAGGGATCTTCATGATGATCCGTCCGTCGTGTCGGGTTCGGCACCAGGATCGGCGGCGCGCCCGCCCCGCGGGCGGCGACGGTGGCGCAGCGGGCGGGTGTCGGCCTCGGCGGGAGGAGCGACGGGATCGGCCGCTCGGTCGGCCGCGTGACCGCCCGCCTCACCCGCTTCGGAATCGGCCGCATGAATGGCCTCGTGAGGGGGGTCGCCGGCGTCGCCGAGGACCAGATGCGCGGGCACCCCGGCGATGGCCAGCACCGCGTAGTCGCGCGCGGCGAAGTCCTCGACGATGCGCCACCACGCGCGCGGATCGCCGCCGTGCCGATCCGGCGAGACCAGCACGAGCCCCTCCACGTCGGGTCGCAGGGCGGCGCACTCGAGCACGATGCGGATCCGTGCCGCCGGCTCGATGTCGCCCACGGGGGTGGAGGCGAGGTCGCCGAACCCCTGCTCGTCCAGCCAGTGCCGGGCCCGGAACGGCGTCGGCGGGCGCCCGGCGAACATGAGCTCCTCGGCGACCATGCCCGCCACCGACACGTTGGGCTCGGGCTCGGAGATCTCGGGCGCGTCCACGAGGGCCACCCGCCGGCGCAGCATCCGTGCATCCGGCGCGCCGTCGATCAGGACCGTGCCGGCGCCCGGCCGCATCCGTCCGGACGCCAGGAGGCCCAGCACCGTCGGCCGCTGTTCGGTCTCGGCGATCACACGCGTGGCCCGCGCGGACTCGTACGTCAGGGACGTCTCGGGCAGGGCGCGCCCGTTGCGCCCCTGGCTGACCCCGCGCAGTTCGATCCTCATGAGGCCTCCGCCCGGTCAGGGGCAGAGTACCTGCGCGTCGCGGCCGTGTCTCGGGCCCTTCGGCCCGGTGCGGTGGTGCAGCGATCGTGGCCGGCGCGGACGCGCCGGCGGAGGCGTCAGTCGGTCCCGGAGTCGAACGCGGCGGCCTCGCCGGCCGCGTCGGTGGCCTCGGCGAGGGCCTCGCGGGCCGCGTCCAGGGGGGTGGCCGGCTCGATGATCTCGTCGGCCTCGCCGGCCGTGACGCTGCCGACCAGCTCGGCGGTCGGACCGCCGATGAGCCCCATCCCCGCGTACTGCTCCAGGCGCGTGCGCGAGTCGGCGATGTCGAGGTTGCGCATCGTGAGCTGGCCGATGCGGTCGGTGGGTCCGAACGCGGCGTCGCCGACGCGCTCCATCGACAGCTTGTCGGGGCCGTACGACATGACGGGGGCCGTGGTGTCCAGCACCGTGTAGTCCTCCCCGCGGCGCAGGCGCAGGGCGACCTCGCCCGTGATCGTGGATCCGACCCACTTCTGGATGGATTCGCGCAGCATGAGCGACTGCGGGTCGAGCCAGCGTCCCTCGTACATCAGGCGCCCCAGGCGCCGCCCCTGCTCGTGATAGGTGGCGAGGGAGTCCTCGTTGAGGATCGCGTTGACGAGGCGCTCGTAGGCGATGAACAGCAGCGCCATGCCGGGCGCCTCGTAGATGCCGCGCGACTTCGCCTCGATGATGCGGTTCTCGATCTGGTCGCTCATGCCCAGGCCGTGACGCCCGCCGATGCGGTTCGCCTCGAACACCAGGTCGACCGGGTCGGCGTACTCCACGCCGTTCAGCGCGACGGGGCGCCCGCGGTCGAAGGTGACCGTCACGTCCTCGGTGGCGATCTCGACGGCGGGATCCCAGAAGCGCACCCCCATGATCGGCTCGACGGTCTCGAGCGACACGTCCAGGTGCTCCAGGGTCTTGGCCTCGTGGGTGGCGCCCCAGATGTTGGCGTCGGTGGAGTACGCCTTCTCCACGCTGTCGCGGTAGGGGAAGCCGTGCTCGACGAGCCACTGGCTCATCTCGGTGCGTCCGCCGAGCTCGGTGACGAAGTCGGCGTCCAGCCACGGCTTGTAGATGCGCAGAGCCGGGTTGGCCAGCAGGCCGTAGCGGTAGAACCGCTCGATGTCGTTGCCCTTGTAGGTGGATCCGTCGCCCCAGATGTCGACGCCGTCCTCCTTCATGGCGCGCACGAGCAGGGTTCCGGTCACCGCGCGGCCCAGCGGCGTGGTGTTGAAGTAGGTGCGCCCGCCGGAGCGGATGTGGAACGCGCCACAGGCGAGGGCGACGAAGCCCTCCTCGACGAGCGCCGACTTGCAGTCCACCAGGCGCGAGACCTCGGCGCCGTACTGCAGCGCACGGCCGGGGATGGCGGCGATGTCGTCCTCGTCGGGCTGACCGAGGTCGCCGGTGTAGGTGCAGGGCACGGCGCCCTTGTCGCGCATCCAGGCCACCGCGACGGAGGTGTCGAGCCCTCCCGAGAAGGCGATGCCGACGCGCTCGCCGACGGGGAGGGACTGGAGAACCTTGGACATGAGCCCAATTCTAGTTTCCGCCCTGTTCCGCCACGAACCGCGCCCGATGTCCTCCGCCTGCCGGGGGACGAGCACCGCTGTGATGGTTCACATCCCGGGCGGATGTGGACGAGCGGGGTCAACCCGCAAGGCCCTCAGCCAGGGGTCGTTACTCGATTGTTACCGCTCACATGCTGGCGCAGAGCGAAATGTGAAGGCTAACATTCGAGCCAGCAGACACCATGGCGGCGTCCGCGCCCCGGCTGCGAGCCGGACCCGAACGAGGAGGTTTTGGGAATGAAGAAGAAGATCCTGGCGGCAGCAGCCCTGCTCAGTGCGGTCCTCTTGACCGCGACCGGATGCGCGGGCAACGCGGGCGGAGGCGACGGCGGGGGCGACGTCATCACGGTCGGCTTCGCACAGACCGGCTCGGAGTCGGGCTGGCGGGCCGCGAACACCGAATCGATGAAGGAGGCCTTCTCGTCCGAGAACGGCTTCGATCTGAAGTTCAACGCGGCCGACAACAAGCAGGAGGCGCAGATCGCAGCCGTCCGCAACTTCATCAACCAGGGCGTGGACGCGATCGTGATCGCCCCCATCACGGTCGATGGCTGGGACGACGTGCTCACCGAGGCCAAGGACGCCGGGATCCCGGTCATCCTGGAGGACCGTACGGTCAGCGCGAGCGAGGATCTGTACGCGTCGTGGGTCGGCCTGGACTTCGAGCAGGAGGGGAAGACCGCCGGCGAATGGGTGAAGGAGAACTTCGACGGCAAGGGCGCGAACCTGGTCGTCCTGGAGGGCACCACCGGATCGTCGGCGGCGCTGGATCGGGCCACCGGCTTCAACGCGGCGATCGAGGGCACCGACATCACCGTGATGGACTCGCAGACCGGTGACTTCACCCGCGACGGCGGCAAGAAGGTCATGGAGGGCTACCTGCAGAAGTACGGTTCGGACATCGACGTGCTGTTCGCGCACAACGACGACATGGGCCTGGGTGCGCTCGACGCGATCAAGGCCGCGGGCCTCGTCCCCGGCACGGACATCCAGATCGTCACGATCGACGCCGTCAAGGACGGGATGACCGCACTGGCCAACGGCGAGTTCAACTTCATCGTGGAGTGCAACCCGCTCCTCGGCGAGCAGGCCGCCGAGCTGGTCAAGAAGGTGCTCGCCGGCGAGGAGGTCGAGAAGGCGACCATCGTCGAGGACCAGTCCTTCACGCAGGAGCAGGCGAAAGAGGTCCTGGACTCGCGTCCCTACTGAGTCCGTCGCATCCGACACCCGGCCGCCGGGACCGGGAATCCCGGTGCCCGGCGGTCCGCCTCGGAAGGAGGCCCGCATGACCGACGACACCGTCGTCCGCCCCCGGAAGCACCGGGACATCTCCGCCGCACCCGTCGCCGAGCTGCGCGGCATCACCGTCGAGTTCCCCGGGGTGAAGGCACTGGACGGGGTGGACCTCACGCTTCGCGCCGGTGAGGTGCACACCCTCATGGGCGAGAACGGCGCCGGCAAGTCCACCCTCATCAAGGCACTCACGGGGGTGTATCCGGTCGCCGCCGGCACGATCACGATCGGTGGTGCGGCACGCGTGTTCCGCACCACGGCAGACGCCGAGGCGGCGGGGATCTCCACCGTCTACCAGGAGGTCAACCTCTGCACCAACCTCTCCGTGGGCGAGAACGTCATGCTCGGCCACGAGGTGCGCCGCGCGGGGGCGATCGATTGGCGGGCGACCCACCGGGAGGCAGCGCGCCACCTCGCCAACCTCGGCCTGGGCATCGACACCCGCTCGACGCTGGGGACGCACTCGATCGCCGTCCAGCAGCTGGTCGCGATCAGCCGGGCGATGGTGTCGGATGCGTCGGTGCTCGTGCTCGACGAACCCACCTCGAGCCTGGACCGCAGCGAAGTCGAGCAGCTCTTCGCCGTCGTGCGCGACCTTCGCGACCGCGGGGTCGCGATCCTGTTCGTCACGCACTTCCTCGACCAGGTCTACGAGATCTCCGATCGGCTCACTGTGCTGCGCAATGGGCGCTTCGTGGGGGAGTACCTGATCGATGAGCTCCCCCGCGGTGAGCTCATCGCGAAGATGATCGGCCGCGAGCTCGATGAGCTCGAGGCGCTCTCCCGCACGGCGGAGCGGGAGATCGACCGCTCGGCGGTGCCGGTGCTCTCCGCGGTGGGGGTGGGCCGCAAGAGCGTCCTCGAGCCCGTCGACGTCGAGGTCTTCGACGGCGAAGTGGTCGGGATCGCGGGTCTGCTGGGCTCGGGACGCACCGAGCTGGCGCGGCTGCTGTACGGTGCCGACCGCGCGGACACCGGCCGGCACATCGTCCGCGGCCTGCCCGCACGCATCACGACGCCGCGGCATGCGATCGACCGGCGCATCGCGTTCTCGTCGGAGGATCGGCGGGCCGAGGGCATCATCTCCGATCTCACCGTCGCCGAGAACGTCATCCTGGGCATCCAGGCCAAGCGCGGCGCACTGCGCAGGATGGGCAGGGCCGAGCAGGACGCGATCGTCTCCGAGTACATCGCGGCGCTGGGAGTGCGCCCGGCCGATCCGCACGCGCTCGTGCGCAACCTCTCCGGCGGGAACCAGCAGAAGGTGCTGCTCGCGCGGTGGCTGGCCACCGCCCCCCAGCTGATCATCCTGGACGAGCCCACGCGCGGTATCGACGTGGGCGCCAAGGCCGACATCCAGAAGAAGGTCGCCGAGCTGTCGGCCGAGGGACTGGCCGTCGTGTTCATCTCCTCCGAGCTGGAGGAGGTCATCCGGATCGCGCAGCGCATCGTCGTGATGCGCGACCGTCGTAAGATCGGCGAACTGGACGCCACGGAGGTCGACGTCGACGATCTCGTCGCCGTCATCGCCGACGAATCCCGCGAGACGGAGCCGTCTCGCCAGAGCCCGGAGACAGCGGCATGACATCGACTCTGACGGGTGTGTTCCGACACCGCCTGGTATGGCCGGTGGCGGCCCTGGCCGTCCTGATCGTGGTGAACACTATCGCGCGGCCGTCCTTCATCGGCATCACGGTGCAGAACGGGCAGCTCTACGGTCCGCTCATCGACATCCTGCGCAACAGCGCGCCGCTCATGCTGGTGGCGCTGGGGATGACGCTCGTCATCGCCACGCGCGGGATCGACCTCTCGGTCGGCGCGATCATGGCGGTGTCGGGGGCGGTCGCCTTGACCTTCATCTCCTCCGCGCCCAACCCGGGATCCCCGGCGACGGTGCTCACCGCGATCGCCCTGGGCGTGCTCGTCTCCCTCGTGCTCGGGCTGTGGAACGGCTTCCTCGTGTCGGTGGTCGGCGTCCAGCCGATCATCGCCACGCTCGTCCTCATGCTCGCCGGCCGAGGCGTGGCGCTGCTGATCACCGGCGGCTTCATCACGACGATCAACAGCGACCCGTACCGGTTCATGGCGCAGGGCTACCTGTTCGGGCTGCCCTTCGCGTTCTACGTCTCGGTGCTCGCCATCGCCGTCGTCGCGCTGCTGGAACGGCGGACCGCGCTGGGGGTGCTCACCGAGGCGGTGGGCATCAACCCCGAGGCCAGCCGTCTCGCGGGCGTGCGGTCGCGCGGAATCATCTGGGGCGCGTACGCCGCCAGCGGCGTCCTGGCGGGGCTGGCCGGCATCCTGTACTCCTCGAACATCATGGCCGCCGACGCCAACGCCGCCGGTCTGTACATCGAGCTGGACGCCATCCTCGCCGTCGTGCTGGGCGGCACGAGCCTCATGGGCGGCAAGTTCACGATCGCCGGCACCGTTGTCGGGGTCTTCACCATCCAGACGCTGAAGTCGACGATCACCTTCCTCGGCGTCCCGCCCGCGATCAGTCCGCTGTTCCTCGCGATCGTCGTGATCATCGTGGTGCTCGTGCAGTCGCCCCGCACCCGCGGTGGCCTCGCCCGGCTGGCGGCATCGGCCCGCCGCGCGCCCGCGACCAAGATGGGAGCCGCCTCGTGACCACCCTGACCGCATCCGGCACCGAGCGCCGCGGAGCCGTCACCACCGCCGTGCAGCGGTTCCGCAGCCGGCACGCCTCGTGGGTCCCCGTCTTCGGTGCCCTCGTGATCCTCATCGCGATGATGGGAGGCGCGCAGGCGTACTTCGGCACGTTCGTCACCCCCCGCGTCCTGTCCGCGCTCCTGCTGGACAACGCCTACCTGCTGATCCTGGCGGTGGGGATGACCTTCGTCATCCTCACGGGCGGAATCGACCTGTCGGTGGGCGCCGTGATGGCCTTCACCGGGATGCTGGGGGCGAGCCTGCTGAGCCAGGGGCTGCCCACCGCCGTGGTCGTCCCCGTCATGCTCCTGCTGGGGGCGGGGATGGGGCTGGCCGTGGGCGTGATGGTGCAGTACTTCGGTGTGCAGCCGTTCATCGCCTCGCTCGCCGCGATGTTCGCCGCGCGGGGGCTGGCGTTCATGGTGAGCCTGTCCTCGATCAAGGTGGAGGACCCTGCGATCCTGTGGCTGCAGTCCGCGCGCATTCAGGGGGCGCCGGGGAGCTTCTATCTCACGCCCACCGGGATCCTCGCGCTGCTGGTGGTGCTCGTCGGCATCCTCGTCCTGCAGTTCACGCGCTTCGGCCGCACGATCTACGCCATCGGCGGCAATGAGCAGTCCGCGCGCCTCATGGGTCTCCCGGTCGTGCGCACGAAGCTGCTCGCCTACGTCATCAGCGGTGTGTGCGCCGGTCTGGCGGGCGTCGTCTTCACCGCGTACACCGGGGCGTCTTACCCCCTGAACGGCATCGGCACCGAACTGGACACGATCGCCGCGGTCGTGATCGGCGGGACGCTGCTGACCGGGGGAAGCGGTTACGTGCTGGGGTCGATGATCGGCGTCTTCGTGTACGGCACGATCAAGACCGTCATCTCCTTCCTCGGCGCGGAGCAGGCCTGGACGCGCATCACGATCGGCGGCCTGCTCCTGATCTTCGTCGTCGTGCAGCGCGTCATCGTGGCGCGATCGGCGACCCAGCGTTCGTGAACGGGATGCCGCGCCCCGCACCGGCATGATGGAGCCTATGGATTCGCGCCCGACGACGGTCGCGCCGGTGGTCGAGGTCACCGGCGCGACCGTCCGGTTCGGTGCGGAGACGGTGCTGGATGCGGTGGACTTCCGCCTCTTCCCCGGCGAGGTGCACTCGCTCATGGGGGAGAACGGCGCCGGCAAGTCCACGCTCATCAAGGCCATCACGGGCGCGCTGCGGCTGGACGAGGGGGTCGTGCGCGTCGGGGGAGAGCCCGTGCGCCTGCGCAAGCCGGCGGACGCGCTCGCCGCCGGCATCAGCGCGGTCTACCAGGAGATCGATCTCCTGCCGAATCTCACCGTGGCGGAGAACATCCTCCTCGGCCGCGAACCGCGCCGCTTCGGTGCGATCGACTGGCGCCGGCTGAACACGCGGGCAGCGGAGGTGCTCGCCGAGCTCGGGCTCGACATCGACCCGCGCAGCACCCTCGTGCGCCACTCGCTCGCCGTGCAGCAGCTCGTCGCCATCGCGCGGGCGATCTCGGTCGACGTGCGCGTGCTGATCCTCGACGAGCCCACGTCGAGCCTCGACCTCGACGAGGTGGCGGAGCTGTTCCGCGTCATGCGCGAACTGCAGCAGCGAGGGGTCGCGATCCTGTTCGTGTCGCACTTCCTCGACCAGGTGTACGAGATCTGCGACCGCATCACGGTGCTGCGGGGAGGGCGGCTCATCGGCGAGTACGTCCCGGACGAGCTTCTGCGCATCGATCTGGTGGAGAAGATGCTCGGTCGCACGAGCGAGGAGCTTCAGGTGCGCCAGGCGGTCGAGCCGGCCCCGGCGGACGCGGCGGCGTACGTCAGCGGTACCGGCATCACGGTCGGGACGGCGGTCACCGACGCCTCCCTGGCGATGGCGGAGGGCGAGGTGCTGGGCCTGGCGGGGCTGCTCGGGTCGGGGCGCACCGAACTGGCGCGCGTGCTCACCGGCATCGACCGGCCGGATGCCGGCAGCATCCGCGTCGCGGGCGTGCCGACCGTGCTCGGCTCGCCGCGGCAGGCCATCGGGCTCGGCATCGTGTACTCCTCCGAGAACCGGCGCACCGAGGGGATCATCGGCGACCTCAGCGTGGAGGACAACATCACCCTCGCCCTCCAGGCCGAGCGCGGCGTGTTCCAGCTGCTGGGGCGCCCACGGCGGCGCGAACTCGCGGCCAGCTGGATCGAGGCGCTGGACATCCGTCCCGCCGATCCCGATCGCCCCGCCCGCACGCTCTCCGGCGGCAATCAGCAGAAGGTGCTGCTGGCGCGCCTCCTCGCCCTGTCGCCGCGGGCGCTCGTCCTGGACGAGCCGACGCGGGGCATCGACGTGGGCGCGAAGATCGAGATCCAGCGTCTCGTGGCCGACCTCGCCGACAACGGCCTGTCGGTGCTGTTCATCTCCGCCGAGCTGGAGGAGGTCCTGCGCGTGTCCTCCCGGGTCGCGGTGCTGCGCGCGGGCCGGGTCGCCGACATCCTGCCCGCCGAGGCGCTCACCGTGGATTCGCTGCTCGCGCGCGTGGCGCGCCCCGAGGACACCCCGTGAGCGATGAGCGCGGCGCGAAATCCGCCAACATCTTCGACGTCGCGCGGCTGGCGGGCGTATCGCACCAGACCGTGTCCCGTGTGCTCAACGACCTTCCCAACGTCCGCCCCGCGACACGTGCGCGCGTGGAGCAGGCCATCACCCAGCTGCGATACAGCCCTTCGCCGGCGGCGCGGGCGCTCGTCACGCGGCGCACCCGCACGATCGGGCTGGTCACCCCGGGAAGCGCCGACTTCGGGCCGACGTCGATCGCGATGCACTTCACCGTCGCGGCCCGTGCCGAACGGTACTCCGTCGACACGGTCACCTCACCCGATCCCGATCCGGCCAGCGTGCGCTCGGCGGTCGAGACCCTCCTGCGTCAGCGCGTGGACGCGATCGTGCTCGTCGTGACGGACGTCGGGGTTCTCGAGGTGGTGCGCGGTCTCGACCTCAGCGTTCCTCTGGTCGCCGCCGCCGCGACGCAGCGCCGGCATCCGCACCTGGTCTCCATCGACCAGTACCGCGGCGCCCGGTCGGCGGTGCGGCATCTCGCCGAGCTCGGGCACAGCCGCATCCTGCACGTCGCCGGCCCGCCGCGGAACCCCGATGCCCTGGAACGCGTCCGCGGATGGCGCGACGAGCTGGCCGCGCGGCGCCTCGTGGCCGAGGAGCCGCGCAACGGGGACTGGTCGGCCGCGAGCGGCTACGAGCTGGGGCGGGAGCTCGACCTCGGATCGGGCACGGCCGTGTTCGTGGGGAACGACCACATGGCGATCGGCCTGCTGTCGGCGCTGCGGGGCCGCGGACTGAGTGTGCCCGAGGACATCAGCGTCGTCGGGTTCGACGACGTGCCCGAGGCGCCCTACCTCATGCCGCCGTTGACGACGGTGCGCCAGGACTTCCGCGCTCTGGGGGAGCTCATGATGCAGAAGGTGCTGCTGGCGGTCGAGGAGCCCGAGAGCCTGACCGAGGACACCCCCATCGCGACCCACCTCATCGTGCGGGAATCCGCCCGCGCGCTGGGGTGACCGCCGCGTCGGGAGCGGTCAGCCGACGGTGACGCCGGTGATGGTCACGGGTGTGGCCGGCGCGCCGTCGGGCTGGCCGCCCTCGGCTCCGGCGGCGGCGATGGTGCGCACGACCTCGAGACCCTCGGGGGCGAGCTGCCCGAAGACGGTGTAGGAGGGCGGGAGCTCGCTGTCCTCGTACACGAGGAAGAACTGGGATCCGTTGGTGTCGGGCCCGGCGTTGGCCATCGCGACCGTTCCCGCCGGATAGGTCTCCGTGCCGTCCAGCTCGTCGGGATAGCTGTAACCGGGGCCGCCGCGGCCGGTGCCGCTGGGATCGCCGCACTGCAGCACGAAGATCCCGGATGTGGTGAGGCGGTGGCAGGGGGTGTCGGTGAAGTACGACTGCTCGGCCAGCGAGACGAAGCTGCCCACGGTGCACGGCACCCCCTCGGCGTCGAGGGTCATCGGGATCGCCCCGGCGGAGGTCTCCACCACCGCCGTCAGTTCACCGGTGACCGTCGGCTCGGCCGGCGGAGGGGTCACCTCGCGCGCGGCCCCGCCGCCCGCGACGTAGCCGCAGCCGTCTGCGGCGGCCGGTGAGGACGCCGGCGGAGTCGTGGGGGAGGAGGACGCGTCGCCGGAGCCGGCGCATCCCGACAGGACGAGCAGACTCGAGGCGGCCAGGGCGAGGGTGAGGATCCGGATGCGCACGTCCTCAGCGTATGGGCCCCTCGCCCTCGACCGAAACGGGCGGCCGCGACCGGGCGGTGCCCGCCGGGGGCCGGAGGCGGAGCCGCAGCACCGCGACCACGCCGAAGGCCACCACGATGATCCCGGCGGCGATCGCGACGAGATAGCCGACCACCCCGCCCCATCCGTCGGTGCCGGCGTACGGGTCCAGGAACGGATACGGGTACCAGTACGGCGCACCGGAGGACGGCGCCGTGACCAGCGGAGCGCGCACGAGCGTGTACGCGATCCACGCGATGGGGAACAGCACGGCCGCCACCGCGACCCGCCAGCGCACGCGGCGGTGCCCGGTGCCGAAGATGAGGTCCACCATCAAGTACAGCGGCGCCCACACGTGCATGACCTCGTTCGCCCATCCGACCGTGTCGGGCCCGATCGACACGGCCCGCAGCAGCAGGTTGTAGACGACGCACGTGATGAGCATGTACGTCGTCACCCACACCAGGCACGCCGCCAGCGCCGGCGGGTCGACCGCATCCCGCCGCCGCCGCGGCACCCGCGACAGCCCCGCCCAGGCGAGCACGATCGCGGTGGCGGCGTTGGAGAGGATCGTGAAGTAGCTGAAGAAGTTCGCGGTGGTCGTCGCGAGGTGGTACCCGGCGGCAGCGCCGGCGCTGACCGTGGAGATGCCCTGCGCGGTCACGGCGGCGGTCACGACCGCGCCGGCGACGAGACGGGCGATCATCCACGCCGTGTGCGCACGGGGTGGCGGCTGCATGCGCTCACCCTAACCCGCGGCACGGCGGCGGCCGGGGGGCGGGCCTCGATAGGATGAGATGTACCGCCCGAATCCACGCGAGGAGCGTCCATGCCCGCAATCGTGATCGTCGGAGTCCAGTGGGGGGACGAGGGCAAAGGCAAGGCCACCGATCTCCTCGGCGAACGCACCGACTGGGTCGTGAAGTTCAACGGCGGCAACAACGCCGGCCACACCGTCGTGATCGGCGATGAGAAGTATGCGCTGCACCTGCTGCCCTCCGGCATCCTCTCGCCCGGGGTCATCCCCGTCATCGGCAACGGCGTCGTGGTCGACCTGGAGGTGCTGTTCAACGAGCTCGAGGCGCTGAACGCGCGGGGCGTGGACACGTCCCGCCTGCGCGTGAGCGCCAACGCGCACGTCATCACGCAGTACCACCGCACGCTCGACAAGGTCACCGAGCGCTTCCTGGGCAAGCGGCAGATCGGCACGACCGGTCGCGGCATCGGACCGGCGTACGCCGACAAGATCAACCGCGTCGGCATCCGCATCCAGGACCTGTTCGACGAGAACATCCTGCGCCAGAAGGTGGAAGGCGCGCTGGATCAGAAGAACCACCTGCTGGTGAAGGTGTTCAACCGCCGCTCGATCTCGGTGGATGAGATCGTCGACGACCTGCTGTCGTACGCCGAGCGCCTCCGGCCCATGGTGTCGGACACCTCGCTGCTGCTCAACGACGCCCTCGACCGCGGCGACGTCGTGGTGTTCGAGGGCGGCCAGGCCACGATGCTCGACGTCGACCACGGCACCTACCCGTTCGTCACGTCGTCCTCGGCGACGGCCGGCGGCGCGGCCACCGGCGCCGGCGTGGGGCCCAACCGCCTGGATCGGATCGTGGGGATCGTGAAGGCGTACACGACGCGCGTGGGGTCGGGACCGTTCCCCACCGAACTGTTCGACGAGCAGGGGGAGTGGCTGCGCTCGCGCGGCTTCGAGTTCGGCACGACCACCGGACGCCCCCGCCGGGTCGGCTGGTACGACGCTCCCATCACCCGCTACGCCACCCGCATCAACGGCATCACCGACCTCGTGCTCACCAAGCTCGACATCCTCACGGGCCTGGACCGCATCCCCGTGTGCGTGGCCTACGAGATCGACGGCGAACGGTTCGACGAGATGCCGGTGAACCAGACCGACTTCCACCACGCGACGCCCATCTACGAATACTTCCCGGGGTGGAAGGACGACATCTCCGGTGCGCGCACGTTCGACGAGCTTCCGCGGGAAGCGCAGGACTACGTGCTCGCGCTGGAGGCGATGAGCGGCACGCGGATCTCCGTCATCGGGGTCGGCGCCGCGCGCGACGCGGTCATCGTGCGGCACGACCTCGTCGACTGATGCGGTTCTGGGTCGGCGGCTACGGCGAGGACCACAACGGCGCGCCCGCCGAGGGCATCGGGATGCTGGTGGCCGGTGAGCCCGACGGCGCCCTGGCCGGCGGGCCGCTCGCCTACACCGGCACCGCCGCGCCCGCCCCGTCGCCGTCGTGGGTGACGGCGCATCCGACCCTCGACGTCGTCTATGCCGCCCTCGAGGGGGAGGGCGCCGTGCAGGCCTTCCGCCGCGTGTCCGAAGACCGCCTGGCGCCGATGGGTGCACCCGTTCCCGCGGGAGTGGCGGCCTGCCATGTCGCCGTCGAGCCGAACGGCGCATTCCTCCTGGTCAGCTGCTGGGGTGATGGCCGCGTCGTGCGGGTGCCGCTGGGCGCCGACGGCGCGCTCGGCGACGCCCGCGTCGCGCCGGCGGCGGCCGACCCGTACGGGTCGGGGTCGCCGGCAGCGGATGCGGTGGACCCGGGCCTCGCCGCGGCGGCGCGGGCTCTGCGAGCGGCGGCCGGGGCCGAGTACGCCGACCTCGTGCCCGGGTACGGTTCCGACGCTGACGCCGAGCCGGCGGGGCCGGAACCGGAGCCCGGGGAATCGCCCCGCGTGTCCCGCGCGCACGAGGCGCTGTTCCTCCCCGGCGGCACCGTCGTCACCACCGACCTCGGCTTCGACCTCGTGCGGGTGTGGCACGCCGCGGGCGCGGGGCTGCGCCGTGGGGAGCAGATCGCTCTGCCCGAAGGCTGCGGTCCGCGCCACATGGTGTGGCACCCGAGCGGGCACCTGTATGTGCTGACCGAGTACACGCACGAGGTGTTCGTGCTCTCCCCCGACGCGGACGGCGCGTGGCACGTCCGCGGCGGCGCGCCGGCGGCGGTCGGCGCGCTCGAGGGCGACACGGGAGCCGAGCTCGCGGCATCCCGCGACGGGCAGTTCCTCTACGCCGGCATCCGCGGCAGCGACACGCTGGGCGTGCTGCGAGTGCGCGGCGGGGGAGAGGCCGTCGAACCGGTGGCGCTCGTCGAGGCGGGCGTGCGGCGTCCGCGGCACCACGTCGTCGTGCGCGACACGCTCCTCGTGGCCGGCCAGGCCTCGGACGAGGTCGTGTCGCTGTCGCTGGATCTGCGCACCGGGATCCCCGGCGGAGTGCGGTACCGCACTCCTGCTCCCGCGCCGACCTGTCTTCTGCCCACGCGCTGACACAGGGCGCGTCAGGTCTTGGCGTCCTGGCGCGGGATGATCACCTGCTTGACGATGAGCAGGATGGACGCGGTCACCGGGATGGCGACGAGCGCGCCGAGGAGCCCGAGCAGCGTGCCGCCCACGAGCGCTCCGATGACGACGAGGGCTCCCGGAACCGAGATCGCGCGGTTCATGACGCGTGGCGTCAGGATGTATGCCTCGATCTGCATGTAGATGAGGTAGACGATCGCGAAGACGAGAGCCGCGATCGGATTGCTGAACAGCGCAAGAACGGTGCCGATGATCCAGAAGAGCACCGACCCCACGAGCGGGATGAGGGTCAGGCAGAACGCGACGACCGCCATGAGCGCCGGGAAGGGCAGCCCGAGCAGGAGGTAGAGGAGGAAGGCGAAGACGGAGTTGCACAAGGCGAGGATCACCATTCCCATGAGGTACCCGCCGATGGAATCGGTGATCTGCTCGGTCATGTCCGCGACCCGGGTGCGATTGCGGGCGGGCACGAGACGCACGAACGAGGTCTTGATCGCCGGGAGGGAGGCCAGGAAGTACAGGCTCAGCACCAGGACGATGATCGCGCCGGAGATCGCCGTGGCGATCGACACGCCCACCTGCAGCACGCCCCCGCCGATGGCGGCGATGTTCGCGGGGTTCGTGGCGAACTTCTCCAGCTCACCGAGCAGATCGTTCACGCTCTCCCCGAACGTGCTCTCCAGCCACGCGTAGAGGTCGCTGTCCGTGAATTCCTTCACGAGAGCGGGCGCCTGCTTGGCGAACTGCGTGACCTGACGCACGACCGTCGGGATGATCAGAGCCAGCACGCCGACGAGCACGACCGCGAAACCCGCGAAGACGATGACGATCGACCACGCCCGTGCCAGACCGCGGCGCTCCAAGAAGCGCACCAGCGGATCCAGCCCCAGCGCGGCGAAGAGGGCGAAGACCACGTAGATCGCCACGGTGGACAGGTGGGAGGCGGCCAGTCCCAGGACCAGCGCCACCAACCCTCCGAGGGTGAGGAAGAAGCCGGCGGAGAACGGGCTGGCAAGGCTCGCCCACAGGCGGCCGGCATCGGGGCGGGCGGGCGGCGGGCCTGCCGCGGGGGGAAGCTCCGCAGGGGGCGGGGCCGCGGCATCCGTCGCGTCCGTCATGGCTCACACTCTAGGCCGCGACCCACCCCGCCCCCAGTGCCGCGGGCCGCGACGCCGGCACCCGGTATCGTCGGAGGCGGAGGACGCCATGACCGATTCCCCTGTGGCCGCCGTCGATCCGCGCGAGGTGCTCGCCGGGCTGCGGGGCAGCATCGACAACATCGACGCCGCGCTGATCTTCCTGCTCGCGGAGCGCTTCAAGGCGACCAAGCAGGTCGGGGTGCTCAAGGCGCAGTACGGCATGCCGCCATCGGACCCGGCGCGCGAGGAGCAGCAGATCGCGCGCCTCAAGCGGCTCGCGGCGGAGGCGGATCTGGATCCCGAGTTCGCCGAGAAGTGGTTCAACTTCGTCGTGGCCGAGGTCATCCGCCACCACACCGCCGCCGCATCCGGCTGACTCCCCACACACGACGATCCGGGTGAGACACGACGCGATGCGTGGTGTCTCACCCGGAACGGTCGGTCTCGGGGAGTGGAGGGGTCAGGCGACCAGGCGGCGGAACATCGGGAACGCGCTGACGGCGAGGATGGCGGTCAGAAGCGCCGCCCACAGCGTGAGCCCGAGCGGCCCTGCGCCCACGACCGTCTCCCACACCGCGACCCACGAGGCGGTGGCCGTGATGAGCCAGATGAGCCCCAGCAGCACGACGGCCACTCCGACCAGAGCGATCGTCAGACCCATCGGCCCGAAGCGCTTGTAGAGCGTCGCGCCCCAGAATCCGATGACGAAGAAGAGCATCGCGATGACGAAGTAGAACAGGCCGGCCACGACGTCCCCGGCCTCCCACAGCCAGTCCAGGCGGAAGAAGTATCCCCGCATGCCCCAGCCGCCCGTTACGGTCTCGATCATGCCGCCGATGACGAACACGAGCGCCATGATCAGCGACGTCATCGCGGCGGTCAGGAGGGTCCCGAGGTAGAACTCCCGGCGTGTCACGCTCATGGCGAGCGAGAACGGGAAGCTCAGGGTGAGCGCGTACACGCCGACGATCATGAAGTACCACAGCGGTGCCTGCGCGCCGCCGCCGTACATGCCGTCGGTCCCGCCCGTGGCGTTGTGGATGATCGCGTAGATGGCGAGGGTGATGAGGAATGCCGAGCCGAGGATGATCAGCGGCAGCCACACGAAGGTCTGGCGGTTCACCAGCTGCATGCGGATGACGGGCAGCGTGCGGTTCATTTCAGGACTCCTTCCCGGGTCGTGGATGCTGCCGCATCCGCGCCTGTGTGCTTCTGGGTGATGCGGACGATGAGCTGCTGCAGCGACACCGGCGTGACGTCGAGTCCGGCGGCGGCCAGCTGCGCGCGGTCCGCGGAGGTGAGCGCGCCGAGCACCGTGACGCTCGCCACGCGGCCCAGGCTTTCGCGGTGCAGCACTTCGCGCCCGGCGACGAAGGCATCCACAGCGGCCGCGTCGCCCACGATGTTCGCGGCACGATCGCGCACCGCATCCGTGCTCTCATCCATGACGATGCGTCCGCGGTCGATCACGAGCACCTTCTCGATGAGGTTGGAGACCTCGTCGATCAGGTGGCTGGAGAGGATCACGGTGCGGGGGTGCTCCGTGTAATCCTCGAGCAGCCGGTCGTAGAAGATCTGGCGCGCGACGGCGTCCAGGCCCAGGTACGGCTCATCGAAGAACGTCACCTCGGCCCGCGCGGCGAGGCCGATGATGACGCCCACGGCGGAGAGCTGCCCACGGGAGAGCTTCTTGATGCGCGTCTTCAGGGGCAGCTGGAAGTCGTCGATGAGACGTTCGGCGAGCTCCTGGTCCCAGTTCGGGAAGAACAGCCGCGCGATGCGGAACGCGTGCAGCGGCACCGCGTCGTCGGGGTACTTCTGGCTCTCCCGCACGAAGCACATGCGCGAGAGCACGCGGGCGTTCTCGTAGGGGCTCTCACCCAGGACCCGCACATCGCCGGAGGTGGCGAAGTTCTGCGCGGTGAGGATGGACATGACGGTGGTCTTGCCCGCGCCGTTGCGCCCGAGCAATCCGTAGATCTTGTCCTTCTCGATCGAGAAGCTCACGTCGTCGACGGCGAGGGTGTCGCGGTAACGCTTGGTGAGGTTCTTCACCTCGATCACGGCGGTCATGAGGCGGTCCTTTCAGTGGTGGTCTCGGTGGTGTCGGTGTCGTGCGCGGCCCGGTCGCGGATGAGCGCGGCGAGGTCTTCGGGGCCGAGCCCGAGCTTGCGGGCCTCGGCGATCAGCGGATCGACGAAGCGATCCGCGAACGACGTGCGGCGCTCGGTGAGAAGGAGTTCGCGCGCGCCCGGCGCGACGAACATCCCGATGCCGCGTCGCTTGTAGAGCACGCCCTTGTCGGCGAGCATGTTGACTCCTTTTGCAGCGGTGGCCGGATTGATGCGGTAAAAAGCGGCGAGCTCGTTCGTCGACGGCGCCTGGGTCTCCTCGAGGAGAGTGCCGTCGATGATCGCGTCCTCGACGTTCTCCGCGATCTGCAGGAAGAGGGCCTTGCCTTCATCGATCACACGCGCCTCCTTCTCTGGTTCATTACTTAAGTAACTAACCATGGCGCCTCCCTCTCCCCGTTGTCAAGCCCGCCCGCGAAACACGCGAAAACGTCTGAGACACCCGGCGTCGCTCGGTGTCTCAGCCGGGATGTGGTGTTTCGCGCGGGAGAGTGCGGGGCGGGGGCGCGGGGCGGCGCGTTTTAGGATGTGGGCAGCAGCCGGCCGACGGCGGGGGCGGCCGTGAGGGGGAGGATGCGATGGCGCACGCGACGGTGCAGGATCTCGTGGAAGAGCAGGCGGAGTGGGGCGTCGAGGAGTGGTGGCGGCTCGACCTGCGGCTGTTCGCCGACACACCGCGGGTTCAGCATGCGCTCGTCATGTTCGCGCCTCCGGCACCGCGCCGCCACGAGTACACGCGCTTCGAGCTTCGCTACGTCGTGCAGTCGATGGCCTACCTGTTCGGCCTCATCGCCCCGCTGATCGGTGCGGCGTTGATGGCGCGATGGGCGTCGACGGGGGCGTGGGACTCGGGGTTCCCCTTGGCGGCGGCGGGAATCCTGACGGCCGCGTCCCTGGCGGTGACCGCGTACAGCGAGGTGCAGGCACGCCGGTATCCGCGAGCGGCATCTCAGGCAGCCGTCCGGCAGCTCACGCTCATGCACATCGTTCCCGGCGCCGTCACGGTCATCGTCGCCCTCTGGCTCGGCGGCGGCCTCCTGAGCGACGGCGCGTGGATCTGGCTCGCCGTCATCGCGATCGACGTCGCCGTGCATATCGTGCAGCTGGTGCGCGGCCCCGTGCGCCCCGGCGGACCGCAGAATCTCGTCGACAATGTGCGCGTCAGCGTGGCGGAGCTGTCGGACGATGAGCGAGCACGCCTGCGGATCGAGCGCGGGCGGGCGATCAGCCGCCTGCGTGAGCGGGGCCTCATCGACGACGCCCTCGCCGCGCGCGCCGATGCCACGGATCTGGGTATGACGGCGCTCACGATCGCGCCGCCGCCTCTCCTCGAGCTCCCGGTGGACGGATCGCCGCGGGCCGCGGACGCGCCGCGCTGACGACGCGACATCGTTTGCTAGCGTGCCAACCGTGGACACTCTGGAATCCGCCTCCGCATGGGCGCGCGAGCACTCGCTCGCCGCCGACCTGCGCCTGGCGCGCGTCGAGATCATCGCCTTCCGGCGGCATCCCGAGATCTACCGCTACTTCGGCCCCGACGGCGCCCTCACGGCAGCGCGCGCGCTGACCGCGCGGCGCCCCATCGCCGTCCGGGCGGGAAACGGCATCATCGTCCTGCTCGCCGTGGTGGGTGTCATCGCCCCGGTGGCGGCGGTCTCGGCAATGGGGGGTGACCGCTTCAACTTCTTCCGCATGGATGCGGCGCAGTCGGTGCCGCTGGCCGGCGCGCTGTTCGCCGTCACCGCGCTGACCCAGCTCGTCATGCTCGTCATGTGGCTGCGCAAGGGTGCGCGGTTCGACGGCTTCACTCTCGGCATCGTGGTGGTGGCCCTCGTCTTCTCGGGCTTCGGACTCATCGGCATGGTGAACGCCGGCGCCCTCGACGGCTACGACGGGTGGGGCGCGTGGTACCCGGCGGTCATCGCCGCGTTCCTGATCTCGGCCGGATCCGCGATCGCGATGATCGCACGCCGGCGCCACCGCGCGCCCGAGGCCGTCGCGCAGGCGGCGCAGCCCACCGATGGACCGCAGGCCGTTCAGGCCGCGCTGCGTGAGCTGGACGACGCGGAGCTGGGCGCCATCCGCGCAGACCGGGATGCGGCGTTGGACGTCCTCGGGGAGCGGGGCATCCTCGACGCGCAGACGGTCACGCGGGCCCGAGCGGCCGACCTCGGCACGCTGTACCTGCTCGACCCGCCGCTGACCTGACGTCCGCGCGGCGTGCGCCCGCCGCATCCGCCCCGCGAAACACGCGAAAACGTCTGAGACACCAGGCGTCGCCCGGTGTCTCGGACGGAATGTGGTGTTTCGGGCTAGGGGGTGGGCTTGGGGCGGACGATGCGGCCCGGCGCGGGGGTGACGTCGGACGGCGCCGGCGGCGGGCCGGTCTTCGGCTCGCGCGCGGGCGGGCCCGGAGCCGGCGCGGGAGGGGGCGTCAACCGGGGATCTGCACCGGCCGAGGATGCGGCACCCCGGCCGCCCGAGGACCGGGCACCCCGGCCGCCCGAGGCGGCAGCGCCCTGGCCACCCGAGGATGCGGCACCCGGGCCGGCGGCATCCGGGCGGGGGGAGGATGCGCCGGCGGGCAACTCGAGCGCGACCTTCTGCTCGAGCACGTCGATGGCCTCGTCCGACAGCGACAGGAGGCCGTCGAGCTCCTCCCGTACGCGCCGGTAGGCGAGCTGACGCTCGGCGGGGGTGGCGGCCTGGTCGACCGCGACCGTGAGCAGCTGCTGAGCGGTGTCGAGGCGCTTGCGCTCCGCCTCCGTGAAGGAGGAGTCCTTGATGCGCCGCGCGTCGCGTTCGGCCACGTCGAAGGCCACCTCGTAGTCGGTGACGGCGTTACGGTATTCGGTCAGCTCCTGGTGCGTCAGCCGGGCCTTGGCCGAGGGCGGGCGCAGGCCGTCGGCGACGCGCTTGGCGCGCAGGTACGCGGCGGTCAGCGGCTGACGGCCGTCGCTCATCGCGGGGAAGGCGATGAGCTTCGCGACATCCAGCTCGTACTCCAGCCAGCGGGCGGTGACGGTGTCGTGCGCGGCGAACAGACGTTCCAGCTGAGCGGCCTGCGACTCCGGGGCCGCGTCGGCGGGGGTGGCGCCGGTGAGGGCCTGCGACCGCAGCCCGGACTGCGCGGCCTTCAGCTCGCTCTTGGCCTTGAGGATCTCCAGGCGCCGCTTGTGCCGCCGGCGGGCCGCCTTCTCCCACGCGCCGGCGACGCCGCCAGCCGCCCCGAGCAGCGGGAAGGCGAGCCACCAGTAACCGCCGACGAAGGCCCAGAAGTCCACGTCGCCATGCTAGTCGCGGGGTCGGCCGGGCACACCGGCCGGCTCATCCCTCCGGCGGGCGCCGGCGGTTCTTCCAGCCCGCCTCCGCGGCACGTGCGACCGCCTCGGCGGAACGGGCGATCGCGCGGCTGGTGGTGTCCATCACGTCGCGGGCCAGGTCGCTCCAGTGGTCGCCGGATGCGGGGGCATCGGGCACCTCGCCGCGGCCGCGCTGCGCGGCCCGCTCCGCGACGGCGAACGCGTACTCGGCGCGGTACACCGCGTCCCGATAGGCGGCGTAGTCGGCCGCCTGCATCTTGACGTCGGGGCCGGAGGGGCGCAGCCACTGCGCGGTGGACTGCGCGCGCAGGAATTCGGCGGTGAGCGGATCGTGCGGGTCGCTCATCGACGGGTAGTCGATGGCCTTCGCGGCATCCGTCTCGTACGCCAGCCAGCGCGACAGGAGCGCGTCGTGGCGGGCGATCAGGCGGCTCAGCGGCAGCGCCTCGATGCCGGCGCGCCGCGGCGGGACGGCGGCCCGCGCGGCACGGACATTCGCGCGTCGCGCACGCAGGTCGGCGCCGGCGGCGCGCACGTCGCGCTCGGCCTGCTGCAGGGCATGGCGGGCGGCGGCGACATCGGCGGAGGTGGCGCGACGGGCGAGGCGGTCGGCATCCGCGCGGGCGACGCCCGCTCGCGCGGCGAGCACGGCGGCGCGGGCGCGGGAGAGGTTGCCGGCGGCGACCCGCACGTCGTGCAGGGATGCCTCGACCTCGAGGTGGCGCGCACGCCCGGAGCCGCGCGCCATGCTCACGGCGCCCCAGCCGACGGCTCCGGCGCCCACCGTCGCGGGCGCGAGCCACCACAGATCGGCGAGCATCGCCCAGAGCGGATCCACGCCCTCATGCTAATCGCGCGGCCGCCTGCCGGGCAGCCGGTGTGCGCCGCTTCGACCATGGGAACCGCCAGAAGTCAGCCGGGCAGGAGCGAGATCACGGTCGCGCCGGCGCCCACCATGATGAGCGAGGCGATGACCACCCACGCCACGACGCGGATGCGGCGCTGCCTGGTCTGTCCGAGCGGGCCGTAGTCCTCCTGGTCGGTCATGAGGACAGTCTAGGCGGCCGGTTCCACGACGGTCGGGCCGAAGGCGGCGGGCAGGGTGCCGCCCGACAGCTCCCGCAGCTCGGACACGGGGATCGTGAAGACGTCCTGGACCTCCAGAGCCGCGCCGCTGCCGTCGCCGGGGACGTCGGTCACGCCGATGCGCAGCACCGGGTAGTCCCGGCCCGCGCACAGGCCGCGGAACTTCACGTCCTCCTCGCGCGGCACGCTCACGATCACGCGGCCCGTCGATTCGGAGAACAGCGCGGCCGATGCATCCACGCCGTCGCGCTCCATGATCTCCGTGAGCCACACGCGCGCGCCGACGCCGAAGCGCAGCACGCCCTCGGCGAGGGCCTGTCCGAGGCCGCCGGAGGAGATGTCGTGCGCGCTGGAGATGAGCGACTGGTCGTTCGCGGCACGCAGCAGTTCGGCGAGCCGGCGCTCCTGCGCCAGGTCGACCCGCGGGGGCCGCCCGCCGAGATGCCCGTGCACCGTGCCGGCCCACTGCGAGCCCGACAGCTCGGTCGAGGTGACGCCGAGGAGGTACAGGTTCTCGCCCGGATCCTGCCACCCGCTGGGGATGCGGCGGGCCACGTCGTCGATGATGCCGAGAACGCCCACCACCGGCGTGGGGTGGATCGGGGTGTCGCCGGTCTGGTTGTAGAACGAGACGTTGCCGCCGGTGACGGGGATGCCCAGTTCGAGGCATCCGTCGGCCAGGCCCGCGACGGCCTGCGAGAACTGCCACATGACTTCGGGGTTCTCGGGGCTCCCGAAGTTGAGGCAGTCGGTCACGGCGGCAGGCGCCGCGCCGGTGACGGCGACGTTGCGGTACGCCTCGGCGAGGGCGAGCTTCGCGCCCTCGTACGGGTCGAGCTGGCAGTACCGGCCGTTGCTGTCGGTCGCGATCGCGAACCCGAGTCCGGATTCCTCGTCGACGCGGATCATGCCCGCGTCATCGGGGAACGACAGCGCGGTGTTGCCGAGCACGTAGTAGTCGTACTGGTTGGTGATCCAGGACGTGTCGGCCAGGTTGGGGCTGGTCAGCAGCTGCAGGAACTGGCTGCGGAGGGTCTCGGGGTCGCTCTCGCGCGGGAGCGCGGCGGCGGAATCCTCGCGGAGCGCGTCGATCCAGGCCGGATAGGCGACCGGACGCTCGTAGACGGGGCCGTCGACGGCGACCGTGGACGGGTCGACGTTGACGATCTCGTGCCCGTGCCAGTCGATCACGAGGCGTCCGTCGCCGGTGACCTCACCCAGCACGCTGGTCTCGACATCCCACCTGGCGGTGACGGCGAGGAAGGCGTCGAGCTTGTCGGGCGCGACGATGGCCATCATCCGCTCCTGCGACTCCGACATGAGGATCTCCTCCGGCGTGAGGGAGGGGTCGCGCAGCAGCACGTGCGACAGTTCGACCTTCATGCCGCTGCCGCCGTTGGCGGCCAGCTCGCTCGTGGCGCACGAGATGCCGGCGGCGCCGAGGTCCTGGATCGCCTCGACGAGGCCGCCGGAGTACAGCTCGAGGCAGCACTCGATGAGCACCTTCTCGGCGAACGGGTCGCCCACCTGCACGGCCGGCCGCTTGGTCGGGCCGGTCGAGTCGAACGAGTCGGAGGCGAGGATGGATGCTCCGCCGATGCCGTCTCCGCCGGTGCGGGCGCCGAACAGCACGACCTTGTTGCCGACCCCCGACGCGTTGGCGAGCTTCAGGTCTTCGTGGCGGAGGACGCCCACCGCGAGGGCGTTGACGAGCGGGTTGCCCTGGTAGACCGAGTCGAACACGGTCTCGCCGCCGATGTTGGGCAGGCCCAGGCAGTTGCCGTAGAAGGAGATGCCGCTGGTCACCCCGTGCACGACGCGTGCCGTGTCGGGGTGGTCGATGGCTCCGAAGCGCAGCTGGTCCATGACGGCGACCGGGCGCGCGCCCATCGAGATGATGTCGCGGACGATGCCGCCGACGCCGGTGGCGGCACCCTGGAAGGGCTCGATGTAGCTGGGGTGGTTGTGCGACTCGACCTTGAAGGTGACGGCCCATCCTTCACCGATGTCGACGACGCCGGCGTTCTGGCCCATGCCGACCATGAGGCGGGTCTTCATCTCGTCGGAGACCTTGTCTCCGAACTGGCGGAGGTAGATCTTGCTCGACTTGTAGGAGCAGTGCTCGCTCCACATGACGGAGTACATCGCCAGTTCCCCGGAGGTGGGGCGGCGCCCGAGGATCTCACGGATCCGCGCGTACTCGTCGGGTTTGAGACCCAGCGCCGCGTACGGCTGCTCCTTCTCCGGCGTCGCGAGGGCGTGATCGACGGTATCGGCCTGCGCTGCCGCTCTCGCGGCGGCGGTATCAGCCTGAGCTGTCGGGGCGACGGGGGCGGATGCCGCGGCCGCGGCGTTGTCAGCGGGGGTGGTCACGCGGCTGTACTCCAGGAATTCGGCCGAACGGGCTTTCGGGGGTGCCGGACCCGCTCAGTCTAGTTCCGCCGCGGCATCCGATCGTCCCCGTCAGAAGAGGATCTGGAAGCCCGTGGGCACTCCGATGGTGAGGCTGACCAGGAGCGACACGATGCCGGCGATGAATCCCGCCGCGGCGAGCTCTCTCGCCCTGCGCGCGTTGAGGCTGATGAGGCCGCACACGAACGACACCGCAGCCAGGGCCCACACCGCGACCTGGGCGGCGCTGCTGAACTCGCCGAAGTAGACGCCGCCGAGGATGAGGATGCTGAAGTACCACAGCAGCACCGCGATCGCCGTGAAGATCGCGATCCAGGAGGCGACCCGAACGTCGCCCTTGGGTAGTGGCCTGCCCTGCGCGTCCACGGGTGAGGTGGGCGGGTCGGCCAGCGGGTCGGGCAGCCCCTCGTCGGCCACGGGAGCGCGCGCGTGCGTGGCATCGGGCGGGGGCGTCATACCGCGAGGCTACCCGGCGCACGTGACGGATCGCTCTCCGGGGGCGGGAAAGGCTTGACGGCAGCCACGCCGAGGTCTAACGTACAACCAAATGGTTGTAGACAGTGAACTCGATGACGCGGCGGTGGACCGGATCTTCCGGGCCCTCGCCGACGCCACGCGGCGTGACATCCTGCGCCGCACCCTGGTCAGCGAGCAGACGGTGTCGGCGCTCGCCGCCGAGTACGACATGAGCTTCGCCGCCGTGCAGAAGCACGTCGCCGTGCTGGAAACGGCCCGGCTCGTGATCAAGCGGGCCGAAGGGAGGGAGCGGCTCGTGAGTGCCGACCCGGAGACGATCGCGCGCGCCCGTCAGCTGCTCAGTGCCTACGAGTGGCTGTGGCGATCGCGCATCGACCGCCTCGACGACCTGCTGCGGGAAGATCCCGCGTCCTGAACCGGATGCTGCGGCATCCACTCGTCCGAAGGAGACCGCCATGCCCGTCACATCCGTCACCACCGACCCCGAGGCCCTCACGATGACCCTCGTCGCCGACTTCCCGGTCGGCCCCGAGCGTTTGTGGAAGGCCTTCTCGGATCCCCGCCAGCTCGAGCGCTTCTGGGGGCCTCCTGGATATCCTGCGACCTTCGACGCGTTCGACCTGACTCCGGGCGGTGTCGCCACGTACGCGATGATCGGTCCGCGCGGCGACGTCGCGCGCGGGCGATGGGAGTTCCTCTCGATCGATCCCACCGATGGGTTCGAAGTGCTCGACGCCTTCGCCGACGAATCGGGTGCCCCCTCCGCCGACATGCCCACTTCGCGCATGCGGTTCCAGATCGCACCGACCGACAGCGGGTCACGTCTGACGATCCTGACGCACTTCCCCTCGTCCGAGGCGCTCGAGCAGCTGGCGGCGATGGGCATGGTCGAGGGTGCGGCCATGGCGATGGGCCAGCTGGACGCCGTGCTGCGCGACCTCGGCGAATACGCCGCCGGGCGGGGCACCGAGCTCGAGGTGCTCGACGACACCCACGTCCGCATCACGCGCGTCATCCAAGGGCCGCGCGAGCTCGTGTGGCGCGCGCACCACGAACCGGAACTGCTGCGGAAGTGGATGCTCGGACCCGACGGCTGGACGATGCCCGTGGCCGAGGTCGACCCGAGCGTCGGCGGGCACTACCGGTACGAGTGGGAGCCCGCACCCGGCCAGCCGGGGGAGCGGTTCGGCTTCGAGGGCGAGACGCTGCTGTCGGATCCGCCCCGGCGCGCCGTCACCACCGAGCGCATGATCGGGATGCCCGGCGAGGGCACCGTCAACGACATGACGCTCTACGAAGAGGACGGTGTCACGCTGCTCACGGTGCTCATCGAGTACCCCGACAAGGAGACGCGCGACATGATCCTGGCCACCGGCATGGTCGACGGCATGGAATCCAGCTACGCCCGGCTGGAGTCGCTCGTCCTGGCCTGATCCGCCGGAATTCAGGAGATCCGGATGCTGCCGCCCCCGCCGGGCCCGCGGCATCCGGTTCTTCCTGAATTCTGCGCGGGCCCACGGGCGGAGATGGCCGCGCCACCGGGTCCCCCGCAGGTGTGAGGCGGATCTCCGTCGCGCGCGGGAGGATCCGCTGCACGGTGCTGCGTAGCGTGGGGACCATGAGTGACGAAGAGAAGTCGGAGTCCGAAGGTTTCGCGAAAGGCACCGGGGTCGGCATCGGCATCGCCCTGGGTATGGCCCTGGGTGCGGCAGTCGGGATCGTGACCGAGAACCTCGCACTGTGGCTCGGGATCGGCCTGGCCATCGGCATCGGCTGCGGCGCGGCCTACGACGCGCGCGGCCGGGACCGCACGTAGGCGCTGCTCCCGGGCCCTTCCCCGCACGCTGAATCGGCTGCTCCCCGCGCGGGGAGCAGCCGATTCGCGTTCGCGGCTCAGTGGGTCCGGCGGCGGTACAGGCGCATCGCGAGGGCGAAGGCCACGAGGAGGATGCCGAGGCACCACGCCAGGGCGATCCAGATGTCCGAGCCGACCGGCTGCTGCGTGAACAGGGCGCGCATGGAGTTCACGATCGAGGTGACGGGCTGGTTGTCCGCGAACCAGCGGACGGGGCCCGGCATCGTGTCGGTCGGCACGAACGCGGAACTGATGAACGGCAGGAAGATCAGCGGGTACGAGAACGCGCTGGCCCCGTCCACCGTCTTCGCCGACAGCCCCGCGATCACCGCGACCCACGTCAGCGCCAGGGTGAACAGGACGAGCATCCCGGTGACGGCGAGCCACTCCAGCACGCCGGCGCCGGATCGGAACCCCAGCAGCAGAGCGACGCCCACGACGAGCACGAGCGAGATCGTGTTCGCCACCAGGGAGGTCAGCACGTGCCCCCACAGCACGGCCGAGCGTGCGATGGGCATCGACTGGAAGCGCTCGAAGATCCCGCCCTGCATGTCGAGGAACAGCCGGTATGCCGTGTAGGCGATGCCGGATGCGACGGTGATCAGGAGGATGCCGGGGAGCATGTAGTCGATGTAGGACTGCGAGCCGGAATTGATCGCCCCGCCGAAGACGTAGACGAAGAGCAGCATTAGCGCGATGGGGGTCACCGCGGTGGTGATGATCGTGTCGGGGCTGCGCAGGATGTGACGCAGTGAACGCCCGGTGAGGACGGCGGTGTCGCCGAAGAAGTGGGTGGTCATGGCGGTTCCTTACTCGTCTGCGGTGGATGCGGCGTCGGCGGCGGATGCGCCGGGGGAGGTGGGGTGGCTCCTGCCGCCGGTGATGGCGAGGAAGATCTCCTCGAGCGTGGGCTGCTTCTCGACGTACTCGACCGTCGCCGGGGGAAGCAGCGCCTTCAGCTGGGCGAGGGTGCCGTCGGCGATGATGCGGCCCTCGTGGAGGATCGCGATGCGGTCGGCCAGTTGCTCCGCCTCGTCGAGGTACTGCGTGGTCAGCAGCACGGTCGTGCCGCCGGCGGCGAGCTCGCGCACGGCGTGCCACACCTCGATGCGGGCCTCCGGATCAAGGCCCGTGGTCGGCTCATCCAGGAAGATGACCGACGGCGCCCCCATGAGACTCATCGCGATGTCGAGCCGGCGGCGCATGCCGCCGGAGTAGGTCGCCGCCTTCCGTCCGCCCGCCTCGACCAGACGGAAGCGCGCGAGCAGGTCGTCGGCGATGCCGCCGGGATCCGGCTGGTGGCGCAGCTGCGCCACGAGCACGAGGTTCTCTCGCCCTGTGAGCACCTCGTCGACGGCGGCGAACTGCCCCGTGAGGCTGATCGATTCTCGGACGCCGCGGGGATCGGCGAACACGTCGTGCCCGTCGACGACGGCCGATCCGGCGTCGGCGGAGAGCAGCGTGGAGAGGATCTTCACGATGGTGGTCTTACCGGCGCCGTTGGAGCCGAGCAGCGCGAAGATGCTGCCCCGGGCGACGTCGAGGTCGACGCCCCGGAGGACGGATACGTCGGCGAAGGTCTTCTCGAGGTCGCGGACGCGGATGGCGGTGGTCATGGTCGTTCCTTTGCGGGATGAGCGTGTCGGGGTGGGGGTGCGCGGAAAATGGGCGCACGAAGCCATCGCTCCGAGCCCGCCGAGGCGGGAGGGCGTGGTGAGGGGGCGTGGTGTGGCGGGGCTCAGCCCCGGAGGTTCAGGCGGTGTCGTCGTGTTCGGCAGCCTCGATCGCGCGTTCGAGGCGTGCCCGCTCCTTGCGGATCCAGCTGCCGCCGCCGTAGTTCTCCATGAACGTCTCGGCGAAGGAGACCGGGTCGCTTCCGACGACGTCGCGGATCGGCGTTCCGGCCGCCGCGCTCTGCTCGAGCAGGTCGCCGAGATCGTCGAGCATCGCGACGAGGCTCGAACCGCTGTCGCTGGGCCCGAGGTGCAGCAGGTAGCGCTCGAGCGCGGCGGCGGCCTGCCGGTACGGCTCGGGCAGGCGCTTCACGCGCGCCTTGTACGCCAGGTAGCGCTTCTTCTCGCCGAGATCGCCGATGATCTTCTCGTACCAGGCCATGTCACTCTCCTTCCGTGCGGAGCTGCTTCAGCCGTTCGGCGAGGAAGCTCCAGGTGGTCCAGAATTCGGCGAGCTTTTCCCGCCCTGCGGTGTTCAGCGTGTAGACCTTGCGCGGCGGGCCCTTCTCGGAGGGCACCTTCTCCACGTCGACCAGTCCGCGCTGCTCGATGCGCACGAGGAGCGCGTAGATCGTGCCCTCGGCGATGTCGGCGAAGCCGCGTTCGCGCAGCCCCGCCGTGATCTCGTACCCGTATGCGGGGCGCCGCGCGAGGACCGCGAGCACGATCCCCTCCAGGACGCCCTTGAGCATCTCCGTGTCCTGCTTGCCCATGAGGTCCGCTCCCGCATATCAGTGTCACTAGGTACTACTACATAGTAAGACCGAGTACCGGTAGATAGCAACACTGAATACCTGCGATGTCAGGACCGTGTGAGGAACGGCCCCCAGCCCGTATGGATTCCGTGAGGGCGGCCGTCCGGAGCATCCGCGGGGTGTTGCATCGGATCCCGTGGCCACCGCGCGTGGTCACCCGCGCCACAGCAGTCGCGCGGTCGTACCCGTTCAAGGAGCTCCCGTGCTCGATGTCGTCTATCTCGCAGCAACGCTGGCGCTGTTCGCGCTGGTCGCGCTGGTCGCCCGGGGGGTGGAGCACCTGGGTCCCCGCGCCCGCGGCTCCGCCCGACGCGAAGCGGTGGGTGGGGAGGAGCGGGGATGATCGTCTTCTCGCTGCTGGCCACCGTCCTCGCCGTCGCCGCCGTGGTGTACCTCGTGGTCGCCCTCGTGCGCCCGGAGAGGTTCTGACATGGACGCCGGCACAGCCTGGTCGCTCGCCCTCACCTCGGCGACCCTCATCCTCGCCCTCGCACTGGCCTACCGGCCCGTGGGCGACTACATCGCCTCCATCTACACCGGCAGGAAGGACCTCGCGCTCGAACGGGTGACCTACCGCCTGATCGGCGTCGATCCCGCCGGAGCCCAGACGTGGCAGGCCTACCTGCGCTCGGTACTGGCGTTCTCCGCCGTGGGCGTGCTGCTGGTGTACGGCCTTCTGCGGCTGCAGCAGTTCCTGCCCTACTCCCTCGGCATGCCCGCCCCCGGCGAGGCGCTGTCGTTCAACACCGCCGTCTCGTTCGTGACGAACACGAACTGGCAGTCGTATTCCGGCGAGATGACGCTGGGGTACACCGTCCAGTTCGCTGCGCTCGCCGTGCAGAACTTCGTCTCCGCCGCGGTGGGCATCGCCGTGGCGATCGCCCTCGTGCGCGGGTTCGCCTCGCGCCGCGGCGGCGTGATCGGCAACTTCTGGGTCGACCTCATCCGCGGCACGTACCGGCTGCTCCTGCCGTTCTCGATCGTCGCGGCGGTCGTGCTGCTGGCCGGCGGCGTCATCCAGAACGTCAACGGGTTCACCGACGCCGCCACCGTGACCGGCGCGGCGCAATCCATCCCCGGCGGCCCGGTCGCCTCGCAGGAGGCGATCAAGCTCCTCGGCACCAACGGGGGCGGGTTCTTCAACGTCAACTCCGCCCACCCGTTCGAGAACCCGACGCCGTGGACGAATCTCTTCCAGATCTTCCTCATGCTCGTCATCCCCTTCGCGATGCCGCGGGCCTTCGGCCGGATCGTCGGCGACAACCGCCAGGGCTACGCGATCCTCGGCGTCATGGCCGGCATCTTCGTCGCCTCCACCGCGATCCTCACGGCGCTGGAGACGGCGGGAGCGGGTGCCGCGCCGCAGCTGGCCGGCGGATCGATGGAGGGCAAGGAGGTGCGCTTCGGCATCTTCGGGTCGACGCTGTTCGGCAGCACGAGCACCCTCACCTCCACCGGGGCGGTCAACTCCATGCACGACAGCTACACGGCGCTGGGCGGCATGATGCCGATGATCAACATGATGCTGGGGGAGATCGCCCCCGGCGGCGTGGGATCGGGCCTGTACGGGATGCTGGTGCTCGCGGTCATCGCCGTCTTCGTCGGCGGACTCCTCATCGGCCGCACACCGGAGTACCTCGGCAAGAAGATCGGCCCGCGGGAGATCAAGCTGGCGAGCCTGTACATCCTCGTCACCCCGACGCTCGTGCTCGCCGGCACGGCGCTGAGCTTCGCGATCCCCGGCGTCCGGGCAGACGTCGAGTCGACGTCGATCTGGAATCCCGGCGTGCACGGGCTGAGCGAAGTGCTCTACGCGTTCACCTCCGCAGCGAACAACAACGGGTCGGCGTTCGCCGGCCTCACCGCGAACACCCCGTGGCTGAACACCGCCCTGGGCGTGGCGATGCTGCTGGGCCGGTTCCTGCCGATCGTGTTCGTCCTCGCGCTGGCCGGCTCTCTCGCGGCGCAGGACAAAGTGCCCTCCACCGCCGGCACCCTCCCCACCCACCGCCCGCAGTTCGCGGGCCTCCTGGCCGGTGTCGCCGTCATCGTCACCGCGCTCACCTACTTCCCGGTCCTGACCCTGGGACCCCTCGCCGAAGGACTCGCCTGACATGTCCACCACCTCGCTCACCTCGGATCCCCTGTCCGTCCCGGAGCCCCGACGTCCGTCGCCGCGGCAGAAGACGCCTGCGCCCGAGCGGCGCGCCTTCAGCGCGGCCCAGGTCGCCGAGGCCCTCCCCGGAGCGCTGCGCAAGCTCAACCCGGCGGCGCAGTGGCGCAACCCGGTCATGTTCCTGGTGTGGGTCGGCGCGGCCCTCACGACCCTCATCGCGATCGCCGAGCCCTTCCTCGGCGGCCCCGACTCCTCGGGAGGCGCGGAGGTGCCGTGGGGATTCACGTGGGGCATCGCGGTGTGGCTGTGGCTGACGGTGTTCTTCGCCAACGTCGCCGAGGCCGTCGCCGAAGGACGCGGCAAGGCGCAGGCCGCCACCCTCCGCCAGACCCGCACCACCACCACGGCGCACCGCGTCCCCGGATACGACGGGACGACGGATGCGGCGGCCCTCGCCGCCGAGCTCGACGAGGTGCCCTCCGGCGAACTCCGCGTGGGCGACGTGGTGGTCGTGACGGCGGGGCAGCTCATCCCTGGCGACGGCGACATCGTCCACGGCATCGCGACAGTCGACGAATCCGCCATCACGGGCGAATCGGCGCCGGTGGTGCGCGAGTCCGGCGGTGACCGCAGCGCCGTCACCGGCGGGACGCGCGTCCTGTCGGACCGGATCGTGGTGAGGATCACGTCCAAGCCCGGGGAGACCTTCGTCGACCGGATGATCGCGCTCGTGGAGGGCGCCTCGCGTCAGCGGACGCCCAACGAGATCGCGCTGAACATCCTGCTGGCAAGCCTCTCGATCGTCTTCGTGATCGTCGTGTTGGTGATGAACCCGATCGCCTCCTACGCCGCATCCCCCGTGTCGATCCCGGTGCTCGTCGCGCTGCTGGTGTGCCTGATCCCCACCACGATCGGCGCGCTGCTGTCGGCCATCGGCATCGCCGGCATGGACCGGCTGGTCCAGCGCAATGTCCTGGCGATGTCCGGCCGCGCCGTCGAAGCCGCCGGCGACGTCACGACGCTGCTCCTGGACAAGACCGGCACCATCACCTACGGCAACCGGCGCGCGAGCGAGTTCGTGCCCATGCCGGGCGCGGACGCCCGGGCGGTGGCCGAGGCGGCGTCCCTGTCGTCGCTGGCGGATCCCACCCCGGAGGGCACCTCGGTGGTCGAGCTGGCCGCCGCCCAGGGAGTCGTGGCCGACATGCCGGCGGATGCGATCGCCGTGCCGTTCACGGCGCAGACGCGCATGAGCGGTGTCGACCTGCCCGACGGCACGCAGGTCCGAAAGGGCGCCGCATCCGCCGTGCTCGCGTGGCTGGAGACGGAGACCTCCGGCGTCGCCGCGCAGGTGCGTGCGCACGTGTCCGGCGAAGCCGACGCGATCGCGCAGTCGGGCGGAACGCCCCTCGTCGTCGCGGTCCTCCGCCCCACCCCGGAGGGACCGCAGGGCGAGGTGCTGGGGGTCATCCACCTCAAGGACATCGTCAAGGACGGCCTGCGCGAACGCTTCGCCGAACTGCGGGCGATGGGGATCCGCACCGTCATGATCACCGGCGACAACCCCCTCACCGCCAAGGCCATCGCCGCCGAGGCGGGGGTGGACGACTACCTCGCCGAGGCCACGCCGGAGGACAAGCTCGCCCTCATCATGCGCGAGCAGGAGGGCGGCAACCTCGTCGCGATGACCGGCGACGGCACGAATGACGCTCCCGCGCTGGCCCAGGCCGACGTCGGGGTCGCGATGAACACCGGCACGTCGGCGGCGAAGGAGGCCGGCAACATGGTCGACCTCGACTCCGACCCGACGAAGCTCATCGACATCGTCCGCATCGGCAAGCAGCTGCTGATCACCCGCGGTGCGCTCACGACGTTCTCGCTCGCCAACGACATCGCGAAGTACTTCGCGATCATCCCGGCGATGTTCATGGGCGTCTTCCCGGGCCTGGCGGCGCTGAACATCATGCAGCTGTCCTCGCCGGCGTCTGCGGTGACCAGCGCCATCATCTTCAACGCGATCGTGATCATCGCCCTGATCCCGCTCGCCCTGCGCGGCGTGGCCTACCGGGCGGCCGGAGCCTCGAGCATCCTCAGCCGCAATCTGCTCGTCTACGGGATCGGCGGCGTGCTCGTCCCCTTTCTCGGCATCAAGCTCATCGACCTCGTCGTGAGCCTCATCCCCGGCTTCTAGGAGCAACCCATGACCACCGCACGCACCTCCCTGCGCACCACCGGCGTCGCCGTCCGCGCGATGCTCGTCCTCACCGCCGTCCTCGGCGTCGGCTACGTGCTCCTCATCACCGCTGTCGGGCAGCTCGCCCTTCCGCATCAGGCCAACGGCTCGCTCGTGCGCGACGGCGACGGCGTCGTGGTCGGATCCGAGCTGATCGGGCAGGGGTGGACGGATGCCGAGGGCGCCCCCCTTCCGGAGTACTTCCAGTCCCGCCCCTCCGCCGCCGGGGACGGGTACGACGGCGCTGCCTCGAGCGGCTCGAACCTCGGTCCCGAGAACGACGACCTCGTCGCCGCGATCGAGGAGCGACGCTCCGCGATCGCGGACGGCGACGGCGTCGCACCGGGAGACATCCCCGCCGACGCGGTGACGGCGTCGGGGTCGGGCCTGGACCCCGACATCAGCGCCGAGTACGCCGCGCTGCAGGCCGACCGCGTCGCCGCGGCCCGCGGCATCCCCACCGGCGAGGTTCAGGAGCTCGTCCGCGCGCACGTGCAGCAGCGCGACCTGGGCTTCCTCGGCGAGGAGCGCGTGAACGTGCTGGAGCTGAACCGGGCGCTGGACGCGCTGCAGGACTGAGAGAATCCCGCCATGACCTCCCGTGCATCCTCCGCCGGCCGCCCCCCGGATGCGGACCCTCTCGCCGCGGCGGGAGCGACGGCGTGAAGCGCGGACGCCTGCGGGTGCTGCTGGGGGCGGCGCCGGGCGTCGGCAAGACGTACGAGATGCTCCAGGAGGGGCGGCGCCTGCGGGACGAGGGTCGTGACGTCGTGATCGCGGTCGTCGAGACGCACGGTCGTGCCGCCACGGCCGCGCAGGCGGAGGGGCTCCCCCTCGTGCCGCGCCGCAGCGTCGAGCACCGCGGCGTGACTCTGGCGGAGATGGACCTGGAGGCGGTGCTGGCGCGACACCCCGACCTCGCGCTGGTGGACGAACTGGCGCACACCAACGCGCCCGGATCGCGCAACACCCAGCGGTGGGCCGACGTCGAAGAGCTCCTCGCGGCCGGCATCGACGTCATCACCACCGTCAACGTGCAGCACATCGCCTCCCTCAACGACGTCGTCCAGCGCATCACCGGCGTCGTGCAGCGGGAGACCGTTCCCGACGGCGTGGTGCGCCGCGCGGATCAGATCGAGGTCGTCGACGTCGCCCCGCAGGCGCTGCGCGACCGCCTGTCGGCCGGCGTCGTGTATCCCGCCGAGCGGATCGACGCGGCGCTGTCGAACTACTTCCGGCTGGGCAACCTCACGGCTCTGCGCGAACTCGCCCTGCTGTGGCTGGCCGACGAGGTCGACAGCGCCCTGCGCTCCTACCGCGCGGATCACGGCATCGAGGGCTCGTGGCAGGCGCGCGAACGCGTCGTGGTCGCCCTCACCGGTGGCCGAGAAGGCGAGACCCTCCTGCGCCGGGGCGCGCGGATCGCGGCCCGGTCGGCCGGCGGCGAGCTGCTGGCGGTGCACGTATCCAGTCAGGACGGGCTCGCAGGCGCCGCCCCCGGCGACCTGGCCGCCCAGCGCGCCCTCGTGGAATCGCTCGGCGGCACCTACCACCAGGTGGTCGGCGACGACGTCGCGCGAACCCTCGTGGACTTCGCACGCTCGGTCAACGCGTCGCAGCTGGTGATCGGCGTGAGCCGTCGCGGTCGCCTGGCCGCAGCCCTCACCGGCCCCGGGATCGGCGCGACCGTCATCCGCGAATCCGGCGACATCGACGTGCACATCGTCACGCACGCCGCCGCGGGCGGGCACCTGACCCTGCCGCGCCTGCGCGGCGGGGCGCTCAGCGTGAAGCGCCGCATCCTCGGATTCCTCCTCGCGCTGGCCGGCGGACCGCTCCTGTCGTGGTTGCTGTACGTCACCGACGGACCCGACTCCCTCACCTCCGACGTGCTCGCCTACCAGCTGCTCGTCGTGATCGTCGCGCTCGTGGGCGGCATCTGGCCCGCCGTCTTCGCGGCGCTGCTGTCGGGTCTCACCCTGGATTTCCTCTTCATCGACCCGCTGTTCACGGTCGAGATCTCCGACCCCGCGCACGCGCTGTCGATCGTGCTGTACATCGTGATCGCGATCCTCGTGAGCCTGGTCGTCGACCAGGCGGCCCGGCGTGCCCGCTCGGCGCGGCGGGCGCTGGCCGAATCCGAGCTGCTGGCGACGGTGGCCGGAAGCGTCCTGCGCGGCGAGAGCGCGGTCCCGGCGATGGTCACGCGGGTGCGGGAGGCCTTCGGGTTCGCGGGCGTGCGTCTCCTCGCCGCCGACGGAACGGTGCTCGCGACCGACGGCGAACCAGTGCGCGATGACCGTGCCGTCCGCCTGCCCGTGGGACCCGACGGCGAGGCGCGTGCGACGCTGGAGCTGCACGGCGCAGAGCTCGACGCATCCGGCCGCCGGCTGCTGGATGTCATCGTCGCGCAGCTGGGCGCGGCGCTGGAGCGCACCGACCTCGCCGAGACCGCGCGGGAAGTGGGTGTCCTGGCCGCGACGGATCAGGTGCGCAGCGCGCTGCTGTCCGCCGTCAGCCATGACCTCCGCCGGCCCCTCGCGGCCGCCGTCGCGGCCGTGGGCGGACTGCGCGCGGCCGGCGGGCGGCTCACCGGCGATGACCGGGACGAGCTGCTCGCCACCGCGGACGAGAGCCTGGCCACCCTGTCGGGGCTGGTCACCGATCTGCTGGACGTCAGCCGCGTGCAGGCCGGCGTGCTGGCCGTGTCGCTCGCGCCGGTGGATGCCGCCGATGTCATCCTCGCCGCCGTAGAGGAGCTGCACCTCGGTCCCGACCAGGTCGACCTCGCGCTGGACCCCGAGCTTCCCGCCGTCACCGCCGACCCCGTCCTGCTGCAACGTGTGCTCGTGAACCTCCTCGCCAACGCGCACCGGCACGCTCCGGAGGGCGCCCGCGCGCGCGTGGCCACGAGCCGGCTGGGCGGAACGGTCGAGATCCGCGTGGTCGACACCGGAGCCGGCGTCCCGACCGAACGTCAGGGCGACATCTTCGCCCCGTTCCAGCGGCTCGGCGACACCGACAACACCGCGGGACTGGGTCTCGGGCTCGCACTTTCGCGCGGATTCACCGAGGGCATGGGCGGCACGCTCACCCCCGAGCACACACCGGGCGGGGGGCTCACGATGGTCGTGGCGCTGCCGGCGGCGGGCGCGGGGGAGGATGGGCCTCGATGAAGATCCTCCTCGCCGACGACGATCCGCAGCTGGTGCGGGCGCTGCGGATCACGCTCGCCGCGCACGGGTACGACGTCGTCACCGCCCCCGACGGCGCCGCCGCCGTCACGCTGGCCGCCCAGGAGCACCCCGACATCGTGGTGCTGGACCTCGGGATGCCGCGGCTGGACGGCGTGCGCGTCATCCAGGCCCTGCGCGGGTGGAGCGAGGCGCCCATCCTCGTCGTGTCGGGCCGCACCGGCTCGGCCGACAAGGTGGAGGCCCTCGACGCGGGCGCCGACGACTACGTCACCAAGCCGTTCCAGATCGATGAGCTGCTCGCGCGACTGCGCGCGCTCTCGCGGCGGACGGCCGCCGCATCCGCCGAACCCATCGTGCGGTTCGGCGACGTCGTCGTCGACCTCGCCGCCCGCGCCGTCACGCGAGCAGGTTCCCCCGTGCACTTGACCCCGACCGAGTGGCGGATGCTGGAGTTCCTCGCCCGCCACCCCGGCACGCTCGTGACGCGCCAGACGCTGCTGAAGGAACTGTGGGGCAGTGAGCAGGTGTCCGACTCCGGCTACCTGCGGCTGTACGTGTCGCAGCTGCGGAAGAAGCTGGAAGCCGATCCGGCCCAGCCGCAGCATCTCCTCACCGAACAGGGGATGGGCTACCGGCTCGTCGCGGACTGATCCGGGAGTGCCGAGCCGATCGGCCGCCGGCGGGCGTCAGGGCGATGCACCGAATCCCTGATTCCGTCTAGATTCGATCGATGATCCTCCGCCGTCCAGCGCCGCCTCGCCTCGCGCCCGGGCTCCGATCGCGGTGGTCCGTCGCCGCGTACGGCGCCGTCCCGTTCGCCGTCGCCCTTCTCGCGGTCTGGTGGGGCATCCGTGCCCTCCCGTCCGGATCGGTCGACCTCGTCCTCCCCGGTCGCCCCGCGCGCGCGGTGGATCTGGGGCCCGTGCCGGCGGAGGCCTATGTCGCCACAGCGGCCCTCCTGGCCTTCGCGGCGGTCGTGTGGGTGGTCGGGGCCGTCGCGTGGGACGCGGTGCCGGCGTGGTGGGTCGCCGGGATCCCGATCGTGCTCACCTTCGCGTGGACGGCGACGCTGCTGGGATGGATCATCGCGCAGGGCACGGACGACGGCGGTCGCGTCGTCCTCGCCCTCGTGGTCACGGCGATGTTCACGCTCTTGGCCGCGGTGGTGGGCACGCTCTCGTGGCGAACGATCCAGGGACGCGTCTGACCCCGACGGCGTCAGGGCCCGGCGGGGTGCCGGCTCTCAGGCCAGGAACTCCCGCGCGGCCACGACGAGGTTCTCCACGCCGCGGCTCAGGGTGGGCTGGAGCACCGGCGCGTAGAACGGCGAGTGGTTCGTCGGGATGTCGCGCTCGAGGGTCCCGGCGGCGGCGGCCTCGGCGTACGCCAGCGGGTCGACCCCGCCCCAGAACCAGAACACCAGGGGCGCGCCGGCGTCCCGCGCGAACCACGAGACGTCCTCGCTGCCGGTGAACATGCCCGGATCCACGACGCTGCCCTCGCCGAAATGGCGCTCGAAGGCGGACGTGACGCGCGCCGTGGCCTCGTCGTCGTTGATCGTGGGCGGCAGCGTGTGGTCGGTCGAGATGGTGGGGGTCTGCTCCGCCCCGGATGCCATCGCCTCGGCCCGCACGATCCGCTCCACCTTCTCCAGCACGCGGTCGCGGGCGTCGTCGTCGGGGTAGCGCAGGCTCAGCTCGAGCTTCGCCTCCGCCGGGATGATGTTGTTCTTCAGCCCGGCGTGGATGGAGCCGACGGTCACGACCGCGACGTCGCGCGGGTCGGTCTCGCGGGAGACGATCGTCTGCAGCCGCATGACGGTGGCCGCCGCCATCACGACGGGGTCGATCGTGGACTGCGGGCGCGACCCGTGTCCGCCGCGGCCGTGCAGGACGACGCTCAGACCGTCCGACGCCGCCATCTGCGTGCCGGGGCGCACGCCGACCACGCCGGCCGGCAGCGGGGTGACGTGCTGGCCGAGCACGATGTCGGGTCTCGGATACCGCTCGAGCACGCCGTCGGTGATCATGGCGCGCGACCCGGCGCCGTACTCCTCGGCGGGCTGGAAGACGGCCACGACCGTGCCCGACCACTCCTCGCGGGTCGCGACGAGGCGCTCCACGGCCCCGAGCAGCGCCGCCACGTGCATGTCGTGACCGCACGCGTGCATCACCGGGACCTCCGCGCCGGAGGGATCCACGCCGCGGGCGGTGCTGGCGTAATCGAGCCCCGTGTGCTCCTCGACGGGGAGGGCGTCCATGTCGGCCCGCAGCCACACGACCGGGCCATCGCCGGGCGCAGCGCCGTGCACCACGGTCACGACACCCGTGCGGCCGACGCCTTCCTCCACCTCGAGGCCGAGCTCGGTGAGATGCCGCACGATGACCCCCGCCGTCCGCGTCTCCTGGAACGACAGCTCGGGATGGCGGTGCAGGTCGCGGTACAGGCTCTCCAGATCGATGCTCATGCGTCGAGCCTAGACGCGGGCCCTCCGGCGGCGCGGACGACGGTCCGGCTCAGCGCAGCCGCGCCGTGGTGCCGCGGACGACGAGCTCGAAGGGCAGCCGCGCCGTCGGCTGCGGGGCCGACGCCGGCCCCTCCAGTTCGGCGAGGATCGCGTCGGCGGCCTGCTCACCCTGGGCGGTGGGGAACTGGTCGATCGTGGTGAGACGGAAGAACCCGCCCAGCTCGTGCCCGTCGATGCCGATCACCGACAGATCCTCGGGCACGCGATAGCCGAGCTCGCGCGCGGCCAGGACGGCGCCGATGGCCATCTCGTCGGAGGCCGCGAAGATCGCGGTGGGTCGTTCGCCGGGGCGCCCCAGCAGCTGCTTGGCGGCGCGGAACCCGCCCTCGATCGTGAAGTCGGCCGGCTCGTACAGCGCCGGCAGAGCCGGGATCCCCGCATCCGCCAGCGCCTGCTCGAACCCCTGCCGGCGCTGGGTGGGGATGTGGAAGTCGATGTCGAACTCGGGGGTCGCGCCGATGTGGGCGATGCGGGTGTGCCCGAGGGAGAGCAGGTGCTGGGTCGCCAGGCGCGCCACGGCGACGTCGTCGACGGTCAGCGTCGTCAGCTGCGGGTTGGGCCCGCCGATCGCGATCACGGGAATGCCGAGGTCGTGCAGGCGCTGGGACTCCTCCCCGCCGAGGGCGATGGAGATCGCGATGACGCCGTCGATCCGCCGGCGGCGCAGGAACGTCTCGAACACCGTGCGGCGCTCGCCCGGGTCGTCGGTGACGCTGTAGAGGGTGATGTCGTACCCGCGCCGCATGAGCGCGGCGGAGATGCCGGCGAGCACCGTGCTGAAGAACCAGCGGTCCAGGAACGGCACCAGCACGCCGATGTTGCGCGTGCGGCCCGACGCGAGGCTCGATGCCGAGGCGGACACGACGTACCCGAGGCGGTCGGCGGCGTCGAGCACGCGCGTGCGCGTCGCGTCGGACACGTGGCCGCGGCCGCTGAGGGCACGCGAGACCGTCGCCGTGGACACGCCGGCCACGCGCGCGACCTCGTCGATGCTCACCATGTCGACCGCCTCCGCGGCGCTCCCGCGGATCAGTCCGCCGCGATCCAGACCGTCGTGTCGACCGGCACGCCCTCGGGTGCGAGCGGACCGCTCGCGGCCACCACCGTGCCGTGCGGGAGCGGCACCGTGGCGCCGTCGACGTTCGCGACGACCGTCAGGCCGTTGTTGCGGAACGCCACGACGCCGTCCCCGAAGCCGTCCAGCCACTCCAGGGCGCCGGCACCGAGCCCTCGGGCGCGGCGCTCGGCGAGCAGCGTGCGGTACAGCGACAGGGTCGACTCCGGGTCCGCCGCCTGCACCTCCCGGGCCAGCTCCCGCCACTGCGCGGGCTGGGGGAGCCAGCTCTCGCCGGTGTGGCTGAAGCCGAAGGCGGGGGCGGAAGGACTCCACGGCAGTGGCACGCGGCATCCGTCGCGTCCGTAGCGCTCGCCCTGGGTGCGGAACCACGTCGGGTCCTGACGCGCGTCGTCGGGCAGGTCGATGGCTTCGGGCAGGCCCAGCTCCTCGCCCTGGTAGACGTAGGCGGAGCCGGGGAGGGCGAGCATGAGCGCCGTCGCGGCGCGTGCGCGGCGCAGGCCCACCTCGGGGATCGGCTGGCCCGGGGAGGCCGGGCCGATGCCGTGTCCCTGGGGGTTCTCCGCCGTCAGCGCGAGCCGCGAGGCGTGGCGGACCACGTCGTGGTTGGACAGCACCCACGTGCTGGGTGCGCCCACCGCGGAGTAGGCCGCGAGCGATTCGGCGATGACGGCACGCAGCTTCGCGGCATCCCACTCGGTCTCGAGGTATTCGAAGTTGAACGCCTGGTGCATCTCGTCCGGCCGCACCCACAGGGCGGTCTTCGCGATGCTCGGCAGCCACGCTTCGGCGCACAGTGCCCGGTCGCCGTCGTACTCCGCGAGCAGTTCGTGCCAGTCGCGGTAGATCTCGTGCACTTCCGGCTGGCCCCAGTACGGCACCGAGCCCTCGTCGCCGCCCATGGAGCCGGCGTCCGGATTCGGGGTGTAGTCGGGCAGGCCCTCCTGCTTGACCAGCCCGTGGGCGACGTCGACGCGGAAACCGTCCACGCCGCGGTCGAGCCAGAAGCGCAGGATGCGGCGGAACTCCTCCCGCACCTCCTCGTTGGACCAGTCGAAGTCGGGCTGGGAGGTGTCGAACAGGTGCAGGTACCACTGCCCCGGCGTCCCGTCGGCTTCGGTGACGCGCGTCCAGGCCGGCCCGCCGAACACGGATTCCCAGTTGTTCGGGGGCAGTTCGCCGTGCTCGCCCGTGCCGTCGCGGAACATGTAGCGCGCCCGCTCGCGGCTCCCAGGGCCTGCGGCCAGGGCGGCCTGGAACCACTCGTGCTGGTCGGAGGAGTGGTTGGGCACGAGGTCGACGATGATGCGGATGCCGCGATCGTGTGCGCCGGCGAGGAGGTCGTCGAAGTCGGCGAGCGTGCCGAAGAGGGGGTCGACGTCGCAGTAGTCGGAGACGTCGTAGCCGGCGTCCTTCTGCGGAGAGCGCTGGAAGGGGCTCAGCCAGATCGCGTCGATCCCCAGCTCGCGCAGGTCGTCCAGGTGCGCCGTCACGCCGGGCAGGTCGCCCACGCCGTCGCCGGATTCGTCCGCGAAGGAGCGGGGGTAGATCTGATAGATGACCGCCGTGCGCCACCACTCCGACCCGGGGGCGGCTGCGGCCGCGTGCTGCGTCTCCTGCTGCGTCGAAGTCATGGCGTCCAGGGTAGTGCAAACGCTTACATCAGTGGTGGGAACGCTCAGGATCCGGCCGGTAGGGTGGCCTGGTGTCCGACCTCGCGCGTGCCGAAAGCCTGATCGGCAGCATCCCCGACTATCCCGAACCGGGCGTGATCTTCCGCGACATCACGCCGCTGCTGGCCGACGCCGCCGCGCTGCACACGAGCATCGACGCCCTCATCGCCCCCTTCGCCGACGAATTCGACGTGGTCGCCGGAATCGAGGCGCGCGGGTTCCTCCTCGCCGGCGCCGCAGCGATCGCCGCGGGCGCGGGGCTGGTGCCGATCCGCAAGGCCGGGAAGCTGCCCCGGCCCGCCGCATCCGTCTCCTACGCACTGGAGTACGGCACCGCCGAGATCGAGATGCACGACGACATCGCCCCCGGCACGCGCGTGCTGCTGATGGATGACGTGCTCGCCACCGGCGGCACCATCGCCGCCGCGCGCGAGCTCGTCACCGGCCTCGGCGGCACCGTCGTGGGCACCGCGGTGCTGCTGGAGATCGACGCCCTCCGAGGGCGCGACGCACTGGGCGACGCTCCGCTGCACGCCCTCTTCCACATCTGACCCGCCGCTCCCGGCCGCCGCTCCCGGCCGCGCAAAACTCAGGAGATCCGGCCTTTCTCGGCCGCTGTCACCGGTGTCGGAGTCGGTATCCCCTGAGATCTGCGCGCTCCGCTGCGCGCCGGGTGCGCCCGGCCAGGGCACGACCCGAGGTGCGGCGCCCGGTCCGTGCGCCGGGTGCTCCGCCGGGTCGGCGACCGGGCGGCGGCATCCAGTCGCGCAGAACTCAGGAGATCCGGCCGTTCCGGGCTGCTGTCACCGGTGTCGGAGTCGGTATCTCCTGAGTTCTGCGCGCGGCCCCCGCCGCACCGCGCCGGGAAGAAGGTCGTCGTTAGGCCAGGATGCCGCCGCCGAGGTTCACCGGACTGCCCTCGATGTTGCCCACGATGCCCCGGATCACCCCCGTGCCGTCCTCGCGTCGCAGGCCGTCGTACCAGGCCTGGGTCGCGGCGGGATCGAACGCGTGCGTCTCGTGCGCGCGCTTGCGGGCCCGCAGGACGAGGTCGCCGGCCCGCGTCGAGCGGATGTCCTGGTACCGGCGCAGCGAATCCTCGATGCCGAGGGTGTTGGTGGCGAAGACGATGCCGAGCGCGAAGCTGTCCTCCAGCGCCGAGCACGCACCCTGGCCGATGTCGGGCGTGGTGTTGTGGGCCGCGTCCCCGAGGATCGCCACCCGCCCCCGCACCCACGTGTGGAACGGGTCGATGTCCCAGATCTCGACGCGATTGAGGGATGCGGCGGGGTCGATGGCGTCCAGGAGCGCCCGCACACCGGGTGCCCCCCATCCGCCGAACGCGGCCTCCAGCGGGGCTTTGCCGTCGGCGGCGCGGTCGTAGGGGAGCCCGGCGGGCTGCGGCACGTCGACGAAGAAGTAGAACCGGTCGCCGGCGACGGGCATCACCGCGCAGCGCTTGCCCTCGGCGACGTACGTCGTCCACTGGTCGGCGGGGCCGATGCGCTCGTCGATGGGGACGAGGCCGTTGAAGTTCGTGTACCCCGAGTAGGTGCGCTCGGGGCGGGTGGCGGCATCCGCCGTGACGTAGTCGCGCGTGAAGGAGCGCGCCCCGTCGGCGCCGATGAGGAGGTCGGCGGTGTCGGTCGAGCCGTCGGCGAAGGTCGCCGTGACGGTGGTGCCGTCATCGTCGATGCCCGTCAGCCGCATGCCCAGGCGGATGCGGTCGAGCCCGACCGCATCCATCAGCAGCGCCTGCAGGTCGGCGCGCGCGACGGGGTAGGGGCGCTGACCGGTCTGGGTCGTGACGGGGTCGAGGCTGAAGCGGCACATCTGCTCGCCGGTGTGCCCGTCGTAGTACGCCATCAGGTCCATGCGGCCACCGAGGGCGGCGACCGCGTCGCCGAGGCCCAGCCAGTTGAGCACCTTGACGCCGTTGGACCACAGCGACAGCGCCGCACCGACCGGCTTGTTCTCGCGCATCTGGTCGTAGACGACGACGTCGTGACCGAGGCGCTGGAGGGCGAGCGCGGCGCTCGTGCCGCCGACGCCGGCGCCGATGACGAGAACCTTCATGATCCGCGGTAGGTGGAGTAGGCGAACGGGCTCAGCAGCAGCGGCACGTGCAGGTGCCGCCCACTGTCGTCGACGGTGAAGGTCACCGTGACGGAGGGATGGAAGCTCGCCGTCCCCCGCGCGGCGAAGTAGTCGCCCGTGCGGAACGTGAGGCTGTACTCGCCGGGTTCCAGCCGGTCGGGGCCGAGGGCGAGGCGTCCGTCGGAGTCGGTCGCGCCGTGGGCCAGCGGCGTCCAGGCGGCGGCGAGGGTGACGGCGATCCCGGCGGCGGGCTCACCGCACACGGAGTCCAGGACGTGCGTGGTGAGGTGGGTCACTCGGCCTCCTCGGGCGCGCTGTCGGTGGCGAGGGCCGTCCGCAGGCGAAGCAGTGCGATCTCGGCCAGCTGCGCGGTGGCCTCGGCGGCTTCGACGTCGGCCGGGTTGCCCAGGCGCCGCTGCAGTTCGGACAGCATCTCCGACGGTGTCCGCCCGGCGGCGCGGATGAGGAAGACCCGGCCGAACCGCTCCTCATAGGCCGCATTCCCCGCGGCCAGGGCGGCGGCGACCTCGTCGGGCGCGGCGGCCATGGACGCCTGCTCCCGCCGGGATGCCGCGGCCTCCGCGCCCGTGCCGGTCACGCGTGCGCCGATCCGCGGGTGGTGCGCGAGCGCGGCCTCCAGGTCGGCGGGCGCCCACGTGGAGGCGAGCGCACCGGCGTAGGCGGCGAGGGCGTCGACGGAGGCGTACGGGCGGCCCGCGACCACGGCATCCACCCATCCCGGCACGTCGGCCCACACCCGCACGACGCTCGCGGCCTCATCCGGATCGGCGGCGTTGAACTCTTCCAGCTCCATGCCGGTCACGGTAGCGCGGCCGCGTTTCCGGCTCGTGACGCGACGCGGGGGAGAGGAAACCACGGAACACGCGCACGAGATGTTGCCCTGGGTAACATCCGGGAAATGCGGAAACCGTACGGTGGCGCCATGACCACCCCCTCCGCGGTCTCGGCCGCCCGCGTGTACCTCGACGGCGCGTTCGTGCCGGCGACCGTCCGCATCGCCGGGGGCGTGATCGCGGCGGTGGATGCGTTCGACGCGGGTGCCGACATCGTGCTCCCCGATACGCACCTTCTCCTTCCCGGCCTCGTCGACTCGCACGTGCACCTCAACGAGCCCGGTCGCACCGAATGGGAGGGGTTCGCGACCGGCACCGCGGCCGCGGCCGCCGCCGGCGTCACGACGATCCTCGACATGCCGCTCAACAGCATCCCGGTCACCACGACCCCCGGCGCCCTCGCCGCCAAGCGGGCCGCGACGGCCGGTCAGCTCGCCGTCGACGTCGGGTTCTGGGGCGGCGCCGTGCCCGAGAACCTCGGGACGCTCGCGGCACTGGATGCGGCGGGCGTGGTCGGCTTCAAGTGCTTCCTGTCGCCGTCGGGCATCGACGAGTTCGGTCATCTCGACGCCGACCAGCTGGAGGCCGCCCTCACCGAGATCGCCGAGCTCGGCAGCATCCTCATCGTGCACGCGGAACACCCCGCGCACCTGAGCGCCGACGGTCCGCTCGGCACCGACTACACCGCGTTCGAGGCGTCGCGCCCGGCCGCCGGCGAACGTGCGGCCATCCGCACCGTCATCGACGCGTCGCGGCGCACGCGCGGGCGCGCCCACATCGTGCACGTGTCGGACGGGGGAGCGCTCGCCGACGTGCGCGCCGCCAAGGCCGAGGGCGTGCCGCTGACGGTCGAGACGTGCCCCCACTACCTGACGCTGACGGCGGATGAGGTGCCCGACGGCGCCGCGGAGTTCAAGTGCTGCCCGCCGATCCGCGACGCCGCGAACCGCGACCTGCTGTGGGAGGGGGTGCTGGACGGCACGGTCGACGCGATCGTGAGCGACCACTCGCCCGCCACCCCGGCGCTGAAGGCCTCGCCCGACTTCGGACTCGCGTGGGGCGGAATCTCGGGCCTGCAGACCGGCTTCTCCGCCGTGTGGACCGAGGCCCGCCGCCGCGGCATCCCGCTCGAGCGCATCCTCCCGCTGTTCACGACCGGCCCGGCCCGCATCGGCGGGCTGGGCGGGGCGGGGCGGATCCAGGCCGGCGAGTCCGCGCATCTGGTCGCGTTCGATCCGGACGCGGCGCACACGGTGCGCGCGGGGGAGCTGGAGTACCGCAACAAGATGTCGCCGTGGGACGGGCGCAGCCTGCACGGGGTCGTGGCCGAAACGTGGGTGCACGGGATCCCGGCCTACCGCCGGGGTGAGGGTGTCGTCGCCCGCGCCGGCCGGGAGATCCTGGCTGAGCCGGCCGCGCTGGCCGGATGGGGGAGTGACCGATGACGGCGCCCGATCTCGCCGCGCCGGGTACCGCCGCCACCCCCGCCGTCCCGATCCTGCAGCGGGGCATCGGCATCGAGCCGGGAGCGCGCTACCTGCCGTCCACGCCGGAGACGGTCCTGTGGGGCAGGCTGCCGTGCGCGACCGATGCCGCCGTCCTCACCATCGCGACGGGTGAGACCGTGACGATCGACACCGTGAGCCACGAGGGCATCCTCGATGACCAGGGCAAGGACCCGGTGGCGTTCTTCGCGCGGCACGGGATCGCCGCATCCGACGTCCTCGACGATGCCGTGGCGATCGCTGCGGCCGTGCCGAGGGATGCGGCGGCCGACGGCCCGCACGTGGTGACCGGGCCGATCCGCATCGACGGCGCGCGCCCGGGCGACCTGCTGAAGATCACCGTCGAGCAGCTGGTGCCCCGCGTGCCGTACGGCGTCATCTCCAACCGGCACGGCAAGGGCGCGCTCGTGGGGGAGCTGCCGCGCACGCCCGGCACCGTCAGCGTCTTCGCCGCCGTCGAGGAGCGCGACGGGCGGCTGTTCGGCACGCTCCCGGTCACCGACGGCGGCGAGCGGATCGTCGCCTTCCCGCTCGCGCCGTTCCTCGGCACGATGGGCGTCGCCGTGGCCGGCGGCGAACGGCCGCACTCCGTGCCGCCGGGCGAGCACGGCGGCAACATCGACATCAACCTGCTCGTGGAAGGCGCCGTGCTGTACCTGCCGGTCCAGGTCGAGGGCGCCCTCGCGTACGTGGGCGATCCGCACTTCGCGCAGGGCGACGGCGAGGTCGCGCTCACGGCGCTGGAGGCGTCGCTGCGCGCGACGCTGCGCTTCGACGTCGTGCCGCGCCCGGAGGCGCTCGCCGAGTTCGGCGAGATCACCGGACCCCTCATCCGCACCGACGCGTATCTCGTGCCGACGGGGATGGACATCGACCTCGACGAGGCCATGCGCCGCTGCGTCCGCGCGGCCCTGTCGCTTCTCCAGGCCCGATGGGGGCTGGACGAGCACCTCGCCTACGCCTACCTGAGCGCCGCCACCGACTTCGACATCTCGCAGGTCGTCGACATCATCAGCGGCGTGCACGCCCGCATCCGCGTCGCCGACTTCGCCGCTGTCGCGCGTCCGGCCGCTCTCCCCGAATCAGGAGAATCGCCCGGATCAGGAGCATCCGGCCGAAATCGGCCTGATCTCGGCAGATCTCCTGAATCCAGCGGCGCGACCGGGACGGAGACGCGATGACAGGTGCGGAGATGACGGATGCGGCGGGGAACGGTGCGGCGATGACGGATGCGGCAGAGCCGGGGAGCGGGGCGGATGCGGCCATTCCCGACGACCTGCGGGCCGCCTTCGAGGCGTACGAGCGTGCGGTGGTCGAGAACGACCTTGACGTGCTCGACGCGTCCTTCGCGCCCGGCCCCGACGTGCTGCGCGGTGACGGGGCGGGTCTGCTCGTCGGGCACGACGCCATCCGCGCGTTCCGGTCGCGGCGCGGGGGCGTCGCGCGGCGCACGATCGACAGCATCCAGTACCGGCCCCTGGGCGAGGACACCGCGCTGCTGGTGTCGGTCTCGCGGTACGCCGGCGGCGGGAGCGGCCTGCAGACTCAGGTGTGGCAGCGCATCGACGGGCGGTGGCTCATCACCGCCGCCCACGTGACCCCGCGCGCGCAGGCGTTCGACCGATCGGTGTGGCGGAGCGTGGGCGACCCGTTCTTCCAAGGCGCGTGGGAGGGGCCGCTGGCCGGCCTCACGGTGGCCGTGAAAGACCTGTTCGCCGTCAAGGGATTCCGCATCGGCGCGGGCAATCCGACCTACCTGGAAGAGGCACGGCCGGAGACCACGACGGCGCCGGCCGTATCCGACCTGCTGCGCGGCGGAGCATCCCTGCGCGGCATCGCGCGCACCGACGAGTTCGCGTACTCGATCGCCGGCGATAATCCGCACTACGGCACTCCGCCCAACGGGGCCGTCCCCGGTGCGCTGCCGGGCGGGTCCTCGAACGGCCCCGCCTCGGCGGTGGCCACCGGGCAGTCCGAGATCGGGCTGGCCACCGACACGGCCGGATCGATCCGGGTGCCGGCGTCGTACCAGGGCCTGTGGGGCCTGCGCACGACGCACGGACTCGTCCCGCGTCAGGGCCTCCTGCCCCTCGCGCAGACCTTCGACACCGTCGGCTGGCTCACGCGCGACGGTGAGACGCTGCAGCGCGTCGTGGACTGGTGCCTGAGCTACGACGGCTCGGAGTCGACCGAGAGCGTCTTCGGCGCCCCGGGTGACGATCTGCCATGGCGCTTCGTCGTGCCCGCCGACCTGCGCGCGCAGGCGGAACCCGCCACGCGCAGCGCGTTCGACGCCCTCGTCGCGGCGCTGGGGGAGACGGCGGATGCGCCGGAGGTGACGCCCGCGGACGCCGGCGACCTCGGCGCCATCCTCGACGCCTTCCGCACCGTGCAGGGCGCGGAGGCATGGCGCAACCACGGCGAGTGGCTCCGCGCGCACCCGGGTGCCCTCGGCCCCGCGGTGGCCGAACGCTTCCGCGTCGCCGCCGCCGTCGACCCCGCGGCCGAAGCCGCGGCGCGCGAGGCCGTCACCGCCCTGCGCGGGCGGCTGACCGATCTCGTCCGCGGCGCCGTGCTGCTGTTCCCTACCGCCCCCGGACCCGCCCCGCTGCGCACAGCGGATGCGGCGGCCGTCGACGCGGCCCGTGCGGCGACCCTGCGGATGACGGCACCCGCCGCCGTCGCGGGCCTGCCGGCGATCTCCGTGCCGCTGCTGACGGTGCCCTCCCCGGTCGGTGAGGCGCCCGTCGGGGTCTCGCTCGTGTCGGCGCCGGGCACCGACATCGCGCTCGTGCGCCTGGCCCGCCGCCTCGCCCGAGCCCTCTCCTGACCCCGCCGCCCGCCCCGACCGGCCGACATCACTCCCGCCTCCCCGCCACCTCCCGACCCCCCATATCCCCCCCGAAACCCGACCATGACGGAGAACCTGTGACCGCCCCATCCGTGCCCGGCCCCATCGACCCTCCTGCACGCCTGCTCATGGGCCCCGGGCCCATCTCGGCCTACCCGAGCGTGCTGCGGGCGATGTCGGCGCCGCTCGTGGGGCAGTACGACCCGTTCATGACGGCGACGATGGCCGAGACGCAGGACCTGTACCGCCGCGTGTGGGCCACCGAGAACGACGCGACCCTCCTCATCGACGGCACCTCCCGGGCCGGGATCGAGGCGGCGCTGGTCTCCCTCATCCGCCCCGGCGACCGCGTGCTCGTGCCCATCTTCGGGAGGTTCGGCCACCTGCTCGCCGAGATCGCCGAACGCGCGCTCGCCGAGGTGCACACCATCGAGGTGCCGTGGGGCCGGGTGTTCCCGGTGTCGGCGATCCGCGAGGCCGTCGCGCGCGTGCGTCCGCACGTGCTCGCCCTCGTGCAGGGTGACACGTCCACGACGATGAACCAACCCCTGGAGGAGATCGGCGAGATCTGCCGTGCGCACGGCGTGCTGTTCTACACCGATGCCACCGCATCCCTCGGCGGCAACGAGTTCGAGGCCGACGCGTGGGGCGTGGATGCCGCCACCGCCGGTCTGCAGAAATGCCTGGGCGGTCCGTCCGGCTCCGCACCGATCACCCTGTCGGAGCGGGCGGTGGAGGTGATCCGGTCGCGGGCACGCGTGGAGGCCGGCATCCGGGAGGAGGGCGACCCCGACGCGGGGGACTTCGTCCGCTCGAACTACTTCGACCTCGGGATGATCCTGGACTACTGGGGTCCGCGCCGGCTGAACCACCACACCGAAGCGACGTCGATGCTCTACGCCGCCCGCGAGTGCGCGCGCGTGCTGCTGACCGAAGGGCGCGCCGCCGTCATCGCGCGGCACCGGCTGCACGGCGAGGCGATGCTCGCGGGCGTTCGCGGACTCGGCCTCGGGGTCTTCGGCGACCTCGCGCACAAGATGCACAACGTCGTGGCCGTGGAGATTCCCGAGGGCGTGCCGGGTGAGGCGGTGCGCTCGGCGCTGCTGGCGGAGTTCGGCATCGAGATCGGCACGTCCTTCGGCCCGCTGCACGGGCGGGTGTGGCGCATCGGGACGATGGGCTACAACGCCCGCACGGATGCGGTGCTCCAGACCCTCGCCGCGCTGGAATCCGTGCTGCGACGGTTCGGCGCATCCGTCCCCGCCGGCGGCGGCGTGGAGGCGGCCGAAGGCGTGTACGCCTCGACCGACGCGCCGGGCGGGGACTGAGCCGTGCGGACGCGCCTGGAGACCTCGCCCGACCGCATCGCGGCGGCGGCCCGCCGGGTCATGGCGCGGTGCGACGAGCTCGCCCGTGTGACGGCCACCCCTGGGCGCATCGAGCGGGTGTACCTCTCGCCCGAGCACGCGCGGGTCAACCGGCTGGTCGCCGAGTGGATGCGGGAGATCGGGATGACCTCGTGGCAGGACGCCGCGGGCAACCAGGTCGGGCGCCTGGATCCCGATGCCGCCGGATCGCTCAGTGGCCTGGCCTCCAGCCGGTCGCGCAGCCTGCCCCAGCGGCCGGGACCCGCGGCGGACGCCGGCCCGCGCGACGCGCCGGCCCTCCTCCTCGCCTCGCACCTGGACACCGTGCCCGACGCCGGGCGGTTCGACGGCATCGTGGGCGTGCTGATGGCCCTCGAGGTCGCCCGCCTGCTGCGCAGCATCCGCGATGACGGCACCGTCTACGCGTCCTTCCCGTTCGCCCTGGAGGTGATCGCGTTCTCCGACGAGGAGGGCACGCGATTCGGCAAGGCGCTGCTGGGCTCCTCGGCCGTCGCGGGCGCGTGGGATGACTCGTGGTGGGAGCTGACCGACGGCGACGGCGTGAGCCTCCGCCACGCGTTCCGGGAGTTCGGGCTCGACCCCGGGCGCATCGGGGAGGCCGCCCGGCGACCCGACGAGCTCGTCGGCTACCTCGAGGCGCACATCGAGCAGGGTCCGGAGCTCGACCGTCGCGGCGAGGCGCTCGCCGTGGTGTCGTCGATCGCGAGCGCCCGGAGGTTCCAGCTCGTGGTGGAGGGCGAGGCCCGTCACGCCGGCGGCACCCCCTACGACATGCGGCGGGATGCGCTCCTGGGTGCGAGCGAGGCGGCGCTCGCCGTCGAGCGGATCTGCCGCGGCGAGCACCACATCATCGGCACGGTCGGGCAGCTCGAGGCCTTCCCCGGCGCCGTCAACATCGTTCCCGGCGAGGCGCACTTCTCCCTGGACCTGCGGGGGGAGTTCGACGACACGCGTGACCGCGTGTGGCACGGGATCGCGCGAGAGCTCGACGTCATCATGGGCCGCCGCGGCCTGCGCTGGCATGCGCGCGAGGTGCACTCGGCGCCGGCGGTGTTCTGCGCGCCGCTGCTGCAGGACGTCGTCCGCGCCGGCATCGGCGCCACCCTCGCGCCCGGCGCCGACGGCCCCGCGCAGATCTTCAGCCGTGCCGGCCACGACGCGATGGCCATCGGCGGCATCACCGACGTCGGGATGCTGTTCCTGCGCAACCCCGACGGAATCAGCCACCACCCGGACGAGGCGGTGTCGGCGGCCGACGTGGGTGCCGGCATCCGCGCCCTGGCCGAATCGGTGCTGCACCTGGCCGCCGAGCCCCTCGCCTGACCAGGCCTCCCACCGGCGTCGGCCGGGCGCCTTCGTAACCACGGCGAAACACACCGCCGTGTCCGCGTAACCCCCGTCTCGTAGCGTGCCGGGAGTCGCGGTCGCCCGGCCGCGCTGCTCCCACCCGAAGGATCCGCATGTCTCTCCTGGTCACCGGTGCCCGCCTGATCACCGTTCCCGCCGGCACCGACGACCCCGGATACCTCGACCGCGGCTGGATGCTCATCGAAGACGGCCGCATCGCCGCCCTCGGTGGGGGTGGACCCACCGTCACCGCCGACGAGGTGCTCGACGTCGGCGGGGCCTTCGTCGCCCCCGGATTCGTGTCGAGCCACTCGCACCTGTTCACCAGCGGCCTGCGGGGCCTGGGGGTCAGCGAGACGCTGTACGGCTGGTGCGACTCGATGCTCGGCATGACGGCGGGATTCGCTCCGGAGGATGCGTACTGGTCGACGCTGCACGGGGCGCTGGACTTCCTCTCGAACGGCGTGACCACCGCGTACAACTTCACCGACCCGCTGCAGGCGTGGGAGCCCATGATCGACGGGCGCCGCACCGGCACGGCGGAGCTGCGCCCGCTGGAGTACCACACGCGTCAGGCCGACGGCTGCCGCGACGCCGGCATCCGCTTCGTCGACGCGATCGGGATGGACGCCACCGCCGGGTCGGATGAAGAGATCTTCGACCGCTTCGCCGCATCCGTCGCCCACACCCGCGCGATGGACCCCGCCCTCGCCCTGGGCGCTTCGATCATGGGCCAGGTGCAGTGGTCGCCGCGGGTGGATGCGGCCGAGGTCGAGGTGGAGGCGATGCGGCGGTTCGGCGTCACGAACCAGGCGCATTTCCTCGAGTCGCCGGAGGCCGTGCCGCTGCAGCAGTCGAAGTTCGCGATGTACCGCGACGCGGGCGCCCTCGGCCCGGCGATGATGTTCGGGCACTTCATCCAGACCACGCCCGAGATCATCGCCGAGGCCGCCGCCGCCGGCTCGTCGATGTCGTGGCAGCCCGCCTCCAACGGGCGCCTGGCCTCGGGGGTCGCACTCGTGCCGGAGATGATCTCGGCCGGCATGAACGTCGGCATGGGACTGGACGATCAGGCCTGCACCGACGTGTCGGACCCGTGGCAGAACATGCGCATGGGCATCGCGATGCAGCGTGCCCGCACGAAGGATCCGCGCGCGATGATGCCCGAGCGGGTGCTCCGACTGCACACCCTGGGCTCGGCGGAGATCCTCGGCGTCGCCGACCGCGTCGGCAGCCTCGAGGTCGGCAAGTACGCCGACTTCGTCGTCGTCGACCCTCGCCGGCCCGACGTGGGTCCGCTGTGGCACCCCGTCCGCAATTACGTGCTGTCGATGACGCCCCGCAACCTCCGGCACGTGTACGTCGGGGGCGTGCTCGTGGATGACGGCGGCGTCTCGACGAACCCGCTCGCACCCGAAGCATCCGCCCGTCTGCACGCCGACCTGCCCGCCCTCGCCGCCCGCACCTCCCACCCCCGCTGAGCCGGGCGGGCCGCCCTTGCCGACCCTCCCGCCGCCCGAACTCCTCAAGTGCGCGCCGCAAAGGCCCGTATCCGGCCGATCCGCGCCGTATCGGGGCCGGTCTTGAGGAGTTCGGGCGGGTGACGGGTCGGTGACGCGCGGGCCGGCGGGTGCGTGCGCGCGCATCGGCGGCAACGCGGCTGCTCCGGCGTGGGTGTCCGCGGCGGCGGGCGGGCCAGTCTCCCCGGGCCTCTACCGGCGTCTCCCGCCGCCCGAACTCCTCAAGTTCGCGCCGCAAAGGCCCGCATGCGGCCGATCCGCGCCCTTTCCGGGCCGGTCTTGAGGAGTTCGGGCAGGCGGCGGCCGGGCCGAACGGCGCACCACGGGCAGGCGGCGGCCGGGCCGAACGGCGCACCACGGGCAGGCGGCGGCCGGGCCGAACGGCGTGGACCGGGATGCGGCGGCGGCACGTGTAACGGCGCCGAAACACCGGGCCAGTGTTGGTGAAATCTACATCCCATACCGTGGCGAATGCCGAGGCCGGCTTCCGCCGAATGACGCACCGCGCACCGTCGAGTCCCGAGGGCGGCACCGCGACACCTACCCGAATGCACCACTGGCATCTGGAGACACAGCACATGACGTTCTTCTCTTCCCGGCGCGCACCGCGCACCACCGCGGCCCTCGCCGGAGTCGCCCTGTCCGCCCTCGCCCTGACCGCGTGCGCCGGAGGCTCCGGCTCCGGCTCGGCCTCGGCGCCCTCGGATGACGGCGACGAGAGCTTCGGCGAGATCACCCTGCAGCTCAGCTGGATCCTCAACGAGGAGTTCGCCGGGGAGTACTTCGCCGACAGCAACGGGTACTTCGAGGAGGCCGGCTTCGACGCGGTGAACCTCGTGCCCGGCCCGTCCACGGGGGTCGCCGAGCTGGTCAGCGGCTCCGCCGACATCGCCCTGAGCGACTCGGTGGCCATCGGCACCGCGATCGCGAACGAGGGCGCACCGCTGAAGATCATCGGCGCGACCTTCCAGGCCAACCCGTTCACGGTCCTCTCGCTCGCCGAGGGCGGCGACATCGCCACGCCCGAGGACCTCAAGGGCAAGAAGATCGGCGTCCAGGACTCCAACCGCTCACTGTTCAGCGCGCTGCTGGCCGCGAACGACATCGACCCCAGCGAGCTGACCATCGTCCCCGTGCAGTACGACCCCGCGCCCCTGGTCAACGGCGAGGTCGACGGCTTCATGTCCTACATCACCAACGAGGCCATCTCGGTGGAGATGGCCGGCCTGGCGACCACGAACCTGCAGCTCGCCGACAACGGCCTCCCCTTCGTGGCCGAGACCGTCACCGTCACGCAGGAGACGCTGGAGAGCAAGCGCGAGATGCTGAAGGCCTTCCTCGTCGCCGAGATCCGCGGCTGGACCGACGCCGTCAACGACGCCCAGGGCGGCGCCGACCTCGCCCTCGAGGTGTACGGCAAGGATCTCGACCTCGACCCGGCCAAGACCCTGGCCGGATCCGAGGCGCAGAACCTCCTCGTCGTCTCCGCCGAGACGGAGGAGAACGGCCTGTTCACCATCTCCGAGCAGCTGCAGGAGATGACCGTCAAGAGCCTCGCCGGCGCCGGCATCGAGGTCGCCGCCGAGGACCTGTTCGACCTCAGCCTGCTGGCCGAGGTCTACGAAGAGAACCCCGACCTCATCGCCTACCAGCGCTGAGATCCCGTTCAACGGAGCATCACGTGACCGACACGGCCACCCTCGCCGGTGCCCAGGGGACCACCCTGGGCACCGGCCTCCAGATCACCGGCCTCAACAAGGTCTTCAGCGTCGGACGCAAGAGCGTCGTCGCCCTGCAGAACGCCGATCTCCACACCGAGCAGGGCACGTTCCTGTCGCTGCTGGGACCGTCGGGATGCGGCAAGTCGACGATCCTCCGCATCCTCGCGGGTCTGGAAGACCCGACCAGCGGGACGACGCGCGTCGACGGCAAGAGCCCCAAGCAGCTGCGCAAGGCGAACGAGCTCGGCATCGCGTTCCAGGATTCCGCGCTGCTGCCCTGGCGCAGCGTGCAGTCCAACATCCAGCTCCCCTTCGAAGTGGCCGGCAAACCCGTCGACAAGGCGTACGTGAGTGAGATGATCCAGCTCGTCGGTCTGAAGGGCTTCGAGAAGGCCAAGCCGGCGCAGCTGTCCGGCGGGATGCGGCAGCGCGTGTCCATCGCGCGCTCGCTCATCATGAAGCCGTCGGTGCTGCTGTTCGATGAGCCGTTCGGCGCGCTCGACGACATGACGCGGCAGAAGTTGAACCTGGAGCTGCTGCGGATCTGGACGGAGAAGCCGGCGACGACGCTGCTGGTGACGCACGGCATCTCGGAGGCGATCTTCCTCTCCGACCAAGTCGCGGTGATGAGCGCGCGTCCCGGTCGAATCAAAGAGGTCATGACGATCGACCTGCCCCGCCCCCGCACTCCGGAGATGATGCGCACGCCCGAGTTCCACGAGTACGTCGACCATGCCTCCGAGCTGCTCTTCGGCGCGGGAGGCGCCGCCGCCGATGACCACTGACGCGGCGAAGGCCCGCGCCATCCAGTGGGAGGACATCCACCTTCCGGCGTGGCTCACGGGCCTCATCGGCGGCGTCGGCGTCGTCGCGCTGTGGTGGATCCTCGCCGCCACGGTGTTCTCCAACGTCGGCCCCGGCGGGGCGCAGGCGATCCCCACGCCACCCCAAGTCGTGGTGGAGTTCTTCGCCACCGGCTGGGAGTTCTACGCGCGCAACTTCGCCGTCACCCTCACCGAGGCCGGTATCGGCTACGCGTGGGGCAACGGGCTGGCCCTTCTACTGGCCGCGCTCGTGCTGATCGTGCCGCGCCTGGAGGGCGTCGTCATGCAGGTCGCGATCCTCACCTACTGCGTGCCGATCGTGGCGATCGGCCTGCTCATCGTGGTGATCGTGCCCGTCCCCGCGGCCGGCGACCCCTCTCCCACCGCTGTCATCCTCGCCGCGCTCAGCTGCTTCTTCACGACCGTCGTCGGAGCGCTCCTGGGTCTGAAGGCCGCCGACAGGGCGAGCCTGGACGTCATCACCGTCTACGGCGGATCGCGTCTCACACAGCTGCGGAAGGTGCGGCTCATCGCCTCGCTCCCCAGCATCCTCAACGCCCTCCAGATCGCCGTGCCGGCCGCCTTCCTCGGCGCCGTCCTGGGGGAGTTCTTCGGCAAGATCACGGTGGGCGTGGGCCCGGCGATGATCTCCGCCCAGCAGGCGCTCAACGCCGCCCGCGTGTGGGATGTGGCGCTCGTGTCCGGGGCGGTCGCGCTCGCCGGATACGCGCTGCTCGGTCTCGTGGCGCGCGCCGTCGCGCCCTGGTCGAAGGGATCCGCACGATGACCGACGTCCTCGCCCCGCCCACACCGGTGGTCCCCGCTGCTGCCGAGCAGGTCACGCGCCTGGATGCGGACATCCGCCGTGAATCCCGCAGGGCGACGATGCGCGCCCTGGGTCGCAGCATCCTCACCTTCGTCCTCACCCTCGTCGCCGTGACGGTCATCTGGGTCGGGGCGCTGTGGGTGTTCCAGATCTCGCCGTACGTCGGCAAGGGGCCGCTGGAGGTGTGGAACTTCCTCGTCACCATGCCCAACGCCGCGGCCAACCGCGCCCAGTTGTTCGGTCAGCTGGGGGAGACGCTCGGCCACGCCGCCGTCGGCTTCGGTGCGGGTCTCGCCGTCGCGCTCATCGTCGCGATCGTGTTCCAGCTCAGCAAGGGCATCGAGCACGCGCTCATGCCCCTCGCAATGCTGCTGCGCTCGGTTCCGCTGGTGGCGATGGCCCCCGTGATCATCCTCATCTTCGGCCGCGACTTCGCCTCGGTGGCCGTGATCGGCGGCATCGTCGTGCTCTTCCCCGCCCTGGTCACGATCGCGTTCGGGCTGAAGTCGGCCTCGCCGCAGATGAACGACCTCATCTCGGTGTACGGCGGCAGCTCGTGGACGCGCCTGCGGAAGGTCGCGCTGCCCAGCTCCCTGCCGGAGTTCTTCGCCGCCGTGCGCATCTCCGTCCCCGGCGCGCTCACCGGTGCGCTGCTGGCCGAGTGGCTGGCCGTGGGCGGCGGCATCGGCGGTGCGGTGGGCGGCTACATCGCCGCCGCGCAGTTCTCCGCCATGTGGACGGCCGTCGTGCTCGTGACCGGCACCGCGCTCGTGCTGTACAACCTGGTGCAGATCGTAGAGTCGGTCGTGCTGGCCCGCATGGGGATGGCCGACCGTTCCTGAGCACCGTATGACCCCTCACCACCCGTTCGACCCGAAGGAACCTGAATGACCACCCCCGTCGATTTCGACCTCACCGCGTTCGCCCACGGCCTGCCCAAGGCCGAGCTCCACCTGCACCTGGAGGGGACGCTGGAGCCCGAGCTGAAGTTCGCCCTCGCTGCCCGCAACGGCATCGAGCTGCCGGAGAAGACCGTGGCGGAGGTGCGCGCGACCTACGACTTCACCGACCTCACGAGCTTCCTCGCGGTGTACTACCCGGCGATGCGGGTGCTGCAGACGGCCGAGGACTTCCACGACCTGGCCTGGGCGTACCTGCTGAAGGCGAAGGAGCAGGGGGTCGTGCACGCGGAGATGTTCTTCGATCCGCAGGCGCACACCAGCCGCGGCGTGCCGTTCGAGAACGTCATCACCGGCTACCGTCGTGCCGCCGTCCGCGCGCAGGACGAACTCGGCATCAGCGCCGAGCTCATCCTGTGCTTCCTGCGCGACTTCTCCGCCGAGTACGCCATGGCGACCCTCATGGAGGCGCTGCCGTACAAGGCGTGGATCCTCGGGGTCGGTCTGGATTCGGATGAGCGCGACAATCCGCCGGCGAAGTTCGCCGCCGTCTTCGCCCGTGCCAAGGCGGAGGGGTTCTTCCTGACGATGCACTGCGACATCGACCAGGTCGGCTCCATCGAGAACATCCGCGCCGTGCTGGAGGAGATCGGCGTCGACCGGATCGACCACGGCACCAACATCGTGGAGGACCCGGCGCTGGTCGCCCTCGCGAAGGAACGCGGACTCGGCTTCACGACCTGCCCCGTGTCGAACTCGTTCGTGACCGAGCAGATGAAGGCGGACGAGATCGTCGGCCTCCTGCGCGAGGGCGTGCGGGTCATGGTCAACTCCGACGACCCGGCCTACTTCGGTGCGTACGTGGGCGACAACTACGTCGCGCTCGCCCAGCAGGCGGGCCTGACCCCGACCGAGCTGGTCCAGCTCGCGGTCAACTCCTTCGAGGCGGCGTGGCTGACCCCGGCCCGCCGCGCGGCGTACGTCGCGGCCATCGAGGAGTACGCGACGGCTCAGGGTGTACCGCTCCCGGCGCAGGGAGTGCCGCTCCCGGCGTAGGAGCGCACCGACCGTGACGCCGCCGCCCGCCGACGACTCCGCGGGGGACGCCGAGGCCACCGCGCGCCTGGGCGCCTCGATCCGCCGCCTGCGGCACGCGCGCGCCAAGACGCTCGTGCAGCTGGCCGAGGCGACGGGTCTGTCGCACCCGTTCCTCAGCCAGCTCGAGCGCGGGCTGGCGCAGCCGAGCCTGTCGTCGCTGCGGAGGATCGCCGTGGCGCTGCAGACCAGTCCGATCGAGCTCATCGCCGCCGCCGATGCCCCCGGGCCGACCTCCGGCCGGATCGAGGTGCACCGGCGCGGCGAGGGGCGCGTGGACGAGAGCTTCGGGCCGGGCGACGCGCGCATGCTCGCGCACGGCTCCCGGCCGCTGCATCCGCTCGAACTGGAGGGATCGAACGCCGCTCCGGGGGAGGTGTTCACCCACCGGGAGGACGAGTTCCTCTACGTCGCCGAAGGGGACGTGCGGGTCGACCTCGGCGACCGGGAGGTGCGGCTCGCCGTCGGAGACTCGGTCTATTACGTCGGCGGTGTGCCGCACCGCTGGTGGTCGGCGACCGGGCGCCCGTACCGGCTGGTCGTGGTCAAGCAGGGAACCAGCGTCCCCGGCGAAGACGGCTGACGCCGACGCGCTCGCGTGAGCCGGACGGGAGGAAGGCGGATCCGGAGTCACCGAGGCGACCTCCGGACCCGCCCGTACTCATTCGGTGACCGGGACGGTGGCCGGGACGGCGGATGCTGCCGCAGCGGCCGGTGCTGCCGCGTGCGCGGAGGGCGCCTCGGGTGAGGTCGCCGCCGCCGTGCCGGCGGCGATCCCCTCACCCAGGGCACGGCCCTGGATGATCGCGGTCAGGTCGATGCCGGTGGCCGCGCGAACCGCCTCGAACGACGCGCGCAGGCCGGTGGCCGACTCCGTCGCCAGGTGCGAGCTGGCGCCGTCGCCGCCGAGGACCGTGATCGAGCCGACCTTGTCGTAGCCCTTGGCGAACTCGGCCATGAGCGGCACGAGCGCCTCGAGCGCGCGCTGGGCCAGGAGCGCCTCCTGGTTCTTCGCGAGGGCCTCGGCCTCCGCGCTGATCGCGGCGGCCCGGGCTTCGCCGCGCAGGCGCTCGGCGTGGGCATCGGCCTCGGCGCGCAGCCGGACGGCGGTGGCGTCCTGCTCGGCGATCTCGGCCTGGGCCTCGGCCGCCTTGACGTGCGCGTAGGCGTCGGCGTCGGCGCGCCGCTGGCGCTGGTACAGGTCGGCGTCGGCGACGCGGCTGACCTCGGATTCGAGGCGCGCCTGGGTGTTCTCCGCCTCCTGCACGAGGACCGCCTGCTGACGCTCGGCGCGGGCGAGGGCCTCGGCCTGTTCGGCCTCGGCGTTGGCGCGGCCGACCTCGGCCTTGGCCGCGGCGGTGTTCTTGTCCAGCGCGGTCTGCTCGATGAGGTTGGCCTCGTCCGTGGCGATCTGCCGGCGGCGGATCTCACGGTCGGCGTTGATCTTCGCGACCTCGGCGTCGCGCTTGACGCGCTCGACCTCGGTGGCGCCGAGAGCGCCGATGTAGCCGTTGGAGTCGGTGATGCCCTGGATCTGGAACGAGTCCAGGATGAGCCCCTGGCTGGACAGGTCGTGCTTGATGCCGTCGGCGATCTGGTCCGACAGGCGCTGGCGGTCGCGCATGAGCTCTTCGACGGTCAGCGTGGCCACGACGCCGCGGAGGGCGCCTTCCAGCTGCTCGGTCGTGAACTGCTCGATGGCCGCATCCTGCGACGCGAAGCGCTCCGCGGCGCGACGCACGGAATCGGGATCGGAGCCGATCTTCACCAGCGCGACACCGCTGACGTTGACGGTGACGCCGTTGGAGGACTGCGCCACCGGCTCCATCTTGATCTGCCGTGCGCGGAGGGAGATCATCTCCGCCCGCTGGGTGAGCGGGTTCACGATCGCCCCGCCGCCGGTGATCACGGTGATGCGCGAGGAGTCTCCGTCGGGAGTGATCCGCTGCTTCTTACCGACGATGACGAGCGCCTCGTCGGCGCGGGCGACGCGGTACCACGCGCGGATCAAGATGAGGATGATGATGAGCGCGACGACGGCGACGCCCACCCCGATCAGAACGAGGAGACCGACCCCTCCGAGAGCGACGAGATCCATGGATGCCCCTTCATTCGAGTTTGCTCTCAACCTATCGGGCCGTCGGCAGCCGTCATGGCCACGATGGCGTCGGCGCGTTCTCGCAGCGGCGCCGCCAGGCGCCACACGCGGTCGCGGGAGAAGGGCTGGTGATGACCGCGGATGCCGAGAGCCCGGGCAATCGCGTTGCCGATCGCGGGCGCCACCGGGTTGTAGGGGGACTCGCTCATCGACTTCGCGCCGAACGGGCCGACCGTGTCGGAGGTCTCGGCGAAGTAGACCTCGGTGTCGGGGATGTCGGCGAACTGCGGCACGCGGTACTGCCGGAAGACCGGATTGAGCACGCGTCCGTCCTCGAGGTGGACCTCTTCGTACAGCGCGCTGCCCAGGCCCTGCGCGACCCCGCCCTCGACCTGCCCGCGCACCTGCGCGGGGTTCATGAGGAAGCCCGCGTCGGCGGAGTGGACGGACTGGAGCACCCGGACCGTCCCGGTGTCCACGTCGACCGCGACGCGTGCGGCGTGCACGTTGAACGCCAGCGAGCGCACGTTCCCGAACTCCGCCCCCGTCGAGATGAGCCCCTCGGCAGTGCGCTCCTCGGATGCTGCGGCTCCGACGACGTCGGCGAACCCGATGAGGCGTTCCCCGACCCGCACCCCCTCCGCGGTCAGCTCCGCGGGCGTATGCGCGGGGGCGCCGGCGAGTGACGCGGCGATCCGCTGCATCCGCTCCCGCAGCGCGAGACACGCCGCGTGCAGCGCCTTACCGGCGACCGTGATCCCCGCCGACCCGAACGCGCCGGTGTCGTGGCGCACCGCGTCGGTGTCGGCGGTGCGCAGCTCGATACGGTCGAAGCCGGCGGACAGGTCGGATGCGGCGATCTGACGCAGCACGGTGGTGGTGCCGTTGCCGAACTCGGCCGTCCCGGCGCGCAGCAGGAAGGTGCCGTCGGGGCGGAGGGTCGCGGAGGTGTGGGCGATGTGGCCGCGCGGGGCCATGGTGGCGATCATCCCGAGCGCCATACCCTCCCCGACCCGCCAATTCGGCCCCGTCGGGGCCTCGACGCCGTTGCCCCGGGCCAGCGCCGCCTGGGCGAGGTCGAGGCACTGGTCCAGCCCGTAGCTGCCCCACACGAGGTCCTCCTCGAACGCGTCGTCGTCGGGATGCAGCGGATCCCCGGCGCGCACGACGTTGCGCCGGCGCAGCTCGAACGGGTCGATCCCGAGCTCTTGGGCCAGGAGGTCCATCGCCGACTCGACACCGAGCATGACCTGCCCGAGGCCGTAGCCGCGGAAGGCGCCGGAGGGCGGGTTGTTCGTGTAGACGGCTTCGGCGTCGATGCGGCGCACCGGCACCCGGTACACCGTCGTGGACTCCGCGACGCCGTGGAACAGAACCCCGATGGCGTGGTTGCCGTAGGCGCCGGTGTCGCTGAGCACCTCCACCCGCATCGCGGTCAGGCGTCCGTCCTGCGTCGCCCCGAGTGACACCGAGACGCGCATCGGATGCCGGAAGGAGGTGCGCTGGAACTCCTCGGTCCGGGAGAGCTCGTACGCGACCGGACGGCCGGTGCGCAGCACCGCGAGGGCGACGAGATCTTCGGCGAAGATCTCCTGCTTGCCGCCGAATCCGCCTCCCACGCGCGCGGTGTGCACACGGACGCGGTCGGGGTCGAGGTCGAGCAGGCGCGCGAGCTCGTCGCGCGTGAGGAACGGAACCTGCGTGCTGGCGCGGATCACGAGCCGTCCGTCGTCGTCGAGCCAGCCGACCGCGCCATGCGTCTCCAGCTGCGCATGCGACACGCGGCTCGTCTGCCACGTGCCGCTGACCGTCACGGCGCTTGCCGCGAGAGCGACCGTAGCATCCCCGCCGTGCTCCTCGTGCATCGAGGCGACGACGTTGCGGGTTGCCTCGTGCACGCGATCGTCGGGGGTGCGGTCGGGGTGCAGCAGCGGTGCGCCCGGCCGGCGCGCCTCCTCGGGGTCGAAGACGGCGGGAAGAAGCTCGTACTCGACGCGGATCGCGCGGCACGCGGCTTCGGAGGCCGCCGCCGTCTCTGCCACCACGGCAGCGACCCGCTGCCCGCGGAAGCGGACGACGTCGTCGAGCACGCGGGTGTCGTCGGGATCGTCGGTGCGGTGCTGGTGACGACCGGTCGAGAAGCGCGTCGCCGGAGCATCCTCGTGCGTGAAGATCGCGACCACGCCGGGGATGCGCGCGGCTGCCGTGGTGTCGATCGACACGATCCGCGCGTGGGCGTGCGGCGATCCGAGCACGCGGAGGGTGAGCGCGCCGGCGACCGGCTCGTCGAAGGTGAACGGCTCGAGACCCTGCACGATCCGGGCCGCCGCCGGGGGCGCGACGGAGGCTCCAACCCCCTCTCCGGCGGCCGCGCCGGAGGTCTCGCGCACGGGGCCGAGGACGGATGCGGTGATCGCCTCGCGGATCGGCCGGTACCCGGTGCAGCGGCACAGGTTCCCCCGCATCGTCCGGTCGAGCTCGGGCAGGTCGTCGGCGCACAGCGTCGAGGCGGTCACCGACATCCCGGGCGTGCAGAAGCCGCACTGGAATCCGAACCCGCTCGCGAGGGCCTCCTGCACCGGATGCAGCGCATCGCCGGGCGCGAGGCCCGCCGCCGTCGTCACGGCCTGTCCCGCCACGCGCTGGGCGGGCACGATGCACGAGTGCACCGGGGCGCCGTCCAGCAGCACCGAACAGGCGCCGCAGTCTCCGGCGTCGCATCCCTTCTTCACCTCCGTGTGCCCGCTCTCGCGAAGGAGGGTGCGCAGGCACTGCCCTGCGGCGGGATCCGCCTCGACGGGCTCCCCGTTGACCTCGAACCTCACGCCGCCTCCGCCAGTTCGCCGCGGATCCGCTCCGCCAGGGTCGTGCTCACTCCGCGCCGCCAGTCGGCCGACCCGAGCGGATCGCTGTAGTAGCCGGATGCCGCTGCGACCGCGGCGCGCAGGTGCACGGCATCCGGGAGTCCCGGGAAGCGCAGCACCGTGGGCCGCTCGGTCGCGGCGGTGATGCCGAAGACCGTCGCGCCGCTGGGGTCCAGCCGGCCGGTGACGACCGCGCCGGAGCGGCCGAACTCGGCGAGGGCGATCTTCCGCAGGACGAAGCGCGATGCCAGCGCGGCCGCGGGCAGCTCGATCGCGCGGATAACCTCCCCGGGGCCGAGGCTGTTCGTGCCGTTGCCGGTGACGAGGTCGGCGACGGGCGTGCGGCGCTCGCCGCCGTCGGGAGTCCAGATCTCGGCGACGCCGTCCAGCCCGGCGGCGAGGGCGACCATCCCCGCGGCCGCGAAGGAGCGCGCGACGTTCCCGCCGATCGTCGCGGTGTTCCAGATCTTGAAGCTCGCCAGAAGTGCGTTCGCCGCATCCGGGATCGTGGCGGCGGCCGGCCAGTCCTCGGGTGCTGCGGTGCGCGCCCAGGCCACCAGGCGCGCGATCGTGCACGTGGCGGCGATGCGGAGCCCGGTGGCGGAGATCTCGAGGTCGGGCCAGCCGAGGGTCGTGAGGTCGACGAAGCCGGTGACATCGGGCTGCGGTTCGCTCAGAAGCCACGTGCCGCCGGCGAGGAAGACCTCGCCCGCACCCAGGTCGAGGTCGGCGCGCGAGCCGGCGCGGCGGAAGCTCGTGACGGTGTGGATGTCCACGGCTTCCTCCGCTCGGTCGGGCTGCGAGCAGTCAAACACCGCCGGATTACCCGGATGTTTCCGTCATCAACATTCCGCGTGACACGCGGCCGAGTCCGGGTCGGCGAGGGGCCGAGTGGTTCGGAATTCAGGAGACACGCCGCGCGGCCGCCCGCCGGGGCCGGTGCGCGCCCCAGATCTCCTGAATTCTGAACACTCCCGGACGCCGGTGGATGCGGCGGACCGGGCCGCGGTCAGAGCGATTCGGCGATGTCGCGGATGGCGGTGAGGCGCTTCTCCCAGGCCGCGCCGATCTCGTCGAGCCGGCGGGCGGTCGCGCTGAGCTGCGCCCCCAGCACCCGGAAGCGCACTTCCCGGCCGGCCCGCATGGGCTCGACGAGCCCGGCCGTCTCCAGGATCGCGAGATGCTTGGCGATCGCCTGCCGGCTCACCGGCAGGCGATGGGCGAGCGCCGATGCCGAGGCGTCGCCCTCCCCGAGTGCGGCGAGGATGCTCCAGCGCGTGTCGTCGCCCAGCGCGGCGAAGACGGGAACCAGCGTCGCGCTCACTGTCCGCCTCCGAGGAGGGCGACGAGCGTGTCGAGTTCGATGGTCCAGCCCTCCCGGTGCGCCCGGAGATTGGTGAGTGGGTCGGAGGTCGCGGCGAACCCGGTCTCCACCACGGTCAGCTCGGTGCCGCCGTCCACGGCCGCCAGCGTGAAGGTGAACTCGGTCGCCCGCGCGTCGTCGTAGTGGGCGGGCAACGCCGCGAGTGTGTCGTCGTTGTTCCACCGGTAGGTCACCGAACGCGGGGCGTCGGCGGCGATCCGCCGGAGGGGAACCGCGCCGCGGCTGGGGAATACGATCGCGCCGGAGCCGGCATCGTCGAGGGTGGTGCGGGCGAACCACCGGGAGATGTGCTCCGGCTCGGTCACGGCCTGCCACACCTTCTCGACGGGCGCGGCGATGCGGATGCTGCGCCGTACCGTCAGCGTCGACTCGTCCAGGGTGGCGGCGGGGTTGTCGAGGGTCATGCGGGGTCCTTCCGGGAATGGGCGAGGGAGGCGGGCAGCGTGGTGGTCTCCGTGGGCGGCCGGAGGGGGGAGGTCACCAGGGCCGCGACGATGGCGAGCACGGCGACGACGGCGCCGGTAGCGGATGCGGCGGTCAGCCCCACGGTATCGACCCCGGCACCTCCGAGAAGCGACCCCGCCGCGATGCCGACATTGACCGCCGACGACGGCAGGGACGCCGCCAGCGGAGCGCCCGGGCCGGCGAGCTCAGCGACGCGATGCTGCATCGACGGGGCCATGCCCATGCCGAACACCCCGATGCCGGCCACGGCGAGCCCGGCGAGGAGCGCGCTGTCGCTGCCCAGCCACAGGAGGGCGAGGGATGCGGCGACTCCGATGCTTCCGATCACGAGCGTGCGCGCGGCTCCGGCGTCGGCGAAGCGCCCGCCCGCGGCCGAGCCGAGCGTCGTCGTGACGCCGTAGAGCATCAGGTACACGCCGACGGCGGGCGCGGCGACGCCGGTGACGTCCAGAAGAAGCGGCACGAGGTAGGTGAGGGCGGATTGGATCGCCGTGAACACCAGCGCGCAGACGGCGAGGAGGGCGAGCACGCGTGGAGCCAGGGCGGCGCGGGCCAGGCCGCCCATCCGAGTCTCGGACCGTGCGGGCACGGAGGGCAGCACGCGCCATCCCACCGTCAGCACGACGATCGCCACCGCCGTGACGACAGCGAACGACACACGCCAGCCCATCGCCTGCCCGAGCAGCGTGCCCAGCGGCAGCCCGAGGGCGCTGGCACTGGCGAATCCGGAGATCACGGTGGCCATGGCCCGGCCCGCGCGCGCGGGTGGGACGACGCTGGTGGCTGTCGTGATCGCTGCCGCGATGAAGAGTCCCTGCGCCGCTCCGCCCACACCGCGCAGCGCCAGGAAGAGGTCGTACGCCGGGAGGAGGACAGGCACGAGCGTCACCGCGACGAAGACCGCACCGGCGCCGAGCAGAACGCGTCGCCGGTCCCATCGCGCTGTCAGCGCGGTGAGGATCGGACCGCCGAGCGCGAGCCCGAGCGCGTTGGCGGTGACGAGAGCCCCGGCCGCGGCGATGGAGACCCCCAAGTCGGCGACCAGCAGGTCGAGCATGCCGACGACGAGCATCTCGGCGCTTCCCATCGTGAACGCGCCGGCGAAGAGCACCGCCAGCACGATCTTCGTGCGCGTGATCCGAAGCATCCCAGGTTCCCTTCGCTATCTGCAACTAGATAATTGCAGAGGAAGGAAGGTGGTGCAACCAGCAGGTTGCGGTCGGATACGAAACAGACGGTGTGACGATCCCGGGCGTCTTCGCCCGACCGGCGGGGTTACGCGGGCTGCGGCGCGGCGGCGACCGTGCACGAGGCCGCCGAGCGGTGCAGGGGTCCGGTGAGCTCTCGCAGCGGGAGGCCGGTGCCGCCGTGCCGCGCGGCGGTGATCTCGGCGAGGATCGAGATCGCGGTGCCGGCCGGGGAGGGGGCGCCGAGGTCCAGGCCGAGCGGAGCGTGGATGCGGGCGATCTCCGCCGCGTCCACTCCCGCCTCCGCGAGCAGCCGTGCGCGGTGGGCGACGGTTCCGCGGGCGCCCATCGCGCCGACGAACCCGGCGCCGAGCTCCAGTGCGGCCGCGAGCGTCGGCACATCGACGCGCTCGTCGTGGCTCAGGACGCACACGGCTGCGCGCGCGGGGTCGGGCCCCACGAGGTCGTCCAGGTGCTCGGCGGGCGTGCCCACGACGAGACGCTCCGCGGTCGGGAACCGCTCGGCCGTGACGAGCCGCTCCCACACGTCGCACACGGTGACGGCGAAGCCGGCCGCGGAGGCCACGCGGCACAGGGCGATCGCGTGTTCCCCGGCGCCCGCGATCACCAGGCGTCGCCGGGGGTCGCGCTGCACCACGAAGACGTCGGCGCCGTCATATGCCGATTCGAGAATGCGGGTCTCGGCAGGCAGCCCGTCGCCGGGGATCAGACGGCCCGCGGCCACCCCTGACACGACGATGCCCACGCGGGCCGAGCGATCGACGGGAACCTCGAGCGCCGCCCGTGCCACCGCATCCGCGGGGTCGACGCGGTGGATGACGACGTCGACGCTCCCCCCGCACGCCAGGCCCGCGGCATGGGCCGCCTCGTCACTGAAGCCGAGGGAGGCCACCATGCCGTGACCGGTCGCGAGCACCTGCGTGGCGAGCAGCACGGCGTCGCCTTCGACGCATCCGCCGGAGATGGATCCGATGACCGAACCGTCGCGGTGCACGGCCATCGCCGCGCCCGGCCCGCGCGGTGCGCTGCGCGCCGCGCGGATCACGGTGACGACCGCCACCGGCTCCCCGGCGTGAAGCACCGGCAGCAGGGAGTCGGCGAGTTCGAGCATGGCCACACGGTAGACCGGTGATGTTTCGCGGACGCTACGGGGCCGGGTCGGTCGATACGCTGTCGCGATGGCCGCTCCCGCCCTGCCCCGCGTCACCGGCGTCGTGCTGGCCGCGGGGGCGGGTCGCCGCTTCGGAGGCCCCAAGGCGCTGGCGTCGGGCGCGGACGGAAGCCCGTGGGTGCAGCGGGCGGTGGAGGCTCTGCAGGGCGGCGGATGCGACGACGTCATCGTCGTCCTCGGCGCCGGGGCCGAGGCGGCCGCGCTCCTGGTGCCGCCGCCGGCACGCGTCGTCGTGGCAACGGACTGGGAGGCGGGCCTGTCCCGCTCGGTGGTTGCGGGGCTGGATGCGGCGGTCGGCGCGGATGCCGTCATCCTGACGCCCGTGGACACCCCGGGGCTTCCCGCCGCGGCGGTCACCCGCATCCGCGCTGCCGGCGGGGACGATCCGCGGGTCGCGCTCGTGCGGGCGACGTACGGCGGAAAGCCGGGGCATCCGGTGCTCGTGGGCTCGGCCCACTGGGCGGAGCTGCGAGCATGGCTGTCGGGCGATGCGGGCGCCGGGGCGTTCCTCACCCGCGCCGGCGCGACGGCGGTCGAGTGCGGCGACCTGTGGGACGGCGCGGATCACGACCGGCGACCGTGACGCGGACGTCACGCCGCGTGCCGGGCGTCGCGCGAGGCGCCACGCCGGGCGAGGCAGCCGCGCCGGCCAGCGCCCGACGGCAGCGGATCAGCCGCCGAGCACGACGTTCAGCGGCGGCTCACCGGCGTGCAGCCGCTCGATCTGGGTCTTCACGAGGCGTGCGATCCGCGGCCGCATGGCGGTGGTCGCGCCGCCCACGTGCGGCGCGATGAGCACGCCCGGCAGCCCCCACAGGGGGTGCCCCTCGGGCAGCGGCTCGGGGTCGGTGACGTCCAGCGCCGCGCGGATCCGCCCACGACGCACGTGGTCGACGAGGGCGTCGGTGTCGATGAGCGGTCCTCGCCCGACGTTGACGACCAGCGAGCCGTCGGGCAGCGCCGACAGCGCGGCGTCGTCGATCAGGTGCGTCGTGGACTCTCCGCCGGGAAGAGAGGCGATGAGCACCTCGGTGTCGGCGAGGACCTCGGCGAGGTCGTCGATCGCGGCGACCTCGATGCCGTCCTCTGTGCGGGCTCGGCTGGCGACGGCGCGCAGCTGGACTTCGAATCCGGCCAGGCGCGCGGCGATCGCCTTGCCCACGCCGCCGTAGCCGAGGAGGGTCACGCGGCGGTCGGCGAGGCTCTCGGCGAAGCCCTGCGACCACTTCCCGGCATCCTGCGCGCGCACGAAACCGGGGATGCCGCGCTGGACCGCAAGGGTCAGCGCCACGGCGAGTTCGGCCGTGGAGGTCTCATGCACGGACGACGCATTCGCGAAGGCCTGCCCCTCCGGCAGCACGGCGTCGACCCCGTCATAGCCGATCGACTGGCTCTGGATGAGTCCCACCTCGATGCCGCTGAGGTTCTTCAGCACCGTCGCGAGGCCCATGTACGGCGGCACGACCATGTCGAACCGATCCCGCGGCGCGGGGGAGTCGAGATCCCACACGACCACATCGACCCCGTCGGGCAGCGGCTGGATGTCGGCGGCGAGCTGTTCGGTGGGTACGGAGACGACGACGCTGGTCACCCTCCCACCGTAGTGGCGACCCACACGCGCCGGCGAAAGTGCATCGACTCGGAGAGAGTGCACCGAATCCGGTGCGGATTCGCCGAGGTGATGCACTCTCGCGAACGGCGGGCTCGGTAGCGGCGCCGCGGCCTCAGTAGCGGCGCCGGGCGCGGATGCGGCGGCTCAGGCGGCGGCGGCGACCACGGCGGACAGTGCCGAGGAGAAGAACCCGAGACCGTCGACACCGGAGCGCATGGCGACGGCGGTGCCGGGGCCGAAGCCGGGCTCGACCGCGTGCTCGGGGTGCGGCATGAGGCCGACGACGTTCCCGCGCTCGTTGGTGATGCCGGCGATGTCGTCGATCGACCCGTTCGGGTTCACCCCGAGGTAGCGCAGGGCCACGAGGCCTTCGCCGTGAACCCGCTTCAGAGTCTCGGCGTCGGCGATGTAGCCGCCGTCGGCGTTCTTGAGGGGGATGACGATCTCCTCACCCTCGGCGAAGTCACTCGTCCACGCCGTCGAGGCGTTCTCCACGCGAAGTCGCTGGTCGCGGCGGATGAACTGCTGGTGGGCGTTTCGAATCAGCCCGCCCGGCAGCAGGTGCGCTTCGACGAGCATCTGGAATCCATTGCAGATGCCGAGCACGGGCATGCCCTTGGCCGCAGCATCCTTCACCTCGGCCATGATCGGCGCGAGGGCGGCGATCGCCCCCGCCCGCAGGTAGTCGCCGTAGCTGAAGCCGCCGGGCAGGACGAGCGCGTCGACGCCCTTCAGGTCGTGGTCGCCGTGCCACAGCGCCACCGGCTCGCCACCGGCGATCGAGATCGCGCGCTGCGCGTCGCGGTCATCGAGTGAACCGGGGAAGGTGATGACCCCGATGCGGGCGGTCACGGGACCACCTCGATGCCGACGACGTCCTCGATGACGGCGTTGGAGAGCACCTCGTCGGCGATCCGGCGGGCGGTGGCGAGCACGTCGTCGTCCACCTCGCCCTCGACCGTGAGTTCGAAGCGCTTGCCGATGCGCACATCGGAGAAGTTCTCGACGCCCATGCGGCTGAGTGCTCCCGACACCGCCTTGCCCTGGGGATCCAGCAGCTCGGCCTTGGGCATGACGTCGACGACGATGGTGGGCATTCGAGCTCCAGGAATCGCGGGAAAGCAGGCGCTCCCATCCTATGGGCCCGCCCGCCGGGAGGCGTCGTTCCGGCCTCACCGCACGGCTCCGACGCGCCATGGGAGCGCTCCCTTGACTTCGTGGGAGCGATCCCATACGCTGACCGTCAATCCGGTGAGAGCGCTCCCACGCTGAAGCCGTCCGAACACCACCCACAAAGGAGTGACCTGTGTCATCACGCGTCCTGCGACGCTCCGCCCTCGTGGCAGCCGTCGCATCCACCACAGCTCTCGTGCTCGCCGGCTGCGCCGGCGGGGGCGCCGCAGAGGGCGACTCCGACGGCGACATCACGCTGTCGATCACGACCTTCGGCACCTTCGGCTACGACGACCTCTACGCGGAGTACGAAGAGCTGAACCCGAACATCACCATTGAGGCGACCAACATCGACACGGGCGGTAACGCCCGCACGGATGCGTTCACCAAGCTCGCCGCCGGCTCGGGCCTGTCCGACATCGTCGCTATCGAAGAGGGCTGGCTCGGGGCGATCATGGAGGTCTCCGACAACTTCGTCGACCTGCGCGATCACGGCATCGAGGATCGCAAGTCCGACTGGGTGGAGTGGAAGTACGACCAGGCCACCGACCCCGAGGGTCGTGTCATCGGCTACGGCACCGACATCGGCCCGGTCGGCCTGTGCTACAACGGCCCGGCATTCGCCGCCGCGGGCCTGCCCACCGACCGTGCCGAGGTCGCGACCCTCCTCGAGGGTGACTGGCAGAACTACTTCGACGTGGGCCGCCAGTACAAGGAGACCACCGGCAAGGCCTGGTACGACCACTCCGGGTTCGTCTGGAACTCGATGGTCAACCAGCTGCCCGAGGGCTACTACACCGCCGACGGCGAGCTGAACGTCGAAGGCAACACCGAGTTGCAGGACCGGTTCGAGCTGCTCGGCGCGGCCGCTGAAGACGGCCTGTCGGCTGCGCAGGCGGCGTGGGACTGGAACGGCGGCAAGTCGTTCGTCGACGGCACCTTCGCGACGTTCGTCTGCCCCGGTTGGATGCTCGGCGTCCTGCAGGGCAACGCCGAGGCCGGCGGCGGCGACGCCACCACCGGTTGGGACTTCGCCGACGTCTTCCCCGGCGGCCCGGTCAACTGGGGTGGCGCCTTCCTCTCCGTGACCGAGACCTCCGAGCACAAAGAAGAGGCCGCGAAGCTGGCCGACTGGCTGACCCAGCCCGAGCAGCAGGTGAAGCAGTCCGCCGCAGCGGGCAACTTCCCCAGCACGATCGAGGCGCAGGAGGCGCTCGCCGCCGAGGCCACGCCCCACGAGTTCTTCAACGACGCTCCGACCGGTGCCATCCTCGCCGAGCGCGCCCAGGGCGTGATCGCGCAGTTCAAGGGACCGCAGGACTCCGTCATCCAGGAGAACGTGTTCGGCCCGCCGCTGTCGGCACTGGACCGCGGCGAGACCGACACCGACGGTGCCTGGCAGCAGTCGCTCGACCTGCTGAACGACCTGGTCGACTAGCGATCGGCTGACGCATGCGGGGTCTCCGGACTCGTCCGGGACCCCGCATGCGCCTTCCTCGAGAGGACTCGACATGACTGCCACCGCGATCCGCCCCGACACCGTCGCCGCCGACGCCCCGCCTCCCGCTCCCCGCCGTTCGCGCTTGCGTCAGCGGATGTCCAAGGCCGACCAGAAGGCCTCGCCCTACCTGTACATCGCGCCCTTCTTCCTGCTCTTCGGGCTCGTCGGGCTGTTCCCCCTGATCTACACCCTCAACGTCTCGCTGTTCGAATGGGACCTGCTCAAGGGCCAGGGGGAGTTCGTCGGATTCGGCAACTTCGTCGAGATCCTCGGCGACCGGATGTTCTGGAACTCCATCTTCAACACCCTGAGCATCTTCCTGCTCTCGGCGATCCCCCAGCTCGCCGTCGCACTGGTGGTGGCCTACCTCCTCGACCGTGGTCTGCGGGCGCCCACCTTCTGGCGCATGAGCGTCCTGCTGCCCTTCGTCGTCACCCCCGTGGCGACCGCGCTGATCTTCTCGAGCATCTTCAACGAGGCCGACGGCCTCGCCAACAACCTGCTCAACCTGATCGGCATCGCCGACCAGCAGTGGAAGCACGACACGTTCCTGAGCCACCTCGCGATCGCGATCATGGTCAACTTCCGCTGGACCGGCTACAACGCCCTCATCCTGCTCGCGGCGATGCAGGCGGTCCCGCGCGACCTGTACGAGTCGGCCGCGATCGACGGCGCGGGGGCGGTGCGCCGGTTCTTCTCGATCACGATCCCGACGATCCGTCCGACGCTCATCTTCGTCGTCATCACCGCGACGATCGGCGGGCTGCAGATCTTCGCCGAGCCGCGCCTGTTCGATGTCTCCACCGCGGGCGGCATCGGCGGAAGCGACCGGCAGTTCCAGACCACCGTGCTCTTCCTGTGGGAGCTGGCGTTCTTCCGCCGCAACCTGGGCGAGGCGTCGGCGGTCGCCTGGCTGCTGTTCCTGCTGATCGTCGGCATCGGCATCATCAACTTCCTGATCGCCCGCCGCATCGCCACCGGCGAGGGCAGGCCGACGCGTCGGGCGCGCAGGGCTGCGCGCCGCGGCGCACAGAACGGAGCGGACGCATGAGCATCACGATCCCCGAGCCCCTTCCCCCGGTGCAGGTGGATGCGGTCGAGCCCGACCGCCCGCGCAGCCCGCGACGCGCCGGCGGCCGCAAGCCGCGCGAGGCGGGTCCCGCCGGCATCGGCAGCCGCCCCGGCTTCCTCACCTACGGCCTGCTGGCGGCGTTCATCATCGGCAGCGCCTACCCGCTGTGGTGGTCGTTCGTCGTCGGGTCGGGGACCAACGCCACGCGCGGCGAGACGCTGCCTCTCATCCCCGGCGGCAACTTCCTCGCCAACGCGGCGCGCGTGTTCGACGCGATCCCCTTCTGGCTCGCGCTGGGCAACTCGGTGCTCGTGTCGGCGATCATCACCCTGTCGGTCGTGACGTTCTCCACGATCGCCGGATACGCCTTCGCCAAGCTCCGCTTCCGCGGCCGCGACGGCCTCCTGGTCTTCGTCATCGCCACCATGGCGATCCCCACGCAGCTGGGCATCATCCCGCTGTTCATGGTCATGCGCGAACTCGGCTGGACCGGGACCATCGGCGCGGTCATCGTGCCGACGCTCGTGACGGCGTTCGGGGTGTTCTTCATGCGCCAGTACCTCGTCGACGTCATCCCGGACGAGCTCATCGAGGCTGCCCGCATGGACGGGGCCAACCAGTTCCGCACGTTCCTGACGGTGGGTCTGCCCGCGGCCCGCCCGGCGATGGCGATCCTCGGGCTGTTCACCTTCATGACGGCGTGGACCGACTACCTGTGGCCGCTGATCGTGCTCAGCCCGTCCAACCCGACGCTGCAGACGGCGCTGAGCCAGCTGCAGTCCGGCTTCTACATCGACTACTCGATCGTCCTCACCGGCGCGGTCCTGGCGACGATCCCCCTTCTGGTGCTGTTCATCATCGCGGGCAAGCAGCTGATCAGCGGGATCATGGCCGGGGCCGTGAAGGGCTGAGGCGTGACCGACATCCGACGAGAGGATCCCCCTTCCATGACCACCACCGCCCTTTCGGCGCGCCCCGGACTGCGCGAGTTCCCGCCGAGCTTCCGGTTCGGCGCCGCGACGGCCGCCTTCCAGATCGAGGGCGCCGCGTTCGAGGACGGCCGGCGTGCGAGCATCTGGGACGCGTTCTGCCGCGTGCCGGGTGCCGTGCTGCGCGGTGACAACGGCGATGTCGCGTGCGACCACTACCACCGGTACCCGCAGGACGTCGCGCTCATGAAGGAGCTCGGCCTGCAGACCTACCGCTTCTCCACGTCGTGGTCGCGCGTGCGCCCCGACGGCGGTCCGCTGAACCAGGCGGGTCTGGACTTCTACCGCCGGCTCGTCGACGAACTGCTGGGTGCCGGCATCCGCCCGTGGCTGACGCTGTATCACTGGGACCTGCCGCAGGCGCTCGAGGAGCGCGGCGGATGGACCGTGCGCGAGACCAGCGAGCGCTTCGCCGAGTACGCCCTCGACATGCACGACGCGCTCGGCGACCGCGTGCAGGACTGGGCGACCCTCAACGAGCCGTGGTGCTCGTCGTTCCTCAGCTACACCGCCGGTGCGCACGCACCCGGCCACTACTCGGCGGCCGAGGGGATGCTGTCGGCCCACCACCTGCTGCTGGGTCACGGCACCGCGATCCGCGAGCTGCGCGCGCGCGACGCGTCCCTCAACCTCGGCGTCACGCTCAACCTCACCGTCGCCGATCCGGTGGATGCCACGGATCCGGCCGACGTCGATGCCGCCCGTCGCATCGACGGGCAGTTCAACCGCTGGTTCCTCGACCCGGTGTTCCGCGGCAGGTATCCCGGCGACATCCTCGACGACTTCCGTCGCGTGGACCCCGAGGCCGTGGCGGTCCTGGAAGCCGCCGTGCACCCGGGCGACCTGGAGACGATCGCCGCTCCGCTGGACACCTTGGGCGTCAACTACTACCACGGCGATTTCGTCGCGGGTCGCCCGCCGGCGGATGCCCCCGGCGGCGGCGACGCGCCGACGTCGCGCCGCACGCAGTCGCCGTTCCCGGCGTCGGAGAACATCTTCTGGCACGATCGCGGGCTGCCCCGCACGTCGATGAACTGGGAGGTGCAGCCGGAGGGTCTGACCCGCCTGCTCCGCCGCGTCCACGAGGAGTACACCGCCGAGCGCGGCGTGGCCCTCGTCGTGACCGAGAACGGCGCGGCGTACGAGGACGAGCCGGTCGTCGTGGACGGCCGCGTGGAGGTGGACGACGCCGAACGCACCGAGTTCGTCGAGCTGCACCTCGGGGCGATCCTCGACGCGATCGACCAGGGTGTGGATGTCCGAGGCTTCTTCTACTGGTCGCTGCTGGACAACTTCGAATGGGCGTGGGGTTACGACAAGAGGTTCGGCATCGTGCGTGTGGATTACGAGACCCAGGAGCGGTCGATCAAGCGCTCCGGGCTTCGATACAGTCGCATCATCGCCGACCGCGCGCTGGACGATCCCGCCCACGCGTAGCGTCCCGCTCGGCGAGGAGGGGCCGATGAGCTTCATGACGCGGGAAGCCGTCACGATCGAAGAGGTCGCGGCGCGCGCAGGCGTGTCGCGTTCGACGGTGTCGCGCGTGGTCAACGGATCGACGGCCGTCTCACCGACGGCGCTGGATGCGGTGCGCCGCGCGATCGCCGACCTCAACTACGTGCCCAACCGAGCCGCGCGCTCGCTCGCGCGCCGGCAGACCCACGCGATCGCCTTCGTGATCCCCGAAGACACCGACCGGTTCTTCGGCGATCCGTTCTTCGCGTCGATCGTCGCCGGAGTCCACGAGCGGATGGCGCAGTCCGAGTACGTCCTGAACCTCATCATCGCCAGCGACGATCCGCACGACAAGGCGACCACGTACCTGCGCAGCGGAAGTGTGGACGGGGTCATCGTCGCGTCGCACCACACGAGCGACACGTTCCTCGACCTCATCGCCGCCGACCTGCCGGTCGTCTACGGCGGCCGCCCCGGGCGGATCGGTCCGTCGGATTACTACGTCGACATCGACAACGTCGGCGGCGGCCGGGAGGCGGCGCGCTATCTCGTCGAGCAGGGGCACCGCCGCCTGGCGAGCATCTCCGGACCGGCGACGATGACCTCGGCCACCGACCGGCTCCGCGGCTTCCGCGAGGCGGCCGAGAAGGCCGGACTGGATCTGGTGGCCGTCGAGGACGGTGACTTCTCGGAGGCGGGGGGCGCCGACGCGATGCGCCGCATCCTCGAGTCCGGCGCGGCCCCCGACGGGCTGTTCGTCGCCAGCGACCTGATGGCGCGCGGGGCGCTGGCCACGCTGCGCGAGGCGGGGGTCTCGGTGCCCGGGGATCTCGCACTGATCGGCTTCGACGACTCGCCCGTGGCGACGGCGGTCACCCCGGCGCTCACGACGATCCGCCAGCCCTCCCGCGGCCAGGGCGCGAGCATGGCGGCGGTGCTGCTGGACCTGCTCGCGGGCAGGGACGCCGCGCACTCGACGATCCTGCCCATCGAGCTCGTGGTGCGCGAGTCCGCCTGAGTCCTGACGGACGGATGCGGCGGGGCCGCCGCGCGGACGGACGCGGCGGCCGGCGCCGCGCGAGCGGTGGGCGCCGGCCGCCGCCGGGTCAGCGGGGGTCGCTGTCGAGCGGGTCGCCGCCGAGCTGCCCGACGGCCGGGATCGGCCCGCCGTCATCGGCACCGGTCTTGCGGAGCCGGGCGACGAGGTTGCCGAGGTGGTAGATCACCAGGGCCGCCGCGGCGCCGAGCACGATCGGACCGAGGGAGAACTCGCCCCAGACCATCGTGAACCCGGCGATGGCCATCACGAGCGATACCGCCGCGGTGTACTGGTTGACCGGGCGGGAGAAGTCCACGCGGTTGTCGACCCAGATCTTGATGCCGATGATGCCGATGAGTCCGTACAGGGCCGTCGTGACGCCGCCGAGGACGCCCGGCGGGATGGTGTTGAACACCGCGCCGATCTTCGGCGACAGGCTCAGCACGATCGCGGCGGACCCGGCGACCCAGTAGGCCGCGGTGGAGTACACGCGCGTGGCGGCCATGACGCCGATGTTCTCGCCGTAAGTGGTGGTGCCCGAGCCGCCGAAGGCGCCGGCCAGGGTCGTCGCGGCGCCATCGGCGATGAGCGCGCGGCCGGTGGAGCGGTTCACCGAAGGGTCGGTCATGGTGGCGACGCCGCGCACGTGTCCGACGTTCTCGGCGATGAGGACGAGCGCGACCGGCAGGAACATCGCGATGACGCTCCACGTGCCAGGCGACGCGAAGTCGGCGAGGTGGAACTCGGGCAGCCCGATCCACGCGGCATCCGCCACCGGGGCGAAGTCGATGAGCTGCTCACCCGTGACCAGCTGCAGCACGACGGTGACCAGGTAGCCCACGACGACACCCAGGACGATCGAGATGCGACCGAGGAAACCGCGGAACATCACGCTGAAGAGGATGACCGCGGCCAGGGTGATCGTGGCGGGCAGCGGCTGCTGCTGGTAGCTGTCCCACGCCACGGGGGCGAGGTTGAAGCCGATGAGTGCGACGATCGCGCCGGCCACCACCGGCGGCATGAGCTTGTCGATCCAGCCGATGCCGGCGAACTGCACGACGAAGCCGATCGCGGCCAGCAGCACGCCGACGGCGACGATACCGGCCAGCGCCGATCCCATCCCCGCCGAGGCGGTGGCGGCGGTGACCGGCGCGATGAAGGCGAACGAGGAGCCGAGGTAGCTGGGGAGCTTGTTGCGGGTGACGAGGAGGAACAGCAGCGTCCCGATGCCGGAGAACAGCAGCGTCGTGGAGACGGGGAATCCGGTCAGCACCGGGACGAGGAAGGTCGCGCCGAACATCGCGACGACGTGCTGCACGCCCACCGCGATCGTCGCGGGCCAGTTCAGCCGCTCATCGGGGCGCACGACCGCGCCGGGCTCGACGGTTCGGCCGTTTCCATGCAATTTCCACACCGGCATCGGGGTCCTCCTCGGGTAGCGCCTCCGACACCATAGCGATACGCGGCGTTTCGGCGCGGTTACGCCGCGTCCGCCGTCGGTGGCCCCGCGCCGGATCTCAGTGACCGGTGAGCCGCTGCAGCAGCTCTGCGTACCGGGCCTGCGTGCGCTGCACGATGCCGTCGGGGAGTGCCGGCGGCTCGCCCTGACGGTCCCAGTGCTCCGCAAGCCAGTCCCGCACGATCTGCTTGTCGAAGCTCGCCATCCGCTCGGCGGGGGTGGCGCCGGTCCGCCATGCGGCGGCATCCCAGTATCGCGACGAGTCGGGGGTGAGCACCTCGTCGGCGAGCACGAGGGCACCGGCGGAATTGCGCCCGAACTCGAACTTCGTGTCGGCGAGGATGAGGCCGCGCTCCTCGGCGGTCGCGGCGGCGCGGCGGTAGATCTCCAGCGACAGGTCGCGCAGCTCAGCCGCGGTGTCGGCGCCGACCAGTTCGACACTGCGTTCGTAGGAGATGTTCTCGTCGTGCTCGCCCATCGGCGCTTTGAAGGCCGGGGTGTACAGCGGCTCGGGAAGCCGGTCGCCGTCGCCGAGGCCCTGGGGCAGCGGGATGCCGCACACCGTCCCCGATTCGCGGTACTCGGCCCATCCCGACCCGGTGAGGTACCCGCGCACGACGCATTCGATCGGCTGCATGTCCAGGGCGGCGACCACCATCGCGCGGCCGGCGACCTGCTCCGGGATGAGCTCGAGCGCCGCGTCGCCCACGAGCACGTGGTCGGGGATGAGGTGGTTCGGGATGCGGCGGCCTCCGTCGCCGCCGGCCAGGCGGTCGAACCACCACAGGCTCAGGGTGGTGAGGATCGTGCCCTTGCCGGGGATTCCGGGGGAGAGGACGTGGTCGAACGCGCTCACGCGGTCGCTCGCCACGACGAGCATGCGCGTCGGCCGGGAACCCTCGGATGTGCCCTGCGGCACGTACAGGTCGCGCACCTTGCCGGAGTACACATGGGTCCAGCCGGGAAGTTCCAGGGTGTGGGTCACCCGGCCCATTATCCCGGTGCCCGGCGTCAGGCCTCGAGCACGCGGTCGGCGATGTCGGTGCGGTACTGGGCGCCCTCCAGGCCGATGCGGCCGATGGCGTCGTACGCGCGGGTGCGCGCCTCGTGGAACGTCGTGCCCAGCCCGACGACGCTGAGCACGCGCCCGCCCGAGGCGACCAGGTGGGCACCGTCGCGCACGGTGGCGGCGTGGGCCAGGTGCACGCCGTCGACGGCGCCGGCCTCCTCCAGGCCGCTCAGCGTCCGGCCCGTGACCGGCGCCTCCGGGTAGCCCTCGCTCGCGAGGACGACGGTCACGGCGGTCGCCTCGGCGAAGGCGGGGCGCGGACGGTCCTCGAGATGACCGGATGCTGCGGCCAGCAGCAGCTCGGAGAGCGGATCCACCAGCCGCGGCAGCACGACCTGCGTCTCGGGGTCGCCGAAGCGCGCATTGAACTCGATGACCTTGACGCCCTCGTCGGTGAGGATGAGGCCGGCGTAGAGGAGCCCGATGAACGGCGTGCCCTCCTCATCCAGCTGCCGGATGACGGGACGGGCGATGTCGCGGGTGACGAGGTCGACGAACTCCTCCTCGCCGCCGAAGCGCTCGGAGAGCCATGGCAGCGGCGAGTACGCCCCCATGCCGCCGGTGTTGGGGCCGGCATCGCCGTCGCGCAGGCGCTTGTAGTCCTGCGCCGGGCTGAGGGGCAGCACGCTGTCGCCGTCGCTGAGGAAGAACAGCGACACCTCCGGGCCGGAGAGGAACTCCTCCACGAGCACCGGGGCGCCGGTCAGATACGTCTCGGCGTGGGCGAGCGCGGCGGCGCGGTCGTCGGTGACGAGCACGCCCTTGCCGGCGGCGAGCCCGTCGGCCTTGACCACGTGCGGAGCTCCGAGCTCGTCGAGGGCGTCGGCGACCTCCGCGAGGGTGTGGGCACGGATCGCGCGGCCGGTGGGGACGCCCGCGGCATCCATCACGCGCTTCGCGAAAGCCTTGGAGCCCTCCAGCTGCGCGGCCGCCTTGCCGGGGCCGAACACCGGGATGCCGCGGGTGCGCAGGGCGTCGGCGACGCCGGCGATGAGCGGCGCCTCGGGTCCGACGATGACGAGGCCGATGCTCTCGGTGCCGGCGAACTCGGTCACCGCGACCGGATCGCTCGGGTCCAGGGGCACGAGGTGGGCGTCGGCGGCGATGCCGGCGTTGCCGGGAGCGGCGAAGATCGCGTGATCGGCGTCTTCGGACCGCAGGGCGAGGATGAGGGCGTGCTCGCGGGCACCGGAGCCGAGGACGAGGATTCGCACGCGCCCAGCCTACCCAGCCCGCACCCGCCCGCCCGTGGCCGCGCGCCACTGCGGTGGCGGCGTAGCGTGGAGTCATGCCGCGAAGGATCGACACGGCCGAGGGCCGTCGTGCACTGGCCGCCGTCTCCGAGGCCCGCACGGCCGGTGCGGCGCCGGCCCGCACCGACCTGGCCACCGCCGTCCGCTACCTGCTGCAGCTGCTGGCCGAGAAGGCGCCGGGCCAGACCGTCGAGGTGCGCGTGCCGCCCTTCGGTGCCGTCCAGGTGATCGAGGGTCCGCGCCACACGCGCGGCACACCCCCGAACGTGGTGGAGACCGACCCGCAGACGTGGATCGCCCTCGCCACCGGCGGGGAGTCGTGGGCGGATGCGGCGGACTCGGGCCGCATCGCCGCCTCCGGCGTCCGGGCCAACCTGACCGAGCTTCTGCCGCTGCGTCCCTGACGGATCCAGCCGGTGGGCACGAGCCGGCCGCCGACCGCGGTGCGACAATAGAGGCATGTCCGATCAGCAGCCGCCGTCCGTGCGGGACGACATCGAGACGGTGCGCGTGCGCCGCGCTCCCAAGTACGGCGTGTTCCTCGCCCTGGGGGCGGCGCTCGGCCTGCTGGTGGCGATGATCCTCACCTTCGCCTTCGACGGCACCTCGATGGTGAGCCCGAACTCGGGCATGCAGTACTCGAGCCTGCAGGTGTTCGGGTTCATCACCCTCATCTGCGTGCCCGTGGGGATCGCCCTCGCCGGCGCGATGGCGTTGATCCTCGACCGTGTCGTGGGCAAGCGCACGCGCGACGTGCGCGTCGACCACGAGTCGGTGAACCGGCCCGGCTGAGCCCTCAGGCCAGCTCGGCGATGATCGGGTGGATGGCCGCGTCGAAGGCGACGACATCGCCGCGCAGACCGTCGGTCACCGCCACCGTCAGCGATCCGATCCACCACACGCCACGCTGGGACAGCGGAAGCACCTGCACGTTCAGCTCGAACGAGTGCGCGCGCCGGCCCACCTGACGTTCGTGCTCGGCGATGGCGCTCGCGTACGCCCGGTACGACACACCCGGCTTGGCGTTGACGCGGTAGCGCTCATGTGCGGTTCGGGCGAACCCGACCGCCGACTCGGAGTACGGCATGATCGCATTGCGCAGCGCGCCCGCGGACGAAGGCAGCGCGACGAGCGTGTCGAATCCGTCGACCAGGTCGAGCGGTTCGGGGGACGGATGCGCCTGCGGTTCGACCGTCATCGCCCAGTACGCGCGCCACTGGCGCTCCAGCAGCGCCTGGAGGTCGTCGGGCCGGTTGTGCTCGATCCGCGGGGGCGCCCCGCGGAGGTGGGGGAGCTCGTCGGGGGAGCGGATCCCCAGGGCCTGTCGCAGGTAGAGCGCGACGAGCACCGGCTGACCCGCGTCCTCGCGGATCACCCACTCCGGACCGTTCCCGTCCCGCATGCCGCCCATCATAGGAGCCTCTCCGCACCCCTTTCCTCCCCTTGCGCGCATCATTCCGGCCGCGCCGCACCCGCCCCGCTCGCCGAACGCCCGCACGCGGCGCCGAGGCCTCCGGGAGCGCCGCTAGGCTGAGGGCGTGGCGTCCCACAACCCCTACACCGAAGCCGGCGTCGACACCGCGGCGGGTGACCGAGCGGTCGAGCTGATGAAGTCGGCGGTACGCCGCACCCACGGGCCGGAGGTCCTCGGCGGCGTAGGCGGATTCGCCGGGCTGTTCGACGCGACGGCGCTGCGGGCGTACACGAAGCCGCTGCTGGCCACCAGCACCGACGGCGTGGGCACCAAAGTGGCCATCGCGCAGGCCGTCGACAAGCACGACACCATCGGCATCGATCTGGTCGGCATGGTCGTCGACGACATCGTCGTGGTGGGGGCGAAGCCCCTCTTCCTCACCGACTACATCGCGTGCGGCAAGGTCGTGCCCGAGCGCATCGCGGCGATCGTGGCGGGCATCGCCCGCGGATGCTCCGAAACCGGGACAGCGCTCGTGGGCGGCGAGACGGCCGAGCACCCCGGCCTGCTCGGACCGGACGACTACGACGTCGCGGGTGCGGCGACCGGCGTCGTCGAGGCCGACAAGGTGCTCGGGGCCGAGCGCGTCGCCGCCGGCGACGTCGTGCTGGCCCTGGCCTCCAGCGGATTGCACTCCAACGGCTATTCCCTCGTCCGGCACATCGTCGCCGGCCGCGGCATCGGCTACGGCGATCACGCCGCCGACTTCGGCACGACGTGGGGTGAGGTGCTCCTCGAGCCCACGCGCCTGTACACGGCCCCGCTCCTGCGGCTGCTCTCCGGCGACGCCGGCGTGCACGCGCTGAGCCACGTCACCGGCGGAGGCATCGCGGCCAACCTGGCCCGCGTGCTGCCGCGGGGAACGTGGGTCGACGTCGATCGCGCCACGTGGTCGCCGCCGCCCGTCTTCCGCGTCCTCGCCGACCTCGGCGACATGCCGCTGGCCGCCACCGAGTCCACGTGGAACCTCGGCGTGGGCTTCCTCGCCGTCGTCGCCGCCGAGCACGCGGATGCGGCGGCCGCCGCCCTCGCCGCCGACGGCATCGCGACGTGGCAGGTGGGTGTCGTCCGCGACGGGCAGCGCCCGGACGGCGACTTCGAGCAGGGCGCCAAGGGCGTCGACGGCGGCGCGGTGCGCCTCGTCGGCGCGTACGCGGACAGCGGCGGCACCCCCGCCGGCAGCACCGGGTCACCCGGGAACGGAGCGGAATAACACCCCATGTGCGGCATCGTCGGCATGGTCGGGCGCGGCCCGGTCAATCAGGAGATCTACGACGCCCTGCTGCTGCTGCAGCACCGTGGGCAGGATTCCACCGGGATCGCCACCGCGGAGGCGAACGGCGTCTTCCACATCAACAAGCAGCGCGGCATGGTGCGCGAGGCCTTCCGCACGCGTGACATGCGCACGCTCCTGGGTGAGATCGGCCTCGGCCACGTCCGGTACGCCACGAAGGGCACCGCCTCCAGCGAGGAGGAGGCGCAGCCGTTCTACGTGAACGCTCCGTACGGCATCGTCCTGGTGCACAACGGCAACCTCACCAACACGCGCGAGCTCACCGATCAGCTCTTCCACAAAGACCGCCGGCACCTGAACACCACGTCCGACACCGAGCTGCTGGTGAACATCCTCGGGTCAGAGCTGCAGTCCGAGATCACCGAGCCCGACCTCGATCCCGACCAGGTGTTCCGCGCGGTCGCGCGCGTACACGAGCGGGTCGAGGGATCGTACGCGGCCATCGCCCTGATCGCCGGGCACGGGCTCCTCGCCTTCCGCGACCCCTTCGGCATCCGGCCCCTCATCCTGGGGACCCGTCCCGTCGCCTCGCCGACCGGCTCAGGCACCGCCGGGTACGAGTGGGTCGTCGCCTCCGAGTCGCTCGTGCTGGAGAACGCCGGTTTCGAGGTGGTCCGCGACGTGATGCCCGGCGAGGCCGTCTTCGTCACGCTCGACGGCACCCTGCACACGCGACAGGTCGCGTCCGCCCCCGTGCTGAAGCCCTGCTCCTTCGAGTACGTGTACCTCGCGCGACCGGACTCGATCATGAACGGCATCTCGGTGTACGAGGCACGGCTGCGGATGGGGGAGCGGCTCGCCGACACCATCGCGAAGTACACCCCGCCGGGAACCATCGACGTCGTGATGCCGATCCCCGACTCCTCGCGGCCGGCGGCGATGCAGGTCGCCCGCAAGCTCGGGCTGGAGTACCGCGAGGGCTTCTACAAGAACCGGTACGTCGGCCGCACCTTCATCATGCCCGGGCAGGCGGTGCGCAAGAAGAGCGTGCGCCAGAAGCTCAACGCGATGTCCAGCGAGTTCAAGGGCAAGAACGTCCTGCTCATCGACGACTCGATCGTGCGCGGGACCACGAGCCGCGAGATCATCCAGATGGCGCGGGATGCGGGAGCCAAGACGGTGACGTTCGCTTCGGCGGCCCCGCCGGTGCGCTATCCCCACGTGTACGGCATCAACATGCCCTCACGCCAGGAGCTCGTCGCCCACGGCCGCACGGTGCCCGAGATCGCCGAGGAGCTCGGCTGCGACTACCTGGTCTACCAGGAGGTCGAAGACCTCAAGGCGGCGATCCTCGAGGGATCCGACGTCGAAGACCTCGACATGAGCTGCTTCGACGGCCGGTACGTCACGGGCACCGTCACCCCCGAGTACCTCGCGTGGGTCGAGGGCAGCCAGCAGTCCTGACCGCGCCGCGCGCACAGCGAAACGGTCGGCCGCAGCACCGCTGCAGCCGACCGTCTTCGCTGACGGGCCTGCCCCTCAGTGGGGTGTCAGGCCTTTTCGCCTTCGAGCTTGTCCTCGTGCTCGTCGGCCCACTTGTCGACGTATTCGTCCTCGCCGTTGTGACCGAGCTCTCGCTCGAGGGCGGCGAGGTTCACCGAGTACGTGTCGTACTTCAGCTCCCGGGCGATTTTGGTGTGCTTCGCCTTTTGACGGCCACGCCCCATGCGAGACCCCCTCATGTTCGACAACGCGGGCTGTTCGCGGCCCGACGCATTCACGGATCCGGATAGAAACCGGTAAGAGTAGCATTCAGGATATCACGGTGGCCTTCCGCCCTCTCTGCGCGGCGGCCGGACGCGAGGGGATGCAGATGGTCGACGAAGCAGCCGGCAGTCCGGAGCAACGAGCCGCCGCCGCCGCGGATGCTCCACACGGTGCGGTGATCGTCGGCGCCGTTCCCGGGCAATCCCCCCGGGTCATCATCGAAGCCGCGCGTTATGCGCGGCTGCTGTCGGCGCCACTGGTGATCGCGCACGTGGATGTCACCCGCTTCGTCACGTTCGAAGACCCCGACGGCTTCGTGCACTCCGCGCCCATCGATCTCGACGTCGGTGGAGGCGAGGTCGAGCTCAACGAGGTGCGCGCGGCCGCCGAAGCGGCCCTGGCCGAGTGCCCTGTGCCGTGGAGCGTGCATCAGCTGGTCGGCGATCCGGCCCTCGCCATCAAGCACCTGGCCGAGCGCATCGACGCCAAGCTGCTGGTCGTCGGCACCCGCAAGCGCGGCTTCGGCGACTCGCTGCGGGAGTTCTTCACCGGCTCGGTGGCGGCGCGGCTGAGTCACCGTCAGCACCGGCCGCTGCTCGTGATCCCGCTGGGCGATCCGGTGCCCGACGATCAGGACATCGTCTGGAGCTGACCCTCAGCCCCGGATGGCGCGGACGATCGCGCCGGATGCGTCATCGAGCGCCGTCTCCAGTTCGTCGATGACTGCGGAGCTCAGTTCTCCGCCGCGGGCGACGTGCGTGCGCAGGTCGGCGCGCACGCGGGCGCGGAAGCCGTTGACGATCGCGTCCGCGCGGTGCAGCTGTTCCCGGCTGCGCGTGCGGACGTCGTCGGCGGGGGTGGCCGGCGCGCTGCGGCGCTCCTCCTTGGCCGCGGCGGCGAGGTCGGCGCGAAGGCTCCGCATCGCCTCGCGGACGCTGCCGCGCACCTCGTCGGCGATCAGGCGCACGCTGTCGGCCAGTCCCGCCTGAATCCCGTCGAGCTCGCCCGCGCGGGCGGCGACCTCGGCCCGGCCCGCATCGGTGATCTCGTACACCGTCTTGCGTCCCTCGACCGTCTTGGTCACGAGCCCCTCCTCCTCCAGCTTCGCCAGGCGGGGGTAGACGGTGCCGGCGGAGGGCGTGTACGTGCCGCCGGTGCGATCGGACAGCGCCTGCATGAGGTCGTACCCGTGGCGCGGCGACTCGTCCAGAAGGCTCAGGAGGTACAGGCGCAGGTCGCCGTGCGAGAAGACGGCGGCCATCACCACTCCTCCTCGGCCTCGAGGTCGGACTGGCGCACACCGGATGATCCGCGGCGCAGGACGGTGACGTTCCCGGAGACGGAGTGGGCGCGCACGTCGACGAAGGAACCGCTGAGTTCGCCGGTGGACCCGGTGTAGTTGGTCGGTCCCGACCCGGAGCGGGTCTGACCGTCGATGAGGATGCGGCCACTCACGCTGCGCACGGCGTAGTTGGCGGGAAGATCGTCGTCCAGGCGGATGGTGGCGTTGCCGCTGACCGTGTTCACGCCGATGGAGTGGACCGTGCCGCGCGAGTCCACCAGCATGGCTCCCGAGACGGTGTCGATCGACGCCTTCGACACGCTGCCGGTCGCCGCGATGTCACCCGAGACGCTGTTGGCGCTGAGGGCACCCTGCAGCTGGCGCACCTGCACGTCGCCGGAGACGGCGTTCACGCTGAGATCGCCCGTCAGGCCGTCGACGATGATGTCGCCCGAGACGGTGTTGAGCCGCGCGTCGGTGTGCAGCCCCGACAGCAGGGCGCTCGCGCTGACGACTCCGAGGGTGAGGGCGATGTCACGGGGGACCGCGACACTGATCTCCGCGCGCGGGCCGCCCGCTCCGAAGTTGCGGAACACCTCCAGGAAGTTGTCCCACCGCAGCTGAGGATGATCGATCTCGAGGCTGTCGTCGGTGATCTCGATGCGCAGATCTTTCACCGTGACGCCGTGCACTTCGATGCGGGCGCCCGGCTGGTCGTGGGCGACGATGTCGATCTGGCCGCCGACCAGGCCGACCTTGAGCGAACGAACGGTCTCGATGTCGATCACGCGCGTCTCGCCCGGGTGGATGAGCCACTTCTCGAGGGTCATGAGAACTCCTGAGGGTGAAGAGGGTGGATCGCGATATATCGCGTCTGGGGAGAATAACACGATATATCGCGTCTGTGTCAAGAGCTGAGGGGACGAAGGCGCTGAGATGAGCTTGACATTGACGCGACGTCAACTTCTACCGTGGAGGGGAAAGGGGACGGACATGGAATGGTCCATTCAGCAGATCGCGCAGCTGACCGGCACGACCAGTCGCACGCTGCGCCATTACGGCGCCGTCGGGCTGCTGCATCCCTCCCGCGTCGGCGGCAACGGGTACCGGTACTACGACGAGGACGCACTCGTGCGGCTGCAGAGGATCCTCCTCCTGCGCGAACTGGGACTCGGCCTGGCCCAGATCGCCGAGGTGCTGGCTCGGGAGGGTTCGGAGGAGTCGGCGCTCGCCACGCATCTGGCCTGGTTGCGCCGCGAGCAGGAACGGCTGACGCGGCAGATCGCCGCGGTGGAGAAGACCCTGGAGAAGAGAAGAGAAGGTGGACGCCTGATGGCACAGGAGATGTTCGACGGATTCGATCACACGGAGCACCGGGAGGAGGTCGTCCAGCGCTGGGGGAGTGATGCCTACGAGCGCTCGGACGCGTGGTGGCGTGCGCGATCGACCGAGGAGAAATCGGAATGGTCACGGCGCACGGCCGCTCTCATCCGCGAATGGATCGACGCGGCCGAGCGCGGCGACGATCCGGCCGGTGAGGCCGCACAGGACCTGGCTGCGCGCCACGTCGCCTGGCTGACGGAAGTGCCGGGTACGCCGGCCGCGCAGCCCGGAGGCGATGTGGCGGGCTATGTCCTCGGACTGGCCGACATGTACGTCGGCGACCCCCGCTTCGCACGGACCTACGCAACGAGTGCCGGCGGGACGGCCGGGGCGGAGTTCGTGCGGTCGGCGCTGAGGATCTACGCCGAGACGACCTGGTGAGGGAAAGAACGGATGCCACGTCCCTTGGGGGGAAGGACGTGGCATCCGTGGTCGCGATCGATCAGATCGCGCAGGCGATGAATCCGGCGCACCCGAAGCGCCGATCCATCCAGGGGGTCAGACGCTCTTGCGTCCGCTGATGACGCGGAACAGGAATGCGATCAGCGCGATGACGCCGACGATCAGTGCCACCCAGAGCAGCCAGTTGAGCGCGGTGTTCAGACCGCCCACGATGGCCAGCACGATGGCGACGACGATGATGATGAGGAGGGCGATGTTCATGTCGAGGTCTACTCCTTCTCTAGGACGACGCCCCGCTGGAGGGCAGGGCGTCGGGCGCCGTGTGCGGCGCTCATCCACAATGCCCGGTGTACCTCCGCGGATGCGAGGGGTTGACGACCGCGGAAGCCGGGTGCTAGCACGCGCGTCGCGCGTAGGGAAGGGGCGTTCCCTGTCAACCCCATGTCAGTCCCGTTCCTGGCCTCGTACCTTCGGACCGTCGAAAGGAGTCGCGATGCCCGCTGGACGTGGATCGAACCTCAAGGACCGCGAGATGTACGAGGAGCTGCGCAAGGACGGCGCGTCGAAGGAGAAGGCCGCACGCATCTCCAACGCCGCCGCGGCGCAGGGGCGCTCGAAGGTGGGCAGCCGCGGGGCCAACGCCGATAACTACGAAGACCGCACCGTGGCCGAACTGCGCAAGCGTGCCAAGGAACTCGGCCTGAGCGGCTACTCGGGCAAGAAGAAGTCCGAGCTCATCTCCATGCTCCGAAACCACTGAGGGTGGCACGACTCATCCGGGTCCGGCCTTTCGAGGACCCGGGGTACCGTCGCGTGCGCTCGGGGCGCGGATTCCGCTACGTCGACCACCGGGGCCGTCCGGCTCCCTCGGAGGACGCCGAACGCGCACACGCACTGGTCATCCCGCCCGCGTGGCGTGAAGTGTGGATCTCCCGCGAGGCGCGCGGTCACATCCAGGCCGTCGGCACCGACGACGCCGGCCGGCGCCAGTACGTCTACCACCCGGAGTGGTCGAAGAAGCGCGACAAGGGCAAGTACGCGCGCGCGCTCGAACTCGCCGCCGCCCTTCCGCGTGCCCGGCGACGGGTCACGCAGTCGATCCGCCGCGAGGAGCTCGACCGTGAGCGTGTGCTGGCGGTGGCCTTCCGGCTGCTCGATCAGGTCGCCCCGCGGGTGGGGTCCGCGCGGTACTTCGCCAGCAACGGCAGTCGCGGTCTCACGACGCTCCTGCGCCGGGATGCCGAGGTCGACGGCTCGCACGTCACCTTGTCGTTCCCGGCCAAGAGCGGCAAGCGCGCCCTCCTGGAGCTGGACGACGAAGACCTCGCCCGCGCCGTGTCGGAGCTGGCCGCGGGCCGTCCCCGCGCGCACCTGCTGGCGTATGTCCGCGGCCGGCGCCGCGTGCCCCTGACGCCGGGCGACGTGAACGCGTACGTGCGGGCACTGACAGGTGGATCGTTCACCGCGAAGGACTTCCGCACCCTGCGCGGCACCATCCTCGCGGCCGAGACCCTCGCGCGCATCGGCACCGTCGACACCAAGACGGACCTCAAGCGCGCAGAGCTGCTCGCCGTGCGCGCCACGGCGGAGAAGCTGGGCAACACTCCCTCCGTGGCGCGGGGCAGCTACATCGATCCGCGCGTCTTCACGCTCTACCGGCGCGGGCAGCTCATGGACCTGGACGGCTCCCGAGACGCTGCGATCCGCCGCCTCATCCTCGGGGAGTGAGGCACCGGGCTAGGGTGTCGGTGTGTTCTCGTGGGTCCACCTCGCGCTCGTGATCCTCGGCGGGGTGATCGGCACCGCCGCGCGGCTGGGCATCACACTGGCCTTCGGCGAGGGGCTGGGGCCCGCCCTCGTGCCGGTCGTCAACGTCACGGGAGCCTTCCTGCTCGGGCTCGTGCTCGGCGGAGGCACGCGGTCCAGGCCGGCCCGGACCCCGGCCGGCGCACAGCACTTCCTCGGAGCGGGCATCCTGGGCGGCTTCACGACCTACAGCGCCCTCGCCGTGGAGTCGGTCGATCCGGCCGGTCTGGCGTGGGGCGCCGCCACCGTGATCGCGGGCACCCTGGCGGCGTGGGCCGGCGTCGTGGTCGCACGTCGGCGGAAGGCACCGCGATGACGCCGTCCCTGTTCGCCGCGGTGGCGCTGGCCGGCGGTGCCGGGGCGGGGCTGCGCTACCTGCTCGACCTGGTCGTGCAACGGCTCGCCGGTTCGCGTGTGCCCTGGGGGATCCTCGTCGTGAACCTCTCCGGAGCGTTCGCCCTCGGGCTGATCTCGGCGGGCATCGTGGACTCCACGGGTCTCTGGGTGCTCGGCGCGGGTCTTCTCGGCGGGTACACCACCTTCAGTTCGGTGGCCGTATCCACCGTGCTGCTGGCCGAGGAGCGTCGCCCGCGCGCGGCGGTCGGCTACGCCGTCGCAACGTTCGTCGGCTCGGTGATCTGCGCGCTGCTGGGAGCGGTGTGCGGGGCTCTCCTCACCTGAGAAGTGCCCAGGTGACGCGTGGGATACTGAGGGCCCGGCATCGGTGTCGGTCATCCCACGTCACGTCCGAAGGGCATCCGTGTCGAATCTCGCCGTCCTGAGCCTCAAGAACCGCGCGCTCATCGCCCTCATCACGATCGTGGCCGCGGTCTTCGGCGGGCTCGCCCTGGTGAACCTCAAGCAGGAACTGATCCCCTCGATCGAGTTCCCGCAGCTCGCCGTGGTGACCACCTACCCGGGGGCGTCGCCCGAGGTCGTCGAGAACGACGTCTCCACTCCGATCGAGACGGCCATTCAAGGTGTGCCGGGACTGGAATCCACGAGCGCGACGAGCACCACCAACGCCTCGATCATCTCGGCGTCGTTCACGTACGGCACCGACCTGGCCACCGCCGAGCAGAAGATCACTCAGGCCGTCAACCGCATCAACAGCGAGCTGCCGGAGTCGGTCGAACCCAACGTGATCTCTGCGAGCATCGACGACTTCCCGGTCATCCAGATCGCCGTCACCGGGTTCGATGACGCCGAGAACGCTCAGGCGACCCTGGAGGCCACGGTCATCCCCGACCTCGAGGACGTCGACGGCGTCAACGCGGCGCAGATCGTCGGCGGACTCGGGCAGCGGGTGACGATCACCCCCGACCAGGCCCGTCTGGCCGAGCGCGGATTCTCCCAACAGGCCATCACCGACGCCCTCGACCAGAACGGGGTGCTCTTCCCCGGCGGCGAGATCACCGAGAACGGCCAGAGCCTCACGGTTCAGACCGGCGCCAAGCTCACCTCCGTCGAGGACGTCGCCGCCCTTCCGCTCGTCCCCACCGAGGCGGGCCAGTTCGGCGCGGCAGTCACCACGATCGGCGACGTCGCGACCGTGGCCGAGGAGACCGATCCGGTCTCCAGCGTCTCCCGCGTGGACGGCGAGCCGGCGCTGACGATCGCGGTGACCAAGCTCCCCGCGGCCAACACCGTCGATGTCTCCCGCGGCGTGCTCGCCGTCCTCCCCGACCTGGAGGAATCGCTGGAGGGCGCGTCCTTCACAGTCGTGTTCGACCAGGCGCCCTACATCCAGCAGTCCATCGAGGCCCTCGCCGAAGAGGGGCTGCTGGGTCTGGCGTTCGCCGTCCTCGTGATCCTGCTGTTCCTACTGTCGGTGCGCTCGACGATCGTGACCGCGATCTCGATCCCCACGAGCGTGCTGATCACCTTCATCGGAATCCAGGCGTTCGGGTACTCCCTCAACATCCTGACGCTCGGTGCGCTCACCATCGCCATCGGCCGCGTCGTGGACGACTCGATCGTCGTCATCGAGAACATCAAGCGGCATTACGTCGGCGACGCCGACAAGCTGCGGTCCATCATCCGGGCGGTGAAGGAGGTCGCCGCGGCGATCACGGCGTCCACGATCACGACGGTGGCCGTCTTCCTGCCCATCGCCTTCGTCGGCGATGTCACGGGCGAGTTGTTCCGGCCCTTCGCCCTGACGGTCGCGATCGCGATGACCGCGTCGCTGTTCGTCGCCCTGACGATCGTGCCCGTGCTGGCGTACTGGTTCCTGCGGCCGGGGAAGCAGCTGGTGGACGCGGAGGGTCGTCCGATCGACCCGGAATCGCCCGAGGCGCCCCCCAGCCGGCTGCAGAAGGCCTACCTGCCGGTGCTCACCTGGACGCTCAAGCACTCGTGGGCCACCCTCGGGCTCGCCGTGCTCGTCCTGGCCGGCACCGGCGCGGCCGCTCCCTTCCTGAAGACCAACTTCCTCGGCGACTCCGGTCAGAACACGTTCACGATCACCCAGAGCATCGGTCCGGCGCCGAGCCTGGAGGCAGAGGATGCCGCCGCGCTGCGCGTGGAGGAGGCCCTCGCCGAGGTCGACGGCATCGAGACGGTGCAGGTGTCGATCGGCTCGAGCGGATCGGCGCTGCGGGATGCGTTCTCCGGCGGCGGCAGCGGCGTGACGTACTCCGTCACCACCGACCCCGACGCCGACCAGGTCGCCGTGCGGGAACGCGTGCAGGCGGCCGTCGCCGACCTCGAGGACGTCGGAACGGTCACCGTCGCCGCCGCCGGCGGCGGATTCGGGTCGACCGACATCGCGATCGACGTGAGCGCCCCCGACGGGGAAGCGCTGCAGCAGGCCGCCGACGCCGTCGTGGCGGAGCTGGACGGGCGCGCCGGCGTCGGGCAGGTGTCGAGCAACCTCGCAGCCTCACTGCCCTACATCTCGGTCGCGGTCGACCGGGATGCGGCCGCCGAGCGCGGGCTCTCGGAGGTCGCCGTCGGCGGGCTCGTGTCGGCGGCGGGACAGCCCCGTCAGGTCGGCACGGTGGAGATCGACGGCACCTCGCTCACGGTGTACCTCGCCGTCTCCGACCCGCCCACCACACTGGAGGAGCTCCGGGCTCTGGAGGTCCCCACGGCGGCGGGCCCGATCCGGCTGGACGCCATCGCCACCGTGGGGGAGAGCGAGGGGCCCGCCTCGATCACGACCCAGCGAGGTCTGCGCACCGCCACGGTGACCGTGACCCCCTCGACGGACGACCTCACCGCCGCATCCGCCACGGTCACCCGCGCGCTGGCGGCGGCCGACCTGCCCAGCGGCGCGCGCGCCGAGATCGGCGGGGTGCTCGCCGACCAGACGAACGCGTTCTCGCAGCTGGGGCTCGCCCTGCTGGCGGCGATCCTCATCGTCTACATCGTCATGGTGGCGACCTTCAAGTCACTGCGTCAGCCGCTCCTGCTGCTGATCTCGGTGCCGTTCGCCGCCACGGGTGCGATCCTGCTGCAGCTGGCCACGGGTGTGCCGCTGGGAGTCGCGTCGCTCATCGGCGTGCTCATGCTGATCGGCATCGTGGTGACCAACGCCATCGTGCTGGTCGACCTCGTGAATCAGTACCGCGAGCAGGGGCTCAGCGCCCACGACGCGACCATCGCGGGCGGATCCAGGCGGTTGCGGCCCATCCTCATGACGGCGCTGGCGACGATCTTCGCTCTGACTCCGATGGCTCTCGGGATCACGGGGCAGGGCGGGTTCATCTCCCAGCCGCTCGCGATCGTCGTGATCGGCGGACTCGTATCGTCGACCGTGCTGACGCTGCTGGTCCTGCCGACCCTTTACAACCTGGTCGAGGGCTGGCGGGAGCGGCGGCCCGAGCGGCTGGCCGACGATACCGGCCGGAGGGGCGAGCGGGCGCGCCGCCGACGCGAGCGACGGGCAGCGCGAGCCGGCTCGGACGCCACGGCCGCGACTCAGACGCACATGAGCGAATCGGAGGCGCCGGCACCGGCTCCGGCGACACGGCGCGGACTGCGTCGGGGGCGGCCGGCCGGCTGACCGGGGCCTTCGCCCGCTCGCCCAGGCAATGGGTGAAGACGCCCGACCAGGCGAACATCGCGCTGAAGGCGATCACTTCGAACAGAGCGAGGTTGATGGTGCCGTCGACGAACAGCCATCCACCGGCGAACAGGCATCCGAAGATGGCGAGGGTCGTCAGCAGCAGGCGCCGCGGCATCCGGTGCAGGAGCACCGGCGACGTGAGCAGGAGCGCGGCGAAGCCCAGGACCATTCCCGCAGCGACATTGTCGTGGACGGACTGGTTGACGTTGAGGGGAACGCATCCCACCAGCGCCAGATTGACGCCGATCGTGGTGAGGAACACCTGGGCGGCCCAGCCCGAGCCCCGGCGGCCGACGAGGGCGCCCAGGCGGACGAGATCGCGGCGTACCCGGTACGCGTAGACCGCCACGAGGGTGCCGCCGACCACGAGGGTGCCGTTGAAGAGGGCGCCGGAGGTGTCGTGGAAGGTGCCCAGCTGGCTGAAGTGCAGGTGCCACCACAGCGGATCGGTCGTCGTCAGCACCGACAGCAGGATGCCGCCGATGAGCACGACGAGCACCCCGAAGGCCAGCTGCATCGACGTCAGACGCGCGACGAGTGCGCGTGGTGACACGATGAGAATCGTTCGGGTGACGGGTACGACGGCACTCATTCTCGGGTAACTCCACCCAAACGGACAGGGCGCCCATTGCCCGCCGAGCTCCCCGCTCCCCATGTGCCCGTCGGTCAACGAACGCCGGACGGCCCACTAACTAAACCCCCAGCGCGACGGCATGCCGTCTCGGTCATGCTATCGCCCGAGGGGCATGTGAAAGTAGGCCAAAGCACCCCTGTCACCGGGAATTTACGTCGGCGTGGCGGCTTTTTCTTCGGCGAAGTCTTCTGGGAGCGGTGCCACATGCCGGTGAGCGGAGCGCGGGGCATGTTCCCAGGCTCGTGCACTAACGTGGACTCGTCGGCTTTGGACACTGCGCTGCGCGCGGATGGGTTTGTGAGTCCAAGGGGCCGATGGGAGGAGCGAATCCGCTCCGACGATCATCAGAGTTAATGGCCCCGGCCGACGGATGTCCGGGTTTGTGCCGTGCCGTGCGCACGGCGCGTGCTGTTTGCGCGAATACAACCCAGGAAGATTCCCCATGCCCAAGAACAAGAAGCCGGCCGGCGGCCGGCCCGCCCAGAACTTCGAACCGCGCTACGGCGACAAGCCCGCGTTCCAGGACCGCAAGCGCCGCACCGATGACGCGCGGCCCGCAGCCTCGCGACCGGGCAGCAAGAGCCCGAACCACCGCGGTCACCGCCCCGCCGAGGCCGGCACCGCCGAGCCGAAGCGCCGCTGGACCGCACAGGAGCGTGCCGGTCGCGACGAGGCTCGCGCCATCCGGTCCACCGACCGTCCTCGTCGCTCCTTCGACGAGCGCCCGGCGCGTTCGTTCGATGACCGCCCGGCGCGTTCGTACGGCGACCGTCCGGCGCGCTCGTTCGATGACCGTCCGCGTCGGGATGACCGTGCGGCACGGGATGACCGTCCGGCGCGTTCGTACGGCGACCGCCCGGCGCGCTCGTTCGATGACCGTCCGGCGCGTTCGTTCGATGACCGTCCGCGTCGGGATGACCGTCCGGCCCGGGATGACCGTCCGGCGCGTTCGTACGGCGACCGTCCGGCGCGCTCGTTCGATGACCGTCCGCGCCGGGATGACCGTCCGGCTCGTGATGACCGTCCGGCGCGTTCGTACGGCGACCGTCCGGCGCGCTCGTTCGATGACCGTCCGCGCCGGGATGACCGCCCCGCTCGTGATGACCGTCCGGCCCGCTCGTACGACGACCGCCCGGCGCGGTCGTACAGCGACCGCCCGGCTCGTGATGACCGTCCGGCCCGTTCGTACGGCGACCGTCCGGCGCGTTCGTTCGATGACCGTCCCCGCCGGGATGACCGCCCCGCGCGGTCCTTCGACGACCGCCCGCGTCGCGACTTCTCCGACCGCCCCCGCCGCGATGCCGGACCGAACCGGTCCGATTGGAAGTCGGAGACGGCCTCGAAGGCGCACGAGCAGCACGTCGACGTCGTGCACGAGAAGCTTCAGGCCGAGGCCGTTCAGACGCAGGAGACGTCGGATGTGACGTTCACGAGCCTCGGGCTGGGCGACAACATCGTCCGCACGCTCGCCGACCTCGGTGCGGCCACGCCGTTCCCGATCCAGGCGGCGACCGTCGCCCCGATCCTCGAGGGCCGCGACGTTCTCGCACGCGGCCGTACCGGCTCGGGCAAGACGATCGCCTTCGGTGCCCCGCTCGTGGAGAGCCTCCTGCGCGCGCAGGCCGGTCAGAAGCGTGCCTTCGGTCGCCTGCCGCAGGCGCTCATCCTCGCTCCGACGCGCGAGCTCGCACTGCAGATCGATCGCACCGTGCAGCCCATCGCCCGCAGTGTGGGCCTGTTCACCACGCAGATCTACGGTGGCGTGCCGCAGGCCCGTCAGGTGGGCGCGCTCCGCAAGGGCGTCGACATCATCATCGGAACCCCGGGCCGTATCGAAGACCTCATCCGCCAGGGCAAGCTCGACCTCTCCGACGTGCGCATCGTCGTGCTGGATGAGGCCGATCACATGAGCGAGCTCGGATTCCTCGAGCCGATGCAGCGCATCCTCCGCCTCGTGCAGGACGGCGCGCAGAAGCTGATGTTCTCGGCGACGCTGGACCGTGAGGTCGCCGCGCTCGTGGACGAGTTCCTCGTGGACCCTGCGGTGTACGAGGTGGCCGGCGAGACGCAGGAGTCGAGCACCATCGACCACCGCATCCTCGTCATCGACCACCGTGACAAGGCCGAGATCCTCACCTCGCTGGTCGACCGCGACGGCAAGACGCTGGTCTTCGCCCGCACGCGCGCCTTCGCCGAGATGCTCGCCGAGCAGTTCGACGACGCCGGAATCTCGGCCGTCGCCCTGCACGGTGACCTCAACCAGGCCAAGCGCACGCGCAACCTGGAGCGGCTCACCTCGGGACGCGTCAGTGTCCTCGTGGCGACGGATGTGGCAGCCCGCGGCATCCACGTCGACGACATCGACCTGGTGATCCAGGCCGACGCTCCCGACGAGTACAAGACGTACCTGCACCGCTCAGGCCGTACCGGCCGCGCGGGTCGCGCGGGCACCGTCGTGACGCTCATCCCGCGTCAGCGCCGCCGCCGCATGACCGAGATGCTGCAGCGCGCCGAGATCGAGGCGCCGTTCGACGAGGTGCGCCCCGGCGACGACCTCCTCGAGCAGCTGCGCTTGGGCGCGACCGCCGACGTCGCCGACGCGTCCGAGGTGTCCGACGCATCCGAGGTCGCCGACGTGTCCGAGGTGTCCGAGGTGTCCGAGGTCGCCGACCCGGCCCACGTCCCCGCCTGACGCGAGGCCCACTCCGCGAGACCGCATCGCACCGACGAGACCGCGACATCATGTCGCGGTTTCGCCGGTGGGGTGCGGTCTCGCCGTTCGCGAGTTGATCCGGGATGGGGCCGATCCGGCGCGCGGGCCGGATGCGGCGTCATCGTGTGCCGCCTGCGCGGTCGGCGACGAGCCTGCCGACGCGGTGGACGTCGTCGGCCGTCCAGTCCAGCGCCGGATCGGCGGTCGTCATCTCCGCCAGCGCGCCGCCCCCCTCCTCCGCCCACCATCCGTGCAGGAAGCGCCATCCGGTGGTCTCTGTGACCTCCAGCACCGCGCGGTTCATGTCGGCTGCGCTCGCCTCGGCGCGGACGAAGAACTCGCGGGGCCGGGGAGCGGAGGGGAGCGGCCGCATCCCGACGTCGTCGAGAGCGCCGGCGATCACACCGGCGTGGGCCGTCCACATCGGTACGCGCGAGACGCGCTCATCGAGGCCGCGCAGCGCGCCGACGACCGCGGGCCAGGCTGAGAAGAGTTGCCCGCCGTAGCGGATCCGCCACGTGCGCGCGCGATCGATGAGCTCCGCGTCGCCCGCCAGGGCGGCCCCCGACATCGCTCCCGGCGCCTTGTACAGGGAGAGGTAGACCGAGTCGGCGAGTGCGGCGACCTCGGCGGTATCCCGTCGCCACACCGCCGCGGCGTCCCACAGGCGCGCGCCGTCGAGGTGCACGGCGGCGTCGGCCGCGCGGGCCGCCCCGACGGCGGCACGGAAGTCGGCCCACGGCGGCAGTTCGTATCCGAGGTCCTGGAAAGGCACCTCGAACACGACGGCCGCGGCACCTCGCGCGGCCGCCCCCGTCTCCTCGGCGGTGGCGTAGCGCGGTTCCTCCGTCGCGAACACGGGGGTCAATGCCGCGAGCGCGGTGACCGCGTCCTCCTCGTTCAGCAGGGTGTGGTGACGCGGATGCAGCACCACCCGCGTCGTGCCGGCCCGCTCCGCCCAGCAGCGGAGGGCGATCTGCTGCGCCATCGTGCCGGTGGGCAGCCACAGCGCATCCGGCATGCCGAGCATCGCGGCGATGCGCTCCTCCAGCTCGCGCATGACGCCATCTCCGTAGACGTCTCCGCGCCGGTCCAGGTCGGCGCTCCCCGCGGTCAGGCGCTCGAGCTGCTCGGTCATCGTGAGGGGCCGCTCGCCGGAGAGCAGGTGGTGGGCACGGCGACTCGCGTCCCACATGCGGCGGCGGTCGTCCGTCGAAGCGGTGTCGGTCATGCTCGCCGATTGTCCTCCGCACGGGGTGGCCACGGAACCCCGCCGGGAGGCGAACCAGACTCCGCGAGACCGCATCGCACCGACGAGACCGCGACATGATGTCGTTGTTTCGCCGGTGGGGTGCGGTCTCGCCGTTCGCGGGCTTATCGCGGGCACCGCCCGCGGCGCCTGCGTCGTCAGAAAAGGGTGGGCGCGCTGGCGGGTGCGACCCGCGGCCGCGTCTCCTGCACCGGCCCGAGGCCCCGCAACGCGCCCGGATCGCCCTCGACCGGGCGCAGGGCGCGATCGGCGAGGCCTGGCACGGGCCGGCCGCGCGGATGGTCGTCCTCATCGCGCCCGTCCAGGCGATGCAGCCGCAGCAACGGCCGCACCCGGGTGGCGAGCCACTTCCGGTACCCCTTCGGTGCCTGCGACGAGACCCCGGGATACAGGCCGCGGTACGAGGAGACGAGCTCCGGATGCTCCCGCTCCAGCCATGCGAAGAACCACGGTTTCACGCCCGGGCGCAGATGCAGCGCGCCGTATACGACGCGGTCGGCTCCGGCTTCGCGGATGCGACGCAGCGCGTCGTCGAGCGCCGCGACCGAGTCGGTGAGATGGGGCAGGACCGGCATGAGGAAGACAGTCACCCGGAATCCCGCCTCGGTGGCCGCCTTCACGGTGTCCAGGCGTGCCTGCGCGGTCGGCGTCCCCGGTTCCATCGACTTCTGCAGCACATCGTCGAACACCGCGATCGACATGGCCAGCGAGACGCGCACCGACGCCGCCGCATCCGTGAGCAGCGGCAGATCGCGCCGCAGCAGCGAACCTTTGGTGAGGATCGAGAACGGCGTGCCCGACTCGGTCAGCGCCGATGCGATCTGCGGCATGATCCGATAGCGCCCCTCGGCGCGCTGGTACGGGTCGGTGTTGGTGCCGAGCATCACCGGGTCTCGCGTCCACGAGCCGCGCCGCAGCTCGGTGCGCAGCACGTCGGCGACGTTGACCTTGACCACGATCTGAGAGTCGAAATCGCTGCCGGCGTCCAGATCGAGGTACTCGTGGGTCCCGCGGGCGAAGCAGTACGTGCAGGCGTGGCTGCATCCGCGGTACGGATTCACCGTCCAGTCGAACGGCATGGCGGATGCGCCGGGCACGCGGTTCAGCGCCGTCTTGCACAGCACTTCGTGGAAGGTCATGCCGGCGAACTCCGGTGTCGTGACCGAGCGGACGAGGCCGTCCATCCGCTCCATGCCCGGGAGAGCGGACGGGTCGTCGACTCCCAGCTGCTGCCCTTGCCACCTCATCGTTCCATGGGAACAGACGTACGAATCTCTGTCAAGACGGTCGCACAGAGATTCGAAGCGTCGGCCGTGCGCTGACGCGCGAGGCGGCCTGGGGGACAATGGGAGCGTGACGGCACCCGACCCGCACACCCTGACGCGCCGCGCGCTTCGCGAGGCCGCGCAGCGGAGTGCCCGCACCCGCGTGACGGCGCCTGCGCAGCACGCACGCCGCCGGCGACCCGGGATGCGCGTCGTCGTGGCGCTCTCCGGAGCCCTCCTGCTCGCAACGGGCGCCGCCGCGGCGACCGGCGCCGCCCTCACCGCCCCGGCCCTGGCCGAACCGGCGGCGGCGCCGTCGAGCGCGGCCCCGCAGGAGACGGTGGAGGCGCTCATCCAGCCCATCCCGGCCGAAGGGCTTCCCACGCCCGTGATGTCGCCCGCGCCGACCGGCGGCACGACCGGAGGTGGGACGCTGTGCGAGGACCCCGCACTCGCCGCCGCCGTGGCAGCCGGCGACGACGCCGCGGCGATCGCGGCCGCCGGGGGTCCCGAGCTGTTCCGCTCCGCGGTGGCGACCGGGACGGCGCCGTGCATCCGGCTGGACGATCCGGCCCGCGTGTGGGTGGTCATCAACAAGCAGCGCCCCTACGTCCCCATCGACGTCGAGCCGAACCCGCTGCGCGCGCCCGAGGGCGTGCGCACCCTCGCCGACACCGCGCTGCGAGAGGATGCGGCATCCGCCCTGAGCGCGCTCGTCCAGGCGGCGGCCGGCGCCGGTGCGGGCGAGATCGCCGTGGAGAGCGCGTACCGCTCGTACGCGACGCAGCGCAGCACCTACGGGGGGCACGCCGCCGACCGCGGCGTGGAGGGCGCCGACCTCGTCAGCGCGCGGCCGGGCTTCAGCGAGCACCAGTCCGGCCTCACGGCGGATGTCGTCCCGTGCGACGGCTCGTGCGCGACGATCGACGACCTCGCCGGCTCCCCACAGGGGCGGTGGATCGCCGAGCACGCGTGGGAGTACGGCTGGATCGTGCGGTACGTCGAGGGCCGGACGGATGTGACCGGATACATGCCCGAGCCCTGGCACCTCCGGTACATCGGACCCGACCTCGCGCGCACGTACCACGAGGGCGGGTGGACCACCCTCGAGGAGTTCTTCGGCCTGCCTCCGGCCCCCGGCTACGCGCAGTAGGCCGGCATCTGGCGCCATCCCACAACGCGGCACCGGGTATCACCGTCGGTGGGATGCGGTTCCGACAGCGGACGTCCGGCGCGGCGGAGCGCTCCCTTAGAATCGCTCGGGCAGCACGGTCGATCGGCCGGAGCCCACAGCATCCACTCGGAGCAGAGAGGGAGTCGGCATGGACCGCGACATCTACGACGAAGACCACGAGGCGTTCCGCGACGTGGTGCGCGAATTCGTCAAGCGCTACGTCTCCAACCAGGCGCGCGAGCGCTGGGACGCCGAAGGGGAGATCGACCGCGAGACGATGCTCGCGGCGGGCCAGTCCGGCCTCATCGGCCTGTCGGTGCCGGAGGAGTTCGGCGGCGCGGGGATGCTGCAGGACTACCGCTTCCGCACGATCGTGATGGAGGAGGTCATCCGCGCCGGTGCCGGTTCGCTCGCCGGCGCCTTCGGCATCCAGGACGACCTCGCGGTGCCCTACCTCGCCCACTTCGGTACGCCGCAGCAGAAGCAGAAGTGGCTGCCCGGCATGGCGACCGGTGAGGTGATCGGCGCCCTCGCGATGACCGAGCCCGGCGCCGGCAGCGACCTGCGCGGCGTGACCACGACGGCGAAGAAGGTCGACGGCGGATACCTCGTCAATGGCGCCAAGACGTTCATCTCCAGCGGCAAGACCGCCGACCTCGTCGTCACCTTCGTCAAGACGGGCGAGGGCAACCGCCCGGATGCGTTCAGCCTGGTGCTCATCGAGAACGGCATGGCGGGCTTCGAGCACGGCAAGAAGCTGCACAAGATGGGCTTCCAGGGCCACGACACCGCGGAGCTGTCCTTCAGCGACGTCTTCGTGCCCGAGGAGAACCTCATCGGCGGTGAGGAGGGGCACGGCTTCATCCAGCTCATGCGCAACCTGCCGCTCGAGCGCCTCTCGATCGGTGTCGCCGCCGCCGCGGCCGCGGACGCCGGCCTCGCGTGGACGCTGGAGTACGTCAAGAGCCGCGAGGCGTTCGGCACGCCCGTCATCGACTTCCAGAACACGCGGTTCCGGCTCGCGGATGTCGCGACCACCGTCGACGTGCTCTGGGCGTACGTCGATCGCGCGATCGCCCTGTACGGCGAGGGCAAGCTCACGCCCGAGGAGGCCGCGAAGGTCAAGTTCTGGACGACCGAGCGCGAGGGCGAGGTCCTCGACACGTGCGTGCAGCTGCACGGCGGCTACGGGTACATCACGGAGTACCCCATCGCCCGGGCCTACCTCGACGCGCGCGTGCACCGCATCTACGGCGGCACGAACGAGATCATGCGCGAGATCGTCGGCCGCCAGCTCGCCGGGCGGCGCTGAGCCCAGCCGTCAGCGCGCAGAATTCAGGAGACACGCCGGGCCGGGGTGCTGTGGCGGCCGCCGGGGGCGCGGATCTCCTGAATTCTGCGCACACGGGTGCGCGCCGGGCGACCCCGGCGGGGGCCGGGTTACTGGGAGAGGTTTCCGGCGGAGCAGGTCTCCTGCGCGGCGGTGGAACCCGTCACGCTCGGGGGGAGGGCCACGGCGTCGGAGGGCGCAGTCGGAGTGGCCGTCGGCGTGGGTGCGGCCGTCTCCGTCGGCGGCGCGGACGGGTCGGTGGGCTCGGGGGTGACCTCGACGACGCCGTTGTTGGCGCCGACCTCGCCCGTCAGTTCGATCGGACGGTTCTCGGCCAGCGCCTGCCACAGCGGTGCGGCGGCGCTGTAGTTCGGGACCAGGCGGTCCTCGTCCGACGGCGCGGTGAGCGTCGGATACTGCACGAACACGATCTCCTCGAAGGGCACGTCCTTCACGGCCAGCGCGATCTGCACGAGGGTGAGCGGGTTGGTCAGGGTGGTGGACGGATCGACGTTGCGCAGCCCCGTCGCCGCCAGCCGGTAGAGCGTCGCGGGGTCGGAGAGCACCTCGTCGCTCACGAGCTTGCGGGCCAGGCGCGACATGTACTGCTGCTGGTTGCTGACCCGCGCGAGGTCGCTGCCGCCCACGCCGTAGCGGGTGCGCAGGAACTGCAGCGCCTCGATCCCCGCGACGGTGCGCGGCCCCGCGGGCCAGTCGATGCCGGTCTCGCGGTCGCGCATGCCCCGCGCGAGGCACACCTCCACGCCCCCGACGGCATCGGTGATCTCGATGACGCCACCGAAGGTCACCGTCGCGGCGAAGGGGATCTCCTGGTCGCTGAGGTCGGCGACGGTGTTCGCGATGCAGTTGAGTCCGCCGATGGAGTACAGCTCGTTGATCTGGACCGTCCCGCCGCTCCAGCGCGACCCGTCGGTGCGGGTGCAGCCGGGTGCCTGCAGGATGAGGTCGCGGGGGAACGACACCACCGTCACGCGCCGGGGAGTGTCGGAGATGTGCAGCAGGATGTTGACGTCGTTGAGCCGGCTCGCGGCATCCTTCCCGGTGCACCGGCTGCCGAAGAAGTGGGCGTATTCCGGTTCGCACTCGTCGATGCCGGTGACCAGGAGGTTCACCCCGCCCTCGATCGCCCCGATGTCCGGCGGCGGTGACGGCTGGTCCTCCAGCTCGACGGCGTCTTCGGTGAAGCTCGCGGCCAGGTCGTACGTCGCGTACGCGACGGTGCCGGCGGCGGCCACGAGTACGACCGCCACGGCGACGGCGACCAGGGTCAGCAGCTGCCCGGCGATGCTGGGCGAGCCCAGGCGGGCGTGCCGGGCCACGGTTCTGCGTCGCCGTGCCATGGCGTCTCCCCTCCGCGCCCGGTCGAGGCGTTGGGCCGATTCTAGGGAATGTCTAGCCGGATGCTGCGGCGCGGGGCCGTCAGGCGCCCCACGCGCGCACCACCCAGAACAGCGCGACGGTGACCACCCAGAACCCCGCGACGAACGCGGCGTCGCGGGTGCGGAAGGGCACGAGGTGGCGTTCGGTGCGCTCGGGGTACGCGCCGAACGCGCGCGCATCCATCGCGAGGGCCACGCGCTCGGCGTGACGGATGGCGCCCGCCAGCAGCGGCACCATGTAGCCGACCCATCGGGCGATGGCGGCGAAGGGTCCTCGGCCGCCGTGGGCCCCGCGGACGCGATGAGCCTGGCGGATGACGTCCAGCTCGTACCCGAACCGCGGCACGAAGCGGAACGCGGCGAGGGCGGTGTAGCCGATGCGGTACGGCACACGCAGCTGCTGGACGAGGGCGCGGACGAGGTCCGGCCCCGTCGTGGTCATCCCGCCGATGAGGGCGAGGACGAGGATGGCGGCCAGTCGCAGCGCGGTGGAGAACCCGCTCTCCACAGCGCCGGCGTACCACGTCCATCCGCCCAGCTGCACGAGGACGGCGGTGTCGTCGACGCGGCTCGCATCCGCCCACAGCGAGAACGCCACGCCGACCGCCGCCACCCCCACCGGCACGACAACGCCCAGCGCCATGCCCAGGCGCCGCGTCCACGGGGCGCCCACCACCAGCACCGCGTACCCCAGCACAAGGAAGGTCAGCGGGGTGATCACATCACGGGCGAAGAGCACGAGCACGATCGCCGGCAGCGGCGCCGCGAGCTTGGCGAGGGGATTGAGGCGCGGCAGGAACCGCAGCCGCCCCGTCGCGAGGGGGGCGGCGTACGGGTCGACGCGCGCGCTCATCCGCTGCCGCCCGGGAGGTCGGCGAGGCGTGCCACGGCGGACAGCTCCGGATGCTGCGCGAGTGCGTGCAGCGCGGCCCGCAGCGGCGGCGGCCGGAGACCCGCGCGCGTGAGGAGGGCGTCATCGGCGAAGACCTCGGCGGTGGGGGCGGCGGCCAGTACACGTCCGCCGGCGAGCACGACGGCATGATCGGCGTGCTCGGCCACGAGCTGCATGTCGTGAGTGACGACGATGATCGTCGTGCCCTCGCGGCGCAGGCCGTCCAGCAGCGTCAGGAGCTCGTCGGCCCGCGCGCGATCCTGACCGAAGGTGGGCTCGTCGAGCACCAGGATCCGCGCACCGCCCACGAGCGCGGTGCCCACCGACAGTCGCCGCTTCTGCCCGCCGGAGAGGAGGAACGGATGCGTCCCGGCGTATCGGGTGAGGCCGAATCGCTCGAGGATCTCGTCCGTGCGGGCGCGGACGACGTCGTCGGCCAGCCGCTGCATCCGCAGGCCGTGGGCGATCTCGTCGAAGACGGTGTGCGCGATGAACTGGTGCTCGGGGTTCTGGAAGACGAAGCCGACGCGCCGCGACAGGGTGTGGGCGTCGGCGGAGTGCACGTCGAGTCCATCGAGCCGCACCGTGCCGCGTGGCGGGCGCAGCACCCCGGCGACGGCCTGCACGAGCGTCGTCTTGCCGGCGCCGTTGGCCCCCACGACGGCGACGAACGCGCCCGCCGCGACGTCGAGGTCGACGCCGTCCAGGACGGTGGTGCGGGCCGCCCCGCGCCCGCGGGTCAGGGTGAGCCCCCGCACGCGCACGATCGGCTCGCCTCCGGATGCGGCCGGCCGCCCGCGTCCGGCCGCCTCGGACGCCGCCGCCGGCGGCGGCGTCCGCTCGAGCGCGGCGCGCAGTTCGCCGGGGGTGAGGGGGAGCGGATCGATGGCGTACCCCGCGCGGCGCAGCCGCAGCGCCGCGAGGAGCGATGTCGGCAGCCACACCCCGATCGCCTGCAGCTCCTCCGCACGGCCGCGCAGGACGTCGTCGACGGATCCGTCGGCGACCAGTCGCCCGGCCCCATCGAGGACGACGACCCGGTCGACCAGGCCCACGGCGGCATCGAGGTTGTGCTCGACGAGGAGGATCGCCCGGTCGCCGGCGGCGACGACGTCGGCCAGCGCGGCGTACACCTCTTCGATCCCGCGCGGGTCGAGGTTCGCAGTGGGCTCGTCGAGCACGAGCAGGGGCGAGCCCATGGCGAGCGCCGCCGCGATCGCGAGGCGCTGCCGCCCTCCGCCGGAGAGCAGATCCGGGTTGTCGCCGCGTCGGTCCCACAGGCCCACGCGGCGCAGAGCCGCCTCGGCCCGCGTGAGCACGACGTCCACCGGCAGCCGCAGGTTCTCTGGGCCGAAGGCGACCTCGTCGAGCACGGTGCCGGTGACGATCTGGGCGTCGGGATCCTGGAACACCATTCCCACGCGCGTGCTCAACGTGGCCACCGGTGTGGTCGCCGCATCCATGCCGGCCACCTCGATCGAGCCCGTCACCGTCGCGGGGACGGCGTGGGGGATGAGGCCGTTCAGGGCGAGCGCGAGGGTGGACTTGCCCGAGCCGCTGGGCCCGAGCACCAGCACGACCTCGCCCGGTGACACGTCGAACCCGACGTCGGCGGGGGTCGCCACGTCGGCTCCGTCGTGGGTGATCGCCACGCCGCGCAGGCGCAGGAGCGGCGCGGCGGAGATCCCGGTCACCGCCGGGTCGCGGTGCGGGCGACGCCGGCGCGGCGCAGGCCCGTGCCCACGGCCAGTCCCACCGCGGTCCAGGCGACGGGTCCGAGCAGGAACAGCGCCACGAAGGCCACCTGCACCCACAGCTCGAAGCCGGCGACGCCGAACGCGAACCACATGGGCACGGCCAGCACGAGGCCCGTCACCGCTGCCGAGAGGAAGAAGCGCCACGGCTCCCAGTGGCGATAGCGGGTGAGAGCGGCGACCCCCTCCTGCACGCCGCCGAAGACGACCGCGGCCAGGATGTAGCCGGCGAGCATCGTCGGGGCGATCGCCGATCCCACGATCGCCGCGATCGCATGGGTGATGAGGGCGACCCACGGCTGGCGCAGCATCTCCTGCGCGATGACGCCGGGCAGGGCGTGGAATCCGAGCACGAGTCCGTACAGCGCGACGGCGCCCACGGCGGTGATGGCGTGCAGCACGGCCCAGCCGGCCGACAGCAGCCCCGTTGCGACACCGATCGCCGCGCAGATCAGCAGGACGCGCGTGGGGAGTCGGGATGCCGCGGCCACGCGTTCAGCGTACCCCTGGCCGCTGAGAGCCTGCCCGCCGCGGGCCGGGAGAATCCAGAGGCGATGTGACCATTGGCTGGTAGTGACCTGTGAGCTATGTTTGTGCAACGCGCGGCAGAGCTGTCACGCATTTCGCTCGATACATCCCCCCGTCTGGAGCGCATTATGGGTCGACCCCTGCGTTCGGTCGCTGTCGTGGCGGTTGCCGCGCTCCTGACCGGCCTGTCCGCCACCGCCAGTTACGGCGCCGTCGCCGCGGGGGAGGTGACCAGCCCCGTTCCCGTGGACGCCCCCAGCGGTCAGTACATCGTGCTGCTGGATGAGGCGCCGGCCGCGACCTACGACGGCGGCGTGTCCAACCTGCGCTCGACGCAGCCCGACGAGGGCGACAAGCTCGACGCGAGGGCACCCGAGGTGCAGGAGTACACCCAGTTCCTCGACGACCGCCAGCAGGAGGTCGCGGCAGAGGTGGGGGCCGACCGCGAGTACTCGTACACGCTGGCGGCCAACGGGTTCAGCGCGCAGCTGAGCGCGCAGCAGGCCGCGAAGCTGGCGGCCACCGAGGGCGTGGCCGCGGTGGTGCCCGACGAGATCCGTCACCCCGACGCAGTCCCTTCCACGGAGTTCCTCGGGCTCGAGGGCGAGGGCGGCGTGTGGGAAGCGGTCGGCGGACCGGATGCGGCGGGCGCCGGCACGGTCGTCGGCGTGATCGACACCGGCATCGCACCGGAGCATCCGTCGTTCGCCGGTGAGCCGCTGGGCACCTCGCCCGGCGCGGAGCCGTACCTCGACGGCAACGAGGTCGTCTTCGCCAAGAGCGACGGCACGACGTTCCGCAGCGAGCGCGTGACCGGAGAGGAGTGGGACGTCGACGACTACTCCACGAAGCTCATCGGCGCGAAGTACTTCAGCTCGGGTGCTGCCGCCGCGGGCTACGACTTCTCCGCCGACGTGCTGTCTCCGCGTGACGGGGACGGGCACGGATCGCACACCGCCGGCACCGCCGCCGGCAATCACGCCGTCGCCGCGAGCGTGGAGGGCATCGACTTCGAAGAGATCTCCGGCGTGGCGCCGGGGGCCAAGGTCGCCGCCTACAAGGCGTGCTACTCCGGTCCCGACCCGCTGGTCAACACCGACGACATCTGCGCCCTGAGCGACCTGCTCGCCGCCATCAACGCCGCCGTGGCGGACGGCGTCGACGTCATCAACTACTCCATCGGCGGTGGAGCGGCCACCACGACCTTCTCCACCGAGGACCGCGCGTTCTTCAACGCCGCCGCCGCCGGGATCTTCGTGTCCGTCAGCGCCGGCAACGCCGGGCCGGGAGCAGCGACCGCCGACCACGCGTCGCCGTGGTACACCACGGTCGCCGCATCCACCGTCCCCACCTACGAGGGCACGGTGCAGCTGCCCAACGGCTTCGAGGCCGCGGGCGCATCGGTGTCGGTGCCGTCCGGCGAGGAGGTCACCGGTCCGGTCGTGTACGGCGGCGACATCGTCGCGGACGGCGCCGATCCCGCGCAGGCGGCGCTGTGCTACATCGGGGCGCTCGATCCGGCCGAGGCGGAGGGCAGGATCGTCGTGTGCGACCGGGGCGAGAACGCCCGCATCGAGAAGTCGCAGGCCGTCGAGGAGGCGGGCGGGATCGGCATGATCCTCGTCAACGTCACGCCGTCTTCGCTGGACAACGACTTCCACTCGGTGCCGACCGTGCACATCGCCGACACCTTCCGTGCCGCGCTGCTCGAGTACGTGCGGAACACTCCGGATGCCACGGCCACCCTGATCGGTGAGAACGTCACGGGGGTGGAGACCCCGACCCCCGTGATCGCGGGCTTCTCCAGCCGCGGGCCGATGCTCGCCGACGGCAGCGACATCCTCAAGCCCGACCTCACCGCCCCCGGCGTGGCGATCCTCGCCGCGACGCAGAACCGCGCGGGCGAAGACCCCACGTTCGGCTTCAAGTCGGGCACGTCCATGTCGGCCCCGCACATCGCCGGGCTCGCCGCGCTGTACCTCGGGGAGCGTCCGAACGCGACGCCCGCCGAGATCAAGTCGGCGATGATGACCACCGCGTACGACACCGTGAACGACGACGGCTCCACGGCCACCGACCCGTTCGCGCAGGGCGCCGGTCACGTCGACCCGACCCGGTTCTTCGAGCCGGGGCTGCTCTACCTGAACGGTCCCGACGACTGGGCGGCGTACCTGCAGGGCAAGGGCCTGTACGACTTCGGCGTGGAGCCCATCGACGGCAGCGACCTCAACCTCGCCTCCATCGCGATCGGATCGCTCTCCACGCCGCAGACGGTGACGCGCACGGTGACCGCGACGCAGGCGGGCACCTTCACCGCATCCATCGACGTACCGGGCATCGACGCGGTCGTCGAGCCGGCCTCGCTGACCTTCGGTGCGGCCGGGGAGACCCAGTCGTACACGGTGACGTTCACGCGCAACGGCGCTCCCGCGGAGGAGTGGACGAGCGGACGGCTGACCTGGACGAGCGGCGACACCACGGTGCGCTCGCCCATCGTCATCCAGCCGGTGACGGCGGATGCTCCGGCCGAGGTGTCGGGCACCGGGATCGACGGCAGCACCGACGTGACCATCACGCCGGGGATCACGGGCGATCTGCCGGTGAACCTCAGCGGCCTGGCGCCGATGGAGCTCTTGGCCGATCCGGACAACCCCGTGGACGGCCACACCGGCGATGAGAATTCCGGTGCCGACAGCGAAGGGTATGTGAGCTGGATCGTGGAGGTGCCCGAGGGCACCGCCCTGTCGCGGTTCACGCTGGACTCCTCCGACGACGAGACCAGCGACCTCGACCTGGCGGTGTACCGCGTCGTCAGCCCCGACGATCTGCGCTACTACGAGGTGTGGCAGTCGGCGACGGGCGCGGCGGACGAGCAGGTGACGCTGCAGGAGCCGACGGCGGGCACGTACCTCATCGAGGCGAACGTGTTCTCCTTCACCGACCCCTTCACGTGGGACCTGTGGTTCGGCAACGTGCCGGCCGAAGTCGGCGAGGGGGCGCTGACGGCGACTCCCAACCCGATCCCCGTGGAACAGGGGGTCGAGACCACCTACGCACTGTCGTGGTCGGGCCTGCAGCCGCAGACGCGGTACCTCGGCGTCGCGCAGTACGCCGACTCGGCGGTGCGCACGGTGCTGACGGTCGACTCGGGTCAGGCGGCGCCGGCGGCCACGGAGGCGCCGACGATCTCGGGCGACCCGCGCGTGGGCAAGACGCTCACCGCGACGCCGGGAACGTGGGAGCCGGCGGAGGTCGAGGTCGCCTACCAGTGGCTGCGCGACGGTCAGCCCATCGATGGCGCCACCGCGCAGACGTACAAGGTGACCAGGGCCGACGTGGGCACGACCCTCTCGGTGCGGGTCACGGCCACCGCCGCCGGCAACCCCACCCCCGGGGTAGCCGACAGCGCCGGGGTCTTCGTGAAGTTCACGTCGCAGACCAAGGTCACGCTCAACCGCTACGTGGGCACGTCGTCCCAGGACTACGCGGTCACCGTCGCCGTCACCCCCTCCGGCGGCGAGGCGGCCACCGGTGAGGTCGAGGTGTGGGTGAACGGCCGGTCCTACACCGGTGCGCTCGCCGAGGGCACCGTGACGATCCCGCTGCCCGCGCAGTCCCGCGGGGTCAAGGTCGTGATCGCGCAGTACGACGGCAGCGACACCGTCGCGTCGTCCACGGGGGTGAGCGGATTCCTCGTGTTCCGCTGATCCGTCGCATCTGAGGGCGTCCGGGCTCCGGCTCGGGCGCCCTCGCGCGCTCCCCGCTGACCGGGGCTCCCGCTCCATCCCGGGTTCATCAGTCCCTGGTTCCGCAGACGCGGCGGGCCCTAAGAACGGGATATGGACACGGGAACAGGCGACACCGAGCACCGATCGGCAGCGGAGGTCGCAGCCCTGCAGCGCGAGTGGATCTTCGGCTGGGACCGCGTCGAGGGTGACCCCCTGCGCGCCTTCGCCGATGTGTTCGGGCGCTACTACGACTTCGACGCGGACGTCCTCCTCTTCGACGACGCCGATCCCGAGCGTCGGACGCACCGGCGGGTGGCCGACTACGCCGACGCGTTCTGGCCGACCTTCTCGGGGCCGGACGGATGCGTCGGGGTGGCACATCCTCCGCGACCAGACGGCCATCTACCCGATCTCCCAGGCGGAGGCCGACTCCTCCTTCGGGTAGGGCTCAGGGGTGTTGGGGGTTCTTCCGCTTCCATCGATGTCGGTCGACCGAGACGCCGGCTCTGTCTGGTTGACTGAGGGCGACCTGGTGCCACGGCAAGCGGGGAGATGTCGGGATGTCGTTCTGGATCTGCGCCACCTGTGCGGTGGAGCATGCCGCGCGTCCCGAGGTGTGCGCGATCTGCGCCGATGAGCGTCAATGGGTGCCGGCGAGCGGTCAGCGCTGGCTGACGCTGGAGGAGATGACGGAAGCCGGCTACCAGACCGCGATCGCCGAGCTCGAGCCCGATCTGTGGGGCATCCGCAGCTCTCCGGAAGCCGGCATCGGCCAGCTCTCCAAACTCGTTCGAACCGAAGAGGGATGTCTGCTGTTCGACCCTCTCGGGTTCATCGACGAGGCGGCGGTGCGCAGCATCCGGGACATCGGCCCGGTCGTGGCGATCGTGGCCAGCCCCCCGCACATGTACGGCGTGCAGCTGGAGTGGAGCCGGATGCTGGGAGGCGTGCCGGTGCTCGTGGCGGAGAAGGACCGCTCGTGGCTGGCACGGCCGGGCGAGGCGATCCGGTTCTGGTCCGACGACATCGAGATCCTGCCCGGGGTGACGCTCACGCAGCCGGGCGGACATTTCCCCGGGAGCGCGGTCGCCCATTGGGTGGCGGGAGCGGAGGGCAGGGGAGTGCTCCTGTCCAGCGACACCATCTTCGCGAATCCCGACCGGGCCAGCGTGAGCTTCATGCGCAGCTTCCCCAACCGGCTGCCGCTCTCGGGTGCGGTCGTGGACCGCGTCGCGCGACACGTCGAGCGCTTCGCGTTCGATCGGCTCTACGGGAACTTCGACAACGTCATCCCGGCCGACGCCCGCGAGATCGTCCGCCGGTCAGCGGACCGCCACACCGCGTGGGTGCGCGGCGATTTCGATCACCTGACCTGAGGCGTGCCGACCGTCAGGCGGCGACTCCGTCGGCTCACGTCAACGCATCCAGCCTACGCTGCAGCCCCGCCCGTTCCGCCGCGCTCTCGGTGAGATCGATGGCCGTGCGGTAGGCCTGCCGGGCCTCCTCGGCGCGGCCCGCCCGCCGGAGAAGATCGGCGTGCGCGGCGGCGACATACGGGTAGACCTGCGCGATCGGATCGGCGATCAGCGGGGCGAGTGCCTGCAGTCCCGCCTCGGGTCCGTCGCGAAACCCGACCGCGACCGCGCGGTTCAGGCCGACCACGGGCGAGGGCCATTGCTGAGCCAGGAGATCGTAGAGGTCGACGATCTCCGCCCAGTCGGTGCTCTCCCACTCTCCGGCCTGTGCATGCACCGCCGCGATCGCCGCCTCCAGTCCGTATCGCGTGGGGCGGCTCCGCAGGCTCCGGCGCACGAGCGTCGCGCCCTCCGCGATCATGGCGCGGTCCCAGCGAGACCGGTCCTGTTCGGGCAGGGCGACCGGCTCGCCCGTGGCCGCGACGCGCGTGCCCCGCCTCGCCGACGTGAGCAGCATGAGGGCGAGCATCGCCGCCACCCGGGCGTCGTGCGGCATCAGGTCGTGCAGGAGCCGGGCCAGGCGGAGCGCAGTGTCGGCGAGATCGTCGCGTACCGCGGATGCTCCGGATGGTGCCGCGTGCCCCGTCGTGAACACGAGGTAGACGACCTGGAGGACGGCGTCCAGCCGCTCCGGGAGCCGGTCGTCGTCGGGGATGCGGAACGGGATACGCGCGACGGCGATCTTCTTCTTCGCCCTCGTGATGCGCGCCGCCATCGTCGGCTGCGGTACGAGGAAGGCGCGGGCCACCTCCGACGTGGACAGGCCGCAGACCAGCCGGAGCGTCAGCGCGACCTGCGCAGGGCGATCCAGTGCCGGGTGGCAGCAGGTCAGGATCAGCCGCAGCCGGTCGTCGTCCACGCCCGTCCCCGCCCGGTCGCCCGGGTCTCCGTGGGCTGTGCTCTGGTCCATCACCAGCAGCGGCAGGAGGCGGGCCGCGCGTCCCTTGCGGCGGAGCACGTCGAGCGCGTGGTTGCGCGCGACGGTCGTGAGCCATGCCCCCGGCCGGTCGGGGACGCCGGTCGCCGACCAGCGGGTCAGCGCCGACGCGAACGCCTCCTGCGCGCAGTCCTCCGCCAGATCGAGGTCGCGCGTGACACGCGCGACGCTCGCAACCACGGTGGGCCACTCCTGCCGGTACGCCGCCGTCACCGCATCGGCGACGGCGGCGGACCCCGACTCAGGGGGCATCGACGACGGGCCGGATCTCCACGCCCGCGGAATAGGGCGCCGCCGTCTCCGGGAGCAGCGCGGCCAGCTCGATCGCGGCGTCCAGGTCGGGCGCGTCGACCAGGTAGTAGCCGCCGACCACCTCCTTCGTCTCCAAGAACGGTCCGTCGGTGACCTCCGGCTGACCGCCCCCGCGCGAGCGCACCGCGGTCGCCGTGCTGGCCGGAGCCAGCTCGTGGCCCGCGAGAATCGCTCCGGCCGCCGTCTGCGCGAACCGGCGGTGACCGTCGTCGATGCGACGGCGCTCGGCGGGCGGGATGTCCTCCCAACTCTCCCGGTCGCCCGTGATCAGCAGCATGTACGTCGCCATGTCCTCCTCCTTCGCGTCGTGCGGACGGGAAAGGAGTCCGCTCACTTCACCGACGAACCGCGATCCGCCCGAATCGACAGGATCACCGTCTCTTCCGAGTGTGTGCGCGATACCGGGCGGCTGTCGATCCCCGGTGGCCGGCGAACGTCGGCCTTGCAGGGCAGGAGACAGGAAGGACTGCACGATGATGCATCGCGAACGGCCGGGAGGAATCGGGGTCGGGACGTCGAGAGCGGCGTGGCAGGCACGCGCGGTCTTCTTCCTGAACGGCCTCGTGTGCGCCAGTTACATCGCCTCGCTTCCGGCGCTGAAGGGGGTGTTCCGGCTGGATGACGGTGCATTGGGCGGGGTCGGCTTCGCCTTCGCCTTCGCCGCGCTCGTGGGGATGCAGGCGATGGGTCCCCTGACCGCGGCCGTGGGCGCCGGAACCGTCCTGCGAGTCTCGCTCGCCGCCCTGCCGCTGCTGCTGATCGCCCTCCCGTCGGCTCGCGGGCTCGGGGGCCTGCTCGTGGCCGTCGGCGCTTTCGGGGCCGTGCACGGCGCGACGGATGCGGCGATGAACGTCTACGCGGTCGGCATCGAACGCGCGCACGGTCGACGCCTGGTGAACTCGTGCCACGCCGCGTGGAGCGCGAGCGCGGTGGTGGCGTCGCTCGCGATGGGGGTGACCACCGCGGCCGGGCTGGACCTTCGCGTCCGCACGACTGTGGTGGCGGCGATCGCCCTCGCCGGCGGGATGGTCGTGGCGTCCACTCTCACGGCGGGTGATCCCGTCCGCCCCCGCCGCCGGGGCGTCCGGACACGGCGGGGGCGGTGGCCGCGCTCCCTGATCGTGTGGGGTCTTGCCGGGACGGCGCTCATGGTGTGCGATGGGGGTGTGCTGGGGTGGGGTGCGGTCATGCTCCACGACGGGCGCGGCGCCTCGCTCGCCCTGAGCGCGGGGGCGGTCACGGGCTTTGCGGTCGGCCAGACCGCGGGGCGGTTGGTGGGGGACCGTCTCGCCCACCGGTACGGCGCCCCAGCCCTCTTCCTCGTGGCGGGGGGTCTCGGGGTCTGCGGGCTCATGGTCGCGGTGCTGATGCCGGAACCCGCTGTCGCCGTGGCGGGCTTCGCCGTGGCCGGGCTGGGCATGTCGGTTCTGCTGCCGTTGCTCTTCAGCGCGGTCGGGCGCGCCGCATCCGATGACGCGGACTCGGGCCTGCTCGTCACCCGCTTCACCGGCTTCGTCTATACCGGGATCCTTCTCGGGCCCGCCGTGCTCGGGGTCGCCGCGGGCCGCGTCGGGATCGCCGTCGCGATGGGGATGCTCGTTCCGGTGCTGGCCGCGGTGACCATCGTGGCGGGGCGGGCGATGAGCAGCGTCCCGCACACGTGACCCGCTGCGCCCGCGATAGGGTGGAGGTGGCGCGTCGGGAAGTCTGGTCGACACCTCTTTCGTCGACTCTCAGGGATCCTCGTGACTCGTACCCCGCCCGTTCGCACCCCCGCCTGGCCCGGCTACGCCGAGGTCACCCGCGTGACCGCGCTCCTGCGCACCGAGGCCGTCGGCGGTGGCCTACTGGTGCTCGCCGCCGTGATCGCCATCGTGTGGGCCAACTCCCCCGTCGCCGACGGGTACTTCGCGCTGCGCGATCTGCGCATCGGATACGAGCCATGGCATCTGGAACTGAGCCTGGGGGCGTGGGCGGCCGATGGGCTGCTCGCCGTGTTCTTCTTCCTCGTGGGGCTCGAGCTCAAACGCGAAGTGGTGGTCGGAGACCTGCGCCGGTTCAGTACCGCGATCGTCCCCGTGACCGCCGCGGCGGGCGGCGTGATCGTGCCGGCGCTCATCTACCTCGCCATCGTCGGACCGCAGTCCTCGCTCGCGCAGGGGTGGGCGATCCCCACCGCCACCGACATCGCCTTCGCGGTGGCCGTGCTGGCGCTCGTGGGCTCGCACCTGCCGAGCCCGCTGCGGATCTTCCTGCTGACCCTGGCCGTCGTGGACGACCTCATCGCCATCGCGATCATCGCGATCTTCTACACCAGCGAGATCGAGGTCCTTCCCCTCGTGATCGCGGTGGCGGTCATCGCCGTCTACGGCGTCATCGCCCAGCGCTACCGCGCACTGTTCGCCGGGCGGCCCCTGGCGGCGTGGCTCGTGCTGCTGCCGATCGGGTTCGTCGCGTGGGCGTTCCTGCACGCCTCCGGGGTGCACGCGACCATCGCCGGGGTGGCGCTGGCCTTCACGATCCCGGTGCGCGCCTCCCGGCGCGACCGCGGCGAGGGCTCGCGACGCGACCTCGCCCAGGAGTTCGAGCACCGCTTCCGCCCGCTGTCCTCCGGGTTCGCGGTGCCGGTGTTCGCGTTCTTCGCCGCCGGGGTGGCCATCGGCGGCACCGACGGGATTGCGCGCGCGGTCACCGACCCCGTCACGATCGGCATCGTCGCGGCCCTCGTGCTGGGAAAGCCCATCGGCATCCTGCTGTCTGTGCGCCTGCTCACCCTCGTCGGCCGCGTCCGCCTGGACCCGGCGCTCCGGTGGGTGGATCTGCTCGGCGTGGGCCTGCTGGCTGGGATCGGCTTCACCGTCTCGCTCCTGATCGCAGAGCTGAGCTTCGGCGAAGGGTCGCTCCACAACGACGACGCCAAGATCGCGATCATGCTCGCGTCGGTGCTCGCGTCGCTGCTGGCCTCGAGCATCCTGCTCGTGCGCAACCGCCGCTACCGCCGCATCCACGAGGCCGAGCGCATCGACGACGACGGCGACGGCGTGCCCGACGTCTACCAGGCGCCGCTGCCGGAGAAGAAGCCGCGTCCGTCCCGCCGGGACCGGAGCGAGTGAGCGGGCGCCGCCCGGATCAGCCGGAGCTCTCGGACGGGGATGCCGCGTCCTCGGGAGCGTCATCCGCCCAGTCCACGACGAGCCCCGCGACCTCGTTCTCCCGCAGGTAGTTCACGACGAAGGGGCACGTCGGGCGGACGGCGTCGCCGCGGCGGGCCAGATCCGCGAGCGCCTCGCCCACCAGGGTCGTCCCGAGCCCCCGGCCCTTGAACGCCGAGTCGACCTGGGTGTGCGGCAGTTCCACCGCACCTTCGTCGGAGGGCTCGAGCACGAGGAATCCGCCGAGGGTGTCGCCCACGTGGATCTCGTAGCGCGACTCGTCGTCGTTGCGCGTCACGGTGATGTCGTCGTCGGTCATCGGATTTCCTTCCGGTCGCTGTCCCCAACGTAGGCGCGGCCTCGTCTGTTCCGCCATCCTCCGCTCGGCCGAGCGCGCCTACCCTGACGCGGGCAGCCGCGTCACCGCGAAGCGCGCGACCGGGTGCACCGACAGGTCGACGGCGATCTCCTGCGTGATCCCGGCGGCCGGGTCGACCAGCGTAGCCGGGTCGATGTCGGCCGTGACGGAGTAGACCGCCGGATAGATGAGGAAGCTCATCGTCGCCGCAGCCGGGTCGTCGACCTGGGTCACGGTCGCCCCCGGGACCTCGAACGACACGAATTTCATCTCGATCCGGCTGACTTCCGCCGAGACCATCAGGTTCGTGGTCAGCGAGTCGGTCAACTGCCATTCGTCCGCCTCGGCGTTCCAGGCGACGGTGAGCACCGACCGCTCCTGCTGCCCGGCCAGCTCGTAGCCGAACGTCACGTTGCGCGTGTCCTCGTCGCCGGTGGTGTCGGCCTCGACCGTCACGTTCTCGATGCGCTGGGCTCCGGCCAGCACGGCGTCGGTGCGCAGCGTGTCGGCGTCGACATCCGGCAGCTGCGGGTCGCCGATGGCAGCGGCGTCGAGCTGCCGGGCCCTGGTGGCGTCACCGGCCGCGATGGCGCCGAGGTACTCCGCGACGACCTCGGTGGGATCGGGGCGCGGCGGCTCGGATGTGGCGCACGCGGTGGTCGCCCAGACCAGGCCGGCGACGACAACCGCTGCCAGCGCGCGATCAGCATTCCTACGTCCTGTCCCGACCACGGACATCCCTTCCCCGGCGGCGCGGCCGTGCGCCCCGCGCAAATCTAGCGGACCCACGCCGGCCCCTCCGCCGCCGGCGTGGGCGGGCCGTCCACCGATCGACGGCTCGGGTCGGTCTGCGTCGGGGGCGCGGGTTACCGTGGAGGGGTGAGTGCGCCCGGCTACGACCCCGACCCGGGATACGCCGACCTCGATGACCCGTACGCCGGGTTCGACTGGAACCCCGACGACGCCCCGCCCCCCGACGACCTCTACGCGCCGCCCCCACCCGATGCCGCGGGGTTCGGGCCGGTCGCCGGCGCAGCATCCGTCCCCGGCCTGACCGCCGCAGTGCGGGACTTCACGGGGCGTGACCCGCGCGACGTGCTGCACGAGGTCTACGGTTACGACACCTTCCGCGGCGATCAGGGCGACGTCGTCTCACACGTCATCGGCGGCGGGGACGCGGTCGTGCTGATGCCCACCGGTGGCGGCAAGAGCGTCACCTACCAGGTGCCCGCGCTCGTGCGCCCGGGCACCGGGCTGGTCGTCAGCCCGCTGATCGCGCTCATGCACGACCAGGTCGACGCGCTCGTCGCCAACGGCGTGCGAGCGGCGTACCTCAACTCCACGCAGAGCCCCGCCGAGCGGCAGCAGGTCGAGCAGGCCTATCTCGCCGGAACCCTCGACCTCCTCTACGTCGCCCCCGAGCGGCTGAACGGCGCGCAGACGCTGAACCTGCTCACGCGCGGACGGCTCAGCGTCATCGCGATCGACGAGGCCCATTGCGTCTCGCAGTGGGGTCACGACTTCCGTCCCGACTACCTCGCCCTCGGCGACCTCGCCGACCGGTTCCCCGGCGTCCCGCGCATGGCGCTCACCGCGACGGCGACGCCCGCGACCGCGCGTGAGATCGTCGAGCGGCTGCGCCTGGACGGAGCCCGCCGGTTCGTCGCGAGCTTCGACCGCCCGAACATCCAGTACCGCATCGCGCCGAAGGTCGAGCCGCGCAAGCAGCTGGCGGCTTTCATCCGCGCGCAGCCGGAGGGGTCCGCCGGCATCGTCTACGCCCTCAGCCGCAAGACCGTCGACCAGACCGCGGAGTTCCTGCGCGGGCAGGGGATCGACGCGCTGGCCTATCACGCCGGCCTCGACGGCTCCGTCCGCGCCGCCCACCAGTCCCGGTTCCTCCGCGAGGACGGCGTCGTGATGGTCGCGACCATCGCGTTCGGCATGGGCATCGACAAGCCCGACGTGCGGTTCGTCGCGCACATCGACCTGCCCAAATCCGTCGAGGGGTACTACCAGGAGACCGGTCGCGCGGGCCGCGACGGCGAGCCGGCCGTGGCGTGGATGGCGTATGGACTCGGCGACGTCGTGCAGCAGCGCCGCATGATCGACCAGTCGCCCGGCGACCGCACCTTCAAGATGCGCCTGGGCCAGCACCTGGACGCGATGCTGGGGCTGTGCGAGACCGTCGCCTGCCGCCGGCAGAACCTGCTCGCGTACTTCGGCGAGCACGCCGGCCCGTGCGGCAATTGCGACACGTGCCTCGAGCCGCCCGAGACGTGGGACGGCCTCGTCGCCGCGCAGAAGCTCCTCTCCACGATCGTGCGGCTGCAGCGAGAGCGCGGCCAGTCCTTCGGGGCCGGGCATCTGGTCGACATCCTGCGCGGCGCCAAGACCGACCGTATTTCGCAGCAGCGGCACGACAAGCTCGCCACGTACGGCATCGGCGCCGACCTGTCGGATCAGGACTGGCGCAGCGTCGTGCGGCAGTTGCTCGCGCGCGGGCTTCTCGTCGCGCAGGGCGACTACGGCACCCTCGCCCTCACCGAGGCCAGCGGCGGTGTGCTGCGCGGCGAGACGCCTGTGCCGCTGCGGCGGGACACGCTCGGGCGCACCGGCGGCGGGCCGCGCGTGCGCAAGCCTTCCGCGGCGGAGTCGGTGGATGCCGGCGACCGCGACCTGTTCGAGGCGCTGCGCGCGTGGCGGGCCGAGCAGGCGCGCGAACAGGGCGTTCCGGCCTACATCGTCTTCGGCGATGCGACCCTCCGGGCGCTCGCCGCCGCCCGTCCCGCCTCGCTCGGCGACCTGGACGGCATCACCGGCATCGGCGCCAAGAAGCGGGAGGCCTACGGCGACCGCATCCTCGCCGTCGTCGCCGCCCACTGATCACCGTGACGTCCACACTCCCACCGCGTCCACGCAACGCTCGATGAGGGCCGCGTCGGCGGGGGCTCGTTCGATGGTCGCCCGGTAGTAGAGGGGGCCGATCGCGAGGGCGGCCGCATCCGACGGCTCTCCCCGCAGCGAGAGCTCGCCCGCCTGCTCCGCTGCCGTGAGCGCGGCGGCCAATCGTCGCGACAGGACGCCCGCGAAACCGGCGCGGCGCGCGTCCATGCCGGGGTTCCACAGGGCCGCGTTGGCGAGGGTCGTCGCGACGGCTCGAACCTCATCGAGTTCCAGTTCGCGTGCGAGCGAGGTGAACTCACCGGCCAGCCACGGCCGGAACGGGGAGGCGGGCGCCTCGAAGAACGGCAGCGGAACAGTGGCCATCGCTTCGGCCAGAAGCTGTTCCGGCTGCGGCCAGTGCCGGTACACGGTGGCACGGCCGATCCCGGCGTGCTCGGCGATGCGGTGGTGGGTGACCGCGCCGGGGCCGTGCGCGAGCAGCAGCTCGCGCGCCGCATCCAGCATCGCCTGCCGGCTGCGCAGGAAGCGGGGGTCGGGGTCGTCCGTCACGGCATCAGTCTATGAGACATGTTGACTCAGAGACCATCGCGTGCGACTCTTCGTCTATGAGACATAATGTATCGAACCGCAGGGTTCTCGTGCTCGGCGCGACCGGACGGACCGGTCGCCACGTGGCCGCGCGGGCCGCCCGCGCCGGGCACGCGGTCATCGCCCTCGTCCGCCGGGAGGGATCGTTCTCGCCCGAGCGCGGAGTGCGTGAAGTGGCCTGGGCCGGCGCCTCGGACACGGCGGGCCTGAGCGCCGCTCTCGAGGGGGTGGACGTGGTGATCAGCGCCCTGGGGGGATCGGAGACGGGGGTCACGACGGTGTGCACCGACGCGATGCACACCCTGGTGCCTACCATGACCGCGGCCGCGGTTCCCCGGCTCATCGTCGTGAGCGCCCACGGGGCGCGCGAGAGCCACGACCGGTCGCTGTACGCGAGGGCGGTGTGGTCACGCGTGGGCGAGAAGATGGCCGACAAGGAGACGATGGAGCCGCTCATCGCCGCCTCGGGTCTGGAGTGGACGATCGTCCGCCCGCCCATGCTCAGGGACAGCCCGGCGACTGGGCGATACCGGACCGGGGAGGACCTGCCGATCCGGCTCTGGCACTTCATCGGCCGCGCCGACCTGGCCGACTTCCTCGTCCGCGAGGCGGAGGAGCCGCAGTACGTGCGCCGCTACCCCCGGATCCGTCGATGAGCGCCGGTCGACGCGTCGCCGTCGTCACCGGCGCCACCGGCGGGATGGGGCGGGTTCTCACGCGGGAGCTCGTCCGGAACGGCCTGCATGTCGTCGCCGTGGCTCGGGACGCCGTCCGGGCAGACGCCCTCCTCTCGCCCGACATGCCGGGTGGGGGCACGTGGGAGGTGGTCGCCGGTGATCTCTCCCAGCGAGCGGGCGTCATCCGGGTCGCCGGTGCGATCGCAGAGCGTCACGACGCCGTGCACGTCCTGATCAACAACGCCGGCGCGCACTACGCGCAGCATCGCCGGTCACCCGATGGCATCGAGCTGCACATCGCGGTCGACTATCTGGCCGCGTTCGGCATGATCACGCAGCTCGAGGAGCAGCTTCGACGTGGCAGGGCGCGGGTCGTCAACGTCGCCTCGGACAGCCTCCGCGACGCCCGCCGCATCACGCTCCTGGGCACGCCGCGGCCGGCCACGATCGACGCGGGAGAGCTGGATGACCTTGCGCGCCTCAACCCGGCGGCGGGCTTCATCGCCTTCGATGCCTATGCGCGGGCGAAGCTGCTGACGGTCACCGCCGGCTACAGCCTCGCCCGCTCCTTCGCCGGGGAGGTCACCGTGAACGCGGTGCACCCCGGCATCGTCTCCACCGAGATCATCGACAGCCTCATCCCCGCCCCGCTCCGGCCGCTGGAAGGGCTCATCCGGCGCGCCCTGCTCACCCCCGAGCAGGGCGCCGCGGCCGCGCTCCGCCTCGCCGTCGATCCGGCGATGGAGGGGGTCACCGGACGGTATTTCGTTCGCGACATCGAGACGCCGACGCCGCCCGTCTCCCGCGACCCCGATGTGCAGCGTCGGCTTCGGGAAACGAGCGACCGCTTCTTCCGCGGCGCCGCGGAATGTGCCGACTGTGCGGGGAGCACAAGCCGGGGCGGCGACATGGACGAACCGACTTGTGGGGAGTGACCAACCAGCTTGGAGGGCGGTTGTGGGAAGCCTACGGTGAGAGTCGATTCTCGTCCCGCCGAAAGGTGTTGAACATGGCTGACGCCGCCGTCCGACCGACCACGCCCGCCGAAGACAAGCGCACCCCCGCGGGGGGCGCCCCCACCGCCGCACACACCGCGGCCGAAGCATCCGAAGCCCAGATCGACGTCACCGCGGTGACGAACCTGCTGCTGGGCACGTGGGCCGACACGCGCCGCACGGCGCGCGAGATGATCAAAGACCCCGCCTTCTGGCGCGTCGACGGCCTGTCGATGCCGGAGCACCGCGAGCGGGTCCTGAGCCAGCTGCACCTCCTGGTGGAGAACAAGGCCGTGCATCGCGCGTTCCCCAAGCGCTTCGGCGGCGCCGAAGACAACGGCAGCAACATCGCCGGCTTCGAAGAGCTCGTCGTGGCCGACCCGAGCCTGCAGATCAAATCCGGCGTGCAGTGGGGCCTGTTCGGCGCCGCGGTGCTGCAGCTGGGCACGAAGGAGCACCACGACAAGTGGCTCCCGGGCATCATGAGCCTGGAGATCCCCGGTGCCTTCGCCATGACCGAGACCGGGCACGGCTCGGATGTCGCGGCCATCGGCACGACCGCCACGTACGACCCCGAGACCGAGGAGTTCGTCATCAACACGCCGTTCCGCGGGGCGTGGAAGGACTACCTCGGCAACGCCGCACTGCACGGCATCGCCGCGACGGTGTTCGCGCAGCTCATCACGAACGGCGTCAACCACGGCGTGCACTGCTTCTACGTGCCGCTGCGCGACGACAACGGCGACTTCCTCCCCGGCATCGGCGGCGAGGACGACGGCCTCAAGGGGGGCCTCAACGGCATCGACAACGGACGCCTGCACTTCGACAACGTGCGCGTCCCGCGCACGAACCTGCTCAACCGCTACGGCGACGTCGCCCCCGACGGCACCTACACGAGCGAGATCTCCAGCCCCGGACGCCGCTTCTTCACGATGCTCGGCACGCTCGTGCAGGGCCGCATCTCCCTCGACGGCGCCGCATCCTGGGGCTCGGCCCTCGGCCTGTACATCGCGATCACGTACGCCAACCAGCGCCGGCAGTTCGACTCCGGCCTCGGGACGCCCGAGGTCGTGCTGCTGGACTACGGCAAGCACCAGCGCCGCCTCCTGCCGCGCCTGGCGACGACGTACGCGCACATCTTCGCGCACGACGAGTTCCTGCAGAAGTTCGATGCCGTCTTCAGCGGCGTCACCGACACCGACGAGGACCGGCAGGATCTGGAAACCCTCGCCGCCGCGCTCAAGCCGCTCTCCACATGGCACGCGCTGGACACGCTGCAGGAGGCTCGCGAGGCGTGCGGCGGAGCGGGCTTCCTGTTCGAGAACCGTCTGGTGGGCCTCCGGCAGGACCTCGACATCTACGCCACCTTCGAGGGCGACAACAACGTCCTGCTGCAGCTGGTGGGCAAGCGCCTGCTGTCGGACTACGGCCGGCAGTTCAAGGGCAAGGATGCCAAGTCCCTCGCCGCCTTCGCCGTCGGTCAGACCGCCGGCAAGGTGTTCCACGGTGCGGGCCTCCGCCAGCTCGGCCAGGCCGTCAGCGACTTCGGCTCGACCGCGCGGGCTGTCGAGCGCGGACTGCGCGCCGATCAGCAGCACGAGCTGCTCGCCGGGCGCGTGCAGCAGATGGTCGCCGATCTGGCCGGTCGCCTGCGTCCGGCCGCGAAGCTCTCCCCCGAGGACGCCGCGGCCCTGTTCAACGCGAACCAGGCCGAGCTCATCGAGGCCGCCCGCGCCCACGGCGAGCTGCTGATGTGGGAGGCGTTCACGGATGCGGTCAACAAGACGCAGGGCGACGGCACCCGCAAGGTCCTGACGTGGCTGCGCGACCTCTTCGGCCTGACCGTCATCGAGAAGCACCTCGCGTGGTACCTCATCAACGGGCGCCTGTCCGCCCAGCGCGCCGCTGCGGTGTCGAGCTACATCGACCGCCTGTGCCTGCGTCTGCGGCCGCACGCCCAGGACCTCGTCGACGCGTTCGGCTACGAGCCCGAGCACGTGCGAGCGCCTCTCGCCTCGGGTGCCGAGCAGGCCCGCCAGGACGAGGCGGCGGCGTATTACGCCGAGCTCGCCGCATCCGGCAACGCCCCCGTGCCCGAGCGCAAGCCCGCGAAGAAGTAGCGCGGCGTGCCGGCGGGCGGCTCAGTCGTCCGCCGGCCGCCACGCGGCCACGAACTGCGCGACCGACATCTCGTCGAGGTCGCGCCGGGTTGCCTGGAGCATGCGGTCGGCCTCCTGCGGCTGCCCCGCAGCGACGCGCAGCACCTCCGCGCCCGTGTCGATGCGGGTGACGACGAGGTCCATCCCGGGCAGCAGTTCGTCCGTGACGCTGACGCCGACGAGCGCGATCGCGTAGGACGAGACCACCCGCAGCGCCTTGTTCAGTGGGCTGACGCGGCGGTCCTCCAGCCTCGCCCGCAGGATGTCGGCGGCGCGGGTGCGGGAATCCGGATCGGGAGAGACCATGCGTCCACCTTTCCGCATCCGCGCGTCGGAGCGCACGGATAGGGTGGCGCGGTGACCACCGACGTGCGGACCGGAGCCGACGGCGTCGCGCGCTGCGCGTGGGCGGCGGATGATGCGGAGTACCTCCGCTACCACGACGAGGAGTGGGGCGTACCGCTCCACGGCGACCGCGCGCTGTTCGAGAAGATGAGCCTCGAGGGCTTCCAGGCCGGCCTCGCGTGGATCACGATCCTGCGCAAGCGACCGCGCTTCCGGGAGGTGTTCGCCGGGTTCGAGCCGGAGCGGGTGGCCGCCTTCGGCCCCGACGACATCGAGCGCCTCATGCAGGATGCCGGCATCATCCGCAATCGCGCGAAGATCGAGGCCACCATCTCCAATGCGCGCCTGGTCGCGGGCATGGCCGACGGCGAGCTCGACGCGCTGATGTGGTCGTTCGCGCCCCCGCCGCGCCCGCAGCATCCGGTGTCGTTCGCGGAGGTTCCCGCCGTCACGCCCGAGTCCACGGCGCTGAGCAAGGCGCTGCGCGCCCGCGGATTCCGCTTCGTCGGCCCCACGACGATGTACGCCCTGATGCAGTCCGCCGGCATGGTCGACGACCACGTCGAGGGGTGCTGGCGCGCCGGGTGAACCGCCGGCGACGCGTCACCGGGTAGACTGGACCCACTGCGGAGCGATTCCTGCTCCCTGCGTCGTCGAACGCATCGGCCCTTCCGGCCCGAACTTTCCACGGCGAACGGATGCGTCACCCGGCGCCTTCGCCCTCCTCTGCGGCTCGGCCGCATTCTGATCCGCCATGCGCGCCGCTGCGCGCCGGCATGAAAGACACATGACTTCCTCCACCACTTTCGCCGATCTCGGCGTACCCGCTCCCCTGGTCGACGTCCTCGCTTCGCAGGGCATGACCGAAGCGTTCCCCATCCAGGCCGACACGCTCGCCGACACCCTCGCCGGGCGCGACGTGCTCGGGCGCGGCAAGACGGGCTCGGGCAAGACCCTCGCCTTCTCGCTCCCGCTCGTGGCACGCCTGGGCGCGAAGACCTCGACCCGCCGTGGTCGCAAGCCCCGCGCGCTCGTCCTGGCCCCCACGCGTGAGCTCGCCAACCAGATCGACGCCGTCATCAAGCCCCTCGCCGCCGCATACGGTCTGACCACCACGACCGTCTACGGCGGGGTCAACCAGCGCCGTCAGGTCGACGCGCTCGCCGCCGGCGTCGACATCCTCGTCGCGTGCCCCGGGCGCCTGGAAGACCTCATCTCCCAGGGCTTCGCGAGCCTGGACGACATCGAGATCACGGTGCTCGACGAGGCCGACCACATGGCCGACCTCGGCTTCCTGCCGGGCGTCACGCGCCTGCTCACCCGCACGCCCGCCGGCGGGCAGCGCCTGCTGTTCTCGGCGACGCTGGACAACGGCGTGGACAAGCTCGTCCGCAAGTTCCTCCGCAACGAGGTGCTGCACTCGGTCGACGAGGCCACGTCGCACGTGGCCGCGATGACCCACCACGTCTTCGTCGCGGCGGATGCCACGGCCAAGGCCGCGCTCGTGCGCACCCTCGCATCCGGCTCGAGCCGCCGCATCCTGTTCACCCGCACGAAGCACCAGGCCAAGAAGCTGGCCCGCACGCTCACGGCCGCGGGCATCCCCTCGGTCGACCTGCACGGCAACCTGTCGCAGCCGCAGCGCGACCGCAACCTCGCGGCGTTCAGCGCCGGCACCGCCCGCGTCCTCGTGGCGACGGATGTCGCCGCGCGCGGCGTGCACGTGGACGACATCGCCCTCGTGGTGCACGTCGACCCGCCCGTCGAGCACAAGGCGTACCTGCACCGCTCGGGCCGCACCGCCCGTGCCGGCAGCGCGGGTGACGTCGTGACGGTGATGCTCCCCGAGCAGCGCCGCGACACCCTCGACATCCTGCGCAAGGCCGCCATCAAGGCCACGCCCACCCCCGTGACCTCGGATTCGTCCGAGGTGACCGCGCTCGTCGGCGAGGTCGCGGAGTACGTGACGCCCGCTCCGGTCGTCGCCCCGCAGCGCGGTGGCGGGCAGTCGCAGGGCGCCAACGCGCAGCGCAAGCGCGCCGCCCGCGGTGGCGCACCGGCCGGCTCCGGCCGTTCGGGCGGTTCGGCGGGCGGCCAGGGTCGCCGTTCCGGTGGCCGCGGTGCCGCGCCGGTGGCCGCCGGTGCCGCTGCCTCGACCGCGGGCTCCCGCTCCGGCGGCGGACCGCGCTCGGGCGGATCGGCGTCCGGTGGACGCGGATCCGCGTCGGGCGCACGCCCGGGCGGAATCCGCGTCGGCGACGTCGTGCGCGGCAACGCGCGCTCGAACCGTCGCGCGCAGGGCTGACGCCGCCGCACCCTCCTCTTCTCGTCCGCGAGACTGCACGCCACCGGCGAAACCCCGACAATATGTCGCGGTCTCGCCGGTGGCGTGCTGTTTCGCGGGAACGGAGTTCGCGAGGGGCGAAACGCTGAAACGGATGAGTCATCCGTTTCAGGAGTACGCTGGCGCCCATGACCCGCCTTCGAGCCGACGCCGCACGCAGCCGTGACGCGATCCTGTGCGCCGCGCGGCGCATCCCTCGCGGCGAGCTGAGGCTCAACGACGTCGCGCGCGAGGCGGGCGTCGGCGTCGCGACCGTGTATCGGCACTTCCCGACGGTCGCGGCGCTGTCCGAAGCGCTCTCGCTCGATTCGATCCAGCGCCTGCGGGTCCTCGCGGGCGAGGCGGAGCGCACGCCGGACGCCGGCGCCGCACTGCACACGCTCTTGGCCGCCGCGCTCGAGCTGCAACTCGCCGACGAAGGCGTGCAGGCGGTCATCACCGCGCCTGACGCCGAACTGGGTGCGGCCCGCGAGGCCAAGTGCGCATTCGTCACGAGCCTGCGCGCGGCACTCGAGCGCGCACAGGTTGCCGGGGCCGTGCGTCCGGACATCACTGTCGACCACGTGCGGCGGATGCTGTGCGGCGTCGAGCACGCGGTGCGCCTCGGCTCACCCGATGACCGACCAGTACTCCTCGACGTCGTCCTCGGCGGCCTCCGCCCCGCGCGGGCCGCCGAACCCTCTTCTTCTTCCCCCACTCCTCAGACAGCAGGGAGCTGACATGGATTACGGTCACGGACTCGAGTTCGGAGCCTTCATAACACCCACCGCGGCCGACCCGCAGGTTCCGGTCACCCTCGCGCAGATGGCGGAGGCCTCCGGGCTCGACCTGGTCACGTTCCAGGACCACCCGTACCAGCCGGCGTTCTTGGACACCTGGACCCTCATGACCTACGTCGCCGCGCAGACGGAGCGCGTGCGCATCGCGCCGAACGTGCTGAACATGCCGCTGCGTCCGCCCGCCGTCGTCGCGCGCGCCGCCGCGAGCCTCGACCTCCTTTCCGGCGGACGCTTCGATCTCGGGCTCGGCGCGGGCGCGTTCTGGGATGCGATCGAGGCCATGGGCGAACCTCGGCTCACGCCCGGTCAGGCCGTGACGGCCCTCGAGGAGGCCATCGTGGTCATGCGCGAGCTGTGGGACACGTCGGCGCGCGGCGGCGTCTTCACCGACGGCCGGTACCACCGCGTGCACGGGGCCAAGCGCGGCCCGCGCCCGGCACACCGCATCCCGCTGCTGATCGGGGCTCTCAAGCCGCGGATGCTGGCGCTGACCGGTCGGCTCGGAGACGGCTGGCTGCCCTCCGAGGCCTACATGCAGCCTGGCGACCTCGCGCGCGGCAACACCGCGATCGACGAGGCGGCCGAGGGGGCCGCGCGTGACCCGCGGGAGATCCGCCGCCTGTTGAACGTGGCTCCGCCCAGCGGTGATGTGAGCGCGTGGGCCGCGAAGATGGCCCGGTATGCGCTCGAGGATGGCGTGTCGACGTTCATCGTGGCCAGCGACGATCCGCGAGTGTTCCAGGTCGTGGGCCAGGAGCTGGCACCGGCGGTGCGTGAGCTGGTCGCCCGCGAGCGCGGAACGCGCGGCACCACGGAGGCGCCGGTGCGATCCGTCGCCTCGCTCGCGCGGCGACGGGCGGGCATCGACTACAACGGTGTGCCCGCGGGCATGCGGGCGATCGAGCCGGGCGACTTCGCGTACGCCGACGTGAGCTCCACCTACCTCCGCGGCGGTGCGCCGGGCATCGTCCTGCAGCCCGACTCCACGGCGCAGGTGGTCGAGGCCGTCGCATATGCGCGGCGACACCGAGGGGTGCCGCTCGGGATCCGCAGCGGCGGGCACGGCATCAGCGGGCGCAGCACGAACGATGGCGGCATCGTGATCGATCTGCGCCGGCTCAACGCCATCGAGGTGCTCGACGCGTCCCGCCGGCTGGTGCGCATCGGTCCCGGGGCGCGGTGGCGAGAGGTCGCCGCAGCGCTGGATGAGCACGGTTGGGCGCTCAGCTCGGGCGACTACGGCGGCGTCGGGGTCGGCGGGCTCGCCACGGCCGGCGGCATCGGCTTCCTCGTGCGCGAGCATGGTCTCACGATCGATCACCTGCGTGCCGCCGAGGTGGTACTCGCCGACGGCTCGGTCGTGCGCACGGATGCCGGCACCCGCCCCGAGCTGTTCTGGGCGATCCGCGGCGCGGGCGCGAACGTCGGCATCGTGACGAGCTTCGAGTTCGAGGTCGACGAGGTCGGCGAGGTCGGATGGGCGCAGCTGGCGTTCGACGCCTCCGACACCGAGGAGTTCCTCACCGGCTACGGTGCCGTGATGGCGGCGGCTCCGCGCGATCTGACGGCGTTCCTCATCATGGGCGCCCGCCGGCCGGGTCAGCCCCGCATTGCGCAGATCATGGCGATGGTCGACTCCTCCGATCCGGACACGATTCTCGCGCGACTGCAGCCGTTCGCCGAGCTCGCGCCGCTCGTGCAGCAGTCGGTACAGGTCACGAGCTATGCGCGCGTCATGGCCAACGCCGACCTCGGTCCGCAGCACGGGCGCGGCGAGCCGCATGCCCGGTCGCTTCTGCTGAGTGAGATCACGCCGGAGTTCGCGGCGGAGGCCGTGCGGATGCTCGATGCGGGCGCGTCGTACTTCCTTCAGCTCCGCTCCGTCGGTGGGGCCGTGAGCGACGTCGGAGAGGACGACACCGCGTACTCGCACCGCGGGGCGCAGTTCTCCGTGGTGGCGCTCGGCGCCGATCCGGGACGTCTGGACGCGGCGTGGGAGGCGGTGCGCGTGCACGGACGCGGCATGTACCTGAGCTTCGACTCGTCCACGAGGCCCGAGCGCATCCTCGATGCCTTCCCGCCGGACAAGCTGGAGCGGTTGCTCGCCCTCAAGCACGAGGTCGATCCCGACGCCCTGTTCGTGGACAACTTCTCCGTGGCGCAGTACGACGCCGCGGAGGTCGCCGCCGCGTCCTGAGCCCGCTACGCAGCGAGACCGCATCCCCGCGACGAGACCGCGACATGATGTCGCGGTCTCGTCGGTGCGATGCGGTCTCGCGGAGGTGTGGATGCGAGAGGCGGACGCCGCGTGTCCGCGATGTGCGGAACACTGGGCACACCGACCGAGGAGGAGCACGCATGGCCGCAGCATCGCCCGAGTCCACCGCATCCGCGCCGGACAGCCACGACGTGATCCGCGTCGTGGGGGCGCGCGAGAACAACCTGCAGGGCATCAGCGTCGAGATCCCCAAACGGCGCCTCACGGTGTTCACCGGCGTGAGCGGATCGGGGAAGTCGTCCCTCGTGTTCGGCACGATCGCGGCCGAATCGCAGCGGCTGATCAACGAGACGTACCCGACGTTCGTGCAGGCGTTCATGTCGACGCCCCCGCGGCCCGAGGTCGACGCGCTGGAGAACATCAGCCCCGCGATCCTCGTCGACCAGGAGCGCATGGGCGCCAACGCCCGCTCCACCGTGGGCACCGCGACCGACGTGCACGCGATGCTGCGGATGCTGTTCAGCCGCCTCGGCGTCCCGCACGTCGGGTCGCCGCAGGCCTTCTCGTTCAACGTCCCCTCCGTGCGCGGCGGCGGCGCGATGACCTCCGAGCGCGGCGGAAAGACCGTAAAGGAGCATCGCTCGTTCGAGATCACCGGCGGGATGTGCCCGCGGTGCGAAGGCCTGGGCGAAGTGAGCGAGATCGACCTGGACCAGCTGTTCGACCGCACCAAGTCGCTCGCAGAGGGGGCGCTGACGATCCCCGGATACAACGTCGACGGCTGGATGGTGCGCCAGTTCACGGAGTCGGGATTCCTCGACGCGGACAAGCCCATCCAGGACTACACCGAGCAGGAGCTGGCCGACTTCCTCCACAAGGAGCCGGTCAAGGTCAAGATCCAGGGCATCAACATCACGTACGAGGGCCTCGTGCCCAAGATCACCAAGAGCGTCCTGCAGAAGGACCGCGACTCGCTGCAGGCGCACATCCGCGCCTTCGTCGACCGCGCCGTGCGCTTCACCGCGTGCCCCGACTGCGGCGGCACGCGCCTGAACGACGGCGCCCGCTCGTCGACCATCGACGGCGTCAGCATCGCGGATGCGGCGGCCATGCAGATCACCGACCTCGCCGCGTGGCTGCGGACCATCGACGACCCCGCCGTCGCCCCGCTGATCGCCGGGCTCCGTGACACCGTGGACTCCTTCGTCGACATCGGCCTGGGCTACCTGTCGCTCGACCGGGCCAGCGGCACGCTGTCGGGCGGCGAGGCGCAGCGGACGAAGATGATCCGCCACCTGCGCTCGAGCCTCACCGACGTCACGTACGTGTTCGACGAACCGACCGCGGGCCTGCATCCGCACGACATCCAGCGGATGAACGCGCTGCTGCTCGCCCTGCGCGACAAGGGCAACACGGTGCTCGTGGTCGAGCACAAGCCGGAGGTCATCGCGATCGCCGACTTCGTGGTCGACCTCGGTCCGGGGGCGGGGCGCGACGGCGGCCGCATCCAGTTCACCGGCGACGTCGCGGGCCTGCGGAAATCCGACACGCTCACGGGACGCCACCTCGACCATCGCGCGCGGCTGAAGGATTCCACGCGCACCCCACAGGGCGCGCTGCAGATCCGCGTAGCCACGCAGCACAACCTCAAGAACGTCGATGTCGACGTGCCCCTCGGCGTGCTCACCGTCGTCACCGGCGTCGCGGGGTCGGGCAAGTCCTCCCTCATCCACGGCAACCTCGCGGGCCTCGACGACGTGGTCGTCGTCGACCAGGCGCCCATCCGAGGGTCACGGCGCAGCAGCCCGGCGACCTACACGGGAGTGCTGGATGCGGTGCGCTCGGCGTTCGCGAAGGCGAACGGCGTGAAGCCGTCCCTGTTCAGCGCCAACTCCGAGGGCGCGTGCATCGCGTGCAAGGGACTCGGCGTCATCATCACCGACCTCGGGTTCCAGTCCACGGTGGAGACGGTGTGCGAGGTGTGCGAGGGCACCGGATTCTCCGACGAGGTGCTGCAGTACCGCCTGGAGGGGAAGAACATCTCCGAGGTGCTGTCGATGTCGGCCGCCGACGCGGCGGAGTTCTTCCCCAAGGGCCCCGCGCACACGACGCTCGCCCGCATGGTCGACGTGGGCCTGGGATACCTGACCCTCGGGCAGTCGTTGAACACGCTGTCCGGCGGCGAGCGGCAGCGCCTGAAGCTGGCGATCTCGATGGCCAAATCGGGCGCGGTGTACGTCCTGGACGAGCCGACGACCGGTCTGCACCTCGCCGACGTCGACAATCTGCTGGGCCTGCTGGACCGCCTGGTGGATGCGGGCAACAGCGTCATCGTGATCGAGCATCATCAGGCGGTCATGGTGCACGCCGACCGGATCATCGACATCGGCCCGGGGGCCGGACGCGACGGCGGGACGATCGTCTTCGAGGGGTCGCCCGCCGACCTCGTGGCCGCCGCATCCACCCTCACCGGCCAGCACCTCGCCGCCTACGTCGCGTCCTGACACCCGTCGCGGAACACAGCGGCGACGTCGGCGCCCCTAGACTGAGCGCCGGCCGTCCTCCGCAGAAACCGTGACCTCGAACCCGACCTCCCCCCGCACGCCGATCCGGCGAGACATCCAGGGGCTGCGCGCGCTCGCGGTCGTGATGGTCATCGCCACCCACGTCGTGGGATGGCCCAGCGGCGGGTTCGTCGGTGTCGACGTGTTCTTCGTCGTCTCCGGTTTCCTCATCACGGGGCTGCTGCTGCGGGAGGTCGCCGAGAGCGGCCGGATCTCGCTGCGGGACTTCTTCGCCCGCCGCATCCGCCGCCTGATGCCGGCGGCCATGCTGGTGCTCCTGGGCGTCTGTGTCGCGGCGTTCTTCGTCTTCAACCGCGCGCGGGCCGATGCGACGTGGGCGGATGCGGTGGCCGCGGCGCTGTTCGTGTCGAACTGGCGGTTCGCCGCCGAGGGCACGGACTACTTCTCGGCGGCGGCGGTCAGCCCGCTGCAGCACTTCTGGTCGCTGTCGGTCGAGGAGCAGTTCTCCCTCGTGTGGCCGGTGCTGCTGCTGATCGCGGTGCTGCTCGTGCCCCGCGGCGGGCGCCGGGGGCGTGCCGGGCGCGTCGCCGTGGGCGGCGTGGTGGTGCTGGTGGGCGCCGCGTCGTGGGCATGGGCCGTCGCGCAGACGGCCGCCGAACCCACCGTGGCGTACTTCTCCACGGCCACGCGGGCGTGGGAGCTCGCGGTCGGAGCGCTGCTGGCCGTGGCGTCCCCCGCACTGGCGCGCATCCCGGCCGCGCTCGGCGGGCTGCTGCAGTGGGTCGGGCTCGCCGGTGTCGTGCTCTCGTGCGTCGTGATCGATCCGGCCTCGGCCTTTCCCGCGCCGTGGGCGGTGCTGCCGGTCGCGGCCACGGCTCTCGTCGTGGCCGGCGGAGTGGGCGGCGATCCGAGCCACCGGCATCTGTTCCCGCTCACCAATCCGGTCAGCGTGTGGCTCGGAGATCTGTCGTACGCGCTGTACCTGTGGCACTTCCCCGTGCTCGTGTTCGCCGGTGTGCTGCTGCCCGCCGGCGAGTGGACGACCGCGATCGTGCTGGCCGCGACGGCCGTCCTGGCCGTGTCGACGTACTACGGCGTGGAGCAGCCCCTGCACCGCTCGCCGCTCCTGCGCCGCCGTGCGGCGGCGCCGGTGCTCGCCGCGCAGGCGCACTCGCCTGCCTCCGCTTCCGAGCCCGCGCCCGGGCATCAGCCGGCAGAGGAGACCGAGCCGGCCACCACCCCGCCGCGAGAGCACGCATCCGCCCTGTCGCACCAGCCGGCATCCGCGCGGCACGGCGTCGTGACGACGCGCCCCGCCGGGTGGGTGCAGGGGCAGCGGTATTACCCGGGCCGGCCGCCGCGCCCCGACGCGGCCGCCGCCGCGCAGCCCGCGCCGACCGCCGCATCCGTCCCGCTGCCGGCGACGTCCGCACGAACCCCGTCGCCCCCGTCGCCCGCCCGGCCGCGCGCCTCCGCACCCGCGGACGTGCGGCGGATCGACGCGCCCCCGGCGGGGACCGAGGAGCCCGCCCGCCCTTCCCCGTGGGCGCAGTGGCGCGCGCGGTACCGCGGACAGATGGGGATGTCGGCGGCGACCCTGGGCATCGGGGCGACCGTCGTCGTGTTGATGCTGCAGACCGGCTTCGGCTCGCCCGTGATCGGGCCACTCGTCCCACCGGTCGCCGACCCCGTGGCGGCCCCCGCGGAGGATCCGACGGCGGCCCTGCAGGCCGAGCTCGCCGAAGCCGTGACGGCGGAGGCGTGGCCCGACCTGCGTCCGTCCCTCGACGAGGTGATGGCGGCATCCTCCAGCGCCAATCCCGCGCACGATTGCTTCGCTCCCGACGTGCCCATCGACGCCGGCCGATGCACGTGGGGGGATGCGGATGCCGCGCGCCACATGTATCTCGTGGGCGACTCGACGGCGATGTCGTACGCGCCGGCGTTCAAGAAGCTGGCGGAAGACAGCGGCGGTGCGTGGCGGATCACGACGGTGGGACTGTACGGATGCCGCTTCACCGACGTGCTCGTGCAGAACCCCGACCCCGCCGTCATGGCCGCCTGTCCGCAGCGCAAGCTCGACGTGCGTGCGCTCGCGGGGGCCGACCCCGCCGACCTCGTGGTGGTGTCCAACGCGTACACGCTGGGGCGCACGGTCGACGGACGCGACCTGTCGCCGGCCGATCTGCTCGCCGCGACGCATGCCGAGCTCTCCACGTATGGCGCGGGCGGCGTCGTGTACCTCGCGCCGCCGCCCCAGGGCGGCGACCTCGCGCGCTGCTTCTCCCCGGTGACGGGCCCCGCGCAGTGCCTGACGGCGGTCGACCAGACGTGGCGCGACATGCACGCGGCGGCAGAGGCGAGAGCCGCCGACACCCAGGCCCACGCGATCGGTTCGCTCGAGTTCAGCTGCTGGCAGGATGCGTGCCCCGCCTTCGCCGGCGGTCTGCCGATCCGCTACGACGCCACCCACCTCACGGTGCCGTACGCGGAGCACATCACGGGATTCCTGGCGTGGAGCCTGGGCGCGCGCGGGCTCCTGTGAGCCGTTCCCCGCAGTCCCGTCGCCGGCCGAACGTGCCGGAAACGGCATGAACCGATATCAGACGGCGGAACGGTTCGGCAAGCGTGGACGGCCGGTGGCGGGCGGTCGAGTACCTCCCGCTAGGCTGAGGGGGATTCCGCCCGCATCGACGGGAATTCCGGCTCGTTTCCGCCCCGGGGAGGCAGACGTAGCGTGAGGTCGTTCACATGGCTGCGACGACGCCGCCGGACGCTGATGTCCGCCGGCGTCGTCACCGTCTCCGCGATCGCGGTCACCACGATGGCGGTCGCGTATCAGGGCTTCCCCACCACCGAGGTCGACCTCCACGACGGCGGGGTGTGGATCACCAAGCAGTCCAGCGTGCTGGTGGGGCACTTCAACCATGAGTCCCGCGTGCTCGACGCGGGCCTGCGTGCCGCGAGCGACGAGTACGACATCCTCCAGGAGGGCTCCACCGTCCTCGTCCTGGATCAGGCCGAGTCCACCGTGACGGCCGTCGACCCCGCGATGGTCATGCTCACGGATGCCGCGGACATCCCCGCCGGCGCCAAGGTCGCGCTCGGGGGGCCGACGATGGCCGTGCTCGACCCGGCGTCGGGTTCGCTGTGGGTCGCCCCCGCCCGCGCTGCCGGAGGGTTCACGGTCGAAGGCGTCGAGCCGGTGACCGAACTGGGCGAGGGCGCCGACGTCGCGGTCGGCCGCGACGGCACCGTCTATGGCGTCTCGGCGGAATCCGGCGAGATCGTCACGGTGCCCGTCACCGCCGACGGCGAGACGGGGGATGCCGCCCGCCGCGGCATCGAGGGCGTCGACGCGAACGCCGAACTGTCGATCACGGTCGTCGGCACGACGGCGGCGGTGCTGGATGCCGACACCGGCACGGTGCACACCACCGGGGGCCTGCGCACCGAAGTGGACGGGGGCGAGTCCGCCGTCCTGCAGCAGCCCGCCGCGACCGGCGATGCGCTCGTGCTGGCCACCGCATCCGACGTCGTGCGGGTGCCCTTCGACGGCGCCGAACCCTCCACCACCCCGTCCGGCGCGGGGGAGGGGGCGCCCACGGCGCCGGTGACCCTCGCCGGCTGCACGTATGCCGCGTGGAGCGGCTCGGGTGCGTTCGTGCGCGACTGCTCCGGCGACGCGAACGACCTCACGATGCAGATCGAAGACTTGGAGCCCACCGCGCAGCTCCGCTTCCGGCAGAACCGCGACGTCGTGATCCTCAACGACGTCGTGGGCGGCGCCGCCTGGATGGCCACCGACGCGATGCAGCGCGTGGACAACTGGGACGACATCATCCCGCCCGAGGGCGAGTCGGAAGAGGACGAGCAGACCACGGAGGAGACCGTCGAGACGACACTCCCCGAGCGCACCGAGGTCAACACCCCACCGATCGCCGTCGATGACGACCTCGGGGTGCGCCCCGGCCGCACGACCGTGCTGCCCGTGCTCGACAACGACACCGACGCCGACGGCGACATCCTCGTCGTGACCCTGCCCGACGGCGAGCCCGGGCTGGGCGAGGTGCAGCCGATCCACGACGGCTCCGCCTTGCAGATCGCGGTGCCCGAGGACGGGTCGGGCTCCGAGACCTTCCGCTACGAGATCGACGATGGCCGCGGCGGCACCGACACCGCCAACGTGCGGCTGAACGTGCGCGGATGGGACGTCAACGCGCCGCCCGAACCCAAGCGCGTCACCACGGTCGTCGTCGAGGCCGGCGGCGCGATCACCTACAACGTCCTGCCGGATTGGACCGACCCCGACGGCGACGAGATCTTCCTCGCCTCCGTCGTCCCCGCCGAAGGCGACGAGGCCGACTTCACCGCCGACGGCCGCATCACCTACCGCGCGATCGGCGGCACGCAGGGCCGCAAGGACGTGCCCATCATCGTGTCCGACGGCTCCGAGGTGACCGAGGGCATCGTCCGGTTCGACGTGCGTCCCGCGGGCTCCACCGTCCCGGTCACCAACGCCGATCACGTCGTCGTCCGCGCCGGGCAGTCCGCGACCGTCGCTCCGCTGTCCAACGACACCAGCTCGGGACGGGAGACCCTGCGCCTCACGCGGGTGGACGAGGTTCCGGGCGCCGAGATCGTCCCCGACTACCCCAACAAGACCTTCACGTTCCGCTCCTCGGCGCCGGGCACGTACTACGCGCAGTACCTCGTGGCCGCCGGCCCCAACGCCGTGCCGGGCCTCGTGCGCATCGATGTGCTCCCCGACGCCGACACCGACCTGCCGCCCGTCGCGGTGCGCGATGTGGCGCTCCTGCCCAGCGGCGCCGACGTGCTCGTCAACGTCCTCGCGAACGACAGCGATCCCTCCGGCGGCATCCTCGTCGTGCAGTCGGTGACGGTGGATCCCTCCAGCGGCATCTCGGTCGCGGTCATCGGGCACGAGACCCTGCGGATCACCGACCAGTCGGCCCTGAGCGAGCAGACGCGCATCTCCTACCGCATCTCCAACGGCCAGCAGACCGCGGAGGGCGAGGTCGTGGTCATCCCGGTGCCCGCGCCCGACCAGCTGCGCCCGCCCGTGGCCAGCGACGACACGGCGGTCGTCCGCGCCGGCGATGTCGTCACCATCCCCGTGCTCGACAACGACTATCACCCCAACAACGACACGCTGCGCCTCGCCCCCGACCTCGTGGAGCCGGTCCCCACGGCGGAAGAGGGCACGATCTTCGTGTCGCAGGACACCGTGCGCTTCCGGGCGAGCGATGAGCCGGGCACGGTGTACGCCACCTACGAGGTGGAGGATTCCACCGGCCAGAAGGACGCCGGATACGTCACGATCCAGGTGCTCCCCGTCGACGCCGACACCAACCAGGCCCCGCGCCCCCGCGACATCACCGGCCGCGTGCTGGCGGGGTCGGAAGTGCGCATCCCGGTGCCGCTGGACGGGCTCGACCCCGACGGCGACTCCGTCGAGCTGATGGGCATCGACTCCGCCCCGTCGAAGGGACGCGTCAGCGAGGTCGGCGCGAACTTCCTCACGTACGAGGCGTTCGAGGGCGAGACCGGGCCGGACGCGTTCACCTACCGCGTGCGCGACCGCTTCGGCGCCGAGGCGATCGCCTCGATCCGCGTGGGCATCGCCCCGGCGGAGGCGGCCAACCAGGCCCCCTACGCGGTGAAGGACGCCGTCGTCATGCGGCCCGGCCGCGAGGTGGCGGTGCCGGTGCTGGCGAACGATTCCGATCCCGAGGGCGACGCGCTGACCCTCGTCTCCGACGGCCTCATCATGGCCGACTCCGGCGGCCTGGAGGCGCGCGTGCTGGGCGACCGCGTGGTCGTCACCTCCCCGGGCGAGCCGGTCGAGACGAGCCTGCAGTACACGATCCGCGACGCACGCGGCGCTGAGGCGCGGGCCGTCCTGCAGGTCACCGTGGCCGAAGACGTGCCGCTGCAGCGTCCGATCGCCCGCGATGACCGCGTGCGCCCGTCCGACGTGGAGGAGGAGGACTCCGTCGACCTCGATCTGCTCGCGAACGACGAAGACCCCGACGGCACGGTGGACGCGCTGGAGATCTCGGTGGATGCCGCGGGCGCGCGCGTGCTGGAGGACGGCGTCGTGCGGCTGCCGATCCTCGAAGAGGCGCAACTGGTGACCTACACGATCACCGACCGCGACGACCTCACCGCCTCCGCGTTCATCCACGTGCCGGGCCTGCGCGACCTGCCCCCCGTGCTGATCTCGACCGAGGGGGTTGAGGTTCAGAGCGGAGAGACCATCAGCATCCCGCTGTCCGAGCACGTCCGCGCCGCCGGGGACCGCGACGTCGTCATCACCGAGGCGGGCAAGGTCAGCGCCACGCACGCGAACGGCGCCCCGCTCGTGGAGGACGAGAAGACGCTCGTCTACACGTCGGCCGACGGCTACTTCGGTCAGGACGCCATCACGTTCGAGGTCACCGACGGCACCGGCCCCGACGACCCGGAGGGGCGCAAGGCGACGCTCACGCTGCCGGTCACGGTGCTGCCGCCGGACAACCAGCAGCCGACCTTCGTCAACGGTCAAATGGACGTCGCCCCGGGGGAGGACGCCACAGGCCTCGACCTCGTCGCGCTCACCACCGACCCGGACGAGGGCGACCTCGAGGGGATGCGGTACACGATCGTGGGCGGGTCGCCCAGCGGCATGAACGCCTCCGTCGACGGCCAGACGCTGCGGGTCAGCGCCGACGCCGACACGCGCAAGGGCACCACCGCCGAAGTGCAGGTGCGGATCGACGACGGCGAGACCGATCCCATAGAAGGGACCGTGACGGTGCGGGTGACCGCATCCACGCGCCCCCTCCCCACGGCCAACGACGACGTGCTGCCCGAGGCCGATCAGGGCCGCACGATCTCGGTGCCGGTGCTCGCGAACGACTTCAATCCGTTCCCCGAGACGCCGCTGAAGGTCGTCGCCGCCGCCACCGAGACCGGCGAGGGCGTCGCCGAGGTCAGCGGCGACCAGGTGTCGGTCACGCCGTCGGCGAGCTTCTTCGGCACGATGGTCGTCCGGTACCGCATCCAGGACGCGACGGCCGACGTCGACCGCGAGGTCGAGGGCCGCATCCGCCTCACCGTGCAGGGCAAGCCGGACGCGCCGGGCGTGCCGACGGTCTCGAGCGTGCAGGACCGCACGGTCGTGCTGTCGTGGACCCCGCCGCCGAACAACGGCGCCCCGATCACGGGGTACACCGTGACCTCGACGGCGGGGAACTACACGCGGGAATGCCCCGCCACCACGTGCACGCTCAGCGGGCTGACCAACAACGTCGAGTACAACTTCGTCGTCACCGCCACCAACCGCGTCGGGGAGTCCGACCCGTCGGCCCCCTCGGAGACGGCCCGTCCCGACGCGCGCCCCGACACCCCGGCTCCGCCGACGCTGCGCTTCGGCGACCGCTCGCTGAACGTCGCGTGGACGACCCCCTCGACCCCGGGATCGCCGGTGGAATCCTTCACGCTCGAGATCTCTCCGGCGCCGCCCTCGGGCGTCACGCAGAAGACCGCGTCGGGCAACTCGCTCGTGTGGGAGGGCCTGGAGAACGGCACCGCCTACCAGGTGCGCGTGCAGGCGCACAACCGCGCCCCCGAGCCGTCCAGCTGGAGCGCCTACTCCGCGACGGAGATCCCCGCCGGTCCGCCGACCGCTCCGGGGGCACCCTCGACGACGCGACTGGACCCGGTCGGCTCGCAGGCTCAGCTGCAGGTGTCGTGGGCGGCCCCGAACCCCAACGGCGACGCCATCTCCGGCTACCGCCTCAACGTGCTGCGCGGGGGCAGCGTCATCAACACGATCTCCGTCGGCGCCGGCCAGACCTCGCAGGCCGTCGTGGTCGAGCCGAGCCGCACCGACTACTCCTTCACCGTCGCCGCCGTGAACAAGGCCGGGTGGGGCCCTGACAGCGCCCCGTCCGCGCCGCGGCGCGCGTTCACGCCGCCCGGTGCGCCGCAGGGCGTGAGCGCCTCGACGCCCGGGCCCGACAACTCCATCCACGTCGCGTATCAGCCGGCGGAGACCAACGGCGCCGATCCGGGTGCGGTGCGGTACGAGTACAAGCTCAACGGCGGCGGGTGGGCGCCGCTGAACGGCACCCGGATCACCAGCGGCATCTCCAACGGCTCCGGGTACACCGTCACGCTGCGCGCCGTCACCACGCAGGACGGCACGACGTACGCCAGCCCCGACTCCAACACGACGGCGCAGGTGATCCCCTACGGCCCGATCCAGCCTCCGGGAGCGTCGGCGCGCGGGAGCGGGACGCAGATCGAGTTCGGATGGTCGCCGCCCGCCGCGAACGGGCGCGCGATCACGAAGCTGGAGATCAAGATCGCCGGGGGCGGCTGGGAACAGGTCGCTGTCCGCAGCGGTTCCCGCACGGTGGACTTCGGATACGACCAGAACCACACGATCCAGGTGCGCGCCACGGATGCGGCGAATCAGACCTCGACCGCGAGCGCGCAGGCCCGCACCGCTGAAGCGCCGAAGGCGCGCGCGTGGGTGACCAAGGGCAGCCGCGTGAACAGCGGCGAATGCTCGTCGGCGTCGTGCGCGTACTTCGAGCTGAACACGTCGAACTTCCCGGCCGGCAGCTACAACGTGGTGTGCGTCAGCAGCCGGAGCGGCGAGTTCGCCGGTGGGGGACGCCGCTTCGATGTCCCCCGGAGCGGGTCGATCCAGCTGGGCTGCTTCTACGGCTACCCCGATACCGAGGTCTGGGTGCGCATCGACGGCTGGGGTAACTCCGAGCGGTACACCTGGCGCTAGCACTACGACGACGAGAACGAGGATGACCGCATGACCATGACCCCCGACCAGGCCGCCTGGTTCGAGACCACTTTCACGCGCCTGGTGGACAACGTCGACCGTGCTCTGATGGGCAAGCGCGAGGTCGTCAGTCTCGTCCTGTCGGCGATGCTCGCCGAGGGACACGTGCTGCTGGAGGATGCGCCGGGCACGGGCAAGACGAGCCTGGCGAAGGCCCTGGCCGCCACGGTGCAGGGCACGAGCGCGCGCATCCAGTTCACACCCGACCTGCTGCCCTCCGACGTCACCGGCGTGACGATCTACGACCAGGCCAGCCACAAGTTCGAGTTCCACCGCGGCCCCGTGTTCGCCTCGATCCTGCTCGCCGACGAGATCAACCGCGCCTCGCCGAAGACCCAGTCGGCGCTGCTGGAGGTCATGGAGGAGTCGCGCGTGACCGTGGACGGCGTGGCGCACGAGGTGGGCCGTCCGTTCCTCGTCATCGCTACCCAGAACCCCATCGAGCAGGCCGGCACGTACAAGCTCCCCGAGGCGCAGCTCGACCGGTTCCTGATCAAGACCTCGATCGGATACCCCGACCTCGCCATCGCCGAGCGGATCCTCGCCGGCGCCGCCGACCGCAACCCGTCGGCGAGCCTCCCGGCGCTGATCACCACCTCCGCGGTTGCCGACATGGCAGACCTCGCCGCGAGCGTCCACGCCGAACCCGCCGTCCTGCGCTACATCGCCCAGCTGGCGGAGGCCACGCGCACCGACCCCTCCACCCGCGTGGGCGTCTCGGTGCGCGGGTCGCTCGCGATGGTGCGCATCGCCAAGGTGCGGGCGGCCTCGCAGGGCCGCCACTACGTCGTGCCCGACGACGTCAAGGAGCTCGTGGCGCCGGCGTGGACGCACCGTCTCGTCCTCGACCCGGAGGCGGAGTTCAGCGGCGTCAGCGCCGCGACGGTGATCGCCCGCACGCTCGAGTCGATCCCGGCACCGCAGGCGAGGTCTGCGGCCTGATGACGAGCGAGACGCTGGGCACCACCGTGCCCGCCGGCACCACCCGCACGGAGGCGCTGCGTCAACTCGCCGCGCCGCTGGCGGCGCGCGTGCTGCGCGGGACGCGGGAGGTGCTGAGCGTCGTGCGGCCGCTGGGCTGGGTCGTGTTCGTCACGGCGGTCGTCCTGTGGATCACCGGGCAGATGCTCGGCTGGCACGAGCTCATCGTCGCGGCCCTCGTGCTGACCGCTGTGCTCGTGATCTGCGCCGGGTTCCTCATCGGCCGCACCGACTACGACGTGGGCCTGGACCTCACCCGCACGCGCGTGGTCGTGGGGGAGCGGGCCGTCGGTGCGCTGACCCTCGCGAACACCGGCTCGCGGGCGATCCTCCCCTCCCGCGTCGTGCTGCCCGTCGGCGCCGGCCGCGGCGAGTTCGCGGTGAAGCGTCTGGCCCCGGGTGAGGAGGCCGAGGAGCTGTTCGCGATCCCCACGAATCGTCGTGCCGTGCTCGCGGTCGGACCCGTCAGCGTCGTCCGCGGCGACCCCCTCGGGGTGTTCGAGCGCGTGCACCGCCGCGATGAGCCGGTCGACCTGTACGTGCACCCCCGTACCGTGCTGTTCGACGGGCAGTCGCTCGGATTCCTCCGCGACCTCGAGGGCCTTCCCGCCACCGACCTCTCCCGCGATGACATCTCCTTCCACGCGCTGCGGGAGTATCAGCCGGGCGATGACCGCCGGAACGTGCACTGGCGCTCGACGGCGCGCACGGGAACGCTCATGGTGCGCCAGTTCGAGGAGACGCGGCGCTCCCACTTCGTGATCGGACTGTCCCGGAACCCGGGCGACTACGCCGACGCGGACGAGTTCGAACTCGCCATCTCGGCGGCCGGATCGCTCGGCCTGCGGGCACTGCGCGACTCCCAGCGCGTCGAGGTGCGCGTGCAGGGCGCCGAGCTGCCCTCGGGCACCGGCAAGCAGTTCCTGGACGGACTGTCCGGGCTGTCGTACGCGCGCGGGCGCACGGGGGACATCGTCGATCTGGCCGGGCACATCTCCGCCACCGCCCCGGCGGCCAGCGTGGTTGTGCTCCTGTGCGGCAGCGCCGTGAATGCCGCGCGCCTGCGCGTCGCGTGCGGTCGCGTGCCCTTCGGCGCCCGGGCCCTGGTGGTCGTGGCTGACACGACGGTGGATGCGCCGTCCCTCCGCCGCATCGCCGACGCCGACGTGCTCTCCCTCGGCGCCCTCGACCAGCTTCCCTCCGCCCTCGCGCGGGTGCTCGCATGACCGCGCCCGCCCGCCCCGACGGGGAGCCGCGCGTGATCGGCGGTCTCGAAGTGCGCCGGTGGGCGCTGGATCTGGGGGCGACGACGCTGCTGCTGGCCGTCGGGATCGCCGGTTTCTGGCCGACCTTCGGCGGACCGGCGTACCTGCCCGCCGCTCTGGGCGGACTGCTCCTCGGCCTGGCCATCGCCGCCGGCGCCACGTGGCGCCGCTGGGGCGTGCTCGTCATCGCGGGTCTCACCCTCGCCGCCTACATCCTCTTCGGCACCGTCCTCGCGGTGCCGCATATGGGGCTCCTCGGGTTCATCCCGACACCGGAATCCCTGTGGCGCCTGGTTCTCGCGATCGTGACGTCGTGGAAGGAGCTGCTCACCACCGTCGCGCCCGTGGGCACCGGCGACAGCCACCTCGTGGTGCCGTTCTTCCTCACCCTCGTCGCCGCCGTCCTGGTGGCAAGCCTCGCCCTGCGCGTCCGGCCGGCGGCGTGGGCCCTGGTCCCCGCGGTGGCCTACCTCGTCGCCCAGATCGCACTGGGCACCGTCGAGCCGGCCGCCCCGATCGTGCAGGGGGTCGTCTTCGCCCTCGTCGCGGCGGTGTGGATCGCCGTGCGTCAGGCCTGGCAGCCCGTCCGCGCGGCCATCTCGGTAGGAGAGGGCGGCGAGCCCACCGGCATGCTCGCGCGTCGCCTGATCGCGGGGGCCGCTGTCCTGGCGGTGGCCACCGGCGCGGGCGTCGCCGTCGGCGCGGCCGCGGCGCCCGAGGGCCCGCGCTACGTCCTCCGCGACGTCGTCATCCCCCCGTTCGACGTGCGGCAGTACCCCAGCCCCCTGCAGTCCTTCCGCGGGTACGTGCGCGACTTCGCCGACGAGCCCCTGTTCACCGCCTCGGGCCTGCCCGAAGGCGGCCGCATCCGCCTGGCGACGATGGACGCCTACACCGGAACCGTCTACAACGTCGCCGATGACGGCGCCGGATCCTCCAGCGCGTTCACGCCGGTGCGCAGCATCATGTCGCCCGATGCCGAGGGAACCCCCGCGACGATCCGGATCGAGATCGCGGGCATGCGCGGGGTGTGGCTTCCGGATGCCGGGGCCGTGCGCTCGGTCGCCTTCGACGGGCCGCGCGCCGACGAGCTGCGCCGCAGCGCGTATTACAACGACGCCACCGGGACGGGCGTCGTGACGATGCGCCTCGGCGAGGGCGACGCCTACACGCTGGAGACCCTCCTGCCCGGCGACCCGAGCGACGAACGGCTGGCCGACGAGAAGTTCGCGCCGCTGCGCATGCCCAAGCAGAAGGGCGTGCCGCCGGAATTCGCCGAGATCGCCTCCGACATCGTCGGCGACGCCGCGACCCCGATCGAGCAGGTGCGGGCCCTGGAGCAGACCCTGTCGCAGGACGGGTTCTTCAGCCACGGGCTGGAGGGGCAGGTGCTCTCGCGCGCCGGCCATGGCGCCGAGCGCATCGCGACGCTGCTGCGCGGTGACCAGTGGATCGGCGACGACGAGCAGTACGCCGTCACCATGGCGCTGCTGGCCGGGCAGCTCGGCATCCCCGCTCGCGTTGTGATGGGCTTCTACCCGGAGGAGGATGACGCCGGCGGACTGTTCACCGCGACCGGCGAGACGCTGCACGCGTGGGTGGAGGTCGCCTTCGAGGACTCGGGCTGGGTCGCGTTCGACCCCACGCCGCCCGAAGACCAGGTGCCCACCGACCAGACCACCAAGCCCCGTGCCGACCCGAAGCCGCAGGTGCTGCAGCCGCCGCCGCCCGAGCAGGAGCCGGTCGACCTCCCGCCCACCGTGCCCGACGAGCGCGGCGCGGAGGACGAGGAGAACCCGCTGGCGGGCATCCTCGGGCTCATCGCGATCGTGCTGGCCAGCATCCTCGGGGTGCTCGCGCTCCTGCTCGGGCCGTTCCTCGTCGTGGGCGCGCTGAAGGCGGCACGCCGTCGCCGCAGGCGCGAGGCCGAGCGTCCGGCCGACCGCATCAGCGGCGGGTGGGACGAGCTGATCGACCGCGCGAGCGACTACGGCACCCCCGTCCGCCGCGGTGGGACGCGCAGGGAGGACGCCTCGGTCGTGAGCACCGCTTTCGAGCAGCCGAACGTGTCCACCCTCGCGCGCCGGGCCGATGCGGAGGTGTTCGGGCCGTCCGAGCCGACTCCGGCCGAGATCGAGGAGTTCTGGCACGAGGTGGACGGCATCGTCGGCGGGATGGGGAAGCGCGTCGGTTTCTGGCGTCGCCTCAAGGCCCGCCTGGACGTGCGGTCGCTCCTGGCCGGCACGCGATTCGCGCTGCCCGATCGCCGGGTCGTCCGCGCCAAGCCGGTGCGTTCGGCGCATGCCGCGGCGTCGGATGACGGAACCGACTCCGCCGTGAAGCGCCGCCCGTTGCGCGAACGCGCCACCGCCGTCGGGCAGGGCGCCGCATCGCAGTGGCAGCGCGTGAGGGCCGCGGTGCGCGGCATCCGGTCGTCGCGCGACGAGGGGAGCAGCTCGTGAACCCGGTCGCCGTCCTCACCTGGGACACCGGAGAGCAGGTCGCGGTGTACGGCCGGACGGTGTTCGGCCGCGACCCCTTCGGCGGGCCGTGCGCGACCGTGGTGGTGCGCGACGAGACGCTGTCGCTGTCGCGGACGCACTTCGAGATCGGCGGCGAGCACACCGAGGTGTGGCTGGCCGACCGCTGGTCGCGCAACGGCACCGTGCTCGTGCGCGACGGCGTGCGCACGACCCTCCGCCCGGGAGAGCGCGTCGCGCTGCGCCCCGGCGACCGCCTCGAGCTCGGCGACCGCAGCGCGACCGTGAGCGGGCCGGCATGAGCGGGGCAGGCGACATCGGCCGGCCGGATCCGCCGGTGACCGTGGTGTGGGGCGCGGCGACCGACGTCGGCCGGCGCCGCTCCCTCAACGAAGACGCGTTCCTGGCGATGCCGCCGCTGTTCCTCGTGGCCGACGGAATGGGCGGGCACCACGCGGGCGAGATCGCCAGCGCGACCGTGATCGACGAGTTCGCGCGGCTCGCCGGCCGGGAGAGCCTCACGATCCACGACGTGCAGGCGGCGCTGCGCGCGGCGCGGCGCCGCATCGACGCGCTCCCCGAGGGTGGTGGCGCCGGCGCGGGCACGACCCTCGCCGGAGTCACGATCGCCGACGTCGAGGGGGAGGGGTACTGGCTCACCGTCAACCTCGGCGACTCCCGCACCTACCGCCTCAGCGACGGCGTGCTCGAGCAGGTGAGCGTGGACCACTCCGTCGTGCAGGAGCTCATCGACTCGGGCCAGCTGGACGCCGCCTCCGCCGCGAAGGACTCCCGCCGCAACGTCATCACGCGCGCCATCGGCGCCGGCAGCGACAGCGAGCCGGATTTCTGGCTGCTGCCGGCGGAGGAGGGCGACCGCATCCTGATCTGCTCCGACGGACTGCCCACCGAGATCGATGCCGAGCGGATCGATGCGATCCTCCGCTCCGAGCGCCACCCGCAGGCCGCCGCCGAACGGCTCGTGCGCGAGGCGGTCGAGGCGGGCGGACGCGACAACGTCACCGCGGTGATCGTCGACGCGCTCGCGGTGCGCATCCGCGGCGTCCGCGACGGCAGCGAGACCATCCCGTCCACGTCCTTCGACGAGATCGAGGGCGACACCCTGCCACGCGCGCAAGCGCGAGTCCGAGGAGGACTGCAATGACCGTCGTGCGCTACACCCCCGGTTCCCTGCGCGCCGTCGTCGCCCCGCACGCTATCGCCGTGCTCGGTGAGCCTGCGACGGATGCCACGGCCGAGGCCGTGTGGGAGCAGTTGCACCGTGGCGCAGGCCTGGCCGGCGTCGTCGACGCGCTCGCCGCGGGTGGGCCGCTGTCCGCCCTCCCGCCCTTCGCCGTCGCCCTCGACGAAGACGGCGGGTGGCGGATCGCGGTCCGCGGCGACCTGACGGTGTCGCTGGGCACGGACGCCGCCGCCGAGCGGGTGGACGGCGCCGGGGTCTCCACGTGGATCGAGCGCAGCATCCGATCGGCCGACACACTCGTGATCGGTCCCGCCGCCCCGGTCGCCGCCGCCCTGCCCCTGCGCGACGGCGTCGTCGCGGCGGCATCGGTTCTGATCGCCCGGGAGGAGAACGCGTCCCCCGCTCCCGCCGCGCAGCCCGCGGCCGCGCCGGCCGGGCCGCGCCGCTCGGGCGCTCCCGTCGAGCCGGTGCAGCCGCACAGCGTGGCCGAGGTGCGCCAGGAGGCGGACGCGCCGTCGGTTCCCGAGGCCCCCGGCGCCACCGAGCCCCCAGCCGCGCCGGCGGTTGCCGACGCCCCGGCCGCGTCCGCAGCCCCCGACGCGCCGCCGACGCACCCCACTCCGGCCGCGCCCGAGGTGCCGGCGCCCGCCGCCGCCGTCCCCACGCCGGCGGCGCCCGCCCCCGCGACGGCCCCGGCGCCCGAGGTGCCGGCGGCCCCGGCCGCCGCGGTGCCGCCTCTGGACGAAGACATCGAAGCCACGATCATCCGCGGCCCGGGCGAGGCAGAGGGGGAGTCCGAGGACGCCACCATCACCCTCGAGGAGGCACGCCGGCTCCGCGCCGCCGGGGAGCTGCCGCCGGTCGCGCCGCCGCTTTCGCCGCCCGTGCCCTCCGCCGCCGCGGGGCTGCTGCGGGTCTCCAGCGGGCAGAGCGTGCTGCTCGAGCGCACCGTCATCATCGGACGCCGTCCCCGCTCGACCCGCATCAGCGGCGCCGACCTGCCGCACCTCATCGCCGTGGACAGCCCGCAGCAGGACATCTCGCGCAACCACCTCGAGGTGCGCGTCGAGGGCGACAGCATCCTGGCCACCGACCTGAACACGACCAACGGCACGCGGCTGCTGCGCCGGGGCGCGGAGCCGGTGCGCCTGCACCCGGGCGAGCAGACGATCGTCGTCCCCGGGGACGTGCTCGACCTCGGCGACGGGATCACCGTCGCCGTCGAGGATGTTCCGTGAGTTCGCGCCGCGCGCCGCAGTCACCCCCCGACCTGCCCGGGTTCACGTTCGTCGAACTGCTGGGCTCCGGCGGGTTCGCCGACGTCTTCCTCTACGAGCAGCACCTGCCCAAGCGCCGGGTCGCCGTGAAGGTGCTCCTCACCGAGCGCATGACGAGCGGGTCGATCGTGGAGTTCACCGCCGAGGCCAACGTCATGGCGATGCTGTCGACGCACCCGGCGATCGTCACCATCCACCAGGCCGGGGTGGCCGGCGACGGCCGCCCGTACCTGGTGATGGAGTACTGCTCCCGGCCCAACCTGCAGGCCCGCTACCGGCGCGAGCCGTTCTCGGTGGCCGAGGCCCTGCGCGTGGGCGTGCAGGTCGCGGCGGCCGTGGAGACCGCCCACCGCGCCGGCGTGCTCCACCGCGACATCAAACCCGCCAACATCCTCGTGACCGAGTACAACCGTCCGGCGCTGACCGACTTCGGCATCGCGTCGACGACCGCCGGCGCCGCCGACGCGGGCGGGCTGTCGATCCCGTGGTCACCCCCGGAGGCGCTGGCCGCGGTGCCCACCGGCGACGCGCGCTCGGACGTGTGGTCGCTGGGCGCCACGGTGTACAGCCTGCTGGCCGGGCGGTCCCCGTTCGAGCTCGTGGGCCACCGCAACACCGGCGCGGAGCTCATCTCCCGCATCGAGACGCTGGCGCTGCCGCCCCTGGGCCGGCCGGATGCTCCGCCCTCGCTGGAGCGCGTGCTCGAGCGGGCGATGGCCAAGTCTCCCGCCGACCGGTACGACACCGCACTGGCGTTCGCGCGTGCGCTGCAGAAGGTGCAGATCGAGTCCGCGCACGCCGTGACGCCGATCGACATCCTCGACGACGGCACGCCCGACGGGGTCGTGGACGACGAGGATGACGGCCTCACCCGCGTCCGCGGGGTCGTCAGCATCGACCCGGAGACCCACCCCGCCGCCGGCCCCACGCGGCCGCCGCTTCCGCGGCACGACCAGTGGGCGCCCGAGGCGGCGACCGGCCGCGCCGTCGCCGACGACGCCACCCGCGTCCGGCCGCCGTCGGTGATCCCGCAGGCCCCGGCCGCGCGCATGTCGGCCGCACCTCTCCGGCCCACCCATCCGGCCGGTCCCGCCGTCCCGCCTCCGCCCCCGGCTCCGGCCGCGCCCGGCGGCGCGAGCGCCGGTGCGGCGACGTACACCCAGCCGACCCCGGATCTGTCGGGCGACCCGGGCGCGCCGGCTCCCGAGGCCGCACCGCCGGCGTCGCGCCGCGGACTGTGGTTCGCCGTCGGCGCCGGTGCGTTCGTCCTCGTGATCGCCGTCATCCTCGCCCTCTCCCTGCCCACGGTCCTCGGTGGCGGGGGCGAGCCGACGCCGACGGCGGCACCCACCGACGAGCCGATCGATGTGATCCCCGTCACGGCAGCGCCTCCGGCCGATCTCACCGGCACGGTCACGCCCGAGGGCGTCGTCTTCACGTGGGTGAACCCCGACCCCGCGCAGGGCGACGCGTACCTGTGGGGTGTCGTGGAGCGCGGAGGCGGCGACACGGCGCTGCAGTCGGTGTCGGAGACCACCGTCACGGTGCCCGCCGACCCCTCCGGAACCACGTGCATCGAAGTGCTCATCCGCCGCGCGAACGGGCAGGCCTCCGACCCGGCCACCGCCTGCGCCCCCTGACCCCATCCTTCCCTCCCCTCCCCGCGGCCTCAGCAGGCCGGGACTTCGGCGCGGCTGCATCCAGATCGGGCGTTCGGGCGGAATAACCCTGTGGACGCCCGCTCACCCCCGGTCGGGTGCCGCCATCGAAGGAGCTGGAAGATGAACAAGACGCTGCGCCTCACCGTCGCCCTCGCGGCCGCCGCGGGTCTCGCGCTCGCCGCCGCCCCCGCGCACGCCACGGGAGGCTCCGCCCCGTCCGGGACCATCGTCGACGTCGCCGTCGGCGCATCCGGCGGCGGCACTCCCGACGGCAACCCGTGGGACTACGACCTGCTGGTGCAGGCCGTCGTGGCCACGGGGCTCGATGCCACGCTCGCCGACACCTCGACCGCGTACACGGTCTTCGCGCCGAACGACCGCGCGTTCCTGCGCCTGGTGGAAGATCTGACCGGATCCCGTCCGGCCTCCGAGGCCGATGCGCTGGCGGCGATCACGTCGACCTTCACGACCGAGCAGATCACCACCATCCTGCTGTACCACGTCGTCCCGGGTCAGAAGCTCGGTCCGATCCGCGTGATCACGTCGAAGTCGCTCACGATGGCCGACGGCGGCACCATCCAGCCGCGCGGCATCACCCTGCGCGACGAGTCGCCGGCGCTGAAGGACCCGAAGCTCGTGCCGTGGGCCATCGGGATCCCCGCGACCAACGGCGTGATCCACACCATCGACCGCGTGCTCGTCCCCGCCCTCTGATGCTGGGTGTCCCGCGGCGCCCGGTCCGGGCGTCGCGGGGCAGGGTTCGCGCAGTACGGAATGCCCGCGGCCGCATATGCGGCGCGAGCAGGGGTAGGGAAACCCCGAACGAGGCGTCGGGAGAACTCGGGGGCGGTGGCGCGCCCCCGGCTCTAGCGTGGGGACATGACCTCGAACACCGCTGCGGCGCCCGCGTCGCCTCCCGCACCCGCGACCGGGCCCGCACCCGGGTCCCCACCCGCGGACGGCCCCCGCCCCGCCGCGGCCTCCGCCGTCCGCTCACCGGTCGCCTCCCCCGTGCGGGTTCTGGTCGCTCTCGCGCAGCTCGCCGCGCTCGGGGTGGTCGGACCGGTCGTCTTCACCGTGCTGATCACGCTCCTGAGCACGGGGATCGGCACGGCCGTCGTCCTCGGGATCGGTCTGCTGCTGCTCATCGGCTTCGTCTACGCGCTGTGGGCCGTGGCATGGCTGGAGGCGGCACGGATCGACGGGCTGTACCACGTCGGCGTTCCCGCGCCGGCGCTGCGCCGCCGTCCCCGTCCCGGATTCGGCGGCGTCCTGCTCATGTTCTGGCGTCAGGCGATCGATCCGGGCGTGTGGCGGGGCATCGCGAACTTCGCCATCGCGACCGCGCTCGGCCTCGTCACGATCCTGCTGGTCGCGGTCCTGGTGTCGGGCATCGCCCTGACCCTGTCGCCGCTGCTGGCCGGTGAAGGCGTCTCCCGCCTGTGGGGCTGGGACCTGGAGCTGCCCGCGACGTGGGCCTTCGTGGTCGGGCCGGTCATGGTGGCGCTGTCGGCCGCGGCGCTCATCGGTGTCGCGATCCTGCACGGCGTGCTCTCGCGCCTGATCATGGTGCCCTCCCGAGAGGCGCAGCTGGCCGCGCAGGCCCGTCAGTCCGCCGAGCAGCGGGCAGGGGCCGTGCGGGCCGCCGACGTCGAGCGCACCCGCATCGAGCGCGACCTGCACGACGGCGTCCAGCCGCGCCTCGTCTCCGTCGGCATGACCCTGGGCCTGGCGCGGCAGAAGATCGACGACGACCCGGCCGCGGCCACCGCGCTCATCGAGGAGGCGCACACCTCCACCAAGGCCGCCATCACCGAACTGCGCCAGCTGGCCCGCGGCATCCACGCATCGGTCCTGGACGACCGCGGTCTGGATGCGGCGCTGTCGGCGCTCGCCGCCCGCTCGCACGTGCCCGTGCAGCTGGACGTACGCATCGAGGGCCGGTGCGAGCGCAGCGCCGAGGCGGCGGTGTACTTCGCCATCGCGGAGTCGCTCACCAATGCCGCCAAGCACTCCCGCGCGAGCGCCGTGCGCGTCGTGGTCCGCCGGCGCGACGACGGGACCCTGTGGACCCGCGTCGAGGACGACGGGATCGGCGGCGCACGGATCCTTCCCGGGGGAGGCCTCGACGGCATCTCCAACCGCATCGTCGGCGCGGGCGGCACCTACCGCCTCGACAGCCCCCACGGCGGCCCGACCGCTCTGGAGGTGAGTGTGCCGTGCGCATTCTGATCTGTGAAGACAGCGTTCTTCTGAGGGAGGGGCTCGTCCGGCTCCTCGTCGACGCGGGGCACGACGTGGTCGCCTCCCTCCCCGACGCCTCCGTCCTGGACGAGACCGTCGCTGCGACCGCCCCCGACCTCTGCATCCTGGACGTGCGGCTCCCGCCCACCTACACCGACGAGGGCATCCGCGCCGCCGCCCGGCTGCGGTCGCAGCATCCGGAGCTTCCCGTCCTCGTCCTCTCGCAGTACGTCGAGGAGCGCTACGCCACCGACCTCATCGGGGGAGGCGGCGGCGCGCTCGGGTACCTGCTGAAGGACCGGGTCGCCGATGTGGCCGAGTTCCTCGAGTCGGTCGCACGCATCGGCGAAGGTGCCACCGTCCTCGACCCCGAGGTCGTCGCGCAACTGCTCGGCCGGCGCAGCCGCGACGAGCGGATGCAGCGGCTGACCGAGCGGGAACGCTCGGTGCTCGCCCTCATCGCCGAAGGCAGGTCGAACCAGGCGATCGCCGCGACGCTGTTCGTGTCGGAGGCGAGCGTCGAGAAGCACATCACCGCGATCTTCCAGAAGCTCGGGCTCGAGCAGGACGAGTCGGGGAACCGGCGCGTGCAGGCCGCGCTCGCCCACATCGAACACGGCGGATCCACGCCGCAGACAGGAGCAGGACGATGACCAGCACGCTCACCCCGCCGCCGCTTCCCCCGGCCGCCGAGCCGGTCGGACCGCGCCCCAATCGCGACGCCGCCCGGGTGATCACGATCCTCGTCGCGCTGCTCGGCGCCGGCGTGCTCGTGGCCGTCGTGTGGAGCGGCATGCGTGCGAGCATGGCCTCCGCGTTCGCGTACACCGGCACCAGCAGCATCGAGGTGGACCGCGTGAGCGACCTCGACATCGAAGTCGGTGCCGCCGACCTCACGGTGCGCTTCGACGACGTGACGGAGGCGACCCTCGACGTGCGCAACTCCACGAACGGCGAGTGGACGCTCCGGCACGACGGGCAGACGCTGCTCGTGCACAGTCCGCGCGTGATGTGGGGGTCGTGGTTCGGCAACGGCAACGGCCGTGCCATCCTGACCCTGCCCGCCGAGCTGGAAGGCTCCGACGCGCGGCTGTCCGTCGGGGCCGGCTCCCTCACGGCCGACGGCGCGTTCGGCGAGCTGGATCTCGGCATGGGTGCGGGCGAGATGACCGTCACCGGCAGCGCCGACATGCTCGTCGCCGACGTCAGCGCCGGCCGGGCCGACATCGACATCGACGGTGTGCGGGAAGCCGATCTGCAGGTGAGCGCAGGCGACCTGTTCGCACGCCTCGGTGGCTCGGCCCCGTCGGAGGTCCGCGCCACCGTCAGTGCCGGATCGCTCCAGCTGACCCTCCCCGACGACGTGTACGACGTGCGTTCGGACGTCTCGGCGGGCGGGTTCGACAACGGCCTGCGCACCGCGTCCGACGCATCCGCCCAGGTGTTCGTCGAGGTCGCCGCCGGCAACGCCCGTCTCCTCGCCGACTGACTCCGCCCCCGCCGCCTCCGCGGCCCCGAAAGTGCATCGACTCGGCCAGAGTGCACCATATCCGGTGCACACTCGCCGGGTCGGTGCGCTTTCGGCGAGAGGGTGGGCGTCAGCGGCCGGTGTCGTAGAGGTGGCGGCCGCCGTGGCCGAGCACCTTCACCACGACGCCGCGCGCGTGCAGCTCGGAGACGGCGCGGGTCTCCTCCTCCAGCGTCGTCCCGAGGGCGTGGACGTTGGCGACCACGAGCACATCGCCGCGGCCCAGCGTCGCGAAGAACCGCGCGAGTCGCTCCGACCAGTCCTCGAGCGTTTCGGGCGAGGGATGCCGGAAGCCTTCGATGGGCACGCCGAAACGGGTCAGGTCGTCGCGCTGCTGCACGACCGACGGCATGCCAGGTCGCGACACCACGAGCCCCACCAGGCGCGCGCCGGCGGGGCGGGCGAGCCACCAGTCCCGGTCGCGCTGGAGCTCGGTGAAGCACTTGGGGCATTGGGCAGCCGGATGCGGCAGATGCAGCGGGCTCGTGTCGGCCCGGGGTGCCTGGGGCCGGGTGTGCGCGATCTCGGCCATGTCTCGCATGTCGCTCATGACACCTCCCGCCCTTCTATTGTGCCTGTTTCCGGCCCGCGGCGAGGGGTCAGTCCTCACCGTCGAGCCGCAGCTCGAGACTCAGCTGGTCGGCGTCCAGTTCTGCGAGGGCCTGCCGCAGGGCCGCGGTGCTGAAGCGCCCGTCGCGCGACACCGCCACGAGGCGCTCGCGCATCACCGCGATGAGTGCGACCCGCAGTTCCAGCAGCTCGCGTGCGCGGGCCGTCTCGTCCTCTTCCGGCTCGCGTGTCAGCCGTGCCGTCACGTGCCGGGCGACATCCTCGGGGAACGCCCCGCCGTCGCGACGACGCACGCGCCCGGCGGCGATGGCCTCCGCCGCGGCGGCCTGCAGTTCGGCCCAGAGCGACTGCTGATCGTGGCGGGACGGACGGTCGGTCCCCTCACGCGACAATCCCAGCCTGGCCACCAGCCACGGCAGGGTGAACCCTTGCAGCGTCAGGCTGAGCACGGCGACGAGGAACGCGACGAAGACCAGCAGTGACCGGTTGGCGGTCTCGGCCGGCAGGGTCTGTGCGGCCGCGAGCGTGACCACGCCCCGCATCCCCGCCCACACGATCACCGTGCCGTGGCGCCACCCGAGGGGGGAGTCGCGGTAGTAGTCGAGGTCTCTCATCATTCGCGTCATGCGTCCGCGCATCCACGCGAGGCGGCGCCGCAGGCCGCGCACGCGGGCTTCGGCCGCCTTGTCGCCGGAAGCATCGGCGGTGTCGGCGGGGAGGCGCCGGTCGAGCCGGGCCTCGAGGTCGTCCAGACGCTCGCCCGCCGCATCCGCACGCACCCGGCGCCGCGGGTGGCTGCGCCGGCCCTGCGCCCAGATCAGCACCGACACGTACGCCGCTCGCACAGCCAGCGTGATGCCCAGCGCCGCCAGGGCCAGGGATGCGGCGTACCAGACGCCCTCGTGCTCCTCCACGTTCGCGCGGACGATCTCCTTCAGTTCCAGGCCCATGATGAGGAACACGGCACCTTCCAGCAGCAGCTCGACCGTGCGCCAGTTCAGGTGGTCGCTCATGCGCTGCTCTGGCGTGAAGCGACGCGCTGCGCCCTGCCCCGTCACGATGCCCGCCATGACCGACGCCACCAGGCCGGAGCCGCCGAGCGCCTCGGTGGGGAGGTACGCGAGGAAGGGGACGGTGAAGCTCAGGGCGGTGTTGGCCGCCGGATGCGCCACCCACTGCCGCACGCGGAGGTTCACCCACCCCATTCCCGCTCCCAGCGCGAGGGCGATCGCCACGGCCCAGACGAACGCCCACACGGTGTCGCCGAACGCGAAGCCGCCCGCGATCGCCGCGACCGCCGTGCGCAGCAGCACGAGCGCCGTGGCGTCGTTGAGCAGGCTCTCGCCGTCCAGCATCGTCACCACGCGGGGTGAAAGTCCCAGACGTTTCGCGATGGAGGTGGCGACCGCATCCGTGGGGCTCAGGATCGCGCCGAGCGCGATGCCCAGGGGCAGGCCGATGCCGGGGATCAGCAGCGTGAAGACCACCCCCAGCACAACGGAGGAGAGAACCACGAGCAGCACCGACAGGCCCGCGATCGGCCCGAGATCCCGGCGGAACTCCACGGCGGGCAGCTGGACGGCGGCGGAATACAGCAGCGGCGGCAGGATCCCGACGAGGATCCACTCGGGGTCGATCTCCCACGCCGGGACGAACGGCAGCACGCTCACGCCCAGGCCGATGGCCATCAGCACGAGAGGCCCCGCGACGTTCACGCGCGGAGCCAGCGCCGTGGCCAGGGCGATGACGACGACCGCGACGACCACGACCAGGAGCGTCTCCAGCACCCTCAGAGCATAGGGCGGCCCCCGCGCGCCGTGACCGGGTCCTGTTCACCGCTACGGTGAAGTCATGAGTTCGAAAGGACACCGAGCGTGAGCGCGCCGGCCCACCTCGACGACATCCTGTATCCCCCGCTCGAGCCGTACGAGACGGGGATGCTCCTGGCTGGCGACGGCCAGCGGCTCTACTGGGAGCAGAGCGGCAACCCGCAGGGCAAGCCGGTCGTCTACCTGCACGGCGGCCCGGGGGGCGGCTCCAGTCCCTGGCAGCGACGCTTCTTCGACCCGGAGAAGTACCGCATCATCCTGTTCGATCAGCGCGGATGCGGCCGGTCGACGCCGCACGCGAGCGATCCCACCGCCGACCTGCGGCACAACACCACGTGGCACCTCGTCGCCGACATGGAGCTGCTGCGCCGCAATCTCGGGATCGCGCAGTGGCAGGTGTTCGGCGGATCGTGGGGGAGCACCCTCGCCCTCGCGTACGCGGAGGCGCACCCGGATGCGGTCAGCGAACTCGTCCTCCGTGGCATCTTCACCCTCCGCCGTCACGAGCTGGAGTGGTTCTACGAGGGCGGCGCGTCGGCGCTGTTCCCCGACCTGTGGGACGAGTATGTCGCCCCCATCCCCGTGCTCGAGCGCTCACGCATGATCGAGGCGTACCACCGGCGCCTGAACGATCCCGACCCTGCCGTGCACGGCCCCGCCGCGCTGGCGTGGACCCGCTGGGAAGCCGCCACCGTCACGCTCGTGCCCGACGAGGGGTTCATCGCCGAGATGAGCGACCCGGCCACGGCGACGGCGTTCGCCCGCATCGAGAACCACTACTTCGTTCACGGCGGGTGGCTCCGGGAGGGGCAGCTGATCGAGGACGCCGTGCGCCTGCGCGGCATCCCCACCGTCATCGTGCAGGGCCGGTACGACGCCTGCACGCCCATGATGACGGCGTGGGATCTGCACCGGGCGCTGCCGGAGGCCGAGTTCGTCGTGGTGCCCGACGCGGGCCACTCCGCGACGGAGCCGGGGATCGCCCGGGCCCTGCGCGCGGCCGCCGACCGCTTCGCCTGACCCCGGCGACGGGTCAGGCGCGGAAGGCCTTCGCGAGGGTCGCCGCCAGACCCACGGGGCTCCCGCCCGCACGGAAGCGTGTGAGCCCCTCGCTCACCTCTGCACCGGTGCGCGCCGTGACGAACCACGGCGGCTTGGGCAGCACCGTGAAGGTGCCGCGGCCGCGCACCGCTGCGGGGATCATGCGGGGGAAGGGGCGGAACGGCCCGCGCATCACGGAGCGCTCGACCCGGTCGAGCAGGCGCGCGTTGTGCACGACGCCGATGCCGCTGCCCACGTGCTCGAGGGTGCCGCCGGGGAAGGCGCCCCACGACAGGCCCGGCACCGTGAACATCGCACCGGTCCACGCGTTGACCGCGATGCTGCCGTAGCGCAGCCCGGCGAGCGCGTCGTCGAGGCCGTCGCCGAGCTCGGCCTCGGTGGCGGGGTCGATGAGCACGTTGGCGCCGAGGGTGCCGGTGAGCCGGTCGTTGGCGTGGGCGACGGCGGCGTCGAGGAAGGCGCGTCCGGTTCCGGGGAGCGCCAGCACGCCGAGCACCGGGGCGAAGTACTCGGTGGTCTGCACGGCATCGGCGGCGGCATCCCGGTCGACCTGGACGATCGCGCGCGTGCCGTCCGCCGACCACGTCGCGTCGGGGTAGGCCTCGGCCACCGCGGCGAGGGTCTGGCTGCTGCGGGGATACCAGACCGTGCGGGCTGGCGCCGCGGCATACGCGGTGCGCAGTGCCGCGAGGAAGGCGCCGCGCTGGGGCCAGTCGGCGCTGAGGAGGACGACCTGCCCGGCGACGCAGTTGTGCCCGCTGTTCTGCAGGCGCATCGTGACGATGTGCTCGGCCTGGAAGCGGAGGTCGGCATCGCTCCACCGCCCCGGCACGACGATGATCGGCGACACCCCACCGAGCTCGGCGGTGATCGGCACGCTCAGGGCGGGGTCGCCCGCGGCTCGGCGGCGCGCCGCATCTTCGCCGGTACCCCACACGATCGTGTCGAAGGTCGCCGCCGACCCGGTGATGTGCACGTGCGAGAAGGCCGGATGCTGCGTCAGGTACGCGCCCACGTCGCCGCCGCCCCGCACGATGCGCAGCAGGCCCAGTTCGATCAGCGGTGCGAAGGCGCGCTGGAACACCGGGACGAGGGCGTCCTGCGTGAGGTTCACCTTCAGCATGCAGACGCGGTTGGCCGAGAGCAGCTCGTACAGCACGTCGAGGATCGGGATGGAGGTGACGTTGCCGGCCCCCAGCACCAGGCCGATGCCGCCCGAGCGCGTGGGCGTGCGCTGTCCCAGTCCCGCGGCGGCGACCGCCTCGGCGCGTGTCACCCCGGGCTCGAGCCACACCTCGCCGCGGAATCCCGACAGCAGTACGCGGTCGATCGGCTCGGCCGGGAGTACGTGCGCGCGGATGCGGCCGCCGGGGGCGTCGGTGAGACGCACGCCGTCGAGGGGGCTGCGCTCGCCGGCGAGGGCGCGCAGCGTGCGCACCGCAGCATCCAGCGCCGTGAGGGTCGTGTACGGGCCGCTCAGCCACTCCTCGCCCCGCAGCGGTGAGCCGGCGGGGAGGGCCTTGGAGACGGCGGCGGTGAGTGCCCAGTCCTCGGCCGCGGCGCCCACGGTGTCGCGCAGGCGCCCCAGCAGACGCGCCCGCTGGCCGAGGTCGAGGGTCGACCACACGCGCGAGCCGGTGGTGAGGGCCTCGAGGTCGGCCTCGATCTGCTCGCGCGGAGCGTCGGGGAGGGTGGCGGCGGGCTGCTCGAGGGTCACGGGGCTCTCCTTCGGTGGCACCCAGCATAGGCGCGGCCCCTGAAGGGCGTCCGGTCAGGCCGCCTGCAGCAGCCTTGCGACCGTGCCAGCCCCGGCCAGAAATTCGGTGAGGTTGCGGTCGGCCAGCGGCGGCTGCAGGATGACGCGGGTGGCGCCGGCGGTGAAGTAGGGCTCCAGCGCGGCGGCGACCTCCTCCGGCGCGCCCGCGACGGGCGCGGCACCGTCAGCCGGGTCGACCGGTGCGGAATCGCTCGCGGCCGGATCGCTCGCGGCCGGCGGAGCATGGCGGGGATCGAAGGCCGCCTCGACGAACACGACCAGCTCGTGCGGTCCGGGCCGGTCCGCCGCCGCGCGGCCTTCCCGGGCCAGCGCGAGGGTGCTCGCCACGCGCTCGGGCGTGCTGCCGGCCGGGAGCACAGTGCCGTCGCCGACCTCCCCCGTGAGGCGCACGGTCTTCGGGCCCTCCCCGGCGACCATGACCGGCGGCGGGTCGGCGGGAGGCCAGTCGAGCCGGACGCGGTCCAGGGACACGTAGCGGCCGGAAGCGCTCGTCTCGGCGCCGGCCAGGAGTGACCGCAGCGCCGGCACGTACTCGCGCATGAGACCCAGGGGCGAGGCCACGCGAGCGCCGATCTGCCCCATCCACGACTGCACGCCGTGCCCGACGCCGGGGATGAGGCGGCCGGGGAACATCCGCTCGACGGTGGCGATCTCCATCGCCGTGAGCGCGACGTTGCGCATCGGCATGGGCGCCACACCGATGCCCACGCGCATCCGCGTCGTCCATGCCAGGACGGCGGAGGCGGTGGCGAACGCCGACTCGCGGAAGCAGTCCTCCCACAGCCACAACTCCGGCACGCCGGACTCCTCGGCGGCCTGCGCGGCGTCGCGCAGCGCCTCAGGCGGGAAGTACGGGGTGAAGATCGCGCCGATGCGGTTCATGCGCTCACTCTGGCACGGGCCGCCGACGCGCCAGGGTCCCGTCCCCGCCGCGAGACCCCAGGGTCAGATGAGGGCGAGCTCCCGGAGCTTGGTTTCCACCTCGGCGTTGGTCGGCTCGACGTGGTGGGAGGCGTCGGGGTAGACCACGACCGGGATGTTCGTGCGTCCGGAGATCTCCCGCGCGACGTCGGCCGCGGCCGGGTCGGCCTCCAGGTCGACGTACCGGTACGTCAGGCCGAGCTCGTCGAGCTGGGCCTTCGTGCGGCGGCAATCGCGGCACCAGTCGGCGCCGAACATCGTGACGGGATCAGTAGAAGACATGCCTTCCACGCTAGGGGAGCGCCGATGGGAGACCCCTGGGCGCTCAGGCGGCGCGTTCGTCGGCGGCGACCGGCGCTGCGGCGGCGGGCGCAGCCGCCCCGGCACGCTGTCGCTGGGGCGCGTAGACGATGAGGGCGTGGAAGACGAAGCGCACCACGAAGGCGGCGACGAGGGTGAGCGCGGCCGCGACGACGCTGGGGATGTGCGTGGCCTCCACGATGACCCACAGCACCGGGATGCGGATGACCGCCTCAAGGTTGTTGAACGTGAAGGACTTCAGGAACCGGTGGCGCATGAGACCGGAGTCGGCGCGCATGTCGGCGAAGACGAGGTACTCCAGCAGCAGGAAGTTGCTGATGATCGTCACCTCGCTGGCGATGATCGCCGCCCACACGTACTCCATGCCCAGGGCGATCAGCGCCCACATGATCGCGAGGTTCGCGACGGCGCCGACGCCTCCGACGACCGCGAACGCTGACATGCGCCCGAACCGCAGCATCGTCAGCTGCGCCAGGAACCGCACCCCCTGGGTGAACGAGGCCTTGGATGCGCCGGCGTGCCGTTCGGCGAAGTCGAAGGGCACTTCGGCCAGGCGCAGCTGCCGGCGCGCGAGGATCTCCAGCAGGATCTTGAACCCGCGCGGGCGGAGCGTGTCGAGGTCGATGGCCGGACGGTGCAGCAGGAAGAAGCCCGTCATCGGGTCGGAGCATCCATGGAGCTTTCGGGGGAACATCGCCTTCGTCAGCAGAGTGGAAAGGCGCGACACCGCGGTGCGCACCGCGCCGGCCAGGCCCTTCGAGGTGCCCCCGGAGATGTAGCGCGACGCCACCACCACGTCGACGTCGCCGCGCGCGGCCCGGGCGAGCAGCTGGGGGATGACCTCGGGTGGGTGCTGCAGGTCGCCGTCCATCACGACGCACCAGTCGGCGCTCGCCGCCTGCACTCCGGCGACGACGGCGCCGCCGAGCCCGCCGGCGGCCTCGGTGCGGTGGATGAGCCGCACCGGTGCGTCGCTCTCGGCCGCGGCCGCGCGGATGATGTCGGGGGTGTCGTCGGTGGAGTCGTCGACGAAGATGACCTCGTACGCGGTGCCGTCGAGGGTCTGGGCGAGCCGGCGCAGCAGTTCCCGCACATTCGGACCCTCGTTGAAGGTCGGAACGATCAGGGACAGGTCCATGGGAACTCGCGATTCGGTCAGGGCTCTCAGCCTAATGCGCCCACCTCGCGCCACCCCGAGAGTGCATCGACTCGGCCAGAGTGCACCGGATCCGGTGCCGTCTCGCCAGGATGATGCACTCTCGGCGCAGGGCCGGATGTGTGGACGGGTTCCACCGTGGGGAGGGACCTATCGAATACCTAGCGAAATCAATCGATTAACGATAGCCTGAGCGGCATTCCCCGAGTGAAGGAGTCGCCATGGGCACCGTCACCATCGTGCTTCTGCGGATCGTCATCGCCCTGTCGCTGGTCGGATCGGTCCTGGTCCAGACGGTCATCGTGCCGCTGATGTGGGCGGACCTCGCCGGGGAGCCGCTGTGGGGGCGCATCACGCTCGTCGTGCTCGCCGTACTCGGCGTCGGCACGCTGCAGGTCTTCGCCGTGTGCGTATGGCAGCTGCTGACCCTCGTGCGGCGGGGGGCGGTGTTCTCGGATGCCGCGTTCCGCTACGTGGACGTCGTGATCGGCGCCATCGCCACCGCATCCGCGCTCACCTTCATCCTCGCTGTCGTGCTGGCGCCGGGGGAGGTCGCGCCCGGGATCGTGGGACTCATCTGCGGCGCGGCCCTGGTCTTGGCCGGGATGGCGCTGCTGGTCGTGGTTCTGCGGCGGCTGCTGGCGCAGGCGATCGACCGGGAGGACGAGGCGCGCGGGCTGCGCTCGGAGCTGGACGAGGTGATCTGATGCCCATCGTCGTCGACATCGACGTCATGCTCGCGCGGCGCAAGATGAGCGTAGGCACGCTCGCCGAACGGGTCGGGATCACCCCCGCCAACCTCGCGGTGCTCAAGAACGGACGCGCCAAGGCCGTGCGGTTCTCCACCCTCGATGCGCTCTGCCAGGCGCTCGAGTGTCAGCCGGGCGACCTGCTGCGGTGGGAGCCGGCGGATGCAGGGGAACGCCTCCCCGATGCATCCCTGTCGGACGAGCGGTGAGAGCGGGGCCGTCAGCTGTCCTGTGCCTCCTCCTCGGGAGGCTTCCTCGCCCACCAGCGGTGCCGGGCGACGCGCGGTTCGCGCTCGCGTGGCAGGATGCCGTCACCATAGGCGGCCCTCATCGCGCTGGTCCAGACCGCGTTGCCGTCACCGTGTGATCCGAAGTCGTCTGCGGCGGCCATCGCTGCTCCTCTCGCCCGTTCTGTGCGCAAGGATCCGCCGGGTCGGCGGGCACGGCACGGGCTTGACAGTCGCGCGTCGACCGCCCTCATCGAACGGATCCGGATCGCGATGTCGATTCCGCTCCGCGCCGTTCGACGCGATAGTGGAGGGGCCGGATCGAGGCCCTGCAACGAAGGAGAATCTCATGGCCAAGTACATGCTGATCATGCGCAACAGCGGGTCGGTCGAGAACTACGAAGACATGGACTTCGAGACGATCATCAACGCGATGGGCGCCTACAACGAGTCGATGCTCAAGGCCGGCGTCATGGTCGGCGGCGAAGGGCTCACGGATGCGTCGCAGGGTTCGGTCGTGGAGTTCACGGGTGAGGCGCCCGTCGTGACCGACGGCCCCTACGGCGAGACGCACGAACTGTTCAACGGCTACTGGATCCTGGAGACCGCCACGAAGGAGGAGGCCGTGGAGTGGGCGTGCCGCGCGCCCCTAGGGCCGGGCAACAAGATCGAGGTGCGCCGGGTCACCGACGAATCCGACTTCGCGGACTACTCCGACAACGAGTACATCCAGAAGGAGAAGGAGTGGCGAGCCCAGGAGGCCGCCGCCGCGGAGTGATCATGGCCGAGGACATCCACCGCACGGTCGACGGCGTCTGGCGCATCGAGAGCGCGCGCATCGTCGCGACGCTCACTCGGGCCACCGGCGACGTCGGCCTTGCGGAGGACCTCGCTCAAGAAGCGCTCGTGGAGGCGCTGGAGAAGTGGCCCCAGACCGGCGTCCCCCGCAACGCCGGCGCGTGGCTCACGATGGTGGCCAAGCGTCGCGCGATCGACTCGTGGCGACGTCGCGCCGCGCTGGACGAACGTCATCGCGCGATCGCCCACGCGCTCGCCGAGACCGCCGAAGACGAGTGGGAGCCGATCGAGGACGATGTGCTCCGCCTGGTGTTCATCGCGTGCCATCCGGTGCTCTCGCGGGAGTCGCAGATCGCCCTGACGCTGCGGGTGGTCAGCGGACTGTCCACGCAGGAGATCGCACGGATGCTGCTGGTTCCGGTGCCGACGGTGCAGGCGCGCATCACCCGCGCGAAGAAGACGCTCGCGGCGGCGCGCGCACCGTTCGAGACGCCCGAGCCGGCGGAATGGGCGGCGCGGCTGGCGGGGGTGCTCGGGGTCGTCTACCTCGTCTTCACCGAGGGGTACGCCGCGACCGTGGGGGATCTGTGGATCCGGCGGGAGCTCGCCTCCGAAGCGCTGCGGCTCGGACGAGTCCTGGCGGGCATCGTGCCCCGCGAGCCCGAAGTCCTCGGGCTCCTGGCGCTGATGGAGTTTCAGGCGTCGCGGTTCTCCGCGCGCGTGGCCCCGGACGGCTCGCCCGTGCTCCTGGCCGATCAGGACCGGACCAAGTGGGATCGCCCGCAGATCCTGCGTGCACGAGTCGCGCTCGCCCGCGCGGACGCACTCGGGCGGGGGCGTGGCCCGTACGCGTTGCAGGCCGCGATCGCGCAGTGCCATGCGACAGCGGCCAGCGTCGACGACACCGATTGGGAGAAGATCGTGCTCCTGTACGAAGCCCTCGGCCGTCTCGCGCCGAGCCCCGTCGTCGCCTTGAACCGCGCCGTGGCCGTGTCGATGGCGTCGGGCCCGGAGGCGGCGCTGGAGATCGTGGACGCGCTGGCAGACGCCGCCGCGCTCCAGGGGTCGCACCTGCTCCCGAGCGTGCGCGGCGAGCTGCTCGCACGCGTGGGCCGCACCGCGGAGGCACGCGCCGAGCTGCTCACGGCCGCCGCCCTGGCGACGAACGCGCGGGAGAGCACCGTGCTCCGGGCCAAGGCGCAGCGCCTGGCGCCCTGACCGTGCGTCAGAGCGTGTAGCTGATGCTGAACATCCACTTGCGCGCGGCACCGGCGTACAGGCAGCCCTCGCCCGCGTAGATCTTGCCGCCCTTGCGCAGGATGTGCGTACGCCACGAGTTCTGCGCGTAGACGCAGTCCGCCTTCTTGTGGATGCCGTCCACCGCGATGCGATGGTCGGCGGCGACGGCGGGTGCCGCAGTGACCACCGTCCCACCCGCCATGACGGCGGTGGCGATCGCGGCGGCGGCGAGGCGGGACTTCCAGCGCATGAACTCTCCTTCATCGGGGTGTTATATACGAAGCGTGGCATGAGCGGCTTCCGCTTCTCAAGAATCGGTGTTTCGGCCCCTGGCCCCTGGCCTCCAGCCTCCGATCGTCCTACAGTGCGGGGACAGCCCGATCACAACCCGTCATCCAGGGGGCCACCGTGTCGTTCCAGGCATACCTTGACAGCATCGAGACGAAGACCGGCCTCACGCCGCGGCAGTTCGTCGAGCAGGCCCATGAGCGCGGGTTCGGTCCGCAGACGAAGGCCGGCCCCATCCTGGAGTGGCTGAAGAACGAGTACGACCTGGGGCGCGGGCACGGCATGGCCCTCGTGCACGTCATCACGAAGGGCGACCGCATCGATTCGAAGCATGTCGGCTCGGGCAGCGCCCACAGTGACGACAGCGACCGCCTCTGGCTCGACGGGCAGGCCACTCGCCCGTCCGCCTGACGCGCCGCCGCCCGACCGCCGCAGGCGGGATAGCGTGAAAGGCATGCCCTCGACTGCGTTCTCCTCCCTCGACGAGTACATCGCCCTCCCGCGCATCGAAGCGCTCGCGCTGTCGCCCGACGGCCGGCGCGTCGTCCTCACGGTCGCAACGCTCACGAAAGACCGCACGGCGTACGAGCGGTCGCTGTGGGAGGTTCCGGCTGAGGGAGCCGGCGCCCCCCGGCGCCTGACCCGTTCGGCCAAGGGGGAATCCGGCGCGGTGTTCACCGCGGACGGCGATGTGCTGTTCATCAGTGCTCGACCGGACGCCGAAGCCGAGGAAGACGGCGAGTCGGGTCAGCTGTGGCTGCTCCCCGCCGGTGGCGGAGAGGCGCGGCCGGTCACGCGTCTGGCGGGCGGCGCGGGCGGGATCGCGGCGGTGGCCGAGGCATCCACTCGCCTGGTCCTCTCGGCCGACCTGATGCCGTCGGCCCAGACCCTCGAAGACGACGCGCGGCTGCGCGCCGATCGCAAGAAGCGGAAGGTGTCCGCGATCCTGCACGACACCTACCCGGTGAGGTTCTGGGACCACGATCTGGGGCCGGCCCAGCCGCACCTGCTCGCGCTCGACCTCGATGCCCTGGCCGACACCATCGCCGCGGTGGCCGAAGAGGGTGCCTCGGAGGCGGACGACGAGGCAGAAGCGGATGCGGCCAAGCCGTACCCGTCCACGCTCCCGCGGCCGCGCGACCTGACCCCGAACCCGGGCCGCACAGCCGACATCGCCGGCGCCGCCCTCACCCCCGACGGCGCGACGCTCGTGGCATCCCTGCAGATCCCCGAGGGGCGCGACTCCCGCCACGTCCTGGTGGCGATCGACACCGCCACCGGGGAGCGCACGACCCTGTTCGAGGAGCGCAGCACGTACTTCGAGATGCCCGCCATCAGCCACGACGGCACGACGCTCGCCTTCGTGCGCTCGGGCTTCGGGTCGCCGGAGGGCCCCGCCGACCAGGAGCTGTGGGTGTCGGACCTCGACGGCGCGAACCCGCGACGACTGGCAGCGGGGTGGGATCGGTGGCCGAGCGCCCTCGCCTTCGACGCCGACGACTCCGCCCTCATCGTGACCGCCGACCAGGACGGGCGCGGACCGATCTTCCGGGTCCCCCTCGAGGGCGGACCGGTCGTGCAGCTCACCGCCGACGAGTTCACCTACACGCACGTGCACGTCGACCGCGCCACCGGCGACCTGGTCGCGCTGCGCTCGTCGTGGATGGCGCCGCCGCACGCCGTCCGCGTCGGCCGTGACGGCGCCGTGACGGCCTTGGCCTCACCGGTCGCGCTCCCCGAGGCGGCCGGGTCCATGACGGAGGTGGAGGCCACGGCGGAGGACGGGGCCCGGGTGCGCGGCTGGCTGCTCCTTCCCGACGGCGCTTCGGCGGAGCATCCGGCTCCGCTCCTGCTGTGGATCCACGGCGGGCCGCTCAACAGCTGGAACGCGTGGAGCTGGCGGTGGAACCCGCAGCTGGCCCTCGCGCGCGGCTACGCGGTGCTCCTCCCCGACCCGGCGCTCTCGACCGGCTACGGGCTGGACTTCATCGCCCGCGGGTGGAACAGCTGGGGCGGCAAGCCCTACACCGACCTCCTGGCGATCACCGACGCTGCCGTCGCCCGCGACGACATCGACGAGACCCGCACGGCGGCGATGGGCGGATCGTTCGGCGGCTACATGGCCAACTGGGTCGCCGGCCACACCGACCGGTTCCGCGCCACCGTCACGCATGCGAGCCTGTGGGCCCTCGACCAGTTCGCCGGCACGACCGACTCCTCGGCGTACTGGCAGCGCATCTTCACGCCCGAGGCGATGGCCGAGAACTCCCCGCACCGGTTCGTCCGCGACATCCGCACTCCTCTCCTGGTGATCCACGGCGACCGCGACTACCGCGTGCCGATCGGGGAGAGCCTGCGGCTGTGGTCGGAGCTGAACGAGCACTTCGGGGCGGACGACGGGTCGCTCGTGCACCGGTTCCTGTACTTCCCCGACGAAAACCACTGGGTGCTCAAGCCCCAGCACGCCGTGGTCTGGTACGAGACGGTGTTCGCCTTCCTCGCCCAGCACGTGCTCGGAAAGTCGGCGGAGGTGCCAGATGTCCTCGGCTGACCCGCGCGTGCTCGACGCTCCGCCGCGCGACGGCCTCGACATCCGCCTCGTCGCCGTCGACATGGACGGCACGCTGCTCGACGGCGAGGGCCGGCTGCCACCCGGTTTCGACGCGCTGCTGGAGCACATGCTCGCCCGCGGCATCGTCTTCACGCCGGCCAGCGGCCGGCAGTACGCCACGCTCCGCCGCGAATTCGGCGCATCCGCCGACGACCTGGCCTTCATCGCCGAGAACGGCACGATCGTGATGCGCGACGGCGTCGAACTGTCGAGCGACGTCATGGACTCCGCGTTCGTGCAGCACGTGCTGGCGCGGTTGCGGGAGGTCGCCACGCGGCACGACATCGGCGTGGTCGTGTGCGGCAAGCGTTCGGCCTACATCGAGCGGCGCGATCCGGCGTTCGTGACCGAGGCCGAGCGCTACTACGCCGAGCTCGCGCGGGTCGACGACCTCACGAGCGTGGACGACGACGTGCTGAAGGTGGCGGTGTACGCCTTCGAGAGTGCCGAGGAGTCGGTCTACCCCGAGCTCGCCGACATCGCCGCCAGTCATCAGGTCGTGGTCTCGGGCCGGCACTGGGTCGACATCATGAACAGCGACGTCAACAAGGGCACGGCCCTCCGCCGGCTCCAGGAGACGCTCGGCATCACGCGGGAGCAGACCGTCGCGTTCGGCGACTATCTCAACGATCTCGAGCTGCTGGATGCCGCGGCCTGGTCGTACGCGATGGCCAACGCGCATGACGAGGTCGCCGCGCGGGCCCGATTCCGTGCGCCCGCGAACACCGAGTACGGCGTGGTCACCGTCCTGACGGAGCTGCTGGGCCCCTGACGCGGGCGCGGTCCGCCGAGCCTGCTGGTTATGCTGCAGCGGATGGACCTCTTGCGGCTGGCGGGCGCGGCCGGCGTCGGCAAGTCGACGACGGCATGGGCGATCGCACAGCGCCTCGTGGCCGAGGGCGTCGCATCCGGGTTCGTCGATATCGACCAGCTGGGCATGTGCTATCCGCCGCCTGCGGGCGACCCGGATCGGTGGGCGCTCAAAGAGCGTGCGCTCACGGCGGTCGCCGGCGAGTTCGCGCGTGCGGGAGTGGCTCGGCTGGTCGTCTCGGGAGTCGCGTGGCCGGATGACCCACCGCCGACGATCCCCGGGATCTCCGTGCACTCCGTGTGGCTGGATGCCTCGGAGGAGACCCGGCGCGAACGCCTCGACGTGCGGCGGAACGAGCCGGAGCAGGTCGAACGGTCCCTCGCCGCCGGCACCGCGGAGGCGGCACGAGTCCATCCGGCCTGGGAGCGGGTCGACACCGAGAGACGGTCGGCTGCGGCGACCGCCGAGGACGTGCTGGCGAGGTGGCGTGTCACCGCGATGCCCGGCGAGAGCGCCGAGCCCGCCGGCCCGGACGCGGGGTTGGGAGGTGGCCGCGTCCTGTGGATCACGGGCCCGCGGCTGGCGGGCGCCTCGCGGATCGGCTGGGAGGTGGCGACGCACGACTGGGAGGCGGGAAGGCGCGTGGGATTCGCCGATGTCCGTCAGCTGTCGTTCGCGTGGAACGTTGATCGACCGGTCGGCCTGGCGAATCTGGCGCGCGTGCACGCGACCTTCCAGCAAGCGGGTGCCCGGCGGTTCGTCGCGGTCGCACCGTGGGAGATCGAGCCGGAGGCCGTGCGCGCGGCCCTGCCCACGTCGGAGGTCGTCTTCCTCCGGCTGAGTGCTCCCGATGCCGAGCGACGTGCGCGCGCCCTGTCCCGCCGTGACGAAGGCGGTCCGCTGCTCGCGGGCGACGACATCCTGCACGCCTCCGATGCCGTGATCGCCCGCATCATCCACACGTCGGGCGCTCGGTGGAAGGTGCCTCCTCGTGACGAGGAGCAGATCATCGAGGTCGGTGATCTCTCTCTCGCGGACGCCGTCGCGGCGGTGCGGCGCAGCAGCGGTTGGTGAGAGGGCCCACCAAGGACCTCGCTCCGCCCAGGGCACCGCGCTACCCTCGGCCATGGCCTTCGACGATGTGGTTCGCGTTCTGGATGAGACCCGCGTGGTCGCCGTCATCACCCGCCGCGCCGACGGCACGCGTGTCGCGACCCCCATCTGGGCGATGGTGGTGGACGGCGTGCCGTACCTGCGATCGGCCTACGGGCCGTCGTCATGGTGGTACCGCCACGTGCTCGCCGGGCGTGACGTGGAGTTCGCGCTGGGGGACGGCAGGATCGCCGAGCGCGACCGTCAGGCCGCGCTCGAGCTGCCGTCCGAAGCCGTGGCGGTCGAGTCCGTCCCCGAGGACGACCCGATCCAGCGCGACATCGACCGGGTGCTCGACGCGAAGTACGCCGCCGAGCCCGACTCGATCGCGGTGATGAAGAGCCGGGAGGCCGTGGGCTGCACACTGCGCGTCGTCGCCCCCTGACCCTGCCCGGGTGGGTTCGCGCCCGGCCTTCCTCGCCTGAACTCCTCAAGAGTGAGGCGCCCCGCGTCGTTTCGCCCGGTTGTGGGCCCGAATGGGCGGGACTTTGAGGAGTTCGGACGGTGGTGAGGCGGTGAGGCGGCCGGACGCGGGCGCGTCCGGGACCTGTTGTCTCCCGCCGGCCTCGGATTTCGACTCTCGCCCGAACTCCTCAAACTCGATCCCATCCGCGCCATTTCGGCGGGTTGTGGCCGGATGGGGCGCAACTTCGAGGAGTTCGGGACGGTGATGACCCTGTGAGGTAGCCGGTCGTGCCGGAGAGAGCGGGCAGGGTGGCGCCGACGGAGGCGAAGGCGGAGATCGGGCCGCCGCGGCGGATCGACCCGTGATCCGCCGCGGAAGCGGTGTCAGCCGCCAGCGAGCCGTTCGACGATTTGGGCCAGCTCCCCGGTGCCGTCAGCCAGCGACTCCAGGATGTCGAAGTGGTTGTTCTCCCTCACCAACACATCTACGGGGTGTCCGCTTGACGAGACCATGGCCGCGAAATCGATCGACTGGCGCTCGAACTCCGGCGTCTCGTCGTTCCCGTACGCGACGACGAGCGCAGGGACTACGGGTGGCGTGCTGAGGACGCTGATGTCCTCGGCTGCACTCTCGTCCAGGTGCAGGTCGGCGTTGAGGAAGGTGTGAACGAGTGGGCGAAGGTCGAAGACCCCGCTGATGGGCAGCGCGCCAGCGAATGGTTGGCGAGGAAGCCCGTACTCGCCGGCCCAGTCAGCCTGCATCAGCGTGGCGACAGCGTGGCCTCCTGCCGAGTGGCCCGATATGACGATGCGGCGGGCATCGACACCGTAGTCCGCGGCATGCGTGAAGAAATGCGCGTAGGCCGCGCGATGCTGGCGGACGATTTCGGCGACGCTCACGCGTGGGCACAACGCGTAGTTCTCCACTGCCACAACGAAACCCCGCGCCGCCAGGCCCCGGGCGACGTAGCTCCAGACCTTGCTCGTCGTGGCCTTCCAGTAGCCGCCGTGGATGAAGAACAGCGCGGAGCGGGGGCCCGGGGTATCCGTCTGCGGGAGAAAGACGTCGTACGTCTCATCGAGGGTCGGTCCGTAGCGCACGTCCAGCAGACCTCGGGCTTCGTCGCGGTACGCGGCGCTGCGCGCGACGAAGTCGTCGGCATACGCGCCGAAGTCGGGCACTGTCGCCTCGATGTCGTAGGCGCGGTTCAATTCGTCCACGCTCGTGAAGTCGCGGTACAACGGCGTGCTTCCGGTCATTCCTTGCTCCTTGAGTAGGGGGCGGATCAGCGTAGGAGCCGAGGAGCCCCATCGGGACGACGCGATCGATCGTTCTCGCGAAGATTGAGCTCCGCGATCGAGTTGCCACTGGGGGAGAGCCAAGAGCTGTGCCGTAGAGCGACTTCGGGATCGTGGCCGGGGATGATTCTGCTCGTCTCGCCCTGCAGCTCCTCCTGGAGCGTCTGGTACAGGCTGATCAGGTTGAAGGTGTTGCCCTGCACGTAGCCGGGCGCCCACATGCCTTCGATGTTGGAGTACCAGTACACCGTGTCTCCGGCGGCGACGAAGGGGCCGTTGCGAGTCTGGATCTTGAACCACTGCGATCCGAAGGTGTGCGAATCCCTTGCCAAGCGGGCGGTCACGCCGGGAAGGAGCTCCTCGTCTCCATGAACGAAACGGATCCGTCCGTCGGCGATGCCCTGGGCGGCTTTGGCGAGATCGAGCGGGTCGAAGGAGGAGAAGATCCATGCTTTCTGTTCTTCGGTGGTCATGTGGTTGGCCAGGTCCACAGCCGACGACCACCCCGTGAACTCCTCGTACTGCACATAAAGCTGCGCGTTGGGGAACGCCTCGAAATTGCCGACGTGGTCGAAGTGCATGTGCGAGACGAGGATGACGTCGACGTCTTCGGGGCTGATCCCCACATGCCCGAGCACCTCGGTAGGGCTCTCCCAGTTCGAGAATGCGTAGCGCTCGAGCCAGTAGTCGTTGCGGAATCCGCAGTCCACCAGTGCGACGTGCTGCTTGCCCCCGACTTCACCGCCGATGAGCAGGGTGTAGAGCATCGGGATGCGAATGATGCCCCTGTTGCTGAACAGGCCGGACCCTCCGAAGAAGTCGTGCGGCATATCCGCGTGGCAGTACTCGAGAGACCAGATCGAGTAGTCGGTATCGGCTGCTGCCGGGAACTTCGTCGAACCACTGATGTTCATGACACTCCTTCGTGTCGTCGGCTCCGCCTCGTGGCGTCGCGCGGGCATGTTGGGTGGCGTGATGCCCAGGCCGCTCAGGCCCGCGGCAGTAGGGGCGTCGAGCGGCGTCAGGAGACGGCGTCAGACGGCGGCGATCGCGTCGATCTCGATCGTGGCGCCGTTGTACAGCGAGTAGACGCCGATCACGGTGCTGGCGGAGGGCTCGGGGGCCCGCACGATGCGGTCGCGGGTGCGCCGCCAGGTCGCGAGCTTCTCCTGGTCCAGGTGGGTGATGTACACGTTGACGCGCACCACATCCTCGTACGTCGCCCCCGCCGCCGTCAGCGCGCGCTCGAGCTCGCCGTACGTCAGCTCGATCGCCCGCTCGAAGCTCTCCGGCACGGAGCCGTCCGCTTCGAATCCCACCTGGCCGGAGATGAAGACGAGGTCGCCGCTCGTCACCCGCGTGCTGTCGGAGATCCCGGGCACGGTGGGGGAGGCGGTACGGCTGATGCGGTCGTTGGTCATGAATGCTCCTTGGAGGGGTTTCGATCGGATGCGGCGGAAGAAGCGGTCAGTCGCCCCGCCCGTAGACGGCGTAGAACGGCACGACGGTGCGGGGGAGGGCGGCGTGCTCGTTCAGCACGAACCATTTGCGGTCATGGTAGACGAGCGGATGCGGTGACCTCTCCGGCGTCTCCGCGCGCGGCTTGGCCTCGATGGCCTCGACCACGACGAGGGTCGAGCCGTGCACGTCCAGCCGTTCGATGACCCGTCCGCGCAGCCACGCGTTCGCGCGCGGGTAATACGGCTCACCGGTCGGCAGCCGGCCCCACTCCACGTCGTCACCGAAACGCTCGACGCCGCTGCGGGCCCCGAGCTTGGCCAGCTCGACCTGATCCGAGGCCAGCAGGTGCACGACGACCGTCTCCGCCCGGCGGATCGTCGGCGTGCTGGAGGAGCGACCGGATGCGGAGAACACGAGGGTGGGCGGATCGATGGCGACGGATGCGACCGAGCTCACCGTCATCGCGACCGGACCGTCGCCGGCGTCGGCGGTGATGATGGCGACGCCGGCGGGGTGGTGGCGGAACGCGTGCGTGAAGTCGCCGGCGGAGATCTGCGGCTCGGAGACGGTGGAATTCATCGTGAGCTCCTCTCGGAGGGGTGCCCGCCGGTCAGACGATCGGCAGGACGAATCGTGCGTCGTCCTCGCGGCCGAACAGCACCTTGCCGTAGGCCTCGAACCCGCTGGCGGCGAGGGTGTGGCCGTGACGGCTGGCCGTGGCCTGGTCGCGCCACACGCGCTGGAGCGGGGCCGACTCGGCGAAGCCGGCCGAGCCGTGGGCGGTCATCAGGTCGTTGATCATCGTGGTGATGGTCTCCACCACCCACCCGGCCTTCGCGCGCATCTCGATCCGCTCCGCGTACGGCGCGTACGTGCCGTTGGCGGAGCCGTCGTAGATGCGGTCGGCCAGCTCGCGCGCGACGAGCTCCGCCGCGTCGAGCTGAACGGCGGCCTTGGCGATGGCGCTCTGGAAGACCGCTGAGTCCGCTTGCTTCTCGTAGCCGGTGTACGCGATCGCCTTGCTCTCGGCCTTGGAGATGACGTAGTCCAGCGCGGCGCGTCCCATTCCCAGGTGCGGGCCGATGAGCTTCATGAACAGGGACGGGACGAAGACCGTGCGGTAGGTCTGCTCGTCGTTGCCACCCAGATACCCGCCTTCGACCGCGGCCGTGAGGGGGAAGACCCGATGTGCGGGGACGAAGACGTCGTCGGCGATCTGCATGACGCTGGCGGTGGACTTCATGCCCGCGACGAACCAGTTGTCCTCCATCGACAGCTCGGAGGTGGGGATGAGGGCCAGGCCGGCGTCCACGACCTCACCGGCCTCGTTCTTCAGCGGGATCCCCAGCAACGACCAGTCGGCGTGCAGGCTCCCCGTCCCGTATCCCCACTTGCCCGTCACGCGGTACCCGCCGTCGACGCGCTCGGTGTCGGAGGTGGTGGCCAGGACGATGGAGATGAAGGAGTTCACGCCCTTGTCGGTTCCCCACACGTCCTGTTGCGCCTGCTCGTCCATGAGCGAGACGACCCATGCGCCGGAGTCGAGGATGCCGTGCACCCACGCGATGCTGCCGTCGCCGCGGCCGATGGCGCGGGCCACCGCGTGGCACTCGGCCGTGTTCGCGCCGAGCCCGCCGACGCTGGTCGGAGCGGAGATGCTGAATGCGCCCGTCGCCGCGACGGCGTCGAACGCATCCTGCGGGATGCGGCGGTCGCGGTCTGCGTCGCGTCCTCCCGCGGTGAGCGTGGGACGCAGTTCGTCGATCTGGTCGACGATCGTGCTGATCTCGGGACGGAGTGCCGTGGCTGCCATGAGTGACTCCAATGTCGACGCCGAAGTGTTAAACAGAGCGTGACATTGAGGGGTCACTATGTCAATGCACAGTGAACACCGAATTCAGCGTCAATCGAGGTGGTCGAACCGACGCAGCACGTTCAAGGGATTGGCGGGCGGATGCGGCCGCCAGCGCCCGCCGTCGGCAGCAGGCTCCGCCTCGAGCCCCGCGCCGTTGCGGTCCATGACGAACCACACCCCGCGGGCCGGCGCGGTGCTGCGGTTGAGATAGAGGTGCGGCCGCGCGGACTCGAACTGCAGAGAGTCACCGGGTCCGAGGACGTACTCGTCGAACTCGAGCCGGAGGATGAGCTCGCCCTCCAGGATGAAGGCCTGCTCGAAGCCGGAGTGCCGGGTGAGCTTGCCCGTCGGGGAACTGGAGGCGCCCGCCTGGTAGGTGACGAGGAGCGAATCCGTGCGGCCATCCGGGCGGCTGGCGAGCCGCTCCCAGCGGACGCCGTCCTCCATCTCGATCATCGGATTCTCGCTCGCGCGCTGCACCTCCGGGGTGAGAGGGGGTGCGGCGGCGAAGCTCGGGACGCTCGTGGTGCCTTCGATCCCCAGCAGTTCGTCGGCCGAGACTTCGAGCAGGCCGGCCAGGGAGTACAGGGTCGCCACCGACGGGCGGCTCTTCCCTGTCTCGACCTGGGAGATGAGGCTGGGGGAGACGCCCAACTGCTGCGCCACCTTGCGCAGGCTCACGCCGCGCGCTTGCCGGATGCGGCGGATGCGCTCGCCGATGTTCTCTGCAGTGGACATTCGCTCTCCCGCTGGGCCTACTGCACCCTACCGCGCACCAAGACGGATGTGTAGGAATACTTAACACCACGCCACCGGGTGTAGTCAGGTCTCGTCGACCTCCGCGACGTGGATGCGCCCGCGGAGGAACGGCAGCGCCGGCGCGCGATAGACGAGCGATGGCCGGTCACCGGGATCCAGGGAGAACTCCGCCTGGCCGAACCGCCACGCGCGGTTGAACAGGTACGCACCCACCGTCACCGAGCGGTCGGCGGGAACCTGCCACGTGCCCACGCCCCACTGTGCCGGCTGGCCACGCCCGGCGATGACGAGCGTGGGCCGAACCCCGGCGTAGAGCGCGAACCAGGGCTTGCGCAGGCTCAGCTGAATGCGACGCGTCGCCTCGTCTCCATGACTCACGTGTGCATCGACTCCTGTCGCATCCTCGGCATCGCCGCGGGTGTGACGACGGCGCCCCCAGCAAACATAAGCGCTGCGGTGCGCCCAGGACGGGAGGGCGCTCCTGGGCTATGCCACCGAAGCGGGCTCCGCGACCTCGAGTGCCAGCAGGACGGCGACGACGCCGAGGAGGCCGCCGGTCGCACGGCGCTGCCACACCGTCCACACCGGTCGCGCGGCGAGGAAGGCGGCGATCGATCCGGCCGCCAGGATGATCGCGGCGTTGACGGTCAGGCTGACGGCGATCTGGATGCCGCCGAGGAGGAAGCCCTGGAGGGCGGGGCTGCCGGCGGAGGGGTCGACGAACTGGGGGATGAGCGCGAGGTACATCACCGCCGCCTTCGGGTTGAGCAGGTTGGTCACCAATCCCATGCGGAACAGCTTCGCCGCCGAGTCCCTGCGCAGCCCCCGTGTCTCGAACACCCCCCGCCCGCTCGGCTTCAGCGCCTGCCACGCGAGATATGCCAGGTACGCCACGCCGGCGGCCTTCAGGCCGATGAACAGCCACGGCACCGCGACGAACACGACGGCGAGCCCGGTGCCTGCCATCGTCAGGTAGACGAGGAACCCCGTACCCGTGCCGGCGAGGGACACGAGCCCGGCTGCGCGCCCCTGGCTGATGCTCCGGGAGACGAGATAGACCATGTTGGGGCCGGGCGTGAGAACCATCAGGAGAGCGGCCAGCGCCATGCCGCCCGCCGCCGCGAGCGATACTCCGGTTCCGAGGATGGTCATCGGTGGCTCCGGACAAGTGCAGGAGGGGTCTGGTGGCTCATCTGGCCAGAGTGCTGTAATGCCCTTATGCACCTCAACCCTTACGGCGAGTACGCCGTACTGATGGCGGCATCGTTGGCCAACGACTGGCCGGACGATCGCGAGGGCATCGTCGCCCGCACGCGCGAGTTCGGCATGACGATGGACTTCCTCGCCGGCGCCGACGACCTGGCGGCGTCGCGCGCCGTGCTGGACGAGTGGCTGCGCGTCGTCGACGAGGTCGACCCGCACGCCCGCGCGGCACTCCTGAACGCCGCCCTGGCGGCAGCATCCGCCTACCCCCGCCTGACCGACCACAACGGCGAGGGCTGGCACCTGCACTACCGGGATGCCGATCAGACCCTGCCCCACGTGCTCGCGGCCGTCATCAGTGTCGGCACCGCCCTGCACCTGACCACGCGGGGGATGCACCGGCTGCGGCGTTGCGCGGCGGGTGACGGATGTCGCAACGTCGTCGTCGATGTGACCCGCAACGGCAGGCAGCGCTACTGCTCGGTTCGCTGCGCCAATCGCGCCGCGGTCCGGCGGCACAGGGCGCGGGGCCCGATCAGCGCAGCGTGACGGTGCGTTACCGCGCATCGTGACGCCGCGTTACCGGCGGCGAGCGCCCGGCGCGATGCGCGACCTACGCTCGCGGCCATGACACTTGCTGACACCATCGTCGTTCCCGAGACCACCTCCGCCGACCGCGCCGCACGGCTCACCGCAGCCGGCACGGCGTGGGGCGAGCGGATCGCGACCGATCCCCGCAGCGCCCAGTTGACCTACCGCGTCAGCGGTGAGGGGTCGGGATCGGTCGCGACCGTCGTCCGCGCCGGAAAGCACCAGTTCTTCGTCGACGAGCCGGCCGCGCTGGCCGGCGACGACGTGGGCGCGAGCCCCGTCGAGTACGCACTCGCCGCACTGATCTCCTGCCAGGTCGTCGTGTATCGCCTCTATGCGCAGGCGCTCGGCATCCAGGTCGACGACATCCGCGTCGAAGCCGAGGGCGACCTCGATGCGCGGAAGCTCTTCGGCGTCGACGAGTCGGTGCGCCCGGGGTTCACGGGCGTTCGCCTGCACGTCACGATCGACGGACCTGAGACCGAGCGGCGGTACGACGAGCTCAAGGCCGCCGTGGACGAGCACTGCCCCGTGCTCGACCTCTTCGCCAACCCGACCCCGATCACGGTCCGGGTGTCCAAGGCCTGACACAGGTGGGGTCGACCGTCACCGGTCATGCGTCAGGTCGTGTGGTCGTCCTTGGTGCGCACCTCGATGTGCGGGCCGGCGACCCGGGTGAACCTCACCTGCATCCACTCCGCCCAGCCGCCACCGGGCTGCCGCGTCTCCCACACCGCGCGCATGGAATCCGGGGCGTCGAAGGTGAGGATGGCGCGGGGCGTCGCCGGCGTCGTTGAGGTACCGGCCATGCTCGTCGAAGCTTCCCACCGCGTGCTCGACGGTGCCATCGGCGTCGAAGGAGGTCTGATCGAAGGTGTCCATCGATGCTTCGCGAGGCGTGAAGAATTCCATCGCCTCTTTCCGCGCGCCGAAGATCTCAACGTCCACCCGATGGACCATCTGCCGGGCTCCGGGGAACCATTCGTAGACATCCCAGCCGGCCCACTTGTGGCCGCCGTGCTCGCTGCCGCCGACGATGATCCCCTCGGTCCGCCAGGTCCCGACCAGCCGGTCGAGCTGGTCCTGCAATGTCGAGTCGCCCGTCATCGCACCACCACAGCATGGCGGGCCAGCCCGCACAAGGGAGACGCTCAGATCGTCATGTGCGAGCGGCGCCACGACCCGCCCGTCCGCTCGTAGATGACGCGCGTGTGGTGGCGATCGGGTGCGCCCTGCCAGAACTCCACGTGCTCCGGTTCGATCCGCCAGAGCACCCAGTCCTCGGGCGGGATGCCGGCTCTCGCCGACGCCGACCGAGCGGCCAGGTCGGCGGCGCTCTCCTGGCGCGTCGCCTCGGACACCGGGCCGCGCACGCGCACCGAGCGCACCACCGGCTGCCACCAGAAGTTCAGCGCCGCCACCGGGTGGGCGGCGAGCTGAGCGCCTTTGGCAGAGGAGCGCCGGCCGGCGACAGCCCAGCCGATCGGCCCGACGTCTTTCAGGAGGAGCGTGCGGGCATCGGGTCTGCCGGCGGCATCCACTGTTGCCAAGGTGGCGGCATGCGGTTCGGCAACGCCCGCGTCCGCGGCATGGAGGATCCACGCCAGGAACAGCTCAACCGGATCGTCGGGCAGCGCCGCGACATCGAACGGGGGCGCGGTGCCCACGAGTGAGCCTTGCGCTCGCAGCCATTGCGCCATGCTGCCCGGCCGCGTGGACGTCACGTTCTCGTCGCCCGTACCCGTCATGCGTTCACCGTGTCGGGCTCGAGCCATCCGCGCAAGCAAGGAGGCGGCCACGAGAAGGCGCTTTGCCGCCGCGTCCGTCACGCGACGGCGGTCGCCTCCAGCTCGAACGAATCACGACACCCTGTGTCAGGGCTTCCGGGACAGTTTCCATATGCGGCCGGATCGTTTGGTCTCACTCGTGCTGCTGCTCCGGTGGTCGCTCGCGGGGCCGGTTCATCCACCGGCGGGTCGAGAGCCAGCGACGCTGTGATCTGTGGCGGCGCCGACGCGTGCGCGCCATGCTGGGTGCATGCTGACCGTCCTCCTCCACGGGCGCGGCGGCTCGGAGCGCGACATGCAGCCCATCGCTGCCCGTCTCCCTGGTCGCACGCTCTGCCTGCGAGCCTCTCACGTGAGGGGGAAGGGCTTCGGGTGGTTCGACTGGCGGGGCCGGCCGCCGCATGTCGACGAGGCGACTGGTCCAGCGGAGGAGGTGCTGCGCGTCATCGAGGACGAGGCAGCGGACGACGAGCCCGTGACGGCGATCGGGTGGTCGGAGGGATCCACCCTCATCGTCGAGGTCATGCGGCTGCGGCCCGCGAGGATTGCGAAGGCGGTGCTCGGCACGGGTTTCCCCGTGGCTGGCAACCGGCCCACCGACCTCGAGTTGGCGCGCCTACGGCCGCCCACCTACTGGGTGACGGGTGACTCCGACGACGTCATTCCGGCGGACGCTGAGGGAGCGGAGTTCCGCCGGTTCCTCGACGAGCACACCGCCCTCCACGCCACGGTCCTCACCGGTGTCGGGCACGAGTTGCGTGGAGGGATGAACGAAGCTCTCGTCGCCCGAGCCCTCGCCTGACCCCCCTCAGACGGATGCGGCCGCGCGCCCGATCTGGAGCACCTGGCTGGGCAGAGCGCAGCATGACCCTCCGGCGGCGTCGAACGCGCCGGCCCCGCCGCACACCCCCGTATCGGGCAGCACGAGTTCTCTGCGCCGGGCTGCCTCGTGATCGCCCGCCAGCTCCGCGACGACGCTGCGCACCTGCTCGTACCCCGTGAGCGCGAGGAACGTCGGCGCACGCCCGTACGACTTGGCGCCGACGAGATAAAAGCCGGGCTCCGGCTGGGCCAGGTCCGCGGCGCCCGTCGCCGCGACGGACCCGCACGAATGCACGTTAGGGTCGACCTCCGCGGCGATCCGCACAGGAGCCTGCAGGGTCGGGTCCAGCTCCAGCCGCAGCTCTGACAGGAAAGAGAGGTCGGGCCGGAACCCCGTGAGCACAACGACACGATCTGCCGTGAGCATTCGCCCGTCCTCGGCGATGAGCACCGGTCGGTCGTGCTCACGGACGACGCGTTCCACTCGGAAACCCGTGACGAGCGAGACCAGTCCGGCGTCGACGAACTCTCTGGCCGTGACGCCGAGGGCGCCACGCGCGGGCAGCTCATCCGCACCCCCGCCGCCGAAGGCATTGCCGGCGGTCGCGCGACGCAGCGCCCAGGTCACCGTCGTGCTCGGGTCGCGGCGGGCCATCCGCGCGAGAGCGAGCACCGCGGTGATCGCCGAATGCCCGGAGCCGACGACGACCGTGTGCTTGCCCTCGAAGCCTCCGCGGTCGCGGAAATCCGGGATGCGGTAGGACAGCAGGTCAGCGGCGGCCCGTTCTCCGAGTGCGGGCAGGCCGTCCGCGCCGGCCGGATTCGGCGTGGACCACGTGCCGGAGGCGTCGATGACGGCCCGCGCCTGAAGTCGGTACTCCTCGCCCTCGGCCGGTTGCACATGCACGGTGAAGGGCTGCTCGCCGCGCCCGGCGTCGACCAGACGGTCGCGGCCGAGGCGGGACACCCCGACAACGCGGGCGCCGTAGCGGATGCGTTCGCCCAGCGCGGCGGCGAGCGGCGCGAGGTACCCCGAGATCCACTGTGCGCCCGTCGGATACCCCGTCGTCGGTGCCGTCCAGCCGGTGGGGGCCAGGACGCGTGCGCCGGCCGCGTCGATCAGCTCGGGCCATCCGGAGAAGAGGCGCACGTGCCCCCAGTCGGCCACAGCCGCTGCGGGTCCGTCGCCGGCCTCCAGCACGACGACCGGCGAGGCCCGCTCGGCGAGATGCGCGGCGGCGGCCAGCCCCTGCGGGCCCGCTCCGATGACCACGACCGGCAGTGCATTCCGACCCACGACCACTCCTCCACACATTGACGAACTTCGATGGATCGAGAGTGGTCGATATATCGACAGATGTCAATACGAGTGGCAGAATCGTGCCGTGCCCGCCGTGCTGCCTCTCCTGACCGATGATGCCGCCGTCGCCTGCTGCTCTCCGGTCACCGAAGGTGTCCTCACCGCCGACGAGGCCGAGCGGATCGCTCACACCTTCAAGGCTCTGGGTGACCCCACGCGGGTGCGACTGCTCTCGCTGATCGCTGCATCCGATGACGGGGAAGCGTGCATCTGCGATCTCACCGAGCCGGTGGGCCTGTCGCAGCCGACGGTGTCGCACCACATGAAACTGCTCGTCGACGCGGGGCTCGCGACACGAGAGCAGCGGGGTCGCTGGGCCTACTTCCGCGTGGTCGCCGGCGCCCTGGAACAGGCCTCGCGCGTCCTGCGCCCCTGAACCCGCCCGACCCGACCTTCCACCGCCGCCGACCCGTTCAGGTGGCGAGTATCGTGCGACGCGCGAACCGGCGCTGCCCGGGCGTTTCGATGGCACCCGGGCGGTAATTGGCCCGCGTCCACGCGACGGCATCCTCCGCCGCCACGCCCGCGTAGCGAGCCAGGATGGCGATGGCCGTCCCCGTTCGCCCTGTGCCGCCGTCGCAAGCGACCTCGACCCTCATGCGGGGCGCGCGCTCGTAGGCGTCGTGAAGTGCCGTGAGCAGCTCCGACGGCTCTCGGGGAAGCCGGAAGTCCGGCCATGCGATCCACCGCGACTCCCACCGTTCGGCGTATGGGCGCGAGGTGAAGTACACCCCGAAGTCAGGTGTCAGGTCGGGGGTGAGCGTACCGGCTCGGAGCGCTCGGCCCCGGACCAGGCGGCCGCCGGGCAGTGCGACCACGCCATCCTGCCCCGTCTCCCAGCTGCGCACGCATCCATAGTGACCTGATTGCCGAGTTCGCACACGTCCATGTGCGTCCCCGGCCGCGGTCTGTCTGCATCGGTGACGGGATGCATGGGGTCTGCGGCCTGCCGGTGTGCGCGTTCGGAATCCCGCATCCCCAGGCGGTGGAGCCGATCACGTGCATCCGGCAGGCCGCTGGATGTGTCCGAGCTGCCCCCAACGGCCCGACCACACACGAACGGTAACCCCGGATCATCGTTCTTCTTGGTTTGCTGCGGCACCCTCGCGGGAATCTTGATGAGCCCGGGGCCCGGACGCGGATGGCGACGAGTGACGAGGACCCCGGCTCCGCCCTCGAAGGCGGAGCCGGGGTCCACGGATGCCCCGCCGTCCGGCGGGGCAGAGCCGTCACTCTCGGGCGAATCGACGGATTCCCGTGATCAGCAGACCGAGGGCGAGCGCCCCCACGCCGCCGAGCAGCACGGGGAGCCCGACGCCGCCCCCACCCGTCTGAGCCAGAGGCGTCGTCTCAGCCGGCGCCGCGGTGTCGACGGCCGCTGTGGTGTCGACCGACGCCGTCGTGGTGTCGACCGCCGCGGGAGCAGCGGGGCACTCGACGGCCGGGTGGTAGATGTACTTGACGACCGCCGGGATCGCGGGCTTGCCGGGGACCCCGGGGATACCCGGGACGTACTCCTGATCGATGACCTTCACCTCTTCGGTGATGGCCGGGTGCTCGACGGTGTGCGTCTCCGCCTCGTGGTGGACGATCTTGGTGACCGCCTCGAGGTAGAACCAGTCGCCGTTGCCCGCGTTGCCGTGGGAGCGGAAGTACGCGCCCGCGACACCTACGCCGTGAGGATCGCCCTGCACGTTGGCCTGCCAGTCGCCGCTCGGGAACGCCGGGGCGCTGTCAGCGGTGTGCGGTCCACCGGTCCACGAGTAGTGCTGCCAGTGATCGAACACCTCCTCGTCCCAGGCCTCCTTGTCGACGACCGTCTCGGTCCAGGCTTCCTGGATGACGACCGTCTCCATGTGGCTGATCTCGGGGATCTCCGGAACGGCCGGGATCTCCGGGACGGCCGGCACCTCCGGGGAGACGATGATCGTCTCCGTCCAGGCCGGACTCGAGATGCACCTGCCGACAGCCGCGCCATCCGCCGCATCCTCCGCAGGGGCCGTATTCGTGGTGACGGCGGCATCCGCCGTCTCCGTCGCGACGACGGTGGGCGTGGGTGCGACCTCCGCGGCGTGTGCTGCGGGTGCGGCGGATGCGCCAACCAGGAGCGGACTCGCACCGATGAGGAGTGCCGCGAGGGCACTCGCGATGAATTTCCTCATTTGGGTCTCCTTTTCGAACTCGGCAGCCGTTCGTTCGGAGTTCCCCCTCGGTGCGGATGACGTCAGCGCCGGGCCCAGGGCATCGCACTCCATGTGCCGGAGCGGATGCGGCGACCGCCCGCCGTTCGGTGGCTTAGCTCCATCGGCTGCCGCATCCATCCCACGCCTGCAGCGGTGGGGTGCCGTCGTCGGAGGGGGCAATAGAGCACAGCTTCAGGCGGAGATCCGCACCGCGGCCGCACGGGCTGAGCACCGATGACGCCGGCGCTGAGCACCCGGGGGATAGCATCCGAGGGTGTTCCTCGACCACCCCCGTGGCTTCCGTGATCCAGCCCTCGTGAGCGCTCGCGAGCAACTCCTGCTGACTGAACCACGTGCGCAGAGTCTGCGTGGCTGGGCCGAAGATCTTGAGGATCGTCGCGGCGTGCACGTCCCTCAATTCGACCCGGCTGAGGCGGGGGAAGAGGCCCGTGTGCTGTTCGTCTTCGAGGCACCGGGTCCGATGACCAATGCGGGCAACAAGCGCCCAGGGTCGGGCTTCATCTCCGTCGACAACAATGACGCGACCGCTGCGAACATGTGGAACGCGAGGAATGAGGCGGGTCTTCACGACGGTGCACTGGTGTGGAATATCGTTCCTTGGTATCTCGGTGCCGCATCGCGAAAGCCGACGAAAGATGAAATGAAGAATGGGGCTTCGGAACTCGTCGACCTGATCAGCCACCTCCCATTCCTCGAGATCGTGGTGCTCGGCGGCCTTTACGCGCAAAGGGGCTGGCGGCGGTACATCGGCTCGACCTCGTTCGGGGGGCCCGAAGTCGTCGATATGTGGCATCCGTCGCCGCTGTCATTGAATCAGCCGGGGCGTCGCCAGGAGTTCACCGAGATAGTGCGCGAGATCGCCGCTGCCAGGGGCACGATCACTTCGGAGTGACGGTACTCGCGGCGCCCACCCCGGGCTACGTTCCGTCGAGCAGTCTCCGGCGCGGGGTTATTCCGGCGCGGTCCACACGCCGTAGCGGGCTGCCATGTCGAACAGGCTCACCCCGCCCTGCCCGGACTGGGCGAATCCCATCGGGCCGAGCTGCCCTGCCGCGGTGCGCAGATCGACGGGTTCGGTGCCGCCTGTCGACTCCACCCCGGCGACAAGGTCGATCGCGTTCGGCTCCCACGGCAGGGCCTGCCAGATCGCCTCGGTGACGGCATCCAGTTCCTCCGCGCTGAAGGGTTCGGTGACGTCGGTCAGCAAGGTGAGTTCGAGGCGCTCGCCGAGGCCGTTGCGCGAGCGGCCGGGATCGGTGACGGCGACCACGCGGGGCGCGGCGGTGGTCACGGCCTCGGACAGATTCCCGTACTCCGCGAGAACCTGCTCGGTGCCCTGCGGTGGCGAAGGCTGCGGCGTCGGTGAGAGCGCGCTGCATCCGGTCATCCCGAAGGCGAGCGCGCCCGCCAGCGCGATCGCCGGCAAGGCGCGACGTGAGCCGATCCGTCGCATCATCGTCATCCGTTCCATCCGTTCCATCCGTGTCGAAGGGCGTGGGTCTGCCCATCATTACGGAAGAACGCCACAGCCCCGACAGGACGAAGGGGGTGCGTCAACACCCGTCAGGTGCCGTTCGAGCGCTGCCTCCTGCAATGCCCACTGCCTCTCGTACATCGTCGCGGAGAAGCCGATGGTATCCAGACATCTCTCGGGCTCCGAGCTCCTTCGGGTCCGTTGCTGTGCTGCGCAATACTGTGTGGTTAGCACACGGTTACCGGGTTCGAGCGGGACTCATGAGGCCGGGACGGGGACCACTTTGGCAACTCTCTTGGGTCGTCTCACGGAGCGCGACGCCATCGACCACTTGCTCGCCGAGGCGCAGGCCGGTCGTAGCGGGACGTTGGTGGTGCGGGGCGAGGCCGGCATCGGCAAGACCGCGCTACTCGAGCATGCCCGCGAGACCGCGACATCTCTCGGGCTCCGAGTCACGGGATGCTGCGGGGCCGAGTCCGAGACGCAGTTCGCTTTCGCAGCCCTCCACCAGATGTGTGCGCCGCTGCTCGACCGTGTCGATGCGCTGCCGGAGCCGCAGCTGGCTGCTCTCGGCGTGGCCCTCGGGCTGCGCAGCGGTGCGGTGCCCGACCCCTTCCTCGTCGGGCTCGCGACGCTGAGCCTCCTGGCCGAGGTCGCCGAGCAGGGCCCACTGCTGTGCCTCATCGACGACGCGCAATGGATAGATCAGGCCTCGGCGCAGGTCTTGACCTTCGTCGCCCGACGCGTTGCCGCCGAGGGAGTCGTGCTGTTGTTCGCCGCGCGCGACGTGGGCATCGACGACGTCGATCCCGTGGCCGGCCTGTCACCCGAGCTGCGCGTGAACGGTCTCGGCGAGAACGACGCCCGGATGCTGCTGGCGGCAGGAGTCCGAGCCCCTCTCGATGACGAGGTGCGTGACCGGATCATCGCGGAGTCACGTGGCAACCCCCTCGCGCTCCTGGAGCTGCCACGGAGCGCGTCGCCCAGCCGGCTCGCGGGCGGGTTCGAGCTTCCGGACACGCTCACCATCCCGCGCCGCATCGAGGAGGTCTTCCATCGCCGGTCGGCTGAGCTGTCCGCGCAGGCGCAATTGCTGCTGCTGCTCGCCGCCGCCGAACCGACCGGCGATGGGGCTCTGCTCTGGCGAGCGGCCGAGCACCTCGGGGTGCCCCTCGAAGCTGCGGGGCCTGCGGAAGACTCCGGGCTGCTGGAGATCGATACCAGTGTGCGATTCCGTCACCCGCTCGTGCGCTCAGCCGTCTACCGCGCGGCCTCGCCGACCGATCGCCGACGCGTGCATGCGGCGCTCGCCGCCGCCATCGACCCGCAGGTCCACCCGGACCGTCGTGCCTGGCATCGAGCGCAAGCGGTGTGGGGGCAGGACGAGGAGGTCGCGGCCGAGCTGGAGCGCTCGGCCGAACGGACACGCGAGCGCGGCGGGGTGGCGGCCGCCGCCGCGTTCCTGCAGCAGGCTGCGGACCTCACACCCGAACCGGCCGCCCGCGCCCGGCGGGCGCTGGCGGCGGCGCACGCAAAGCACGACTCCGGGGCGTCGATCGCGGCGGCGGAACTCTTGGACGTGGCGGCTGCCGGGCCGCTGGACGAGCTGCAGCGCGCGCGACTCGAGCTGCTCCGAGCCCGGATCGCCTTCCAGCTGACCCAGGGTGCAGAGGTGCCGGGCATGCTGCTCGACGCCGCGGAGATTCTCGCCCCGCTCGATCCCGCCTTGGCTCGCGAGACGTACCTCCACGCGATCGATGCCGCAATGATCACCGGCGGGACCGGAGATGTTCGCGGCGCGCGCGAGGTGGCGACGGCGGCTCTCGGAGCGCCGCCGCCCCCGGGGCCGCCGACACCGCCGGATCTGCTGCTCGAGGGCTTGATCGTGACCTTCACGCGAGGGTACGTGGCGGGCGCGCCCGCGGTGAAGGATGCGCTGAGGGCGTTCCACGATCGCGGGTTCGACGGGGAGGCGCTGGGCGAGATGGGCAGCCGCCGCTGGCTTTGGCTCGCGACTCGGAGCGCGGCCGCCCTGTTCGACGAGGAGCGGGTACGTGTGCTGGCGGCACGGAACGTCCGGCTGGCCCGCGACTCCGGTGCGTTGGCCACGCTGCCGGGGGCGCTCGTCGGTCACGCCGGGATACTGGTGCTCGCCGGCGAGCTGTCCCTGGCGGCGGAGCTGTGCGCCGAAGCGTCCGAGATCACGCGTGCAACAGGTGCTGTGCCGCTGCCGTACGCCGACATCATCCTGGCGGCTTGGCGCGGTCACGAGACCGAGACCGCTCAGCTCTACGCCGCGAACGTAGAGAAAGCGGCGGGGCACCGGGGCGGCGCGGAGATGGCCACCGCCAACTACTCGTTGGCCGTGTTGCGCAACGGAACGGGCGATTACGAGTCCGCGGCGACGGCGGCGGCCGAGGGGTGTGAGACGAACGAGCTCTCCAACACCGGCCTCTCTCTGCTCGAGCTGGTCGAGGCCGCCACTCGCGCCGGACAGCCCGGACTTGCGGCGACCGCGCTGACCGAGCTCTGCGCCCGCGCCGAGGCCAGCGGCGCCCCGTTCGCACTCGGGGTTGCTGCGCGCTCGCGCGCGCTGGCGAACTCGGGACCCGCTGCCGAAGACGAGTACCTCGAAGCGATCGCCCGAATCGGGGCGTCCCGGATGACGGGCTATCTCGCCCGCACGCACCTTGTGTACGGGGAGTGGCTGCGCCGGGAGGGGCGGCGCCAGGATGCCCGGGAACAGCTGCGTGTCGCGCACGAGCTGCTGTCGACTATGGGCGCAGAGGCGTTCGCCGAACGCGCCGCGCGGGAGTTGCGCGCGACAGGCGAGTATCCGCGAAAGCGCACCGCCACGCCGGCAACCGCGCTCACTGAACACGAGTTGCAGATCGCTCGACTGGTCGCGACGGGCGCGACATCGCGTGAGGTCGGTGTGCAGCTCTTCCTGAGTCCTCGGACGATCGAGGCTCACCTGCGCAACATCTTCCGCAAGCTCGGCATCACGTCTCGGCGCCAGCTCAGGGAGATGCGGCTCCCCTGAACCCCGATCTCGGACCACTTCGGATGTCCGTGGGGATGTCGATGACAGGGAAATGAAGAAACCCCCGTGAGTAGAAGCCTCACGAGGGTTTCAGTGGCTCGACCAAAAGCTCGGGCCTTGGCTGCCCCGCGCAGGAGGCGGGGTCGCCTCGTTGGTCGCTCCGCAGTAGGCAAATCGCCGGGTGGAAAGCAACCTAGGTTGGCACGCAGGAGCGAGCCTTGGCTCCAACCTCGGGCGTTGTAACGCGACGGCGATCAATCGCCCGCTTCCAAGGGCGGGTCGTCGCTGAGGCCCCCGACACGTGGAGCGCGGGCGTTCGGCCACTCCCACGCACCACGTCCGGCTGCCGGCCGGGGCCCCTCGCCGGGGACGCCGGGCTCGGTTCCGATAACGGTGCGTCCGGCCAGCAGGCTCTCTGTCGTCCGAGCGATCAGCTGCTGCAGCCCCGGGTGCGCTCCAGAATGCGGAATCTCGCGCTGCGCTACCTCGAGGGTCACGGACAGTGCTTCATCCACGATCGTGGACGCGTCGGCAACGCCCCATGCCTCGGCTTCCTCGACGATCAGATCGCGGTGTATCTGCGCGTAGTCGAAGACGCCCACCACCGACAGCGCGAGTTCTCCGTCGTTGTCGTACTCGGGGAAGTGCTGCGGGACGACGTCGTACATCGGTGCCAGCACGTACCCTCCGTCTGCGTCATGCAAGAGCGCGATGTTCTTCAGGTGCATGTCGAGATTGCCCACCGCAATGGAGAGCGCGACCATTCGCAGGAGCTTCTCGCGGTCTCCGGGGGTGAGGATCTTCGCCACGTCGCTCAGGCCGCGTTTGCCGTAGATCTCGTACTTCTGATCGCCGCGGCAGCCCAGCACCTGGTTGAAGTCCTCCTGATGGATCCGGCCATCTGCGGCGCTGCCCGAGCGGTCGTAGCGCTCGATCACCAGTGCCTTCTCGCCGGCGAAGGTCATCACCTCGGTCGAGAAGTCAGCCAGACCCAGCACGCGGGCGAACCGGGACCCATACTCCTCGTCGAAGATCATGCTCGGGTACCTGCCGACGATCGGCTTGACGATGTGGGTCGAGGGAAATCCGTCGAGCGAGCGCGCCCAGCCGGTCTCGGTCCGCACGAGCACGATCTTGTCCTGCACGCCATTCAGCGAGGTCTTCCCGCGACGCGGCTTGTTGCCCAGGGGGTGAATCCCGACATCGCGAAGGAGGCGCGCGACGCCTTCATCATCGAGCGGCTCGGTCGCCGGTGTGCGCGGCTCGCCAGGCAGCGCTGCATCCCAGACCTGGATCGCTCCGGCGACGTCGCGGCCGTACACGCGGAGCATGGCGATGACATCGTCGGCGTCGAGTCCGGCCTCCAGCGCCAGCCGTCGCCGCGCGTTACCCTCGGGCAGCAGCTCGGCAAAGAAGTTCTGTCGTACCGGCCGCGTCGAGGCCGCAGGGCGGGGCGCGAGCGGGATCGCCGCAGAGAGCACTCGGCTGCCCAGCCCATACCGCCGGACAGCATCACCGGTCGGGGTGAAATCGAACGCTGCGCCGCGATCGCTGAGCGTGCCGATGACTCCCCCGTGGAGTGCGACAGTGAGCTCAGCCATCGGTCGCCGGACCCTCTGGGATGCTCACGGTGATCTCCGCGCCTGTCTCGCGCAGCGCGTCCAGCAGGCGCACAAGAGCAGGGGCCGGCTTCCCGGACTCGAGTTCCCAGATGTAGCGCTGGGTTGTGCCAACTGCCTGGGCAAGGTCCCGCTGCGTCATTCCCGTGGCCATGCGGGACTGCTGCAGCGCGAACCCGAGGTCCTGGACGCTCGCGATCTTCGCGGTGAACATAGCGCTCCTGACTACTGGGAGGTAGTCGGCCGAGCTGACTACCTGACGGTAGTCGATCATAACGACTACCCGAGCGTAGTCAAGCAGCCGGGCTCCCTCATGATTCGGTCCGGCAGAGCATCACTAGTCGTGACCTCCACGGAGACGGAAGCTGAGATCGTGACGCGTGTCCTCGGTATTGGGCCCACGGAGGTTACCGGAAGGGGGTAGCGCTTGGGTCTGGTCGAGTTCGTGACCACGACGCTTGGTCGCTCGAGGTCGACACCCTCGTGAACACGGATGAGGACCAGACGGGCACGCGAGCGCTCAGAGATCTCCTCGATCGATGCCGCCCCGCGTTCGGACGCGTCGGGGAGCTGCCGGCCGATTGCGAAGCCCGGATCTGGTGGTCCGCCGACTCCGACTCGGTCCAGGGCGGGTTCGTACTACCTGCAGATCTGGCCCGGGCAGATCGCCGAGCTCGGTGTCGACTTGTACGCCACGATCTACCTTGAGGACGACGACCGCGCTGAGCAAGACAAATAGGGCGGGCTGCTGCATCGGCGCGATGGCGAGTGCCCGGAGCCAGGTGAGGCCGCACGCCACCAGGGAAAAGCGAAACCCCCGCCATGTAGAAGCTAGGCGAGGGTTCCTAGGGTGACTGTAACGGTCACCCGTGTGGCTCCGACGGGCGTCGATCCCGTGACCTCACGATTTTCAGTCGTGCGCTCTACCAACTGAGCTACAGAGCCGCGTGGCATCCGTATCGCGAACGACGCGATGCCACGTCCTAGACGAAGGGCCTCCTCGAAAGAAGGCCCGTCGCTCGGAGCGACCCTGACGGGACTTGAACCCGCGACCTCCGCCGTGACAGGGCGGCACGCTAACCAACTGCGCTACAGGGCCATGCTTATTCAATTATGGGTGGAACGTGACCCCAACGGGATTCGAACCCGTGCTACCGCCGTGAAAGGGCGGCGTCCTAGGCCGCTAAACGATGGGGCCGAAATGAACCCCTTCGCCACGCGGGCTCAGCGCTCACTTGCCGACGCCCAAGCATACGCAATCCCGCACGGATCCGCCAATCGAGGGCGCGTCGTCCCGAGATCAGCGGGATTCGCACGCACCATTGAGGTCGCGGAGACGGCGGCGGACATCTGTTGCGCTTGTTACTGTTGTTGCTACTGTGGTGCGAGTTGTGGCCGCGGAGGGGAAAGGTGCCGTCGTGACGCTCGACCGCCTGGACGACGAGGAGTGCAACTGCGCACCCAGCCCTCGGGAACGCCGGATGCTGTGGCCCTCTCTCGACCGGCGAGGCGCCCTCACCCTCGGTGCGATCGGCGCGGTGTCGCTCGGCGTGCTGGGCTCGACCGGCGGTCCGCTCCTGGCTCCGGCTTTCGCCGCCGGATACCCCTCGTGGCCCGACGTCGAGCGCGCCAAGGCCAACGAGGCGTCCAAAGCCGCCGAGGTCGCCCGCATCCAGGGCCTGATCCAGGGTCTGGCCGCAGAGGTGCAGCGCACGCAGGCCGAGGTCGTCGCGCGCTCGAACGAGTACTACGAGGCGCAGCAGGCCTACCTGCAGGCGGCGTACGAGGCCGATCAGCTCCAGGCCCAGGCCGATGCGCAGGCCGCAGCAGCGACGGAAGCCGCGAACAAGGCCGGCCGCGTCGCCGCCCAGCTGTACCGCAGCGGCGGCGACGACACGTCGCTCGACCTGTTCTTCGCCGGGTCCGCGACCTCAGCCGAAGATCTGCTCTCGCGCCTCGGCACGATGGACAAGCTCATCGAGCGCAACCAGTCGGTGTACGCGCAGGCGGTCACCGCCCGCGACAGCGCGCAGAGCCTGAGCGACCAGGCGGAGGTCATGCGCGCCGAGCGCGACCGCCTGCAGAAGGTCGCCGAAGAGAAGATGCTCGCCGCCCAGCAGGCCGCCGACGCGGCACAGGCGGCGCTGACCGAGCAGCAGGCCAACCAGGTGACGCTCGAGGCGCAGCTTGCGGCTCTCAAAGACACGACGGCCAAGACGGTCGCCGACTACCAGGCCGGCGTCGAGGCCGAGCGCAAGGCCCGCGAGGAGCGCGAGCGTCGTGCCCGCGAGGAGGCCGAGCGCCGGGCCCGTGAAGAGCGCGAGCGCTGGGAGCGCGAGCAGGCCAACAACGGCGGCGGCGGTGGTGGCGGCGGCGGCGGCGGCAACGGCGGCTCCGTCGGCGGCTCCGGATGGGCGCGGCCCTCCTCGGCAGGGATCAGCTCCGGCTATGGTCCCCGGTCCGGCCAGTGCACGCCCAGCTACTGCTCGACCACGTGGCACCTCGGCCTGGACTTCGGGGCCGGGTGCTGGGCGCCGATCTTCGCCGCATCCAGCGGTACCGTCACCTACGCCGGCTACAACGGCGGCTACGGCAACTACATCCGCATCGATCACGGTAACGGCGTCGCGACCGGATACGGGCACATCTCCAACGGCGGCATCTACGTCTCGCGCGGGCAGTGGGTCAACGCCGGGCAGCAGATCGCCGGCACCGGCGCGACCGGCAACTCGTTCGGCTGCCACCTGCACTTCGAGGTCTATACCGGCTCCGGCACAGTGAATCCTGCGCCCTTCCTGCGCGACCGCGGCGTCTGGATCTGACCAGCCCCCGACTGCGAGAAGCCCGGCCGATTCGGCCGGGCTTCTTGCATATCCGTGCGGGTCAGAGCGAGTTCGGCGCCTCGCCGGAGCCCTGCGTGCGGGTCTCGCCCTCGTGGTGCTCGAAGCGCTCGAACGCCTCACTGACCAGGCGCTCGGCCTCCGCCGCACCCGCCCAGTCGTCGACCTTGACCCACTTGCCGGGCTCGAGGTCTTTGTAGTGCTCGAAGAAGTGCGCGATCTCCTTCTGGGTGTACTCCGGGATGTCGCCGACGTCCTGGATGTGCGCCCAGCGCGGGTCCTTTGCGAGCACCGCGACGACCTTGTCGTCGCCGCCGGCCTCGTCGCTCATCTTCAGCACGCCGACCGGACGCACCTTGGCGAGGATGCCGGGGGCGAGGTCGTGGTCCAGGAGCACGAGCACGTCGAGGGGATCGCCGTCTTCGCCCAGCGTGTTCTCGAAGAACCCGTAGTTCGTGGGGTACCCCATCGGCGTGTAGAGGATGCGGTCGAGGAAGACCCGCCCGGTGCCGTGGTCGACCTCGTACTTGATCTTGCTGTTGCGCGGGATCTCGATGACGGCGTCGTACGCGCCCATGCGTGTGCTCCTTCAGTCTGGGAATACCGCCCACCAGCCTACTGCCGGTGCCCGGACATCACCGGGGACGGAGGGGTGCACCGACCCCAGCCCACCGGGGCACCGGGCCATCCGGAGACAGCCCAGCGACCCCGGTAGCGTGGGACTGTGGACCGCCGCCCCGCCCTCGCCCCCGCCGTCGCCGAGGTGCGCCGTGCTGTGCGGGAGGCCCTCGAGCCGCTGCGCGCGGATGGCAGCCCGCCTGTGATCGTCGCGCTCTCGGGCGGAGCGGACTCGCTCGCGCTCGCCGCCGCGACCGCGTTCGAAGCGCCCAAGCTCGGCCTCCGGCCTCTCGCGATCGTCGTCGACCATCATCTGCAGCCGGGGTCTGCCGAGGTCTCCGCCCGCGCCGCCGCCGCCGCCCGGGTGCTGGGCATGGACGCGCACGTGGTCGGTGTGACGGTCGACGGCCGCGACGGGCCCGAGGCGGCCGCCCGCAGTGCGCGGTATCGCGCCCTCACCGAGACGGCCCGGGCCCGCAGGGCCGCCGCCGTGCTCGTCGGCCACACCCTCGACGACCAGGCCGAGACGGTGCTGCTGGGCCTGGCCCGCGGATCGGGCGCTGCCAGCCTCCAGGGGATGGCCGCGTCCTCCGAGCTGGGTGGAGTCACGCTGCTGCGTCCCCTTCTTAGCGTGCGCCGCGAGACCACGCGGGCGGCGTGCGCCGCCGCGGGGATCGAGCCGTGGGAAGACCCGCACAACTCCGACCCCCGCTTCGCTCGCGTGCGCGTGCGCGAACGGGTGCTGCCGACGATGGAGGCCGAGCTCGGTCCCGGCGTGGCCGAGGCCCTCGCCCGCACCGCCGAGCAGCTGCGGGAGGATGCTGCCGCCTTCGCCGACATGATCGACGAGGTCATCGAAGACATCGTCGAGCACGCCGAGGCCGGCATCTCCGTCTCCGCGGCGGCCCTCGCCGCCAACCCCGCAGCGCTGCGGCACCGCATCATCCGTCACATCGTCGCGAGCGAATTCGGTCAGAGCCTCACCCGCAGGCAGACCGTGGAGGTCGCACGCCTCGCAGTCTCCTGGACCGGGCAGGGCCCGATCCACCTGCCCGGATGCTCCGCCCGCCGCAACGGCGGCCGCATCGAGTTCACCGCCGACGGCGCGCTCAGCGCCGACGTTTAGGATCGGAAGCATGCGCGCGGCCGACATCCCCGAGGACATCACCGAGATCCTGCTGACCGAGGAGCAGATCCACGAGAAGCTGGCCGAGATCGCCGCTCAGGTGGCGACCGACTACGAGGGCAAGAACCTCCTGCTGGTCGGCGTGCTCAAGGGCGCGGTCATGGTGATGGCCGACTTCGCGCGCCTGCTCCCCGGTCACATCGCGATGGACTGGATGGCGGTGTCCTCCTACGGCGCCGGAACCCGCTCGAGCGGTGTCGTGCAGATCCGCAAAGACCTCGACACCGATCTGCACGGCCGGCACGTGCTCATCGTCGAGGACATCATCGACTCGGGCCTGACCCTCAGCTGGCTGCTGGAGAACTTCGCGTCGCGTGGCGCGGAGTCGATCGAGGTGCTGGCGCTGCTGCGCAAGCCCGAGGCCATGAAGGTCCACGTGGACTGCCGGTACGTCGGGTTCGACATCCCGAACGAGTTCGTCATCGGCTACGGCCTGGACTACGCCGAGCGCTATCGCAACCTGCGCGACGTCGCCGTCCTCGCCCCGCACGTCTACTCCTAGGCGTCGCCCGGGCGGTGCGGCGTACGCCGTGGGCGAATGCACAGTCCGGGCATAGGCGGCCCGCGATACCCTGAGTGCACCGCCGCATGGGCGGATCCCCAGATGGAAGGGTCATGGGCCCCGCCCAACCATGGACTTCAAGAAGCTGACGCGCAACCCGATCCTGTACGTGCTGCTGATCGGGATCCTGCTGATCGTCGGGTTCTCGCTCATCACCAGCCTCAACGGTGCGAAGCAGATCTCCACGCAGCAGGGACTCGAGCTGCTCGACGGCGGCACGGTCACCGAGGTGACCAACACCGACGGTGACCAGCGCGTCGACATGGTGCTCTCCGAGCCGTTCGAAGGCGCGACCGACGTGCAGTTCTACTACGTCACCGACCGCGGGGACGAGGTCGTCCGCGCGATCGACGCGGCCAACCCCTCCGACGGCTTCAACGACCTCGTTCCCCGCCCGACGTGGTTCGACGGCTTCATCTCGCTCCTGCTCCCGCTGGTGCTGCTGGGTCTGCTGTTCTGGTTCCTCCTGTCCAGCGCCCAGGGCGGCGGCGGCCGCGTCATGCAGTTCGGCAAGTCGCGCGCGAAGCTCGTGACCAAGGAGAGCCCGACCGTGACGTTCCAGGACGTCGCCGGCGCGGATGAGGCCATCGAAGAGCTGCACGAGATCAAGGACTTCCTCAAAGACCCGGCCCGCTTCCAGGCCGTGGGCGCCCGCATCCCCAAGGGCGTGCTGCTGTACGGCCCTCCCGGAACGGGTAAGACCCTCCTCGCCCGTGCCGTGGCCGGCGAGGCCGGCGTGCCGTTCTACTCCATCTCCGGTTCGGACTTCGTCGAGATGTTCGTCGGCGTCGGCGCCAGCCGCGTGCGCGACCTGTTCAACCAGGCCAAGGAGAACGCCCCCGCGATCATCTTCATCGACGAGATCGACGCCGTCGGCCGCCACCGCGGCGCCGGCATGGGTGGCGGGCACGACGAGCGCGAGCAGACCCTGAACCAGATGCTCGTGGAGATGGACGGGTTCGACCCGAAGGCGAACGTCATCGTCATCGCCGCGACCAACCGTCCCGACATCCTCGACCCGGCGCTCCTGCGCCCCGGCCGCTTCGACCGGCAGATCGGCGTGGACGCGCCCGACCTCAAGGGCCGCCAGAAGATCCTCGAGGTCCACGGCCGCGGCAAGCCGCTGGCCGACAGCGTCGACCTCGAAGTCGTCGCCCGCAAGACACCCGGATTCACCGGTGCCGACCTGGCCAACGTCCTCAACGAGGCCGCGCTGCTGACGGCGCGCTCCAACGCGCAGCTGATCGACAACCGCGCCCTGGATGAGGCGATCGACCGTGTCATCGCCGGGCCGCAGCGCCGCACGCGCGTTATGCGCGACAAGGAGAAGCTGATCACCGCGTACCACGAGGGCGGCCACGCCCTCGCCGCGGCGGCGATGAACCACACCGATCCGGTCACGAAGGTCACGATCCTCCCGCGCGGCAAGGCGCTCGGCTACACGATGGTGCTGCCGCTGGATGACAAGTACTCCGTCACGCGCAACGAGCTGCAGGATCAGCTCACGTACGCGATGGGCGGACGCGTGGCCGAGGAGATCGTGTTCCACGACCCCACCACGGGTGCCTCCAACGACATCGAGAAGGCCACCGGCATCGCCCGCAAGATGGTCACCGAGTACGGCATGACCACCGAGGTCGGCCCGGTCAAGCTCGGATCGTCCTCGGGCGAGGTGTTCATGGGCCGCGACATGGGTCACGGCCGTGACTTCAGCGAGCGGATCGCCGAGCGCGTCGACGCGCAGGTACGCGCACTGATCGAGCAGGCCCACAACGAGGCCTACCAGGTGCTCAACGACAACCGCGAGATCCTCGACCGGCTCGCGCTCGAGCTGCTGGAGAAGGAGACGCTCGACCACCTCGAGCTCGCCGAGATCTTCAAGGACATCAAGCGCCTGCCCCCGCGTCCGCAGTGGCTCTCCAGCAGCGAGCGTCCCGTCTCGGCCCTGCCGCCGGTCGACGTGCCGCATCTCCGCGAGCCCGCCGGTGTCGCCGCCAGCGTGGAGGTGGAGGCGGACACCGAGAAGGCGCCGCGCCGCCGCGCCAGCGGGCAGGCCCGGCCGGCCACCGCGTAGGCGCGACCGTGGCCGTCGACCGCGCACGCGTCGCCGCGCTCGTGCGCGACCTTTTGGCTGCGATCGGAGAGGACCCCGATCGCCCCGGGCTCCGTCAGACGCCGCAGCGCGTCGCCGACGCGTACGGGGAGTTCTTCTCCGGTATCGGCGAGGATGCGGCGGCCCCTCTGGAACACACCATCTCGGTCGCCCAGGGTCCGGCGCCCGAGACGCTCCCCTCCGGCGCGGTGCTGCTGCGCGACGTCGCGTTCCGCTCGATGTGCGAGCACCACCTGCTGCCCTTCCGCGGACGCGCCCACCTCGCCTACCTCCCCGGCGAGCAGGTCGTCGGCCTCAGCGCATTGCCCAAGGTCGTCGACATCCTCGCGTCCCGCCCGCAGGTGCAGGAGCGTCTGGGTGAGCAGATCGCCGACACGATCGCGGCGTCGCTGGATGCGCGCGGCGTGCTGGTGGTGCTGGACGCCGTGCACGAGTGCGTCACGATGCGCGGCGCCCGCCAGCCCGACGCATCCACCGTCACCGTCGCCGCGCGCGGCGAACTGCTCGACCCCGCCGCGCGCGCCGAGCTCATCGCCCTGATCGGCGTCGCGCGCGCATGACCGTCGTGATGGGCATCGTCAACGTCACGCCCGACTCGTTCAGCGACGGCGGCCGCTACGTCGATCCGGCCGCTGCGATCGCGCACGGCGAGCGGCTGCGCGCGCTCGGCGCCGCGATGATCGACGTGGGCGGGGAGTCGACCCGGCCCGGAGCCACCCGCGTGGCGGAGGGCGTGGAGCAGGAGCGGGTGCTGCCGGTGGTCTCGGCGCTGGCTTCGGCCGGGATCGTGGTGAGCATCGACACGATGAACGCCGCCACGGCAGTGGCCGCAGTGGCGGCGGGCGCACGGATCGTCAACGACGTGTCGGGGGGACTGTCCGACCCCGAGATGCTGACCGCCGTCGCCGCCACCGACGCCGACATCGTGCTGGGCCACTGGCGCGGGCCGTCGGAGGACATGTACGCCACCGCGTCGTACCGCGATGTCGTGCGGGAGGTGACCGCCGAGCTGCTCGCCCGCGTCGAAGCTGCCGCGGCGGCGGGCATCGCCCCCTCGCGCGTGATCCTGGACCCCGGAATCGGCTTCGGGAAGAAGGGCGCCCAGAATTGGGACGTCCTGCGGGCGCTGCCCCAGCTGACGGGGCTCGGCCCGCGCGTGCTCGTGGGCACGAGCCGCAAGCGGTTCCTCGCCGACGCCCTGGGCGACGACGCGTCGACCGAGCGCAAGGATCTCGCGACCGCCGTGACGAGCGTGCTCGCCGCGCGTGCGGGAGCATGGGCGGTGCGCGTGCACGACGTGGCGGCCACGTGCGATGCTCTGCAGGTCGCGGAGCGCTGGGAGGGCATCGGAGCATGAGCAGAGACGACGTCGTGGACGAGATCACCCTGACGGGGGTGCGGGCGTTCGGATATCACGGGGTCTACCCCGACGAACGTCGCGAGGGTCAGGAGTTCGTCGTCGACCTGACGCTGCACGTGCCGACGGGGCAGGCAGCCGCCTCGGACGACGTCGCCGACACCGTGCATTACGGCGAACTGGCCGAGAAGGTCGCCGCCGTCGTGACCGGTGAGCCGGTGAACCTGCTCGAGCGCCTCGCCCAGCGCATCGCCGATGTCGTCCTCGCCGACGACCGCGTGCAGCTGGTGGAGGTCACCGTCCACAAGCCCTCCGCGCCGATCCCCGTGCCCTTCGGTGACGTCTCGGTCACGGTGCGCCGATCGCGTCCGCTCGCCCGCACCGCGGGCTTCGCCTCGGAGCCCCGGTGACCACGGCGGAGCCTCGCGGCGGGGAGCCCCTCGGCACGGAGGCCGTCATCGCGCTGGGCGCGAACCTCGGCGATCGAGCCGAGACCCTCACCGCCGCCCTCACTGCGATCGGCGAGCTGCCGCTGACCACCGATCTGCGGGCCTCGCGCGCGTTCGAGACCGTCGCGGTCACCGTGGCCGGCGAGAACGAGGATGCCCCCCGGTACCTCAACGCCGTCGCCCTGGTCCGCACGCGACTGGCCCCCTCCCTCCTGCTGCAGGCGCTGCACGGCATCGAGGCCGCGCACGGCCGTGTGCGCCGCGAGCGATGGGGCGACCGGACGCTGGATCTTGATCTCATCTCCTACGGGCGGCTCACCTCGACCGACCCGGCGCTGACCCTGCCGCATCCGCGGGCCGCCGAGCGGGAGTTCGTCCTCACGCCGTGGCTCGACGTCGATCCCGAGGCCCAGCTGCCCGGGGTCGGAGCCGTCCGCGATCTCCGCGAGCGCCTGCAGGACCGCTCGTGAAGCGCACCGGCGCCGGTTCTCTCCTCCTCGCCGCCGTGCTGGGGGCCGTGGCGGGCTTCCTCATCGACAGCGCGTTCAGCGCCGCCGGGCGCCCCACCTTCACCCCCGCGGTGAGCCTCCCGATCCTCCTGCTGCTCCTCGGGGCCCTCGTCGTGGTCCTGGCCATCCCGGTCTACCGCGCCAGTCGTGGACGCACCGCGGCGGCCATCGATCCCTTCCGGGCGCTGCGCATCGCGATGCTCGCCAAAGCCTCCAGCATCGTGGGCGCGGCGCTCGGCGGGCTCGGCGTCGGACTGCTCGCGTTTCTGCTCACGCGGCCAGTCGTGCCCTCGCTAGGCTCGATGGGCACGGTCATCGCGACGGCGGTCTGCGGCGGCCTCCTGATCGCCGCCGGGCTGGTGGCGGAACAGCTGTGCACGATCCGGAAGGACGACGATGACGATCAACCCGGGAACCCCTCCGGAGTCGATGCCACCGACCGCTGATCACCGCGGCGACGACGTGCTGGACCGGGGTACCTTCGAGTCCATCCGGGAGCCGCGCAGCGCCGGCCGGCTCCCACTGGGAGACGGCCAGTGGCACCAGCTCGCGCAGGCCTATGTGTGGGTGCAGCTCATCTCCACCGCCACGCTGCTGATCGTCGTGCTGGGCATCGCGCTCGTGCTGCAGCTGTGGCTCGAGCAGACGTGGGTGTGGATCCCCGCCGGCGTGTTCGCGCTGATCTCGGTGTGGGCCCTGGCGATCACGCCGCGCCAGGCGCGCTCCTACGGGTATCAGTTGCGCCAGGACGACCTCGTCTTCCGTCGCGGGATCCTGTGGCAGCGGGTCGTCGCCGTCCCGTACGGCCGGATGCAGCTGATCGACATCACCCACGGCCCGCTCGACCGCGGTTTCGGCATCGCACAGCTGAAGCTCGTGACCGCCGCGGCCACCACCGCCGTCACGATCCCCGGCCTGACCCAGGATGCGGCGGAGCGGCTGCGCGACACGCTGGTGGACGTCGCCGAGACCCGCCGGACCGGCCTGTGAGCGAGCCGTCCCCATCGGCCCCTCCCATGGAGGAGGTGCGCTCGCCGCTGAGCGACGGCGAATGGCACCGCATGCACCCGCTCACCCCGCTGCTGCGCGGGGGACTGTTCCTCCTCGTCGTCATCGGCATCGTCGTGGCCAACCTCCGCGAACGTCTCGTGGCATTGTTCATCCCCGACTTCTCCGACGAGGGGGAGGTGCCCGGCGACCCGGTCGACTACGTGCTCTCCAACAACCTGCTGCTCGTCGCCGGGCTCGCCCTGCTCGGCACCCTGGTGGTGCTGACGGTCATCTTCTGGGTGTCGTGGCGGTTCCACACCTTCCGCATCACCGGAGACGACGTCGAGGTGCGCACCGGCGTGTTCTTCCGGACGCACCGCCGCGCCCCGCTGGACCGGGTCCAGGGCGTGAACCTCACGCGTCCGCTGGTCGCCCGCCTGTTCGGGATGGCCAAGCTGGAGGTCATCGGGGCGGGCCTGGATTCCAACGTCAAGCTCGAGTACCTCTCCACCTCCAACTCCGAGACGATCCGGGCCGACATCCTGCGCCTGGCCTCGGGGCGCCGGCTGGGGGAGGCCTCCGCCGCCGAGGGCGCCGTGGACGCGGGCTCGCGCGTGCACCAGGCGGCCAACCTCGTCAGCGCCGGCATCACCGGCATCATCGAGGGCGAAGACCTCGAGGCGGCCGAGGTCGAATCCGTCGTCCACATCCCCGCCGGCCGGCTCGCGGCATCCCGCGTGCTCAGCACATCGACGCTCGGGCTGCTGGCCTTCCTCGCCGTCGTGATCGTCGGTGCCGTCATCGGCGAGCCCTGGGTCCTGTTCGCCTTCGTCCCCGCGCTCCTCGGATTCGGGGCGTACTGGGTGCGCTCGTTCGTACGCTCGCTGCGCTACTCGATCGCACCCACCTCCGGTGGCGTGCGGATCACCTTCGGGCTGTTCACGACGGTCAGCGAGATCCTGCCGCCGGGGCGGGTCCACGCCGTGGAGGTGCGGCAGTCGCTGATGTGGCGCCCGTTCGGCTGGTGGTCGATCGCGGTGAACCGCATCTCGGGGCGCGCGATGACCGACGCGGGCACCGACCAGCTCACCAGCGTGCTGCCGGTGGGCACGCGTGCAGACGTCGAGAGAGTCGTCCGACTCCTGCTGCCCGCCCTCCCCGAAGACCAGCTCGCGCTCGTGTTCGAGCAGGGGATCCTCGGCCCCGCGCCGGGAGATCCCTACGCCACCACGCCCCGGCGGGCACGCGTGTTCCGCCCGTTGTCGTGGCGTCGCAACGGCTTCCTCCTCACACCGGATGCGCTGTTCCTGCGTCGCGGGTTCATCTGGCGGGCGCTCGGGGTCTTCCCGCTGGCGCGCATGCAGAGCATCCGCATCAGCCAGGGTCCGGTCGATCGCGCCCTGCGTGTGGCGAACCTGACGGCCAACGTCGTCAGCGGCACCGTCACGACGACGGTGGGAGTCGTCGATCGCGATGACGCCCTGCGGGCGTTCGAGGACGCCGCCCAGGGCATCGTCGCCGCCTCGGCGGGTGACCGCACCCACCGGTGGGCGCGGTGAGCGGGACGCGCGACGGACGGCTCGGCGTCGGCGTGCTGGGCGCCGGCCGGGTGGGTCCCGTGATCGCTGCGGCGCTGCGCAACGCCGGACATGCGGTGGTGGGCATCACCGCCGGAAGCGACCCCGACCGCGCCGACGCGGTGCTGCCGGGAGTGCCCGTCCTCGATGCCGACGAGGTGGTCCGGCGCGCCGAACTGGTCGTCCTGGCCGTCCCGCACGATCAGCTGCCGGGATTGGTCTCCGGGCTCGCCGACATCGGGGCGTGGCAGATCGGCCAGCTCGTCCTGCACGTCGACCCCGGCTACGGCGTGGACGTGCTCGCCCCGGCGATGCGGTCGGGGGCGATCCCGCTCGCGATCCACCCCGCCATCTCCTTCACCGGCACTTCCATCGACCTGCGCCAGCTCACCGAGAGCTACGCCGCCGTGACCGCCCCCGGTCCGGTCCTGCCCATCGCGCAGGCCCTCGCCGTCGAGCTGGGCTGCGAGCCGGTCGTGGTGGCAGAAGCCGATCGCCCCGCGTACGCGGAGGCCATCGCCACGGCGACGGAGTTCTCCCGCTCGGTCGTACGCCAGGCCTCGGGCCTTCTCGCCGGTGTCGGCATCGACAACCCCGGCGGCTACCTCTCCGCCCTCGTGCGTTCCACGGTCGACCAGGCGCTGGCCGAGGGGGCGCCGTCTGGTCCGGACACCCTCCCGCCCGAGGCTACGCTCGACGGATGATCAGCACCGTCGCGGAGCTGCGCACCCGACTGGCCCAGGCCAGAGCCGCAGCCCCCACCGGCCGGCCGGCGCCGACCGTCGCCCTCGTGTCCACCCTTGGTGCGCTCCACGACGGGCACGTGGACCTCGTGCGCCTCGCCCGCGAACGCGCGGACATCGTGGTGGTCTCCACGTTCGTCAATCCGCTGCGCTTCCGCACGACCGACGACGCCGCCGCCTACCCCACCACGCCGTCGGTGGACCGCGCGCTCCTGGATTCCCTCGGCGTCGACGTGGCGTTCGCGCCGGCGGCCGCCGAGCTGCTGCCCGCCGGTTTCGCCACGACCCGCATCAGCGCCGGCGACCTGGGGCTGCGTTACGAGGGCAGGTCGCGTCCGTACTACTTCGACGGACTCCTCACCGTCGAGGCGCTGCTGTTCCACCTCGTGCGCCCCGACGTCGCGGTCTACGGGGAGCGTGACCTGCAGCGGGTCTTCCTGGTGCGCCGCATGGTGCGCGATCTCGCCTTCGACATCGACGTCGCGACCGTCCCCACCGTCCGCTCGGACGATGGCCTGCCGCTTTCCAGCCGCGTGGCGCTCCTCGACGACGACGACCGCCGGGCGGCCGCCCGGCTTCCCGCGGCGCTCGAAGCGGCCGCATCCACCGCCGACCGGGGGGTGGACGCCTGCATCGCCGCGGCGCAGTCCACGCTCATGGGCGAGGCGCGGATCCGGCTGGACTACCTCAGCGTCGTGGACCCGGACACCTTCCTGCCGGTGGACGAAGGGCACGCCGGACGTGCGCACATGCTCATCGCCGCGACCGTGGGCGGGCACCGCTTCGTCGACAACACCGACATCTACGTGCACTGAGCCGGCTAGGTGATTGAGCCGGGGGCGTCGGCGGTCTTCGAGGGGCTGCCGGGCCCGCACGTAGACTGGAAGCGAATCCCGAGGAGCCCCCAGCGATGACCGACGCGCCCGCATCCGCACCCGCCGCATCGTCCGACGACGATGCCGAGCGGGCCGAACTGAACGACGCCTTCGAGCAGAAGGCGGTGCGTCTGGCCAAGCGCGAGCGCCTGCTGACCGAGCGCGCGGATGCCGCGGGCGGGCCGTACCCGGTGGTCGTGCCGGTGACCGACACCATCCCCGAGGTCCGTGCTCGTTTCGGCGAGCTGGAAGCGGGCGAGGAGACCGGTGTCACCGTCGGCGTCGCCGGCCGTGTGGTCTTCAGCCGCAACACCGGGAAGCTGTGCTTCGCCTCCCTGCAGTCCGGCGACGGCAGCCGCATCCAGGCGATGGTGTCGCTCGCGGTCGTGGGCGAGGAGTCGCTCCAGCGCTGGAAGGACCTCGTCGACCTCGGCGACCACGTGTTCGTCTCGGGTGAGGTGATCTCCAGCCGCCGCGGCGAGCTCTCGATCATGGTGCACGACTGGCAGATCGCGTCCAAGGCCGTCCTGCCGCTGCCCAACATGTACACCGAGCTCAGCGAAGAGAGCCGCGTGCGCAGCCGGTATCTCGACCTGATCGTGCGCGACCGCGCTCGCGAGACCGTCGTGGCGCGGGCGAAGGTCAACGCGAGCCTGCGGGCGACCTTCGCCGAGCGTGGCTTCCTCGAGGTGGAGACCCCCATGCTGCAGGTGCAGCACGGCGGGGCCACTGCACGACCGTTCGTGACGCACGCCAACGCCTTCGACGCCGACCTGTTCCTGCGGATCGCGCCCGAACTGTTCCTCAAGCGCGCCGTGGTCGGTGGCATCGACCGGGTCTTCGAGATCAACCGGAACTTCCGCAACGAGGGCGCCGACTCCACGCACAGCCCCGAGTTCGCGATGCTCGAGGCGTACCAGGCCTACACCGACTACTCCGGCATCGCCGACCTGACGCAGGCGCTCGTCCAGAACGCCGCCGTGGCCGTCGCCGGCTCCACCACCGTCACGTGGGCCGACGGCACCGCCTACGACCTCGGCGGCGAGTGGGACCGCCTGTCGATGTACGGCTCCCTGTCGGAGGCGGCCGGGCAGGAGATCACCCCCGCCACCTCGATCGAGGAGCTGCAGGCGCTCGCCGGGAAGGCGGGCGTGGACGCCCCGCCGCATCCCACCCACGGCAAGTGGGTCGAGGAGCTGTGGGAGCACTTCGTCAAGACCGGCCTGACCCGACCGACGTTCGTGATGGACTTCCCCGTCGACACCAGCCCGCTCGTGCGCGAGCACCGGTCGATCCCGGGTGTCGTGGAGAAGTGGGACCTGTACGTGCGCGGGTTCGAGCTGGCCACGGGGTACTCCGAGCTCGTCGATCCCGTCATCCAGCGCGAGCGGTTCGTGGAGCAGGCGCTGCTGGCCGCCGGCGGCGACGACGAAGCCATGCGCATCGACGAGGAGTTCCTGCGTGCCCTCGAGCACGGCATGCCGCCCACCGGTGGGATGGGCATGGGGATCGATCGCCTGCTGATGGCGATCACCGGGCTCGGCATCCGCGAGACCATCCTCTTTCCCCTCGTGAAGTGACCTGATTCACGACTCCACCCGTCGCGAGTCGATCAGGTGGGTCACCGGATCAGACGGCACCGACCGGCGGTACACCCACTCCGGCAGATGACCGCTGGCGGCGAAGGTCAGCACGATGCCGGCCATGCCGTGGCCCGGGTCGATCTCGCGAGCCATCTCGGCGTAGCGCCCGGCATGCGTCGAGCGGCCCAGCGCCCACGCCACCCACGCCGCCGCCGCGAGGATGCCGGGCCGTGAGGAGCGGGGAGCGGCCGCGGCCAGGTGGCGGGTGAGCGCGAGCGCCGCCTGCAGCCGGGCGGGGTCGGGGGACGGCCCCTCCCCCCAGATGGGAGCGGCGAGATGCTCCGGGTACTCCCCGCCGTCGGCGTAACGCATCTGGGCGGCGAACGCCTCATCGCCGGCGGCGAGGTCGCGCGCCCACTGCACGAGCGCGACATCGCGCAGACCGGGGCGCATCAGGCACCACACCACCGCGGCGGCTTCGTAGGGGTCCATCTCCGCAGGGGCGTACTCGATCGCCTCCTCCAGCAGCAGCGGTACGTCGTCCATCCGCCCGACGGTCGAAAGGGCGTCCCGCCCGAGAGGGCGGTCCGAGGGCTCCCGTTCATCGCCGAAGAGCGCGCTCGTCGCGCGATCGATCTCGCGCAGAGCGAGTCCGAGACGTTCCTTCTCGGCCAGGTCGACCGTGGGGAGGTCGGCCCCCGAGGCCTGATCCTCGGTCGGGAGGGGCTCGTCGGCGAACGCCTCATGGTCGTACGGGATGTCGGTCAGCGGGTGCCCCGCGGGAGGGCATCCGGCGTCGAGGTACGACCCCCATCCGTCCGCGGCGACGCACAGTGCCTCGCTGACGCGGAGACCGCACAGATCGGCCTGGGCGAGCAGTGCGCGGACGAGCTCCCCCTGCGGTGGCCCCTCCGAGGCCGCGAAGGTCTCATCGGTGTAGGCGATGACAGCCACCGCATCGGCATGGCTCACCTTGCACACCATTCCGATGTAGGTCGAGCACATGCTGTCCAGTTCGGTGCGACCGAGGGTGGCCGGCAGGTCCAGACGCAGGCCGCCCAGGGTGCGGTTGCCGTCGAACGGAATGAGGACGAGGCTGCGGGCGGGTCGGTAGCCCAGGAGGCGCGGCACCAGCGCGAGGAAGTCGGCGGCTCCGGCCGCGCGGAAGATGGTCGTCATGCCGATCACCCTCGTCGGCGGCCGCGCACTCGCACGGGCCGCGGGAGCTGCCGGTGGATGACCGCATCCGCCGACGTGGCTGGGGAGGAGAGGTGCACCCCGGGCGCCGCATCCGATCCGGTCCGGATACAGCGCCGGCCGCGCGGCGTATCCTGGGAGGGTGGACCCCTACTGGACTGCTGTGATCTGGTCGCTTCTGCCGACCCTGGCGGTGTCGGCGGTGTTCTACTTCATCCTCCGCTCCATCCTGCGCATGGACCGCACGGAGCGGAAGGCGTACGCGCGCGTCGAGGCGGAGGAGCGCGCGAAGCGCGGGCTCCCGCCGCAGCCCGCTGCATCCGACCGCTGACCCGCTCGAACTGCCCTGTCGGCGCCATTCGATACGCTGAGAGGGTTCACCGGCGGGGGGTGCAGTGGTCGAAGTCACCTTTGACGCCACGTGGTGGGTGGTCGTCGCCCTCATCGTCGACGTGACGATCCGCGTCGCCGCGATCATCATCGTTCCGCGAAACCGCCGTCCGACCTCCGCGATGGCGTGGCTGCTGGCCATCTACTTCATCCCGTACGTCGGGGTGCTGCTGTTCCTGCTGATCGGAAATCCGCGGCTCCCGCGCAAGTTCCGGCGCAAGCAGGAAGCGCTGAACGACTACCTGCGGGAGACCAGCGCGTCACTGGACTTCGGGACGCTGCGGCCGAACGCCCCCGACTGGTTCCGCGCCCTGGTGACGCTCAACCGCAACCTCGGGGCCATGCCGCTCGCGGGAGACAACGGCGCGACCCTCATCTCGGATTACCAGAAGAGCCTCGACGAGATGGCCGATGCGATCCGGCAGGCCGAGCACTACGTGCACGTGGAGTTCTACATCCTCCAATCGGATGACGCCACCGACAACTTCTTCCGTGCGCTGGAGGAGGCGACCGCGCGCGGCGTCGTGGTCCGGGTGCTGCTGGATCACTGGGCCAACCGCGGCAAGCCGTATTACCGCCGCACTCTGCGCCGCTTGAAGGCGATGGGGGCGCACTGGCACCTGCTGCTGCCGGTGCAGCCCCTGCGGGGCCGGACCCAGCGCCCCGACCTGCGCAACCACCGCAAGCTGCTGGTCGTGGACGGCAAGGTCGCCTACATGGGCTCGCAGAACGTCACCGACTCCACCTACAACCTGCACAAGAACATCCGCCGAGGCCTGCACTGGGTCGACCTCATGGTCCGCGTCGAGGGTCCGGTGGTCGCCAGCATCAACGCCGTGTTCCTCTCCGACTGGTATGGCGAGAGCGACGAGATCCTCTCCGACGAGATCGGTCTGTTCGATGTGACTCCCGGGGCGGGAGATCTGGACTGCCAGATCGTCCCCTCCGGGCCGGGCTTCGACTTCCAGAACAATCTCAAGCTGTTCCTGGCGCTCATCTACGCGGCCCGCGAGCGGATCAGCATCGTCAGCCCGTACTTCGTGCCGGAGGAGGCGCTGCTGCTGGCCATCACCACCGCGTGCCAGCGCGGAGTGAGCGTCGAGCTCTTCGTCTCCGAGGAGGGCGACCAGGCCGTGGTCTACCACGCACAGCGCAGCTATTACGAGACGCTGCTGCGCGCCGGGGTGAAGATCTGGATGTACCGCAAGCCGTACATCCTCCACTCCAAGAGCGTCACGATCGACGACGAGGTGTCGGTCATCGGGTCCAGCAACATGGACATGCGCTCGTTCGGCCTGAACCTGGAGATCTCGATGCTCGTGCGCGGCGGCGAATTCGCCCGCGAGATGCACGCGGTGGAAGACACCTATCGCAGCCTCAGCCGGGAGCTGACCCTCGAGGAATGGTCCAACCAGCCGCTGCGCTCCACGCTCCTCGACAACCTCGCACGCCTGACCTCTGCCCTCCAGTAGCGGGGGATCGGCCGCCGCGGGCCGCCACGGATCGTGATGGGGGTGTTACCGGATCCGTTGGGTTCGCCCAGACAGGTTCGGGAGGATGGTCGGAGGCCTCCTCCGATGGACGGCCGCCGCTGCATCCGGAGGTCTCATGTCCCGTCGTACTCGTTCGCTCGTCGCCGCGTGGGGCGCGGCCGTACTGGCCATCGGAATGCTCTCCGGATGCGCATCGGCCGGGGGCGGCGCATCCTCCGCTCCGCCGGCGACCGGCGACACCGTCGATGTCGGGGCCGCGTGGTTGGACGGTGGCGCGATGGTCGGCGTGCTCGTGGCGGGCAGTTCGACCTGCAAGCCCTTCGCCGAGGAGGTCGCCTATGACGAGGGCGTGCTGAGCGTGTCGGTCATGGAGCCCGACGGCGCTTGCACCCGCGACTACGTGCTGCGCGGGGTGGCCGTGCCCGTTCCCGAGGGTGTCGATCCGGCCGAAGACCTCACGATCGAGGTGCGGGGATCGGGCTACGTGGGCCGCGCCGACCTTCCCGGCGTCGCCGGCCTCACCCCGGGCGCGGGCATGGATGGCGGCCAGCCGAGCGCCGGATGGGCCGGCCCGAGCACCTTCGCCATCCTCACGTGGGGTTCGTCGAGCTGCGCGCCGCAGGTCGAGTCGGCCGCGGTCTCGGCGCCCGGTGAGATCGCCGTGGCCTTCGTCGACCCGGCGCCCGACCAGATCTGCACGGCCGACATGGCCGCCCGTGTCACCGTCGTGGAGGTGCCCGATGTGCCCGCCGGCGTCGCCTACGAGGCGGCGCTCTCGGGCGACACGTACGACGGCATCCGCGTCCCCATCGCCGGCCAGCCCTGACCGCGGCTCGACGGCCCGCCCGCACGGACGCTGCTTCACCGCGCGATCCCACGTTTGCGCCTGTTCGGTGCATCCGCGCCGTTAAGAGATGGCGCGGATGCACGGAAGTGGCGCGGACGTGGGGCTCGGGCGGCGCGGCGCGCGGCGCGGGCATCGCGGGATGCGCCCCGTACGCCACGATGAGAGGCATGGATGCCGCCATCCCCGCCCTGACCGAGATGCCCGCGCCGCAGTTCGTGATGACCGACGACGGCGTCCGGCTCGCCACCTACACGTGGGGTGAACCGGACGCACCCACGGTGTTCTGCGTGCACGGGTTCGGCTCGAGCACGCGCGACAACTGGGTCAGCACGGGGTGGGTCCGCGAGCTGCTGCGTCGCGGACTCCGCGTGCTCGCCGTCGACCAGCGCGGGCACGGCGCCAGCGACAAGCCGCACGACGCTGCCGCTTATGCGATGCCGGTGTTCGTGGGCGACCTCACCACGATGCTCGACACGTACCTGCTCGACAGCGTGCGCTACCTCGGATACTCCCTCGGCGGGCGCGTCGGCTGGCAGCTGGCCGTCGATGCGCCGGAGCACGTCGAGCGGGCGGTGCTCGGCGGCATCCCCGACGGCCGCCCGCTCGCGCGGCTCCAGGTCGAGCAGGCGCGCGCGTACGTCGATTCCGGCGAGCCCGTCACCGATCCGGTCACGCGGCGGTACGTCGCCCTCGCCGAGCGGGTCGCGGGCAACGATCTGCGGGCGCTCATCGCCGTGGCCGAGGGGATGCGCATCGGCGACAGCGATCCGGATCCTGCCGCGCCGCCGCACCAGTGGGTGCTGTTCGCCACCGGGAGCGACGATCCGATCATCGAGGAGTCCCGGCACCTGGCCGGCCTGACCCCGAACGGCATGTTCTTCGAGATCCCCGGCCGCCACCACACCAACGCGCCCGGCGCACGCGCGTTCCGGCAGGCCGGGGCCGACTTCCTCGCCGAGCCCTGAGTCAGTCCCGGGCCAGCACCAGCAGGTCGCCGACCTCGCACTCCAGCGCGCGGCAGATCGCCGACAGCGTCGAATAGCGGATGGCGCGGGCCCGGTCGTTCTTGAGCACCGACAGGTTCACGATGGACACGCCCACCAGCTCCGACAGCCGCGTCAGCGTCATCCCGCGCTCGGCCAGCAGCTCGTCCAGGCGGCAGTGGATGCCGCTGGGTCCGTCGTCCTCGGCGGGGCTCACACCAGCCCCTCCGAGTCGCGCTGCAGGCGGATGCCGCGGCGGAAGGCGAGCGAGAGCAGCCCCAGCACCGTGGCCCCGATCCAGACGGCGAAGAACGGCCACACCAGCACCCACGAGTTCGGATCGAAGTCGGCCAGGCCTGCGGCCGCGAGGACCCCGTTGCGACCGAGCGTGTCGAGGAAGTACACCGCGAGGGCGCCGGCGAACATCGTCCACCCCGCCGCATCCAAGAGGCGCGGGTTCGTCGCGTCGAAGAACCGGCCGCGCAGGAAGCGCAGCGCGAGCACGGCGAACAGGGCGATGACCGTGAGGGCGGCCACGGCGCCCACGACGATCGACGCCGCCAGCGACAGTACGGAGAGCAGGTTGGTGCCGTCGGCGGCCACGTTGCCCCACGTGACATCGACGGCGGTGGGCGGGAGGCCGTCCTGGGGTGAGAGCTCCGTGGGAACGAATCCGAACGGCACGGCCACGGAGGTGCCCTCGGGGGTGAATGTCTCGAGCCACCGGATCACGGCAGCCAGGAGGACGAACACGGCGAGGACGCCGCTGACTCCGAGCGTGGAGAGGATCTCGTTGCGCTCCTTCCTCGTCGTCTGCTCCATCACACCAGTCCTTTCGTGTCGTGCTGCATACGCGTCCCGATGGCGAACACGGCCGAGAGCAGGGCGATCCCGAGTCCCCAGCCGATGGGGCTGAGATCCAGCGACAGGGCGAAGATGAACCCCTCCGCCACCCCGCTGCCGTCATCGTGCGAGGTGATCAGCTGGGGTGGACCGAGGGAGGAGATGATCTCAGCGCGCGCGATCGCGCCGAAGACCTGCGTGCCCAGACCCGCCGCGACGACGACGATCGCGGCGCCGCCGAGGGCCACCGGCAGCGTCCGGGCGAAGGGAGCGCCCCGCAGGAGCGCGAAGGCAAGCGACGCGATCCCGACGGCGAGGACGAGCGCGAGCGCCATGGGAAGCGCGGCCTCCGCCCACAGCAGCCAGCGCGGCCCGGCAGGGAGGTCGGCGACCTCAATCCATGCGGTGTCGTACCCCGCGCCCGTGACGGCGGTGGCGGACTCGAGGAAGCCCGGCGCTGTGCTGCCGCCCAGGGGCAGGTCGTCCACGCGCAGCACGGGCGCGCTGGCGAACCACATCGCCGAGGCGAGGAGGCTGTACACGCTCAGCGGGATCGCGACGAGCGCGCCGCCTCCCACGATGGCGACGACCACGCGCTCCCCGCGGGTGAGAGCTGATGGCGAGGCGCCCTCAGCCGCCGCGTCACGCCGGCGGGCCCAGGCCACCAGGGCCGCCGCGCAGACGAGCGCGGCGACGGCGATGGCGAGCATCCCCAGATTCGTGCCGATGGCGTCCATCACACCAGTCCTTCCGTGTCGGCTTGCAGGGCGGCTCCGCGCCGGAACGCGAACGAGATGACGACGAGGATGCCGCCCACCCCGGCGAGCACCCAGTTGGCGTGGCGGATGACGACGCCTGGGGAGGGGAAGCGGTCCAGCAGGAGGGCCGCCGGTCCTTCGGATGCCTCGTACACCACGAGCCCCGCGGCATCCGCGGTGCGCAGGCCGAGGTCGCTCACCATCGCCGCGGTGGCTTCCAGCAGCAGCGCGGGGGAGAGGAAGGCGGCGAGGGTCGCCAGGATGCCGAGGGTGAGCAGGCTCGCGGCGGCGAAGCGCGAGAACGGCCGGCCGGCACGCAGACGGCGGGCGAGGGTGAAGGCGACGACGCACCCGGCCAGCACGACGACGGCGACCGCGGCGTATCCGCCCCACTTGAGCGCGCGGGCCACGGCGGGCGGATCGGGGTGGACGACGCGGACGGTGTCGAAGAACACCCACGCGTACACGTCTTCCTGCCCTACCTCGGGCACGCTGTCCAAGTCGGGCACCAGCGGAACGGACGCGGAGAACTCCCCGAACGCGATGCTCGCCGTCATGAGGATGCCGAGGAGCACGGTGCCGGCGGCCAGGACGACGGCGAGCACCTCCACCGCGCGCAGGAGGGGCCGAAGGACGGCGGGGGCGAGCCGGTTCACACCAGGCCCTCCGTGTCCCGCTGGAGCCGGAGACCGCGCCGGAAGGCGACCCCGAGCACGCCGATCGCCAACGCGGCGAACCACACCGGTGCGTACGACCAGAAGGTGGCCGGATGCAGCGGCTCGCCTTCACCTTGACCCAGCGCGGCCAGCACACCGTTGCGGCCGAAGGTGTCGAGGCCCAGCACGACGATGGTGCCGAACGCGAGCACCAGGGCGATCGCGTCGATGAGCCGCGCCGTCGCGGGGACGAAGAACCGGCCGCGGAGGAAGACCGCGCCGAGCGAGAGCACCAGGCCGATGATGGCGAGGGCGATGAGCACCTGCAGCACCAGCGAGGCCCCGATCGAGACCGCCGAGACGACGTTCACATCGGTGACGTGGACGGTCAGCGCGGTCGCCGCCCCCGACACGGGCTCGCCGTCGGCGGTGATCGCCGCCGTCACCTCCGTCTCCTCGATCGGGAAGCTCCACGCGATCCCGGCCGGCGTGAACGTGCGGGCGAACCGGGCAGACCCCTCCGCGGCGATGGCGACCATCGCGATCCCGCCGGCGATCACCATCCAGACGATGTCGGTCCGCTCCCGGGCCTCTGCGCGTGTCATCTCGGTCCCTCCCCAGCCATATCGATAATCGTTGTTATCGAGGAACGATATGTCCGACGGAAGGGGGTGTCAAGGCCTCGCTATGCCGACGGCGAACACGGCCGCCCCGCATCCGAGCGCTGGTTAGTCTCGATGTACGGCGCGCGGAAGCGTGCCTATCGACCCATTCTGGAGGGTTTGAGGATGTTCGAAAGATTCACCGACCGTGCCCGTCGAGTTGTGGTGCTCGCCCAAGAAGAGGCGAAGATGCTCAACCACAACTACATCGGCACCGAGCACATCCTGCTCGGGCTGATCCACGAGGGCGAGGGCGTGGCCGCCAAGGCCCTCGAGTCCCTCGGCATCTCGCTCGACGCCGTGCGTGAGCAGGTGCAGGACATCATCGGCCAGGGGCAGCAGCAGCCGACCGGGCACATTCCCTTCACGCCGCGCGCGAAGAAGGTGCTCGAGCTCTCGTTGCGCGAAGCGCTGCAGCTGGGCCACAACTACATCGGCACCGAGCACATCCTGCTCGGACTCATCCGCGAGGGTGAGGGCGTGGCCGCGCAGGTGCTCGTCAAGCTGGGCGCCGATCTGAACAAGGTGCGCCAGCAGGTCATCCAGCTGCTCAGCGGATACCAGGGCAAGGAGCCCGCGGGCGTCGCATCCGGCGCCGGCGAGCAGACCTCCGCCAGCGCGCAGGGAGGTTCCGCAGTGCTCGACCAGTTCGGCCGCAACCTCACGCAGGCCGCGCGCGACAACAAGCTCGACCCCGTCATCGGACGCGAGAAGGAGATCGAGCGGGTCATGCAGATCCTCTCGCGCCGCTCCAAGAACAACCCCGTCCTCATCGGCGAGCCCGGCGTCGGCAAGACCGCCGTCGTGGAGGGCCTCGCGCAGGCCATCGTCAAGGGCGATGTGCCCGAGACGCTGAAGGACAAGCAGGTCTACTCGCTCGACCTCGGATCGCTCATCGCCGGGTCCCGCTACCGCGGTGACTTCGAGGAGCGCCTGAAGAAGGTCACCAAGGAGATCCGCACGCGCGGTGACATCATCGTCTTCATCGACGAGATCCACACGCTCGTGGGTGCCGGTGCCGCCGAGGGCGCGATCGACGCCGCGTCGATCCTCAAGCCGCTGCTGGCCCGCGGCGAGCTGCAGACCATCGGTGCGACCACGCTCGACGAGTACCGCAAGCACTTCGAGAAGGATGCCGCGCTCGAGCGTCGCTTCCAGCCGATCCAGGTCGCCGAGCCGAGCCTGCCGCACGCCATCAACATCCTGAAGGGCCTGCGCGACCGGTACGAGGCGCACCACAAGGTGCAGATCACCGACGGCGCCATCGTGGCCGCGGCCAACCTCGCCGACCGCTACATCAGCGACCGGTTCCTGCCCGACAAGGCGATCGACCTGATCGACGAGGCCGGCGCCCGCCTGCGTCTGTCGATCCTGTCGAGCCCGCCCGAGCTGCGCGAATTCGACGACAAGATCGCCAAGGTGCGCGAGCAGAAGGAAGTCGCCTCCGAGGAGCAGGACTTCGAGAAGGCCGCGTCGCTGCGCGACGAGGAGAAGTCGCTCCTGGCCGAGCGTCTGCGCCTGGAGAAGCAGTGGCGTTCGGGCGACGTGGCATCCCACGCCATCGTCGACGAGGGCCTGATCGCCGAGGTGCTCGCTCAGGCCACCGGCATCCCGGTGTTCAAGCTCACCGAGGAGGAGTCCAGCCGGCTCGTCTTCATGGAGAAGGCGCTGCACCAGCGGGTCATCGGTCAGGAAGAGGCCATCTCCGCCCTGTCCAAGACGATCCGCCGCCAGCGTGCGGGTCTGAAGGACCCGAAGCGTCCGTCGGGCTCGTTCATCTTCGCCGGCCCCACGGGTGTCGGAAAGACGGAGCTGGCCAAGGCGCTCGCCGAGTTCCTCTTCGACGACGAGGGCGCGCTGATCTCCCTCGACATGTCGGAGTTCGGTGAGAAGCACACCGTCTCGCGGCTGTTCGGTGCCCCTCCCGGGTTCGTCGGCTTCGAAGAGGGTGGCCAGCTCACCGAGAAGGTGCGGCGGAAGCCCTTCTCGGTCGTGCTCTTCGACGAGATCGAGAAGGCGCACCCCGACATCTTCAACTCGCTCCTGCAGATCCTCGAGGAAGGCCGTCTCACCGACGGTCAGGGCCGCGTGGTCGACTTCAAGAACACCGTCATCATCATGACGACCAACCTGGGCGCGCGTGACATCGCGGGCGGCCCGGTCGGGTTCCAGGTCGAAGGCGACAGCGCCACCTCGTACGACCGCATGAAGGGCAAGGTCAACGAAGAGCTCAAGCGGCACTTCAAGCCCGAGTTCCTCAACCGCGTCGATGACATCATCGTCTTCCCGCAGCTGAGCAAGCCCGAGCTGGTGCAGATCGTCGACCTGTTCACCAAGCGCCTCGCCGAGCGCCTGCTCGACCGTGACATGACGATCGAGCTGTCGCAGGCGGCCAAGGAGCGGCTCATCGAGATCGGGTTCGACCCGGCTCTGGGTGCGCGCCCGCTGCGCCGCGCGATGCAGCACGAGGTCGAGGACCGCTTGAGCGAGAAGATCCTGCACGGCGAGCTCGAGTCGGGCGATCACGTGAAGGTCGACGCCGAGAACGGGGAGTTCCTCTTCGAGACCGGCCCCCGCGGTGAGAAGGTCGCCGTCGGTGTGACCGGCGGCGGGGAGATCACCGCGACACCGGACATCGTCGCCGGATCCTGAGCGACACGAAGGGCGGATGCTGCGGCATCCGCCCTTCGTCGTTCCTGCGTGCGGGTCAGCGTGCGGCCAGATGCGCGTGGACGGCGGAGATCACCACCGAGCCCTCGCCCACGGCCGAGGCGACGCGCTTGAGGGAGCTGCGCCGGGTGTCGCCCACCGCGAACAACCCGGGGACGGAGGTCTCCAGCGACCCGGGCGGTGCACCTCCGCGCCACGGGTCGGGCAGGTCCTCGTCGGGAGCGGAGGACCCCGTCACGAGGTAGCCCCAGCGGTCGCGGAGGACGTCATCGGGCAGCCACTCGGTGTGTGGACGGGCACCGATCGTGACGAACAGTGCGTGGCAGGGGCGCAGTTCGCGCGCTCCGTCCGCGACGTGCTCGACCTCGACGGCGCCCAGACGCCCGTCGGCATCGGGCTGTGCCCCCACCACGCGCGACCCGGGCAGGATCTCCACGCCCAGGGCCTGAAGCTGCGTGATCAGGTAGCTCGACATGCTCGCCGCCAGCGACGGACCGCGCACGAGGAGGGCGACGGATGCGGCGTACCGGGCGAGGTGCAGCGCCGCCTGCCCGGCGGAGTTGCCGCCGCCGACCACGAGCACCGCTCGGCCGCGCTGGGCCCGGGCCTCGACGGACGACGCGCCGTAGAACACCGACGTCCCCACGAAGGGCCGCAGGGCCGGGACCGACAGCCGGCGGTACGCGATTCCGGTGGCCAGGACCACGCTGCCGGCCACCACGTGCTCGTCACCCGGGCCCACGGTGAGCGTGAACGCGGCATCCCCCTCGGCGCGCGCCAGGCCCGTGGCCTGCCGCGCGTGCGCGAACCGAGCTCCGAACGCCCACGCCTGCTGATAGGCCCGCCGCGCGAGCTCCGCCCCGGCCACGCCGCGGGGGAACCCGAGGTAGTTGCGGATGAGCGAACTCGACCCGGCCTGACCGCCCACCGAGCCGGCTTCGACGACGAGGGTCGACAGGCCCTCGGATGCGGCGTAGACCGCCGCGGCGAGGCCGCTCGGTCCTGCCCCGATGATCGCGACATCGACGGGGGAGTGCGGAAGCTCGGTGGACAGGCCAGTCGCGTGCGCGATCGCGCGGTCATCCGGGTCCTCCAGCAGGCTTCCGTCCGCGATCTGGACGACGGGTGCGCCCCGGTACGACCGGCCGGCGCGCTCGAGAAGCTCCGCCGCCCGCGGCGAGGCCGGATCCAGCCGCGTCGCCGCCAGACCGCTTCGCGCGAGCTGCGCGGCGAGCAGGTGCGTGCGGGGCGCGACGTCGGAGCCGATGATCGTGAAACCGCGTCGCTCCGGCGTGGTCGCGCGCCAGTCGCGGAGGTACTCGGTTACGGCGTGGTGGAAGTCCTCGTCGCGGGGATCTGCCGGACGCACCACGTAGAAGTCGATCAACAGATCCGACATCAGCGCCAGCACCCGGGCCGCGGTGTCGGCGTCCGCCCACGTACCCCACTCGATCAGGAGCGCGCGTCGCGCTTCCGGGAACAGGCCGGTGGCCCGGGAGAACACGGCTCTGACCGGATGCTCGGCGTCTCCCGCCGATGCCAGGACCAGCGCGACGGCCCCGCCGCCGGCGTGCAGGGTCGCCAGGGACTCCCCGCCTCCGTCGAGGGTCACGACGTCGTAGTGGGACGCGTACCGCTCCCGCAACGCGCGGACGACCCGCTCGGCGGGGTCGGGATCGACCACCGCGATGACGGGGCGGGGCGGCGACGGAGCGGGCATGACACTCCCACGGTCGGGGTGGACCCCGGCAGTGTAGACCCTCCCGCCGAGCCGCGGCCAGGCCCACTCGTTCTAGGCTGGACACATGAGCGCGTTCACGGTCCGGCCCGCCCGCACGGCCGACGTCCGCGGCATCCATCGGCTCCTCGACCCGTACGTCCAGCGGCGCATCCTCCTCGGCAAGGACCTCGTGGTGCTCTACGAGTCGGTGCAGCAGTTCGTCGTCGCCGAGGCCGACGGCGAGCTCATCGGCTGCGGCGCGCTCCACGTCATCTGGGAGGATCTCGCCGAGATCCGCACCCTCATCGTCGTGGACGAATGGCTGCACCGCGGTGTGGGCCGAGCACTCGTGGCCGCGCTGGAGGACGAAGCGCGCGAGCTGGGCGTGCAGCGCCTGTTCTGCCTCACGTTCGAGGTGGACTTCTTCACCCGGCGCGGCTTCGCCCCGATCGGCGAGCAGGTCGTCGACCCCGACGTGTACTCGCAGCTGGTGCGCAGCCCCGACGAGGGCGTCGCGGAGTTCCTCGACCTCGCCCACGTCAAGCCGAACACCCTGGGCAACACGCGGATGCTGAAGACGCTGTAGCGCGTCACACCGGGCGTGCCGCCCGGGCGCCCGGCGCTGCCGCGCCTACCCTGGGAGCATGAGCGGTTCCTCTCCGCGACGGCGGCACTCTCCGGCGGTCTACCGGCGCCGTCGGCTCGTCCTCCTGCTCGTCGTGCTGCTCGTGGTGGGCGGGCTCGTGTGGCTGTTCGTCGCACAGCCGTGGCGCAGCGCCGCCCAGCCCATCGCGACGCCGAGCCCCAGCCCGTCGACCAGTCAGTCCCCTACCACCTCCCCGACCCCGTCCGAGGCGCCCACCGAGACACCTCCGGCTGAGGGCGAGGAGGAGGTCCCCAACCCCGAGCTCACCCCGACCGCGGATGCGTGTCTGCCCGGCGATCTCACGATCGAGGCGCTCACCGATCAGCAGGCCTACGCCGCAGGACAGAACCCGCAGCTGTCCATTCGCCTGGTCAACCGCAGCGACACCGACTGCACGCTCAACGTCGGCACGAGCGCGCAGTCGTTCACCGTCTCCAGCGGGAGCGACGTGTGGTGGCGCTCCACCGATTGCCAGACCGAGCCCAGCGACATGATCGTGCTCCTGACGGCAGGTCAGGAGACCACGAGCTCGGCTCCGCTGACGTGGGATCGCACGCGGTCATCCGTCGACACGTGCGACGGTGACCGCCCGAGCGCGCCCGGTGGCGGAGCGACGTACCACCTCAGCGTGTCGATCGGCGGGATCGCGTCGACGAACACCGCCCCGTTCATCCTGCAATGACCCGGGACTTTTGTCCCCCAAACGGCGGACAGACGTGAACCGATCGGTGAAGCTACAGTAGATACGCTCCTGCATCCAAGGATCGCACGGCTGTCCCCAGCAGCCGGGCCCCCGGTGTTCCCCAAGCGCCCATGGCCCGCGGTCCTGCAGAACGCACGAGGCCCTCTCGAATCCGCCAGCCCCCAACTGGGGGATCCGAGAGGGCCTCCCCTTTTCCGGCAGCCGGGTGACCGCGGCTTCAGCACCGTGAGGGTGCGCCGTTAGGCTGAAGGGATGCCGGGGAAGAAGGGGCGCAAGGACGCCGAGCTGGAGTTCCGCAACACGGTGCTGGCCGATGCGCTGCAGACGCAGGACATGGCAGCCGTCGCCTTCGCGCTGCGCCACGGGCCCACCGTGGTGCCGCTCCTGCGGGTGGGTGCCCGGGACAACCCGCTGGATTCCGGCGAGGTCTGGACCTACCGTGACCCCGACACCGGCGACATCGCCCTCCTGCTCTTCAGCGACGCGGCACACAAGCCCGCGACGCTGCCACCGGGGGTCGCGCTGCAGTCTCCCGCCTGGCTGCGCGCATTCCTGCAGGCCCACAGCGATCGCATCACGACGGTCTTCTTCGACATCGCCGGTCCGCATCCCCTGCAGGCGACGCCTGCGGATCTGCTTGCCGCGCTCGACCTCTGACCCGCTCAGGGAAGCGGCGACACTCCGCGTGAACTCGCGCGGACGCGGTCTGAGGTGGCAGACTCGGCCGGATGGAGTACCTCCTCGTCGGCGTCGTGTGCGCCGCAGGCCTCGTCCTACCGGTCGTCCTGGGCTTCGCGCAGCAGCAGCAGCGCCGCCGCCGCACCGGTCCTCCCGGCCGTTCGCACGGCGCCTTCTGACCGACCCTCGACAGCTTCAGGGGTCGACCCGGGTTCCGTGGGAAGCCGAGGCGCTCAGAAGTCCGGGACGTCGCCGGGGTCGGCGCGGCGACGGGTCTGCAGGTCGCGGAGTGCGCGATCGATCGAGCGCGAGGACGCGTCGAGCACCGTGTGATACCCCAGACGGGATGCCTCGCCCGCGCGCTGTGCGGACTGGGTGACGGGCCGGATCTCACCCGTCAGCGTCAGCTCTCCGATGGCGGCCGTGCGGTGGGAGATCGTATGGTCGCGCACGGCGTTGGCCACCGCGATGGCGATGGCGAGGTCGGCGGCCGGCTCGACGAGGCGCACGCCCCCCACCGTCGAGACGTAGACGTCCTTGTCCGACACCTTCACACGCGCCCTCCGCTCCAGCACCGCGAGCACCATCGCCACACGCGCCGAGTCGACGCCGTTCACGACGCGGCGCGGGTTGGGGGCGGTCGTGTCGATCGTGAGCGCCTGCACCTCCACCGGCAGCGCGCGCCGGCCCTCCAACGCAATGGTCACGCACGTGCCGGGAACGGGATCGCCGTGGCCGAGGAACAGCGCGCTGGGGTCGGGCACCTCGGCGATCCCCGCACCGGTCATGTCGAAGCATCCGACCTCGTCGGTGGGGCCGAACCGGTTCTTCAGGGCGCGCACGAAACGCAGCGACGTCTGCCGGTCGCCCTCGAACTGGCACACGACGTCGACGAGGTGCTCGAGGATGCGGGGGCCGGCGATGGAGCCGTCCTTCGTCACGTGCCCCACGATGATGACCGGCAGCGCACGCTCCTTCGCCACACGGATGAGCGTGGATGCCACTTCCCGCACCTGGCTCGGCTGGCCGGCGGCTCCGTCGCTCAGCGCCGACGACACCGTCTGCACGGAGTCGACGATGAGCAGCTCGGGCCGCACCTCGTCGATGTGCCCGAGGATGGTGGCCAGATCGGTCTCCGCCGCCAGGTACAGCTCGTCGTGCAGCGCTCCGGTCCGCTCGGCACGCAGCCGCACCTGCGCGGTGGACTCCTCCGCACTGGCATACAGGACCCGGCGACCGGCGCGCGCGCTCTGCGCCGCCACTTCCAGGAGCAGTGTCGACTTGCCCACGCCCGGCTCGCCGCTGAGCAGGATGGCGGCGCCGGGGACGACGCCGCCGCCGAGGACGCGGTCGAACTCGCCCACACCGCTCGTGCGGCGCGGCGCATCCTGGGTGTCGATCGCGGTGATCGGACGTGCGCTCCTCGAGGCGCCGGGGGCGACGGCGGCCACCGTGCGGGTGATCCCGGTCTGCTCGGCGGCTTCCACGACGGTGCCCCACTGCTGGCACTCACCGCAGCGGCCGACCCACTTGAGGGTCGTCCACCCGCACTCGGTGCACCGGTACGGCACGGTCGTGGAGGGCTTTCGCGCGGGCATGCCTCCAGGCTACGCGTGCCCACCGACAGCGCTCCCGCGGAGTCTCCCCGCGCTTCTGTAGAGGCGCGGAGTCGCATGTGGTAACGTTGCCACAATTTCGCAGCGCTCCCCGCCCCGCGGAGGAGCACGAGCCCCGATCCGATGATGGGCAGACGTCCATCCAGAGGAGTGCAGAGCGTGACCGAGGACGTCATCGGCGTGGGGGTCGCGGGCTTCTGGCACGTGCATGCGGACGACTACGCGCGCGAAACCGAGGCTCATCCGGGAACCCGCGTGGCCGCCGCGTGGGATGACGCACCGGGCCGGGCCCGGGAGGGCGCGGCGCGCTGGGACGTCGAGCGCGCCGAGAGCCTCGACGCGCTGCTCGCGCACCCGGGCGTCGACGCGATCACCGTCACGACCGCCACCGCCGACCACACCGGCGTCATCGGGCGGGCGATCGAGGCGGGCAAGCACGTCTTCACCGAGAAGCTCCTGGCGCCCACAGTGGCGGAGTCGCAGCGACTCGCCGACGCGGCCGCAGCCAAGGGCGTGGCGCTCGTGGTGTCGCTGCCGCAGCTGACGAACCCGGTGATGGTCGCCGCCGCCGACCTCGTCGACCGGGGCACGCTCGGCGCCGTCACCTACGCCCGCGTGCGGATGGCGCACGACGGCTGGCTCACCGGATCGCTGCCCGACCGCTTCGCCGACCCCGTCGCCGCCATCGGCGGGGCGTTCACCGACCTCGGCTGCCACCCCGCGTACCTCGTCCAGCGCCTGCTCGGCGCGTATCCGGAGAGGGTGTCGGCGGTCTACACGCGCGTCACCGGCCGCGAGGTCGAGGACAACGCCGTGGTCGTCGCGGCCTACCCCGACGGGGCCCTCGGTGTCGCCGAGGCCAGCTTCGTCACCACGCCCGGAGCGCTGGCGATGGAGGTGCGCGGCACCGAAGCGTCGCTGCTCCACGGATTCGGCAGAGGCGGACTGCACGCCAAGGGCGGGCCCTTCGGCGACGAATGGGTCCCCGTGCCGCTGCATCCGCCGCCGCCCACCCCGTTCGAGCTGTGGGTGGACGCCATCCGCGGGCGAGCGGATGCCTCCGCCAACGTGTCGGCCGCGATCGACCTCACGCGGTTCATCGTCGCCGCCAACACCGCCGCCGCCGCGAATCCGCGTGCCGGCTTCGACCCGGAAGGACCCTCATGACCGGCAAGGTGCGGATCGGACTCATCGGCGCGGGCGGCATCGCCGGCGCGCATGTCGACGGGTACCGCCGGAACCCCGAGACCGTGGAGCTCGTGGCGGTCGCCGACCCCGTCCGGGAGAGCGCGGAGAAGCGCCGCGGGAGCGCCGGCGTGCGCATCTTCGCGGACTATCGCGAGATGATCGCCGCCGGCGGGCTGGATGCGGTGGACATCTGCCTGCCGCACCACCTCCACGCCGACGCGGTCATCGCCGCCGCCGACGCGGGTCTGCACGTGCTGTGCGAGAAGCCCCTGTGCCTGACTCTGGAGGAAGCGGGGGCGATCACCCGGGCGGTGGAGCGCAGCGGGGTCACGGTGATGTGCGCGCACAACCAGCTCTTCCTGCCCGCCGTCGCCGAGGCCAAGCGCCTCATCGACAGCGGCGCGCTCGGCCGCGTGTACGAGGTGCGCACGACCGACAGCTTCTTCAACGACTTCACGCCGGAGAGCATGGGATGGCGCGCGCGTGCGGAGACCTCCGGGGGCGGCGAGCTCATCGACACCGGCTACCACCCGCTCTACCTCATGCAGCACCTCGCCGGGGGAGCCCCGGTGGAGGTCGCCGCGATGCTCTCGCGCCACCGCCTCGAGTTCATGGAGGGCGAGGATTCCGCGCAGGTGCTCGTCCGCTACGACAACGGGGTGGTGGGTCACGTCGTCACCAGCTGGGCGTACGAGCCGGCCCTGGGGACGGAGAAGTTCTCGCTCGTGGCCGAGCGGGGTTCGCTGAGCTCGGACGGCATCACACTCACCTACCGGGTGCGGGGCGAAGCGCCGGTGACGCGCGAGTTCGCTCCCGTGCACGAATTCGAAGCCGAGGTGGGCCACTTCGCCGACAGCGTGCGCAACGGCACGCGCCCGATCCAGACCCACGAGGAGGGGATCGATGTGCTCGGGGTGATCCTCGCGGCCTACGAGTCCTCCCTCACCGGCTCGATCGCGCGCGTCGGGGCGCACCCCGTCGGGCATCGCTGAGGCCTCGTCCGCTCCGCTGCGGCCTCATACCTTCTCGGGCTCGGCCCGCGGCAGGGCGAGCTGGGCCAGCAGCACCTCGGCGAGGTCGCGGGGCCGCTCGATCTGCGGCCATCTCCCCGACGGCAGATCCACGAGCGTGAGGTCGGAGATGCGGGCGAGCTCGCGGACCGGATCGATGCCGGCGGCCACCCACCGGCGCACATCGTCGGTGGTGAACTCCGTCGCCACGACCGTGGCGGGTACCGCGAAGCGCCGATCGTCGGTGAGGCGCTGCACGGCGTCGAGCACGTGGGAGGCGTTCTCGCTCATGCGCCGGTGCAGTCCGCCCAGACCGGGATCCACGGCGCTCAACCCTGCGGTGTGGGTCGTGACCCCGCGGGCGTCCACCGTGAACCCGCTCAGCACTCGCGCCCCGTCCGCGCTCGGGAACCCGCCGACGTGGATGGCGCGGGCGACGCCGTCGGGGCGCTGACTGACCGCCGCGTGCACGAGCCCGCACGCTTCGGCATGGCCGACCACGACGACCTTCCCCTCGCACTGGTCGATCGCGGTGACGATGGCGGCCACGTGATCGGCGAGCCAGATGCCGTTGCGGTTCGCGGTGCGCGAGTGCAGTCCCTGCAGCGTCAGCGCGGACGGGCGGTGGCCCGCCGCGGCCAGCAGCTCGGAGACATCCGCCCAGGAGGAGGCGTCGAGCCACAGGCCGGGAACCAGGATGACATCCATCGCACCTCCTCGCCGGCGATTCCTCGCCGCACCGACATGCTCGCGCAGCCCCGGCCCCGGCGGAAGGGCTTGTGCCCCCGGGACGCCTGTGGGGTCACCGGCGGCCCGTGGCATCCGTGACGCCGGGCGGGCTCATGCAGGCTCCTCACCGAGCGGCCACTCCAGCAGGTCGACCTCGACGATGGGGGCTTCGTGGTCCAGCGGGATGCGGAAGGTCCGCACCTGGTGCGGGCCGAAGTCCTCTTCGATCGTGCGGCCGACCAACGGGAGCGCGATCCGGGCCGACCCCGGCAGGCCGCGGGTCTCGACGGCCCGCACGATGAGGTCGGCCGCTGCCGCGTCCGGGACGTCTTCGCTGCCTTTGACCGCGGTGACCATGACGGCGCCGCCGCCGTCGTCGACGAAGCTGCCGCGGGGCGGAAGGTCGCCGGGGTGGAACGACTCCAGCTGCGCACGCACGGGCGACCCGAGCACCGCGGCCCGCCGCGTCGGCTGAGCGGCGCGCCAGTCGCCGCCGTGCGGGATGAGCTCGAGGCTGAACCGCTGCACGCCCTGGTCGTGGAAGGAGTACACGCCCTCCGGATCGAGCAGGCGGGGATCGTGCCACGAGTACACGGGGCTCCGCACCGCCGTGATGCCGATGCTCGCCGTTCCCAGCCCGGCGGTGCCGGCGGGGGAGACGTCCCACCCGTGCTTGGTCGTGCACACGACCGTGAGCCCGGCGGGGGTCCCGGCGATCGTGCCGGTGAGATCGACCCACGACTGAGCGGGCTCCTCGGCGCCGTCGACGGGGCGTTCGAGGGTCGCGTAGGGGATCTCGTACGTGGCGGCCGGATGCTCGAGCCCGACGGGGAACCGGAGCTTCAGCAGGTGCGCGTGCTCGCGCCAGTCCAGCGTCACGTCCACCCGCAGCGCGCGGGCGTCGTGGGAGAGGAGGTACTCCTCGACGAGAGTGCTGGCGCCCCATCCGCGTTCCACGCGCACGCGCGAGCGCAGCGGGCCGGTCTCGCGCACGACGATGCGCTTCAGGTGGAAGGCGGCGCCGGGCCAGGCGTAGGAGATGACCCGGTGGCCCCACGTGTCGGTGGGGTCTTCGCAGACGGCGGTGCGCGGCTGACCGCGCGTGCCGGCCAGCGGGTCGACGCCGGTGGTCTTGTCTCGGAGCGAGACGACGTCGCCGGTGGCGGCGTCGAGCTCCACGCGCAGATGTGCGTTCTCCAGAACGGTGCCGTCGCCGGCGACACGTACGCCCTCGTCCGCGGGAAGCGCGGGCCCGGGGAGCAGGCGGTAGAGCGCGTAGCCCAGCGCGGGCACGTCGGCGCGGAAGGTGACCGCCCCGCGGCTGAGGTCGCTGGTCGTGGCCGTGGACTGCGTGGCCTGCGACAGCACGGGCGCGTCGGCGTCGTCCACGACGCGCACGCCGTGCGGCTGCGCGCTGTACTGCATGTCGACGTCGACCGACACCGGCCACGGATGCGGATTGAAGACCACGACCGGCTGGGTCGCGGCATCCGCGGGGATGTCGATCCGCCGGGCGATGCGGTTGTGCACCCGCGTGATGATGCGCTTCGAGATGGCGACGGCCTCGCCCAGCTGGTCGCGCGCATCGTCGTACGACGGTTCGATCGCCGACCCCGGCAGGATGTCGTGGAACTGGTTGAAGAGGATCTGCTTCCAGGCGCGCTCGAGGTCGTCGCGCGGGTAGTCGGCCCCCGTGAGGGCGACCTCGACCGCGGCCCACCGCTCGGCGGACAGGGCGGCGAACTGCGCGCGGCGCTGCCACGCCTTGATGCCCGAATGCGAGGAGTAGCACCCCGGCGCGTGGTGCTGCAGGTCGTCGCGGCGCACGGCCAGGGTGTCGAGGAACCCCGCCCCGCGCGTGAGCATCTCATCGAAGTACGCGCGCGGCGACGACATCGTCATCCTCCCGAAGGTGCCCATCCGGTCGTAGCGGTGGATCGATTCGATGTTGGCCTTCGTCGGCCCGCCACCATGGTTGCCGACGCCGTAGAACACCATCATCTGGCCGAGCGAGCGGTCGAGCTGACCGAGCGATTTCTCCGTCTGGAACGAGACGTCGCCGGGCGCGCTGCCGTACTCGAAGGGGATGCGGTAGGTCAGCACGCGGGATCCGTCGGGTGACTCCCAGTGGAACAGCGTGTCGTCGAGGTCGCCCTCGTGCGGACCGGGCCGCAGGAAGCAGTAGGAGTCCATGCGCTGGCCCCGCAGGATCTGCGGGATCGTCGCGCTGTGCCCGAAGGGGTCGACGTTCATGCCGACGGTCGCGATCCGCCCGAAGCGGGAGTGCAGGTAGCGCTGACCGTACAGCCCCTGGCGCGCGAACGACTCGCCCATCGGCATGTTGCAGTCCGGCTCCACCCACCACCCGCCGACGTTGACCCACCGGCCCTCGGCGACGCCGTGGGCGATGCGGGCGAACAGATCCGGGTCCTGCTCCTCGACCCACGACAGCAGCACGATCTGATCGCACGTGAAGACGAAGTCGGGGTACTCGTCCATCCGGTCCAGGGCGCTCGCGAACGTCGCCCGCGCTTCCTGGTACCCCTCCTGCCACGGCCACAGCCACACCGGATCCAGGTGCGCGTTGCCGATCATGTGCAGCGTGCGGTCGGGGGTCGCGGCCGGTCGCGCGGAGGGGGAGAGGTCGTGATGCTGCCGGCCGGAGGGTGCGTTGGCAACCGGTGCGCGGTGGGCAGGCATCGATGCCTCTTCGTTCACGTCCCGTTCCCCCTGGCGTGTCGCGACGCGCGTCGTCGGTCCTGGGAACGATGCCGGTGTGACATCGTTCCCACATAGTATCGACGCGTACGCATGCGCCGCCAGTGTCGCATCGAGGGCGGCGGATGCGCCGTTCGAGGAGGAGATCCCGGTGACCGCTGCATCCGCTCCGACGTCGCATCCCCGCCCCGATGTGCTCGTCATCCAGTGCGACTCACTGCCGCCCGACCTCGTCGGCGCGTACGGAGACTCCCATGGCGCCACCCCGGCGATCGACGCCCTGGCTGCGCGCGGCGCGGTCTTCGACGCATCCTGCAACGCGCCGCTGTGCACTCCGTCACGAGCCGCCATGGTCACCGGGCGCCTGGCCAGCCGTCTGGATTGCTACGACAACGCCGGCGAGTTCTCCGCCGAGCATCCCACGATGGCCCACGCCTTCGGCGCCCTGGGTTATCGGACGGCGATCATCGGCAAGATGCACTTTCTCGGCCACGATCAGCACCACGGGTTCGATGAGCGCCTCGCCCTCGACACCGACTACAGCACGGGTTACGACCCGCGGCTGTACGCCCTCGCGTACGACTGGGACAGGCCCAGCGGCGGCAACCCGAACAGCCCCGACATGATGGGCGAGTCCTACCTCGCCGCCGAATCGAGCTCCGCCTATCGCGAGCGCTTCCGGCCGGGACTGCACGACGAGCGCGATGCCCGCATCCATGCCCAGGCACTCGCCTACCTCGGCCGCGACCGCACGGAGCCGTTCCTCGCGATCGCCTCCTACCACGCGCCGCACAACCCGTTCTGGGCTCCGGATGACGACGTGGCACGCTTCGACGGCGCGTTTCCCTGTCTGCGCGCCGAAGTGGTGGCCGAGGCGGGGATCATGGACCGCTGGCTCAACGACTTCCACTACGTCCCGCAGGTGCAGGAGCGGCTGATGGATGCGGCCAACCTGCGGTGGATGTACGCGACGGTCTACGCGATGCTCCACGAGCTGGACCGGCGGGTGGGGGAGCTCCTCGAGGCGCTGCCGCATCCCGAGCGCACCGTCGTGGTGTTCGTCAGCGACCACGGCGACATGCTGGGGGACCGCGGGATGCTGCAGAAGCGCACGTTCTACGAACGGTCGGTGCGCGTCCCGCTCATCGTGAGCGGACCGGGCATCGCGGAGGGCGTGCGGTGCGCGACCCCCGTGAGCCTCGTGGACCTGTTCCCGACGCTGGCGGGGCTCGTCGGCGCACCGCTTCCGGCCGACCTGGACGGGGTGGACGTGGGCGCAGCGCTCGCGGGTGGCGACGCGTCGCAGCATCCGGTGGTCTCGGAGTACCACGGCGAGGGCGTCCATGCGCCGTGCTTCCTGCTGCGCGAGGGCGATGTGAAGTACGTCCTCGTGCACGGCTTCGAAGAGCGGCTGTACGACCTGGCCGCCGATCCGGGGGAGCGCGCCGACCTCGCAGGCTCGCCCGAGCACGCCGCGCTGCTGACCCGGATGCGCGCCGACCTGCGGAGGCTCGTCGATCCGGACGACGTGGCGCGCCGCGCTCGCGCCTCCCAGCGGCGGCGGGGCTACATCCATCGCGCCGTCGTGGGCTCCGCCGCATCCGGCTGACGCCCTTCGCGCGTGCGCGCCGTCGGAGGATCGCACGAAGGTCGGAGGATGCGGCGCGCATCGCCCGACGTGGGTGCGATCCTCCGACCTACGTGCGGGCGGGCGGGGGTAGGTGCGGGCGGGGTCAGGCGGGGGGAGGGGCGATGGAGCCCCGGTCGATGAACGTCGTGGGCATCACGATGGTCCGCACCGGCGCGGCCGGCGACTCGATGCGCTCGAGCAGGGCCCGCATGGCGGCGGATCCGAGCGATCCGACGTCCTGCACGCTGGTGGAGACACCCGGCTCGACGATCGTCATCCACGGGGCGTCGTCGAAGCCGACGATGCTCAGCTGGTCGGGCACCGGCAGCTCCAGGGCGGCGGCGGCGCGCCACACGCCTTCGGTGAGCACGTTGTTCGCGGCGAAGACGGCGGTGGGGCGGTCTGCGCGCGAGAGCAGCTCGCGCGCCGTCTCGGTCGCCGCGGCGGTGTCCCACCCGGCGGGGACCACGAGCGACTCGTCGACCGGGATGCCGTGGGCCGTGAGGGCGTCGCGGTACCCGCGCAGGCGCTCCTCACCCGTCGTCCACTCCGTCTCGTCGATCAGCAGCGCGATGCGGCGATGGCCGGCGTCGATCAGCCGGGAGGTCGACTCGCGCGCGGCAGCACGGTTGTCGACCACGACGGCGTCGGTGGCTTCGCTGTCGAACCGGCGGTCGACCTCGATCAGTGGAACGCCCACCCGGCTCAGGAAGGCGCTCAGCTCGGCGGAGACGGGCGTCGCGATGACGCCGGATACGCGAGAGGCGACGAGCGCCTCGGCGGCGGCGAGTTCGTCCTCGGCCTCCCGGTGGAGGTCGACCAGCACGAGCGTGCGACCGTGGATGCGGGCCTCACGGCCGATGCCCGAGGCCAGCTCGGCGTAGAAGACGTTCCGCAGGTCGGACACCAGCACGCCCACGGCCCGGCTCGTCCCCTGCTTGAGCCCGCGGGCGGTCGCATCCACGACGTAGCCGAGCGTCTTCGCGGCGGCGCGGACGCGTTCGCGCACGTCGCGCGCGACGTAGCCGTTGCCCGACATGGCCCGCGAGGCGGTCGACCTGGACACCCCGGCCGCTTCGGCGACCTCGCGGATGGTCGGGCGGGTGACGCTCTCCCGCGCCGTGGTCATGAGCGCGCGTCCGCGACGTCCACGACGGCCTCCGCGTGCTGGCCGAGCAGGAGGTCGGCGATGGCGACGTCGATGGCGATGCGCTGCCTGCGCCCCACGGAGGACGGCACCACGGTCAGCTGCACGGTGGACTCCTCGTTCGGTGCGAGATCGACCCTCAGCTCGGACTCGGACGAACGCCAGCCTATCGGGAGCACGGGTGTCACCCGTGCGACCGCCCGCTCGTGCAGGGGGTTGCGCACCCGAACGGTGTAGTGGATCGGCTCGCCGACCTCGGCGCGCGCGCGGTAGGGCTGGAGCCGGGCGGCCTGCCCATCGGGTCCGATGGAGAGCTCGTCCAGCGGCAGGAGACTCCGGTGGAGGTCGTCGACGAGCCGGCCCGATTCGGCGAGGTACTCCAGGTAGGCCTCATCCGTCCACCGCGGCTCCCAGTGCCCCGACGCCATCAGCCCGGGCGCGATGGAGCGGTACAGCTCCGCGCTGCGCGAGTAGTCGCCGAGCCGGAAGAGATTGCGGTACTGGTAGCTCATGAGGTCTCGGCGACCGTCGCGTCCGCCCAGGCCTTCCTGCTGATCGCCGGTGAAGACCACCCTGACGCCGTCGACCTCGACGGCGTAGGCCACGGCGTAGAGGGTATGACCGGGTTGTTCGTGCGCGGTGAAGGTGTACTCGTTCCATACGAACGGCTCACCCAGCGGCAGCACGCGGTCGGCGACGATGGGGTCGTACCACTGGCACGGCAGATCCTCCTGCCACGGATCGGCCATCGTGGGCGCGACGTTCTCCGGGATCCACAGTGCCGTGCCCTCCACGTCGCGCAGGAGCGGCATGCCGGCGATGTGGTCGTCGTGGTAGTGGGTCGGCAGCGCGACGGTGATGCGCGTCACGCCGTAAAGCTCGCGCAGAGCCGGGAGGGACGCCAGCCAGGGCCGGCGGGCGGCGCGGTCCTGGCCGGCAGCGATCCCCGTCGACATGTCGTATCCGTAGTCGACGATGAGCGCCTCGCGTGTCGCCGAGAGTATGACGTACGAGCACGAGTTGGACGTGCGATTGAGCAGCAGGTGCGGGGTGAGGGCGATGTACGGATCTTCCAGTCGCGCTCTGAGGTCGGTCGGATACGAGCGCCGGGAGTTGACGTACTCCTGCATCGCCTGCGCCAGCAGCTCCAGCGCGCGGTCGGGATCGCGCATCACCTCGCCATGCGAGGGGGCGATGGCCGACAGGTGATAGCGGTGCAGCAGAAGCGCGCTGAGCACCGTCATCGCCGGGCCCTCGTTCTGCGTGTAGGACCACTGGGTCGCCGCGAGGGACCACACCTTCCCCGGCGCGTAGAGCAGATCGCCCGTGAAGGCCAGTCGCTCGCCGTCGCGATCGAGCAGGTACGTCACCGAACCCGTGGTGTGCCCGGGGGTGGGCAGGACGAACAGGCGCATCCCGGCGAGCTCGAGGGTGCGGTACTCGGGCACGCTCGCATGCACCGGCACCGACGCCAGGAGCGAGAAGCGGTCCTGGCGGAGGTTGTAGTCGTTGTCGAGAGGGCGCCCCTCCCACATCTCCTCGACGCGGTCGAACAGGTCGCGCTCGACGGGGGGCACGTGGATGCGGGCGCCGTGGCGCACCGCGAGCGGCAGGCCCTGACCCTGGTCGCGGTGGTGGTGCGTCATCAGGACGTCGGTGACGCGGCGGATGCCCAGCTCAGCGAGGTGGTCGAGCACCCGGCCCGATCCGAAGTCGATGGTGACGCCGTCGCGCTCGCCGTCGGGCGCGTCGGGGTCGGCGAGCAGATAGACGTTGCATGTGTCGCCGATGTGCCAGACCCCGCGCGCGATCGGGGTGACCGTCATGTCAGGGTCCCTCGATGCTCGTCCCACGCGCGCCCGATGACGGCGAGATGGTCGGCTTCGATCGGCTGCGCACGTACCCGGTCGATGTAGTAGAGCGCGGGAACGCCCAGCCCCGGCTGTGCTCGTGCGTAGTCGAGCCATTCGTCGCGGCTGGGCATCGGCCACTGATCGGTGTCGATCGGATGGTGCGGAAGCACCGCCTGCACCACCTGGTGGCGGGCGCGCAGCTGGGCGGCGACGGAGACGCGCTGACCCGTGAGATCGCGTTTGAGCACATCGTTCGTGCGGATCATGTCGGTCACGTCGCCGAAGCCCGGGTGGACGGTGTGGGTGATGACGAGGGCGTCGGGTTTGATCCGCTTGACCGCGTCGTGAAGGCGCTCGACGAGCCGGTGCAGCGCCGCGATGCCCCACACCCCGTCACCGTCGGGCGACGAGCGGAGGGTCGCGCCGCTGGGGGCGCGCTGGGTGAAGTCCACCTTGAAGCCGTCGGCATCCAGTTCGCCTGCGGACACGAGCCGCTCAACGATCGCGTCCAGGCGCGAGAGGTAGGCGGGATTGCCGGGGTCGGCGGCGATGGGCCGGCCCGACGCATCCGTGATGCACTCTTCGACCGGAAGTCCGCCCGGATCCCACGCCTTCCACCACAGCAGGACGCGTCGGCCCTCCGCGTGCCGGCGCGCGATCCAGCCCCGGAGGTCGGGCCAGGCCTCCGTGTCGGGCTCGGCCGTGCCGTACTCGGCCTGCCACCGGTCGTCGATGACGACGGTGCCGGGGTCGAGCCGCGCCGCGGCCAGGAGGTCGAGGAACTCGTCGTAGACGTCCTGTCGGCACAAGCTCGATGCCGCCCTGCCCGCGCGTGCGTACTGGGCGCCCCAGCCGCAGAACAGCGGCTCGAGCCACCAGCGGTGCAGCTCGGGCGCCGCATCGGGTGCCGTGCGGGTGCGGACGGCGTCGTTGCGGTATGCGCGCAGGGCGGTCAGCGGCGACTCGACGGGGCGGAGGACCACGGTGGGCGAGCGCCAGGAGCCGTCGACGTGCGTGTGGCCTTCGTAGGCCAGGCGCAGCAGCCCCGCCCCGTCGAGCGGATCGAAGCGCATCGCCGTGAAGCCGAGCTCGGAGACGGGCGCCCGCAGCCACGCCGCCAGCCACCCGCCGGCGGCCGGCGAGAACGGGTCGGCGGTCGCCGCGCGCCCGAACGCCAGCGCCAGCGGCGGGGGTGAGAAGATGCCGTGCAGGCGCCCCGGGGTGGCGTCGCCGACCACGCCGAGGGATGCTCCCGCCCACGCCGGACGCACGAAGGCGACCGGCTCGGTCGGGGCGGGGACGTACATCGACTGCGCGTGGATGCCGGAGCGGAAGGTCCCGGAGGCGCCGCTGGGCAGGGCGCCGTCGCCGCCGAGCATCGTGACGTCGGTCAGGGAACCGGTGCCCGTGCATTCGAGTGTGATCTCCAGCTGCGCCGCCGTGCAGCGGAGCACGAGGACGCGCTCGGTCCACGCGGGGGACTCGGTGCGGATCCGCAGCACGACGGCGTCGTCCTCGACGGATACCTCCGGCTCGTGGACGCGTGTGGCCTCGTCGCGGGCCTGCGCGGTGTGGATGCTGGAGAGCACGCACAGCCGCATCCACCGGGCCCCGTCCGCGTCGCGCAGCGCGAGGTGCGGAGCGTGCGTGAGCCCACGCGCCCCGGTGCGCCAGGAGAGGGTGAAGGTGTCGGCAGTGACGGTCGCGCGGTGGGCGCCTTCTACCAGCGCAGGGCCGGAGGTCATGCCCGACATCCTATGTGACAACGTTCCCAGATGGGAGATGAAGACGCGTCTGCGGACGCCGATTCACCTCAGTGAGCGTGCCCGTCCGGCGGCGACGCGTCGGGCACCGAAGCCGCGAAGGCCGCGGCCCCCGACTCCGGAGACGTGAGCACGCGCGGGTCCTCTCCCGCGCCGGTGGCCATCGAGGCCTGGGCGAGCACGATGACATCGGCATCGCCGGCGGTGACGGCATCCGCGATGAGGCGGTCGTGCCGCTCCTGGTCGCCTGCGCTGCGCGCGTCGGCGGCGCCGGCGACGACCTCGGCGGCGATGTCGAAGGATCCGCGGCCCGCCGCAGCCGCCTCGACGAGCCGCCGCGTGGGTCCGAGGGTCGCCGACAGCGTCGCGAGCACGAGGATGGCGCGACCGCCGGCGGCCGCGCGGGTCACCGCCTCCGCGGCCATCGCCGCATCCACGCGCACGACGGGAAGCCCCACCGTCGCAGCGGCGGCCGCGGCGGCCTCCCCGATGGAGGAGCACGTCACGAGCACCGAGGATGCGCCGGCGTCGCGCAGGCCGGCGAGGTGCCCCCGCAGATCGCGGGTCACGTCGTCGGTGACGCCGCCGGCCGCGACGGCGCGCGCGAGGAGCGACGGATCTGCGACATGGACGATGTCGAGGTCGCCGCGGCGGGCCGTGAGCAGCCCGTGGAACACCGGGACGAGAGCCGGAACGGTGTGCAGGACCCCCACTCGCGCGGTCATGCGTCGCTCCACGGCCGGGCCGCCTCGTCGACGACGTCCGCCAGTCTCCGCAGGCGGTCGAGCGACCGCGTGCGGAGCTCGGTCCGCACGTCGTCGCTGCCGACCACGTCGCTCCACAGCGCTCGGCCGGCGAGGAATCCGCTGGCGCCCTCGAGGCACGCGGCCCGCACCGCGTCGGCGAAGCGATCGCGTTCCACCCCCTGCGACAGGACCACCCATGGTCCCCTCATGCAGGCGTGGAGTGCCGCGCTCGCCGTGCGCTGCGAAACCTCGTCGCCTGCTCCGGCGAGCGGGACCTGGGCCTTGTACAGGTCCGGATGCACCGCGGACAGCTCGCGCGCGGCCTCCCGGATCGCCGCATCCGGGTCGAACCCCTCCTCGCCCGGCGCGGCGCGCACGACCGGCTCGAGCACCGAGAGCACCCCGTGCTCGCGCGCCACCTCGACGAAGCGCTCCGCGAGCGCGACACGGGCCTCACGGCGATCGTCGCGGCGCCAGATGACGAGGAGCTTGAGTGCCGAGACGCCGCCGGGGATGGTCGCCACCGCTCCCTCGTCCAGCGCCGTGTCCTCCACCGGTCCGCCGTCGGCCTGATCGAGGGCATCGACGGCGAGGATCAGACCCGTCGCCGGGGGAAGGGCGGCGCGGACCGCGTCGAAGCCGTACTGCGCGTCGGCGAGGAACCCCGAGGCGTACGGCCCGAGGGTTTCGGCGACGGCGACCTTGAAGTCGATCAGCACGTCGTCGCCGGGCCGGCCGCGCCCCGCGGTGTCGAACATGTGGCGCAGGCTCTCGCGCTGGTCCATGGCCACCATCGCGAAGGCCCCCGAGGGCTGGGCGATCGCGTCGAGCGTGACGGTCATGATTCTCCTTCGGAGGCGACGGCGGCGAGGAACCGTCGGTAGGCGTCGGTCAGCCCGGGCGCGCGGGCGGCGGCGACGGGGCGGCGGGGAAGGGCGAGGGAATCGGATGCCGCGCCCGCGCGCACGGCGGACAGCAGCGCCGCAGCGGCGGCGACGGGTTCGTGGAGCGCGCTGCGGTGAGTGGTTACACCCGTCGCTGCGACGAGCGGCGCCCACGCCGGTACGCGGTCGGCGAGCGAGCCGAGCACGGTGACGTCGGTCGAGGTGTCTCCGGCGAGCTCGTCCGCGGTCTCGCGCATCCACCGGGCGTGGGCGACGAGGGACTGCAGCAGCGCCCTGGCGCGATCGGTGGGGCCGGTGCCGGGCTCGAGCACCCGCACGCGCGCGCCGGGGTCGGGGCGCGGGCACTGCCTCCCGGCCGGGTAGGGGAGGACGGTGGTCTGCGTGGTCCGCCACTCGTCGGGGCTCAGGTGACCGAGTGTTGCGAGCGTATCGTCGCCGGGGTGCTCCGTCTCCCACCACTGCAGCATCGCTCCGCACGCGGGGCTGCCTCCGAGGATCGTGGTGCCGCCGCCGTCGACGGTGCGCCCCATCGCGAAGCCCGCGGCCACGACGCGTGCGGGCGACGCGACCGCCGTCACCCGCACGATCGCCTCGGCGGTGCCGAGGGAGTCGGCGACTTCGTCGGGCCGGCGCACGCCCGCGCCCCACGCCCCCACGACGTGGTCGTGACCGGCGACGTACACGGGGATCCCCGGTCCCAGACCGAACCGGCGCGCGTGCGGCGACGTCGTCGCGACCGCGTCGCCGGGAGGGCGGATCTCGGGCAGCGTCTGCTCCTCGATGCCGAGCCAGGCCAGGACCGCGGCATCCCACGCCTCGCCGATCGCGCCCGCCATCATCGTGCGGGTGGCGAGGGTGTGGTCGGTCGCGCGGACGCCGGTGAGCGCGTGGGCGACCAGGTCGGCGACGCCGCCCCAGTATCGCGTGGCCGCGAACACCGCGGGGCTGTCCTGGCGGAGCGCCGTGAGGGCGACGACGGCGGGCTTGCCGGTGGCCGGCACGCCGGTGGTCGCGGCCAGGTCGGGATGCTCCGCCCACACGCTCTCCGAATGCCGTGGCTGCACCGGACGATCCCAGCGCAGCAGCGGCGTGAGGGCGTGGCCGTGCGCATCCAGCGGGGCACCGCTCTCCGCCATCGAGGCGATCCCGACGGCGGAGACGGGGGTGCGCGCGGAATTGACGCACTGCCGCGTGACGGCGGCGAGGGTGTCGAGGAGCCCCTCCACGGTCGCCGGTGTCGCTGCGCGGGCGACGCGGCGCACGGCGACCGCATCGGTCAGCTCGACCAGCGATGCCTTCACGGTCGAGCTGCCCACGTCCAATCCGACCGCGAGTGTCACCGCGCCAGTGTGTGACGAATCGGACAGATTTGGCAAGCATGTCCGATAATCGACATCGACGAGAGGAGCGGGGATGCGGTACACCGAGGCGCCCGCGCGCCGCGCGCAGCTGCAGCGCGAAGTCGCCGCCGACGGCTATCTCTCCTCGGCCGACGCGGCCGAGCGGCTCGGGGTCTCGGAGATGACCGTGCGACGCGACTTCCGGATTCTGGAGGAGCAGGGGGTCGTGAGCCGGGTGGCGGGAGGCGCCAAGCTGCCTGCCGGTCTGCCTTTCGAGCGGCGCGGCGCGGTCGGCACCGCCGAGAAGCGCGCCATCGCCGAACTCGCCGCGCGCGAGGTCGCCGGCGCCGCCACGGTCGCCATCGACGCCGGGACCACGACGCAGGCCGTCGCCCCGCTGCTGCGCGATCGGACCATCGTCACGCATTCACTCCCGGTGATCGAGGCGCTGACGCGCATCGGATCGCCGGGCCTCGTCGTCGCCGGCGGGCACTACCAGCCCGACACGCGATCGTTCGCGGGACCCCTCGCCGAGGAGACGCTGCGCAGCATCCGCTGCGACGTCGCCCTCCTGTCGGCCACGGCACTCGACGCCGAAGGCCTGTGGGGCACGAACGTGCTGGACGCCGCCATCAAGCGCGTGCTCGCCGCGCAGTCCAGCCGCGTCATCCTCCTCGCCGACGCGGACAAGCTCGACCGCGCTTCTCCGGTGCGGATCGCGCGACTGCATCTCATCGACGTCCTGATCACCGACCGGCGCGCCGACGCCGGTTTCCTGGCCGGTCTGGAAGCAGCGGGCATCGACGTGAAGCTGGCCGGATGAGCCTGCAGCTGGGGGTCGTCGCGGACGACCTCACCGGCGCGTGCGATGTCGCCGCCGGCGTGCATGCCCTGGGCGTCGACGCGGAGGTGCGTCTGGGCGTGCCCGATTCCGGTGCCGCGCCCGAGGCCCGGGTGGTGATCGTGGCGCTGAAGTCGCGCACCGCGCCGGCCGCCGAAGCGGTGCGCGACAGCGTCGCATCGGCCCGGGTGCTGCGTTCATGGGGTGCCCGCCGGCTCTATCTGAAGTACTGCTCGACCTTCGATTCCACCGACGAGGGCAACATCGGCCCCGTCGCGGACGCGCTCCTGGACCTCGCCGGGGAGGACGCGGCCGCGGTGGGCACGCCCGCGACCCCCGCCGCGGCGCGCACGATGCATCGCGGTCATCTGTTCGTCGGCGATCGGCTGCTGTCGGAATCGTCCCTGGCGCACCATCCGCTCACGCCGATGCGCGACGCCGACCTCATCCGCGTCCTCGCGCGTCAGACGCCCCGCCCGGTCGCCGGGATCCCTCTCGAGATCCTGCACGCCGGGCCCGCCGCCGTCGCCGGACGCATCGCCGAACTGCGGGCGCAAGGCGTCCGCCACGTCCTGCTCGACGCGGTCGAGGACGGCGATCTGGATGCTGCGGCAGCGGCCGCCGCCGGTGCGCCGGATCTCATCCTCACGGGTGCGGCGGGGTTCGCCGCCGCCCTCGCGCGCTCCCTCGGCGGGGCCGCGGCCCCCTCCGTGGAGCCGCCGCCGGACGGTGCGCGGCTGATCCTGTCCGGAAGCGGCTCCGAGCGCACACGGGCGCAGGTGTCGGCGTACCGCGGGCCGTCGCATCCGATCGACGTCTCTGCACTCGTGGCGGAGCCGACCGCCGTGGTCGCCGAGGTGATGCGATTCGTCGGCCGCGCCGCCGGTACGCCGCTCGTGACCGCGACGGCCGAACCCGAAGAGGTCGCACGGCTGCAGGCACGGTGGGGTCGAGACCGGACCGCGGCGCTCGTGGAGGACGCCCTCGCGCGCGTCGCCGTCGCCGCCGTGGAAGAGTGCGGCGTGCGGCGGGTCCTCGTGGCCGGCGGCGAGACCTCCGGCGCCGTCGCCGCCGCCCTGGGTGCGACCGTCCTGCGCGTGCGTCGTATCGCTGCGCCGGGGGTCGCGTGGACGACCGCGACGGACCCATCCGGCCGGGTGCTGGACCTGTGCTTCAAGTCGGGCAATTTCGGCGGCACCGACTTCTTCGACCGCGCCTGGGACTGATCCCACCCGGAGACCGGCGGGAGGTGGCACACGCGCCAGTGCTCTGGGAACCCCGTTGCGGTAGAAGCACCCGTGGACGTAAAGTCCAGCAAATGTCGTAGGTGGTAACGATGCCACATACGGACGCAAGCACCGGAGGTACATGATGCGCAGGTACGTCCTACGCCCGGCGGCTCGGCGATGAGCGCCGCCACCGGCTCCACGGAAGCGATCACGACTCGAGACGACGGCAGCCGCACGCCGCGGCGCGGACGCAAGCCCCGCCGGGTGAAGGAGCACTACAACAAGCGGGAGGCGCTCGCGGGCTACCTCTTCATCTCGCCGTGGATCATCGGCTTCCTGGTCTTCACCGCCGGCGCCATGGTCTACAGCCTCTACATCTCCTTCAGCGCGTACAACCTGGCCACCAACACCGCCCGGCCGATCGGATTCGACAACTATGCCCGCCTCTTCGAGGATCCGCGGGTGGGGGTCGCGCTGGCCAACACGCTGTTCTTCGCCGTGATGGCGGTGCCGCTGGAGATCGTCTTCGCTCTGGTTCTGGCGCTGCTGCTGAACCGCACCAACAAGGGCGCCGGTTTCTTCCGCACGGTGTACTACCTGCCGAAGATGACCCCCGCCGTCGCCACCGGCGCCATCTTCTTCCTCCTCCTCAACGGCAACACCGGCGCGATCAACCAGGGGCTGCGCGCGATCGGCATCGAAGGTCCGCAGTGGCTCGTGGATCCGGCGTGGGTCAAGCCGAGCATCGTGATCATGACCCTGTGGACCGTCAGCGGCACGATGGTCATCTTCCTGGCCGCACTGAAGAACGTGCCCGTGGAGCTGTACGAGGTGGCGTCGATCGACGGAGCGGGGCCCATCCGCAAGTTCTTCTCCATCACGCTGCCGATGATCTCCGGTGCGATGTTCTTCAACGTCATCGTCCTCTCGATCGCGGCGTTCCAGGTGTTCGACCAGGCCTACATCCTGTTCTGGCGAGATCAGAGCAACTCCTCACCGGAGGCGTCCCTCTTCTACGCGATCTATCTGTTCCAACAGGCGTTCCGTCAGTTCAACTTCGGCTTCGCCGCCGCGATGGCGTGGCTGCTGTTCGTCATCATCATGGTGATCACGGTCATCCAGGTGAAGTTCGGCAATCGCTTCGTCTACTACGAAGGAGACCGCTGATGTCGCTCACCCAGGAAACGCCCGGTGCCCCGGCCACCATGCCGGCGGCATCCATCGTCCCTCCAGCGACGTCGGCCGCCCGAGGCCGGAGAGGCCGCAGAGGCCCGAAGTCGCTCATCGGCAGGGTCGTCCTGTGGATCCTCCTGCTCGGCTTCTCCCTGCTGTTCATGTACCCGTTCGCGTGGCTGCTGGCGGCGAGCTTCAAGCCGCGCGGTGAGGTCTTCGACAACAGGCTGATCCCCAAGACCTTCATGCCCGAGAACTACGTGGAGGTCTGGAATCAGCTGCCGCTGCTGAGCTGGATGTTCAACAGCATCGCGATCGCGCTGCTGGCGGCGACGGCGGTCGCGGTGTCGAGTTCGATCGTCGCGTTCGGGTTCGCCTACTTCCGCTTCCCCGGCCGCGGCCTCCTGTTCGGCCTCGTGCTGGCGACGATGATGCTGCCCGGTGCCGTGACCATGATCCCGATCTACCTCATCTGGAAGGAGACCGGGCTGCTGGGGACGTGGGTGCCGCTATGGGGCATGAACCTCTTCGGCTCCGCCTTCTACATCTTCTTGCAACGGCAGTTCTTCCTCGGCCTGCCCAAGGAGCTGTTCGAGGCGGCGCGGCTGGATGGCGCGAGCTACTGGGGCCTGTTCTGGCGGATCGCGATGCCGCTGTCGGTCCCGTCGTTCATCATCGTCTTCCTGTTCGAGTTCCAGGCCAGCTGGAACAACCTCCAGGCGTCGCTGATCTACCTCAACGCCGGCACGGTGGACGAGTTCACCGCGCCCCTCGGGATCGCGTACGCGATGACCAAGTACAGCCCCACCGCCGGCGGCCAAGGCGACTACCAGTACGTCATGCTCGCCTCGCTCGTGGTGACCCTCCCGATGCTGATCCTCTTCGCGTTCGGCCAGCGCTACTTCATCGAGGGCGTCGCGACCCAGGGGCGCAAGGGGTGACGCCGCGCGGGCACACCCCGACCTCCAGCTCATCAACCAGTGAACACGCGGTACCACCACCGTCGCCCAACGGCGCGACGAGGTGGTGGCCCCGACCGAAAGGGAAAGAGATGCGCAAGCGCATTACAGGAATCGCCGCGGTGGTCGCGGCATCCGCTGTCGTCCTCACCGGCTGCGGCGGCGGAGGCGGCGGGGATGCGGCCGCCGACGTCGACTTCACCGCCGAGCCCACCGGCACGCTGTCGGCGTGGGGCTTCGAGAACGCCGACGACGTCGGCACCTCCCGCATGGACCATGCCGCGGAGGAGCTGAGCGAGGTCGAGGTGGACCTCGACGCCACCGCCTTCGACGCGCAGAAGTTCACCACCCGGCTCGCCAGCGGGGATGTCCCCGACGTCGTGCAGATGGACCGCCGCTACGTCACGACGTACGCCGCGCAGGACCTCGTGATGCCACTGGACGAGTGCTTCGAGGCCCACGACGTCTCGCCTGACGAGCAGTGGTACCCCTTCGTCGTGGACGACGTGACGTACGAGGACGCGGTCTGGGCTGTACCGCAGTTCTACCAGCCGCCGGCGATCATGGTGAACAAGACGGTGCTCAACGAGGCCGGCGTGAGCGTCGAGGAGATCGACACGTCGAACCCCGACGCGCTGATCGGGGCGATCGAGAAGATGTACCAGGCGTCCGGCGGCGTGCCGACCCGACTCGGCCTCGACCCCCAGACGACGGGTCAGTCGGGTCTGTGGATCCTCGGCATGGGCGGGCAGCTCATCGACGAGGAGGGCGCCCCGACGCTGGATGACCCCAGCAACGTCGCCGGCATCGAGCTGCTCCAGCAGATCGCCGACGCGCAGGGCGGGTACGCATCGGTCAAGAGCTTCACCGACTCGTTCGACACGTTCGGTGAGAACAACCAGTTCGTGGCCAACCAGGTCGGCGCGCAGGTGAACGCCCAGTGGTACCCGAACGTCCTGTCCACCTACGTCGACCAGATCGACGTCGAGGCGGTTCCGTTCCGCGACTCCGAGGGCGAGCCCTTCTCGGTCGCCTCCGGCACGGCGTTCGTGATCCCCGCCGGTGCGGAGAACCCCGCGGCAGCGTGCGCGTGGATGATCAATCTGACCTCGGACGACGCATGGATGGCGGCCGGTGAGGCGCGCGGCGCGACGCGTGCGGCGGACGGTGGCATCAACACCGGACTGTTCACCGGATCGCCCGCCGCCGACGAGGCGATCCGCGAGGAGTGGGTCGCGGAGAGCGGCAACGCCGGCTTCGACCAGGTGATCTCCACGTACTACGACGTCGTCGAGTACGGCGAGTCGTTCGGATCTTCCCCCGCCGGGCAGGAGATCCAGAACGAGTTGAACAACGCCATCACCGCCGCGCTCCTCGGTGACAAGACGATCGAAGAAGCCCTCGGCGACGCGCAGGAAGCCGCGATGCGGGCATACGACAACGTGACCGCGGGCTGACGCCCCACCGGTCGCTGGAGAAGGGGCGGGCCGACCTCGGTCGACCCGCCCCTTCCTGATCCGAACGCGCGCACTCCGGAACGAGGAACGCATGGCCATCCGGCAGATCCTGCTCGTCGGTCACACCCACCACGACGTGGGGTACACGAACAGCCCACGGCTGATCGATCGGATGCATGCGGAGATCGTCGGCCGGGTCATCGACCTCGCCGAGGAGCATGCCGGCGACGGCCCGGATGCCTTCCGGTGGACCTTCGAGGTTGCGCGGCCCGTGCTGGCGTTCCTGCGGCGCGGCACGCCGGAGCAGCGCGCGCAGCTGTCGGCGCTGGCCCAGGCCGGTGCGGTCTCGGTCACCGGCGGGTACCTCAACATGACGCAGCTGCCGAGCGCTTTCGAGTTCGACGCCGCGTACGAGCTGCTCGGGGAGATCCGGCAGGCCGGCATCCCGGTGCGCACCGAGCAGCACGGAGACGTCAACGGCATCGCGTGGGGAACCGTCGATCAGATGCGCGACGCCGGCATCGAGCGGCTCGTGATGGCGCTCAATCCCGACCACGGTCGCGCGCCCTTCACCCAGCCGAGCGGCTTCTGGTGGGAGGGCCCGTCGGGCCGCCGGGTGTTCGTGTGGCTGTCGACGCACTACGGCTTCGGCGAGGAGTGGGGGATCGTGGACGGCGACACCGCACTCGCGCAACGTCGCATCCGCGCCTTCGTGGACGAGCTGGAAGCTCGGGCGGATTACCCGTGGACCACGGCCGTCGTGCACGCGGGCAACGACAACCGGTGGCCCACCGCCCTCTTCCTCGACGTCGTGCGAGCATGGAACGCCCACCACCCCGACCTGCCCATGCGCACCGCGACGATCGACGAGGCACTGGACGACCTCCACGCGCAAGCCGGCGGCCAGGACATCCCGACCGTGCGCGGCGAGTGGGCCGACTGGTGGTCGCACGGCCACGGGTCCACCGCACGAGAGGTGGCGGTGTACCGGGAGGCGCGAACGTTCGCGCGCGCCGCCCAGAGCACGTTGGCTCTCGCGGCGCTCGCCGAGCCCGGAGATGTGCCTCGGTTCGACGTGCTCGGGTATCGACGGGGCCCCGTGCGCCTGCGCTCCTCCGCCGAAGCGGCCGAGGCGATGCGGCACATCGAGGAGCAGCTGCTGCTGTACGGGGAGCACACGTGGGGCAGCTGGGAGACCTACTCCAAGCCGCATTCGACGTTCAGCCACTCGCATCACAACGCCAAGTCGGGCTTCGCCTATGACGCCTTCGACCATGCCCGCGACCTCGCGATCGAGGGGTGGTTCCGTTACGCCTACGCGAGGCCGGGCGCGGACTCGCCCGCGATCGCCGCGGATGCGACGGGGGAGGGGATGCTCGTCGTGGTCAACCCGACGGAGGCGCCGCGCCGAGAGCTGATCGACGTCGAGGTGGCGGGAGCACGCCGCGTCCGCGCCCTCGCGGAGGTGGGTCCGTTCGCGGTGGCGGTGATGCCCATCCCGGGGATGGGGGAGGACGAGGTCGTGACCGGGCCCGTGGAGGCAGGACGATACCGCGTCAGCGTGGACCCGGCCCGCGGCGGCATCGTCTCACTCGTGGACATGGCCACGGGCCGCGAGCTCGTCGCCGCCGCGGCCGCCACGCCGCTGGGCGCGCTCGTGGATGAACGGGTCGCCGCCGGATCGCGGCATCCGATGCTCACCGAATCGCCCAAGCACTTCCACCCCGACCACCCCGGGCCCGAGTTCAGCCGCGCCGTCGCCACGGGCGACGCGCCGCCGCGCGTGCGACGCGGGCCGGGCGTGACGCAGATCACGTGGGAGGGCTCGGCGCGGGGCATCCCGAGCGTCGTCACGACGCTCGCCATCGCCGACGACAGCCCCGACCTCGAGCTGGACGTCTGGCTGAGCAAACCCGAGCGCTTCGGACCCGAGAGCGTGTTCGTGGCGTTCCCCTTCCGAGCGGCGAACCCGGAGTTCCTCCTCGAGACGGCCGGGGCGGTCTTCACTGCTGACCGGGAGCAGCTGCCCGACACGAGCAAGGACTGGTACTCCATCCAGCACGCCGTCGGCGTCGCGGGGGAGGGCGGCGGCGTCCTGTGGGGGACGCGGGACGCCCCCCTCGTGCAGGTGGGCGACTTCCACACGGGGCGATGGGCGCGCCGCCTCGACGCCGTCGGCGGCCACGTGAACAGCTGGCTCATGAACAACCTGCACTTCACCAACTTCCAGGCCCGGCAGGAGATCACGCGGGTCTTCCGCTACCGGTTCCGGCCCGTGGACGCGGTGAGCGCGGGCGATGTCCGGAGGTACGGTCGCGACCTCCTGGAACCGCTGCACGCGCGCCACGCCCTCGCGCCCCCGCCGCCACGGGTCGTTCCGCCCGTGACCGTGGAGCCTGCCGAGCGCCTGCTCGCAGAGCTGCGGCCGACGGGCGAGGGGCACGTGCGCGTGCGGCTGCGCAACCTCACCGATGAGGCGGTGGCGGCCGTCGTGCGTGGCCGGGGCGTGGACGCGCCCGTCGACGTTCCTGCTGCCGGCGTCGCGGACGTCCTGCTCCCGTCCACCTGACGACCGGCTCAGACGATCCCTCGCCCCGGGAGGCGTATGGTGGCGCCATGCGAGCCGAGCGTGCGACCCGACACATCACCGCCGACCCGGAACGGGTCTTCCGTGCCTTCACCGATCCCGACCTCTTCGTGTCGTGGATTCCGCCCGAGGGGATGACCGGCGCGCTGGAGGAGTTCGACCCGGAACAGGGGTACCGCATGGTTCTCCGCTACGAGAATGCGCCCGAGGGAGGCGGCAAGGCCACGGCCGACACCGACGTCAGCGTCGCGCGTCGCGTGCTCGTCGATCCGCCCCGCACGGTCGTCGAAGAAGTCGATTTCCCCTCCGGCGACCCGGCCTTCGCCGGCACCATGCGGATGACGTGGACCTTGGAGCCGGAAGCGGCCGGGACGCTCGTCACGGTGGAGGCGACCAACGTACCCGCCGGCATCGACCAGGACGTGCACGTGGGAGCGATGATCTCCTCGCTCGCGCAGCTGGCCCGCGCCGTGGAGCACGGCACCGTAGGCTGACGCGTCGGTGCGGCCGGCCTTACTCCCGCAGGCTCTCCGCGACGGTCCGCAACGCGTCACCCGACTTCTGGAGCAGCGCCATCTCGTCCTCGGAGAAGGCCGTTTCCCGAATCGGCACCGCCCCCGATGCGCTCACGATCGACGGCACCGACAGGGCCACCCCGTCGAGCCCGTGGAAGTCGTCGAGCACCGTGCTCACCGGGAGGACGGTGTGCTCGTCGCGCAGGACGGCCTCGACGATCCGGGCGCTGGCGAGCCCGATGGCGTAGTTCGTCGCGCCCTTGCCCTCGATGACCTTGTAGGCGGCGTCGCGCACGTCCACCGCGATGCGGTCGAGCTCCTCGGCGCTCATCCGGGGGTGGCCCGGCGACTCCCATTCGAGGATCGGCACCGTGCCGATCGTCGCGCGCGACCACAGCGCGAACTCGGTGTCGCCGTGCTCGCCCACGATGTAGGCGTGCACGTTCGAGGTCGCCACGCCGGCGCGCTGGGCGAGCTTCCACCGCAGGCGCGAGGTGTCGAGCACCGTGCCCGAGGAGAAGATGCGCTCCGGCGGCAGGTTCGTCGCTTCTCGCGCAAGCACCGTCAGGACGTCGCACGGGTTGGTCACGATGACGTAGATCGCATCGGGAGCGACTTCGAGCAGCTGGGGCATCATCGACCGCAGGATGCCGGCATTCACTCCCGCCAGTTCGATGCGCGTCTGGCCGGGCTTCTGCTTCGCGCCGGCGGTGATGACGACGACGTGCGATCCCGCGGCGACGGAGATGTCGCTGCCACCGATGATGTCGCTCGATCCGGTGAACTGGGTGCCGTGGGCGAGGTCGAGCACTTCGGCATCGACCTTCTGCGCCGCGATGTCGTACAGCGCCACGTGCCGCGCCGATCCGCGGATGAGGGCGGCGTACGCGACGCTGGCCCCCACGCTTCCCGCGCCCACCACCGTCAGCTTCGAGTTCTCGATCACGCTCATGGGCTCAGTCTTACAGCCGCCCTCCCGGCCCGGCTACGGTCCCGGGCCTGCCATGATGCGCCGATTCGCGGGGTTGCGCGTGGTGTCGTAAGCTGGTCGGCGGTGACGTGTCCGAGCGGCCGAAGGTGCAACTCTCGAAAAGTTGTGTAGGGTAACCCCCTACCGTGGGTTCAAATCCCACCGTCACCGCCAGCTGAGAAGCCCCGCGAACCCTTGGAAACACTGGGATCGCGGGGCTTTCGCTCTGCCCGGACCGGGCATGTGGGTAAAAAATGGGTAAAACCGTGCTCCGGGCGGTGAATCGGCGCGTGATGCGTAAGCTCAGATTCCTCGAGACGTGGGCTCCGCACCTGATTGCCCGGGGAGTCCGCGCTGCGCCGCAGCAGCGTCGTGTGGTGAAGCGGGTTGCGACTGTTCGTGAACGATCAGGGTGGCGGCTTGGCGGGCGCTGGTAAGAGCTTGTGCGACGAAGTCGAGATCGTCGTCGAAGAGGTCCGCGTAGGTATCGAGCGTCATGGCCGCTGATGCGTGGCCAAGCATCCGCTGGACGGCTTTCACGTTGGCGCCAGCGCTGATGGCCAGGCTTGCTGCCGTGTGACGGAGGTCGTGTGGCGTGATCCGGGGGAAGGTCGGGTCGATTCGCATGGCGCGTCGGACTGCTGCTGCGAACCAGCCGTCGCGGGAGTTCGGCAGGCGTTGCGGGTCGGCGCCATCCCCGAATAGCAGATCGTCGGGGTGCTTGAAGGAGAGCTGTGCGCGGATGAGGTCGTCGAGGAATTCCGGGTAGGGGACCGACCGTGCTGCGTGCGTCTTCGGGGTGCCGGTGACGACGGCACCGTTGACCATGACTGCATTCTCTTGAACGTTGACTCGGCGGCGGGCGAGATTGACGTCGGCGACTCGGAGGCCCGTGGCTTCGCCCCATCGGAGTCCGGTGTAGGCGAGGAAATACACCAGCACCGGATGGAGTGCTTCGCTCGCGAGCAGATCAACTTGGCGGTGGGTGAGGTAGACCCTCCGCTTGGACGTTTTCCGTGGCAGCTTGATCCCGCGGGCAGGATTCTCCACGAGCCTGCGATCGCGAACCGCGACATCGAGGACCGCGGCGAGTAGCCCGTACGCGCGGATGGTGGTGGTCGCTTTACGTCGGCGCGCGATCTCGGTCACCCAGGCACGCACGTCGCTGTAACGCACGGCGTCTATTCGCACCTCGCCCCAGCGCGGGCCGACATGCGTCCGCCATGCCGATTCCAGGACGTGCATCGACGAAGGTTTCAGCACCGCGGCCTGGTCGAGGAGCCAGGTCGCGGCGAGCTCGCCGACGGTGACGCGGGAGTCGACCGGGTCGATGTAGGCGCTCTTCGAAATGGAGACGCTGACCTCGGCGAGGAACTGCTGAGCGTCTGCCTTCGTCCGGAAGCCGCGCTTGTTCGCGTGGGTTCCGTCGGGCTTCTTGTAGCGCACGAGGTAGCGCGTGCCCTGGGTGGTTTTGTACCGCTGAACGCTGCCCATCACGCTGCCTCCTATGTCGGCGTCTGCGAGCGGGTATTTGAAGTATCCACTCTTGACTAAGTGAGTACGTCAATTACACACTTGTGTCAACACATCCCGAGACGAAAGGAGCACGTGATGGTGATGACAAACGGGTACGGACCGCAGCTTCAGCCTGGCGAGTACCTGACCCCGGAGCAGGTCGCGGCGATCTTGCCGGGACTGACGCTCAACTCGCTGGCGGTGCGGCGCCACCGCCACCAGGAGCCGACCTTCTGTCGGCTCGGCCGCACAATCCTGTATCCCCGCGAAGGCATTGAGAAGTGGGTCGAGTCGTCGACGGTGGAGGCGCGACGTCATGGTCGCTAACACCCCGGGCGTAGTCGCAATCGCCAACCAGAAGGGCGGCGTGGGCAAGACCACGGTCGCGATGCAACTCGCGGCCTCACTGTCACGACGACTCCGGATCTTGCTGGTCGACGTCGATCCGCAACCGTCAGCTGCCTGGTGGGCTGAGAACGCTGGCGTGGCCCTGCCGTTCAGCTACGCCGCGATTCCCGCGTACGAGGACGTCGTTCGTCTCCGTGGGCTCGGTGCTCGATACGACATCGTCATCGCCGACACCCCCGGCAGTCTGGAGGACACCCGCACTCTTGAGACGGTCCTCGGCTTGGCGGACTTCGTGATCGTTCCCCTACCGCCGGAGCCGCTCGCTGTCGGTCCGACGGTGCGCACCATCGATCGGCTGATTCGGCCGCGTGGGGTGCCGTACGCGGTGCTGATGAATCGGATCGATCCGCGAGTGCCACACCAAGTGCCGGATCTCGAGCGCCTTATTGACGAACGTCTCGAGTCGCCCCGATTCGCGGCCTACTTCCGTCAGTATCTGCTGCACGCGCACGCATCCCTGAGCGGCGAAGTGATCACTGCGATTCCGGATACGCGTCGGACCGCGAAGGCGATCTCGGATGTCACCGCCGTCGCCTACGAGTTGGTGGGTCGGCTTGCTTCGACACGGATGGCGGGGTGACGTGTCATGGCTCGCATCGACCTCGCCTCCCAGTTCACCGACGTGCGGTCACGGATCGCCACGCAACCGACGACCCCGACGAGCGCGGACGCCATCGATGGCCCAAGGTACCGGCGCCTGACGCGCAAGGAGACCCTCCTTCGTGCCGATCAGCTCACGAGTCTGGCTGCTCTGGCCCGGCACAGGATGAGGCAACGACGTGTGCGGACCGAGCGCATCACAGAGAACACCCTCGTGCGCATCGCCATCGACCTGCTCCTCGACAACCAGGATCTCCTCGACGGCTCCACCGAAGAGGAACTAGCCGACTCCATCCTCAGGAATGTCGCCCGCCTAGGCGAACGACACAGCAGCACCACGCCGCTGCCGAGATCGGGCAGCTCGGATAAGACCCCGACAGTCCCCGATCACGGGGGTGCCGGCCTCTCGGAGTGCGAGAGTCCCCAACTGGCGAAGGGGCAGCGATCATGACGATCTCTGTCACGGTCTACTCGACTGGCCCGCAGTGCAAACAGTGCTGGGCGACCTGCGTCGCCCTGGACCGCGTCGGTGTGAAAACAACGGTGATCGATCTCTCGGACTCCGGAAGCGACGCAGCCCGAGAGTTCGTGACTTCGGACCTCGGGTACTCCCAGGCCCCCGTGGTCGTGGTCGATGACGAGCCCGAGAACCACTGGAGCGGATTCCGGCCGGACCTGATCGAGAGACTCGCGCAGCGCACCGGCAGCCCGGGACGGACATCGCCTGCGCCACCGGGTCGAGAAGCCGACGGGTCGAGGGGGCTGGGATGACCCCGGCGGATAGCTCGGCAGAGGACCGAGTAGAGGCGCAGGAAGGGGAGAAGGAGGCGGCGCGTCGCTGGCGGGCTGCGAACCGGGAGAAGATCGTCGAGCAGAGCCGTGCGTATAAGGCGGAACACAGGGAGGAGCTCCGCGAGAAGCGTCGCGAGTACTACCAGAAGGTCGTGAAGCCGCGTGAGCGCAATCGAAGGAAGCGCTACGCGGCGTGGCGCCGCCGTGTGCAAGCCGATCCTGAATATGAACGGCAGCGCGCACGCCAGCACCAGCTTCGATACGTAGAACGCCAGATGGCTGCTGACCCCGAGGGCTACCGTCATAGGCGTAGGGAGCAAGCGCGCGCCTACTGGGCAAAGAACCGCGAGAAGCTCAACGCGCAGAAGCGAGAGCGGTACCTGCGCGACCCGGAGCGGATGCGTGCGGCTTCTCGTGCGTACCTCGAAAAGAACCGGGAGGCAGTGCGGCAGCAACGGCGCGGGTACTACGAAGCGAACCGGGAGAAGATCCTCGCCGCGAACCGCCGGTGGAAACAGCGCGAACGGCACCGCCGAGCCAACGGCCTCCCACCCACCCGCCTCCACAAGGCCTCGGGTACGGAGAAGCTGCAAAACCGTGCCGCAGCTGACGCGTTCTTCTCCCGGCGCAGAACGGCGGAGGAGCTTGCGCACCTCCGATTCGGAGGGCCGACCCCGGAGCAACTCATCCACGCATGGCACCAGGAATCAGAACGGGCCCGGGCTGTGCATCGCCACCACGCGGACAAGGAACTCCAGGAGCGCCTCGAAAAGGAACGACAAGCCCTACGCGCGAAACAGGCGGCGGAGGAGGCCCGGATGGACGCCATCGCCCGCGTCATCAACGACCGACTCCGCACACAGCCCCGCACAAGAGAGGCGCCGCAGACGCACCAGTCACTGCATCCTCCGTCCGGCTCTCCACAACCCCGCGGCCTTTGACCGGCGAGCGGCCCTACGCTCAAACCAACACGAAGGAACCCTCATGATTGACCGTGTAATCACCGAAGCCGTCACCTACCGCGTCGCCGTCGCCGCGCTCTCGTACTACGACGGCAAGGAAGACACGCAGCCCGGCTACAGCTTGCGCGATGATGTTCGCTGGTGCCTCGAACCCCTCAAGGGTGAGGTCTCGTCCGCCGCTGAGACCACCTTCACGTGGCTCGTCAGCAGCACCATCACCGACCCCACCGCCAACCGCGAACGCCTCTCCAACGGCCTCGCCGCAGTGAGCACCTAACCCGCCGCAAGCAATGCACGGGGGCTGCGCCGGCATTTACCGCGTAGTTCGGCGCCGCTCCCGCTAGAGGGTAACGTCAGGACCGTTGGGGCGGGCCGTGCCGGGCGCGTCTCGATCGCGGTCGAGGTCGAGGATCAGTCGCTTGAGCTGCGCCCGTTCTACCCGAATTCGATCGCGCTGCACGGTCGCGGCCGTGGAGTCGGGTCGGATCGGCAGTTCGGGGAGCACTCGCTTCTGGGCCACGGCGTACAGCTGCTCGACCAGGGCGACATCGTCTCGACTGATCGACTGGCGGGCAGACCTCACGTACTCCCCAATGCGCCGCAGCTCGCTGAGCCAGGCGATTCCTTGCATGCCGGACAACGGTGCATGGCGGGCGTCCCGCGCCGCCGCCCATGCCTTACCGGAGGGGGGCCCGTCGTACATCGGCGCCCCATCTCCGTCGAGCACCGTCACCCGGTCCAGAGTCGTGGTGGGGATGCCCCGCAGCGTCTCCATGATCGGATCCCACTGCTCGGCGACGCTCTGAGTGAGAGTGCTGTGTGCACCGAGGGCGCCGCTACGTAGCTGTCGTGTCGAGGCCGTCAGAGCGCTGGTGCTGTCGCGTTCCACCGCCAGAACGACCCTCGTCGAGAAACCGGCCGCCTTGAACGCTTCCAGAGGCCCATTGGGCGAACCGGCAACCTGTGGATCGTCAACGATAAGCGGCAGCTTCTCGCGCTGCGCGTGAAGCAGCCCCGTCCGGAAGGTCTCGGCCGCTTCGTTCCGGCCGGCACCACCGAGAAGCGCTGCAAGGTCCTCGGTCTGGAGGATCGCCATCGGTTCTGACGAGTCAGCAACGATCTGCGCCACTGCCCGTGCGGGTACCGACCCAGGGCCGCCTATCAAGAGCACCGCATCCGGCCCCAGGGAGGGCGAGACACTTTCGAACACGCCCGTGAGTGCAGTAGCGATCCGAGCCTCAGCCGAGTCCGGTGGCAGCGGGAAGGTCATTCGAGCACCTCCCGTAGCAACTGCGCCAACTCCCGGCTTCGCGCGTCCACTGCGGCACGGTCATAACCGTTGGTCGCCAGAGTCCGTCGACGCTCCGCCAGCGCCCGAGACCGGTCGGAAAGAACCATGCGAGCGACGACGAGGTCGGATAGCTGTCGCATCTGCTCAAAGGCGAGAACGTCACCTACACGCCAGTCCAACTTCGAATTGTCCGCCACGGATCACCCCGCCGTCAGTCTAGGTGGCAGTCGCTCCGCTGGCAGCGGAGCGGGCGTCCTCCGCTCGAAGGAATGCCGATGACAGTTGCGCGACCCCATACCTGATCCGCCCAGGACTGCACAGCCAGATTTTCAACACAAAGACTCGGACAGGCGCGGCGACCGCTACGCAGGATCGCGGCGGGCTTCATCAACCTCGAGGACCACGACGACGGCAACCGGCACCGTTTCGCTCGGGGGGCTACACACGGTCGCGATCCGCCCCGCGCCCGTGCGCGGTGAGGCATCCGTCCGCGGGCAATCGCGTGGAAGGTCTTGGCCGAGCGAATGGCTGCCAGCTTCCAGCGGGGCGTTCCGAGTCCGCACCGACGTCCGAGCGTTATCGACTTATGGACGTTTTAGTGAAATCTAATAAAACGCCCTAAAGCTAGTAACCTGGGACGGTGCAAGCACTGACCAACCCCTATACGCCGAACGCTGGCGCCGAGCCACAGGCTGTGGTCGGTCGCGACGATCAGCTGGAATCCTTTGACCTTCTTCTGGCGCGCATCGAGCGCGGCCGCACGGAGCAGTCAATGATTATCACCGGCCTCCGCGGTGTCGGCAAGACAGTGTTGCTGGGGCAGTTCCGGACCAAGGCGCTCGAGAGGGACTGGGTCGTCGTCGAGCTTGAAGTGAGTAAGAACGACGAGAGCCACTTCCGCAGTGCTATCGCGACGAAGCTGCGCACCGCTCTATTCGAGCTCTCCCCAAAGGCGCGGTGGACGGACCGTTTCAAGCATGCGGCGTCAGTACTGCGGTCGTTCACTCTGAGCGTTGATGCCGCGGGAACTCTCTCAGCAGGACTGGATGTCGACGCCGCAGAGGGCTTCGCCGACCACTCAAATCTTGCGCTTGATGTCACGGACGTGTTCGTCGCGCTGGGTCAGGCCGCTCAAGAGAGGGAACGCGGAGTAGTTCTGCTCCTCGACGAGGTCCAGTTCCTCAGCAAGCAGCAGCTCGAAGCCACGATTGAGGCGCTTCATAAGATGGTGCAGCGAAAGCTCCCGGTGACGCTGGTCGGCGCAGGGCTCCCGCAGATTGCGGAACTTGCCGGCGACGCGAAGTCGTATGCGGAGCGCCTATTCAAGTTCCCCTCCATCGGCAACCTCGATGACCCGGACGCGAAGGCGGCGCTGACTAAGCCCGCAGCGGATGAAAACGTCACGTATGACGATGACGCACTCGTGGAGGCCTTGCAGGTGACGGGCGGCTACCCGTACTTCCTTCAAGAACTCGGCTACGCGGTCTGGACTGTCGCGGACGGACCCATCATCACCCGCGATGACATCGTGACAGCCGTTCCTGGATACGAGGCCAAGCTCGACGAGTCCTTCTTCCGTGTTCGGCTCGACAGGGCGACCGAGACGCAGCGCGCCTACCTGCGAGCCATGGCAGGGCTCGGTTCCGCACCACAGAAGGCCTCGGACGTGGCAGATGTGATGGGGCGCACCTCTCAAAACCTCGGCCCTACGCGCGCGGAGCTCATCAACATGGGACTGCTGTATACCCCCGAGCATGGCTATGCCGCGTTCACGGTCCCGCACTTCGACAAATTCCTCATTCGCGCCATTCCCACCCTGGAAGTCCCGCCGCTCAAGCCGCGCAAGCGCAGGAACTGAGCGACGACTCCCGCCCGCTGCCGGATCCTTGGGTTCTTGCGGTGGTCGCAACACTTACTGAATGGAGAGTGTTGTGGCGGAGTTGGCGTTGAGGTTCCGGCTGGAGGCAGTGCAGCAGGCGTGGGACGGTTTCCAGGCCGGGCTGTTCGCGAGTGAAGTCGGCGACCGGATCGGGGTGAACCGCACGACGGCGAAACGGATGCTCGTCGCTGCCGGCGGCGTCCGGCCGCGACGCGGACGGGGCCTGCAGGGCCGGTATCTGTCGTTCGTCGAGCGGGAAGAGATCGCGGTCGGCGTCGCGCGGGGCGAGTCGGTGCGGTCGATCGCGAGGCGGATTGGACGCGCGCCGTCGACGGTGTCTCGGGAACTGTCCCGGAACGCCGTGCGTGGCCGGTATCGGGCGTCGATGGCGCAGATGACGGCGATGGGGCGGGCGGTGAGGCCTAAGCCGGCGAAGCTGGCGACCAACCTGCGACTGCGTGTCAGAGTGGAGCAGGACCTGGCTAAGCGTCGATCGCCGGAGCAGATCGCCGGCCGGCTGAGGCGAGAGTTCCCCGATGATCCGGAGATGCAGGTGAGCGCGGAGACGATCTACCAGTCGCTCTACGTGCAGTCCCGAGGCGCGTTGAAGCAGGAACTGACCCGGTATCTGCGGACCGGGAGAGGGTTGCGTCATCCCAGTCGGAAGGTCGGGCAGCGCAAGAACCGGATCCCGAACATGGTCAACATCTCGGAGCGTCCGCCGACGGCGAGTGATCGTGCCGTCCCGGGAAGTTGGGAAGGCGATCTGATCATTGGCGCGGGGAACTTGTCTGCGATTGGCACGCTTGTGGAACGGCATTCGAACTTCACGATGCTCGTTCACCTCCCCGACGGCTACAAGCCCGACCAGGTCGCTCCCGCGCTGACCCGGAAGATCCAGCAGCTCCCGGTGCAGCTGCGCGGCGCACTGACCTGGGATCAAGGACCGGAGATGCGCGACTGGGAGAAGGTTCGCGTCGATACCGGCATCGAGAAGATGCGCGGTGGAGCCCCCCTACACGTGCGTGGTCGACGACCCATGACGAAGCGCCGGCAGGGAGCGACGGTCGCCGATAGGAACCACAACCCGGCGCGCGAACGGCATAACGAAACAGCGATGCACGCAGGCACTTTCAGTGAGCGGGGCCTGTAGCCGGAGTTCGGTGGGTTGCGTAGGGTGCCCGCCATGCGCGGCGGACTCGAGCGATGGAAGCGTGGGGTGGGCTCTCACGGGGTTCGACAGGCGATGGCATACGCCTTCGAGGGAACCTGCGACTCGCACCTGAGCGGTGGGGCGTCCGCGGCGTCTGACTACGCCGAAACGGATGGCCGGACGGTGACACGTTTCGCCCTCGATGAGGATGGACTCGTCGAAGACGAACTCACCTCAGATGCTCTGTCAGCGTGGGTCGATGGGCGCGACCCTGCGACCGGCGAACAGCGCGGGCGGGTGCTCGCCACCCCGGACGCGGACCTGGTGCTCGACGGCACGATCAATGCTCCGAAGTCCTTCAGCATCGCCGCGCTCCTGCATCCTGAGCTCGCCGCCGAATATGAGCGACTGCAGGATCGTCTCCGCGATCGTGTCATCCGCGCCTGGCACGCCGAGCTCAACGCTCGACGAGGCGCTGGCGGCCGCATCCGAGAACGCTTGGCGCGGATCGAGGTCGTCGAGCTGCAGCATCGGCGCTCCCGAGCGCTGGACCCTCACGTCCACCGCCATCTCTGGCTGAGCGTGAAGGTGCGGGGTCGAGACGGGAGATGGTCAAACGTCGACTCGCGTGTTGCGATGCGGTTCCATACCGTCGTAAACGCGGAGGGCGAGATAGCCGCCCGCACCGATCCTACGTGGGTGGCCGCTCTGGCCCGGCACGGGTACACCCTCGGCGCGGACGGCGAAATCCTCGAGCTCAAGCACCTGGTAAAGCCGATGTCTCGTCGCTCGAATCAGATCGAAGCGAACCGGGCGATGCTTCTCGCTGAATGGCGTGCCGAACACGCCCGGGCCGAGCCCTCCCTCGACGTCCGCCGGTCCATCGACCGACGGGCGTGGGCGCTCGGCAGACCCAACAAGCCGCGCCACTTGGAAGAGGACGACTGGGAGCGCCTGACGCGTGAAGAGATCGCGGAGATCGATCCGCGCGCCCTGTCACCCCACGGCCCCGTGCTCGTGCCCGCGACGCGGGTCGAGGAAGCGAATGTCGAGCTACTCGCGCTACGAGCAGTAGCGGAGGCGGATGCACGATCGCCCGCCAACGGCGGACGGATCAGCGTCTTCGACCTTCGCGCCGGCGCGCTGCGCGCGGTGGCAGCATCGGGGGTCGTGGGTGATCGTGATGCCTTGCAATCGCTGATCGACGAGGTGGAGGCGGCGGCGCACCTGCACACGGAAGATCTGCTTCCCGAAGCAGGGGATCGTCCGGCACACGTGAAAGCGCTGATGGCGCAATCCACGGCCCATCTCAAGAGAGAGGTGGCGGAGCGACTGGAAGCCCTGGGGGCCGCCGGTGAGCGCCCGTCGACGTCGGTGATGGCGTTGGTCGCGAAGCGCGCACTCGGTCCTGGACCGCAGCTTGGGAACCGGCAGCTGGATGCTGCGACCGTGATCGCGGGTACCGACCGGCTCGTGAGTGTCACTGGGCCGGCCGGGTCGGGGAAGACGTCCATGCTGCGGGTGGCGCAGTTCGCTCTCGCGGCGCAGAAGCGACGGATGCTCGTTGTTGCGCCGACGAAGAAGGCGGCAAGCGTGGCGTCCCGCGAGACGGGTGCCGCGGCATCGAGCCTGCATGCGCTGCTCTTTGATCATGGGTGGCGGTGGCGAACCGACGAGGCTGGGCGGCAGGTATGGACCCGTCTCGCCGCGGGCGACGCGGATCCCGAGACCGGCTCCATCTACAATGGTCCACGGCTTCACCCGATGCGCCCCGGCGACCGGGTTGTATTGGATGAGGCGGGGATGGCCGACCTCGAGTGCGCGAACGCGCTTCTCGCGCTCGCAGCCGAGACGGGAGCCGGTATCGCCATGGTCGGCGACCACCTTCAGGCCGCGCCCGTCGGTCACGCCGGCGCGATGGCCGCGCTCACTCGACGCGCCACGAGCGTCGTCGAGCTCGACAGCGTGCACCGATTCCGCGATCCGGAGTATGGACAGCTCACCCTCCGCCTTCGCAACGCCTCAACCAAGGAGGACGCCTTCGCCGTTGCACGAGACCTCGCCGACGGCGGACACCTGCGTCGCGCCGATGACAAGGATGCGGCTAGAGCGGTCATGCTCGACGGATACCTCGCTCGTACCGCGCACGGCCAACGTGTCGCTCTCGTAACGGGAACGAACGAAGAGGCCGACGCTCTCAACGAAAGCATTCAGCAGCGACGCATCGCGAACGGGGAGCTAAATCCCGCCCGGTGTGTCCTGGGGGCGGAGGGCCAACGCATCCTCGTCGGTGACATCGTGCAGACTCGGCGCAACGACCGCGCGGCCGGGGTCGAGAACCGCGCCCTCTGGAAGGTCGCAGACGCCACCCGCAAGAGCGTTCAGCTTGTGTCGCTGTCGGACCCGCGGGATTCGCGAACCATCACACACGACTACGCCGGAGATCACCTACAACTCGCGTACGCTTCCACGGTTCACGGCATCCAAGGCGAGACCACGGACGCGGCCATCGTCGGCCCCGACGTCGACGCGGCGGGGCTCTACGTCGGCATGACTCGCGGGCGACTGCACAACGAGGCAGTGGTGATCGCATCTACCCAGACCGCGGCCCGCGCCCGTCTTGCTGAGGCGATGCGGCGCGGGTTGCCAGAAGTGGCCGTGGCCGATTCTGTCCGCGCGGCGCGCGACGATCTGAAACGAGCTGCTCAAGACCCCTCCGCCGAAGAGCCTCTGACGCAGGGCGAACAGGAGCGAGAAGTTCGGGTTGAGCGTCTCCTCCTTCGACTCCAGGCTGAGGCGGCCACACAGCATGCTCGCGGGCACGCTTCGGGTGACGATGCGCGGGTCCATTCGCGAGTCCTAGACCGAATCCGCAGTGCGCTCGAAAACCGACCACCTCGTCGCTCCCTCGGAAGCACGCGTAGCGACGCGTCGAAGGTGGGTGTGGGCACAAACGGTGGAGCGCCGGAACAGACGTCTCGCAGGCCCGTCTTGTAACCCAATCAACCGGGTCTGGGATGACCGGGGGGACCGTACGCCTTCCGGTTCCCTTTCTGATCCGACCGAAGCTGATATGCACCAAGCGCCCGCTTGAGCAGCAGCAGAGCCAACAGAACCCCTGAAGCGACGGTGTTCACCTTGCTGCTCATCTCGACCCGCACCGTCCCATCGCCCTCGTGGTCCCTCGGACCCATATGCAGCGTGGATGTAGCTCGCAGCAGCGACGGGTGTGCTAGTCCACTCATCTGGCGCCAGAGAATCTCGCCGTAGGCGCCAGGAGTATCGGTGGCGGAGGTCGCCTGGGCAACGATTTCGCCGTAACCGATGAACGACCGATCCTGCGTAGGGTCTGCGATGCCAACGCGTCGAGCACAGTCAGCGATCTGGTCCGCTTGGCGTCGCCGCCACTTCTTATATGTCCGTTCCTCATGCCCGATTACTGAGCCGCTGATTTCCAGTTCAACCCGTTGATCGAATGCGAGCTTCAACGAGAACTTGCGGAAGGACGCTTCGTCGTGCAGCTCGCGCGCAGCGTTCCTCAGGTGCCGAATCACGCGCTCGCGCGGATCGTTCGGAGCGAGCAACCACAGCGCGCTGGCGGCACCTTCCAGCGCCGCACGAGCAAGCGGATACGTGGCGACGAGCGGCAGCGGACCTTCAGCGTCCTCGCGCATCATGCCTTCCAACACCCGCAGGTTGTCGGCCGCATGAGTCACGGCGAAGCGGACCGTCGTGCTGAGATGTCGCCATGCCGTGAAATCGTCGTCTAGCGCGAGTTCGGAATCCGAAAGCGGTTCGGAATTCTCAAGCCGTTGCCACCAGCGCATCAGGCCGCCGAGTTGCTTGAGCCGATGGCGAACCATCAGCAACAGCTCCAGTTCATGCGGGTCGATCGGCGCCCTAGTGAATCCGTAGTCCCTGCTCTCTTCTGCCACGGTCTCGACGATATGGGCACAACCGTCGGCTGTCCTGTATGAGCTTGCGCACCTTCCGTTCCGGGTCGCGGCCCGCATATCAGGCTCGATATCCCGCTCTGCAATAACGCCTTGTTCGGTACGGACTATGCAGCAGGGATCTTGTTGGAGAGAGCGTCGTGCCTGGTGCGCCAGGGTAGCTCGCTGTGGCCGCTCCGTGCCGGCCTTTCGATGCTTCTATGTTTGTCAAGGTCCCTCGGATGTGGGAACCGGAGTGGGCGCGATGGGCGCTGCCGAGTCGCTGTTAGATTCACTGGCATGCGAACGCCCAAGGTTGCTGTCGCCGCCGGGATTCTCACAAGTGCGCTGGCTCTCAGCGCATGCGTTCCCCCGGGCGTCGCCTGCCCGGCCATCGGGTTCGTCCTCTCAGATCCGGTTGTCATCGAGATAGATCCGGACCTGGTCGGCGGCGGATCGGTGGCGGCGTGTCTGGGCGACGATTGCGAGCCCGCTCTCGTCGCATCCGTGGACCCCGGGAAATGGGAGGTTCCGCAGGAACCGCCGTATGCGCCGCAAGACACTATCGGGCTTGATCTTGGGGCTGGCATCCGGGTTGCGATCGTCGACGCCGCCGGTGCGACCATCCGCGACGAATGGTTCGAGATTCCATTCACCAGCAGCTCCGATGGCGTCTGCCCGGGGCCGGTCGAAGTTCAGCCGGTCGTGGTGACCTGACTCGTCTCCTCCGAAGCGTCTTGCGTCCCAGTGACGAAGGCGTAAGTGCCCCCTCCGACGGCGAGAGTGTAGCGGGGAGGAATGACTCCGTTCCCGTCGTTCGCTCTTTGCAGACTCCGCTCTCCGCTGCGCTCCGAGCTCCGCTTAGCAACCGCTCACTCGGGCACTACGTCGTCCCCTCCCCGCTTGGTCAGCCGATTGTCGGAGCGAGGGTGGAGTTCGAGGCGGGCGCAGGAGCGGCGTCGTAGAGCGCGTTGAGGGTTCGGTAGAGGTGTCGGGCGAGGTAGCGCTTGATGCAGCGTCGGATCTCGCGGCGGGTGCGTCCTTCGGCCAGGCGCTTGTCGAGGTAGGCCTTCGTGCCGGGGTCGCGACTCATTCGTGTGATCGCGATGAAGTGGAGCGCTTTGTTCAAGCGCCGATCCCCACCCCGGTTCAAGCGGTGGCGGGTCGTGTTGCCGCTGGACGCGGGCAGCGGGTTCACGCCGGCGAGCGAGGCGAACGCGGCGTCGTTTCGGACTCTGCCGGGGTGGGACCATGCCGTGATGACGACGGCTGCGGTGTAAGCGCCGACGCCGGTCTCCTGCAGCAGGGGCGCCGCGGGGCTCGCGGTGATGAGTTCGGTCATGCGGGCGTGGTTCTCGGTCAACGCGTCCTGCAGGTCAACGATTCGTCGGGCCAGCCGGACGGCCTCGCCTCGCGCGGTGGCGATGGCGATGGGCTCGTGGCGCTTCTGCCAGCGTGATGCCTGTCCGATCTGGGCCGCGCTGAGGGGCTTGCGGGCGTCGATGCCGAGTTCGTTGGTGCGCAGAAGCGCGGTGAGCGCGTTCACGTTCACCGTCTTCTCCGTCGACATCTGGTCGCGTGCGGCGACCAGCACGCGGAGCGCTTGACGCGTCCCGTCGTCGGCGCGGGGACGACGCAACTGGTTCTCTTCCAGCGGCAGCACGGCGGCTGCGATCGCGTGAGCGTCCAACGGGTCGGACTTGCCAAGGCCGCGGCGGGTTCTGGCGCTGATGCGGGGTGCTTCGACCACCTCGTATCCGCTCTCGGTGGCCGCGCGGGCCAGTCGCGCGCCGTAGGTGGCGACACCCTCGATCGACCACAACGTATCGGCCTCACCCCCGGTCAGGCGGCCGGCCCAGCCGATCGCGCGGGCGATGCCCGGCGGGCTGGTCGGGAACTGTTGGCAGCCCAACAGCTGCCCAGACCCCGTCTCGATGACGGCATACGTGTGTGTCTTGGCGTGGGTGTCCACGCCGATGACGAACGGATGGGAGTGCGCGACGATAGTCATTGCGGATCGGTCCTTCCTTCGATGGAACACGGGCACGGCCGCGCGGCGGCCGGCGCCGGCCCGGGAGGAAATCACTTCGCGGCATCACTGTGACGGGCCACGACCCAAGGAGGTCGGGCAGGCTTCTAATCAGGCCATCGAGGTGGGCCGGGTGGCGTCGGCCGCCCTCGCCCGGGACGGGCAGATCGAAAGAAAGGCCCACACGGGGCCAGCGGCATATCGAGCCACGACCGGACGAAGACGACCAACATCAACCCTGCCAGCCAGTCCCAGACCAGCCATCTCAAGACTCACAGCGGCATATCCTCCCTCGCTGCGCTCGGTCCGGTATTCCACGAGCCGTCACTGCACGACCGCCGCTCACTTCGAGGCTGGATATCAGGCAGCAGGGAGGTGTGACACGAGCCTCATCACGGGATTGTGAACTGCCGAACTGCGGGAGTGGGGAACTTCGGGACACCGGAAGCGGGTGGGAGTACCATCACTCCCACCCGCTTCTGACGTGATGGTTGGTTAGCGTGTGATTCCTGCGCCGGCGTACGAGGCCGGTGTGGCGGACGGCCCCGGGGCGTGTGCTGCGGGGCCGTCAGCTTTTGGGCTGCGCTCGATGGCGACGTCGGCGAACTTGAGCGACGCGCCCACGTTGTCCGCGACGACGTCGCGTGACTCTCGGGTTTGTCCTTCCTTGTCGACGTAGGTGCCGAAGCGGAGGTCGCCGGCGACGATCACGGAGTCTCCCTTGTGGAGGGATTCCGCGACGTGGGCGGCTTGTTTGTCGAAGACGACGACGCGGTGGAAGACGGTGCCGGCGTCTTCCCACAGCCCCGTGGATTGGTTGAGTCTTCGGTCGTTGACGGCGACGGTGAAGCGGGCGTATTCGTTGCCGCTTTCGCCTCGGCCGTGTTCGGGGTCGGCGGTGAGGTTGCCCTCGAGCGTGACCGGGATTCTGGTGGTCATGGTGTGGTTCTCTCTTTCTGTTGGGGAGCGCCCGGGTGGGTGCTCTGGTGAGCGTGGGCCGTTGTGGTCCACGCGGTCCATGCGGTCTCGTCGGTGACGCCGTCCCAGGTTCGGGGTTTGGTGGGGCGGTGTTCGGTGGAGCAGCCGCCGCCGTAGGCGCGGGTGAGGCGGGGGATGGCGATGGCGAGGCGTTCGTGCCAGCTGAGCGGGCCGAAGCCGGTGTCGGAGGGGTCGAACGCGGCGACGTGTGCGGTGTGCAGGGCGGAGAGTTCTTCGACGAGCGTGTCGTGTTGCCACCAGCAGGGTGGGACGGTGGAGACGGGGATGTTGTAGCGGGTGGTGAACCATTCCACCCACCCACGCAGCGCCTCCCACGCCGCAGGGGCGTCTTCGTCGCGGAGCGTGCGCCAGTTGATGGTGCCGCCACCGATCAACCCCGAATCACCGTCGCGGCGGGTCGGATCGAGACCGAGCGATTGGAGGAGGAGCTGTTCGACCTCAGGGTCGTACTCGGGTGTGCTCACGGTGCGGCCTGCTGTCGGGTGAGGGCGGCGCGTACGCGGCGGATCGCGAGGAGGGAGGCGTCGCGGTGGGCGCGGTTGTGGGCGAGGACGCGGTCGCGGTCGATGAGGCGGTGGACGAGTTCGTGGCAGAACGGGTGCAGCGCCGTCAGGTCGTCGTGGTGTTCGGTGGCGAGCCACCTGCCGTCGCGAACGTACACGCCGCGGTAGGACAGGTGGTGCAGCTCGAGGGTGCGGCGGGTACCGGGGCGGCCGCAGCCGGCGCAGGTGACGGGTCCGTGGCGACCTTCGGTGCGGAACCAGCGGTCGCGGCGGCGGAACCAGGCGGCGGAGCGCAGGTATCCGGTGCGGTAGGTGTTGCGGACGGTGCCGCGGCGGGCGTTGCTCACGACGCCTCCTCCGTGGGTGTGGCGCGTGCGGCGAAGGTGGCGACCTGCTCGCGTTCGGCGTCCTTCTTCCCCGCGCGGATCGCGGCGGCGTCGGAGCGGGCGTCCCACCCGCCCAGATCGAGCAGCACGCCCCGTCGGTTGCGGTAGGCGAGGAGTCCGGTGGTGGGTGGCATGCGGCGGATTTCGTCGACGGTCATCAGGGGCTGGCGTTCGATGTGTTCGCTGGTGTTGCGGCCGGCCTGCCGAGTGGACCAGGACTGTTGGGTGCGGCGTGTTTCGCGGTTGCCGAGAAGCGCCTCGATGTCACGCAGGTGGGCGACGTGGGACGCGCCGCCGAGGAGGACTTTGGCGGTTGCGGCGGCCCAGATGGTGTCGGCCTCGGCGCGGGACCAGGACGTTTCCGCTTGGGAGAGGGCTTGGAGGACGACGAAGGTGCAGATGCCGCGGCCGCCGCCGTCCGCCATCGTGCGGGGCAGGTTCGCCCACCGGAACATGTTCGCGATCTCGTCCAGGATCAGCCCGAGCGGCAGGCGGAGGCGGGAGCCGGGAGAAGCGAGCGCTTTCGTGCGGGCGACGTCGACGACGTCGTCGAGGAGAGCGCCGAGGAACCCGCCCATCGCTGACGCACCGGACGCGGACCCGATCAGGTACAGGGTGTTCTCGCCGGTGAGGAAGCCCACGGGGTCGAAGGGACGGTCGGCGCGGGTGGGGCTGAGCGCGGCGCGGATCTGGGGGACGGCGAGGGGGGCGACGGCGCCTTGCACGCCGAACCAGATGGAGGAGACGAGTTTCTCGTCGCCGGCGATGATGGCTTCCAGGCTGTCGCCCCAGCCGGGTGCGCCGTCGGTTCGGAGGATGTCGACGGCGGAGCGGGCGAGGGCGGGGCTGGACCCCCAGTCGTACAGGTCGCTGATGCTGCGCCCGCCGATGGCTGCGGCGTGCAGGAGCCGGCCGAGGATGACGGAGGATGCCTGCGCCCATTCCCCGTTGCTGGAGGAGGCGCCCAGTGCCGTGCCGGTGATGATGGCGTCGCCGCGTTGCATTGCGACCAGCGGGTCGGCGCACCCGGTGATGGGGGAGATGCGCAGCGGGTGGGCGATGCCGGTGAGGCCTTGTGGGTCGAACACGTGCACGTCGCCGCGTTGCGCGCGCATGCGCAGGGTGGCGGTGAGGTTGTCGTTCGTGGTTGAGGTGGTGACCAGGGGGCCTGACCAGTCGAGGATCGCAGAGATGAGGACCCGGTAGCCCTTGCCGGAGCGGGGCGGGCCTTCGAGCGCGACGGAGTCTTCGATGGACACGTACACGTCCCGGCCGCGGGAGCGCCCGATCCGCCACCCGACGTCGGTCGGGGTCGGGCGGGTGAGGTCGGGGCGAAGGTGGCGAGCGCGGGTGAGGACTGCGCGCTTGGACAGGTGCCCGGCGATCTCGCTGCCGCTGGCGAACCCGGGCCGGCCGCGGAGGTCAGCGATGAAGTGCGCGTCCGACTGCAGATACCGGTTGTACGCAACCCAGGCGAACAGTGCCGCGCCGATGACCAGGAGGACGAGGATGGCGTCGATAAGTCGGATGCCAAGGGCCGGAACGGTACAGCCGGGAGTAACGGTGTAGGCGGCGGGGTCACCGGTGACGGCGAACCACAGTCCGCTGATCGGGCTGTTCGGGACCGGAGGCGCCCCGCACGCCGCGCCGATAAGGGTGTCGGCGACGACGGCGAACGCCATCGCCAACAGGATGACGCCCGTCAGGGCGGCGGGCAGGAGGGTGGAGCTGAGGCGTGTGGGCATCACCAGTCCTCCTCCTGCGGTTGATACCGGTGCGCCGAGGACCGAATCCGGAAGGCGAGGCCTGCCTCTCGCGCGGCGTCGGCCCGCGCGGTCCAGCGTCGACGTACGGCCACGGCGCCGGCGGCCAGAGGTGAAACGGTGAGGGCGATGAGGATGCTGTCCCCCACCAGCCCGGGAACGATCGCGGAGGCGGGAAGCCCCTGCCGCGTGGCGGCGAGAAGAAGCCACGGCCACAGCACCGCCGCGCCCAGGACTCCGCCGACGACGGCACTAACGACGGCGTGAGCCCAGAGCGGCAACCGCCGCCGCTTGACGGGGATGCCGAGCTCGAGGTCGCGCAGCACAGTGTCGCGCCGTCGCCGCAGCACGCCGACGATCCAGCCGATGGCAAGGGCAAGCGTGAGTCCGGCGAGGCCCGCCACAACCAAGGGCTCCCACTGGTCGAGGGTCGTGAGGGTGTCGGTGAATGAGGAGTTCATGGCGGCCCCGGTCACAGGTGGGTGGTGGTGGCGGCGGCGGCGGCGATCCACGCGTCGCGGGTCGCTGGCCGCAGCGTGTCAAATCGCAGCGGCCCGCTCTTGAGGGCGGGGTCGAAGGGGATGTGGTGCACGGCGCGGACTCGGCCGGTGAAACCGTCGATGATGCTGTTCGCGTCTGCGGCGGTGTGCCGGTCGTGCTGGGTGACGATGACCACGGCGTGTGTCGCGAGCGCGGCGGAGCGTTCGTCGCGGGCGGCGAGGGCCTCGAGGAGGAGGGCGGCGGACTCGGCCGATTCGGGGGAGGCGAGGGTGGGGATGACGAGTTGGTAGGAGGAGTCGATCATCCGTAGCCACCGGTCGGCGGATTCGTCGTTGCCGGAGTCGAAGATGACGAGCCGGTAGTAGCGGGCGGCGACCGCCATCAGTCGATCGAACTCGTCGGCTTGGATGCGCTGCCGCACCGCGAGGAGTTCGGGGTTGGAGCGGAGGACGTCGTACCGGTCGGCGGTCTGGTGGTGCACGAACCCGGCGATCTCCGCGATCCCGGCCGCGGGCTCAAGGAGCCGGCTGGTTTCGGGGAGCAGGTCTTGGACCGTGGCGTCGTGCGGGCCGGTTTCCGTGCGCCAGCCGAGGGTGCCGCGGGTGTCGTTGTTGTCCCAGGCCAGCACGGACCCCCCGCCGTAGCGGGCGAACGCGGCGGCGAGCATGGCGGTGGTCATGGTCTTGCCGACACCGCCTTTGCCGTTGACCACGGCGATCGTGCGGCACCCCGCCCAGTGCTGCGACACCGCCCGCACCGCCGCATCCCGTGCCACGTCACGCGCCGACGGCTTCACGGTGAAGCCGGCCCGGGCGAGCGCCCCGCGCCATCCCATCTGTGCCTGCGGTGCTCGTTCAGGGCCGCTGATGAACGACGGGCGCCGATCCGGCTCCGCGGCCGTGGCATCCGGTGCCTGGCTGGTCTCGTCGCCCATGCCTCCCGCAGGCTGTGACTGCGGGAGTTCCGGGATGTCGTGATTCCCGGGTTCGGTGGTTCGGGATTCGCGGCGGGTGGCGGGGTGCTCGGGGCGGGTGATGGTTCCGTCGGGGTTGACGAGGAGGCGGTGTTCGCCGCGGTCGCCGGTCGTTTGCAGTTCGACGCTTTGGTGCAGTTCGGAGGCGATGGTGGCGGTGCGGGTGAGGACCCAGCCGCGGACGTCTTGCCCGGCGGCGGCGTCGATGAGCTCCTCGTCGCCGTGCGGGGTGATCAGGGTGGCGGTGCTGCCATACACGGTGGCGTGCACCTGGGGGTGGGGGCTGAGCAGGGTCATCCGATCTCCCTTTCTGCGGTGAGCCAGCCGGTCAGGCTCGACTCCGGTTCGTCCGTCGGGTTCGGCCACCACTCGTCGATCCGCACCGGCTCCACGACGGCCGGGTCCAGGTCGATGTCGGTGTGGGGAAGGACGGCGTCGTCGGTCTTGAACAGGTCGTATTCGTAGTCGGTGGACGTGGAGAAGCAGTCGACGAGGTAGGAGAACTGGCCGACGTACGCGATGAACTCGCCCTTGCGGAGTTGCCGGGCCATGTCGACGTGCGTGGCGGGCAGGTTGAGGCGGTCGCGGAGCGCGGCTTGTTCTTGGTGGTTGACGCGGAAGATGAACTTGTTCTCGATGTCGCCGACCATCGAGTAGGCGAGGTGGCGTTCCTGGGAGCCGGCGGCGCCGACGGCGTCGAGGTCGCCCATCTTGTGCAGGATGACGATGTTGCTGATTCCGTAGTGGCGGGACAGTTTCAGCCACTGCTGGTACATCTGCAGCGCGGCCAGCGACGTCATGTCCCGCCAGCCTTCTTCGCGGATGACGTAGCGGGTGCGGTGCGCGTCCCGGTCGGAGATTACGGCTTGTATCCACGCGGTCGCGCACACCTGGGTGAGCTGGGCGACGAGCTCGCCGCGGGCGAAGAGCTCGGAGGTGTCGACGACGACGAGGGGGGAGTTCTCGTCGAACACGACGGTGGATTCGTCTTCGAAGAGCCCTGAGAGGTCGCCGTCCACGAAGCGGCGCAGCACGTAGCGGGGTCCGGAGGAGGCGGGAATCAGGTCAGGGTCGTCGGTGTCGCCGCCGGCGATCCGGATCACCTCGGCGTACACGGCGCGGAGGGTGGGGTGGTCGTGAGTGGCGGTGATGGCGCGTTCGAGGGCGAGGTGGATGCAGGCGTGCTCGGGTGCGGTGAGGGCTTTGCCGCCGAGGGCCATCTCGATCAGGGAGATCAGGGTGGCGATGCGGCGCTGGCGGACCATCTGCTCGTGTTGTTCGTCGCTGGTGCCGGTGCGGCGGGGTCCGCGGGCGAGAGGGTTGAGGCGGGTGTGGGTGTCGTGGCCGAGCCGGATGACGGTGCCCCCGACGGCGTTGGCGACCACGACCCATTCGCCCTTGCTGTCGGAGGGGACGACGGCTTGGTGGCCGAACGCGAGGGAGCGGACGACGAGGGTCTTGATGGTGGCGGACTTGCCGGAGCGGTAGGCGCCGAGCACGAGGATGTTGGTGGAGAACGCACCCCGCTCGGTGGCGTCGGCGTAGGTCTCCCACGGGGAGAAGTGCCACAGCGCGTCCGCGTTCAGATCGACCCCGACGATCGGGCCACGGTGTCCGAGCCCGGTGTCGGCCACGAACGGGTAGATCCCAGCGAGGTGCTGCGACGTCGCCTGATGCGCCGGCACCCGCATCGGTGCAAGGTTCCAGTAACCGCCGTTTCCCAGCCCGGGGCCGAACGGTCCCGGCACCGCCGGCTCGGGCAGTCCCCGCTTGTCCCGCGTGCTCTGTTGAGTCGCGCCGTCGCGGAGTGCGGTGCGGATCTCGAGCTCGCGGGCGCGACGGTCGGCGCGGGTCTGGTTCGCGGGGGCGATGTGCACGACTTTGCGGGTCATCACTTCATCCCCATCCCTAGCGGCAGGGCGTTGACGAGGAGGGCTTCGGCTTGCTGGCAGTACAGGATCTGCGCTTCCATGCCGACCTGGGAGAGGGCGTTGCGGGCGCCGGCGACGGACTGCTCGAGCTGTTCCTCGTCGGGGCCGGTGATGGTGAGGTAGGCGCCGTACCGGAATTCGCCGTGACCGGCGACCAGCTCTTCTTCTTGGCGTTCCAGGGCGAGCCAGTCAGCTTCGTCGGCGGCGGAGCCGTCGGCGTTGCGGCGGGCGCGCATCTTCTGGTTTCCCCGCCACACCTTCTTCTCCTCCCGGATGCGCCGCAGCGCTTTCTCGACCGGGACGGGGGTGAGGACGATGGAGAAGATGTGGGTGACGGCTTCGCCGGTGACGGGGTGGCGGGCGAACACGAGTGGGGAGATGAACCCGATAGGGGCGTCGGAGCGGGGCCATTCGTGGATCCACATGGTGGTGTGGACGCCGGAGTCGGTGATCACGATGCCGTTCTTGCCGCGGGGCTCTTCCAGGTACATCGGCCCGATCGCCGACAGTGCGACGCCTTCGTGTTCGGGGTCGCGGTTCTGCACGGTGGAGAGGAACTCGGGGTCGAACGCGGTGCGTGATAGGGCGGCGAGGTCCCGGGGGGTGAGCCAGCGGCGCACCGTGATCCGTGCGGTTCGCAGCGCGTCGGTGATGTTCTGGGCCTCGATCGCGGCGAGCCGCTGGACCGCTTCGGCGCCACCTCCGAGGGCTTTCAGCTGGGCGGAGAGGGCGGGGAGGCCGAGGGTGAGGGTGAGGAAGTTGCGGTGCGCGACCGCGAACCGTTCGGAGGTGTCCATCACTCGCCGGTAGTTCTCGGCCACATCGGTAGCAGGGGTGTCCTGGAGTCGGGCGGTGATGTCGTCCAGGTGTGCGCGGGCGGCGCGGATGGTGGTGGGGGTGGTGCGTTCCTGCAGGGTGACGCGTTTCACGCCTGGGCGTTGGGTGAACGCGGCGAGCACGTTCGCCCACTGCTGCGCGAGGTCGCGGCGTTCGGGGATGTCTTTCATCAGGAAGCCCTGCACCTCGAGCTCGGCGGTGATGGACACGGTGCGTTCGTGCGGGCTGTACGCGGAGGCCATCCCTTCGACGTCCCAGATCTGCACGGACGCGCGCGTTCCGGGGAGGTTCAGGGTGCCCTCCTTCACCGGGTGTTCGGGCCGATACTGCTGCGTCGTTGCGCCGGCCGCATGGCGGACTTGCTTGGACAGCCACAGCGCGAGCAGGCGGGGTGCGGACATTCCCTGCAGCTGCACCAGCGCGACGATCCCGAAGGGCAGATAGACGGGGGCGACGAACAGCAGCCCGGCGGGGCCGAACCGGTTGATGCCGATCAGCATGGCGGCAGCGGCAATGGTGACGCACGCGATCTGCCAGGCGTCCATGCCGAGGACGATGCCCTGACGTGACCGGCGGGGCAGGCGGACGGGGCGGGCCGGGTCGGTGGCGCTGGTGCTGGTCATGAGGACCTCCGGGTCGGAGTCTGGGCAGGCGAGGGGGCCGCAGTTTCGGGCGGTGATGCGGTACGAGGCCGCGAGCTCGGCGACGCCGTTGGGGAGGGTTGCGCCGTCGGGCGGCCGGCGGCACCTTCGGTGCGACGTGAATTCGCTGCCGCAGCGGGTCGTGGGGCCGTGCCGGTGGTCGCGGTGCGGGTGGTCGTTGCGGTGGTGGTGGTAGCGGTGCGGGTGGTGGGGGTGGGGCGGGTTCCGGCGGGGGAGCTGCCCAGGCGAGAGGGGATGCGGGCGAGGGTGCGGCCGGCGTTCGTGGTGGAGCGGGCGGCGGTGCTGCCCATGCGGGACCCGATGGAGTCGACGGCGGCGCCGCCGACGAAGGAGAACAACCCGAACACGGCGAAGGGGGCGAAGGCCACGAGCAGGAGGCCGAGGATCAGCGGCCAGGACTGCGGGTCCCAGATGGTGGTTATCCCGGCGAGGCCGTTGACGATGAGAGCGAAGAACCCGATGGTCAGCGGTGTGGTGAGCAGGAGCGCGACGACGGCGGAGACGTATCGGATCACCCACTGGGGGCCGAGGGTGCGGACGGGAAAGATCATCCAGGCGATGGGGGCGACGGCGATGAGCGCGGCGAGGGCGAGGTTGCGGAACGCGAACACGATCAGGAGCAGGAAGATCGCGACCATGAGGAGCCCGTGGATGACGAACGCGAAGAAGTAGTTGGCTTGACCGCCGGCCCACATCACCCCCTGCAGTGCGGAGAAAAGTCCCCCAGGTCCGTCGCGGTTGAGGATGTACCAGGACAGGTCGTCCACCGCGTTCAGGAGCAGTCCGGTCACCCAGAGCCCGAGCGGGACGGCGGGGATGGCAAGGAACGAGCGGATGATCGCGCCGAACAGGGCGTCGCGGTCACGGGCGACGATGGCGGCGGTGATCGCCCAGATCATCGCGCCGAGCAGCACGATCAGGATCGCCCAGGCCCAGAACGACCATTCCCCGGTCGCCGCGGACCACAGGGCGGTGCTGGTGTCGAACTTCATCGCGGTGAGCACGGTGCGCATGGCCGTGGTGGACGCGATAGCGGCGCCGCGTCCGGCATTCTCGAACGAGATGCAGACCACGTCGCCGACAGAGCACCCGTACTGCACAATGACCGGGTCGCCGCCGGCGGCGCGGAGGGCGTCGTGGTGGCCCTCGTAGGTGGTGCACACGGTGGCGACGGTGCCGCCCATGGGGAGCCCGAGGAAGCAGCTGGCGGCGCGGACCTCTCGTGGATCGGTAGGGGTGCAGGACACCTGGTTGCCTTCCGCGGTGCACTCCACCGGGTGGCTCGGGGCCGACCACGACAGTCCGTTGACGGAGGCAGGGGATCCCGCTGCGAAGGCGGAGCCCGAGGTCGCGGCGGTCGCAGGGGGCGCCGCGCTGAGGAGGGCGACCAGGCCGAGGGCTGCGGCGACCGTGAGGGTGCGCAGCGTGCGCATCAGAAGCCGAAGTCGAAGTTGATGAACCACTGGAAGATGCCGCTGACGGCGCCGAGGATGGCGGCGGCGAGGAAGATCCAGAGGATGTGTTCTCCGGCCCAGGAGCGGACGCGCTCGTTGCCGGCGCCGCGGAAGGCGAGCGAGCCGCCGGCGACGATGAGCATGGTGAGGACGACGAGCATTCCGGCGGCGAGGACATAGGACACGATCACTTGAAAGCCGCCGAAGAAGGGGGCGGAAAAGTCCGGATTGATGTCCGGGACGTTCACCAGGTGGGCGAGGGGCATGTGATTCTCCTTCTATCCAGGGGGAGGGGTTAGGGCAGAGCCAGTCCGAGAGAGCTCATGAAGGGGGCGGGGTCGATCGAGGCGCCGTGGTCGATGACTTCGTAGTGCAGGTGGCAGCCGAAGGACTTTCCGGTATTGCCCTCGGCCCCAAGCGCCGTACCGGCAGTGACCGTGTCTCCCACCTGCACCCGGAGGGAGCTCGACTGCATGTGCCCGTAGAGGGTGACGAGGCGGTCGCCGTGGTCGATACGCACGGTGTTGCCGTATCCCTGGTAGCTCCCGGCGGTGATCACGGTGCCCGGCCCGGCGGCGTAGATGGTGCTGCCGCATCCTTGCGCCATGTCGTACCCCTGGTGGTTGACCGAGCAGTAGGCGCAACCGATGACGGGGTTGTGGCCGAAGCCCCGGCCCCTGGTGAACTCGCCGGAGAGCGGCATCCCCCATTCGCCGGACGCAGCGGGGGATCCAGCGGCGGGCCGGTCAGGTGCGGGCGCCGGTGCGCCGGCTCCGATGGCGGCGGCCAACAAGACCACCGGAGTCAGGAGCATCCCGCCCGCACCGAGGACGAGGACGGTGAGCGCGATGAGTACCCGCCGCCCGGTGCGGCTGCGAGCGACGGTGAACGCAGCGGTCGGGGCGGCGGGGCCGGGCATGTCAGTCGCTCAGTGCCGCGTCGAAGTAGCGGATCAGTTTGCAGTCGCCGGCGGCTTGGGCCGATCCCGGTGCCGGAACGGACGCCTCGCCGCACAGCACCTGGGCGCTGACGCGCACCTGCTCCTCGTAGCTCGACTCCGCACCGTCCTCCCCGGTCTGCGTGAACGTGAGGACGACATCGCTGGTACCGATAAACATGTCGTCCCCGTCGTAGTCCGGAACCGGCGTGAAAGAGATCTCGCCCATAGTGCTTGCGATCACGCGGCCGTTCTGACGTGCCAGCGAGTCCCAGACCTGGTCCGGGAAGATCACGGCGTCTCGCATGGTGAGTTGGTAGCGAGCTGTTTGTGCCGCCTGTTCGTCGGGGTCCTGGAAGCGAGGGTCCGGGGTGAACCAGGTGTCCAGGTAGGTCACCCATTCGTCGCGCGTAGCGCGGGTGGTGTCAACAGTGCCCGCAGCCTCAATAGCCGCCCTCAGATAAGACTCCGGGTCCGTCGTGATCGGCTCGGGCACCCACCCCGCCTCCACCGCAGCTGCATCCACCACCTCGCCGGTCGACGTCGATGATGTCGGACCGGCCGTCGGCGTGGGAGGCGAGGAAGAGGCCGGCTGCGCGGTGCCGCCCTGCGACGTGACGGCAACGAGCACACCCACAACGATCGCGGCGGCAAGAACCGCTCCGCCGATCACCGCCCAGAGAAGGCCCCGACTTTGCGCGCGCTGCTTGGCCATCACACGTACCGCCCTTTCGCGTGCCGGGCTTCGCCAACGCTGGCGGGTCGGAGAAGCGCGGCTTCAACGTGACGGCATCGTAAACCCCCTGCCTCCCCTCGCGCAGACGCGCCTGTGGACAGATAACTCGAACCAGCCCTCAATGAGAAAACCCTAATGAGGAGCCTATTTTCGCCTGCTGGCCGCGTTATACACCTACGGCCCGGGGTCCGTCTGTAGCCCATTCGGGGGACGCGGGAGTGCGGGATGACATCGCCGACGCGGTGACTGTCGCGGGCTCTCTCGAAGACCATGAGTGAATAGTACAAATACTCACTACGAGAGGGAAGAGCGAGTTAGCCTCCCGCGAACGACGAGGAAGTTGGGCATGATGTGTTGATGCCCAGAAAAGCGCGTCCGGCGTCTAGCGCAGAGCTCGAGGACCCGGTCGAGGCGCTCGGATCGATGCTCCGGGCCGGCATCATCGGCTACCTCCGCTCCAGCGGGCCAGCAGGCCGAGCAGAGATCGCACGCGCGCTCGAACTCCGACCGGTCACTGTCGCTAAAGCGCTGTCGTCATTGCACTCAGCGGGACTGTTGATCGCGGACCCGCCGCTCGATGAGGTCCGCCAGGGGCAACGCGTCCTCTACCGAGTGAACAACCCAGCCGTCAGCGAAATGTACCTTCAACTAGGGCAAGCAATAGGTGAAGTCTGATCCGCGCCCACATGGTTTTGGAGCCACCAATACGACCGGAATCTGCAGATCGCAGGTATTGCACGGCCATCGGACAGTGAGATCCTGTTGGCACCGACTCGGGAGTCGGGTCTGGCAGTAGCCAGGGAGCGGGAGGGCAACTTAGTGGCCGTTGAAACGGTCAATGACCCCAAGATCCACCTGAAGGCACGCCGCCTGCTCGCTCAGGGAGCCGTCAGCATCACCCACGTCGAGGAACTCGCACCGGGCCGCTACCAGTCACCGTGATGCGACAAGCCTGTCCTGCAATTCTCTGGCCGCACCTGAGCTTCTCGCCTGAATCGCCAAGGGAAGACTCGCGGGCGTACGCCGAGAACTCCGATCTGAGGCGGGACTGCTGCACGAGTAGGTGACATCTTGACCCGCTGCAACGTTCGAGTAAGTTGGCTCGACGCCCCAAAATTCTTTGCGGGCAGAGTCGACCTGTTTCCTACGGCAGTGGAGACAGCCGACGCGAGGAAAGCTGGTGGCATGCGCCTCGATGAACACCGACTGCCCTTCGCCGTCTCGATCCTGGGGGACGCCCCAGGATCGCCGGCAATTGTTCTGCCTGGCGGGCCCTGTCGCGACCCTGAGTACCTAGGCAGCTTCGCCGGTCTAGGAAGCGTGCGGCCGCTGGCGGTGCTACATCCCCGAGGAACACCACGTAGTGGCGGACTTTCGCGTGGATGGTGGAACGACGCGGCAGACGTCGTTGAGCTTGTCGATGCGATCGACTTTGGCGCGGTTGACTTGGTTGCCCACTCTGCCGGTACTCGGCTCGCTCTGGCGACCGCAGCGCAGCACCCGGACCGAGTGCGTTCGATGGTGCTCGTCACACCACCGGCGTCCTGGTTAACCGGCACGCCGTCAGATGCCCCGTCCATTGCTGCCAAGCACGCCGAGCGGGCAGCGCTCAATGCTCTGGCCACTATGTCAGCTGATGAACCCAAGACCGAGTATGAGTTCCGGGAATCGTTCCGGCGGCAAGCTCCCGCCAGTTACGCCCACTGGACACGCAGGGAGAGGACACACGCAGAAATAGGAACAGTGAGTCATGCGGCGGTCAAGGCCTGGTTCGCCGGTATACCCGACGATGCGGTTGAGCGAATCCGCGCAATGCGCTGCCCCCGAAGCCTTGTCATCGGAGGCGATCGAGACCTCCTGACCGGTGTGCAGCCGGTCAGGGACTACGCGGCGGTTCTGGGCGCTGAGCTGGCTCTTATCCCGGACTGCGGTCACTACCCATGGATCGAACAACCGGCCATCTTCAGGCGCCACCTTAGCGCTTGGCTTGCAGACGGCTGAGCGAGGGTGAATCGTCGTGCGATTCGCCAAGCGTGGCGCCTAGACAAGTGCGAAGATCTGACGCTCGAGTCCCCACCCGACGATGACAGTCGCGTAGCAGCGTTTCAGCGATTGCAGAGAGGCAGCCCGGGTGCGAGTGGCTAGAAACTGCGGAGCGCGCCGCCGGGCGAGATTCTCTGGGCGCGGCGCGCTGTGACCCGGTGGGCGCGGTGCGTTCTAGTTACGCACTGTGTAAATAGGGGGGTGACGACCGCCGATGGAATCACTATTATCGGCTGTGGTCTTCGACGGGGGAATCAACATGGAATCGACGGCGTCAGCTCGAGAACGGCCTCACCCAGCTCGGCCTGCCCGGCGCCCCTGGGCTCCTGCCGCGGCCAGGACGCGCTCTGGCGGGTGCGTGTTCTTTCGTCATCGCGTCATCGCTGTTGACCTTGTACAACGCGATCTGGGTGCCCGACCAATGATCGCAGTGGACGCCGCTGTCCCCGCCATCAACAGGTACTACCTGACCAGGCTGGTGTTTGAGAGGGCGCGACGGGGCGCGAACTCGATCGACCGTACGGCAGCTCAACACGCCGGGTTTGAGAGCGGAACTAGGTGACTGCGCTTGGGAGATTCGCCGTCCAACGCTCGCATCTCGCAGCCGTGAGCGCGAGCAGTACCGGAGCGGCGCTGAGTGCGGCACCTTTACTCATTTGTCCGATAGGCCGAATGCTGCACCGCGCGGGGGAAGTTCCCACCGCGCGGTGCAGGAGGATCCCGCTTCTTAGCCCCGCCATGGAAGGGCGAGCAACACAGTCGTACCCACGACCAGATCGACGACGGCGCATCCCTCTGCGTACCACCGCCAAACAACTCGGTTCACCCGGTGCAGCGCCGCGTCCCAACCAACATGGAGGAGCCAGCCGGTGGCAATGAGGATACCGGCGAGAAGCGGTGGGACTGTCATCGAGAGTCCGGCAAGAGCCGCATATGCGACGGCTCCGCCGATATGCGCCACCAGCAGCCGATCCTAGCCACTGTGCGAGCAGCACCCGGTGGGCGCCGACTGGCGTGGTGCCGAGGCGACGCAGTACCCCACTTTCGCGATACGCCCCGATGGCGGAGGGGTAGTTCGTGATCGCGACACTGGTCACGGCCACGGCAGCCGCTATCGGAACGAAGAAGTCGATCGCGCGCCACGCAGGTGCGGAGGGGGACGACGGGCCGATCGGATCCATGGTTCCCGGGATCACATACGCCTGCAGGAGCAGGAGCAGCGAGGGGAGCAGAAGAGCCATGAATACGCTCGTCGGGTTACGGAGGAAGAGGAGGAACTCGACCTTGGTGAGTGCACGTGTCGCGTGCATATCAGTCCTCCTGACCCTGTTCGGTGTGCCGTCCGGAGCCGAGGAAGCGCACGTAAGCGTCTTCCAAGGTGGATCCCTCCCCGGCGGGTGTGGGAACCGCCTCGCGCAATTGATCGGGTGTGCCGACGAAGACGGTTCGCCCTCTGTCGATCAACGCGAGTCGATCGCACAACCGCTCCACCTCATCGAGGAAGTGCGTGACGAGGAGAACCGTGACGCCGCTGTCCCGAACACGCTCCACGAGCTGCCAGATGTCGCGCCGGCCTACCGGGTCCAGGCCAGTCGTGAGTTCATCGAAAACCGCGATCCTCGGTGCGCCGATGAGGGCGAGGGCGATCGAGAGGCGCTGCTTCTGACCACCGGAGAGCTTCCCGTAGGGCCGGCGTCGTTCCGCAGTCAGTCCGACCACGTCGAGCACCTCGGCGGTATCCACCGACGACTCGTAGAACGCCGCGAACAGGTCCACCGCTTCCCCTACCCGGAGCGCGGGGGGCAGCGTGGAGGACTGGAGCTGATAGCCGACATTCTCTCTCACGAATCGAGGCGTCCGTACGGGGTCGGCGCCGAGCACCGTCACCGACCCGGAGTCGGGCACCAGAGCTCCAGCCACACACTCGACGGTCGTCGTCTTACCGGCCCCGTTGGGGCCCAGGATCCCGAATATCTCCCCCTCGCCGACGGAGAAACTCACGTCCTCTACGGCGCGCACGTCCCCGAAAAACTTCTGGACGGCGTCAACGCGAATGACCGACATACTCGCCTCCTGAACCAGAGTGTTGTCACCCCTGGGGGGACAACAGCATGTCACGCTTGATGAACGATCGTCAACCCTGAATTGTCACGTCGCGGATCATAGGCGGCCACGCATTGTCACCGCCGGGGTGACGGATCGCGCCGGGGTCGTTAGGATCGGCAGCGTTGCCTGTCCGTCGTGCCGGGAGGATCACCGACGATGGCCCGAGATCAGGTTCCTGCCCAGAGCGCCCCGCGCGGAAAACGCCCACCATGGATGATATCGTCGCGCGTGGCGGGGGCGTCCCGGGCGACGGTCTCGCGGGTGATCAACGATCATCCCTCCGTGAGCGCAGTGACGCTCGCGATCCGCGCCCTGGACGATTCCCCGATACCGCGGCACAGCCTCTTGCTCGGCGCCCTCTTTCCAGTGGCGCTCCGACCGCAGGTAGCATTTCAAGGCATGTCGAGTCCTGAGTCGGACAGGTCAGGGGCTAGCGGTCACACCGCCAGCCCCGGAAACCACTGAGCACATCCGCCCTCGAGCTGCGCGGGCACGCTCTGCAAACCCCGGCTCGCCGGTGGTGGTGACGAGATGAACCATCTTGACCACTCACCTCGGAGTACTCCATGCCCTGCCGCAGCCGGGATCCTGCGAGGCGTTTCACCGGGCGGATGTCGCGGCCGGGGCGCCGAGGCTCCGCGCCGAACTGCGCCAGCTGCGCTCACACCGTCTCCTTCTCGCGATGGCTCTCCGTGCGCTGGTCAATGGTGGCACTTTCGCGGCCTTCACCTTCTCGGCGCAGGTGGTGACCGGTGCGGCGAGATTGGGGGACGCTTGGATCTCCGTGGTGCTCGTGATGTTCGGTGTCGGATCGTTTATCGGTGTCTCGCTTGCGGGGCGGCTGTCCGATAGCAGGCCAGAGCTTGTGCTTGGGATCGGTGGCCCGCTCCTGCTGGCCGGAGGGATCGCGCTGGCCTTGCTCGCCTCGTATCCCGCGCTGCTCGTCGTGCTCGTACTCGTCCAGGGGGTTTTGTCCTTCGGGGTGGGGAGCACCCTGATTGCGCGGGTGCTCTACGCCGCCGGTGCGCCCACCATGGGTGGTTCGTACGCGACCGCGGCGCTTAATATTGGCGCCGCGGCCGGACCCGTTCTGCGAACTGCCCTTCGGACTCCCCGCATGCGCCAGGTCGCAACCGAGCAGGCGTGGTAGTCAGCACGGGGGAGGTCAAGGAGAGATCAACTTCTCCGGCAGGCATCGCACGCCCTTGGGGATGAGCCGCATCAAGAGGATGACGAGTCCGTACGCAACGAGGCCCCCGGCTGCGGCCAGAAAGGCCGTCTGGTCCCAGGGGCTACGCGCCAGGATCGAGACAGCACCGATGCTCACTATCAGGATGACGCCCGCAGTGAAAGCCGCGCCGATCAGGGGAGGGGCACCGTCTACGCGGCGATCGCGGGGTGCAAGGCGATCCCATGTCAGCGCCCCGAGTTCAGCCAGAGCGAGAGCGGTCAATGCACCGACGACGGCCGGCCCTGCCTGGGTGGCTACGTCGCGAACGCCGAGTGCGCCTACGTATGAGGCCGATCCTCCCGCGAGAGCCGCCAGCTGCACGAACTTTCCAGACGCCGACCACAGCCCGGGCTCATCTCTTCCCGAATCCTGGTGCCGGCGGGGGATATGGGCCCACGCATCGGTGCGCCACCCACGCTCGACGTAAGCGCAGATGGTGAGCCCTATCAGGGGTCCGAGCACGGGTGAGACGACGTTGTCACTGATCGACAACAGCGCGAGGGTCATCGCTACGAGCATCGACGGCGAGGATGCGACGCGGAGCGCTGTCGCTCCCGCGTATGACGCGCGAGCGTGTCTCACGTCGACGGGGTGCATCGCGCGCGAGGGGATGTCGGCGCGTTCCAACCGTTCAGAAGTCACGATCGACGCCTGTCCTGATGCCGTCCCTGCGTTTTGCACTGTCGCGGGCGATCTCGTAGACCTTCTGGCGGGAGACCCCGAGGTCACCTGCGACCGACACCGCGCTGAAATCCTCGAGCAGGGCGGAGACGGCGACCGAGCGGACGGCCGATGCACGCGCCACGAGGTGAGACGAGTATGCAGCGACCTCTGCGGCGACAAGGGCGACCCCGAGGAGACCGCCGTACGGGACGGCCCAATCCGGACGACCGCTTGTCGCTGCGGACGCCAAGCCCGCCCCTCCGTCGCCAAGGGCTGCAGCGACCGTGTCGGGGGTCACGCCGTGCTCGATGAAACGATCCCTCACCTGGGCCGCCGTCGCCGCATCCTGTCGATGCGCAAGGACGGCGGTCCATTCCTTTGCGCCCGTCGTCGACTGGCCCACCGACGTGTCCATGCAGACTCCTTCGATTCTGTCACCCCTGACCTTACGACCTGGACGGCGCGCGTGCTCGGAGATGACACATCTGTCGTCCCAGGGGCGACAAATATGCCATCCTGGGTCCGCAGGTGTACATCATCTTCTCTGGAGGACCTCATGGAAAGCCATACGACCGGCGCTTCTTCTCTTGGCGGCATCGTCCTCGGGACGATGGACTACGGCACGGTCATCGACCAGGACCGGGCATTCGCTCTTCTGGACCGCTATGTGCAGAGGGGCGGCGAGTGGCTCGACACGGCGAACTGCTACTCCTTCTGGATCGACGAGGCGGGTGTCGGCGGCGCGAGCGAACGCGTGATCGGCGAGTGGCTGCGCTCACGGCCAGGAGCGCGGGACGCCGTCCGCATCGCCACGAAGGTGCGGCAGAATCCCTTGGTGGCGCACCGCTGGCCCGAGAGCGCAGAAGGGCTATCGAGGTCGGCGATCAGGGCCGGCATCGAAGCCAGCCTTTCCAGACTCGGCGTCGACGACGTGGATCTGCTCTGGGCCCATGCTGAGGACCGCAGTGTGGCCCTCGAGGAGACGGTGCACGCGTTCGGAGAGCTCGTGGCGGAGGGGAAAGCTCGCTCGGTGGGCGCTGCCAACCATCCCAGTTGGCGAGTCGAACGGGCGCGGGCGCTCGCGGTTTCCGCCGACGTCGAGCCGTGGAGCGCCATCCAGCTTCGCCATTCCCTCGTACAGCCGAGGCCGTTCGCGCCGATTCCCGAGGCCGGGCATCGCCTGCTGACTCCGGATGACCTCGACCTCGCCCGTGACTCGAATCTCTGGGTGTGGGCGTACACGCCGTTGCTGCATGGCGGTTACGTCCGGGAGGACAAGCCCTTCTCAGAACCGTATGACCACCCGGGGACGACGCGGACCCTGGCCGCCCTGGGCGCCGTGGCGGCCGAGGTCCAAGCGACGAAGAATCAAGTCGTCCTCGCCTGGCTGATGGCACAGGGCATCTCGCCCATCGTCGGGGCCAGTCGCGTGGAATACGTCGACGAAGCGATGGACGCGATGGCCCTCGAACTGGATGCAAGTCAGATGGAGCGATTGTCCTCAGCTCGCTGAGTGGCGTCATCCTCGGCGAGAGCGAGCGCGTGTGCGCATCGGCGGGCGACATCATCCACGAAGGCTTCGGCATCACCATCAAGGGTTAGAAGGCGGTCATCGAGGAAGTCCCGTAGGCTCGCGCTCTCCAGCAAGCGCTTCTCGTTGGTGACCCACGTTGCGCGCGCGGCCGACACGGCGTGCGCCGCGCAGGTCGCTGCCTCGACGGCCATGGCGACAGCCTGCGCGGCACGACCGTGTGAGGCATGCCCGGATCGTGCGTAGTCGAAGAGGGCCTCGGCTCGACTCCACCACTGCGGCGGTGCAGAGCTGCGGAGGCGCGGTGGATACTCCGGCTTGGGCAAGTCCCCGCGGAGGGTTCGGTTCACCGCCAGCTCCGCAACCAGGAGGTACGTGGGGATGCCCGCCAGGTGAAACATGAGCTGCTCGATCCGGAACCGTCCGGCACGGGCCTCTTCCAGCTCGCGGTCGACGACCTCGAGGTCCCGGTAATGGATGTCGACATGCCGGCCGTCGATCGTGAGCCACGCCCCGCCATTGAAGACGCCGCCGCCCCACTCACCCAGCTCCGAGACGTGTCCGGGCCAGCCGATGTCTCGCAACGCCTGCGGCCGGAAGTCGCCACGGTAGTACACCGCCAGATCCCAGTCGCTGTCTGCGCGCGAGGTGCCCTGGGCGCGCGATCCGCCCAGCGCCACCGCCTCGGCGCCCTCCAGGGTGATGAGACGGTCCGCCACGCCCTCGAGAAAAGCTGCGTCACTCACCGTCGTCCCCTTCCGGTCGTACAGCGAACTGGCGCCCGCTGGATGTGAATGCGGCGACCGCCGCTTGCCTGGCGATGCGCTCGAGGGTGGCGGGGTCCAGGCCGGCATCGTTCACCGCCCTGCGGTGCTCCTCGCTCAGTCGCGTTCCGCTCGTGGTGGGGTTGTCGGTGTTGAGAGTCACCGCCACCCCGCCCGCCAGGAGCGCGTGGATCTGATGAGTCGTGAATCCTGCAGACGCGCCCGTATGCGTGTTGCTCGTCAGGGCCACTTCCATCGTCGTGCCCCGCTCGGCCAACTGCTCGAGGAGGCGCGGGTCCTCCACGGATCGCACACCGTGGCCGATGCGCTCGGCGCCGAGATGCTCGACCGCGTCGGCGACGCTGGCCGGGCCGGCGGCCTCTCCGGCGTGAACCGTGATGTGCAGACCTGCGTCGCGGGCTCGGCGGAACACGGGCGCGAATTCTCGGCACGGGACGCCGGCTTCATCGCCGGCCAAGTCGACCCCGCACCACACGTCCCTCGTATCGAGCACGGTGTCGAGTTGTCGTCGGGCCGCGTCAGGACCCAGGTCACGGAGGATGATCGCGATGAGGCCCACCGGCAAGCCCACGCTGCGCGAGGCGCGCGCGACTCCTTCGCTCACAGCATCCACGACGACCCGCGGGCTGAGCCCTGTGTGGCTCGTCACGAACCAGGGGCAATAGCGAAGTTCGAGGTAGTCCAGCCCGTCGTCACAGGCGTCTTCCACGGCGTTGAGACCTGCCTGCATCCAATCCTCAGCGGTAGTGAGCACAGCGGCTGCGGTGTCTATCCGACCCAGGTAGGCCACGAGACTGTCGATGGTGGCGTCCGTGGTGATCGCCGCGCGGAACTCAGCAGGGCGCTGAGGGGATCGACCTGACCGCGCCAAGACCTGCAGTAGGTGGCTGGCGCGCAGCGAGCCCTCCAGGTGGCGGTGAAGGTCGATGCGCAGGGGGCCGGTCACCGGACGCTCTCTGCGGCTCGGGGAGCATCGACGTTCTTGCGACTCAGCATGTCCACCAGAGTCGTCGCCAGCTCATCGTCGATGTCGCTCGGTACCGGGCCGGCACCCACCCATGTCGCCGCTCCGCCGACGATGGCGGCCAAGCTGCACGCTTGCAAGGCCAGGCCCAGATCCATGGCCTGGATCGGATTGCCACCGGCCGCCGTCAGATTGATCATGTTCATGCCGTGGAGAACGACCACCTCCCGGCCGTCGGGAAAGGTGTAGACCACCCGAGGAGCCTGGTCCGCCGCGCTGGATCCCAGGGCGCTTTCGCCTCGAGTCGCCCGACGAAGCGTCTCGATGTCGAGTTCGGCGCCCTCATGGCCGACACCGATGATGATGGCTCCGTCCCGCAACCGGGCGAACTGGTCCTCAGCGATGACGTCCCGCGCGCCCGTCGCAAGGAACAACAGTTCTGCCTGCGGAAGGAGATCGTCGAGGGTGCCCACCATGTGTCCACGCATGATGGCTTCGAGCGCACGAAAAGGGTTGCGTTCGACCACGCTCACGATCGCGCCCAGGGCACGCAGGGTGTCCGCAGTTCCCTTTCCGCACGGGCCGTATCCCACGACGGTTGCTCGGGCACCGGGCACCATCGAGTTGGTGGCGTTCATGAACCCCTGCACCACGCTCTGGCCGACGCCGTACTCGTTCTCGACAGTCAGCTTCAGCGAGCTGTCATTGATGACGATGACTGGGAAGTCAGGCTGTACGTCGAGCTCTCTGATCCGGAGCCCGCCGGTGGTGGTTTCCTCAGTAGCGCCGACGAACGTGTCGGACCGGGGTGCACCGCAAGCAAGGCGGGTGATGAGCTCGCCACCGTTGTCCATGACGAGGTCGGGCTCCGCGGCGAGAACCTGGTCGACATTCCGTTGGTGCTTCTCGTGGTCATCGCTGCGGTGTCCGATCACTGTCGCGCCGAGTTCGCTGAGGGTCTGCGCGACGGAGGAGACGGTGGTGCCGAGGTTGCCGGTGATTGTGACCCGCGCGCCGTAGTGCAACAGCCAGCGGACCAAGACGGCGGTCTTCGGCTCGGTGTGCAGGCAGATGCCGACGTGCACGCCGCGGAAGTTGTGAGCGCGGGTGGCGACACTCTGTCTCAGCAGCGGCATGTTGCGTTCGGCCCAATCGATGTCCGGGTTGCCCGAGGGAGCGAGTCGAGGTTGCGGGGTCATGCGAATGCCTTCCTAACAAAGACGGGTAGTGCTTCCGGGCAGGGCAAACTCGCGCCGCTGTCTCGGAGCTGACCCGCTTCGGCCCTTCGTGGCGGACATAGCTGACGGCGTTCGATGTGTTCCTGCGTGGCGCGCGACGTCATCGCGCGTGGGGCGTTCTCCTGGCATGTGCGGCTGTGAGGGCAGACGCGCCGGATGCGCCTGCGCCGGGAGGTAACCGCAGGGCGGCTACCGGGTAACGGAAGTTACGCGCAGACAAGCGTCGGTGTCAAATGCTCTGACAATAAGCGACGGCCAGGAGAAGCGACCGTTCCCCAGCGGAGTTCGTAACTCGGACGCCGGGTAAGTTGGGAGCAGGAACCAGCCGAAACCAGCGCCTCGTCTGGGCGGAGCCGGACGGTTTCGGCCCCCCTGCCCTTACCAGTATACATATCGGATTTTTGGCTGCGCCGTGTATCTCATGAGTGGCCCGGTTGTCAATCGAAATCGCTGGACGGGGACGGCGGAAGCCGGGTAGATTCCTGCGTTCCGGCACCGAACGGAGCCACTTTCGCGAGCGGCTCAGTGACGCGTTGTGCCGGTAATCGACTCACCCGGAGGTTGTCCCTTGGCGGCTGCGCGCAACGCATCCAACCCCACCACCACCCCTAAGAACGGCCGCGGAGCATCCCGGCTTTCGTTCGCGAAAATCTCCGACACGCTGACGGTCCCCGACCTTCTCGCGTTGCAGACCGAGTCCTTCGACTGGCTCGTCGGCAACGAGGCGTGGAAGGCACGCGTCGCCGAGGCCAAGGCCGCCGGTCGCACGGATGTGCCGGAGATCAGCGGCCTCGAGGAGATCTTCGAGGAGATCTCGCCCGTCGAGGACCTCAGCGAGACGATGCAGCTGTCGTTCACGAACCCGTACCTGGAGCCGGAGAAGTACTCGATCGAGGAGTGCAAGGAGCGCGGCAAGACCTACGCCGCCCCGCTGTACGTCGAGGCCGAGTTCATGAACCACCAGACCGGTGAGATCAAGACCCAGACGGTCTTCATGGGCGACTTCCCGCTGCAGACCGGCAAGGGCACGTTCATCATCAACGGCACCGAGCGTGTCGTCGTGTCGCAGCTGGTGCGTTCGCCGGGCGTGTACTTCGACAGGACCCCCGACAAGACCTCCGACAAGGACATCGTGTCGGCCCGCATCATCCCCAGCCGCGGTGCGTGGCTGGAGTTCGAGATCGACAAGCGCGACCAGGTCGGCGTGCGCATCGACCGCAAGCGCAAGCAGTCGGTCACCGTGTTCCTCAAGGCCCTGGGCCTCACGAGCGAGGACATCCTCGCCGAGTTCGCAGGCTTCGACTCGATCGAGGACACCCTGAGCAAGGACACGATCCTCACCAAGGAGGACGCGCTCCGCGACATCTACCGCAAGCTGCGTCCGGGCGAGCAGGTCGCCGCCGAGGCCGCCCGCGCGCTGCTGGACAACTTCTACTTCGACTCCAAGCGCTACGACCTGGCCAAGGTCGGTCGCTACAAGATCAACCAGAAGCTCGGCCTCGAGCTCCCGCTGCGTCAGTCGGTCCTCACGCTTCAGGACATCGTCGCCACCATACGATACCTTGTCGCCCTGCACGCGGGCAGGGCTACCCTGCCCGCCGTGGGAGGTGGAAATGCGGCGGAGATCCGCCTGGATGTCGACGACATCGACGACTTCGGCAACCGTCGCATCCGCGCGGTCGGCGAGCTGATCCAGAACCAGGTCCGCACGGGCCTGTCGCGCATGGAGCGTGTGGTGCGTGAGCGCATGACCACGCAGGACATCGAGGCGATCACCCCGCAGACCCTGATCAACGTGCGTCCCGTGGTGGCGGCGATCAAGGAGTTCTTCGGCACGTCGCAGCTGTCGCAGTTCATGGACCAGAACAACCCGCTGGCTGCGCTCACGCAGAAGCGCCGGCTCAATGCGCTGGGCCCGGGTGGTCTGTCGCGTGAGCGTGCCGGCGTCGAGGTCCGTGACGTGCACCCCTCGCACTACGGCCGTATGTGCCCGATCGAGACGCCGGAAGGCCCGAACATCGGCCTGATCGGCTCGCTCGCGTCCTTCGCGCGCATCAACGCGTTCGGTTTCATCGAGACCCCGTACCGCAAGGTCGTCGACGGCCGGGTCACCGACCAGATCGACTACCTGACCGCGAGCGAAGAGGCCGACTTCATCGTCGCCCAGGCCAACGCGCCGCTCAAGGCCGACGGTCACTTCCAGGAGGACCGCGTCCTCGCCCGCAAGATCGGCGGCGAGGTCGACCTCATCCCCGCCGACGAGATCGGGTACATGGATGTCTCGCCGCGCCAGATGGTGTCGGTGGCGACCTCGCTGATCCCGTTCCTCGAGCACGACGACGCCAACCGCGCCCTGATGGGTGCGAACATGCAGCGTCAGGCCGTTCCGCTGGTGCGCAGCGACTCGCCGCTGGTGGGCACCGGTATGGAGGGCTACGCCGCGGTGGACGCGGGCGATGTCATCACCGCCGAGAAGCCCGGTGTCGTGATGGAGGTCTCGGCCGACGTCGTGACCGTGCAGCTGGACGAGGGCGGCACGCAGGACTACTTCCTGCGCAAGTTCGACCGCTCCAACCAGGGCACCTCCTACAACCAGCGTGTGGTGGTCTCTGCCGGTGACCGTGTGGAGGCCGGCGAGGTCATCGCCGACGGCCCCGCGACGCAGAACGGCGAGCTCGCGCTGGGCAAGAACCTGCTGGTGGCGTTCATGACGTGGGAGGGTCACAACTTCGAAGACGCGATCATCCTCAGCCAGGAGCTGGTCAAGAACGACACCCTCTCCTCGATCCACATCGAGGAGTACGAGGTCGACGCCCGCGACACCAAGCTCGGCAAGGAGGAGATCACCCGTGACCTCCCCAACGTCAGCCCCGACCTGCTGAAGGACCTCGACGAGCGCGGCATCGTCCGCATCGGCGCCGAGGTCCGCCCCGGTGACATCCTCGTCGGCAAGGTCACGCCCAAGGGCGAGACCGAGCTTTCCGCCGAGGAGCGCCTGCTCCGCGCGATCTTCAACGAGAAGAGCCGCGAGGTCCGCGACACGTCGCTGAAGGTGCCCCACGGTGAGCAGGGCACGATCATCGCGGTCAAGGAGTTCAACGCCGAGGACGGCGACGACGAGCTCGGCTCCGGCGTCAACCGCCGCGTCGTGGTCTACATCGCCCAGAAGCGCAAGATCACCGAGGGTGACAAGCTCGCCGGACGCCACGGCAACAAGGGCGTCATCGCGAAGATCCTGCCCGTGGAGGACATGCCCTTCCTCGCCGACGGCACCCCCGTCGACGTCGTGCTCAACCCGCTGGGCATCCCCGGCCGCATGAACTTCGGCCAGGTGCTGGAGCTTCACCTCGGCTGGATCGCGCAGCAGGGCTGGAAGGTCGAGGGCACCCCGGAGTGGGCTGTGCGCCTGCCCGAGCAGGCCTTCGAGGCAGCTCCCGGCACGAAGGTCGCCACCCCGGTGTTCGACGGTGCGAGCGAGGACGAGATCGCGGGTCTGCTGGACTCGACTCTCCCCACGCGCGACGGAGAGCGCCTCATCGGCTCCTCGGGCAAGACGCTGCTGTTCGACGGACGCTCGGGAGACCCCTTCCCGGCACCTGTCTCGGTCGGCTACATGTACATCCTGAAGCTGCACCACCTCGTCGACGACAAGATCCACGCCCGCTCGACCGGCCCGTACTCGATGATCACCCAGCAGCCGCTCGGTGGTAAGGCGCAGTTCGGCGGTCAGCGCTTCGGTGAGATGGAGGTGTGGGCACTCGAGGCCTACGGCGCGGCACACACCCTACGAGAACTCCTCACAACCAAGTCCGACGACATCGCCGGCCGCGTCAAGGTGTACGAGGCGATCGTCAAGGGCGAGAACATCCAGGAGCCCGGCATCCCCGAGTCGTTCAAGGTCCTCATGAAGGAGATGCAGTCGCTCTGCCTGAACGTCGAGGTCCTCTCGGCCGACGGCACCGCGGTCAACCTCCGCGACACGGATGACGACGCCTTCCGCGCGGCGGAAGAGCTCGGCATCAACATCTCCAGCCGCTTCGAGTCCTCGTCCATCGACGAGATCTGAGCGAGGGCCAGATGACGGAGGTAGACCTGCACAACTCGCCGAGTCCGCTCGCATACTGGCGAGCGGTGGAACGCGATCGCGCTCAGCGAATCGAGCAGTTACACACCCGAAGAATTTCTCCGCGAAACGACTTGGCGGTGAAGCGGACCCGCGGAGCGGGCAACCCGACCGGAGTGGATGGCGGGCACGCCTGATGTCCGCGACCCCTGAGATCGCGTCGCGGAGCGCATACACCTGGCGGGGAGTCGACGATCCCGGACGAATCGACCACGCCGTGGTTCGCATGGGTGCCGAAAGCATGTCGGCGCACGGGACCTCCACGACGTCGACGTACGCGACAAGCTGGGATCTGGATGTCGGTCCCGGCTGGGTCACTCGGGCGCTTCGCGTGTCGGCCCATGCCGACGGGTGGTCTCGCGCGCTCGTGCTCACCCGTGAGACGGACGGCACGTGGAGCGCGCGAACGAGTGTTGACGGCCACTGTGAGCTCGTTCCGCCGGGCCTGTCAGACCCTCGGGACATCGGTGGAGCGATCGATTGCGACCTGGCCCTGTCGCCGGTGACGAACACGATGCCCATCCGGCGTCTGGGTTTGCTCTCCGGAGACGTTCCCGCTACCGGCCTCGTCATGGCATGGGTTGAGGTCCCTTCCCTCCGGGTCATCCGCAGCGATCAGTCGTACGCGTCATCCGGAGCGTTGGTCCATTACCGGAGCCTCACCCGTGGGGTCGCCGTGGATCTCGACGTCGATCATCATGGCATCGTCGTGAATTACCCCGGTATGGCGCGTCACGTGCCGCAGACCGCGAGCACCTCTCATGAAGAGCGCGATCCGCGGCCGGCTGGATGATGCGACGCGGGCGCTGCTCGTGTTGCTAGCGCTTCAGGGGGCGCGCAAGTCGGGCGACCGCATCCACGACGAGGTCGGAGCCGAAGCGGTATGCCGCCTCCGCGTTGTAGGCGCCGCCGAGCTCGGCACCCGCTGCGCTCCCCACCCGCGTGGCGAGGGGAAATTCGTCGGGCTGGACGTACTCGGCGAGATACGGCTGAACCGACTCCCACCATTCGACGTTGTCCACACGGGAGCGGAGCCGCCGCACATGGTCTCCCGCCGCCCCGCGGGCGAAGTCCAGCAGGAAGGTCAGCACCGCGTCCATCGTCTGATCCGTCAGGCCCAACGGCGCGAGCGCAGTGAGTTCGATTTCGTATTTGCTCAGCGTGCCCGGTCCCATGGGCGGTTGCTCGGTATGCATTTCCAGAAGCCAAGGATGCTGCAGGAGCATGCGGTAGTTCTCCTCCAGGAGTCGCCGAAGTGTCCGCTCCACCGGGGCGCCCGGCTGAGGGTCGAACCGGAAGTCACCGTGAACCGAGTCAACCATGAGCGCCGAGACCGCGTCCTTGCCGGGCACGTGCGAGTAGAGGGTCATCACCTTCACGCCCAAGACTTGCGCAACGTTCCGCATCGAGACGCCCTGCAGCCCGCTCTCGTCGGCGAGTTGAACCGCGGTGGTCACGATGTCATCGGCCGTTACGCGCGGCCTCGGCCCGGGGCGAAGCGCATAGCGCGTTCGCGAGCGCCAAAGCAGGCGCAGCAGTGTGCTCGGCGGGGTTCCCTCGTCGTCGGCGTTCACTCTTGCCATCCTGAGCCACGGGGTTGCGATCCGCTAGTTTATACCGTACAGTGTACGTAGTTACCGGGAGGAGACTATGAACATCACCAATTCGGCCATCTCGCTCAACGTCGCCGACGTGGAGGCGTCGGCGACGTTCCTCGAGCAGCAGCTCGCATTCGAAAGGGAGATGCAACAGGACGGCTTCGTGTCGCTCAAGCGGGACGGGGTGGGCTTCAACGTCATCTTCCTGCGGACGGGTCTTTCCACGTTCAAGCCGGCCAGTCACGCCGGAGACGCCGGTCAGGGTCTCCTGCTCGTGTTCGTCGTGGATGACATCGACGCGGAATGGCAGCGTGTAAGCACGTCCGGCGTCCCTGTGGCGACCCCGATCGAAACGGAGCCGTGGGGCGAGCGGTACTTCCAGATGATCGACCCGAACGGCGTGCTCATCCAGCTGGTGCAGTGGGTCTGACCAAGACCGGTTAATCGCCGATCAGTCGAGGCGCAGCGTGTGGACGATTCCCGCCCGCTGGTGTGCCTGGCCGAGGTGTGCACTAAGGCTGTGCTGGTGGCCGACCTGACGCCTGACCGTCGGTGGGGGCTGGCGGCGTGGCGGATGTGGCATCCGGCGAGCCAGTGACCGCCGCGAAGCGGTTCCGCATCGGGTCGATCACCAGCTGCTCACAGCGGACCTGCTGGTGCGCTGCGTGCAAGCCGGGCGACTTCGGCTGGACGATCCGGTCGCCAGGTTCCTGCCCGGCGTCCGGGAAGGAGTTCTCGTGGGCCATCTGCTGTCACACTCCTCCGGCCTGGACGCCGGGAGGTCGTCACCGGCACGGCCGCCGAGCATGATCTCGGCACCGCGCGGCCACACAGTGCGGGACGGCGACCTGGTAGTACTGCCGCGCCGCATCGACAATCCGATGTGCACCCGCGGTCTCGACCCGGCCGGCGGCACCCTGGTCTCGACGCAGTCCGACATCCTCGCCGCCGACCCGATCAGCCGGACTGCCGTCGTCGTGCTCACAAACTCCGACCACGGGATCAACGCCGCCAACCCACTTCTGAACGCGCCCGGCCCAATCCCGAACGGCGTGACCCAAGCGGCGCCGGTCGACCCGTCGCACTATGCCGGCCAATATGCCTCCCACGCCCCGACCATGAGAGCACCACCGCAGGCAGCGGCTTGCTCGTCCGGGCACCCGGGCATCCCGACACTGCCCTGGCGCCGTGCGACCGTCAGACCTTCGACTCCCCGGCCGGGCCTATCGCCTTCCTCGGCTTCGACGACCAGGGCGTACCCGCCCTTCTGTGATGGCGGATGCGGGTCATGCGCCGGATCATGCCGGAAGATCCACTCACCAAGTCGGGCTGGGCTTTGATGCGTCTACGTCGGTGCGGAGCGGCAGGCTCCTGGGAAACCCGGAGACTAGCTGTCGGCAGGCTGCTCGCTCGCGGATCGAGCGTCCAGGCGTTCGTAGCGTTGCCGAGCAGCCTGCGCCGTGTTCAGGCCGAGACTGAAGGCTATGTCCTGCCAGGTCATGCCCATTCCCCTAGCGATCGTAAGCAGGAGCAGCTCGGTGGAGTCGAGGTCAGCTCGCATACCCGGTATGAGGGTCAGCGCAGCGACGAGGTCGTCGTGGTCAATGGCCGGCTCCTCCGGCTCCGGGCAGATGGAACCGCCGGCCAGTCCCGCTACCAGCCGGACCACCTCATGGGGGGCTGGCATGTCGGGATGAATCTGCCGCCCTCGACGAGCACCATCGGCGGCATGCCGCTCGGTGAGGTGCGTCAGAGCGTGGTAAGCGCGGTCGGCGCGTTGCGCACCGGAATCGAGCTGGGTGAAGACATTGGGCATGCCGACAGTATGCCTATTAAACAGCATGTTTTCAACGAAAAGTTGAAAACATGTTGAGCGGCGCACCCTTCCTGGGCTTTCGCAGAAACGGTCCATGGTGAGGAACGAGTCCGCGGTCCGGCCCCGGGCCAGGGTTCGTACCGGTTATGTTCTCAAAACCCGGGTGTTCGTCTGTAGCCCACTTGGAGGACCCGGGCGCCCGGGATGACATCACCGACGCGTGACGGTGCGTGACTCCCTGTGCGATGCAACGGGTGACATGGGCGTACTGGTTGCCATTGATGAGGGCATCGATCTCCTGAGTAAATCGAGTAGAGATCGCTGGGCGGACTGTGCCCACACGCCGCGGGGCGGTGCGCCGGAGGAGCGCTTGACTTGTCGACGACGACTGATCCGTGGCCATGCTGATGGTGAGAATTGCCAGGCCCCGACGACGAGAGTTCTGAGGCGCGGCAGCGTGGGCAGCGGTTCCAACTTCCGTGGGCAGGGCTGTGGGCAAAGTTGAGGAGAGTTTGGGTGTCGCGCCGTCGAGTTCTGAAAGGTCGTCCGCCGCGCGATGACAGGCAAATCGCGCCCTTGCCAATCTCTGAAACGGAATCCGACAAGAGTGCAAATCCCACCGTCACCGCCATTTCCCAGATCAGCGGACGTTTTCAATGGCGCTAGTCTGGGTTTGGGTAAGGTTGAGCAAGAATCCTTGGCCCAAGTCCTGCTCCCGGATTTTCCCTGAGCGGTCGGCGGACAGCCGATTTCCGCGGAACCACGCTGATCCACACCCCGAATGATGTGGGTCGCGCCGCTCCTACGGTGGGGATCGCACCCCTGTTCAGTTCGCAGTCCCGCTTCAGTGGTCAGCTTTGTCCCGGCCCCGTCGTGCAATGTGTCCTTGCTGGGGTCGTGCTCAGGCCAAGGTCGGTGCACTTGCCTCCGTCGCATCGGCGCCCTCAGAATCGCATCGTGACCCACTTCTGGCGGACCGATGCCGGCGAGTACGTTCAGATGCGTCGGCGGAGGTTGGGTATCCTCTCGAGTGGTTGTCGCCACGGAGGCCCCAACAAAGAGGACACGGCGAGTTCAAATCCCACCGTCACCGCCATTGTTGAAGCGCCCTGGGTCTGATGGAGACTCGCGCTATTTGATTCCGACCAGCAGTTCGCGGTCGGCTTGGACAGCATAGAACGCGCTTTCGAACTCCACCGGCGGGACGTCGCCGAGGTAGCCGTGGAGCCGCTGCGTGTTGTGCCAGTGCACCCATCCGAGCGTCGCGAGCTCGAGGTCCTCGACGGTCTTCCACGGTCCTTGGCGGGCAGGTCCGCGGACGAGTTCTTGTAGTAGCCGTTCACCGTCTCGGCCAGGGCATTGTCATACGAATCGCCGACGGTTCCGATCGACGGTGTCGCGCCGATCTCCGCGAGCCGTTCGCCGTAGCGAATCGAGGTGAATTGACTGCCCGCGTTGGAATGGCAGCGCAGATCAGCGTGGTGCCGGCCGCGGGACCAGCGGGCCATCTCGATCGCATCGAGCACCATCTCGGTTCGCATATGCGATGCGACCCGCCACCCCACGATCATGCGGGAGAACGCATCGACGATGAAGCACACGTAAGCGATGCCGGCCCAGGTGGGCACGAACGTCAGATCCGTCACCCAGAGCCGGTTCGGCGCGGTCGCGGTGAACTCCCGCTTGACCAGGTCCGGGTGCCGCGCGGACGCCGGGTCCGGGCTCGTGGTCTTCACCCGCTTCGAGCGTCTGGCGCCCTCGATCCCCGCGACCCGCATCAGCCGGGCGGTCTGGTCCCGGCCGATCACGATCCCCGCCCGGCGGGCCGCCTTCCACAGTTTGCGGACCCCGTAGACGCGGTAGTTCGCCTCCCACAGCCCGACCAGCTGCGGGATCAGCTCCTCGGCCCGCACGGCCCGCGCGGACGGGATGCGGGACTTGGCGGCGTAGTAGCTGCTCGGGGCCACCTGCAGCAGCCTGCAGATGAGCTCGACTCCAAGCCGGCGACCGTCCACGACGCATCCTTGTTCGCGTCGATGAACGCGACTACTTCCGGTAGTGGCGGTCGAGCTCCGCCCCAAAGAAAGTCGCGGCCCGCTTGAGCACCTCGTTCGCGCGGCGAAGCTCCCGGTTCTCCTGCTCCAGCTCCCGCACCCGCTGCGCTTCGCTGCTGCTCAGGCCTGGGGCGACGCCGTCGTCGATGTCGGCCTGTTTCACCCACATCCGGGCCGACTCGACCCCGTAACCCAGTTGCGTCGCGACCCGCTGCACCGTCCCCTGCGTGACCCCGAGTTCCGCGCGCAGCGTCCTCACCATCCGCACCGCAGCGGCCTTCTCCTCGCTCGAGTAGCGACGCGTCGTCGGCTTGCCCGACGCCAGTTCCTTCGGCATAACTCCATCCTCGTTTCCAAGGTCAGGAGCCTCCAACAAACTCAGGGCGCTTCATTGTCGAAGCCCCGCGAGCCGTTGGAAACACTGGGGTCGCTGGGCTTCTGCCTTTGCCGAAAGCGCTTCGTGAGCAAGATTTGAGCAAGACCATTGCTTGAGCTGCAATCTAGCGGAGCCCTCGCCCGCCGGGGTCGAGCCCGGGCGGCGTGAGTGTCGGGGGCTCGCGGGTTGGGATATCGACAGGCCGTCCACCTTCCTGGACCCGCACGCCCGCGACGGATCGCGCGCGACTGAGAGCTTCGGCCACGTAGTCCAGGTCGTCATCGAAGAGGTCCGCGTAGGTATCCAGAGTCATCGCGGCAGAGGCGTGCCCAAGCATGCGCTGTACGGCCTTCACGTTCGCGCCCGCGCTGATCGCGAGGCTGGCGGCTGTGTGTCGGAGATCGTGAGGCGTTATTCGCGGAAACAGTGAGTCTGCCCTGACGCATCTGCGAACAGCACCCCGCGAACCACCCGTCCCGCGAGTTGGGCAACGGGAGGTGCGTGTCGCCCTCGCCAAAGAGCAACTGCTCGGGCCGCTTGCCGTGCATTTGCAGATGGACGAGACGCTCGATGAAGTCGGGGTAGGGCACTGACCGTTTGCGGTGCTGCTTTGGGGTGCCGAAGTGGATCTCCCCATTCACCATCACAGCGTTGTCCTGTACGAACGCTCGCCGACGCTGGATGTCGATGTCTTCGACGCGGAGCCCTGTCGCTTCTCCCCAACGGAGCCCGGTGTACGCCGTGAAGTAGATGAGCGCAGGGTGGAGGGATTGCTGGGCGAGAGCGTCGACTTGCCAGTGCGTGAGGTAGACGCGCCTTTTCGGCGACTTCTTGGGTAGCTTGATACCGCGTGCCGGATTCTCGCCGATTCGGCGATCGCGAACGGCGACATCGAGGACGGCCGCCAGCACGCCGTACGAGCGGATTGTCGTCGTGGCGCTGCGCTCCATGGAGAGTTCCGTGACCCAGGCGCGGACGTCGCTGTACCGGATCGAGTCGAGCGGTACGGCTCCCCATCGAGGGGACACGCGGACTCGCCAGGCGGACTCCAACGCATGCATAGAAGACGGCTTCAGCACTGCAGCTTGATCCTGGAGCCACACTTCGGCGAGCTCCGCCACGGTGATCCGTGCATCCATGGCACGGCAGGTGCGGAAGCAGTGGCGCTACTCAGTGCCCGTCGCTGAGTCCGCCGCTGAGGCGCCCGTGGAATTGGGTGGTGGCGTCGTTCATGCCCTCGAAGGTGACGGTCTTGCCGAGGTTCTCGTACTTGGTCTGGATTGCGTCAAGGGCGGCGACGGTGGAGGCGTCCCAGATGTGTGAGCGGGACATGTCGATGGTGACGTGGTTCGGGTCCTGGGTGTATTCGAATTGGGTGGTCAGGTCGTTGCTGGATGCGAAGAACAGCTCCCCATCGACGGTGTAGCGGGCGGCCTGCCGCTGTTCGTCAACGTGGCGGGTGACAGTCACGAAGTGAGCGACTCGACGGGCGAAGAGGATCATCGCGGCGATAACTCCGACGCCGACTCCGATGGCGAGGTTGTGCGTCCACACCGTGATTGCGACGGTGATCACCATGACGAGAGTTTCGCTCTTGGGCATCCGCTTGAGGGTGGAGGGGCGGATGCTGTGCCAGTCAAACGTGGCGACGGAAACGACGATCATCACGGCAACGAGCGCGGCCATGGGGATGATGGCGACGACGTCGCCGAGGACGAGGACGAGGACCAGGAGGAAAATGCCGGCGAGGAAGGTGGAGATGCGGGTGCGGGCGCCGGAGGCTTTGACGTTGATCATGGTCTGGCCGATCATGGCGCAGCCGCCCATGCCGCCGAACGCACCGGAAAGGATGTTCGCGGCGCCTTGTCCGAGGGCTTCGCGGGTCTTGCGGGAGTGGGTGTCGGTGATGTCGTCGACCAGCTTCGCCGTCATCAGCGACTCGAGCAGTCCCACGATGGCCATTGCTGCGGCGAACGGGAAGATGATGCCGAGCGTCTCCCAGGTCAGCGGAACGTTGGGCATGAACAGCTCCGGAAGGCTCTGGGGTAGGTCTCCCTGGTCACCAACGGTCGGCACGTTCAGCCCGAACACGACGGCGGCCGCGGTGAGCAGGATGATAGCGACTAGCGGCGCTGGGACGACGCGAGTCACCCGCGGCATCAGATACATGATGAGAAGCCCGACGACCACCAACGGGTAGACCATCCAGGGAACGTCGATGAGCTGCGGGAACTGCGAGATGAAGATCAGGATCGCCAACGCGTTGACGAAACCGACCATCACGCTGCGCGGGATGAATCTCATCAGCTTTGCCACCCCAAGCACAGCGAGGACGACCTGGATGAGGCCGCCCAGGAGGACGGTGGCGATGAAGTAGTCCATCCCGTACTCGCGGGCTACGGGGGCGATGACCAGCGCAATTGCGCCGGTGGCGGCGGTGATCATTGCGGGGCGGCCGCCGAGGAATGCGATGGCGACGGCCATCACGAACGAGGAGAACAGGCCGACTCGGGGGTCGACGCCGGCGATGATCGAGAACGCGATTGCCTCGGGGATCAGGGCTATCGCCACCACGAGGCCGGCGAGGACCTCGCGGGTAAGGATGCGAGGGCTGCGCAGCGCCTGCAAGACAGTCGGCTCGATGCGGTAGCGGTTGGCAGGGTCTTGGGTCGGCACGACAGCGGTCATGGCGCTCCTTCGAGTTCGCGGGGCAGGCTCGCGGGAAGGGCGCACCATTGCGCCAAGGACATGGTCAGAGAGGGAGGGAAGATGGAGGGCCGCGCCGGCACGTGCGGCCAGCACGAAGAGACTCTAACGTAACGTGAGGTTTGAACGAAACCGGAGGATCTATGCCGCCCGACGACACCATGCACATCGGCGAACTGGCCGAGCGGACCGGGCTATCGCTTCGCACTCTCCGGCACTACGACGAGATCGGGCTGCTGACCCCGTCCGACCGGACCGATGGCGGGTTTCGGCTCTACACCGCTGCCGACGAGTCCCGATTGCTGTTGATCCGACGGATGAAGCCGTTGGGGTACAGCCTTGAGCAGATGGGTGAACTGCTTGTGGTCATCGATGGTCTTGAAGCGGATCCCGCCGACGCCCTGTTGCAGGAGCGGTTGGACACCATCAAAGAGGAAGCCCTTGAGCGACGTGACCGGCTGAGGAAGCAGCTTGCCGCGGCGGAAGAGTTCGTAGATCAGCTGCACGCGCGGCAAGCCTCGCCCTATTGAGTCACCGCGGCATCTCAGCCGGGGTGCTCGCTTTCGCCGCGTTGGGGTCGCTGTTCTGAGAGTGCTATAGCGCGCCGGGAAATGTCCCGCTCCCCCTCGCGGGCAGCGATCCACGCGCCTGCAGACAGAACGGCAATTTTCGGCGAAAACCCCAGATCACCCGCGGATTATTGTGTCATGGAGCAACCGCGCGAGGGGACGTTGCTCGCGCGCTGATGGATGTCATAGAACGTCAGCTTGGGGGCGACGGCGTCGCAAGACGTGCCGCGTCTGACGGCCAGGCGTAGGCAACCGCGTTGATGCGGCTCCGATGCGGCACGGAGCTGTCTACCGGCGGATATGTCGGCCCTAGGTTGACTTCTTCCAGTAGAAGCGCGTTTGCGGGCCCTTACGGGCGGGTGTAGAAGTGCGCGGCGCCGTTCGCAGCAACCCGATCTCCGTTATGGCGCCCCGTTTTGCGGTGGGGAATCAACGTCTCATCCACCAGCACCCGTGCCGCGTATGCTCGGGATATCCCGACACCTTCGGGGGATACGAGCACACCGTGGGTGCGAGGACAACCTCCTCGCGGAGAGGGGGCGACTATGGGCAAATTGCGTTACGGCGGCACGTCCGACTCGTTCACGATCGAGGACCGGACTCTCGCTCACGTAAAAGTCGTGATCACCACCAAGCTTCGGCGTGGCGAAAGCTTTACCCTGTCGTGGCGTCACTCTGATGACCAGCCCGTCGGCCGCACCACTTTGTGGATGCATCCGTCGATACCGGTCAGGTTCGAGTTCGACAACCCGGAACCTGAGGCTCTGAGTGGCCGATGGTTGAAGTCTCTCGCCGAATCCGCGAACTCCTCCGGCGGACTCATGCTCATCCCCGAGCCCAGCGACTCCTCCCACGACCAAGCGTAATCACGTCGGTCGCCAGCCGGGCGCTGGTGGCACCGGGGCGACGTTCGCGGCGAGACGGAATAGTTCCGAGGCGACGACCTCTTCGCCGTCCAGCGTGAGGGGAATCTGCGGCTCTGTCCGGACCGCTACCAAGTCAGCGTGCGCGCCGATCCGCGCCCATGCGGTGCCAGCTTGCCCGTCGAGCATCACTGGGAAGGTCACCGTCTGGGTGCGCCCACAGTCCGTGAGCACTCGGGCATATTCGAGTAACGCGTCCGCGATCGAATCACTGGTGAGGAGTCTCGCGCCACCGAGAAAGATGTCGAACAAGGGCATCCTCCTCCCTGTCGTCGGGGACGCCCGTGAATGCCGCTCATAGTTATCTCCCGGCCGCACTCTGCTGAGGGCCTTGACCCTGCACCGTGCACAGGGTATCCGGGTGGGTTTCGACGTGGTCGACGGACTTGGCCTGCAAGAAGTAGCACAGCGCTGCTATCAACAGCAGCGCGACCGAGCGCATTGACCTCTATAGATCCGCGTGTAGAGGAACTCGCTTTTGCTGCGGGCGAAGCGTAGATTGCGCAGATCGGTTTGCTGCGGGTCCTCCCTTGGTGAACGACGTCACCCGAGGTGAGGCAGCATATGAGACGCGACACGGTGATCATCGGTGACAACAGGTTTGTCCTCGCGCAAGGGCACGACATCGAGGCAGTGAAAGCCGCTACGGTTGCCGCGCTGCGCGCGAACGGCGATCTCGTCGACTTGGTGGTGCTCGGTAACCGCGAAGTGTCGGTTCTTGTGTCCCCCGGCCTTGCGGTTGTGTTCACCTCAGAAGTCATCGGGACAGACGCGGAGGACAGCCGCGACACTGGTGACCTTCACGCACCTTTCGCCTCGCTCAGCGACTACGAATACATGTAAGGCGCGGGCGGCGCTGCCCGCTCTGATCGCGGAGGGTCAGGCTAGGTCGGCGCTCTGTGAACCCAAGGCCGCCGCCGACACGCCTTCGGGTTCGCGGATGATGTACAGGCCGGTCTGCTGGTTGGCGGTGTAGGCGAGGGCATCCAGCCAGGCGGGGTTGATCTGCGGGGTCCGGCTCCCGTGGTACTTGAACTGCATCGGCGTATGTGGATTGAGCCACACGGACCGGCGGCCGCCGCCGACACTGGTGTCTTCCTTCCAGGTGAAGAAGAAGCATTCGCGACGGCGGAGCTTGGTGCCGATCACGACTTGCAGGTGCGCCAAGAGGCGGTCTTCAAGCTCGATCTTGGCGGTGTTGTCGTAGATGAACTGACCCATCTGACCCTCCGGTCAGACACGTGAGCAGGCGACGGATACTTCCAGGGGTGGGAATCGAGGGGCGCACGCCTGCAGCCGCGTCGGTTGATTCCCCACCGTCCTCGCTCTCACCGTGGATGTCAACTGCGCACGACGTCGGGCACGGCGCAATGTGGTGGGATCCGCTCGGTGGGGGTTCCACGCGTCACCCGAACGCCCCGGGGTCTCGCGCGCTAATCGTTCACGCACGCGAGCGCATCAGCCAGTCGACCCGACGCGGCTTCCGCCAGGTCCAGGGTAGGGAACGGGCCGTCGCCGGGAAGGTCGGTGAAGATGTCTGTGTCGTAGTCGTGCTCGAGGTGGTACGCGACGCCCCCCTCGGGACGAGTCGCGGCAACGACGTAGATGTTCACGGCTTCGTTCTCTTGACCCGGGTGCCACGATTGAAGGTGTGCACGGCGCCGGCGGCATCCGGCTGCGTCACACCTCCGCGACGGGAACTCTCCGGGTGCGGTGCCCGGTTGCTCTCGACCAGTTGGTGAGTGCCGAGGACCATCGCCAGGACTTCGCCCGCGCGAACGGCCTCACGCTTGGTGGCGAAGTAGCGGGTATGCGCCGGGCTTCCTTCCACTGAGACCCGCCAACGGCCACCCTCGTAGCCGGTGTGAACGTCGAGCGCGCTCATGGCGTGGTCACCGAGCGGCAGGGCGTGCCATGACGAGCGGATCGGGCCCTTGCCACGGTAGAGCTGACGCGGGAAAACATCGGCCGTCTCCTTGCTTCATTCTCGGAGGGCCACCGTGCCGCCATTGCGTCGTAAAGGTTTGGGGCTTGACAGCTAGCCCTTCCTCGGCACACACGGTGGGCATCGCAAGAGGGGCACCTCCGGGGTGCCGGCGAGGCCGTCAGGATGAGGGAGCTTCCGGTCCTCTGCTTGCAGATCAGCCGTAGAGGACGCGGTCGGCTTCCTTTTCGGTCGGCTGAGGTTCGCTGATGATGTAGAGCCCGCTGGGAGAATTCGCCGCCGTGGTGAGCACTTCCAGCCACGCCCGGTTGATCTGCGGTTGCCGGTTCCCGCTGAACTTAAAGATCAGCGAGGCTTCAGGGTGGATCCACAGAGACGTGCGGCCACTGCCCACGCTGACATCTTCCTTCCAGGTGAAGAAAAACGGCTCAGATCGGCGGAGCTTGGTTCCGATCACGATCTGAAGGTGCGCGAGTAGCCGATCCTCGAAAGTGGCGCTGACCTGCGTGTTGTAAGAGAACTTACCCATGTTGCTCTCAAATCTCGTGCGCGCAGCGCGCGACGGTTGATGTTGTTGTTGCGGTCGACATGGCGGGCTCAGAAATCGTAGAAGCCGCCGTAGGGGACTTCATCGTCTCCCGTGTCGCGCGCGTCGAATTGCACGGTCGCAACCGACATCACCACTTCTGTACGGGGCGACACGAGAACCGCAACCGCCCGGTTCCCCACCACGATGAAGTCGACGAAGCGGCCTCCGTCGCGCGAGGCCTCTTCGATGTGGCGGCGCAGCACGTCGAGGTCCTGCCCCTGCGCGAGCAGGTAGCTCTCTCCATTGATGACGAGCTCGGTCCGCACCACTGTCTGAACGTCAGTCACAACAGACACCGTACGACAACTGGGCCGAAGGGACGGTAGGGGTTGCATAGCCCGGATCGAGGATGCCTGCCTGCCATGGCTTGGTGCCGGCGGCCAACTTCAACCAGCCCAGGGCCCCGCTTTCGGCCTGAGCCTAGTAACCATCACTTCTCGTGATCGTCGGCGTATCGACGACGGGCGCCTCCGGTACGTCCTTGGCCGGACCGACGCCTACCGGCTGGCGACCCACGGCCGCGATCAGGCGACGCGGGCCGCACCGGACCCACGCGAACGAGGAGAAGATGCGTCAGCACCACCGCCGCCAGGCTCGCCGACATCGGCCGGAACCACAGGGATGCTCTGAGCCGCTCGGGGGAGATGCGCGTCTTCACCCCTGTTCACCCACCGCCGCTGGTGCGCGGCGGTCGACCCGATTCCGCTCGCAGGCGGCCGCTCTATTTCTCCTGATCATCGGCGTCATCCACGACGGGCGCGTCAGGGGCGTCCTTCGCGGGGCCCACTCCGACCGGCAGGCCCGCCTCCGGATGATTGAGGTCGAACGCAGGGCGCTCGCTGCGAATACGCGGGATAGAGGTGAAGTTGTGCCGCGGTGGCGGGCACGACGTTGCCCACTCGAGGGATCCGCCGTACCCCCACGGGTCATTGACGGTGATCTTCGGTGCCTTGCGCGCCGTGATCCACACGTTCAGCAGGAACGGCAGCATCGACGCTCCCAGCAGAATCGCGCCCACCGTCGAGACCTGGTTCTCCCAGGTGAAGTTGTCCTCCGGAGCGTAATCGGCGTAGCGACGGGGCATCCCCTCCACGCCAAACCAGTGCTGGATCAGGAAGGTCATGTGGAAGCCGATGAACAGCATCCAGAAATGCACGTAGCCCAGGCGCTCGTTGAGCATCCGACCGGTCCACTTCGGCCACCAGAAGTAGAACCCGGCGAACATCGCGAACACGACGGTACCGAACACGACGTAGTGGAAGTGCGCGACGACGAAGTAGGTGTCGTGGATGTGGAAGTCCAACGGCGGCGAGGCGAGGATGACGCCCGTCAGCCCGCCGAAGACGAATGTGAGGAGGAATCCGAGCGCGAAGACGATGGGCGTTTCGAAGGTGACGGATCCGCGCCACATTGTGCCGATCCAGTTGAAGATCTTCACCCCTGTCGGTACCGCGATGAGCACGGTCAGGAGCGCGAAGAACGGCAGCAGGACCGCGCCGGTGGCATACATGTGGTGCGCCCACACGGCCACGGAATAGGCCGCGATGGCGATGGTCGCGTAGACGAGGGTCTTGTAGCCGAAGATCGGCTTGCGGCTGAAGACGGGGAAGATTTCCGAGACGATGCCGAAGAAGGGCAGCGCGATGACGTAGACCTCGGGATGGCCGAAGAACCAGAACAGGTGCTGCCACAACAGCACACCGCCCGCGGCCGGGTCGAAGATGTGCGATCCGAGCACTCGGTCGCTGGCGGCGGCGAACAAGGCGGCGGCGAGGACGGGGAACGCCAGCAGGATGAGGATGCTGGTGATGAGGGTGTTCCACGTGAAGATGGGCATCCGCCACATCGTCATACCGGGGGCGCGGAGCGTGAGGATCGTGGTGATGAAGTTCACGGCGCCGAGGATTGTGCCGAAACCGCTCATGCCCAGGCCCAGGAACCAGAAGTTGCCTCCGACGCTGGGAGTGAACGTGGTGTTCGCGAGCGGCTGGTAGGCCGTCCATCCGAACCCTGCGGCTCCTTGGGGAGTCAGATAGCCGGCGACAGCGATGATGGAGCCGAACAGGAACAGCCAGAAGGACAACGCGTTCAAGCGGGGGAACGCCACATCCGGCGCCCCGATCTGCAGCGGCATGATGGCGTTTGCGAAGCCGGCGAACGGCGGCGTCGCGAACATCAGCAGCATGATCGTGCCGTGCATCGTGAACAGCTGGTTGTACTGCTCTCTGGTGGGGACGATCTGCATCCCCGGCTCAAACAGCTCCGCCCGGATGATGAGCGCCATCACACCGCCGAGCATGAAAAAGAGCAGGGCGGCGATGATGTACATGTAGCCGATCGTCTTGTGATCGGTGGACGTGATCCACCTCGCGACGATGTTGCCCTTGTGCTCGACCTGCGTCGCGGTCAGCAACGCCGCCTGCCGGGGAGGAATCGCGGCCCGGGCCGATCCTGCACGGACGTCAGCTTCGGTCATCCTTGCTCCCTCCTCAGCCCCCCGCCCTCTGCCAAGCAGGTGGCGGAAACGATCTGGCGACCCACGAACTCGCGTGGACGGTAAGAGATGGTGTCGCGTCGCAATACTGGGTTGCGTTCCCTCGGGGCGCGCAGTAAAAGCGCCGCGGCGCGAGCTGGCCGGCCTCCGGCATGGTTCCACGCTCGCGCAGCTTGAGTTCCCGCCCCGAAAAGCAAGGCCCGTGTGGAGAGTCGCCTCGATACGTAGACCCAAGGCATGAGCGACGTTGCTGTGCCCCTGTTGTTCGACCGACCCCAACATGGCAAGGTGCGTCGCTGATGTGCGGCATCGCAGGGGAGATCGACTTCAGGCAAGGGTCTGTCCCAAGAGATCGGACACTGAGAGCCGTCGCGGCGCTGGCCGCGCGTGGGCCCGATGGGGATGGAGTGTGGGATGGCGGCTGGGCGGTGCTGGGCCACCGCCGGCTGAGCGCCGTCGACCTTTCCGAGCGCGGCGCTCAGCCGATGGTCGACGAGATGACGGGGACGGCGATCGTCTTCAACGGTTGCGTCTACAACCACGATGAGTTGCGCCGAGAGCTATCAGCTGACGGACGGTTCCACTCTCTGAGCGACACGGAAGTGATCCTGATGGGGTACCGCGTCTGGGGTGAGCGCGTGCTACGGAGTCGCCCGGCGACTCTCGTCGACCCACTCGTGGTGGAGGCCAGCGGGGTACGTGGCGGAGTTCACCACGAGAACTGGACGCGTCTGCTCGCTTTCTCCCTGACAGAAGGGCCATTGTCGGCGAAAACCCCCAGGGCCTGGGAGGTGGCTGCCCACGGCCATGGCGTCGCGGCGCGGCTGCCGTTCGTGCCCGCTGCGAGCAAGGCCGTGGGCAAAGCCGAGGAAAGTCCAGGCCTCGTGCGGTCGAGTCCTGAAAGGTCGTCGGCCGCACAATGACAGGGAAGTCGGGCCTGCGCCTACCTTTGAAACGGGATCCGATAAGAGTTCAAATCCCACCGTCACCGCCACCGTGGAAGCCCCGCAATCCCTTGAGAACACTGGGATCGCGGGGCTTTCGTCCTTCCCGGAAGCGCCCCGTGAGCAAGATCCGAGCAAAACCGTTGCTTGAGCTGGAAACTGGGGGGTCTGGCCCGCTGGGGCCTAGCCCGGACGGCAACGCGCAGGGGGCTCGCGGGTCGGGCCGTGCGCTACCCGGGGGAGAAAGCTCTGGCCACGGTCGAGGCGAGAGCTTCTCGGCGACGTGCGTGCAGTTCCTCGGGCTCCGATGCGCTGGCGGCGATAAGCGGACTGGCCGGAGACCATGACATCGACATGGCCGTGACGAGAGAAAGCACGTCGTGTGGGTCCAGTGTCGGGTCGATCGAGCCGGCCCGTTGCCCTTCGCGAATGGCATCGATCTTCAGGCGGTTGTGGTCCGTGCCGTCGTCGTACAGGTCGCCTGCCGGCCGGCGCTCGAGCCTCGCCCAGGTGGTCAGACGCACGATATCGGGGCGGGCCAGATAGGCGTCATACAGCGCTACGGCGTAGCCGGGCAGATCGTCGCCGCGGAGCGGTACCGAGTTCACCATCCAGCCGATGTGCTCGGCGTAGGCGGCATCGAAGAGCGCGTCCTTGCTGCCGAAGTAACTGTACATCTGGCTCTTGTTGGACTGCGCTTCGGCGGCGATGCGATCAACCCGGGCTCCGGCGATGCCGCGCTCGGCGAACTCCGCCGACGCTGCATCGAGGATGCGTCGCTTGGTCGCTTCGCCCTTCGGGGTCGACATGTGCACATTTTATCTACTAACCCGTTGGTTTGACGGCACCCGTGCGCGCGCGTATCGTGAAAGAACGAACTAGTTGGTTGGTTTACGAGAGGGTTCACCATGACGAAGACAGTCCTCATCACCGGGGCAGGCAGCGGGTTCGGGCGCCTCACCGCGTTCGATCTGTCGCGCCAGGGCTACCGCGTCATCGCCGGCGTCCAGATCTGGCCGCAGGCTTGGCAGCTGCGGCAGGAGATCGCCGCTGAGGGTCTTGAGAACATCGAGGTCATCAAGCTCGACCTGCTGGACGACATCGACCGTGCGCATGCGCTGCGCTACGACGTCGACGTACTCTTCAACAACGCCGGGGTTGCTCACAGCGGCACGCTGACGGATGTGCCGATGTCGCTGCTGCGGGCGAACTTCGAGACGAACGTGTTCTCCGTCATGGAACTCACCAAGGGCTTCATCCGCCAGATGATCGAGCGGGGCAACGGCAAGATCGTGTTCAACTCCTCCGACGCGGGCTTGCAGACTCCGCCGTTCGGCGGGGCCTACAGCGCAACGAAGTACGCGATCGAAGCGATCGCGGCGACGTTGCGCGAGGAACTCAAGCCGAAGGGGATCGCCGTCGCCACTGTCCAGCCCGGGCTCTACCTCACCGGCTTCAATGACACCGCGCTGGAGGCCTCCACGTACTGGTACGACCCGGAGACCGCCCTCCTGCCGGGTTGGGAACCCCCGTTCACCCTCGCCGGGCAGGAAGATCCCCAGGGGATGGTCGACGTCATCGTCAAGGTCATCACAGGGGAAATCGCCACCTATCGGAATGTCTACCCGCCTTCGATGGAGCACGAGACGCGCGAGGTGCAGGCCGCGGAGTGGGACCTGACCGTCTGATCCACCCAGCGTCCCGCCCGCACCGACATGTCGGGCGGGACGTGGACAGCATGAATCGGAGAGAAGATGACCAACCTGAGCGCGATCATGCGCGCACTCGATATCAACCATGACTCGACCGCCTGGCAGCGCACCGTCGACATCACCACGATCGGAGCCCGTTCCGGTAAGCCCCGACGGATCGAGATCTGGTTCCATCACATCTACGGCCGCTGGTACCTCAGCAGCACACCCGCGCGTCGCGACTGGTACGCCAACCTCGTGGCGAATCCGCAGTTCACGTTCCACCTCAAGCACGGCATCCATGCCGACCTGCGAGCCACCGCCATCCCCATCACCGAGCCCGCTCAGAAGCGACCGATCTTCGAGTACATCGTCGACGACTTCAATCAGCCGCATAACCCGGCCATCGTCCGGCAACCCCAGCGCGTCGAAGACTGGATGGCCGGAAGCCCTCTCATGGAGATCATCTTCACCGACCTCCCTTCCCCCATGAGAACAAACGATTGATAGCTCCAGCCAGAGCGGTTGGCATCTCGCTTCAGTGCGTGAGCCTGGCGGCACGCGAACTCAACCCTCCGCGGGCACGATGTAGAAGTTGTCGCGGAACAGGCCCGTCGGGTCCCAGCGACGCTTGAGGTCACGCAGCCGCGCTAGGTGCGCGGGAGGGAAAGCGCGGGCGACAACCTCGGGACCGGTGTCGGTCTCGAAGCTCAAGTACATGCCCTCCGCGCGGTCGCGTACTCGCCTCCAGCGTGCCTCGAAGTCGGGAGTGCGTCCGCCGAGGGCCGCGATGAGGAAGTTCGCGCTGCGCCAGGCGTAGGCGGTGGCATCCGACGCGGTGTTCCCGGCTGCGCCGCCGGCGGAGCGCACCGAGAGGAGGAATGGCGAATCCGCTTCGAGCAGGTCGGCGAGCGCGGCGGCGACGTCATCGCTCAGACGGCGGAACAGCGCGGAGTGCGCATGCGGTTCGCCGCGGCCCTGCTGCTGCTCACCGAGGGGCGTCTCCAGGAGAGCGGAGTACGGCACCAACTGCACGGACTGGCTCGCGAGCGGTGCCAGCGGGGCGAAGGGCTGCAGTCGCTCTACGACAGTGCCGGCGTCGTCCGAGTCGACCACGAGCATAGCCTGCACGGCGATCTGGCCCACCCCCCGCCCGCGGGCGGCGATCATGAGCGTTCCGGTGACGCTGGGATGCGCCGATTCCAGCGTCGTCCCCCAATCACGGAGGAACCCGGCCATGTCGTCGACGGCGTACGTGAGCATCGCGAAGCCGACCGACGGGCCGACGGGGTGCGCCTCGAACTCGAACGACACTCCGACGCCGAAGTTCGCGCCCGCCCCGCGCATCGCCCAGAACAGGTCCGGATTCTCCTCCGCGCTGGCGCGCACGAGCTCGCCGTCGGCAGTGACGACGTCGACGGAGCGCAGGTGGTCGATCGTCAGTCCGTGCTCGCGCACGAACCATCCGATGCCGCCGGCGGTGGCCAGGCCCCCGATCCCCACGCCACCGGAGTCGCCCGCCGTGAGCGCGAGCCCGTGCGGAGCGAGCGCACTGGCCACTCCAGCCCAGTCGGCGCCCGGCCCGGTCCGGAAGTGCCGGCCTCTCAGCATCTCGATGCTGTTCAGTGCGTCGACGGCGATCACGATGCCGTCGTTGTTGAGCGAGCGGCCCGACAGTCCGTGGCCGCCGCTGAGGATGCCCAGCGACACGTCGGTGTGACGAGCAGCGAAACGCACAGCATCCTGCACTTGCGCAGGCGTCTTCGGCCGCAGTACGAGACCCGGGCGAGCGCCGCGGAAGTACCCGGACGTGTATCGGGTGTACCCCGTTCCAGCCGGGGTGAGGGCGGACGCGGCGAGCGATTCCGGTACGTCGTCACCCTCGAAGCTCGGCACAGACGGGCCGCCGCCTCCTGTCGCCGCCTCCCGCGCGCGGTGCTCTTCGAGACGCTCGCGCACCTCGGGCGCGACCACCTGCGCGAAGCGGCGGATCTCCGCGGGGTCATCACTCGCGACGATGAAGACGCTCACGCCGTCCTCGATCGCAAGCCGGGCAAGCTCGTCGGCGGTGGTCTGCGGGAAGACGTTCAACAGCCGCACGATTTTGCGCGGGTCGCGCCCGGCGCCGCGGGCCGCCTCGTCGACGATCTCGTTCGCCCGGGTCACGCCCATCTCCAGCCAGGGAAGGCTGGGGAGCCAGCCGTCGGCCTTGCGTCCGACGAGTCGAAGCATGCGCGGCTTGAAGGCGCCCACCCAGATCGGCAGGTCGTGGGCCGGGTTCGGCCCGCGCTTGGCGCCACTGATCTGGTAGTACTCGCCGTTCATATACAGCGGTGTCGGGTCGTTCCCGGCCCAGATCCCGCGGATGACGTCGATGGCCTCGTCCAAGGCGCTCACCGCCTGACCGACGGTGCGATCGGGGCCTCCCATCGCCGCGATGGCACCGCCGAACCCTCCGGTCCCTAGCCCGAGGGCGACGCGGCCTCCACTGAGCAGGTCCAGGCTCGCGCTCGCGCGCGCGAGCACGGCGGCGGGGCGAAACGGCAGGCTGTGCACGTTCGCCGCGACATGGATGCGGGACGTGCGCGCCGCGACCCAGGTCAGAAGCGTGGCGGTGTCGAGGAACGTGGGCTGGTACGGATGATCCTGGAAGGTGACGACATCGAGCCCCACCTCCTCGCTCAGAACCGCGAGGTCGACGGGGAGCTGGGGGCTGTCGCTTCGGGGAGTGATGAAGCTTCCGAACTTCACCGGGTGACCGTAATCAGGCATGCGGCCATGCTGTTCTTCTTGGTCAGACCGGTGCAAACACCCCGTAACTGACTTACCATGAGTAAGTGACTCTGCCATCCGCTTCCCCTGCCCAGCCGACGACCGCCTGGGCGCACGCCGACGAGCGCGACTGCGAGCGGACCGGTGCGATGCTCGAGGTCGTCGGTCAGCGCTGGTCGGCAGGCATCCTCCTCGCACTCGCCCGCGGCGCGGAACGGTTCAGTGAGATCGTCGCCGCGGTCCCCGGTCTGTCCGCCCGTATGCTCACCGTGCGCCTGCAGCAGCTCGGTGCGGCGCAGCTGGTCGAGCGAGAGGTCATCCCGACCATCCCCGTCAGCGTGCGGTATCACCTGACCGAGCGTGGCAACGACCTGATGTCGGCCATCGAGCCGATCTCGGGGTTCGTGCGACGCTGGGACGACCCCGAGGACTGAGCGCCTATCCGGAGTTACGTCGGTCGAGATATCCACCCGCGACCGCGAAGTGCACGCTCTGCGTTCAGTCGAGGTCGTCGGCTGTGAAGTGGTCGGTCAGCACCGACCGCACCTGCTGGTAGAGGTGTCGGACGGATGCCTTCTGGCCGCGTTCGGCCCGGCGCGCCCACTCGTCGTAGGCCAGGCGGACGTTCGTGTTGATCGCGGTGACGACAGCGCGGGCCTGGATCTCATCGGCGTCCGGGTCGTCGTCGGCGCGCAACACGATGGTGGTGAGGGCCTGCACGTATTCGTCGTCACGGGCGAGGGCGCGGGAGAGCAGGCCCGGCTCGGCGAGAACGAGGCGACGCGCCCGCAGGATGCGCGTGTGGGTGTCGGGCTGCTCGGCGTCGAAGGCATCGATGGACGCCAGGTAGGCCTGCTCGATCGTGCGTCTCACCGCGGGCCCCGCTCCGTCGACGGCGCGCACGCGGGCGATCAGCCGCTCCATGGAGTCGTCGTCGACGAACAGGGCGTTCTCTTTCGTCACCGCGTGGCGGTAGAAGGTACGCGGGGCGATGCCGGCGGCTTCGGCGATCTCCTCCACCGTCGTGGCGGCGACACCCTGGCGCTCGAAGAGCTCGATCGCCGCGTCGGCGATATCGCGACGGGTCTCACGACGTCGCTGTTCGCGCAGGCCGCGGTGGGCGTCAGGGTCGTCGGCGGGACCGGTGATGTTGCGGTGCCGATCGTCGGGTTCGAGCATCCGCCCATTCTCGCACCCGACGAACCGATAGTGGCAGTCACTGCCATATACTGATCGGGGCGTTCGTGCAGCTCATCCGGCGCCCCTCCCGCAACAGTGTGCAGCCCTGCAGATAGAAAGCCCTTCGTGACGCTCGAGAAAAACCCCGACACCGCTTCGATATCCGTGCCCGCCGCAGCGGCTGCGCCCCGGACCGGCCCCGTGATCGCCCTCCTCGTGGCCTCGGCCTTCGTCGTCATCCTCAACGAGACGATCATGGGCGTCGCCCTGCCCCGGCTCATGGCCGACCTCGACATCACCGCCGCCACCGCGCAATGGCTGACCACCGGATTCCTTCTCACCATGGCCATCGTGATCCCGTGCACGGGCTATCTGCTGGCGCGGTTCCCGCTACGAGGCCTGTTCTTCACCGCGATGTCGCTGTTCGCTGCCGGAACGCTCATCGCCGCGCTCTCGACAGGCTTCGGGATGCTGCTCGCCGGCCGCGTGGTGCAGGCGTCCGGCACCGCCATCATGATGCCGCTGCTGTTCACCACCGTGCTCAACGTCGTGGCGCCCACCCACCGCGGGCGCATGATGGGCGTCATCTCCATCGTCATCGCTGTCGCGCCGGCGGTCGGTCCGACGGTGGCCGGTGTCATCCTCTCCGCCCTGGACTGGCGCTGGATGTTCTGGCTCGTGCTTCCCATCGCCCTGCTCGCGATCGCGCTCGGCGCCGTGTGGGTGCGCAACGTCACCGAGACCTCGCGGCCTTCATTCGATCCGCTCTCGGCCGTGCTCGCGGCCCTCGGCTTCGGCGGGCTCATCTACGGCCTCAGCCTCATCGGCGAGTCGGCGTCGGGTCACGCACCCGTGCCGGTCTGGATCCCGCTCGTCGTCGGTGTCGTCTCGCTCGTCGTGTTCGTGCTGCGCCAGCTGTCGTTGCAGAAGACGGATGCCGCCTTCCTCGACCTCCGCACCTTCACCTCGCGCTCCTTCACCCTCGCCGTCGTGCTTGTCGTCGTCGTGATGGCGGCGCTGTTCGGCTCGCTCATCCTCCTGCCGCTGTTCCTGCAGCAGGCGCTGGCTCTCGACACCCTGACGGTCGGCCTCATGATGCTGCCCGGCGGCATCCTCATGGGCGTCATCGCCCCGATCGTGGGGGCGCTGTTCGATCGCTTCGGGCCGCGTCCGCTGGTCTTTCCCGGGATGGTCGTCGCCGCAGCGGCGCTGTGGGGCATGACGACGTTCGACATGAACACCGAGATCTGGTGGATCGTGCTCATGCACATGACCCTCAACCTGGGGCTCGGTTTCGTCTTCACGCCACTGCTGACCTCCGCACTCGGGTCGCTGCCCCGCTTCCTGTACTCGCACGGCAGCGCGATCACGAGCACCCTCCAGCAGGTGGCCGGCGCGGCCGGTACCGCCCTGTTCGTCACGCTCATGTCCGTGGGGACCGCGAGCGCCCTCGCTGCCGGCGACGCCCCCGGCGAAGCGATGACCGCGGGTGTGCACACTGCGTTCGTGGTGGGAGCGGTGATCGCGAGCGTCGCGGTCGTGCTCACCCTCTTCGTGCGCAAGCCCGCCGACGTCGAGGAGCCGCTCGCTCACCCTGCCGCGCACTAGGCCGAGCCGCCGCCGGCTGTGGCGCCGGACCTGTTCCGGCCACTTGCGTGAATCGGCCGCTGAACGCGCCCGCTCAGGGTGTGTTGCTCAACCCTGTGATGTCGCCGGGTTCCAGGCCGCTGCGATAGGCGAGGAGTCCCTCGACACCACGTAGGAAGGTCGCGCAGATGGGCTCCGGGTCGGTGAGGGAGCCGGCGGCCATCGCGCCATCTCGGAGCATCACGAAATGTCGGGCTGCGGGTTCGGCGTCGATCTTTCCAGTCTGAGCGAAGAGCTCGGTCATCGTCGTGAGAAACCACTCCCGGTGCTCGAGCACGGCATGGTGAACCGGGTGGTTGGGGTCGGGGTACTCCGCGGCGGCGTTGAGGAATGCGCATCCGCGGAAGCCGGCGCCCCGGATGTCGTCGGCGATGGCCTGCGCGATCGTTCGGATGATGTCGTCCGTGTCGCCGCCGGAGTTTCGGGCGGCGTCGGTCCGCGCGCGGATCCCCTCGTCGATCTGCGTGAGGTAGGCGACGAGCAGGTCGTCCTTGCTCGGGAAGTGCCGATAGAGCGTGGCGCGGGTGACCTGTGCTTCGGCGATGACGCGATCGATTCCGACGGCGCGCAGCCCGTCGGCGTAGAAGAGCCGGCTGGCCGTGTCGAGCAGTCGAGTTCGTGCGTCGGACATGTGTGCCTCGTTCCGAAATGTTGCTGTGCCTCCCACGTTATCAGAGAGACAGAACGATCTGTCTTGACAGATGGGTCGAGTCGGTTCATGCTCGGTGTACCGACCGTTCTATCTACAAGAAATGGGAGCACATGTCCGCCTCAGTCCATACCGGGGATCCGGGGGTCGCCGTACGCGCCGCCAGCAGTACGAGGGCGCTGCGAAACCTCTACTTCGCGAGATTCGGATTCGCTGTCACCTGGGCGATCCTGCTCATCGCGACCGCGACGTCGATCAACGCAGGCTCTATCGCTCTGCTCGTCATCTATCCGTTGTTCGATGTCGCGGCAGCGATCATCGACTTCCGCTCTTCCGGGTCCAGTCGGCCGAAGGCCCCGCTTTACATCAACATCGCGCTGAGCCTCGCGGCTGCGATCGGCCTCGCCGCTGTCGTCGGCTCCGGTATCCCGGACATCCTGCGGGTGTGGGGGATCTGGGCGATCACCGCGGGAATCGTCCAGTTGATCGTCGCGATTCTGCGCTGGCGCATCGGAGGCCAGCTGGCACAGGTCCTCAGTGGCGGACTCTCCGTCTTCGCGGGTGCGGGCTTCCTTCTGGTGGGCGCGGGGCCGAATGCCGCGCTGACCATTGCCGGCGGCTATGCGGCCCTCGGTGGCGTCTTCTTCCTGATTTCGGCGATCCAGTTGCACCGCGTCATCCGAAAGGCGGGGAAGTGATCATGACTGAAGTCACCCGCCCGTCCCTCATCGCATCCGACGTAGACGGCGATTCCGTCGTCGACGTGATCGTCATCGGCGCGGGACCTGTCGGCGAGAACGTCGCCGACCGAGTCGTGCAAGGCGGCCTGACCGCGACCATCGTCGAACGTGAACTCGTCGGTGGTGAGTGCTCGTACTGGGCCTGCATGCCCACCAAGGCACTTCTCCGTGATGCTGCCGCGCTCCGAGCTGCCCGTGCCCTTCCCGCCGCGGGGCGAGCTGCGAGCGGCATCCTCGACCCGGCCGCGGTGTTCGCCCGTCGGGACCGGTTCGCCGAGCACTGGCACGACTCAGGTCAGGTCGATTGGCTGCGCAGTGCCGGCATCACGCTGGTCCGCGGACAGGGACGGATCAGTGGCCCTCACACGGTGACCGTCACCGACACCGCCGACGGCACGACGACGCACCTGCGGGCACGCCATGCCGTCGTCGTCGCCACCGGCAGCAGCGCACACATGCCGCCGATCGCGGGACTGGCGGACGTCACGCCGTGGACGAACCGCGAAGCCGCGGCCACACAGAAGGTCCCGGACCGCCTGGCGATCATCGGGGGCGGAGTGGTCGGCGCCGAGATGGCGACGGCATTTCACGCACTCGGCTCCCACGTGTCACTGATCTCTCATACGCGCCTGCTTCCGCGAGCCGAGCTGTTCGCGAGCGAGCACGTGACGGAGGCGCTCCGCTCCGCCGGTGTCGCACTCCACCTGGAGGCCGACGCCGTCGAGGCTCGACGGAAGGATTCCGGCATCCTCGAGATCGCCCTGTCGGACGGCAGCACCGTCGCGGCGGACGAGGTTCTCGTCGCGACCGGACGGGTGGCGAATACGACGGACATCGGTCTGGACCGGATCGGCCTGGAAGCGGGCAGGTGGCTGACGGTCGACCACACCCTCGCCGTTCTCGACCAGAACGGTCAGCCGATCGGCGACGAGACCGGTGCCGACCCTGGTGCAGCCTGGCTCTTCGCCGCCGGCGACGTCAACCGTCGCGCACCGCTGACGCACCACGGCAAGTACCAGGCCCGCGCGCTGGGCGATGCCATCGTCGCGCGAGCGAACGGCGCGGAACCCGGCCTGGATCCGTGGGGACGCCACGCCGTGACCGCCGACGAACGGGCGCTCACGCAAGTGATCTTCACCGAGCCCGAGGTCGCCACCGTCGGGCTCACGGCACAGGAAGCCGCGGCAGCCGGACGAGACACACGGGTCGTCGACTACGACCTGGGGAAAGTCGCCGGTGCCGCGCTGCACGCCGATCACTATCGCGGCCAGGCCCGCATCGTCATCGACGCCACCCGCAACACCGTGATCGGTTTCACCGCCGTCGGTCCGGACGTCGCCGAACTCCTCCACGCCGCGACGATCGCCATCGCCGGGGAGGTCCCGCTCGACCGCCTGTGGCACGCGGTGCCCGCCTACCCGACTATCAGCGAGATCTGGCTCCGCCTGCTCGAGACAGACGGCCGAGATCACGTCACAGCATCCGTCGCTCTCGTCACGGCCGACTCCGCGACCGACGCGGCCGCCGCCTGAACCCCCATCCACATCACCACTCGACGCAAGGAGCTCCGCATGCCCACGAAAATCACCCTTATCTTCGACAACCCGGTTGACCCGGACGCGTTCGAGTCCGGTTACGCCGAATTGGTCGACCGAGCCCGGAGATTCCCCGGTCTCCTGAAGATGGAGACCTCGAAGGTCTGGCCCAAGGAAGACGGCACCGCCACTCCGGCCTATCGCATGATCGACCTCTACTTCCCCGACTACGCGGCAGCCAACGCGCCCTTGGGAACGCCCGAAGCGGGGGCCTTCTTCCGGCGCGCCGGCGAACTCGCGACCGGAGGAATGACAGGACTCTTCTCCGACGTCGAGGAGTCCTGAACCCCCTCCGGTGTACGCAACGAACCATCCATCACGACAACACACGAAAGGAAACTCACATGAACACTGACATCTCGACCGCCGGCGAGCAGCCGGCCGCGAAGCCCACCGTCGTCCTCGTGCACGGCGCCTGGGCGGACTCGAGCGGCTGGGGCGGTGTGATCAGCAAGCTCCAGGAGGACGGCTACCCGGTGCTCGCCGTCGCCAACCCGTTGCGCGGCCTGGCGTCCGACTCGGCGTACGTCCGCAGCATCCTCGACTCCATCGACGGCGACGTGGTCCTCGTCGGCCATTCCTATGGCGGCGCGGTCATCACGAACGCCGCCACCGGCGCCGGCAACGTCCGCGCACTGGTGTTCGCAGCGGCCTTCACGCCCGACGAGGGCGAGACCATCGCCCAGTTCAACGACCCGGTGACGTACCCGGGTGCCGAGCTGACGCCCGACTCCCTCATCGTGCGGCCCTACCCCGGCGGTGCCGACGCCACCATCGTCCCGGCCCGGTTCCGGCAGATCTTCGCGGCAGACGTGCCTGCTCGGCAGACCGACATCATGGCCGCGACCCAGCGCCCGACCAACGTGGCGGTGCTGGAGGAGCGGACCGGGGAGCCGGCGTGGAAGACGATCCCCAGCTGGTACCAGATCTCCAACCAGGACAACGCGCTCTCGCCGGTCGCGCAGCGCTTCTTCGCTGAGCGGATGGGTGCGCACACCACCTCGATCGACGCGTCGCATGCCGGTTACGTCTCCCACGCGGCGGAGACGGCGGAGCTGATCGAGGCGGCCGCCCAAGCGCCCAGCTGATCACCCCTCCTCACGCACGGGGCGTGCGGGCCACCCTGGCCGCACGCCCCGTGCGTGTCGGACGACGAGCATCCCGACGCATGTTCGTTCGGAGTCGAACGCGCGGGCGACTGGCGACGTCCGCTCCGCGGGACCGCGCCATCAGGCGGGATGTGTGCGGCCTGGGGCTGCCGGGGCACGCCGATCGCCACCCTCGAGGCGTAACCGTCATCGGCACCCTGTACGCCACACGCGTGGTGTTGATCTCCTACCGGGTCGACGCGGAATCACGTAATCTCTCCGGCCGCGGACGACTGCACGTATGCCATCCCCTCCTGGAAGCGCGGATCCTCCGCCCGCCGCTCCATGTCGGCGAAGTCGATGTCCAACTTCTGGAACGCCCACCAGAGGTGGCCCTGCGGGTCGCGGAACCGGGAGACGACATCGCCCCATGCGAGCTCGGTCGGGCGAGTGACCACCCGAGCCTCACCGGATTCCGCGCGGGTGATCACCGCATCCAGGTCGTCCACATAGACGCGCAGGTACGCCGGTCTTGTCTCCTGGGCATCGAACAGCATGACGACCGAGTCGCCGATCGCGAGTTCGGCATGCGCCACGCGTCCGCTGGCGTCCAGCAATGGCTCGGCTCTCGCAACGGCGCCGAAGACGTCGCTGAGGAACGCGATCTCTGCGAGCGTGTCGGCGGAGATGATCCACGGGTCGACCGTCGTGTACTCAGCCATGCGACGACGCTACGTCGGAGCACCGGCGGCGATCAACACGCTCAGCTCGTAGGTGTCGGGGGCTGCCGTGCGAAGCGCCGAGGTCAGGGCACTCGCTGTTCGTGCTCCTGCAGTGCGGCCGTGACGCGGTCCAGGAACTCGCTGACGGCATCCATGTCGTAAGAGCCGCCGTGACGCGTGGAGGTGGGGAACTGCCGGGTCACGACGTCCTCACTGCGCAAGCGGGGCGTCCCGCCGCTCTCGTAGGCGTGGAGGGCGACTTCGCACTCCTGCAGGAAATCGTCGACGTCCTCTGCGGAGAACCCCTCCACGCGGAACAAGCCCTTTCGCTTCCCCGGGGGGAATCGGACGTCGCGGAGCTCAGCGCTGTGCATGCCCCGACACTAGCGCCGCGGGCACCTCGTTGCGGAGAGCGCGGTCGCCCACCAGCGTCGTCGCTCATCCAACCGGTTCGACCTGGTAGTCGACGGAGCCGAACGGGAACCGCCAGATGTAGGTACCTGAGTCGTTGATCCCGAAGAGCGGGATGGCGCAGAACCACACGTTCGCGACGACGATCGCCGTCACCGCGAGGGCGGGAATCGCGAGTCCTGCGGGGTTCAGAATCCGCAGAGCGGAGGGTTCGTGCAGGAGGTGGCTCGTCCGCAATGGCTGACGCTTCGGAGCGGCTCACGCTGCTGTAGTTCAGAGCGCCCCGGTCGGGCCGGCGTGGCGGCGGCGGATCGCCCAGCGCGCCGCGAGCCCGATCGCGGCGATGAGGATCGTGGCCACGATGGGGCGCAGCGCGAGTTCCGGGATCAGGAGGGCGCTTGCGAAGACCTGAAGCGCGTACTCGATCATCGCGGCCGGGTTGGAGGCGAGTACGCGACTGCCGGCGGCGCTGCTGATCCCCGTGATGGCGGCCGGCGCGACCCAGACGACGATGAGGCTCGTGAGAGCGGCGACGACGCGCCCAGGCGAGGACACACCCGTCCACGCGACGGCTGCTCCGGTGAGCACCGGGGTCACCCAGGCGATCAGCCCCACCACGGGAAGCAGCCAGTCCGGCCCGAAGAGCGTGAACGGCTGGAGGAAGCCGCCGATCCACGAGGACGCGGCGACCGCCGCGATCGTGAGGCCGAGGAGCGCGCCCGCCCGAGGTGCCACGGCGATGAGGGTCTGGGAGAGCATCCCCACCAGAACGGACAGCACACTGACCCCGACCAGGGCGGTCAGATACAGCGCGGCCTGACCCGTGTCGGCCAGTCCGCTGCGAACGGCAACGGCCGTCTGCACGACCGCGATCAGCTGCAGCGCCGGAACGACGCCGAGCAGCAGTATCCGTCCCCTCCGGCTGAGCCGATCCCGCAGTGCCCGCGCCACGACCCCCGCCGCGGCGGCACCGACGACCAGAACAGCGAAGATGAGCATGAGCGAGTACTGACTGAACGGCAGCAGCACGAGCGGCATGTCCTCGGCCGCGGTGGGCAGGAGCCAGAGGTTCTGCAGCGGCAGCCGGAGGCCCGTGGCGAGCCACGGCAGCAGACCCACGACGACGGCGGCGACGGCCAGGAGCACAGCGACTTCGTCGCGAACACCACGCGACGGCGCGTGTCGAGCGCTCGCGGTATCGACGCCGGTCTCCGTCATGGTCTGTCCTCGTTGGTCTGGCCTGTTGGGTACTCGACGATCTCGACGATGACCCGGGGGGACATTCGTTCGGCCATCGCCCTAGCCCTGACCGACTCCGCCGAGCGATGTGCCGGGAGGAAGCGAGGGGCAGGTGGCCGACTCGTGCATCGCGGCTATCTGGGCCCGCACGGCAACGCCCTCGCGCGTCTGGGCGACCGAATAGACGATCCCTTCCTGGGCTTCATGAGCCGGCACCTGTCCCACGTTGACGCCATCCGGCCATACGTAGTAGCTGTTGAAGTCGGCAGGGGGCCGCGACGAGCTGACGGCTCCGGGCGGCAGAAGAGCCGCGTCCAGCCAGGCCTGAGCTCTCTCCGGCGCAGCCGCGGCCTCCGCCGCCTCCGCAGCATCCGGCTCCGCCGCCTCCGCAGCATCCGGGTCCGCGGACTCCGCAGCGCCGGTGGGGTCAGGAAGGTGCGGTCCACCGTCATCGAACTCGGATGTGCACCCGGTGAGCGCACTCAGCAGGATCAGGCCGAAGGCAAGTCCCGGCCACCGTCGCATGCCTTCAACCTATGGCCAGCAGCTCGGGCGCCTCAAGCGCGAGCGACCGGAACCTAGGCCGTTGTCCACCCGCGCAGTCGTCAGATGGTGACGCGGATGTCGCCTGGGGGACGACGCCCGGACCCTGCCCCGCTCCATACCGTGACGACATGTCACATGCTGCAAGCCTTCGCTCCGAACCGCAGCCGCGCCCCCGCCGCTCGGGCCTGCCCATCGTGGCGATCATCGCGCTCGCCGCGCTCCGCGTACCGGGACCCGTCCTGGAAGACCTCGGCATCCTCGAGGCCGGTCAGTGGACTTCGTTGCTGTTGTCCTGGGCGCCGGTCGCGCTGTGGATCGCCGTCGTGGTCATTCGACCCGTTGCCAGACCGTTCCTGACGGTTCTGGCGATCGGAGCGACCTCAGGCGTGTTGCTCGTCATCGCCTATCAACTCCTCTGGAACCAGCTCTTCGAGGATGACCCCGCATCGGTCGGGGGCGGCGGCATGCCGATCCGCCTCGTGGCCATTCTCGGCGGCTTGATCACCGGCGTCGTCGCCGGTGCCGTCGGGGGACTCATCGCCTGGGCCGTTCGTGCGGTGGTGAACCGTCGCGCCGGCGTCACCTAGGGCGGGCCTCCCGCCCGCCGCCGCACTTCATCGACTCTCCGGGGAGCAGCAATGCGCATTCACGCCAGAACCACGCCGAGCAAGAACCAGCGCCGCGGGACGGGGCGCTGCCTCGGGGTGCTGTCCGCACTCGTCCTCACGGCAGGAGCGCTGAGCGCGTGCGACGCGACCGCTCGGGCACCGGTGGTGGACACCGCCGGTCAGGTCGAGTTCACCAACCCGCTCGCCATTCCACCGCTCGACCGCGGCACCGTGGCTTCCGACGGCGTGCGGGAGTTCGCCCTGCTCGCAGACGAGGGGACCACCGAGTTCACACCCGGGGTGCGGACGACGACGTGGGGATTCAACGGGAGCTATCTGGGCCCCACGCTCGCGGCGACGATCGGCGAGCCGGTGAGAGTCCGCGTCGACAACGAACTCGCGGTGCCCACGACCGTGCACTGGCATGGGATGCACCTCCCGGCGGAGATGGACGGCGGTCCGCATCAGGTTATCGATCCGAGTCAGACCTGGTCGCCCTCGTGGACCATCGATCAGGAGCCGACGACGCTGTGGTACCACCCGCACGTCCACGGCGAGACCGAGGAGCACGTGGAGATGGGGCTCGCCGGGATGTTCCTCCTCGAGCCCCCCGACCCCGGCCGGTTCGGGCCGCCCCATAGCTACGGCGTCGACGACATCCCGGTCATCGTCCAGGACAAGCAGTTCACCGACGCGGGGCAGTTCACGCTGTCGACGCGAGGTTTCGTCGGCTCTCTGGGTGACACCGTGCTCGTGAACGGCACGGCGGCGCCGTATCTCGATGTGACGACAGAGCGTGTGAAGCTCCGGGTGCTCAACGCGTCGTCGGCGCGCACCTATCGGTTCGCATTCGACGATGGCCGATCCTTCGATCTCGTCGGTACCGACGGCGGGCTCCTCGAAGCACCACACCGCACGGGGGAGGTGCAGCTGTCGCCCGGCGAGCGGGCCGAGATCGTCGTGCAGGTCGAGGCCGGAGAGCAGCCGGTGCTGCGCTCGAGCACGCCCGATCTCGGCATGCCGGACGCGGTCGCGGAACTGAATGGAGGCGCAGACACCCTGGACGTCCTGCAGCTGCGCGCTGCATCTGTACTGGAGCCCAGCCAGCCGTTGGCCGATCGCTTCGCGGACATCCCGCGACTCGATGAATCCGATGCAGGGCAGGAGCGTCAGTTCGAGATGGACGGCCTGCAGATCAACGGTCAGTCCATGCAGATGCACACGGTGAACGAGGTCGTCGAGGTCGACACGGTGGAGGTCTGGGCCGTGCGCAACCGCATGCAGTTCGCGCACTCGTTCCACGTGCACGACGTGCAGTTCCACGTGCTCACCGTCGACGGGGAGCCACCGCCGCCCGAACTCGCCGGCTGGAAGGACACCATCTACACCCGCCCGGGAGTGCAGTACCGACTCATCATGCGGTTCGAGGACTACACCGATCCCGACACCCCCTACATGTACCACTGCCACTTCCTCACGCATGAGGACGCGGGGATGATGGGCCAGTTCACCGTGGTGGAGGACGCGTCGACCGCGCCGTCGACGATCCGCACGGAGGGCGCGGACCATGGCGCAGCCCACTGATGGCGCCGGCGGCCGGCGCGCAGACACCGGCGAGGAATGACCGACTCGCCTCGCACGTTGCGCAGTGCACACGCGGGGGAATGAGTGGAGGCGGGATGCGCATCGACGACGTGCGGATGGGGACGGCGGATGTCACGCAGGCGGCCGCGTTCTACCGCGACGTGCTCGACCTGCCGGTCGCGGTGGCCGGGCCGCGCGCCACGGTCACCGTCGGACGGAGCACCGTGACCCTGGACGAGCGATTGCCGATCGAGGAGTCGAATCATCTCGCCTTCACGATCCCGAGCAATCGGTTCGCCGATGCCAAGGCGTGGCTTCAGCCCCGCGTCGAACTGATGTCGTGGGGTGGCGGTGAGAGCGAGCTTCGCCTCGGCGAGCCGTGGAACTCGGAGTCGCTGTACTTCCTCGGCCCTGATCGCGTCATCCTCGAGCTGATCACCCGCGCGCATCTCGATAATCCGTCGGAGGAGCCCTTCTCGGGTGCCCAGCTGCTGTGCGTGAGCGAGGTGGGCCTCGGTGCGCCTGATGTCGGGCAGGCGTTCGCGAGCGCCCGCCGGACGTTCGGCGTCGAGACCTTCGCCGGCGAGTCCCGCCACTTCACCACCGCGGGTGACCAGGACGGCCTGCTCATCTTCGTCACCACCGGCCGTCCGTGGTTCCCGACCGCGGACATGGGTGCCCGCAGCGGCGGGGTCCACGTGACGATCAGCGGTGTGTCGCCCGGGGCCGTCACGTCCGAAGCCGGCTGGAGCGTCACCGCTCCGACATAGGTTTCGAGGGTCTTCCTTCGCGGACATCCGGTGTCCTCGGTGAGGCGTAGCGTCCGCCAGATCTGAAGGAGGACACCATGAACTGGAAGATCGAACTCATTTTCATTCCCGTCACCGATGTCGACCGTGCGAAGGCGTTCTACACGCACATCGGATTCGTCGCCGACTTCGATCAGCAGGTGAATGAGGAGTTGCGCTTCGTGCAGCTGACTCCGCCGGGCTCCGCGTGCTCCATCGCCTTCGGCACCGGGCTCGGATCGGCCGTCGCCCCCGGCAGCCTGGATGTCATCCAGGTCGTCGTGCCTGACGCGGATGCCGAGCTCCTCCGGCTCCGTGAGCTCGGCGTCGACGCCGACGGCGTGGACGAGCAGGACTGGGGTCGGTTCGTGCGTTTCGCCGATCCGGACGGCAACTCGTGGACGCTGCAGCAGCTGCCGGCCCGACCCTGAAACGCCGGCGAGTGCGCGGCCTCGAATCCTCGCACCCCACCACGCATTAGCGCGGATTGACCAGGGGTTATCCGTCGCTGCAATGTCGGTGGCCCTCGTCAGAATAGGGGTCATGGAGATCCTCGCCGACACCCTCCGCCACGTCGAGCAGCAGCTCGGCGAGGCCCTGGGTGCGGCGTTCGGAACCGATGAGCTCCGCCGGCTGGATGAGGCCTCGGTGATGTCGCTCGTGGCCGCCGCGGCGGGCGTCGTGCACCAGGCCGAGGCGCTGCTGGTGGCGACGGTCGCGGAGGTGCAGGAGCGGGCGGATGTCGCACCCTTCGCCGAGCGACCGACGACGCGGAACGGGTGCCGGTCGATGACGGAGCTCGTGCAGCGGACGACGCGGGAGTCCGGTCGCACCGTCGCCGACGTGCTGCGCGCGGCGCGCGCGATCCGCCGGCCCGTGTCGCCGTCGACGGGAGAGGTCCTCCCCGCGGAGTACCCCGCGATGCGGGAGGCGGCAGCCGCCGGTCTCGGGCTGGATGCGCTCGCCGCGGTCGCCGGCGCACTGGATGCCGCATCGTGCGCACCCGCGGCCCGCGCGGCGGCCGATCTCGAGCTGGCAGCATCCGCACGCGGCCTGGGTGCAGGCGGCGGACCGGCCCCGGACGCCGACGAACTGCGGCTGCAGGCGCAGGTGTGGGCGATGTACCTCGATCAGGACGGTGCCGAGCCGCGCGAATTCCGTGCGATGCGCAAGCGCGCCCTCACTGTGGGCGTGTGCCGCGACGGCATCGTGCCGGTCCGCGGCAATCTGCTACCCGAAGTGGCCGCGCAGCTGCAGCGGCTGTTCGACAGCGTCCTGAATCCCAAGGGCGATGGCCCGGAGACTCCGACGGGGCCGCGCTTCGCCGACGACGAACCGGTCGCTCCGCACGAAGACTCCGCCGACCTGCGCTCGCGCGCCATGAAGCAGCACGATGCCCTCGCGGCGATCCTCGCGGTCGCCGCACGCTCGGGCGCCCTGCCGACCATCGGCGGGGCCGCGCCCACGCTCGTGGTCTCCGTCGACGCACGCGACGCCCGCTCGGGCCGAGGGCACGCCCACATCGACGGATGCGACGAGCCCGTCTCGCTCGGGGTGGCTCGGCAGGTGGCGTGCGCCGGGGCCGTCGAGCGGGTCACGACCGACGCCGGGCGCATCCTGGCGATCGACATCCTCGACCGTGTCTTCGCCGCACATCAGCGCAAGGCGATCTCCCTGCGCGACGGCGGATGCGTCATCCCCGGCTGTCACGTCGCGGCCGCGTGGTGCGAGATCCACCATGTCGTGGAGCACGCGGCCGGTGGGCCGACCCACACCGACAACGGCGTGCTGCTGTGCTGGTACCACCACCGCACGCTCGACTCGAGCGGATGGCGGGTACGGATGCGCAACGGCGTTCCCGAAGTGCGGGGGCCGTCCTGGTGGGATATCTCGACGCAATGGCGGCCGACCACGAAATCGCCCGTGCGCTTGCGTCACGCGGTGCGTGCGCGCAGCCCCGGCGGCTGAACGCGACCGGTACCTCGTGGATTCATAGCCTCTCCCGGAGTCAGATGCCAGTCCCCCGGGCGGGGAGATCCGAGTCCGTACCCTTGCGGGATGGCGCGCGACGAGTTTCGGCCGGAGGACCTGTACACCGGCCCCATTGATCTGCCGGGAATGGCGACCTTGGACCACGAGGAGGCCGATCCCGAGAAGATCGAGATCAGTTACGACGAAGCGCGCTATCCCGCTCGTCCGCGGCGGCTGCGCCCGCGAGACCAGTTCCGCGGGGGGAGCGTGCGCCGCATCCGCACCGACCCGCGTACGGCGAACGGCACGAACCCCTCGTACGTCGAATGGCTCGTGCGGCAGTCGATGCTCAAGGATGCCGACGTCCTTGCCCGCCAACTCGCGGGCCAGCCGGCGATGTGGCGCAACGCCTATGCCCGACCCGATGCGCGACGGGCCATCGCGACCAGCGATGTGTGGTTCACGGCATACCCCATCTCGCTCATCACGCGCCCGGGGCAGTCGTTCCTGGCGGCGCTCGGTGACGAGGAGCTGTGGGAGGCATTCGACCGCGTGGGCATCACCGCGGTCCACACCGGCCCGGTGAAGCGAGCCGGTGGCATCGCCGGATGGCGGGAGACCCCCAGCGTCGACGGGCACTTCGACCGCATCAGCACCGAGATCGACCCCGCGTTCGGCACCGAGGAGGAGTTCCGCGCGCTCTGCGACGTCGCGGACACCCACGGCGGCAGCGTCATCGACGACATCGTGCCCGGCCACACCGGGAAGGGCGCCGACTTCCGGCTCGCCGAGATGGGCTTCAAGGACTACCCCGGGATCTACCACATGGTCGAGATCCTCCCGGAGGACTGGGGGCTGCTCCCCGACGTGCCCGAAGGGGTCGACAGCGTCAACCTCGACCCCACGACCGAGCAGGAGCTCGAGGGGCGCGGCTACATCATCGGCGCCCTCCAGCGCGTCATCTTCTACACCCCCGGGGTGAAGGAGACGAACTGGAGTGCCACGGCACCCGTGATCGGCCCCGACGGCATCACGCGCCGCTGGGTCTATCTGCACTATTTCAAGCAGGGGCAGCCCTCGATCAACTGGCTGGACCCGACCTTCGCGGGCATGCGCCTGGTCATCGGCGACGCCCTGCACTCCCTCGGAGAGCTCGGCACGAGCGCTCTGCGCCTCGACGCGAACGGCTTCCTCGGAGTTGAGAAGAGCGCGGAGGGCCTGCCTGCCTGGTCCGAAGGGCATCCGCTCTCCCACGCGGCGAACCACATCATCGCCGGGATGGTGCGGAAGGTGGGTGGCTTCACGTTCCAGGAGCTCAACCTCACGATCGAAGACATCCGCGACACCGGGGCCGTGGGGGCAGACCTCTCCTACGACTTCATCGGGCGCCCTGGCTACCACCACGCTCTCGCGACGGGGCAGACGGAGTTCCTCCGGCTCGCGCTGACGACGTCGCTGGAGTTCGGCGTGCATCCCGTGCAGCTCGTGCACGGGATGCAGAACCACGACGAGCTCACCTACGAGCTCGTGCACTGGGCGACACGGCATGGCGACGATCTCTACCGCTTCCGCGGAGGCGAGATCACGGGCAGTCAGCTCGCCGAACTCGTTCGCGCCGAGCTCACCGAGGGGCTGACCGGGACGGCCGACTACAACCGCGTGTTCACCCAGAACGGCATCGCGTGCACGACGACCTCGCTCATCGCGGCCACGCGGGGGATCGGTCGACTGGACGACATCGCCGATGCCGACGTTCCCATCATCCGCGACGCCCACCTGCTGCTGTGCGCGTACAACGCATGGCAGCCCGGCGTCTTCGCCCTCTCCGGATGGGATCTCGTGGGCATGCTCACCGTCCCCTCCGACGAGGTCGCCGATCTGATCGCGTCCGGCGACACGCGCTGGATCGAACGCGGGGCCCACGATCTGCTCGACGTGGACCCGAAGGCCACGCGCTCTGCGGCAGGCATGCCGCGCGGGCGCGCCCTCTACGGCCCGCTGCCCGCGCAGCTCGACGATCCGGAGTCGTTCGCCTCGCGTCTTGCCGGCATCATCGACCTGCGCCGGGAGTACGGCATCGCGACCGCATCGCAGGTCGACATCCCCGAGGTTGCGCACGCCGGGATGCTCGTCCTCGTGCACCGCCTCGACGACGGCGACCCGGACGCGGACGCCCGGATGCAGGTGACCGTGCTGAACTTCTCGTCCGAGCCGACGGAGGGCACCGTGCGGTCGGAGCAGCTCGTGCCCCAGAGCGAGGTGGTGGACGCCGCCTCCGGCGAGACCGTCGGACGCGTCGACGACCTGCAGAGCTTCGCCGTCTCGCTGCCCGCCTACGGGGCGCTCTTCCTCGTGCTGGAACCGGTGGAGCCGCCGGCCGAGTGATTCAACCGGGCAGGGCCTCGGGCGCGAGGGCGGCGTCGATGCCTGCGAGCGGCACCGGCAGCCAGTCGGGCCGGTTGCGCGCCTCGTAGGTCGACTCGTAGACCGCCTTGTCGAGCACGAGCGCCCGCAGCAGCACGGAGTCCAGCGCGACCGCGCCGGCCGCACCTGCGTACGCATCCAGGAACGCCGCCCGGCACGCGGCCGCCCACTCGCCCGCGTCCGGCCCGCCGCCGACCGCGCCGGCGTAGTCGAAGGACCGCAGCATCCCGGCGACGTCGCGTGGCGGCAGGTCGGGGATCGCGCGCTCCTCCATCGGCCGGAGCGGCTCCCCTTCGAAGTCGACGATGCGCCAGCCGCCGTCGGGCACCGCGAGCACCTGCCCCAGATGCAGGTCTCCGTGGATCCGCTGCATGCGCGGCCACGGGCGATCGAGCGCGGCCCGGTAGACCGCGTCGATCGCGGCGAATCGATCGGCGACGGCGGGCACCTCGGCCGCGGCGATCTCCAGCCTCCGTCGCCAGGCGGCCGCGGTGGCGATGACGTCGTCGGGCCGGGCATCGGCCGTCTCCAGCGCGGCGCCGAGTGCTCCGTGCACCCCGGCCACGGCGGTCCCGAGGTCGCGGGCCGCCTCGGTGAAGTCGCGCCCATGCCGCGCCGCTTCCAGCGCGATCTCCCATCCGTCGCGCACGCCGCGGAGGAAGTCCTGCGCGAAGCACAGCGTGCCGCTCGCGACGCCCGACTGCCGCCCGACATCGGGCCACTCCGCATCGAGGCTGCCGAGGAACCGAGGCACGTGCGGCGATCCCGCGCCACTGAGAACGCGCTGGACCGTGACGTCGGGATTCTCGCCGTGATGAAGGGTGCGGAAGAGCTTCAGGATGATCGTCGGCTGCCCGTCCTCGTCGAACACGATCGAGGTGTTGGACTGCTCGCCCGTGAGCACCCGGGCGCCCGTCACCCGGCTGATGTCGACCGCCATCTCGGCCAGCAATCCGATGGCGAAGGAGGGATGCCGCGTGGCATCGATGAGGTAGCCGTCGGCGTCCTGGGTGATGACGGTATCCGACGCGGTGGGCGCCGCGACCCGGACGAGCGGTACGTGGTAGAGCGCGGGCAACGATCCCGCGTCGTCCATGAGCAGGTACCGCGTGGCACCCCCGGGGGCCGGTTGGGCGTCGAGGATCCGGAACCGGGGCTCGTGGCTCTTGCCCGCGTACCAGCGCTGCTGCGCCACCCAGGCGCTGAGGTCATCCGTGAACTGCACACTCCACCTTGACCCGGGGTGGGAACCGCGAGGAAGGGGTGGACGGGCGCGGGAGGCGCGTAGTACGTCGGGCTATCGGCGGGTCCCGATGTAGACCGTGTTCGAGGAGATTCCGCCGGTGAGACGGTTGTCGAACTCCACGACGTGGGCCGCGCAGTCGTTCAGCACAGAGGAGAGCGTGGTCAGGAAGCCCGCGTCGGGCGGGTCGTCCGACCACAGGGCGAAGACGCCCCGGTCGGTGAGGTGCCGAGCGAGGGATTCGATTCCTGCCGAGGTGTAGAGGTCGGCGTGACTTGGATCGAGAGTGTGCTGCGGAGAGTGATCGACATCCAGCAGGACGACGTCATAGCGCGTGTCCTCGGGTGCGGGTGGGCGGCGCACCACGGCGAAGAAGTCGTCGTGGACGAGGGTCACCCGGGGGTCTCGCACCAGCTGCGCCGACATCGGGAGCAGCTCCCGCTCATGCCACCCGATCACCGCGGGGAGTGCGTCGATCACATCCAGCTTCCGCACGCGGCTGTCGTGCAGCGCGGTCGCGGCCGTGTAGCCGAGCCCCAGACCGCCCACGAGCACGTGGAGGTCGCTGCCTTCTGCGGCGGCGAGGCCCAGGGTCGCCAGCTGCTCCTCGGCCCGAGTGAACAGGCTCGACATGAGGTATTCGTCCTTCAACTTCACCTCGTAGATGAGCTCACCCGTGGCCGGGTCTGCGCGACGGCGGAGGGTGAGCTCGCCCATCCGCGTCTCCTGCCAGTCGAGCTCCTCGAATCGAGCGATCATGGCGTGCTCTCGTTCTCTCACTTCGGGGATTGACGTCGGACGGATGTCGCGTCGTCGCTCCATCCTCGCGGATCGAGGCGATCGTCACGGCCCCCCTGCCCGCGAGCGGAGGTGACTCAGGGTGACAGCAGATCGATCAACTGGGCCTTCGTGAATCGAGAGAAGCCGCGGTGACCTGCGGCTCTCGCGCGCTCGCGCAGCTCCACGACCGTCAGTGACGCCAGGTCGGTCGTCGGCAGGATGGCGCGCAGGGCTTCGTCCAGGAGGGCGGCGGGGGCCGCGGATTCGGCGACAGGGGACTCCGCGGCGCTCCCGGCCTCAGCCTCGGCCGCGGCCTTCTGCACGCGGGCGGTCGCGGCGACCGCCTTCTTCTGGACCTTTCGGGGGTGGCGCGCGATCTTCTTCTTGGATGCCTGCGACGCCTTCTTCGCTTCGTCCGCCAGCGCCCGCAGCTTCTTCGCGACCTTCTTCGGCAGGGTCTTGCTCAGACGCTTGGCGTCCTTGGCGGCTGCGGCTGCAGCATCCATCGCCTCGCCGACGGCACTCGTCGCTTTGCTGTTCTTGGCCATGGGAAACCTCTCTCAGTCCTCGGAGGCGGACGTGACGCGCTCGACTCCACCATGACGCGGGGGGACCCGGGACGGAAGGGATGGACGTGCCCCGGACCGACGTAGTACTGCAACGGGCCCGCGGGCCGGCTCCTACCGCGTGCGGCGCGCCCACCGCGGACGCCACGATCGGCGGCGGTGCGTCTCCGATCGGGGAGCGGTCACGGGGGCGTCGGGCAGCGCACTGCGCATGGGGAAGGAGTCGTATCGGCTGGGGTCGCCGCCGGCCTGGATCGCCAGCAGGGCCGCCGCGAAGCTCATATCCATGATCTGTTACCTCCAAAGCCTTGTTTAGTGGAAACACTACGACTCGCCTCCGACATTCGCGGGTAAAGTGGGTTTCGGTGGAAACAGCAGCGGAGGTCTCGCGCACACGTTTCGTCGGCGGGACGCTCGCCCTCGACTTCGTCAACACGCGCGACGGGGGTCCGGGCGCAGAGCCCGACGACCTCGTCGTGAGCTACGGGCACCTCGTCTCCTGGGCCCGATCGGCCGGGGTGCTCGATGCCGGATCGGCCGACGCATTGCACGCGGCTGCGCACGCAGTCCCGACGTCGGCCGGTGACGCGTGGCAGCGGTCGCTCCAGGTACGAGGCGCTCTCGACGCCGTTCTCCGCCCGATCGCTGCGGGACTGCGTCCGGATGACGACGCGCTGGCGCGTCTGGCGGCCGAGGAAGCCGAGGCGCTCGCCGCGGCGACCCTGATGCCTGCGCGGCACGGGCAGGAGCCGGAGTACGAGTGGAGCTGGGACGCCGACGCCTCGCTCCACCGCCCGCTGAGGCAGATCGTGCATTCGGCCACGCAACTGCTCACGAACCCGACGGCCATCACGCGGCTGAAACAGTGCGCGGGCTGCGACTACCTCTTCATGGACGAGAGCAAGAACCGCAGCCGCAGGTGGTGCAGCATGCAGGACTGCGGCACGACTCAGAAGGTGAGCCGCTACGTCGCGGCCCGGCGCGCACGCTCGGAGGGCACCGCCTCGTCCTGAATCGAGTTCGGTCGCCGGGAAGCTTCGGCCCCGACCGAAGCTTCCCGCTCCTACGCTCGCGTCATGACCGACCACCACTACGCCACGACCCTCATGTGGACCGGCGACACCGGATCCGGATATGCCGGCTACGGCCGCGCGCACGACGTCCAGATCGGGGGCGACATCGTCACACTCAGCGCGGATGCCGCATTCCGCGGTGACGCGTCGCTGCCCAACCCGGAGCAGCTCCTGCTCGCCGCGGCGAGCTCGTGCCAGCTCTTGTCGTTCCTCGCCGTCGCCGCCCGAGCCGGCGTCGCCGTGCTCGCCTACCGCGACGACGCGACGGCGGTGATGCCGGCCGGGACCACACCCATGCGGGTCACCCGCGTACATCTCGCCCCGCGCATCGAGGTGCGGGGCGTGGATGCTGCGGTCGTGCGCCGGTTGGTCCACGACGCCCACGACGCCTGCTTCGTGGCCAACTCCCTCTCGGCGGAAGTCGTCGTGGTGCCCGACGTGGAGGTGGTGTCGTGAACGACCTCGCGATACCTGTGACCGACGTCGCGGCCGAGGTCGGTCACATCGGCCGCGTGCTGGGTGCGGCGGGCATCGGCCTCGAAGGCGGCGGGGTGTGGGCCGGGGAGGCGCACTACCTCGTGGCCGACGGCGCGGCAGCGGTCGCGGCGCTCGAGGTCGCCGGCGTGCGGGGAGCGCGGGTGACCCCAGCGCTGGTGACACCGCTGCGCGCAGACGTCCCGGGCGAACTCGGCCGCATCATGTCGGCACTGGCTCTTGCCGGTGTCGTCATCGGTGCCCAGTACAGTGACCACGACAACCGCAAGGTGTTCGTCGTCGACGACATCGAGCATGCCCGGGAGGTCCTGCGATGACCCAGCCTCGCGCATCCGTCGAATCCCTCGGCCAAGCCCTCGCCGAGCCGCGCCGGCTACGCATCCTGCTGGAGCTGCTGGGCGGCGTTCCGCTCCCGGCCGGCGCGCTCGCCGCACGCATCGGCGTCGCGCCATCCACGGTGAGCGGGCATCTCGCCCGCCTGCAGGAGGCGGGGCTCGTCCGGGTGGAGCAGCGAGGGCGCGCGAGGTGCGCGATGCTCGCCGATCCGAGCGTCGCCGAAGCCGTCGAGGCGCTGCTGCGGATGTCGGCTGAGCCGGCCGTCGCGTCGTGGTCGGGAAACGACCGCCGGCTCGCGATGCGGCGGGCGCGGTCGTGCTACGACCACCTCGCGGGCGACCTCGGCATCGCGATGACCGATCACCTGGTTGCGCACGGCTGGGTGGACCCGGACGTGGGCTCCGCCAGCGCTCCCGTCGACCGCATCGCACGGGGCCTCGGCCTGGCGCTGACGCTCGCCGAGTCACCGCGTCCCCTCGTGCGCGGCTGCACCGACTGGACGGCGCGCCGCTCCCACCTCGCCGGGCGTCTGGGCGCGGCCATCCTGACCGCGCTCCTGACGGAGGGATGGCTCACACGTCGGCGCGACGACCGCTCGCTGCGCATCACGCCGCGCGGGGAGGAGGGGTTCGCCCTGTTCGGAATCCGGATCCTCGGCTGACCACCGCGCCCGCTGCGGCCGAGGTCTGCGGTCGCCGACCGCGCGTGCGCGCGTCGGCATGACCCGGCGCATCCCTAGAATCGTAGACACGAGCGCGCGACGATTCCCCCGTCGTGTCATGACGATGGCGTCACCCGTGTGACGCGGCCAGGAGAGACACACGTGACGATCGAGAGCTTCACCTCGCACCGCGAGGCCTGGGCGGCTCAGGAGGAGCTTGCCGAACAGCTGATCCCGCGCATCGGGCGGCTGTACCGTGACCACGGCGTGGTCACCTCGATCCACGGGCAGAGGCTGATCAATCTGTCGGCGACCGGCGTCATCGCCGTGCACGAGCGCGCCACGCACCTCGGCCACGAGAAGCTGCGGCTCGAAGAGACGGCGCGCGTTCTCGACGCCCTGCTCGCCGTCGCGCCGCGGCCCGCGTCCGTCGATGTGGCGCGGCTCGCGCAGGCCCTGCGCGCCGAGGATGCGGCGGCCGAGGACGTGCTCGGCGAGCTGCTCGCCGGCCTCCCCACGCGGCGGGCCGAGGGTGCCGACGTCGTGCTGTACGGTTTCGGCCGCATCGGCCGGCTGCTCGCCCGCATCCTGATCGGGCACGCGGGCAACGGGCGTGCCCTGCGGCTTCGGGCGATCGTGGTGCGCCGAGGGTCGGACAACGACCTCATCAAGCGTGCGAGCCTGCTGCAGCGAGACTCGGTGCACGGTCCGTTCGAAGGATCCGTCACGGTCGACGCGGACGCGGATGTCCTCATCGCCAACGGCACCCGCATCCAGGTCATCTACTCCGACGACCCGGCGAGTGTGGACTACACGGTGTACGGCATCCAGGATGCGATCGTCGTGGACAACACCGGACGCTGGCGTGATGAGGAAGGTCTCTCGCGCCACCTGCAGAGCCCAGGAGTCTCGCGTGTGCTGCTCACGGCGCCGGGCAAGGGGGCGCTGAAGAACATCGTCCATGGCATCAACCACGACACGATCACGGCGGCCGACCGGATCCTCTCCGCCGCATCCTGCACGACCAACGCCATCACCCCGGTGCTGAAAGCGATCGACGACGCGTTCGGAGTCGAGCGCGGACACGTCGAGACCGTGCATTCGTTCACGAACGACCAGAACCTCATCGACAACTTCCACAAGGGCGACCGCCGTGGTCGTTCTGCCGTGCTGAACATGGTCATCACGGAGACGGGCGCGGCGACGGCAGTGGCCAAGGCGCTGCCGAAGCTCGCCGGCCGGCTGACGGGCTCCAGCATCCGCGTCCCCACGCCGGATGTGTCGCTGGCGATCCTCAACCTGACGCTGGCGAGCCCGGCCACCAAGGAGGAGATCAACGACTACCTGCGGCGCACGTCGATGCACTCCGACCTGCGGCAGCAGATCGACTACGTGGAGTCCCCCGAGGTGGTGTCCACCGACTTCGTGGGCTCGCACCGCGCCGGCATCGTCGACGGGCTCGCCACGATCGCCGACGGGGTGAACGTCGTGCTCTACGTCTGGTACGACAACGAGTACGGCTACTCGTGCCAGGTGATCCGCGTCCTGGAGGAGATGGCCGGCACCCACCCGGTCGTCGTGCCGCCGCGCACCGAGGTGCGTCGGGAGCTCACCGGAGTCTGAGGCCGGCCCGCCGTCAGGGTCGGGGTCGGCTGCCGCGTGTGAGGGCGGGCAGGAGCACATCGTCCACCAGGTGCTCGACCGTCTCCGGATCGAGCGCTCGCCGCTCCAGTGACACGCGACCGAATGCCACGGCCGGCACGATACCCGCGATCAGGGAGACCGGCACGGAGGGGGGCACCGTCCCCCGCTCGATCCATCGTTCGATGACGGCGACGATCGCCGCGACCGGGGGTGAGCCGATCGCCGAGCGGGCGGCTTCGCGGAGTTCCGTGTTGCCGCCCAGTTCGCTGAGCAGGCTCGCCAGCACGCGGGCGGAGCGGTCGTCGGCGCGCGCGTAGTGCATCGCCACCTCGACCAGGTCGTCTCTGAGCGACCCGGTGTCCGGCGTCGCGCCGCGTGACGCCAGTGCGCGCACCGCGGCGACCACCAGATCGATCTTGCCCGGCCACCGGCGGTAGATCGCGGCCTTGCTGCTGCCGGCAGCGCGAGCGACGTCTGCGACGGTCATGCCCGCGTAGCCCTTGTCGATGAGCAACTCCTGCGTGGCGTTCAGGATGCTGCGCTCCACGTCCGGATCGCGGGGTCTCCCCATGCGCTGCTGCTCGCTCGCGCCAAGGGTCATGAGGGCATTGTAGCTTTCGAGACTCCTTGGTGCCGTATGCGTGATACGAGACCAGCAGGACTCGTATTGTGCGTCATCCGGACCCGCCTCAGATCGGAGAAGAACGTGACTGCCACAACATCCGCCCCTGCTCGCACCCGTCCGTCGGCTGGTCGGGCAGCGGTCATCCTGGTGATCGCCGTCGCGGTCGCCGTCGCGGGGAATGCGCTGATCGCCACACTGGCGGTCGCGGCCGGGGCGCCCGCGAGCTTCGGGCCGCTGACCTTCCCGGCCTACACGCTCTTCACCGCGCTCGGAATCGCCGCTGGATGGCTCGGGTGGGTCATCGTGAGTCGTCGTGCCCGCGACCCGCGGCGCGCGCTACTCATCCTCGTCCCCGTCCTGACCGTGCTGTCGTTCGTCCCCGACGTGCTGCTCCTCGCGACGGGCTTCATCCCCGGCACCACGACGCCCGCCGTGCTCGCGCTCATGTGCATGCACCTCGTGGTCGTCGCCGTCGCCGTCCCGGCGTACCGGCTCGCGCTGCCGGCGCCTCCGCGCTGAGATCATCGCCGCCGGCGGGCGTTCGGTCGGATCCTGCAGGCGAGCGCTTGACCGCCGTTCGCGTCGGGATCTAAGGTCCCTGGGGCCGCACGCTCGGACGGCGAAGCGGCGGGGAGGGGGTCCGGTGGACGACACGGCTTTCCTCGAGGAGGTCGCCGAGCGTCTGTTCTCGCTGGGGGGCGCGGAGGCCGTCGCCGTGGGCGGATCGCGGGCGCAGGGCACGGCACGCGCCGACAGCGACTGGGACCTCGCCGTCTACTATCGCGGTGCATTCTCACCGCAGGAGCTTCGCGATATCGGCTGGGAGGGCCACGTCTCCGAGCTCGGCGAGTGGGGCGGAGGGGTGTTCAACGGCGGTGCGTGGCTCACCATCGCAGGACGGCGTGTGGACGTGCACTACCGCGACCTCGATGTCGTGGAGCGCGAAGTCGCCGAAGCCGAGGACGGGCGATTCCGGATCGAGCCGCTCATGTTCCACCTGGCCGGCATCCCCACCTACCTTCTCGCGGCCGAACTCGCGGTGAACCGCGCGCTGCGAGGCGAGCTGCCCCGGCCCTCCTACCCTGCTCCGCTCCGCCGGTCCGCGCCGGCGCAGTGGTGGGATCGTGCGGATGCCCTGTTCTCCTACGCCCGCTCGGGCCACGCGGCCCGCGGCCGGGTCGCTCAGGCCGTCGGCATGAGCGTCGAGGCAGCCACGTGCGCCGCGCACGCGGCCACCGCCGCCCGCGGCGTGTGGGTGACGAACGAGAAGACGCTGCTCGAGAGGACGGGGCTGCACGAGGTTCTCGACGGGTGCGTCCGCCACGTGGGGGAGGACGCGGTGGCGTTCGTCGACGCCGTCGCGCGCCACTGCGAGGATGCGGTCGCTGCCGCTCGAGCAGACGTGAGCGATCCCTCACCGCGCTGAGGACAGTCGCTCCACCTCCTCGGCGGTGAGCTCGAGCGACACCGCATCCATCGCCTCGTCGACGTATTCGACGCGACTGGCGCCGATGATGGGCGAGATGTCCTGCGCCAGCAGCCATGCCAGGACGACCTGGTTCTTCGTCGCCCCGCGCTCCCGCGCGACGTCGCCGAGAGCGACAAGCGCGCGCGTCGTCCCCGGGTGGTCGTACGGCTCGGAGAACGGCTTGTCCTCCCTCACGTAGCCGCCGTGCAGCAGCGGCGTGTACGCCCACACGGCGATGCCCTCCTCGTGCGCGAGATCCAGGTCGTCCGGCGTCAGCAGGCGGTGCCCCGCCTCGGGCAGAACCGTGAGGGGCCGCGGCTGGACGAGTGAATGGCGCAGCTGGAGGGCCGTCCACGGCTCGAGGCCGGCGGAGCGCGCGATGGTCCTGGCTCGCTCGACGCGCCAGCTCGCGTGGTTGGCCGCTCCGACTCGGCGCACCGCGCCCTCTGCGACCAGTTCCCCGAACGCGCGCACGGTCTCCTCCAGCTCGACGCTGCGATCCTCGGCGTGCGCCCACAGCAGGTCGACGGAGTCGACGCCCAGCCGGTCGAGGCTCGCGGCCACGCCCGCCCTGATCGCCGACCCTGACAGGCCCTCCGCGCTTTCGGGCCATCGGTGGGGGATCAGCGGATCCTGGCGCACTTTCGTCGCTATCCGCACCGCATCGCGGGCGCCGGATCGCGAGGCGAGCCACTCGCCCAGCACGCGCTCGCTCGCGCCGCCGACGCCGGATGGGTCGACCCAGAAGGAATAGCAGTTGGCGGTGTCCAGCCATCCGCCGCCGCGTTCGACGAATCGATCCACGACGTCGAAGGCGCGGTCTCGGGGGACCACGGTCCCGAAATCCATCGTTCCGAGGACGATGGATGCCGATGCCGATGCCGATGCCGTGGTCTGCGGATCTGTCATCGATGACTCCCTTGCGTGATTGGGGTTCGTGCGGCTTTTGCCGCCCCATCGTGCCACAGTTGTCATCCCTGGGGTGACAGCTGTGGACGGCATTCTGGGAGCCGGGCGCGGGATGGCTTCTCTCGCGCGACCTCGCGTCGTAAACTCAGGGGCGACAACGGCTGAGAGAAGGACGCGCGCATGCAGAACTCCATCGACTCGGCCGACGTCCAGGCGTTGGAGTGGGACGCCGTGCTGGCACACCGGAGCGATGCGACGACGATCGCCCAGGTGCGCGACCGGTTGGTCGATCACGGGGTCACGCCCGAGGCGGTGGCGGCGGCGTTGCGCGACGGCGGGTCGGACCTGGCGGCGGCCGCGACGAGCGACCGCGACGACTGGGCCGCTCCCTATGGCGGCCTCGTGGCCGTCGCGCTGATCTCCGCGGAGGTCGCCGCCTATTCGTCGCACCTCGTCGCGCGCGCCTCCGCCGTCCGATCCGTCGCCGTCGACGCGCTGCTCGAGGATTTTAGTGCTGTCTCGGTCGCGGGGGAGCTGGGGGTTTCCCGGCAGAAGGTCTACGAGATCGCCCGCGACAGCGGCAAGCGGCGAGCATCGATTGCGAGACACCATGGCCGATCGTCCTGATGCGCGGGCCGAGGTAGGGCCGCGGCTGCTGCATCCCGTCGAGGTGCGGGGTGCGCGGGTGGCGTACGCGAAGGCCACGGCACTGCGCATGGCGTCGTCGCCGCACTCGATGATCGCGATGACGCTCGTGCTGTGGGCGATCAGTTCGAACGTCGTGACGCCGGTGCTCGGGGCCGTGGTCGGGCTCGGCATCTGCGCCTACGTCGAGCGACACCACCGCGCCGAGGCCTGGGCGTTCATCCCCCGGCGGCGGCAGCATCCCGGGCGTGACGAGCCGGCACTGTGGTCGGCGGCGGGCAAGCTCCTCCCACTGTGCGCACTCGCATGGGCGCTCGGTGCCTATGTGTCGGTGCTCGGCGTCCGGGAGGCTCCGACGCTGGCCGGGCCGATCGCCGTCGGCGCGCTGGCGGCACTCGCGCTGGCTGAGCTCGCGGCCCTCCTATGGGACCGGCTCGCCCCCCGGGATCGTCGCGTGGATGCAGCACCCGCCGTGGTGGCCACCACGTCCGTCGTCGGCTCCCTCCTCGTGCTGGCCACCGGCATCGTCACGATCCTCGACCGCAGCAGCTGGGAGCAGTCGGGATTCCTGGTCGGCGCCGGCGTGCTGGTGGCCTACGTGACGCTGCTCCTCCTGCTCCGTCTGGTGCCCCGCAGCATCCGATGCGTGCCGGCGAGCGTCCTCCCCGCCTGAGCCCGCAGTGACACCCCGGGGTTGACAGATCCCGACCGCGCCTGCCAGTGTGTCGCCCCAGGGGTTACGCCTGCGCGATTTTGGGAGGATCACATGCCAGCGGTTGTCGTCGATGCGCTCCGCAAATCGTTCGGAGACGTCAGAGCCGTCGAGGACGTCGGCTTCATCGTGGCGGAGGGTGAGGTCTTCGGCATCCTCGGACCCAACGGCGCGGGGAAGACCACCACCGTGGAGTGCGTGGCCGGTGCGCTCGCCCCGGATTCGGGCGCGATCCGGGTGCTGGGGGTCGACCCTCGTCGCTCGCCACGGTTGGTGAAGGAGCGGGTCGGGTACCAGCTGCAATCGTCCGCTCTGCCAACGGCCCTCCGCGTCGGAGAAGCTGTCGACCTGTTCGCCGCGTTCTACGACTCTCCGGTCGGCACCGCGGAGATCCTGGACCTCGTCGGGCTGGCCGCAGAGCGTCGGCGCCCGTACGGAAAGCTCTCCGGCGGCCAGCAGCAGCGACTCTCGATCGCCCTCGCACTGGTGGGCTCGCCGAAGATCGTCGTCTTCGACGAGCTCACGACCGGGCTCGATCCCATCGGCCGGCGGCTCGTGTGGGACCTGGTCGACCGCATCCGCGCCAGCGGCGTGACCATCCTCCTCGTGACGCACTATCTCGACGAGGTCGAGCGCCTCTGCGACCGGGTGGCCGTGATCGACCGGGGGCGGACCGTCTTCGTGGGCACGCCCGCGCAGCTGCGTCAGCCAAAGGAGGGCGGCGCGGAACAGCCGGCCACGCTCGAAGACGCGTATGTGCGCCTGCTCGGCTCCGGCCGGTCGGGCCGGAAGGAGGAGAGCTGACATGCGGGCGACGCGTGCACTGACGAAGGTGGAGTTCGTGCTCTTCCTGCGCAACCCCACGAGCGTGTTCATGGCACTTCTGCTGCCGTCCCTCCTGCTGCTCCTGCAGGGATACATCATCGGGGGGACCCTCGAACCGGTCGCCGCCTCCGGGCAGCGGGCCATCGACTTCTTCCTGCCGATCGCGATCGCAATCGCGGTGACGAGTGTCGCGATCACGAATTACCCGTCCGCCATCGGCGCGTACCGCGAGAGCGGGGTGCTGCGGCGACTGGGCACGACGCCCGTCGGCGCGCACCGGGTGCTGCTCGCGCAATGGCTGGTCAGCGGCGCGACCCTGCTGGCGTCGATCCTCGTCGCGTCGGTCCTCGCCCGCCTGGCCTTCGGCGCCGTCGCGCCGCGCAGCGCACCGCTCGTCGTGGCCGTGATCCTCCTGGGCGCCGTGGCCATGATGGCGGTGGGCTCGGTCATCGCCGCCGTCGCCGCGAGTGCTCAGATCGCGTACGGCATGGGGTTCCTGGTGTTCGTGGCCTGCCTGTTCACCGCGGGTGTGTGGACTCCGGGCCCGCTCATGCCGGAGCCGGTCCGGACCGTGTCATCGTTCACCCCGGTGGGGGCGATGACGCAGGCCCTCACCGACGCCTGGTACTCGGGGAGCACGACATGGTCGCCCTTCCTCGTCATGGGCGCCTGGGCCGTGGTCGCCGGGGTCGTGGCGCTGCGGATCTTCAGGTGGCGGTGACGCTCGCGGCGATCCGCGCGAGCAGCGGGTAGGGGAGCCGCCGCGGCCGCATCTGGTTGACGGTTCCGGCGATCAGCAGGCCGCTCTCCGGGTCGGCGAAGAGCACACTCCCGAATGCCCCGGCGTGCCCGATCATGTCGGGCACGTGCAGTGGGAACGACTGCCACCGCGGCAGCGAGAACCGCATGACGCCCACCCCGTGCTGCAGGGGCACCGCGCCGCCGAGCGCGGAATTCCACTGCGCCGTCATCTCCGCGAGGTAGCGGGCGGGGAACAGCCCGCCGGAGAGGAACGCCCGCAGGAACTCCACCTGGTCCTCCGCCGTCGAGACGATGCCGCCGTCGGGGGCGAACGACGCCATGGTGCGCGGGATCCACAGGTGCCTCCGGCCGTGGCGGACGGATGCCACGGCGTCGTAGCGATCCAGGGTGTCCCGCGTGAAGAGCCACGTCGCCGAGAGCCCGAGGGGGTCGATGATGCGCGTGCGCACGAGATGCTCGAACGAGCTGCCCGTGCGCAGCTCGATCAGGCGCCCGAGGAGTTGATAGTTGGTGTCGCTGTAGTGGGCGCGACCAGGGGATCCGGGCGCGAACGGAGCCGGCAGTTCACGGGCACGTTGGAGGAGGGCATCGAACTCCCAGAACTCGTCGCGGATCAGCATCCGCTCGGCCACGGAGGTGCCGTCCGCACCGCGAAGCTCGAAGTAGTCGGGGATGCCCGAGGTGTGCGCGAGAAGCTGGCCCACCGTCACCTTCGCCGATCGATCCGCTCCGTCGATGACCGCCAAGCCGCGCATCGTCGCCGGTCCGAGGATGTCGATGGCCCGGGTCTCAAGCGTCAACCGGCCCTCGGCCCGCAGCTGCATGATCAGCGCCGCGGTGAACAGCTTCGTGATGCTGGCGACGAAATACGGCCGGTCCGCGGTCCACGACCATGCGAAGCCGGTGGGCGGATGCGCGACCGCCAGGCTCAGCCCGCCGACTGCCGGCCTGCGTGCGTAACGCCCCGCGAGGCGGTCGAGGCGGCGGCTCAGGTCCCCACTCGAGCGGATGGACGACATGCCTGCATGTTAGCGCCTATATAGGCGACATCCAATAGCCATACGGAATGCGCTGACATATCCCCCTCAGGTCGCGCGCGGCCCATACTTCCGAGTGATGTGGCCGCCGGGTTCGGGTTCGTAGCGTCGAAGCGTGGACGTCATCAACGATTTCGTGGTTCAGGCCGCCGCTTCGCCGTGGGTCTTCCTCGTCATGTTCGCCACCGCGGTCATCGACGGCGTCTTTCCGCCGATCCCCAGCGAAACGGTGCTCGTGGCGGCCGCGGCCGTGGCGGCGGCGAGCCAGTCCTATCCGACCATCGCGCTCCTGTGCGCGGCCGCGGCGCTCGGCGCGGTGATCGGCGACAACCTCGCCTACGCGCTGGGCCGTGGCGTGGGGACCACGCGGTTCGCATGGATGCGGCGTCCGCGGGTGGCTGCGATCTTCGCTCACGCGCAGCAGGGGCTCGCGCATCGAGGTGCTCCGCTGATCCTCGGTGCCCGCTACATCCCGGTGGGGCGCGTCGCCGTCAACGTGTCGGCGGGAGCGCTGGGCTACCCGTGGCGGCGCTTCCTGCCCCTCAGCATCCTGGCCGGCAGCACCTGGGCGATCTACAGCGCCGCGATCGGCGTTCTTGCGGGCGCGTGGCTGGAGGGCCAACCGCTGCTCAGCGCCGCCCTGGGTGTGGGCGTCGCCATCGTGATCGGGATCGTCATCGACCGTGCGCTGGCCGCTCGACGCCGGCGAGCCGCTGACGCGGCGTGCGCGGAGAGCTTCAGGCCTGCTGCTCGAGTCGGCTGAGCACCGTCTCGATCCAGTCCAGTTCCGTCCTGACGTGCTGCAGGCCGTTGTCCAGGGTGGCGGCCCGCAGGAGCTCCGCGACGGTGGCGGGTTCGCGGGGCGCCTCGACCGACTCGAGCTCGGCCAGCTGCGCGAGCATCTCCGCCCGGCGACCCTCGAGCAGTTCCCGCACGGCCGCCGGCGGCAGTCGATCCGCGAAGAAGAGCCGCGCGAGGAAGGGTTCGCGGGTGGGCTCGGGGGGAAGCGGGGAGGTCAGCCACGCGTCGAGGGCCTCGCTCCCGGCTTCGGTGATGCTGTGCAGGTGCAGGTTCGGCCGGTCATCCTGCGGCACGGTCCGCCGCGTCGCGAGGCCGTCCGTCACGAGAGCCGCCAGGGTGCGGTAGATCTGCGACTGGTCGGCGGTCCAGAAATGCCCGACGCTCGCGTCGATCACCTTCTTCACCTCGTACCCGCTCATCGGCCGGCTCGACAGCAGGCCCAGGATAGCGAAGCGCAACGACACGTCTGGAGGCTAACAGCCGCAGGATCGCGGTGAGTCGAACCTGCTCCGGGCCGCGCCGGAGAGTGCGTGGCCGGGTGCCATCGGAGCGCTGTCGTCCGCCGGCGAGCTTCCCCCGTTCGCGCCTGTTCGGTGCGATCGCGCCGGTAAGAAGTGGCGCGGTTGCGCGGATGTGGCGCAGAGGCCGCGGCGGCGGGCAGGCATTTCTGAGCTGACGGTGGAGAAGAGTACAGGGGGAGCGGCCGCGAGGCGAGGGGCGGCTGACAGCGGGGCGAAGGAGGAGGCTGGAAGCACGAATCCACACCCTGGAGGTTTCATGTACTTTCACGTTCAGCAGCTGATCAACGAGATCGAGCAGGACGAGCCGGATCCCGCCGCCGCCAACGCGCTCCAGGAAGGGCTCGGCGGCCAGTTCGGCGAGATGCGCACGATGATGCAGTACCTGTTCCAGAGCATGAATTTCCGTGGTCCGTCCGCGAAGCCCTACAAGGACCTCATCCAGGGCATCGGCACGGAGGAGATCAGCCACGTCGAACTCATCGGGACGACCATCTCGCGCCTGCTCGACGGATCGCCGCGCTACCAGGGCAAGCCCACCGATCCCGTCGACGCACCCGGCGCCAAGGGCGCCATCCCGTTGAACATCGCGCTGTCCGAGAGCAACATCCACCACTACCTCGTCGGCGCGCAGGGCGCGATGCCGGTGGATGCGGCGGGGAACCCGTGGCTGGGCAGCTACGTCTACAACTCGGGAAACCTGGTCCTGGACCTGCTCTACAACCTCATGCTGGAATCCACCGGGCGGCTGCAGAAGTGCCGCCTGTACGAGATGACCGACAACAAGACCGCGCGCAGCACGATCTCGTACCTGATCGTGCGTGACCAGGCGCACGAGAACGCCTACGCGAAGGCGCTGGAGACCCTGGGCGTGAACTGGCGGACGGCGCTGCCGATCCCGAAGACCAACGCGGAGAAGTTCCCCGAGGTGGCCCGGCTCCTCGAGATGGGGCTGCAGAGCAAGCAGTACTCCTTCGATCTCACCAACCAGTCCGAGGCGGGCAAGATCTACCAGGGCCTGTCGCCGTCGGGCGACGGGACGCAGCTCGACGCCAGCGAGCAGGCGCCCGCGGGTGCGCCCATGACGATCGGCGCCGAGCGCTTCGAGGAGTTCGCTCCCGGCGCCGATGCCGACCTGCAGGAGCTCATCGCCGCCACTGCGGCGATGGAGATGGCCGACATCGACCGGACCTTCGGCGAGATGCGCTGACCCGTTCCGTGCGCCGGGCGGGCTCCGCCCGGCGCACGGAGCCCCCGGTGTGTGGTGCGCGGGCGACTCAGCGGGGGTGCAGCGACCGTGAGCGGACGGCGTCGTACGTCGAGCGGATCGCTGCGACGGAGGCGGTGTAGTCGGCCTGCACGACGCCGATGAACAGGCAGTCCACGACCATGAGCTGCGCGATGCGGCTGCCCAGCGCGCCGGAGCGGAAGGGCGTCTCGCGTGCCGCGGTGTAGAGGGCGACGTCGGCCTCACGCGTGATCGAGGAGTCGGGAACGTTGGTGATCGCCACCGTCGCCGATCCGGCCGCGCGGGCCAGACGGAGGAACTCCACCGTGTCCATGGTCTCCCCGGAGTGGGAGATCGCCACCGCCACGCTTCGCGGCCCCAGGACGGCGGCTGCCGTCCAGGCCGTATGGGCGTCGGGCCACGTGATCGCGGTCCGTCCGATGCGGCTGAGCTTGCGTTGCAGGTCGATGCCCACGACAGCGCTGGCGCCCACACCGAAGACATCGATGCGGTCGGCCTGGGCGAGGGCTGTCACGGCCTGCGCGAGCGCGCCGGTGTCGAGTACGTCAGCGGTGTCGCTGATGGAGAGCGTCTCATCCCGCGCGACCTTGGCGACGATCTGCTCAAGGGTGTCGTCGGGGGCGATGTCGCTCGCGGTCGCGGGGACCGACTGGACGAGCAGGCTGGCGCGCAGGGTCTCCTGCGCGAGGTCGTGCTTGAGGTCCTTGAATCCGGTGAAGCCGAGGCGCCGGTAGAAGCGCACGACCGTGGTGGTCGACGTTCCCGCCGCGTCGGCGACCTCGTTGATGCTGAGCGTGGAGAAGGCCTCCGGATCGGCCAGCAGGCTCTCGGCCAATCGCTTCTCGGAGGGGGGCATCGAGGGGATCAGCGCCCGGACCGTGGACAGCAGCGGACGTGCGGTGTGGGTGGGCGCGCCGTCGGGGCGCTGTCCGGTCATACCGACACGGTAGCCGAATCGGGTTCTCGGCAGTAAGTTACTTCCAAGAAACATCGGTCGTAAATAATTGACCAATCCGAGGCGGTCGGCAACGAGGCCGCCGGTACCCGATCTGGAGAACCTCATGAAGAGAGCTTCCGTTCCCCGCGCCGCCGTCGGTGCTGTGGGCACCCTCGCCGTCGCGGCGATCGCTCTGACCGCCTGCTCGGCCCCCGAAGCCTCGGGTGAAGGATCCGACGCGCCGCAGAATCTGGTCATCGGCGTCACGGCCGACGTCGACACCCTCCTGCCGTGGACGAGCACGCAGTTCCAGGCGACGCACGTGCTGCAGAACCTGTACGGCACCCTCACCGAGTTCGACGACGACCTCGCCGTCACGGAGGGTCTCGCCGAGTCGTGGGAGACGAGCGAAGACGGCCTGACTGTGACGTTCCAGCTCCGCGAGGGCGTCGCCTTCGCCGACGGCAGCGACCTGGACGCCGAGGACGTCGTGGCGTCCTACCAGGCGATCAAGGATGAGGCCACCGCGGCCGTCTCGGCGACCAACCTCGCCTCGGTCGAGACGATCGAGGCCGTTGACCCGCTGACCGTGCAGCTGACGCTGAGCGCTCCCGACGCCGCGCTGTTCTCCAAGCTCGCCGTCATCACCACCGCGATCCTGCCCTCCGACGTCGACCTGGCGGCGCTGGAGACCGAGCCCAACGGGACGGGCGCCTTCGTCTTCGAAGACCGCACGCCCAACCAGTCGCTGATCCTCGCCGCCAACCCGGAGTACTGGGGCGGGGAGCCGGAGGTCGACACGGTGGAGTTCCGCGTCATCCCCGACCAGTCGGCGATCGTCTCCGCACTGCAGGCTGGCAGCGTCCAGATGGCCGTCTTCGACGACCAGCTGGTGGCCGACACCATCGGCGGATCCGTCGAGGTGACCGAGACGCCGCAGCTGAGCTACCACGTGCTGCAGATCAACAGCCGGGTCGCGCCGCTGGACGACGTCAACGTCCGCCTCGCGATCGCGTGCGCGATCGACCGTCAGGAAGTGCTCGACACCGCAGCCCTGGGCGCCGGCGAGGTCACCGGACCCATCACCTCGCCCGCCTTCCGCTCCGACCCCGATGCCCGCCCGTGCCCCGAGGCCGACATCGACGCTGCGAAGGAGCACTTGGCGGAGGCCGGGTACGAAGACGGTCTGACGCTCCGCGCCATCGTCAACCAGGACGGATACTCCACCGCGGTTGCCGAGGCGGAGAACATCCAGGCCCAGCTGAAGAACGCCGGCATCACGCTGGAGATCGAGTCGCTCGAGTCGGGCGCGTACGTCGACCGCTGGGTCGCCGCCGACTTCGAGCTCGCCGTCGCGCTCAACGGCGGCCAGCCCGATCCCGACGCCTCCTACGGCCGGTACTTCACCAGCACCGGCAGCCTGAACCCGGTCGCCGGCTACAGCTCGGAGACCCTCGACGCGCTGTTCGCCGAGGGCAAGGCCGAGTCGGACGAGGCCGCGCGCAAGGCGATCTACGACGACGTCGCCGCGGAGCTGGAGGACAACGCTGCGTGGGTGTGGCTGTTCACCTCCTACAACTACACCGCGACCGCCGAGGGCGTCTCCGGCTTCGTGCCCCTGTCCAACGGCTCGCTGCAGAACCTGCGCGACGTCACCATCGACTGAGCACTCGCGGGCCGGACGGGCCGCTGCGCCCTGTCCGGTCCGCGTGGGAGTCCCATGCTGCACCGCATTCTCGTCTCGCCTGTCACGCGCCGCGTCGGCAGCGCGCTCCTGACCCTCTTCGGCGTCGCCGTGGCGGTGTTCCTCATGCTCCGGGCCCTCCCCGGTGACCAGATCACGGCCGCGTACGGCACGGAGGCCGCCGCGCTGTCCCCGGAACAGCGCTCCGCGCTGGAGGCCTACTACGGACTCGACCAGCCGCTCATCGTCCAGTTCTTCACATGGCTGGGCGCGGTCGCGACGGGAAACCTCGGGTTCTCCGCGCGGGCCCAGCAGTCGGTCCTGGAGATGACCGCGCTCGCTCTGCCGGTCACGCTCGAGCTCGCGCTCCTGGCGATCGTCATCGCCCTGGCCATCGGCATCCCACTCGGCATGCTGTCGGCCTCCCGTCCGAACTCGCTGCGGGACTGGGTGGGGCAGGGCGTCGGACTGGCCGGCCTCGGTGTCCCGGCCTTCCTCCTGGCCACCACTCTGCTGGCCGTCTCGGCCCAGGCGTTCGGGTTCAATCCGAACGGGCTGGGCTTCGCCCGGCTGTGGGAAGACCCCGTGCGCAACCTTCTGCAGATGCTGATGCCGGCGCTCGTCCTCGGCTTCGGCATCGCCGCGCCGATCATGCGCACCACGCGGACGGCCGTACTTGAGGTGCGCGGGCTCGATTTCGTCCGCACCGCCCGCGCCAAGGGCGTACCGCCGCGCCGCCTGCAGTGGCGGCACGTGCTGCGCAACGCCCTGATCCCCATCGTGACCATGACCGGTCTGCAGTTCGGGTACCTCCTGGGCGGCGCCGTCGTGGTCGAGCAGATCTTCTCGCTTCCCGGAATCGGCCGTCAGGTCCTCCTCGGCATCAACCAGAAGGAGTTCGCCGTCGTGCAGAGCACCGTGCTCGTGATCGCGATGCTCTTCGTCATCGTGAACCTCCTCACCGACCTGCTGTACCGCCGCATCGACCCGCGGGTGCGTGCCGCATGAGCGATACCGTCGCCGTCGCCGCCCCCGCCGTCCCGCCCCGCTCCGCCGGGCGCGCCTTCGCACCGCTGCTGCGCAGCCCGAGCGGCCTGACGGGGCTCATCATCGTCGGCGTGTTCGTCCTGCTGTCGATCGCCTCCGCGTCGGGCCTGCTGGGTGATCCCAGCGCCCAGGACACCACCTCCCGTCTGCAGCCGCCCTCCGGCGCGCATCTGTTCGGAACGGATCAGTTCGGGCGTGACGTGTTCACCCGCGTCGCCTCCGGGGTCGTGAACTCGGCGCTCGTCGCTGTCGTGGCGGTGGGCTTCGCCGCTCTCGTGGGCACCGTCGGGGGCATCGTCTCCGGATACCTGCGCGGCGTCGGCGACAGCGTCATCGGCGGCATCACGAACGTGCTCTTCGCCTTCCCCCCGCTGCTGCTGGCCCTGACGCTGGCATCGGTGTTCACGCGCAACTGGTTCACCGTGGCCGTGGCCATCGCGGTCGTGTACACGCCCATCTTCGTGCGCGTGACGCGGGGCCCCGTGCTGTCGCTGCGCGAGATCGACTACGTCAGCGCCGCCAAGGCCACCGGCATGGGCAGCGTCGGCATCATGGCGCGGCACATCCTGCCCAACATCACCGGCATCCTCATCGTGCAGATCACCCTCTCGCTGTCGTGGGCCGTGCTCACCGAGGCCTCGCTGAGCTTCCTGGGCTTCGGCACGCCGCCGCCGGCCGCGTCGCTCGGATCGATGGTGTTCGACGCGCAGACCCTCATCGTCGCGGCGCCATGGACGATGGCCGGCCCCGGCCTCGTGCTCATCCTGCTCATCATCGGGCTCAACCTCCTCGGCGACGGACTGCGCGACGCCCTCGACCCCAATCGCAAAGGACGCTGACCGGTGAATTTGGAAGCGCTGACCACCGAAGCGGCCGACGCACGCTACGCCCGGATCGACACGCTCGAGGTGGCCGAGTTGGCCACCCTCATGAACGAAGCCGATCAGGCGGTGCCGCTGGCCGTCCGCGCGGCGCTGGGGCAGATCATCCCCGCGATCGAGGGTGTGGCCGAGCGCATGGAACGGGGCGGACGGCTCTTCTACGTCGGGGCCGGCACCCCCGGGCGCATCGGCGTGCTGGACGCGTCGGAGATCCCGCCCACCTTCTCCACCCGCGACCGCGTCATCGGAATCATGGCCGGCGGGCCGCGGGCGGTGGTGGAGGCGGTCGAAGGCGCCGAGGACGACGCCGCCGCCGGTGCCGCCGCGATCGATGCCGCCGGTGTGGGGCCGGACGACTCGGTCATCGGCATCGCGGCGAGCGGGCGGACCCCCTTCGTCATCGCAGCCGTCGCGCGGGCGCGCGAGCGAGGTGCCCTCGGCATCGGGCTGTCGTGCAATGCCGGCACGGAACTGAGCCGTGCCGCCGATCACGGCATCGAGGTGATCGTCGGCCCGGAGTTCGTCAGCGGGTCCACGCGGCTGAAGGCCGGTACCGCCCAGAAGCTCGTGCTCAACATGTTCTCGACGATCGCCATGGTGCGCCTGGGCAAGACCTACGGCAATCTCATGGTCGACGTGAAGGCGTCGAACGACAAGCTCCGACTGCGGGCGACGCGCATCGTGGCCCAGATCGCCGGAGTGGACGACGCGCGGGCACGCGAGGCACTGGAACAGGCGGGGTACTCGGTTCCCGTCGCGGTCGTCGCCCTGCGCCGGTCGCTGCCCACCGAACAGGCGCGCGCCGCGCTGGAAGCGGCCGACGGCCGCTTGCGCGTCGCGCTGGACGAAGAGCAGGAGGAACGGCCATGAGGATCCTCGGACTGATCTCGGGTACGTCGCACGACGGCATCGACAGTGCCGTCGTCGAGTTCCACCCGAACGAGGACGGACTTGAGGCATCCGTGGTGACGCACGGATCGGCGCCGTACGCCGCAGGACTGCGTGACCGGCTCGTACAGGCGCTGCCGCCGCGGAGCACCACTTTCGAGGAGGTGGCGCAGCTGGACACGCTCATCGGGCAGGCCTTCGCCGAGGCCGCCGTCGCGGCGATCGCCGACGCGGGGCCGGTCGACCTGATCGTGTCGCACGGCCAGACGGTCTACCACTGGGTCGAGGGGGCCCGCGTCATGGGCACCCTGCAGGTGGGGCAGGCGGGGTGGATCGCAGAGGCCACCGGAACGCCGGTGCTGTCCGACGTGCGCATCCGCGACATCGCCGCCGGAGGGCAGGGCGCACCCCTGGCGTCCACGATCGACGAGCTCATCCTCGCCGGGCGCGCGACGGGCGGCCGGCCCGTCGCTGCGCTGAATCTCGGCGGGATCTCCAACGTGACGGTCGTCGGCGCCGATCTCCCGCGGGCGTGGGACATCGGTCCCGCCAACGCCCTCATCGACGCGGTCGTCCGCGAGCGGGGCCTGCACGCCGCCGGATACGACGAATCCGGCGTCATCGCGGCGTCCGGACGCGTCGACGAGGCGCTCCTCGCGGCGCTCCTGGACGAGCCGTACTATCGCCTCCCCGCACCCAAGAGCACGGGCAAGGAGCTCTTCCACCTCGACTACGTCCACGCGGCGCTCGAGCGGCTCGGACGCGACCTCGCCGACGCCGACCTCGTCGCGACCCTCACGGCGCTGACCATCCGGACCGTCGCCGACGCCCTCGCGTCGCTGGATCCCGCCGAACTGCTCGTGTCGGGAGGCGGCGTACACAACCGCGTCGTGATGGACGGGATCGCACGCGCGCTTGCGGGCGCTCGCGTCGGACGCACGGATGAGCTGGGACTCGGGGCGGATGAGAAGGAAGCCGTGCTGATGGCGCTCATCGGCTGGCTGTCGTGGCACGGGCTGCCCGGCACGACGCCGAGCGCCACGGGGGCCGGCGGGGGACGCATCCTCGGGACTCTCACCCCTGGTGCGGAGCCGCTGCGGCTCCCCGAGCCGTGCCCGCGTCCGGCCTTCCTGCGGATGACGGCGCCGCAGGCGAGGACGCGGGAGCATGGCTGAGATCACGCGCATCCGCACGCACGCGATCCGCCTCCCGCTGCGGCGGCCCTTCGTGACCGCGGTGCGCTCGGTCACGGCGCTGGATGCGGTGATCGTGTGCGTCGGCGACGCCGACGGTCGCACCGGGTGGGGAGAGGCGGCCGTGAGCTGGCGCGTCACAGGGGAGAGCGCGGCGAGCGTGGACGCGGTGACCGCCGGCCCCCTGTCGGAGTCGCTCCGCGGACTTCCCGCCGACGACCCGTCGGTGTGGGGCCCTGCTCTGGCCGCAGCCGTCGTGCACAACACCGCCGCGAAAGCCGCGGTCGACGCCGCGCTGTGGGACATCGCGGCCCAGACCGCGGGGCTCCCGGTACACCGGCTGCTCGACGCGGAGTCGACGAGCACGGTGCACACCGACATCACCGTGTCGGCGGCGGAGGAGGACGCGGTGCTGCGCGCAGCCGCGGAGCATGTGGCCGACGGTTTCGACGTCGTGAAGGTCAAGCTCGGGCGCGACGCCGACCGCGACGACGCCACACTGCGCGCGCTGCGGCGCAGTGCCCCGGCTCACATCCGGATCCGGGTGGACGCCAACCAGGGGTGGAGCGCGGACGAGGCGATCCGCCTCATCCGGGGCTGGGAGGACGACGATCTCGGCGTCGAGCTGGTCGAGCAACCCACGGCCGCCGCCGACATCGCCGCACTGGCCCGCGTGACGCACGCGACCGCGACACCGATCCTCGCCGACGAAGCGCTGTGGGGGCTCCGCGACCTGCACGAGATCGCGCGCATGGGGGCGGCCGACCTGGTGAACGTGAAGCTGGCGAAGTGCGGCGGCATCTCCCCGGCGCGCGAGCTGATCGCCCCCGCCCAGGCGGCGGGCATGCGCGTGCTCGTCGGGTCCATGCTCGAATCCGTCGTCGGCGTGACGGCGGCGGCGCACCTGGCCGCCACCCTGCCCGGCCGTGTCCATGACCTCGACGCCGGGCTGTGGCAGCGCAGCGCCCCGGTGCACGGCGGTGCGCGGTACGAGCGCGACCGCGTGGAGCTGGGCGACGCCGCCGGCTTCGGCATCCTCGCCCTCCGGGAGGACCTGTCGTGAGCGACACCCTGCTGGTGCCGGCCGTCGCGTGCGTGACCGCTCCGCGGACGGAGGGGCACGCTCCGACCGGGGCCGTGTTCGCCGTCGTCGAGGACGGTCGCACGGACATCGTGGCGAGCGGGATCGCCGACCTCGGAACGGGCACGCGGATGACCGTCGGGCACGCCTTCGACCTCGCCTCGGTGAGCAAGACGCTCACGACACTGGCCGTCCGGCGGCTCATCCACCTCGGGGCGCTCGCCGAGGACACGCCGGTCGGTTCGATCCTGGGTGCGCGCGCGGGGGTCGCCGCCGAAGCGACGATCGACGACCTCCTCCGGCACCGCGCCGGACTGAGGGAGTGGTGGCCGCTGTACCTCCTGCCGGAGGCGGAGGAGGACCCCGTGGCCGCGGCGCTGTCCTTGGCGCCGCGCTATCCCCGCGGGGCGGGACGGCACTATTCCGATCTCGGCATGCAGGCTCTCGGCGCCGTCATCGCGCACGTCACCGGCTCGGCCTTCGCGGAGGCCGTCCGGCAGGTCCTGCTCGACCCGCTCTCCGCCGCAACCGTGTCACCCGGTGCCCCGGCTGCGGGCATGTCCGTGGTGGCAGGCCCCGACGGCGACGCCATCGAACGCGAGATGGTGCGCAGCGGTGTGCCGTATCCCGTCGACGTGGATCCCGCGGGATTCGCGTGGCGGAGCGGCATCCTGCGCGGGGAGATCGCCGACGGCAATGCCTTCCACGCCTTCGGTGGCGCGGCGGGCCACGCAGGGTGGTTCGGCGACGCCGACGGGATGCTGCGGATCGCCGCCGCGATCGCCGCGCCCCAGGCGTGGGGACTCGGCGCCGCGAGCGCTGCGGCCTTCCGAGCCGCCGTCGACGCAGGGCAGGGGCAAGGTCTCCTGCACCACCGCATGCGGTGGCGGGGGACGGATCGGCTCTTCCTCGGCCACAACGGGTTCACCGGAGCACTCGTGGCCGCCTCGCCGGCGACCGACGATCAGCCCGAGGTGCTCACCGTCCTGCTGACCAACCGGCTGCACGGCCGCCCGGCACCTGGGCGCGACCGCCTCGTACCGGTCGACCTCCTCTGGCGCGAGGCGATGTCCCGTGCCGACGCCCTCCTCCATCCCTCCACGACGGGAGCCACTCCGTGACCGCCCCTCTCCTCTCCGTCCGCGACCTGCGGGTCTCCTTCACCACCCCCAGCGGCCCCTTCGACGCCGTCAAGGGGGTGAGCTTCGACGTCGCCGCGGGGGAGACCGTCGCGATCGTCGGCGAGTCCGGCTCCGGCAAGTCCACCGTCGCCGCGAGCATCAATCGCCTCCTCGCCGGCAACGGGCGCATCACGGCGGGGGAGATCCTGTTCGAAGGGCGCGACCTCGCGGGGCTGCCGGAGCGCGACATGATCTCGCTGCGCGGAGCCGGCATCGGCATGGTGCCGCAGGACCCGATGTCCAACCTCGACCCCGTGCACACGGTGGGCGCTCAGATCCTCGAGGCGCTCCAGGTGCACGGCCGGCCCGGCGGCCGCGCCCGCGTCGTGGAGCTGCTGGAGTCCGTCGGCATCCCCGATGCGGGGCGCCGCTACGAGCAGTACCCGCACGAGTTCTCCGGCGGTATGCGGCAGCGGGCCCTCATCGCGATGGGGCTCGCGTGCGAGCCGAGGCTGCTCATCGCCGACGAACCGACCAGCGCACTGGACGTGACCGTGCAGCGGCGCATCCTCGACACGCTGGCGGAGCTGACCGGGGGCGCCGGCACCGCCGTCATCCTCATCACCCACGATCTCGCCCTCGCCGCCGAACGCGCCGACCGGGTGCTCGTGATGTACCGCGGGGAGCTGGTCGAGTCCGGGCCCGCCCGGGCGATCCTCGAGTCGCCGCGGGAGGAGTACACGCAGCGGCTGGTGGCGGCGGCGCCGAGCCTGGTCACCGTGCCGCTGATCGCACCTCCGGCGCCCGGCGCGGCGCCGGAGACCCTCGTGAGCCTGGAGGGAGTCGGCCGCAGTTACCGGATGCGGGGCACTGCGCGCGGCGAGGAGTTCTGGGCCGCTCGCGATGTCAGCTTCACCATCCCGCGAGGGCGCACGGTCTCGGTGGTGGGAGAGTCGGGATCGGGAAAGTCGACGACGGCGAAGATGCTGCTCGGGCTGGAGACCCCCAGTGAGGGTGTCATCCGCATCGGAGGGAAGGACCTGTCCGCGCTGCGTGCGCGGCAGATGTTCGCCGTGCGCCGTCAGGTGCAGCCGGTGTTCCAGAACCCGTTCGCCTCGCTCGACCCGCGCTACACGATCGCCCAGTCCATCGCCGAGCCGCTGCGCGTGCACGGCATCGGCGACCGCAAGAGCCGCAGCATCCGTGTCCGCGAACTGCTCGAGCAGGTGGCGCTGGCCGGCTCCGTCGTCGAGCGGCTGCCGCACGAACTGTCCGGCGGACAGCGCCAGCGCGTCGCGATCGCACGCGCCCTGGCCCTGGAACCGGAGCTCATCGTCCTGGACGAGGCCGTATCCGCCCTCGACGTGCTCGTGCAGGCCCAGATCCTCGAACTGCTCGTCGCGCTGCAGAACCGACTGGGCCTCAGCTACCTCTTCATCAGCCACGACCTCGCCGTGGTGAACATGATCTCCCACGAGGTCCACGTCATGCAGCGCGGGCGGATCGTGGAGTCGGGTACGCCGGAGCAGATCTTCCGGGCACCGGAGCAGGACTACACGCGCGAGCTGCTCGCCGCGATCCCGGGAGGGGCGCTGGCGTAAGACGGCGGCGCGGCCGTGCGACGGCGCGAGCTCAGTGCGAGGGGAGCTTGATGGTGCCGGTGCCGGGGTGCTCGCGGGGCATGCGGTCGCGGTCGTACGTGATGTCGGTGTAGCCGTGCGGAGCGGGTCGTCCCTCGGCATCGAGGTTGACGAAAACGATCTTCTCGATCGTGAGGATGCGCTCGCGCGTGATCATGTTGCGGACGACGGCCCGCATGGTCAGTGACGTCTTCCCGAACCGCGTCGCGGTCAGCCCCATCTCGATGAGGTCGCCCTGCAGGGCGGATGCCTCGAAGTTGATCTCCGAGATGAGCTTGGTGACGACCCGGTGGTTGCCCATCTGCAGGATGGCGTAAATCGCCGCCTCCTCGTCGATCCACCGCAGCAGGCTGCCGCCGAAGAGGGTGCCGTTCGCGTTCAGATCCTCGGGGCGCACCCATTTGCGGGTGTGGAAGTTCACGCCCTCTTCGGACCAGTACCACCCGTCTTCCTTCTTCTTCTTCGCCATGCCCCCACGGTACGCCGGATGGCGTCGGCGACCCTTGACTCCGGGACCCAGAGGGCATTAACTTAGGTCAATGCCTAAGTATCGAGAGGATGTCGACCGGGTGCTTCGCGCGCTCGCCGATCCCACCCGCCGTGGGATCGTCGAGCGGCTCGCGAAGGCGCCGGCGGCCGTCTCGGTGCTGGCGGAGTCGTTCGACATGTCGCTGCCCTCGTTCGTGCAGCACCTGGGCATCCTCACCGACGCGGGCATCATCACGTCGGAGAAGACCGGCCGGGTGCGCACGGTGAGCCTCCGGCCCGGTGCGCTGGACGTGCTGCACCTGTGGCTCGACGAACAGCGCACCGACGCCGAGCGGCGCGCCGACCGGCTCGGCATCCACCTCGCCCGTCATTCCGAAGGAGCCCCCTCATGACCCGTGTCCGCGTCGATCTCAACATCTCCCTGGACGGTCGCGCCACGACCGTCGACCAGACCCCCGACGATCCGTTCGGGCAGGACTGGGGCCGGCTGACGGAGGCGTACGTCGCCACGCGCACGTTCCGCGAGCGTGTGCTGCACGACACCTCCGGCGCCGGCACCACCGACCTCGACGACGAATTCGCCGCCCGCTACTTCCAGGGCATCGGCGCCGAGATCCTCGGCGCCGGCATGTTCGGGCTCCACGCGCACCCGGATGACCCGGAGTGGCGCGGATGGTGGGGCGACGAGCCGCCGTTTCGGGTGCCCGTGTTCGTCCTCACGCACGAGCGGCGTCCGTCGCTCGAGATGGCCGGCGGCACGACCTTCCACTTCGTGACCGCGTCGCCGGAGGAGGCGCTCGCCATGGCGACGGAGGTGGCAGGCGGCGGCGACGTCCGGGTCGGTGGCGGCGCCACGACGGTCCGCTCCTTCCTCGCCGCAGGGCTCGTCGACGACCTGCACGTCGCGATCGCGCCGATCATCCTCGGCCAGGGCGTCAACCTGTGGGACGATCTGCGCGGCCTCGAGCGGGACTGCCGGATCGAGACCGTCGTCGCCCCCAGCGGCACCATCCACGTCACCTTCACGCGGGAGCGGCGATGAGCGCGCCAGCCGGCCGCAGTGTCGCGCACGCGGGCTTCACGCTCGTGCGGGACTACCCCGTCCCGGTGGGTGAGGTGTGGGCCGCGTTCGCGGAGGAGGAGCGCAAGCGGGAATGGTTCGGCGAGAGCCCCGAGTGGGAGACGGGGGAGTGGCGTTTCGACTTCCGCGTCGGCGGACGCGACGTCGCGGTGGGTGCCTTCCACGGCGGGCCGGTGTCGCGCTTCGAGGCGACGTACACCGACATCGTCGCGCCCGAGCGGATCGTCGTCACCTACGACATGTGGCTCGACGGTACGCACATCTCGACCTCGGTCGTGTCGTACGAGTTCGAGGAGATCGAGGGCGGCACGCGGTTCACGCACGGCGAGCACGGCGTCCACCTGGACGGGTTCGACGACGGGTCGATGCGGGAGCGGGGCTCGGAGGGGGTCCTGGATCGCCTCGGCAGCTACCTGGAGTCGCGCCGCGGCTGACGGGTGGGCGACCCTCGCGGGGTCAGGGGGTGTGGGCGCTGACGTCCCGCTCGACGATGCGTCCGGCCTCGGCGAACAGGTCGCGCATCCAGGCGTGCTCGGGGTCACGCGAGTGCACCGGATGCCACCACAGCGCATTCACGATCGGGGTGGGCGGAAACGGCAGGCGGAGGACGCGCGTCCCGCCCAGCTGCGCGGCGAACGGCGCGAGTGCCCCCTGGATGAGCCCCACGCGGTCAGTTCCCTGCACGAAGTGGGGGAGGCTCAGGAAGCTCTCCACCACGACGGCGACGCGCGGCTCGACACCGAGCTGCTGGATCTGGCGGCTCACGAACGTGAACGCGCTGCGGGAGGCGTAGGTCATCACCACCGGGAGCATGCCGAGGTTCTCCATCGTCAGCTCCTCGCCCACGGCGGGATTGTCGTCGGCGACGAGGGCGAACCAGTCGTCGCGCCACGCGTCGCGATAGGGCAGATCGCTCAGGAAGCCGTGCGGGATGATCATCGCGTCGGCCGAGCGCAGGCGGTTGGCGGCATCCTCCACGACCGCCGGCGTGTGCAGAATGAAGCGGAAGCGCACGCCCGGGCTGCGTTCGGCGGCGAGGCGGGAGACGACGGTGCCGATCGTGGCGAAGCCGTAGTCCGAGCCGTAGATGGAGAACTCGCGCGTCGACTCCGCCGGGGCCCATGTCGCCTGACTGTCGAACACGCGCCGCGTCGCCTCCAGCGCCGTCGTCACGTGCTCGGACAGCCGCAGGGCGAACGGCGTGAGTTCATGCGTGTTCCCGCGACGGGCCAGGATCGGATCGTTGAAGTGCGTGCGCAGGCGCGACAGTGACGCGCTCAGCGCGGGCTGCGTCAGATGCAGGCGCTCGGCGGCGCGCGTGACGCTGCGCTCGGTCAGGAGCGCGTCCAGGGCGACCAGGAGGTTGAGATCCAGACGGTTCAAGCGGGAGCGGTCCACCATAAGAACGGATGATATCCCACATCGGTAGGATCGACTTCCTTTATGCGTTTGCTGCTCCCAGGATGGACCCAGGGCGGATCCGTGCCCGCAGCTCTTCCGAAAGGATCGACGATGATCAAACTTCTCGCGCACCTCTCCTATGTCGCGATCACCACCCCCGACGTGGACGCGTCCGTCGAGTTCTACACGACGCACGTGGGGCTGACGGAAGTCGCCCGTGAAGACGGACGTGTCTACCTGCGGTGCTGGGGGGACTACTACTCCTACTCGGTGGTCGTGGTCCCCGGCGACGAGCCGGCACTGGAGACGATGGCCTGGCGCACCTCCAGCCCCGAAGCCCTGGACGAGGCGGCCCGCCGTCTGGAGGCTGCCGGCGTGGAGATCGAGTGGTTCGACGGCTACAAGATCGGCCGCGCCCTGCGCTTCGTCGGTCCATGGGGTCACCCCATGACGCTGCACTGGGACGTCGAGCGCCACCAGGCGCCGGGCCACGTCGCCTCGATCTACCCCGACCGCCCGGAGAAGCGCTCCAAGGTGGCGGGGGCGCCTCGCCAGCTCGACCACGTCACGATCGCCACGAGCGACGTCGACGGATTCGCGGCCTGGTACAACGAGGTGCTCGGCTTCCGCATCATGGCGCGGACCGTGCTGGACGAAGCCCCGCTGTCGGTCTTCTCGGTGCTCACCACGAACGAGAAGTCCCACGACCTGGGTGTCGTCCTGGACGGCTCCTCGCGCGCCGGACGCGTGAACCACTACGCCTTCTGGGTGGACACGTACGAAGAACTCCTCATCGCCGCCGACACGCTCATGGAGCACGACATCCCGATCGAGTACGGTCCGTCCATCCACGGCATCGGCGAGCAGACCTTCCTGTACTACCGCGAGCCGTCCACGATGCGCATCGAGCTGAACACCGGCGGGTACCGCAACTACGTCCCGGACTGGACTCCCAACACGTGGAAGCCCTCGCAGGGTTCGAGCAACTTCTATCGCAACGGCGCCATGCCCATGTCGATGACCGAATCCTTCCCGCCCGCAGACGGGCCCTCGGCGACCGAGGAAGGCGTGCCGGAGGAGATCCGCGCCGCCCTCATCAACCCGTACACGCAGCACGGCTGAGCCCGGCATGGAGACCCCGATGACGACGACGTCCACCGGCCTGACGGCCCCCTTCGCCCTGGCCCGCATCGAGGAGGGCGGGCAGGCGCGCCCGGCTCTGGTGGCAGGCGACCGCATCCGCCCGCTGGCGCCGGCCGAGCTGGGCGACCTCAACGCCTTCCTCGCCGACCCCGATTGGGACCGGCTGGGAGCGCTGGCCGGGGAGGGGGGCGACGCGTGGCGTCCGCTCGGCGAGGCGAACCTGACGGCGCCGGTCGAGCCCAGGCAGGTGCTGCAGGCCGGAGCGAACTACCGCACGCACGTCGTGCAGCTGATCGTCGCGGGGCTGACGAAGGGCGACGCGACGCGCGACCCGGAGGAGGCGCGCGCGCACGCGGAGCGGATCATGGATGCGCGCGCGGCGAGCGGGCGGCCGTTCGTCTTCATCGGCCTGCCGCAGTGCGTCGTGGGCGCACGCGAGCCGCTCGAGCTGCCCGCATACAGCCAGACGCACGACTGGGAGCTGGAACTGGCCGTCGTCATCGGGCGCCCCGCGTTCCGGGTCGATCGGGAGCACGCGATGGAGCACGTCGCCGGGTACACGATCGTCAACGACATCACGACCCGCGACCTCGTCTTCCCCACCGACGTCGGCGACATCGGCGCGGACTGGTACCGCGCGAAGAACGCTCCCGGGTTCCTGCCGACCGGTCCGTTCCTCGTCCCGGCGCCCTTCGTGGATCCGGCGGACCTCCGCGTGCGGCTCGGGCTCAACGGCGACGTGATGCAGGATGCGACGACGGCTGAGCTCGTCTTCGACGTCCCTTCGCTCGTGGCCGCCGCCTCCCAGACCGCGCCGCTGAACCCCGGCGACCTCCTCCTGACCGGCAGCCCGGCCGGCAACGGCCAGCACTGGAAGCGATTCCTGCAGGACGGAGACGTCATGACCGGCTCGATCGAGGGTCTGGGCACCCAGGTGGTGCGCTGCGTCGCAGAAGGAGGTGCACGATGACCGCTCAGGAGAGCGTCGCTGCGCCGTCGGAGAATCCGGCGGACCTGGACCGGGGGAACCCCGAGGCCGAGATCGCGGCACGGGCCGAGGCGTACCGCAACTGGGGTCGCTGGGGGCAGGACGACGTGCTGGGCACCCTGAACTTCATCGACGAGGGCAAGCGCGCCGACGCCGCGCGGCTGGTCACCCTGGGGCGCGTGATCTCGCTGTCGCAGAAGTTCGACACCGACGGCCCGCAGAAGGGGTGGCGCCGGCGCATCAACCCCGTGCACACGATGACCGACACGGGCACCGATGCCGAACGGGGCACCCAGGGCTTCCCGCACGGCATCGGCGGCGCCGACGACTACGTCACGATGCCCCTGCAGTGCTCCACCCAGTGGGACGGGCTCGGGCACATCTTCGACCACGGCAACGCGTGGAACGGGCGCCGCGCCGGTGATGTCGTCACCAGCGACGGCGACCTGGTCACCGGCGTCGAGCATGCCCGCGACGTCATCGTCTCCCGCGGCGTGCTGCTGGATCTCGGCCGTCACCTGGCTCCGGAGACCGGAGAGCTGCCCGACGGCTATGCCATCACCGCATCCGATCTCGACGCGTGCATCGCCGCACAGGGCGCCACGAGCGCCGTCGGCCGGGGCGACATCGTCCTGGTGCGCACCGGTCGCTACACGCGCGCGCTCCGCGAGGGATGGGGCGAGTACGCCGGCGGACCGGCCCCCGGCCTGTCGCTGACGACGGCGGGATGGCTGCACCGCACCGAGATCGCCGCGATCGCCACCGACACGTGGGGATTCGAAGTGCGCCCCAACGAGTTCGACGCCGCCGCCTTCCAGCCGCTGCACCAGATCGTGATCCCCAACATGGGCCTGACGATCGGCGAGATGTGGAACCTCGACGAACTCGCCGCGACGTGTGCCGAACTCGGGCGCTGGGAGTTCCTGCTGTCGGCACCGCCGCTGCCCATCACCGGTGCCGTCGGATCCCCGATCAACCCCGTCGCCCTCCTCTAACCCGCCACGATCCAGAACAGAGAGGTTCTGACCATGACCGCAGTGAGCAAAGTCGCCATCGTCGGCAGCGGCATCGCCGGACTGGCCGCCGCCATCCAGCTGTCCAAGGCCGGTGTCCACGTGGACGTCTTCGAAGCCAAGCCCGAGCTGACCGCGCTGGGCTCGGGCATTTCGCTCCAGGGGAACGCCCTGCGCGTGTTCGACGCGCTCGGCGCGTGGGACGACATCCGCGCCGCCGGGTTCGCCTTCGAGGGCCTGACCCTCCGCGCGCCCGGCCCCGACGCTCCCGTCGTGGCCGAGCTGCCCGACGTGAAGACCGGCGGCCCGGATTACCCCGCCGGCATGGGGATGCCGCGGGCGGAGCTGGCCCGTATCCTCCTCGCTCACGCCGAGCGGGCGGGAGTGACGGTGCACTTCGGGGTGAGGGTGACGGCGCTCGAGCAGTCCGACGCATCCGTGGAGCTGTCCGTGGAGGGAGCGGACGCGAGGCGGTACGACCTCGTGATCGGCGCCGACGGGCTGAACTCCACGGTGCGCGAGCTGATCGGGATCGACGTGAAGCCGCAGCCGACGGGGATGGGCATCTGGCGGACCTTCGTCTCCCGCCCCGCCGAGGTGCAGCGCAGCGAGCTGTACTACGGCGGGCCGGTCTACATCGCCGGGTACACCCCCACCGGGGAGGATTCGATGTACGCGTTCCTCGTCGAGGAGGCGCAGGACCGGTCGCGCGTGAGCGACGAGGAGGCGACCCGCATCATGCTGGCCGAGTCGCGCGCCTACGGCGGGCCGTGGAACCACATCCGCGCCGACCTCGAGCGCGGGGCGCGGGCCCACTACACGTGGTTCACGCACCACATCGTCCCCGCTCCCTGGAACCGCGGGCGTGCCGTGATCATCGGCGACGCCGCGCACAGCTGCCCGCCCACGATCGCCCAGGGCGCCGCGCAGGGCTTGGAGGACGCGTTCGTGCTCACGCAGCTGCTCACCTCCCGCGACGAGCTGGACCAGGACCTGTGGGACGAGTTCCACGCGCGGCGGCTGCCGCGGGCGCAGGCGGTGGTCGACGCATCCGTCCAGCTCGGGCAGTGGCAGATCGACGGCGACCGCGATGCCGACGCCGGCGGGCTGATCTTCGGCATCGCCCAGAAGATGGCGCAGCCGGCATGACCGGCCCCGTGAGCGGTGCCCCTGGCACCGGCGTCACCGACGTGCACGCCCACCTCCTCCTCCCCTCGCTGCACGCCGAGGTCGAGCGTCGCGTCCCCGAGCTGGTCGCCGAGGCCGCCGCCCTGGAGCTGCGCCGACACGGCGCGGCCAGCCAGGCCGTGTCGGGGCCGATGGTCGGCGCCCGCATCCCGAAGCTGACCGACGTGACCGTGCGCCTGGCCGACATGGACGCGCAGGGCGTGGATCGGCAGTGGGTGAGCGCGTCGCCGAACCACTTCTATCCGTGGGCGCCCGAAGGGCTGGCCGTGTGGGTGGCCGGCGAGGCCAACCGGCTCCTCGCCGAGCACGTCGCCGCGGCACCGGATCGCCTCGTCGGCCTGGGCCTCGTGCCGCTGCAGCACCCCGAGCGCATCGTCGAGTACCTCGACGATGCCGTGCTCGGCCGGGGCCTCGCGGGCGTGGAGATCTCCTCCTTCGCCGGCGACGTCGAGCTGTCCGACGAGAGGCTCGAGCCGTTCTGGGCGCGGGCTGCCGAACTCGGGATCGTCGTCTTCCTGCACCCGTTCGGGTGCAGCCTCGACGAACGACTCGACCGCTTCTACCTCGCCAACACGGTGGGCCAGCCCACCGAGAACGCCGTGGCCCTGTCGCACCTCATTTTCGCGGGCGTGCTGGACCGCCACCCCGGGCTCCAGCTCGTCGCCGCCCACGGCGGCGGCTATCTGCCCACGGTCATCGGCCGCTCCGACCACGCGTGGCGCGTGCGCCCGGACGCCCGCGGCTGCGCGCATCCGCCCTCGACCTACCTGCGCAAGCTGTGGTTCGACACCGTCGTGCACGACGACCGCACGCTGCGCGCGCTCATCGAGGTCGCCGGAGAGGATCGCGTCGTGCTGGGCAGCGACTACCCGTTCGACATGGGGCTGGACGATCCGGTCGCCACGATCCGCGCGGCGGGACTGCCCGAGGAGACCACGCGTCGCATCCTCGCCGGTAATGCCGCCGCACTGCTGGATGCCAGGAGGCACGCATGAGAATCGCCCGGTGGCGCGACGGCGCCGCGATCGCGGAAGGCTTCGTGGAGGCCGATCACGTCGTCCCGTTCGCCGACGGGGGGAGCGTCGCGAGCGTCCTCGCCGCGGGCCTGGATGCCGCGCACGAGCTGCACGCCCGGACCCTGCGCGACGCGCGCGGACGCCGACCGATGTCGGAGGTGCGCCTGCTGGCACCCGTGGCGCCCCCGTCGGTGCGCGACTTCGTGACCTTCGAGGAGCACGTGGAGGGCGTGAGCGCCGGTGTCGAGGGCAAGAGCAACGTCGCCGACGAGTGGTACGACGCCCCCACGTTCTACTTCACCAATCCGCACACCATCCTCGGCCCCGGCGAGCCGGTGCGCCCGCCGGCCACCGAACGGCTCGACTTCGAACTGGAGCTCGCCGCCGTCATCGGCGGCGTGCCCGGCTCCGACGGTGCGAACCTCGACCCCGAGGCGGCGGCGGGCCACATCTTCGGGTACACGATCATGAACGACTGGTCGGCGCGCGACCTGCAGGCCCGCGAGATGAAGGTGCGCCTGGGGCCGTGCAAGGGCAAGGACTTCGGCACGAGCCTCGGTCCGTGGATCGTGACCGCCGACGAGCTCGCCCCGCTCCTGGATGACGACGGCTACCTCGCGGTTCGCGCGGAGGTGCGCGTCAACGGCGAGCTCATCGGCGACGACCTCATGTCGAACATGGGCTGGCCCTTCCCCGAACTGGTCGCCTACGCATCCCGCAACTCCCGTGTCGTCCCCGGTGACGTGCTGGGCTCGGGCACGGTCGGAAACGGCGGATGCCTCGGCGAGCTGTGGGGCCGGAACGGCCGGCTTTCACCGCCGCCCCTGGCAGAGGGCGACGTGGTCGCCATGAGCATCGAGGGTGTCGGGGAACTCACCGCTGCCGTCGGGCCCGCCGTGGACGGCGGGCCGATCGCGGTCGCCCGTCCGCGCCCCAGGCGCCGTCACCGGGCCTGACGACCGGCGCTCACTCCTCCAGCACGACCTCTCTGCCGTCGACGACGTCGAGCCCTCCCGTGCGGAACGGTGCGGGCTGGAGGGCGTGATAGGTGGTGCCCTCGTCGAGGATGGACGCCGCCACGACCCGGAACCCGGTCGCGGGGTCGTCCGCGTCGAACAACCGCTTTCCTGCGCCCACGGCCACGGGGAACCGGATGAGCCGGTACTCATCCACAAGGCCGGCCCGATGCAGGGTGCGGGCGAGCTGCCAGCTGCCGTGCACCTGGAGCTCGCCGTCTCCGGCGGCCTTGAGGCGCTCCACCTCGGCCACCACGTCCCCCGGGAGGACGGTGGTGTTGTGCCACGCCGGGCCGGTCAGGGTCGAGCTGACGACGTACTTGGGCAGTGAGTTCAAAGCGATGCCGACCGGGTTGTCGGGGTCGTCGACCTGGCTCCAGTACGGGTGCATCATGTCGTAGGTCGAGCGGCCCAGCAGCAGAGCATCCGCGCGCGCGAACCAGTCGCTGACGACCTGCCCCCAGCGGGGCTGAGCGGCGAAGGGTGCGATCCAGCCGCCGCGGTCGAAGCCGTCGCTGCGGTCCTCCTCGGCACCGCCCGGACCCTGCATGACGCCGTCGAAACTCAGGAACTCATGGATGACGAGTCTCATGGTGATGGTTCTCCTCTTCTGACGTGGCGGCCCGAAGACGGCCTCCGTCCACGATGCCGTCCGATCCGCCGCGTGTCATCGACCCGCGTCGACTCCTGCGTCGCCCTGCGTCGACAATCGTCCGTCTTCTCTTGCCCGAGGGTCGGCCGATGATTACGTTCAACCGATCGGTTGTACACCGATGGGTTGAATGAAGGGAGGAGGCGTGGCCTCGGACGAACTGAGCCGGACGTTCGGCGCACTGGCCGACCCCACCCGCCGGCGGCTTCTCGGGCACCTGCTCGAGGGGCCGGCGACGGTCACTGCGCTCGCAGAGCCGATCGCACTCACCCTCGCGGCGGTGTCGAAGCATCTTCGCGTGCTGGAAGAAGCGGGGCTGGTCAGGCGCGAACGCAACGGGCAGTACCGCCCGGTTCTGCTGGACGTGCGTCCGTTGCAGGCGGTGTCGCAGTGGCTCCGTGACTACGAGGCCTTCTTCCAGCGCAGCTTCGACGCGCTGGAGGAGCACCTCGCCACGGGCGCGCGCATCCCGCCCCCTCCCGACCCACACGACAAGGAAAGAAGGAGATCATGACGAACGACACGCTCATCATCACCCGCCGGTTCGCGGCACCCACCGAAGACGTCTTCGACGCCTGGATCACACCGACCCGGTTCGCGCAGTGGTTCGGCGGGGCCGACGCCCACGTACCGGTGGAGGAGCTGAGCCTGGATCCACGGGTCGGTGGCCGGTGGAGCGCCACGATGCACCTCCCCGAGGGGATGATCCTCACGTGGGGCGGTGAATACGTCGAAGTGACGCGGCCGCGGCGGCTCGCCTTCACGATGAGTGACGAGCCCGGTCAGCCGGCCGGCGATCCGATCACGGTCGACTTTGTCGAAACCGATGGCATGACGGAGATGACCCTGCGGCAGGCCGGTACCGGCGGCTTCACCGAGGCGGAGTTCGAGATGACCCTCGCGGGATACCGCGAGTACTTCAACGCCCTCGAGCGCGAACTGATCACAGTCCACTGAAACGTGCGCCGGCACTGATCGCCCCGCACTCACGGGTGCGGGGCGATCAGCACCTCCGTGCGCCTGCACGACAAGGAGTGTCATGAAAGCAACCACACGCGAGTGGATCGGGCTCGCCGTCCTCGGCCTCCCCACCCTCCTGATCTCCATCGACGTCGGCGTCCTCTATCTGGCGCTGCCATCGATCACCGAATCGCTCGGCGCGAACGCCATCGAGCAGCTGTGGATTCTCGACGTCTACTCGTTCCTGCTGGCGGGCTTCCTGCTCACGATGGGGAATGTGGGCGACCGCATCGGGCGGCGAAGACTGCTCCTCATCGGCTCGGCCGCGTTCGCCGTCGCCTCGCTGTGGGCCGCCTTCGCCTCGACGCCCGGTGAGCTGATCGCCGCCCGCGCAGGCCTCGGCGTCGCCGCGGCGACGCTTGCGCCATCCACCATGGCGCTGCTGCGGAACATGTTCCATGACCCGCAGCAGCTGGCCACCGCCATCGGAGTGTGGTTCGCGTGCTTCATGGGCGGCGTGGTGGTCGGCCCGCTCATCGGCGGGATGCTGCTGGAGTGGCTGTGGTGGGGATCGGTCTTCCTCCTCGCCGTCCCGGTGATGGTGGTCCTTCTCATCCTCGGGCCGCTTCTGCTCCCGGAGTACCGCGTCCCGCACCCGGGACCGATCGACGGTGCGAGTGTGGCGCTGTCGTTGGCGACCGTGCTGCCGGTGGTCTGGGCGGTCAAAGAGGTGGCGCGGGATGGATCGGTCACATGGACACCCCTCGTGGCCGCGATGGTGGGACTGGTTGCCGGCGCCGTGTTCGTCCGGCGGCAGCGGAATCTGGCCACGCCGCTGCTGGACCTGTCGATGTTCCGCACCCGGGTGTTCAGCGGGTCGTTGGTGATCGTCCTCGTGACCGGCGTCGCCATGGCCGGTCTGTCTCTGGTCGCCGCCGTGTATCTGCAGTCCGTTCTCGGCCTGTCGCCGCTGGCGGTCGGTGCACTGCTCATCCCGCAGAGCGTGGCGATGCTGGCTGGCTTCCAGATCGCGCCGGCGCTTTCTCGTCGCCTCCCGCTCATCGCGGTCGCCGTCATCGGCTTGTCGCTGGCGTCGGCGGGATTCCTCGTGGTGGCCGTGCTCCCCGTGATGCCCGGCTCAGGCGTCCTCGTCGTCGGCCTGTGCGTGGCGAGCTTCGGTGCATCCTTCCCGATGGCCGTGCTCAGTGCGGTCATGCTGGGCTCGGTCGAGCCGGCCAGGGCGGGGGCAGCCGCAGCGGTGAACGAAGCCAGCGGGGAACTCGGGGTGGCGATGGGCGTCGCGCTGCTCGGCAGCCTTGCCGCCGGCGTGTACGCCGTGACGCTTGCGGCTCTGCAGCCAGAGGCCTCCTCGCTCGCCTTGGCGTCGCTGGAGAGCGCGGTGCGCGGCGAGGATGCAGTCGTGGCCAGCGCTGCCCGAGAGGCGTACACGGTCGCCGTCTCCGCGGTGGGGTTGGCGGGCGCGGTCATCTTCACGGCGCTCGCCGGTGCCGCCGGTCCGCTGCTGCGACGCGGCACCGCACCCGAGGGCGCGGCGGAGGATGCTGACGCCGCGCACCATGCGTGAGCGGGCGGGCGGATCCCACGGTCACGTACGCGGGGCACCGAGCAGATCCTCCGCCACGACATCCCAGTCGGTTCCGCCCGGCCAGCGGGCCATCGCACGCGCGGACGCATCCCTCACCAGCGCGGCCGCGGCCGGGTCGATCCCCGCGTCGCGGCTGGTCTGGACGATGCGGTCGAGGAAGGCGAGACACATGTCCAGGCGCGCCTGGCCGCTGTCGTAGCGTCGCCGCACGACGGCGTCGGTGAGGTCGGCGAGCGACTCGCCGACGGTCGCCACGGCCGATCGCGCATAGGGGAGGAACCGGCCGGGATCGATGCCGAATGTGCCGGCGAGGGCGGTGGCGTGCAGGTGCGTGTAGATGCCGACGAAATAGAGGTCGAGCATCGCCAGATCCAGCGCCGCGGGAACGGCGTGGTCGTCGCCGAGGACGTCGCTGGTGCCGCCCAGGGCGGCCATCACCGGCGCGAGGGCACCCCGGTCTTCGGATGCACCGGCGTAGAGCACGGCACAGTCCGCCGTGCCGACCAGTGGCGTGGGCACCATGACGGCTCCGGTGACGTAGCGGATGCCCCGGCCGGCCGCATCCCGTGCCGACGCCACGGTGTCTTCGGGTGTTCCGCTGGAGACGTTCAGCACGACGCGGTCGCCCGCCGCCGGTGCGATCTCGGCCAGGAGCGCACCGCTGGCCGCATGGTCGCGGACGCACACGATGACGATGCCGGCCGCCGCGACCGCCTCCACGGGTGTGTCCGCGACCGCGACGTCGCCGGGCAGGCCCAGCTCCGGCGCGGTGCGACGCGTCCGGTTCCACGCGACGACCTGATGCCCTGCCGCGGCCGAGGCGCGTGCGATGGCCGCACCCATCGGTCCCAGGCCGAGCACCGCGATGACTGGCGGTATTCCGTTGGTGTTCATCCCCCGATCGTCTGTCGCCGCTGCGGCCGCGTCCAGTACGCACATATAAGTAAGGAATGCGCAGGGGAAAGAGGTCGGGATGAGCGCCCCAGACGATCAGTGCGGAGTGAACGTCGTCCTCGCCCTCGTCGGCTCGAAGTGGAAGCCGACGATCCTGTGGCGCCTCGCCGAGGGCGACCACCGGTTCGCCGAGCTGCGCCGCTCGGTGGGCGCCGTCTCGGAGAAGGTGCTCGCCGAACAGCTCCGTGAGTTGGAGCGGGATGGGCTCGTCTCGCGCACCGAGTACGATGGCTTCCCGCGCCGGGTGGAGTACCGGCTCACCGGTGCCGGCCGAGAACTCGACGCGATGCTCGAGCCCGTGGGCGAGTGGGGGCACCGTTTCGCGGCGTCGCCACAGCCGCAGGCCGCGGGAGCCGGCGGCGCATGAGCGCGCCCGCCGGCGACCTGTCGCTGCCCCGCGTCGACGTGAACTCCGTACGCGTGGCCGCGTCGGCCGAACGCGTGTGGGACACGCTCATCGAGAGCATCCCCGCCGGGCTGGCGTTCCCCTCGCCGTTCCTCCGCCTCATCGGCGCGGATCCCGCCGCCCCTGCGGGGGCCCTCCCCGAAGCCGGGGCCGCCATCCCCGGCTTCGCCGTCGCCGACGTGCTGCCTCGGCGACGCCTCACCCTCGTCGGTCGCCACCACTTCTCGCGGTACGAGCTGCTGTTCACGGTCGAACGGGCACCTCTCGGCGCGATGCTCTCCGCGTACACGAGGGCCGAGTTCCCTGGACTCCTGGGATGGGGCTACCGGCTCCTGGTGATCCGCTCAGGCGCGCATCGGGTCATCACGCGGCGCTTCCTCCGAGGGATCGCCCGCAGGGCCGTCCGCGCGCCTCGGGCCTGACGCTCGGGCGGCCGAACGGCGCTGCGTGGTCAGATCGCGAAGCAGAAGACGAACGTCGCCACGCAGATGGCGAGCATCCCCAGCGCGTTCAGGTAGAAGTCCCGCCCGAGATAGCGTGCGCGGATGTGCATGGTCGCTGCGACGAGGAAGTAGAGCACCAGTGCGCCGGAGGTGACAGCCCCGAGGTAGGGGATCCAGATCCCGGCGATGAGGCCCGCGGCGGCGGCGAACTTGATCGGCGGCATCAGCCACCAGTACCGGCGCGGCCACTTCACGCCTTCGAAGCAGCGGGCGATGAAGCCGGCCGGTCGGAGGCACAGGAGGCCATCGACCAGTTGGATCGCGGCCAGCACGATGACCGGCCACACCGGATCAGGCAGAGACCACATGACAGTCCTTCCGTCGAGTTGCCCTACCATACCGTATGGTACGGAGCGGCGACAGGGCAGACGCGGTCTCGGTCGATGCGCCGTCCCCGCCGCATCCGCCGTCACCCCTGGGGAGCAGGGCCCGGTGCGTCGGGAACGAGCGGCAGCAGCAACTCGAACACGCCCTGAAGCTCTTCCGCGCCGACCGGCGGCATCGCCATGGCCCCGCCGACTGCGACCAGGTACGGCAGCAGCGCGGCGGCGTGCGCCTGCGCATCGCTGTGCACCAGCGGACGCCACACGCTCTGCAGTGCGCGGACGCGTGCCTCGTCGACGCGCGCCTGAACGGTGCGCGCCTCCGCATCGGTGGTCGCCCAGGCGCGCACCGCGACTTCCAGCTGCGGGCGATACAGGCCCGCATCGTGCGGTTGGATGAGCGCGGTGAGCCGCGCGAGGATCTCGCGCGGCCCGGCGTCGGCGTCCGAGTCGCCCTGTCCGGCGATGGCATCGTCCAGTGCGTCGATGCACAGGTGCTCGAAGCACTCGAGCACGGCACGCTTGTAGGCCTCGGCGCCATCGAAGTGGTGGTGGAACGAGCCCTTCGACAACCCGATGCGCGCCGCGACCCGATCGATGCGCAGCCCCGCGGCGCCCTCCTCTGCGAGGACGCGCAGGCCCTCGTCCAACCAGCGATCCCGTGCAGCGCTCATCGGCTGACCGTACCATCCGGTACGGCACGGAGGAGCCGTATGGCCGCCGGACGTTCATCCACTGCCAACCTCGGCCGGGTCGACACCGGACGCTATCGCAGCGCATGAGTGCGCGGTTAGCATGCCCGCCATGACACGACCCGACCGCCCGCACGGCGTGGGCGCCGCGACCGCGACCGCGACGCCGAGGGTCACCGCCTTCGGTTGGACTCCGCTGATGCAGGCGGCGTGGAATTCCGTCCGCGCCGAGGAGGAGGAGGCCATCTTCCACCACAGCGTCCGGGTCTACCTCCTCGCGCTGGCACAGGCCCCCGAGATCGGCGCGCGCCCGGACCCCGAGGCCCTGTTCCTGGCCTGCATCTTCCACGACTACGGAACCGCCCCCGACGAACCGGGTCCGGAGCGGTTCGAGGTCGAGGGAGCGGATGCCGCAGCCCGGTTCCTCACGGAGGCCGGCTGGGACGCCGCGCGCATCGACGAGGTGTGGCAGGCCATCGCCCTGCACACCACGCCCGGCATCGCCGAACGGAGGGGACCGATCCCCCTTCTCACGCGGCTGGGCGTGCGGGCCGACTTCGGCGGAGGCACCGTCTCTCCGGCGATCAGGCGCGACGTCGAACACGAGTATCCGCGCCTGGAGATCGAGCGCGTGCTGGCCGACGCCGTCGTGCGCCAGGCCTTGGACCGACCGGAGAAGGCACCCTCCGGCTCGTGGGCCGGGGCGATGAGAGCGGCCTTCCTGGCCGATCCCACTCGCCCCGGCCTGAACCCTGCCTTCTGACCGGCCCGCACCCATGGACATCCCCGGCGCCGCGCTCCTGTGCGTCCTCGCGGTCCTCGGCGCCGGCCTGCAGCGGATCTCCGGCATGGGATTCGCCCTGACCGTGGCCCCCTTCGCTGTCGTCGTGGCAGGACCGGGGGGCGGAATCGCCGTCGTCAACGCGTGCTCGGCCCTGTTGGCGGCGGTGCTCACGGTGCACCTGCGGCAGAGCATCGACCTGCGCCGGGCGGCGGTGCTCACGTGCTTCGGGATCGTGGGCGTCGGTGCCGGGGCCCTGATGGCACGCGTCGTCCCGGGCGCGTGGCTAGAGATCGTCATCGGCGTGCTGGTGATCGCGTCGATCCTGCTGGTCAGCCGTCCCCGGCTGCCGGGGGCGCGAACCCGCGGCGGCGGAACGGTCGGCGCGGGCCTTGCCAGCGGCTTCATGAGCGTGACCGCCGGGATCAGCGGTCCGCCGCTGGCGCTCTACGCCGTCGCCACTGGGTGGGAGCCGCAGCGCTTCGCCGCGACCGTTCAGCCCGTCTTCCTCGTGCTGGGCGCCACGTCGTTCGCCACGAAGGTGCTCGTTCCCCGCGGCGCTCTGGACGGATCGGTGAACGGGATGCTGCTGGCAGCCGTCGCCGCCGCCGCCCTGTGCGGCGCCGCCCTGGCCGGGACGCTGGCGCGCATCATCCGCGCCGCCGTGGCCCGCCGCATCCTGCTCCTCGTGAGTGCCGTGGGTGGCCTGCTGGTGCTCGGGCGCGGCGCTGGGGACCTGCTGTCCTGAGGCCCGGAGACGTCCCTCGGAGCGGTTGCCCCGTCACGCCGGCGCACGTCGGGAGGCGGCGAGCCAGGCCGCCAAGCCCAGCAGGATCGCTCCGCAGACGCGTTCGATCCACACCGCCCCGCGCCGCTTGAGCAGACGGATCGCCTGCGCGCCGAGAAGCGCGTAGCCGAGCATGATGGCGAAATCGAGCGCGCAGAACACGATCCCGATGAGCACGTACTGCCCGAGCGGGGGCGCGGTGGGAATGATGAACTGCGGCAGCAGCGCGCCGACGAACAGGTAGCCCTTGGGATTGGTCACCGCGACGAGGAAGCTCTTGAGGAAGAGCGCGTGCCGCGAACCGCGCGGATCGGCAGCCGGGTCGCCCTGGAGGAGGCTGCCTCGAGCGATCAGCATGCGGAAGCCGAGGAAGACGAGGTATGCGACGCCGATCCACTTCACGATCGAGAACGCGGTCTCGCTCGCGAGCAGGAGCGCTCCGAGCCCCACCCCGACCGCGACGACGAGGACGACGTCCGAGGCCACGGCCCCCAGCATCCCGAACATCGCACGGCGCGTGCCGTAACGCGAGCCGTTGGCCAGGGCCAGCAGGACCGTGGGTCCCGGGATGGCGATGGCCACCGTCGCCGCGACCACGAACGCGAGGAGAGTCGGGGCGTTCATGTGCACCGGCCTACCAGGCCGGGCCGCTCGCTGTCCACCGTCCGGTCCTCCTCAGTGCGTGGCATGACCGCCGGAGCCGACCCTGCCGCCGTCGCGGCTGGGCTCTCCGCGGGTCACGATGAACTGCGACATGAGCCCCTCGTCCTCGTGGAGGAGGAGGTGGCAGTGGATCATGTACGGTTGCTCGTCGTCGGCGTAGTCCTCGAACCGCATGATGATGCGGTACTGCCGGCGCGGCTCCAGGTAGATCGTGTCCTTCCAGCCGAGCAGCTCGGGCGGGGGCGGCGCGCCGTCGATGTCGAGCACCTGGAACTGCACGTCGTGCACGTGCCAGTTGTGCGGGAACAGGTCGCGGTTGGTGACCTCCCACACCTCGGTCGAGTCGACCTGCATCACCTCGTCGATGCGGTTCATGTCCATGCGCCGGCCGTTGATCTCGCGGTTCTGCACCTCGAAGCTGCGCTCGGTGTCCGCGTCGGCGGCGTCCAGTCGGGGGATGTCGGCGAACCGGTCGGCCAGCGGCGGCGATGCGGCGAGGGTCGGCGCCGCGCGCACGCGGAGGACATCGAACGTGTCCTCGCCGCCGTACGCGGAGGGCAGGACGACATCGCCCAGATCCGGCGGGAACGACTGGAGCATCGCCTCGGTGCCCGCCTCCACCGACACGACGATCTCCGCGCGCTCGCCGGGGGAGAGGCGGACGTGGTCGGTCTCGGAGGGGGCCTCCAGCAGCCCGCCGTCCGTGGCGACGAGGGCGAAGGGGCGGCGGTCTTCGAATCCGAAGTCGTACGTGCGGGCGCTCGATCCGTTCAGCAGCCGTAGCCGCACCCGCTCGGTGGTGGCGTCCAGGACGGCGCCCCAGGCTCCGTTGGTGAGGACGACGTCGCCGAGCAGACCCACTTCGTTCCCCTGCGCGTCGAGCTGGAACTGCCCGTCGTCGAGGAACTTCTTGTCCTGGACGATGACGGGGATGTCGTCGACGCCGTACTCGGAGGGCAGGCCGAAGTCCTGCTCCTCCGCGCTGTCGATGAGGAACATGCCCGCCAGCCCGCGCACCACGTGGTCCTCCGTACTGCCGTGGGGATGCGGGTGGTACCAGAGCGTCGCCGCCTCCTGATCGATGCGCCACGTCGGACGCCACTGAGTGCCCGGCTCCACCATCTGGTGCGGGCCGCCGTCCATCGCCGGTGGCAGGTGCATGCCGTGCCAGTGCACCGTGGTGGCCTCGGGAAGGTCGTTCTGCACCTCCACGGCCACCTCCTCGCCCTGCTGCGCCCGCAGGGTGGGTCCGAGGAAATCGTCGTTGAACCCCCACGTCGGAGTGGTGCGGTCATCGCGCAGGAGCTGCTGCGACCCCTCCTGGGCCGTCAGGGAGAACACGCGCACGCCGTCGACGACCTCGGATTCGGCCAGTGGGGGGATGGGCAGTGCCGTCTCGAACGACGGCGGCCCGTCCGGCACGAACGCGGGGCCGCTGGAGGGGAAGGAGGGGAGGACCGAGCACGCGGTGACCGTCGCCACAGCGGTGAGCACGGTCGCACCCGCCAGCAGCGCCGGGCCGAGGAGGCTGCGGCGGCGACGGGAAGCGGAGCGGGCAGGGCGGGTTCTCATGCGGCCACCGTAGGAACGCCCGCACGGCGGCGCGTCCGGGGAGGATCGACATGTGGCGTCGCCCGGCGTCTACATCCGCTCCCGCAGGGATGCGACGTAGCTCGAGGGCATGCCGACCTCCCGGAGGTAGCGTGCCGAGGCGGTGATGTCGCGTCGCTGGTACGGCGAGTCCAGCCGCCCGTCGTACCAATGCCGTGCCAGCCGCCACAGCGTGGGGATGTCCACGACGGTCTCGACCGGTACGCCCGACCTCGCGCTCCAGCTTTCCACGCACGCCGCCCCGCAGAAGGCGCGCTGCAGGCTGCAGGTGCGGATGACGTCGTCCCACGCCCTTGCGGCGGGGACGGGGAAGGCGACCACCTGATCCCCCGGCGGAGGTGCCTGCCGGTCGACGACCCACGCGTGTGCCGTGGCGCAGGCCGGGCACACCGTGGCCACCAGCGCGCGCGGCTCGCGGTCGACGAGCTGGGGGATCGCGAACGCGTCCCACGCGCAGCCACCCCACCACAGCGTGTGCGCACCCTTCACCGAGAAGCCGAAGTCGCGCGACGCGAACGGGTGCGCCAGGACGATGCGGCCTCGTTCCCGGACGATGTGGTGGGCGTTCTCGAGCACGCGGAGCCCTTCTTCCCGCCACTGTGCGGAGCGGCCGGTCGACGTGCGGAGCTCGTCGTCGTCCGGTGGGCGACCACGGGCGGCGAACGAGTCGTACACGGTGCGACGCAGCGCTTCGTGCTCGGGGCTCAGGGACACGGCTCCTCCTCGTGCCCGGAACCCTAGCCGCGGGGGCGCGGCCGGCGCCACGCCGTGGAGCGACACGTGCCATCGGCGGCCGTCGACATCGGGCCGGTGAGGTGTCGACCGTCGACGACTTCGGGCGGGAGCGGCGCGACGCTATCGTGTGCGCATTCCGCCGCACCCGGCGACGGAGGTCATGAGGGGAACGTCCGTGTCGTCACCGCTGCGCCCTCTCCGCGCCGTCGTGGCGGGCGCCGGCATCGCCGGCCTCGCCGCCGCGAATGCGCTCGTCGCCGACGGGTGGGAGGTCGAGGTGCTCGATCGGGCCCCCGCGCTTCCGCGCGGCGGGACGGCCCTGGGGATGTGGCCCGCCGCCATGGCGGTGCTGGACGGGCTGGGCGTCGGTGATCCGGTACGCAGTCACGCCGTCCAGGTGCGGGGTGGAGCGATCCTCGCGCCCGACGGGGCGAAGATGGGACGCATCCCCGCCACCCGGAGCGCGCACCTCGTCTCGCGCGCGCGGCTGCTGGAGACGCTGCACGACGCGCTGCCGGCGGGGACGGTGCGGTGGTCCAGGCCCGTGGAAGCCGGTGAGCACTTCCCCGGCGCCGATCTCGTGGTCGCCGCCGACGGCATCCACAGCCGGCTGAGATCCGGGCGCTGGGCGGATGCGGCGGCCCGGCCGCTGGGTACCGTCGCGTTCCGCGGAGTCGTGCCGGGGCACGTCGACACGGTGACCGAGACGTGGGGACGAGGCGCGATGTTCGGCATCACGCCGTCCAGCGACGCGATGGTGAACTGGTTCGCGTGCCTGCACCCCGACCTCGTCGACCCGGGGGCATCGAGCCCGACGGCGCTGCTTCGGACGGTCTTCGCATCGTGGCACGGGTCGATCGCGCGTGTCCTGTCCGCCATGGCCGACGACGCGGTCGACCGCCGCGACCTGTTCGATGTGCACGTGCCGGGACGGTTCGTGCGGGGAAACCTCGCCCTCGTCGGCGACGCCGCCCACGCGATGGCACCGAACCTCGGCCGCGGCGCGTGCGAATCGCTTCTGGACGTGTGGGCGCTGTCCCGGAGCATCGCCGCGGACGGCGTGGAGGCGGGGTTGCGGCGCTACGACCGGATGCGCCGCCGCCGCGTGCAGCGGATCGTGACGGCAGCGCGGCTGGTCAACCGCGTCGCCACGACGCAGCGGCTGCTGCCCGCGCGCACTCGCGCGGCCCGCCTGCTGCTGGCATGACGCTGATCCACCCCGTCCTCCGCCGCGGGCCTCGCGGCGGATGTCGCCCGGGGACGACACACGAGCGCCCCCGATCGCCCTACGATCGCAGCATGTCGCGCACCGCCGTCGACGTGCAGGACGCGGCCGCCCAGCCGGCGCCGTGGGTGCTCGACGTGCTCCTGGCAGCGGCGGTGACCCTCACGATCTCCCTCATCATCGCCTCGAACGCCGGGGGAGGTGCGTCCACGGGCTGGGCGTACCTGTGGGCGATCGGTCTGGGTGCCGTCCTGCTCCTGCGGCGGCAGCATCCCGTGCTGGTGGTCGTGGTCTCGGTGGTGGGGGTGCTGGCCTATCACGCGGCCGGGAACACCCCCATCGGGGTGGCGGTCCCCATCGCCGCGGCGGTCTTCTCCGCCGCGAGTCTCGGCTGGACGTGGGTGTCGGCCGCCGGGTCGGCGGCCATCCTCGTCGTCTCCGTGGGCTACCGGCTGGCGGAGGGGCAGGATCCCGCTTTCGTGGTGCTCTACGAGCTGCCGCGGGAGGCCATCCTGCTGGCCGGGGCGATCGCGTTCGGCTACAGCGTGCGCTCTCGGCGCCTGCTGCGGCGGCAGGCGGAGGAGATCGCACGGCTCACCGCGGAGCGCTACGCGCGCGCCGCCGACCAGCGCGTGATGGCCGAACGCCTCGCGCTCGCGCGGGATCTGCACGACACGGTCGGGCATTCGCTCACCGTCATCGGTCTGCACACGCAGGTCGCGCAGGAGGCGCTCCCCGCTGACGAGAGAGCCGTCGCGCGCGCCCTGCGGACGATCTCCGACACCACGGCCGACACGTTCGCCGACCTGCGCAGGACCGTCGCCGGCCTGCGCAGCGACGAACCCGCCGCGCGCTCGCCCCGCGCCCTTTCCGATCTGGAGACGGCGATCGCCCCGGCCCGGCAGGCGGGCCTGGAGGTGTCGGTGGCCGTGTCGGTGCCGACGAAGCTCGCGCCGGTCGTGGAGACGGCGATCTACCGCGTCGTGCAGGAGTCCATCACCAACGTCGTGCGCCATGCCGATGCGAGAGGAGTGGCCGTGGACATCCATGAAGAAGAAGAGGGACCCTCGGTGTCGGTCGCCGTCGTCGACGACGGCCGCGGGGAGCCCGGCGTTGCAGGCGCGCCGGGCAACGGCATCATCGGGATGCGCGAGCGGGTCGCCCTGCTGGGCGGGACGTTCACCGCGGGCCCGGAGGATTCCGGCTTCGCCGTCCGTGCGCGCATCCCGCTGGAGGTGACATCGTGACCTCGGTCGTGCTGGTCGATGACCAAGACCTGGTGCGCGCGGGGTTGCGAGCGCTGCTGACGCGGGATACCGGCATCGAGGTCGTGGCCGAGGCGGGCGACGGGCGGTCGGGCATCGAGGCGTCCGTGAGATACCGCCCCGACGTGGTCCTGATGGACCTGCGGATGCCGCGCATGGACGGCATCGCCGCCACCCGGGCGATCCGGGGCGACGAGCGCCTGGCCAGGACCCGCGTGGTCGTGCTCACGACCTTCGACGACGACGCCGACATCGTCGAGGCCATCAGGGCCGGGGCCAGCGGGTACCTGCTGAAGAACGCGCCCGCCGACGACCTGCGTGACGCCGTCGAGCGGGCGGGACGGGGGGAGTGGCTGCTGTCGCCCTCGGTGACGCAGCGCGTGATGAAGCTCGTCGCCGCGGGGCAGGCCGCCCCCAGCCCCGATCCACGGCTGGCGTTCCTCAGCGCGCGCGAGATCGACGTGCTCACGCGCATCGGGCACGGCGACACGAACGAGGAGATCGCCGCCGTGCTGCACCTGAGCCCGGCCACCGCACGCACCTACGTCAGCCGCATCCTCGCCAAGATGGGCGCGCGCGACCGGCCGGAGCTCGTCGTGATCGCCCATCGCTCGGGCCTCGTCCTCGACTAGAGCACGGCGGCTGCGGCGGAGCTGTCAGTGCGACGCCGGCCGCCGCAGGAACCAGCACGGGACGCCCAGGACGTTCTCCTCCGCCACCACGACGTAGCCGAATCCGGTGTAGAACGGCACCGCTTCCGGGCGGTCGGTCTCGAGGTAGCCCACCGCACCGACGGCGTCGAGGGCGGCGGTGTGCCGGAGCAGCAGGAGCGTTCCCAGGCCCTGCCGGCGCATGCCGGCGTCGACGGCGACCGGCCCGAGGTGCACGTGCGCCTCCTCCAGGTCATGTCCGGCCCAGGCCGACTGCCAGGCCACCAGGCGGGAGGCGGCCCGCGGCCCCATCCGCATCGCGGTGAGCGTCAGCCGCGCGCGCTCGCCGCCCGCCGGCCGGCATGATCCGGGCGGCGCCCATCCCGCGACGGCGACCAGATCGTCTCCGCGGAATGCTCCCTCCATCCGGAGCCGGCTCCGCGAGAGCATCGTCCGCATGATCGCGGCATGACGGCGCTCTCGCGCGCGCTCGCTGTTCCCGTAGACGACGCGATGGATGGGGTTGTCGGACATGCCGACACCGAGCAGCTCGGCGGCGCGGTCGGCGTCGCGTGGAACGAGCTCGCGAACCACGAGATAACGGTGCAACGCGGTCATGAGCCACCTCCGGGTGTCTGTGAGTTCTCGATTGTGGACAGCCGCGTGCGGGGGCACGGCCTGCCGGCGGCGACGGATGCGACGACGCCGGGCGAGGGCGGAGTCGTCCGGCGGCGACCTCCGCTGTCGCCGGAGGCTGCTATCGCGCCCGCCGGACCCGGGAGACATCCGGGATGTCGAGCGAAAGCGACTCCGGAACGCGCCTCCGGGCTGGTGACCGGGGGAGCGCGGCCTCCTACCGTGGCGCCATGCTCGATTCATCCCACACCGGTGCTCAACCGCCCCGCCGTGCCCCCCGCCCTCTCAGCTGGCTCGCCGTGCTCGGATTCGGCGCCCTCGCCCTCCTGTGGCCGCTGCTGCGGATCCTCGGCCTGGAATCGGCGCTGGGCGACCCGGTCGCCGGCATCCTCACCGCCGTGATCGTCCTGGCGGCGTGGATCCTCGGTGCCGGCTTCGGCGACGTCCCCCGTCCGGTGGCGACCCTGGCACTCTCCGGCGTCGTCTTCGCCGTGCTGCTCCTGCTCACGTCGCTCCTGCTCGGCCTGTGGCGCGGGGCCGGTGTCGCCCCGTTGGTCTTCGGCGTGGTCGTCGAAGCCGGCCTGTGGGGAGGGCTCGGCGCCCTCGCCGGACTCGCCGCCGCCGGCATCCAGCGGGTCCGGCGGCGCGGCGGTGCCCACCCGGCTTCCCCGCCGTCGCGGCGATGACGGGGCTGTCGTCCGAATGCGATGGTCGTTGTCGCCCGCGGCAGGGCGAGGGGCACCATCGGTTCCTCCTACCGTGACGCCATGACCCAGAACCCGCAGACCTCGCCCCCGGCCACGCGACGCAGCCCCTTCGGGATGCCGGTGCTCGCGCTCTTCGGCCTCGCCGCCCTCGCCCTCCCCCGGGTGATCCTCCACGACCTCCGCCTCATCGATCCCGGTGGCGTGCTCACGTGGATCCTCGCGATCGGGCCGATGATCGTCTGGATCGTCGTCGCCGTCGTCCGCCGGGTACCGAACCCGTTCCTGACGCTCCTGCTGGTGGGAGCCATCTACGGCGCGCTCTCGGTGATCATCCACCAGCTGCTGTGGGTGAACGCGTTCGCCGGGGATGTCCCCAGTGCCGGCGGGCCGGCCGGATCCGTCGTCGCCCGCGTGGCGGCCGTTCCCAGCGGCCTGATCACCGGCGCCGTCGTGGGCGCGATCACCGGGCTCATCGCGTGGGGCATCAGCGCGATCACCCGCAGCCGCGGGCGCTCCTGACAGCTCGGCTCAGCGGCTGCGCATTCCCCCTCGTCAGCCGCTGAGCCGGGCGCGCAGGGCCGCCAGCTCGGCGTCGGTGAGTCCGCCCTGCTGCAGGTAGGCGGCCGATCCGCCGCGCGCATCCACCCACGCCAGAGCCTTCTCGATCGCCTCGACCGGCGTGCCGGCGACCAGCTCACGGATCTGATCGGTCACGGGGACGCCGAGCGTCTGGACCATCGCGAACATCCGCTGTGCCCACGGCCCGTCCAGATGCTCCTGCGACGCGTGGTAATCGGCGACGACGGCCGCGCGCTCGACGCCGACGGCGTCCAGGATCAGCGCCGTTGCGATGCCGGTGCGGTCTTTGCCGGCCGTGCAGTGCACGAGCACCGCCGTGGGCGGGTCGACGGTGGCCGCGCTCACCACGCGCGCGAGTTCCGCGAACGTCGCGGCGCCGTGCTCGAGCATCTCGACGTACACGTCTCCGAGCGGCGGGATGAGCGCGAGCGCGGCCTCCGCGGTCGCCGCCAGCACTGCCGGGTCGGTGCCCGCCGCCACGGCCTCGGCCCCCTGCTGGGCGAGTCCGACCAGTGCCCCCTCGGTGACCGGCAGCTCAACGACCCGGAACGGCCGCGAGGCGGGCAGACGATCGGGCGCGAGCTCCCGTTCCAACGCCGTGCGCAGGTCGACGACGACGCCGATGTCCGTGGCCGCCAGCACCTCCAGCCCCGCCGGGGTCAGGTCGCTCAGCGCGTCCGAGCGGTAGAGCACGCCGAAGGGGGTCGCGCCCCCGCCGGCCAGCGGCATCCCGCCGGTGTCCCGGAAATTGAAGGTCCCCGCAAGCTCGCTGGTCATCGCGTCAGCCTAACGACCGCACCTGTGGGGGTCCCTGTCGGGCCGGGCTCAGGAAACGGCGAGGAGAATGGTGGGGGCGGCCGATGGGCGGTCGCCGTCAAGGAGATCCTGCATGCCCCAGGCCGGCGTCTCGCAGCCCGCTTCCGCGCGACACTCACTGAGCCTCGTCCCCCAGGGGACAGAGCCCTCGCTCGCGGCCGACACGTTCAAAGCGGCGTTCCGCACCCACCCCGCCGGGGTGGCCGTCGTGACGGCGGATCCCGGCGGGCGACCCGTCGCGATGACCGTCAGCTCGCTGGCTTCGGTGAGCACCGAGCCGCCGCTGCTGGTCTTCTCCGCCTCCGTGCTCTCCTCCAGCACGCCCGTGCTCGAAGACGCCGAGACGCTCGTCGTGCACCTGCTGACCGACGAGCAGCTGTGGCTGGCCAAGCTGGGCGCCGACAAGGGCGCCGACCGCTTCGCCGACGCATCCGCGTGGCAGCGACTGCCCACCGGTGAGCCGCTGTACCCATCCGCCTTCGCGTGGATCCGGGGACGCGTGGCGCACCGCCTCGAGGCGGGCAACTCCATCCTCTACGTCGTGCACGCCATCGAAGCGAGCGTGCCGGCGGATGCGGACCAGGCGGGTGACCCGCATCCGCTCGTCTACCACGACCGCACGTGGCACCGCCTGGGGCCGTGGTCCACGATCTGACGGGACCCGTGATCCGGCTACCATCGGCACGGTGACCAGCACGACAGCGCAGCGCACCCGGTGGGCGATCCTCGGGCCCGGAGCCATCAGCCGCGACTTCCTGGCGGGCCTGCACGCCTCCCGCTCCGGGATGCTCGCGGCGGTGGGGAGTTCGGACCGCGGACGTGCCGAGCGTTTCGCCGCCGAGGCCGGAGCCGCCTTCTCCGGGACGTACGACGAGGTGCTCGGGCGCCCCGAGATCGACGCCGTCTACGTCGGCACGGTCCACACGACCCACGCCGACCTCGCCGTCCGGGCACTGGAGGCGGGCAAGGCGGTGCTGTGCGAGAAGCCGGCGAGCCCCACCGCCGCCGAGGTCGACCGCATCCTCGCCGCGGCGGAAGCGGCGGACCGGCCGTTCGTGGAGGCGTACAAGAACCGGTTCGGCCCGTGGGCCGACGCGCTCCGCCAGGTGCTCGCGGACGGGGCGGTCGGTCGCCCCGTCCGGGTCGAGGCGGCATTCGGATTCGAGGCCGGTTCGCGCGGCGGCCGGCTGTTCGATCCGGCGCTCGCCGGTGGCGCGATCCTCGACGTCGGCTGCTATCCGGTGTCGCTGGCCGTCGAGGCGGCGTTCGCCTCGCGTGCCCTGGCCCCGGACGCCGTCGTGGTGGCAGACGCCGTCGGTGAACTCGTGGCCGGCGTCGACGGGGAGGCGCGGGCGCTCATCCGCTTCGGCGCGGTGGAGGGTGCGCTCGCCACGTCGATCGTTCGCGAGCTGCCCTCCTCCGCGGTCATCCACTGCACCGGAGGCTCCATCGAGCTGCCCGACGCGTGGGGCGGGCGGGCGGAGAGCCCGACGACCATCGTCGTGCGCCCCGCCGAGGCCGAGCCCACGGTCGTGACCGTTCAGGCCGTGCAGCCGATGGCGGCGGAGGCGGATGCCCTCAGCCGCGCCCTCGCCGAGGGTCGCCGCGAGGTGCCGGAGATGCCGTGGGCGCACACCCGCGCCGTGGCCGCCGCGCTCACGGCCTGGCGCTCGCGCATCGTCCCCTCCGCGCCCTGATCCGCCCGGGCGCCCCCGCGTTCGCGCCATTTCGGTGCATCCGCCACGCTTCAAAGCGGCGCGGATGCACGGAACAGGCGCGGACGTGGGACGTGCGCGTCCCGGCCGGCGGGCGCGCGGTTACGCTGGGACCTCGACGCCCGGTGGGGACCTCCCGCCGCGGGGGAGGAGGCCGCTGATGCCCGAGTTCGCTCATCGACGGACGGACGCACGGATCCGCCTCCTCGGCCGCGACGGCACCCCGCTCGCGGGAGCGGCGGTGACCGTCGCCCAGACCCGGCAGGCCTTCGGCTTCGGCAACATCGGCTTCGACTTCATCGACCCGATCGCCGGCCCCCCGCCGCAGGAGATCGCCGCGGCCACCGACCGCGGCGACGCGGAGCCCGAGGACACCGGTGCCGGGGTCGATGTGCTCGCCGACGCCTACCTCTCCCTCTTCAACGCCGTCACCCTGCCGTTCTACTGGCGCCTCTTCGAACCCGTGCGGGGCGTCACCGACGCCGCGCGGCTCCGGCGCACCGCGCAGTGGTTCCGCGACCGCGGCGTGAGGGTCAAGGGGCACCCCCTGGTGTGGCACACGCTCGCCCCGACGTGGCTGCTCGACCTCGACGACCGCGCCGTGGAGGAGGCCGTCCGCGAACGGATCCGCACCGTCGTGGCCGGATTCGCCGGCACCGTGGATCTGTGGGACGCCATCAACGAAGCCGTCATCCTGCCGGCGTTCACCGCGGAGGACAACGCCCTCACGCGCCTCGCGCAGCGGCACGGCCGGCTCGGGATGGTGCGGATGGCCTTCGAGGAGGCGCGGGCGGCCGGGCCCGACGCGCGCCTGGTCCTCAACGATTTCGACCTGTCTCCGGCCTACGAGCGGATCATCGACGAGAGCCTGGACGCCGGGGTGCCCATCGACGCGATCGGGCTGCAGACCCACATGCACCAGGGTTTCCGCGGCGAGGAGGAGATCGGCGACGTGCTCGACCGGTTCGCTCGCTTCGGCCTGCCGCTGCAGCTGACCGAGACGACGCTCGTGTCGGGCGACCTCATGCCGCCGCACATCGTCGACCTCAACGACTACGTCGTCGACCAGTGGCCGTCCACCCCGGCGGGCGAGGCGCGCCAGGCCGACGAGATCGTCCGCCACTACCGCACGGCCTTCGCCCATCCCGCCGTCGAGTCGGTCACCTACTGGGGGCTGACGGATGCCGGCGCGTGGCTGGGTGCCCCGGCGGGTCTCGTGCGGGCGGACGGGTCCCGGAAACCGGCGTACGACGCGCTGCACGACCTCATCCGCGGCCAGTGGTGGACTCCGCCGGAATCGGTCGCGGCCGACGCCGACGGAGTCGTGGCGGTGCGCGGGTTCGCCGGGACCTACCGGGTGACCGTGGATGCTGCCGGAGCCGAGGATGCTGCCGGAGCCGAGGATGCTGCCGGAGCCGACGTCGAGCTCCCGGCCGGCCCGTTCGTGGCCGATGCGGTGCTGGTGGAGCAGAGATGACCGCGGGCCGGCGGCGGAACTGGGCGGGAAACCTCGTCTACTCCGCGGCCGAGACGGTGTCGCCGACATCGGTCGAAGAGCTCGCCGCGGTGGTGTCGCGCGCCGCTCGTATCAAGCCCTTCGGCACACGCCACAGCTTCAACGCCGTGGCCGACACCGACGGCGTCGCCGTCTCGGTCGCCGCGCTCCCGCCGGAGGTGTCGATCGATCCCGATCGCGGCGTCGTCCGGGCCGCAGCCGGCCTGCGGTACGGCGACCTCGCCGCGCGGCTCGAGCGCGACGGGTGGGCGCTGGCCAACCTCGCCTCCCTCCCGCACATCTCCCTCGCGGGGGCCGTGGCCACCGGCACGCACGGATCGGGTGACACCGTGGGGTCGCTTGCGTCGGCCGTCGCCGCGGTCGAGCTCGTCACCGCCGGCGGCGCCCTCCGCACCTTTCGCCGCGGCGATCCCGATTTCCCCGGCGTGGTGGTGTCTCTCGGTGCACTCGGGGTCGTCACGACGCTCGAGCTCGACATCGTGCCGCGCTTCGACATCGCCCAGACGGTGTACGAGGAGCTCCCCCTGGATGCCGCGCTCACCGGGTTCAGCGCGATCACCGCCGCCGGATACAGCGTCTCGCTGTTCACGACCTGGCTCGACCCCGACGTCATCGACCAGGTGTGGGTCAAGCGCACCACCGAGACCGGACCCGCACCGGACACGCTGTCGGGTGCCCGCCGTGCGACGGTCAAGCGGCATCCGCTGCCCGGCGTCGACCCCGAGCACTGCACCGATCAGCTCGGCGTGCCGGGCCCCTGGCTCGCGCGGCTTCCGCACTTCAAGCTCGAGTACACCCCGTCCAGCGGCGATGAGCTGCAGACGGAGTACCTCGTCCCGCGACAGCATGCGGGCGACGCCCTGCGCGCTGTGCGGGCGCTGGCCGGCGAGATCGCGCCGCTCCTGCTGGTGTGCGAGGTGCGCACGGTCGCCGGCGACGACCTGTGGCTCTCACCGGCCCAGGGCGGCGGCGTCGTGGGCATCCACTTCACGTGGCAGCCGCGGCAGGCCGAGGTCGAGGCGGTCCTCCCCGACATCGCACGCGCCCTCGAGCCGTTCGCCGCGCGGCCGCACTGGGGCAAGGTGTTCGACGCGGATGCCGCGGCGCCCCGGCTGCCCGGCCTCTATCCGCAGTGGGACGACTTCCGCTCGCTGCGCCGCGCCCTCGATCCCTGCGGCGTCTTCGCGAACGCCTTCCTCGACCGCCTCGGGGTGTAGCGGGGCGGGACGGCGCGGATGCTCTGACCACGGTGCGGGTTTCCTGAGGCGGTCTTGAGGTTCGCCTGCTCGAGCGAGGACGAGGGTGTCCGAGACCCTGCGGCAACCCTGCGACGAGGCTGGCCATTACCCGGGCCGAACGTTGCGGCAGGGGTTCAAGACTGTAGATGTCGCAAGGGCAGCCGGTCCGGATCGGATCGGGAACAGGCCCGCGGCATCCACCCCTCATCTGCGGCCGACCGCCGCGAAGCAAAGGACATCCCATGAAGAAGTTCGTCAAGGCCTCGATCGCCACCGCCGCGGGCGTCACCCTCCTCCTCGGCGGCGCCGGCACCTTCGCCAGCTGGAACGCCTCCGCCACCACCGCGGGTGCGACCATCGCGTCGGGCAACATGGTCGTCGAAGACTCCGGCGTCGCCGGCGTCTGGACCGCGAACGGCAGCACCATCGACCTCGCCTCGTATGCCATCGCACCGGGCGACGTCCTCACCTACAGCAAGACCATGTCCGTCAGCGCCGAAGGCGACAGCATCCAGGCCACGCTCGGACTCACCGGCGGCTCGATCGCCGCGGCAGACGCCACCGACGCATCCGACCAGGCGCTCGCCGGGTACCTGCAGGAAGGCGCCACGCTCACCGCCTCCGGCGAGGGCATCAGCGGCACCGGCCCGACCTTCACCGTCGCTCCCGGCAGCGGCGTCGTGGACGAGGACGTGACCGTCACGGTCTCGATCGCCTTCCCCGCTGGCGACACCGCAGGCGGCAACAACGACGCCATGGGCGGCGCGGTGAACCTCAGCGACCTCACCGTCACACTGACGCAGAACACCAACTGACCCACCCCGCGGCTACGCCCCGGGCGCGAGCCCACCACACGGATGAGGACCAGGATGATTCGCCCCCGCCCACGCCCCGCGCGACGCGCGCAGCAGCAGCACCGCGCTTCGGCGCCGGTGCGGATGCTACTCGCCGCGCTCGGCACGGCGGGGGCGATCGTCCTGGGGATCGTCGCCGGCGGCGGAACGTTCGCCGCGTGGGCCAGCAGCGCCCCCGCTGCCGACGCGGTCACCGTGACCGCCGGATCTGCCGCGCTGTCGCTCACCCCCCTCGCCCTGAACGCCACCGACCTGTACCCCGGCAAGACCGTGTACGCCGCCACCACCGTCCGCAACGACGGCACGACGCCTCTGTCCCTGTCGGTGCAGGGCTCCTCGGCCGCGACGACGCCATTCACCTCGGCGCTCGTCGTCTCCGCCGGCCGCGGCACGGCGGCGGACTGCACGGCCGGTAAAGTGGCGCCCACGGTGACCACCCCCCTCGGATCCCCCGCCGACCTCGCCCAGACCCTGGCGCCGGGTGCCGCGGCGACCCTGTGCATCGGGGTGGGCCTGCCCGTCGCCGCACCCGCCGCGGCGGCCGGCGCTGCGGCCGGCGCCCTGTCCCTCACCGTCTCCGGATCCCAGGTGTCCCGATGACCCGCCGCCGGCTTCTCGTCCCGATCGTCGCGGTCGCGACGTTCGTCGCGCTGGCCAGCGGCGGAGCGGCCGCGGCCGCCTGGCTGGCGAGCGCCACCGTGACCGCGCAGGCGTCCTCCGCCACGGTCGCCACGACCCTCACGCAGGCCGGCGGCCTCACCACCACGTATCGGTACGCCGGCACGGCCTCCCAGACGGCCCGCGGAACGCTCGCGATCGCCAACACCGGCCGCGCACCCCTCACCTACACCCTCGCCAGCCAGTCCACCGGCAGTGCGGCCCTCGCTCAGAAGACCACGCTGCAGCTGTGGACGGGGACGTGCGGCACGACGGTCCCGAGCACGGGCGTCATCACGACGACCCTCGCCGATCCCGCCCCCGCGCTCCCCGCCGGCGCGCGCACGATCGCCCCGGGCGCCACCGTCACGGTATGCGTGGCCACGCGGATCTTCGGAACGGATGCGTCCGCCGCCAACGCCGCCCTGCAGGGGCAGAGCGTGACGGTCGCGTTCCGCGTGACCGGTGCCGTCGGGTCGCACTGGACGGCCACCGCCGAGTCCGCGCCGTTCACGCAGACCGCCTACCGCATCGACTCGGCCGCCGCGCCCTCGTGCACCGCGTCGCGCTGGGGAGAGGTCACCCTCGCCTGGACCGCCCCGGCCAACCGCGTCGCCGGCTCGCCCGTCACCTACCGCCTCTTCGACACCGCCTCCGGTGACACGGTCGACACCGTGACCGCCGACGCGGCGACGGCATCCGTTACCCTCGGCGGCTACGACCTGCCCCGCAACGGCACGTTCGCCCTCGCCATCGAGGCGCGGGATGCCACCTCGGGCACCACCGCCGCACCGAGCCAGCCGGTCTCGGTCATCCGCACGACGCCGTGGAACCTCGGCATCCTCTTCCCCTCCCTGCGCTGCTCATGACCCACACCACTCCCGATCCCGACTTCCGCCCGACCCGGCGCTCCCAGCGCGCGGCCGCACGCGAGGAAGCACGCAAGCACAGCCTGCTGCACTACCTCGGGGTGTCGCTCAGCGCGGCCGTCCTCATGCTGATGCTCGCGGTGGCCGCGGCCGTCATCGGCGTGCCGGCCCTCGTCGGCGGCAGCGCCATGACGGTGCTCACGCAGTCGATGGAGCCGCGGCTTCCGCCGGGCACCCTCGTGGTCATCCGGCCCACCGACCCCGAAGACATCCGCGTCGGCGACGTCGTCACCTATCAGATCCGCTCGGGGGAGGCCGCGGTCGTGAGCCACCGCGTCGTGTCCAAGACGTACGAGAACGGCGAACTGACCTTTCTCACCAAGGGCGACAACAATCCCGGCAACGATCCGGAGCCGGTGCACGCCGTGCAGATCCGCGGGACGCTCTGGTACAGCCTGCCGCTGCTGGGCTGGGTCAACAACGTCCTGAACGGCCCCAACCGCGTGATCGTCCTGGCCGTGGTGGCCGGCGGACTGTTCGTGTACGCCGCCGGCGTGTTCTTCACGTGGGTGCGCGGGCGGCGCCGCCTGGCCCGGGCGGAGCGCACCGAGGAAGACCCGGCGACCGCGATGTGACCCGGCGGATCGGCGCCTGGACCCGGCACCGCCGCATCCGTCAAGCCCCCGTGGCGCCGTCGGGCCCTCCGCCTAACATCGAACGCATGTCCGATTCGAACGACTCCGCAACGAACGACGACCGCGAGATGCTCGGCGCGACCGGGAATCCCGACAACTCCGCCGAGAAGGACCCGTCGACCTGGGTGACCGGCGACGAACCCATGACCGCGCCGCAGCGCAGCTACCTCGACACGCTCGCCCGCGAGGCGGGGGAGGAGATCCCCGCCGACATCAGCAAGGCGGAGGCCTCCGAGCAGATCGACCGCCTGCAGAACAAGACCGGTCGCGGCACGGAGTGAGCCCCGCGGGCGCCGTCGATGCCCAGCGCATCGACGCCGGTCTGGTGCGCGAGCTGCTCGCCGAGCAGTTCCCGCACTGGGTCGGCCTGCCCGTCCGCCCCGTCGCGGCGGGGGGCAACGACCACCGCATGTTCCGCCTCGGCGATGAGCTGAGCGTCCGGCTGCCCAGCACCCCCGGCTACGTGCCGCAGGTGGAGAAGGAGCAGACGTGGCTGCCGCAGCTGGCCGCCGCCGTGCCCCTGCCGATCCCGCACGTCCACGGGCGGGGGCGCCCGAGCCCCCTCTTCGCGGCACCGTGGTCGGTGTACGGGTGGATGCCGGGGACGCCGGCGGCGCAGGCTTCCATCGACGACCTCGAGCGGTTCGCCGCCGACCTCGCCGCCTTCCTGGTGGCCCTGCGCGCGGCCGATCCCGCGGGCGGGCCGGGGCCGGGGACGCACAGCGCCCACCGCGGCGGTCCGGTCGGGCACTGGGATCAGGAAGTCCGCGACATGCTCGACCGCGTGTCGGGTCGCGAACGGGCCCTCGCCGAAGGGATCTGGCGCGACGCCGTGGCGGCGGACGGCGAGGCCGGACCCGCGCGCTGGCTGCACGGCGACGTGGCCGCGGCGAACCTGCTGGTGCGCGATGGGCGACTGGCGGCCGTGGTCGACTTCGGATGCGCGGCCGTGGGCGATCCCGCGTGCGACACCGTGCCGGTGTGGACCTTCGTCTCCGGCTCCGCCGCAGCGGTGTTCCGGCGCGACCTCGCCCTCGACGACGCCACGTGGGCCCGCGGGCGCGGCTGGGCCCTGTGGAAGGGCCTCATCATGCTGACCAACACCGCGCCCGGCCAGGCCGACTTCGCCCGTCGCGTCCTCTCGAACCTGTTCGCCGAAGCCTGACCCGCCGCCGCCACGGCCCCGCGTCGGCGGAATGTTGCCGTGTGTGACGGGCGGAATGGGGAGGGAGGGGGTGCGCGGCCTAGCGTGGCGGGGCGGCCGTGACGCACCCGGGTCACGCCGCCCTGCTCAGCGAAAGAGGACGTCCATGCGCAATCCCCGCACCCTTCTCGCCGGAACCGCGGCGCTCGCGCTGCTGCTGACCGGATGCGCGTCCGCCCCATCCGGCGACGGCGGCGAGACCGCCGAGAAGACCACGATCACCGTCGGCTTCAACCCCGGCCCGTACCTGGAGATGTTCCAGGACGGCATCGTGCCTCTCCTCGAGGAGGAGGGCTACACCGTTGAGACGGTGGAGTTCACCGACGGCATCGTCACCAACGTCGCCGTGGACACGGGTGAGATCGACGCCAACATCATGCAGCACCCCGTCTACATGGAGTTCGTCAACGCCCAGGAGGGCCTGGACAACGCCGCCCTCGTGCAGATCCCGACCCCTCGGATGGGCCTGTTCGGCGGCAAGAAGGACTCCCTCGACGACGTCGCCGAGGGTTCGACCGTGACGGTGCCCAACTCGCCGTCGAATCTCTACCGCGGGCTGCTCATCCTGCGCGAGGCCGGATGGATCGACTTCGACGACGTCGAAGACCCCAACACTGCCGACCTGTCGATCATCACCGAAAACCCGTACGACCTGGACATCACCGACATCGAGAACGCCCAGCAGGTGCCGGCGCTGCAGGACGTGGACTACGCCACGATCCAGGGGAACTTCATCATCGCCGGCGGGCTCGACTACGACGACGCCTTGGCGGTGGAGGACCAGCCGGTGGAGTTCTCCAACGTCGTGACGGTGCGCGCCGCCGACGTCGACTCCGCCTGGGCCGAGGCGATCAAGGCCGCGTACGAGTCGCCGGAGTTCATCGAGTACATCACCTCCTCGCCCCAGTACGCGGGCTTCAACCTGCCCGCCTGGTTCGAATGAGCGGCGCCGGATCGGGGACGATCGTCTTCGACGACGTCTCCAAGACCTTCCCCGGGAGGGCCGCCGACACGGCGGCCCTCCGCGGCGTCTCCCTCGAAGTGGCCGAGGGCACCGTGTTCGGGGTCATCGGCTACAGCGGGGCCGGCAAGTCCACCCTCATCCGCATGGTCAACGGCCTCGAGCAGCCCACCACCGGCCGCGTCGTCGTCGACGGCGTCGACATCGGTGCGCTCCGCGGGCAGGGCCTGCGCGACGCGCAGAAGCACACCGGCATGATCTTCCAGCAGTTCAACCTCCTGGAGACCGTCCGGGTGCGCGACAACGTCGCGCTGCCGCTGCGACTGGACGGCGTGGGCAAGGCGCGGGCGCGGGCCCGCGCCGAGGAGGTGCTGGATTTCGTCGGGCTCGGCGACAAGGCCGACAGCTTCGCCGGTGAGCTCTCCGGCGGGCAGAAGCAGCGCGTCGGGATCGCCCGCGCACTCGTGCGCAACCCGCGCATCCTGCTCTCGGATGAGGCCACCAGCGCCCTGGACCCCACCACGACGGTGCAGATCATCGACCTCCTGCGCGACATCAACCGCGAATACGGCACCACGATCCTCGTCGTGACCCACGAGATGGACGTCATCAAAGACCTCGCCCACGAAGTGGCGGTCATGGCCGAGGGCCGCGTGGTGGAACGCGGCAGCGTGCTCGAGACGTTCCTGCATCCGCGCGCCGGCATCACGCGCGACTTCGTCTCCACCGTCGTGCCGCAGGGGCTGCCGCGCCGGGTCGTGGACCACCTCGGCAGCGAGGGCCTGTGGCGCCTGCTGCTGCTGGACGAGGAGGTGACGCAGCCGCTCGTGTCCGACCTCATCCGCGACCTGGACGTCTCGGTCAACATGCTCCACGCCGACATGACGGAGATCCAGGAGCACACCGTCGGGCAGATGATCCTCAAGGTCACCGGCGACCCGGCGCGCGTCGCGGCGGCGCGGGCCTACCTGTCCGAGCGCGTCGTCGACCTGAAGGACGTGATCGCGTGAACGGCGACCGCTGGACCCTCATCACCCCCGACATCTACCTCACCGCGCTCGCCGAGACGCTGCAGATGCTCGGCGTCGCGCTCGTGCTCGGGTCGATCCTCGGGATCGCGATCGGCACGGCACTCGCCCTCACCCGACCCGGCGGCGTGCTGCCGAACCGGGCCGTGAACCTCGTCCTGGGGATCGTGGTGAACATCGTCCGCTCGCTGCCGTTCATCATCCTGCTCGTGGCGATCCTCCCCTTCACCCGCTTCCTCGTGGGAACGAGCATCGGCGTGTGGGCGGCGATCGTGCCGCTGACGGTCATGATCGCGCCCTACATCGGCCGGCTCGTGGAGAACTCGCTGCTGGAGGTTCCCCGCGGGGTCATCGAGGCCGCGCGGGCGATGGGCGCCTCGCCGTTCCAGATCTTCTGGCGCTTCCTGCTGCCCGAGGCCCGCGGGTCCCTGATCCTCGCCGTCACGATCGCGACGGTGGGACTCATCGACGCCACCGCGATGGCCGGCACGGTGGGCGCCGGCGGCATCGGCGACCTGGCGCTGTCGTACGGCTACCAGCGCTACGACGGGTTCGCGATGGTCGTCACCGTCATCACGCTGATCGTGCTGGTGCAGGGCATCCAGATGATCGGGTCCTCGATCGCCCGGCGATTCCGGCGGCGCTGACGATGACCGAGTTCCGCGCCGCCGCCCGCGTCCAGGCCCTGCCGCCGAACTTCTGGGGTGGGATGGACCGCGAGATCGCGCGGTTGGCCGCGCTCCCCGGTCCCGAGATGATCGACGTCTCCAAGGGCAATCCGGACCTCCCCACGCCCGAGCACATCGTCGCGGCGATGCAGCGGGAGGTCGCCGACCCCGTCAACCACCGGTACCCCGCGTACGCGGGGCGCCCGGCGCTGCGCCGCGCGATCGCGCAGCGGTACCGCGACGATCACGGCGTCCACATCGACCCGGAGGCCGAGGTCGTGGTCTCGCACGGGTCGCATGAGGCGCTCCTGGCCGCCGTCATGGCCCTCGCCGATCCCGGCACGAACGTCGTTCTGCCCGACCCGGGGTACCCGCTCTACACCTCGGCGACGGGACTGGCCGGCGCTCGCACCGTGCCGCTGCCCCTTCCGCAGCCGCACTACCAGCCCGACTTCGACGCACTCGCGGGCGTCGCATCCGCCTCGGTGCTGCTGCTGAACTACCCGAACAACCCCACCGGCGCCCTCGCCACGCCCGCGACGTTCGAGGCCGCTGCCGCGTTCGCGCGGCGCACGGGGGCGGCGTTCATCCACGACTTCGCCTATTCCGCCTTGGGCTTCGACGGACGCCGTCCGCTGTCGGCGCTCGCCGTGGACCGCGGCCGCGACGTCACGGTGGAGGTCCAGACGCTGTCCAAGACGTACAGCATGGCCGGATGGCGCGTGGGGTTCGCCGCCGGGAACGCCTCCCTCATCGCGGCCATGGGCCGCTATCAGGCGCACGCCTTCAGCACGCTGTTCGGAGCGGCGCAGGAGGCCGCCGCGACGGCCCTGTCGGGCGATCAGACCGCCGCCGCGGAACTCGTGGCGATGTATCAGCGCCGGCGCGACGTCGTGGTCGCAGGACTGCGGCGCATCGGATGGGACGTGGCGACGCCGGACGGCTCGTTCTTCGTGTGGGTGCGGGTCCCCGGCGGCGGTGACGCCGTCGAGTTCGCCCGCCGGCTGCGGGAGGAGCAGCGCGTGGCCGTCGCGCCCGGCGACGGCTTCGGCGACCGCGGGCGGGGATTCATCCGGCTGGGCCTCGTGCGCGAGGAGGCGACGCTGGGTGAGCTCGTCGAGCGGCTGAACGCGTTCGCGTCAGGCCAGGGCGTCGCGTAGCGCCCACGCGTCGCGCACCGCGTTGCCGCCGAGATCGTTGTTGAAGTAGGCGTACACGTCGCGCCCCTGCGCGAGCCACTCGCGGATGCGGTCGGCCCACCACGCGATCGCCTCGCGGCCGTACGAGCCGTTGTACAGCGTGTCGTCGGGCCCGTGCAGGCGCACGTACACGAAGGAGGTGGTGGCGCGCAGCACGCACGGCAGCCCCGCACCGCTCATGACGCAGTAGGCGGCACCGTACTGCTCGAGGATCTGGAAGACCGCCTCATCCACCCACGACGGATGCCGCAGCTCCATGACGGGACGCGAGTCCGGCGGGAGCCCCTCGAGGAAGGACGTGAGCCGGGCGTCGTCGCGCTCGGCGCCCGGCGGCAGCTGCGCCAGGAACGGGCCGCGCGTGCCGCCCAGCGCCGCCAGGCCCGCCGCGATCCGCTCCTGCCACTCGGGGGTGAGCTGGAGGCTGCGGGCGTGCGTGACCCCGCGCGGCGCCTTCACGGCGAGCTCGAACCCGGGCGGCAGTCGTTCGCGCCACGCCACGAACCGCTCCGGCCGCGGCCACCGGTAGAAGCTCGTGTTCAGCTCCACCGTGTCGAACTCCCGGACGTACCGCGCGAGCTGGTCGCGTGTGCCCGGCTCGTACAGCACGCCGCGCCAGTGCGGGTAGCTCCACCCGGAGGTGCCGATCCAAGCCCGCGGTTCGCCCATGCCGCTCCTTCCCGCATCGACCCTCGCCGATCGCATCGGCGGGTCGCAGCGGGTTGACCCGGCGGCGGGGCGGCGCTATCGGCGCGGCAGCGACTGCGTGGCAGCGGTCAGGGCGGTGGCCTCGGCGAGGTAGCGCTGCTCGGCACGGTGCAATTCGTCGAGGAACTCCACCACGATCCGCCGCTCCTGAGCGCCCAGCCCGGCGGCCGCGGACGACACGGCCACGCTCCGTACCGCCAGGAGCCGCCGCGCGGGGGAGCCCGGAGGCACCGTCGCGCGGATGAGGACGCTCCGCCGGTCCTGCGGATGCGGCTGGCGCTCCACCCACCCCGCGTTCACGAGACGGTCGATGAGGGCGGTCGTCGCGGCGGAGGAGATCCCGAGGAGGTCGGACAGGCTGCGGGGCGTCGTCGTGGTGGTCCCGCTGGATTCCAGGTCGAGCAGGTGCCGCAGCACGGCGGCGTCGTTGGGTCCGATGCCGAGGGCCTGGAGGATGGCACGGTCGACGGACTTCTCGACGCTGACCAGATCGTCCAGCGCCTTCACGACGTTTCCCGCCGACGCGGTGTGCCTCACAACATCCCTCCCCGCCATTCAGCTTGAATAGCGAGATACTTCCGGTCGGAGCAAGTAGCCTGACAACCCTTCGATGGTACCCCCGCGTGGGCGGAGACGGTCTGCAGACTCCCCGCGAGGGGTGGACGACACGCACCGGTGCTGGCATAGGATGCCGGACGTGGGTGAAACGCGGGCCGAGTCGTCGCGCTATTGGTACGGCGCGTCCGAGGAGGAACGCCGATCGCGAGCGGTCGAGGTGCTGCAGGCCTTCCGCGTGTACCGCGCGGCGGAGATCGCGATGCGCCGGCGCACGCGTGAGTCGATGTCGATGGGCGAGAACGAGCTGCTCGTCCTCCGCTACCTCCTCAAGGCCTCCGGAGAGGGCCGGTCGGTCTCCCCGAGCGAGCTGACACGCTACCTCGGCGTATCCACGGCGTCCACGACCGCGATCATCGACCGCCTGGAGAAGTCCGGTCACGTCACCCGCGTGCCGCACCCCTCTGATCGGCGCAGCATCCTCGTGGTGGCCACCGCCGAATCCGACGCCGAGGTCCGGGCGACGCTCGGGAAGATGCACGAGCGCATGATGTCCGCCGTCATCGACATGACCCCCGAGGAGAGCGCGATCGTCGTGGCGTGCCTCGCGCGGCTCCAGGAAGCGGTCGACCAGGTCGATCCGCACGGCGCGGACGAGGAACCGGCCGGGCCGCTGCCGACCGCGATCTGACCCGCGCAGGGCGATCGCTAGGCAGGTTGGATACCAGTTCGCGGAGCATTCGCGTTTGCCGAATCGGCGTGAAACGATGAGCGCATGGACGACAAGGCGGTAGACGCTGGGCAGTCGGCGATCCCGCCCGAAGGGTCTGTTCTGCAGATCGAGGGCGTAGCCGTGACGTCCTTCACGGAGGTCGTTCAGCGCCTGCGCACCGACTACCCCGCCGTCGCCGCCGCGCGCATCGAGACCATCCTGCTGCGCGAGTGGGACGCGTTCACCGCGGGTCGTCCGCTCGTGGTTCCCACCGCCGTGGAGGCAGGGGTCCGGGAGATCCTCGACCAGCTCTGACGTCTACGCTGAGGGCGACTCGGGGGGCTCCGCCACGAGCATCAGACCGCCGGAGGAATTGGCGGAGTTGGCCAGTTCCTCCATCCAGGCGCGGCTGAGCATCGCCGGCTCCGGGTCGTCGAAGACGAAGCGCAACGGGATGGACGGGTGCAGCCACACGGTGCTGCGTCCCGGTTCCTGCCCGTCGCCGTGCGTCCAGGACAGCGTGAAGCTCTCCCCGCGTCGCAGCTTCGTCGCGATGACCACCTTGAGGTGAGCCAGTGCGCGATCCTCGATCTCGATCGGGGTGGCGGTGTCGCCGTAGAAGATCGTTCCCACCCCACCACGATACGACTCCACGCACGCGCGAGGCCGGGCTTGCACTCCGGGCTCCGTCTGCATAACGACGGCGGGTGTGCGTCTGTCGTCCCGGCCCCGGGCGGCTAGGCTCGGCGCATGGGCAGATTCATCTACGACACGATGCCGAACTCCGTCGACATCGACGATCGCACCCTCGCACACCTTCGCATCGTCGTGATGAACAAGCTGCGCCGCTCGGAGTCGTTCATGTTCGATGTCGAGGTCGGCGACGGCAGCGGGCGCCGCAGCTTCTGGATGCACCCCGCCGTCCCGATCCAGTTCCACTTCTTCGGCAGCCGGAGCCCCCGCATCAACCGTGCGTGGGTCGAGGAGCTCATGCTGGTCGCGAGCGGACCCAACGGCCTCTCGATCGTTCCCGAGCCGGCCGAGGACTCCTTCGTCGAAGAGGGCTGACGCCGGTCCTCGGCGCCCCGGGCGTCAGGACGTCTCGCTGTGCTCCGCGGGCACCTCGAAGTGCTCGGCGACGAGCATGATGCCTCCGGAGGAGTTGGCCGAGTTGGCCAGTTCCTCCACCCACTGCCGGCTGAGGGTCGCCGGCTCAGGGTCGTCGAAGACGAAGCGCAGGGGGATGGACGGGTGCAGCCACAGGGTGCTCCGTCCGCGCGGCTGGTCGTCGGGGTGTCGCCACGACACGGTGAAGCTCTCGCCGCGACGCAGCTTCGTCGCGATCACCACCTTCAGGTGCGCGAGTGCACGGTCCTCGATGTGGACCGGTGTGCCGGAGCCGCCGTAGTAGATGGTGCCCATGCCGACCACCCTAGCCGCCCGAGGCAGCGCGCGGGATACGCCCCGACCGGGGCGGCTGTCAAGGGGATGCGCGAGCACACCGCGGTTGCGAGGCTGGGGGCGTCGGAAGGAGATCACCGTGAGCCCACGTCGGGAACCGGCCAAGCCGGACGATGAGGACGCCACGGAGGGTGCTCCTCGCGTCGACGACGCGTTCGCGGGTCTGACCCCCATCGACGTCATCGAAGGTGAGTTGGTGCCGCGCGCGCGGCGCCGTTGAGCTTCACCCCCCAGGCGGGACCGCGCCGCCCCGATCATCGATCGAGGCGGCGCGGGCGTGTGCGTCAGAAGCGGTTCGGTCCGTCGGGCAGGGGAGTCGGCTCCGCCGGGGACGGCGCGAGCGGCTCGTCCGGATACGGGGCGAGCGGCTCGTCGGGGTGGGGGGCGAGAGGTTCGGCCGGAGGTGCGCCCGGGGCAGGGCCGGGCAGACCGGGGGAGACGGGCGCGTCGGGAGGCAGGGTCGGATCGCTCATGCGCCTACTCTCCGGCACGCGCGCCGCCGGCGCGACGGGTTGCCCGGCTCAGCGGGCGGGTGTATCCGCAGGCACCCGCACGGCGCCGGCGGGATCCTCCAGCAGCGGCTCGAACGCTGCCTCGGCGGCGCCGATGAGGAGACGGTCGGCGGCCAGGGAGGCCACCCGCACGTCGAGACCTTCGGCGTTGGCGGGCATCGCCTGATCCGCGACCGCGTCCGTGAAGGCGGGGAGGTCCAGCTCGGCGAGGGTGGCGAGGAACCCGCCGAGGACGATGACGGAGGGGTTGAGGACGTTCACGGCGTTGGCGAGGGCCGTGGCCAGGATGCGGCGCTGACGTGCGGTCTCCGCCGCCACCGCGGGTGCTGACGACGCGGCCAGGGCGGCCGCGAGCGCCGGATCGTCGGCCGCAGTCATTCCGAGGACGTCCAGAAGGCGGGCGCGGCTGACCTCGTCCTCGAGCACCCCGCCGGGCGCGCGCCGGTCGCTGTCGGCGACGATCCCTGGGCGGTTCTGCCCGAATTCGCCGGCGTACCCGCCCGCGCCCCCGACGGCCATCCCCTGCACGATGAGCCCGCCGCCGATCCCGCTCGCACCGCCGTTGAGGTACACGACATCGTCGATGTCGCGCGCGGCCCCGAAGCGGTGCTCGGCCAGGATGCCCAGGCTCGCGTCGTTGGCGACCACGACGGGCAGGCCGGTCGCCTCGGCTATCAGGGTGCGCAACGGGACGTCGGTCCAGCCCAGGTGCGGTGCCGTGCGCACGACGCCGTCGGCGCCACGGACGAGCCCGGGTACGGCCACGCCGATCCCGGCCACGATGGCACCCGGCGATTCCGTGTCGCGCCAGCGGTCGAGCTGCTCGCGCACCAGCCGCGCGGTCTCCTCCGGGGCCAGCAGGTGGTCCATCTCCAGCCGCACGCGGTGGGGGATGCCGCGGTCCAGCCGCACCGCGGCGATCTCGAGCGCATCCACCTCGGGGTTCACCGCGATCGCGATGACCTCGGGAGAGGTCGCGACCACGGGCGAAGGGCGCCCGACGCGGCGCTCGGGGCCGGGTGCGCTCTCGCGCACGAAGCCCAGCTCCACGAGCTCGCCGACGAGGTCGGCGATCGTCGAGCGATTAAGCCCGAGCTCGGCGGTGAGCGTCGCACGCGAGGCGGCGCCGGAGACGTGCACGCGCCGCAGGATGCGTCCCAGGTTGCCGGCGCGGACCCCCTCTATCCCGGTGCGCGGCGTGGTCATCGTCCCAGGCTATCGACTGAGCGGGCGTCGCTCCGCACGTTTGTTGCCCTCGAAGACGAATTCGCGGATCCTCGCATCCACGTGGCCGTGATGGTTGACCGCCGCTCGCAGGGCGGATAGGTTGTGTGCGGCAACATTTTTCGACGACGAAAGCGTGGCACTCATGCCTACCCCCACCCCCGCGGACAAGTTCTCCTTCGGACTCTGGACCATCGGCTACAACGGCAACGATCCCTTCGGCGGCCCCACCCGCCCCGCGCTGGACGTGGTCCATGCGGTCGAGAAGCTGGCAGAACTGGGCGCGTACGGACTCACCTTCCACGACGACGACCTCTTCGCCTTCGGCTCCACCGAGGCCGAACGTCAGACGCAGATCGACCGGCTGAAGGGCGCGATGGCCGACACCGGCATCGTGGTGCCGATGGTGACGACGAACCTGTTCAGCGCCCCCGTCTTCAAAGACGGCGGCTTCACCTCCAACGACCGCGCGGTCCGCCGCTACGCGCTGCGCAAGGTGTTCCGCCAGCTCGACCTCGGTGCCGAGCTCGGCGCGCAGACGTTCGTGATGTGGGGCGGCCGAGAAGGCGCCGAGTACGACTCCGCGAAGGATGTGCGGGCAGCGCTCGAGCGCTACCGCGAGGCCGTCAACCTGCTCGGTGATTACGTCACCGACAAGGGCTACGACATCCGCTTCGCCATCGAGCCCAAGCCCAACGAGCCGCGCGGCGACATCCTGCTGCCCACGCTCGGGCACGCGATCGCGTTCATCGACTCCCTCGAGCGCCCGGAACTGGTGGGCCTGAACCCCGAGGTCGGGCACGAGCAGATGGCGGGCCTGAACTTCGCCGCCGGCATCGCGCAGGCGCTGTACCACGGCAAGCTGTTCCACATCGACCTCAACGGTCAGCGCGGCATCAAATACGACCAGGACCTCGTCTTCGGCCACGGCGACCTGCACAACGCGTTCGCGCTGGTGGACCTGCTCGAAAACGGCGGCCCCGGCGGCGTGCCCGCCTACGACGGTCCCCGGCACTTCGACTACAAGCCCTCCCGCACCGAGGACGAGACCGGCGTGTGGGAGTCGGCAGCGGCCAACATGCGCACCTACCTGCTGCTCAAGGAGCGCGCCGCGGCCTTCCGCGCAGACCCCGAGGTGCAGGAGGCGCTGGCCGCCGCGCGCGTGGACGAGCTGTCGGTGCCGACTCTGAACGAGGGCGAGTCCTACGACGACTTCCTCGCCGACCGCTCCGCCTACGAGGACTTCGACCCCTCGGTGTACTTCGGCGGTAAGGGCTTCGGCTTCGTGCGGCTGCAGCAGCTCGCCACCGAGCACCTGATGGGTGCTCGCGGCTGACGCGATACCGTGAGTGTCCGGGGCATCCCGATCGGCGCCCGCGCGCCGGTGCCCCGGACACTCATCGTGGGAGAGAAAGCGAGCATCCGATGGCGCTGGTAGCCGGGGTCGATTCGTCGACGCAGTCCTGCAAGGTCGTCATCCTCGACGCCGACTCCGGGCTCATCGTGCGGGAGGGCCGCGCGACGCATCCGGAGGGCACCGAGGTCGACCCCGAGCACTGGTGGCAGGCCCTCCAGGCCGCCATCGCGGATGCGGGGGGATTCGACGACGTCGCCGCCGTCTCGATCGCCGGGCAGCAGCACGGCATGGTGGCCCTGGACGAGCGCGGCCGGGTCATCCGCCCGGCGCTGCTGTGGAACGACACCCGCTCCGCCGCCGCCGCCGCCGACCTGGTCACCGAGGTCGGTGCGGAGGCCTACGCCGCGCGCACGGGGGTCGTGCCGGTGGCATCGTTCACCGCCAGCAAGCTGCGGTGGCTGCGCGACGCCGAGCCCGACAACGCCGCGCGGGTCGCGGCGGTGGCGCTGCCGCACGACTGGCTGACGTGGCGCCTGCGCGGGTACGGCCCCGACGACCCGCAGCTGGATGCGCTCACGACCGACCGTTCGGACGCGTCGGGGACGGCGTACTGGGGAGCCGACGGCTACGACCGCGAGCTGCTCACGATCGCGCTCGGCCACGACGCGATCCTGCCGGTCGTGCTCGCGGCCGGGGAGAACGCCGGGACGACCCCTGGGGGCGTGCTGGTGGGACCCGGGGCCGGCGACAACGCCGGTGCGGCGCTGGGGATGGATGCCGCCCCCGGCGACGTCGGGGTCTCCATCGGCACCTCCGGCACGGTGTTCGCCGTCACCGATCACCCCGTCGCCGACCCCACCGGAACCGTCGCCGGTTTCGCGGACGCCGCCGGGGGATACCTGCCGCTCGTGGCCACGCTCAATGCCGCCCGCGTGCTGGACGCGACGGCCCGGCTGCTGGCCGTCTCGCACGACGAACTGGCCGCACTGGCCCTGGCTGCCGAACCCGGCGCCGGCGGTGCCGTGCTCGTGCCGTGGTTCGAGGGTGAGCGCACCCCGAACCTGCCCCACGCGCGCGCGTCGCTGTCGGGGCTGTCGCTCGGCAACACCACGCGGGAGAACCTCGCGCGCGCCGCCATCGAGGGGATGCTCGCGGGCCTCGCGACCGGCCTGGACGCCATCCGCTCGCTCGGGGTGACCGCGGAGCGCGTGCTGCTGGTGGGCGGCGCGGCCCGCAGTCCCGCGGTGGCCGCGATCGCGGCGCAGGTGTTCGATGTGCCCGTCGCCGTTCCCGCACCCGGCGAGTACGTCGCCCTGGGGGCCGCCCGTCAGGCGGCCTGGAGTCTCACCGGCACCCGGCCGACGTGGCCCCTCGCACTCGAGCGGGCCGCGGCATCCGATCCGCGCCCGGAGGTGCGCGCCGCCTACGACGCCGTCGCCGCGCGGCGAGCAGAGGAAGCCGCCTCCCCCTGGCGCTGACGCCCGCAGGTGCGAGGGTCACACCTCGGCGATGGGGAAGCCGGTGGATTCGCGCGCCACGACGGTGAAGGCGGGCTGGATCGTGCGCGCCGGCTGGCGCGGGCCCTTCTCGGCGATGCGTTCGAGGAGCAGGTCGACGGCGACTTCGGCGATGCGCTCCTTCCCGGCGTCCACGCTGGAGAGCGAGGGGACGGAGAATCGCGCCTCGTCGATGTCGTCGAACCCCAGGACGGCGACGTCGTCCGGCACCGAGATCCCCTCGCCCGCTAGTGCGCGCAGCGCACCGAGCCCGAGGGTGTCGTTGAGGGCGAACACCGCGTCGAAGTCCACGCCCTCGGCGATCATCGCGTGCACCGCCTCGGCGCCCGCCGCACGAGACCAGTGCGCGCAGGGACGCACGAGGGTCGCATCGGCGGCGATACCGGCCGCCGACAGTGCCTCCTGATACCCCCGCAGCCGCAGGCTCGCCGAGCTCGGCTCGGCCGGATCGCCGTGGGTGCCTCCGAGCACGGCGATGCGGCGGCGCCCGATGCCCAGGAGGTGCTCGACCCCGGCGCGGGCGGCGGAGGTGTTGTGGATGGCGACATGGTCGGTGGGGCCGCCGAAGATGCGGTCGCCGAGCAGGACGAGGGGGTACTGCACGTCCAGGAGCGCGGCATCGGCCTGGCCGAGCTGCACGGGGCTCAGCAGCAGCCCGTCGGTGAAGCGGCGGCGTCCGCCGGAGACGGCGAGCAGCTCGGCCTCGCGGTCTCCGTTCGTCTGCTCCACCACGACGCCCACCCCGCGCGTCTCCGCCGCGCGGATGATGAAGTCGGCCAGCTCGGCGAAGTAGTTCTCCCGCAGGGCCGGCACGGCCAGGCCGATGATGCCGGTGCGCCCCGAGCGCAGGCCGCGCGCCGAGGCGTTGGGGCGGTAGGCGAGCTCGGCGATCGCCGCCTCGACGCGGCTGCGGGTGCCCGGCCGCACGTGGGGGTAGTCGTTGATGACGTTGGACACCGTCTTGATGGATACGCCCGCCACGCGCGCGACGTCATGCATCGTCGGCCCCATGGATCCCCCTTCCGGTGGCACGTGAACCCACTCTAGGGCCCGATGCCTCGCCTGAATCCTGCCAGGGGACCGGCCCCGCCCGGCTGGGGGGCGGATTCCTTGACACCCGCGCGGAGCGCGCCCTATCGTTTCTACAACGTTGCTCTACAACGTTGTAGAAGCGCTCACCCCGCCCTGCGCCCGAGCGTGGTCCTGCATGACGAAGAGGTCTCAGCATCCGAAAGGACACCCCGGTGAAGATCAAGCCCGTATTCGCTGCCGCGGCGACTCTCACTCTCGCCGCCGCTCTCGTCTCCTGCTCCGGCGGAGGCGGTGGTGGCACCGGTGGGAACGACGCCACCAACTGCACCAACACCATCCCCAAGGAAGACCTGCCCGTCGTCACGATGTGGGCGTGGTACCCCAACATGGAGCTCGTCGTCGACAACTTCAACGAGCAGAACGACGAGGTCCAGGTGTGCTGGACCAACGTCGGCCAGGGCGGGGACGAGTACGACAAGTTCCAGACCGCGATCACGGCGGGCACCGGCGCCCCCGACGTCATCATGATCGAGGCCGACCGCATCCCGACCTTCCAGATCCAGGAAGCGATCGTCGACATCAGGGAGTACGGCTACGACGACGTCGAAGACGACTACAGCGAGGGCGCGTGGAAGGACGTCTCCGTCGGCGACGGCGTCTACGGCGCGCCGGTGGACGGCGGACCGATGGGCATGATCTACCGCGCCGACGTCTTCGAGCAGTACGGCATCACTCCTCCCACGACGTGGGAGGAGTACGAAGTCGCGGCCCAGACGGTGAAGGACGCCGGGGGTCCGCTCTTCGGCGACCTGGGGGCGAACGTCCCGGCGGTGTTCATGGCGCTGCAGTACCAGGCGGGCGCGCAGCCGTTCACGTACGACTCCGCCTCGCCCGAGACGATCGGCATCGACCTCAACGACGACGCGTCGAAGAAGGTGCTCGACTACTGGGCCGGGCTGGTCGAGAAGGGCCTCGTCGGCACGCAGGACCAGTTCACGCCGGAGTACATCTCCGGCGTGATCGGGGGCGACTACGCCACCTACATCTCGGCGGCATGGGCTCCCGGTTACCTCACCGGCGCAGGCGTCGGCGAGGGGGATGACGCGGGCGTCTGGAAGGTCGCGCCGCTGCCGCAGTGGGAGGGCGCGGAGCCGGTCTCGGTCAACTGGGGCGGGTCCGCCTTCTCGGTGACGAGCCAGGCGGCCGACCCCGAGCTGGCGGCCAAGGTCGCCTTCGGGGTCTACGCCGACGACGCGTCGCTGCTGGACGGATGGCAGAACCAGGTGATCTTCCCGCTGAATCTCACGGCGCTGAACTCCCCGGAGTTCGTCGACTACGAGGTGCCGTTCTTCGGCGGGCAGCAGGCGAACAAGGAGGTGTACGTGCCGGCGGCGAACGCCTACGGCGGCATGACCTACACGCCGTTCGGGCAGTACTACTTCGATGCCTTCACCGAGCAGCTCGCGTCCATCAACGAGGGCTCCATCACGGGCTCGGAAGCCGCCGACCGGCTGCAGGAAGATGTCGTCGGCTACGCGGAGGAGCAGGGCTTCACCGTCGAGTGATGCCGCCGCACGAGGGCCGGTCCGCCTCGCCGGGCCGGCCCCGTGCGCGGCGCATCCCTTCCCACCGGAGGTTTCCATGACCGTTGATCTGGCGCAGAGCGCCCCCGCCGTCGCGGCGGCACCCGCCCGCCGACCACGCCGCCGCATGCGGCAGAGCCTCGTCGGATGGGGCTTCGTCGGCCCTTTCGCCGTCGTGTTCGTGGCATTCCTGGTCGCGCCCCTGCTGTTCGCGCTGTACCTGAGCCTGTTCCAGAACCAGCTCATCGGCGGGACGCGCTTCGTCGGATTCGGCAACTACGTCAAGGCGTTCACCGATCCGAACTTCCTCGACGGCATCTGGTTCGTCATCCGCTTCTCCATCGTTCTCATCCCGCTGCAGATGGCGGTGTCCCTCGCCGTCGCGCTCATCCTCGACGTCGTGACGGGGGCGTTCGCCCGCTTCTCGCGCCTGATGATCTTCCTGCCGTACGCGATCCCCGCCGTCATCGGCGCGCTCATGTGGGGGTTCCTCTACAGCAAGAGCTTCGGGCCGCTGGCGGAGCTGTTCGGCATGTTCGGCCAGGCCGGCCCCGATTTCCTCTCCCGCGAGCTGATCTTCTTCGGTCTGCTCAACATCGTGACGTGGCAGTGGGCCGGCTACTACATGATCATCCTGTACGCGGCGCTGCAGGGCATCGACCCGACCCTGTACGAGGCGGCGCGCATCGACGGGGCCAGCCAGTGGCAGATCGTGCTGCGCATCAAGATCCCGCTCATCGCGCCGGCGCTCGTGCTGATCCTGGTGTTCGCCCTCATCGGGACGCTGCAGTTCTTCAACGAACCGCAGATCCTGCGTTACCTGGCCGCCGGTGCGATCCCCGCCGACTTCACCCCGAACATGTACGCCTACCAGCAGGCCTTCGCCCTCGCCAACTACAACTACGGCAGCGCGATCTCCTTCGCCCTGGGCGCCGTGGTCTTCGTGTGCGTGTACATCTTCCTGTTCATCACGCGCAAGCGGGGGAGCTTCCTGTCATGACCACGACTCTCGAGCGATCGCGCCGCGCAGCCGCCCGGCGCCGCTACCTGCCGATGCAGATCCTGCTCGGATTCCTGGTGGTGTACTTCCTCATCCCGTTCTGGTGGGTTCTCGTCAACAGCTCCAAGACGGCGGCCGGGTTGTTCGGCGGCGGCAGCGCCCTGTGGTTCGACGACGTCGTGGACTACGCCGGCAACTTCGCCCAGCTGTTCACCTTCCAGGACGGCATCTACCTGCGCTGGCTCGGCAACTCCGCGCTGTACGCGTTCGCCGGCGGCGTGGGGGCGACAGTCCTGGCCGTGGCCGCCGGGTACGGTTTCGCGAAGTACCGTTTCGCCGGGCGTCGCATCAGCTTCGCCATCCTGCTCGGATCGGTCATGGTGCCCACGACCGCGCTGGTCATCCCGACGTTCATCATGTTCGCCGAGCTGGGCATCACCAACACCATCTGGGCCGTCATCCTGCCGACCCTGCTCAACCCGTTCGGGGTGTACCTCATGCACGTGTACGCGCGGGACGCCGTCCCGGACGAGCTGCTGGACGCCGCCCGCGTGGACGGCGCGAGGGAGTTCCGCATCTTCGCGCAGGTCGCCCTGCCGATGCTGCGCCCGGCGATCGTCACGGTCCTGCTGCTGTCGATCGTGGCCTCGTGGAACAACTATTTCCTTCCCCTGGCGATGCTCTCGGACAACCGCCTGTTCCCCGTCACGGTGGGGATCGGGCTGTGGCAGGGCATCGCCTCGGCGAACAACTCCGGCGGCACGTCGCTGTGGAGCATCATCATCCTCGGCTCCCTCGTCTCGGTGATCCCCCTCGTGATCGCATTCCTCACCCTGCAGCGCTACTGGCAGGGCGGATTGTCGATCGGCAGCTTGAAATGACCTGGCCGACCACGGCCGCCCCGCACCACCCGGAAAGAGGAGCATGACTTCTGCACGTGTCACCATCGACCCCCACTTCGTGGTCGGAGCCGTCGACCGCCGCCTGTTCGGGTCGTTCGTCGAGCATCTGGGCCGCTGCGTGTACGACGGGATCTACGAGCCGTCGCACCCGTCGGCGGATGCGGACGGCTTCCGCCAGGACGTGATCGACCTCGTGCGCGAGCTCGGGGTCTCCACCGTGCGGTACCCGGGGGGGAACTTCGTGTCGGGGTACCGCTGGGAGGACGGCGTCGGGCCGCGCGAGGACCGCCCGCGCCGCCTCGACCTGGCGTGGCACTCCACCGAGACCAACGAGATCGGCCTGGACGAGTTCGCGACGTGGTCGGCCAAGGCCGGCGGCGAAGTGATGTACGCCGTGAACCTCGGCACGCGGGGGGTTCTCGAGGCGCTCGACGTGCTGGAGTACGCGAACCTGCGCTCGGGCACCTTCTGGTCGGATCGCCGCGTCGCCAACGGACACCCCGAACCCCACGGCATCCGCATGTGGTGCCTGGGCAACGAGATGGACGGCCCCTGGCAGCTGGGCCACAGCACCGCGGAGGAGTACGCCGCCCTCGCCGCCAAGACCGCCAGCGCCATGCGACAGGTCGACCCGGACCTCCAGCTGGTGGTGTGCGGGAGCTCGGGGGCGCAGATGCCCACGTTCGGCGAGTGGGAGCGGGTGGTGCTGGAGCGCACGTACGACGACGTCGACTTCATCTCGTGCCACGCCTACTACGAACCCCGCAACGGCGACTACGGCAGCTTCCTCGCCTCGGCCACCGACATGGACCGCTTCATCGACACCGTCGTCGCCACGGCCGATCACGTCAAGGCGATCCGCCACAGCGACAAGACGATCGACATCTCCTTCGACGAGTGGAACGTGTGGTACCAGTCCCGCTACAACGACGTCGACAAGATCACCGACGTCGAGCAGTGGCCGGTGGCCCCGCGGCTGCTCGAGGACACGTACTCCGTCGCCGATGCGGTCGTGGTCGGGAACCTGCTCATCTCGCTGCTGCGCCACGCGGACCGCGTGAAGTCGGCGAGCCTCGCCCAGCTGGTCAACGTGATCGCCCCGATCATGACGGAGCCGGGCGGACCGGCGTGGCGCCAGAGCACGTTCTTCCCCTTCGCCGTCACGTCGCGCCTGGCGCGCGGGAACGCCCTCGAGGTGCGCCTGGAGTCGCCCGAGTACGACACCGAGCTGTACGGCGCGGTGCCGATGGTCGACGCCGTCGCCACGCACGACCCTGACACGGGCGAGACGACCCTGTTCGTCGTCAACCGGAATCTCACCGAGGAGGTCGCGCTCGAGGTCGACGTCACGATGCTGGGGGCGGTGGCGGTGCGCTCGGCGGTGACCCTGCACGACGACGACATGCACGCCGCCAACACGCTCACCGAGCCCGACCGTGTGGGCCTGCGTGACATCGCCGCCGACCTCGGCGACGCGCACACCGTCTCGCTGACCCTCCCCGCGGTCTCGTGGACCGCGGTGACCCTCGGCTGAGCGGCGCGCATGACCCGCGCAGATCTCGCCCCCGACGACGACAGCACCGCCCCGCCGCAGCCGTGGCGGGATCCGACCCTGGATCCCGCCGAGCGCGTCGACGCCCTGCTGGCATCGATGACCCCTGCGGAGAAGCTGGCGCAGCTGGGCAGCCACTGGGAGGACACCCGTGACGCCTCCGAGATCATCGCGCCGATGCAGGATGTCCTCGGCCGAGGGCGACTGCCGTTCGAGACGGCCGCCGCCGCCGGCATCGGCCACCTCACGCGCGTGTTCGGCACGACGCCGGTGCCGGCACGCGCGGGTATGGCGAAGGTGCGCGCGGCGCAGGCCTTCCTGCGCGAGCGGACGCGCCTGGGCATCCCCGCGATCGTCCATGAGGAGTGCCTGACGGGCTTCACGACGCTGGGGGCGACGGTCTACCCGATCCCGATGGCGTGGGCGGCGACGTTCGATCGCAGCCTCGTGCGGAAGATGGCGCGGGCGATCGGCGAGGACATGCGGGCGGTCGGCGTGCACCAGGGGCTCTCGCCGGTGCTCGACGTCGTCACCGACTACCGGTGGGGTCGCGTGGAGGAGACCCTCGGCGAGGATCCGTACGTGGTGGCCACGCTCGCGACGGAGTATGTGCGCGGGATGCAGGAGGCCGGTGTCATCGCGACGCTCAAGCACTTCGCCGGGCACGCCTCCTCGCGCGGCGGTCGCAACCATGCGCCCGTCTCGATGGGCGAGCGGGAGCTGCGCGACCTCGTGCTGCCGCCGTTCGAGATGGCGGTGCGCTCGGGCGGTGCCGGCAGCGTCATGAACTCCTACACCGAGACCGATCGTGTGCCGGCCGCCGCCGACCGCTGGCTGCTCACCGACGTGCTGCGCGGCGAGTGGGGGTTCGAGGGCACGGTGGTGTCGGACTACTGGGCGATCGCGTTCCTGAAGTCCAAGCACGGCGTGGCCGGGACGATGGCGGATGCGGGCAGGCAAGCGCTGCACGCCGGCATGGATGTCGAGCTTCCGGATACCTCCGCCTTCCGCCTCCTCGACGAGGACGATCCCGATCCCGAGCGCACGCGGGCGGAGGTCGACACGGCCGTCCGGCGCGTGCTGCGTCAGAAGCTCGACCTCGGCCTCCTCGACGAGGGGTGGACGCCGCCGGACCCGGCCGATCACGATCTGGACAGCCCGCGCAACCGCGACCTGGCCCGGCGGCTGGCGGAGGAGTCGATCATCCTCCTGGACAACCCCGCCGCCGCGCTGCCCCTGCCCGGCGGCCTCCGCCGCGTCGCAGTGGTCGGTCCCGGCGCGAACGACCCGCGCGTGCTGATGGGCGCCTACTCCTACCCGATCCACGTGCTCCCGCGCCATCCCGGCCTCGGCCTCGGCATCGCCGCCGAGCCGGTCGCCGCGGCGCTCGCCGACGCGCTGCCGGGGACCGAACTGGTCGTCGAGGAGGGCGTCCCGCTGGTGGATCCGCCTGCCCCGGGCGCGCTGGATCGTGCGGTCGCCGCCGCGCGCGAGAGCGATGTGGCGGTGGTCGTCGTGGGGGATCGGGCCGGGATGTTCGGGAAGGGGACGTCGGGCGAAGGGTCCGATGCGCCCGACCTGGAGCTGCCGGGCCATCAGGGACGGCTCGTGGAGGCGGTCCTGGGAACCGGCACGCCCGTGGTCCTCGTCGTGGTGTCGGGACGGCCCTATGCCCTGGGCCGCTACGTCGGGCGGGCGGCCGCTCTCGTGCAGGCCTTCCTCCCGGGCGTGGAGGGAGGCGGGGCACTCGCGCGCGTGCTCACCGGCGCGGTGAATCCGTCCGGCCACCTCCCCGTCCAGATCCCGCGCAGCGGCGCGGCGATCCCGCACACCTACCTCGCCCCGCCGCTCGGCCAGGACGGCGATCGCATCAGCAATCTGTCGATCGCGCCCGCGTTCTCGTTCGGCCACGGTCTGTCCTACACGGAATTCGAGCTGGACCCGCTCGCCCTCGACGCCGACTCGATCGACGTCGCGGGGTCGGTGCGCGCGCGCACCCAGGTGCGCAACGTGGGCGCGCGGGACGGAGCCGTCGTCGTGCAGCTGTACGCGTCCGATCCCGTCGCCTCGGTCACCCGTCCCGTCGTGCAGCTCGTGGGCTATGCGCGCGTCGAGCTCGCCGCCGGCGCCGCCGCCGAGGTGACGTTCACCCTCTCGGCCGATCGCTTCGCCTTCGTCGGGCGCGACCGGCGCCGTGTCGTCGAGGCCGGGATCATCGAACTCTCCGCCGGACTGTCGCTGGCGACCGCGACCGCGCCGGTGGTCGTGACGCTGACCGGCCGCACCAGGGAGGTGCCGGCACCGGTCCTGGACACGCCGGTGCACGTCGCGCCGCTGACGGAGGTCGCCGTTCACAACGTTGGAAACTCCTCTTGACCGGGGCGTGACGCCCTGCCAGAGTGTCGGCGTACGGCATTTACGACGTTGTAAATCCCCTCCCGGAGAAGTCGGCGTCGTCGATTCCGTTCCCCCCAGCCGGCCCGTGCGGGCCTCCTTCGTCGCGCCTGCGCACGGTCGGACACGTCACACGAGATGAGGAATCGATGGAGATCACATCCGAGACCCGGCCACCGAGCCGGTTCCCGCGCGCCAGGCGCGCGGTCGCGCTGCTGACAGCGGCGATCGTCGCGCTCACCGCGCTCGCCGGCGCGGTGCCGGCGGCAGCCGCCGAGCCGTGGATCACCGTGCAGGACGACGGCTACCTGCGGATCGCCGTGCCCAACGCCGCGGTCGAGGAAGCGGTCGGGCCCGTGTCGCAGGTGGTCGTGGAGGGCAACTTCGGTCCCTCCGCGAACTGGGCGCAGATCGGCCTGCAGCGCAGCGGCGCCAACTGGACCGCGACGTACGGACCGTTCGCGCCGGGGCTGTACTACTACCAGGTCACCGGCGACGACAGCAAGGTGCTCAAGGACGCGAGCAACCCCACGACCGTGGCATCCGAGCCGGAGTGGAGCACCTTCTTCATCCCCGGCGAGTCCGCTGCGCTCCTGGCCGACGCGCCCGAGGAGGCCGGCACGATCGAGACCCTCACCTACGACAGCTCGGTGGCGGGCGAGGAGCGCGAGGCGCTCGTGTGGGTGCCCCCCACCTACAAGCCCAAGGGCAAGAAGCTGCCGGTGCTGTACCTCCAGCACGGCGGCGGGCAGAGCTACCGCGACTGGGTCGAGGTCGGCCGCGCCGAGCAGATCCTGGACAACCTGTGGCTGTCGGGGCGCCTGGAGGACATGCTCGTCGTGATGGGCAACGGCAACGTGCCCGACTTCCCGACGGAACTGCTGGAGAACATCGTCCCGGCCGTCGAAGACGCCTACCGCGTCTCCCCGTCCAAGAAGAAGCGGGCCCTGGCCGGCCTGTCGATGGGCGGCGGGCAGACCTTCGAGGTGTTCAGCGAGCACCCGGGTGAGTTCTCCCAGATCGGCACGTTCGGCGCGGGCCGGTTCGGTGACCTGGACGACATCCCGGTGCGCAAGATGAACAACCGCACCGACCTGTTCCGCGTGTATGTGGGCAACCCCACCGACGTGGCGCACAACGACGTCTACGACTCGTTCCAGAAGTTCGACGAAGTGGGCCTCGAGTACCAGTTCGACGGCGTCAATCCCGACGCCGGCCACAACTGGAACGCGTGGCAGGAGAACCTGATCGACTTCGCGCCTCGGCTGTTCACCGGCCAGGCGAGCGACCCCGCGATGAGCGAAGGGCACACCGCCCTCACCGAGCGGTTCGAACCTCCGGCCCCCGGCACGACCCCGACCCCGTGGGTCTCCGAGGGCGGCTTCGTCACGTTCGAGACGACGACCGAATTCGCCGACGCCGAGTACGTCTCGGTGTGGGCCAACTGGGCGCCCGGCGGCAGCTGGCTGCGCGTGGAGATGACCAAGGTCGGCGACCGGTGGCGGGCGACGGTGGGACCGCTGGAGTCGAAGTTCTACCACTACCGCTTCATCGTCGACCGTCAGCCGGTCAAGGACGCCTCCAACCCCACGTTCGTGACGAGCGAGCCGGCGTGGAGCACGTTCCTCGTGCCCGGTGAGGGGGCACGCCTCCTCACGGATGTGCCGGCCGGGTCAGGTGGAGACCTCGAGGTGATGTCGTACCAGAGCTCGGTGGCCGGCCAGGAGCGCAGCGCGTACGTGTGGACGCCACCGGGGTACGACGCCGAGCGGCCGGAGCCGTATCCCCTGTTCGTGCTGAACCACGGCGGCGGCCAGAGCTGGACGGACTGGGTCGAGGTGGGGCGCGCGCGTCAGATCCTCGACAACCTCTTCCTCGACGGCGCGATCGAACCGATGGTCGTGGTCATGCCCAACGGCAACGTCAGCGACTATCCGAGGGAGCTCCTCGAGAACGTCGTGCCCGTCACCGAGGAGCGGTACAACGTCAGCGGCAACCCCGCCAAGCGCGCCCTCGCGGGCCTGTCGGCCGGGGGAGCGCGGACGGTGTCGGTGCTCAAGGCACATCCGGGGGCGTTCGCGTACATCGGCACGTTCGCGGCCGGCTTCGGGGGCACTGCGGGCGTCGATGCCGAGGCCATCAACGCAGGCACCGAGCTGTTCCGCCTGTACACCGGAGACATCACCGACTTCACCTACACCTCGGTGATGAACTCGCTCCCCGTGCTGGACGAGCTCGGGATCGAGTACGAGTTCAACGGCGTGACGCCCGGCCCGCACGGGTGGGACGTCTGGCAGAAGAACCTGATCGATTTCGCGCCGCGGCTGTTCCAGAGCGCCCCGGCCGATACGACCCGCCCCGAGGTGGCACTGGTGTCACCGACGACCGCGGGACCGTTCGGAGCGCTGGAGGTCCAGGTCGACGCCTCCGATCTGGGTGGACTCGAGCGCATCGTGGCGAACGTGTATCAGGGCGGCACGCTGGTGCGGAGCACCCAGACGGCGATGAACGGAGCCGAGAGCGGCACCCACACCGCCACCGTCGCGCTGGCGTCGGGGGAGTACACGCTGCGGTACAACGCGCACGATCGGGCGGGGAACATCTCCCGCACCGGGACGTTCGCGTTCACCGTCGACGCGGATGCGCCCACGGCGACCGTGAAGGAGGGGGCCGACTTCACCGTCGGCACCGCCGAAGGGTACGACGTCGTCAGCTACAAGCTGTACGACGCCGGACGCATCGACAAGGTCGTGATCAACGGTGTGGAGAAGGACCTGACCGACAACGCATGGTCGGATGTCAACTTCCTGCGCCCTGGCACCTTCGGGGCCGTGCAGGGGGCGAACACGCTGATCGTGCACGACGTGGTGGGCAACACCGCGACGATCTCGTTCGTGCTCAACTGATCCGAGCGCCGGTGCCCTCCTCCGCCACATCGGCGGGGGAGGGCACCGGCGTCGTGGCCTCAGACGCGCGAGGCGGTCAGTGCGGCGTCCTCCGCCGCCGGGGTGCGGAGAGCCGGTCCCACCGTCGCCGTCGCCACGCGGGCGTCTCCCGGCGAGACCGGGTGCACGTCGCCGGTGACCTGTACGACGGACTCCGCCTCGCGCTGCGCGCACGACGGCCCGACCCACACGTCGACCCGGCCGGGCTCGACGATGCGACGCCCGGAGCGGTCGGTGAAGGCCAGGCGTGCGGTGGGCACCGTGAAGGTGACCTCCCGGGCCTCTCCCGGCTCGAGCCACACGCGCTGGTACGCCAGCAGCTGGGCGAGGGGCCGCGTGATGCTGCCGTACACGTCGTGGCCGTACAGCTGGACGACATCCGCGCCCGCGACCGCGCCGGTGTTGCGCACCGTCACGGCGGCGGTGAAGACGTCGCCGGCTGCCACCGTAGGCGTCACCTCCAGCCCGGCGTGCTCGAACGTGGTGTAGCTGAGCCCGTGACCGAACGGCAGGACGGGCGTGGGATCGGCGCTGGTGATGCTGCTGGGTCCCCCCAGGAAGGGGTGCAGATACGTGTACGGCTGTGCGCCGGCCGAACGCGGCAGCGACACGGGGAGCCGGCCGGACGGGTTCACCCGGCCGGACAGCACCGCGGCCACCGCATCCGCCCCCTCCTCGCCGGGGAAGAAGGTCTGCAGCGCGGCGCCGACCGGGTGCGGCCCGGTCAGGGCCCACTCCAGCGCGTAGGGGCGTCCGGAGACGACCACGAGCACGACCGGGGTGCCCGTCGCGGCGACCGCTTCGACGAGGTCTCGCTGGCGTCCCGGCAGCTCGAGATCCTCGACGTCGTTGCCTTCGCCGACCGTGCCGCGACCGAACAGGCCCGCGCGGTCGCCGACGACGAGGACCGCCACATCGGCCTCCGCCGCGGCGGCCACGGCGCCGGGGATGCCGGAACCGTCCTCACCCTCGACGTCGCATCCGCGCACGGCGTCCACCGCCGCGTCGGGGAACTCCGCGCGGACGGCGTCCAGCACCGTCGGGATGGCGATGCCCAGCGCGACATCGGGGTGGTGCGCGAGGACGTGGTTGGCGAACGAGTAGCAGCCCATGAGCGCCTCGGACGAGTCGGCATTGGGTCCGATCACCGCGACGCGGCGCACGGTCGCGGCAGGCAGCGGCAGGACGGCGTCGTTGGCCAGCAGGATGACCGATTCGCTCGCCAGGCGCCGCGCGATGTCGCGGTGCCGCGGCGAGTCGAGGTCGATCGAGGCGGGGGGCTCGGCGAAGGACTCGTCCAGCAGGCCCAGCTGCTCCTTCTGCGTCAGCACGCGCAGGACCGCGGCATCCAGCAGCGCCTCGTCGGCGATGCCCTCCCGCACGCGCGCGAGCAAGGGCTCGGCGTACGCGTCGCCGGTGGGCAGTTCCACGTCGATGCCGGCGGCCAGGGCGAGCTCGGCGGCCTCGCCGAGGTCGGCGGCGACGGCGTGCGTGGAGTGCAGGAACGCGACGGAGAAGTAGTCCGAGACGACGACCCTCTCGAATCCGAGCTCGCCACGGAGCAGGTCGGTCAGATACGCCGGGCTCGCCCCGACGGGGTCGCCGTCGATCTCGGCGTAGGAGTTCATGACCGACCGCGCCCCGCCGTCGCGCAGCGCCATCTCGAAGGGCGGCACCAGCACGTCGGCGATCTCCCGGGGTCCGGCGTGGACGGGGGCGTGGTTGCGCGCCGCCTGCGAGGCGGAGTAGCCGACGAAGTGCTTGAGGGTGGCGTGGATGCCGGCATGCTGCAGGCCGCGCACGTACGCGGTGCCGATCGTGCCCACCACGTACGGATCCTCGGCGATGCACTCGTCCACGCGCCCCCACCGCGGGTCGCGGATGACATCGAGCACCGGAGCGAGGCCCTGGTGGATGCCGAGCTCACGCATGGAGTCGCCGATGCTCTCCGCCATCTCCTGCACGAGGTCGGGGTCGAAGGAGGCGCCCCACGCGAGCGGCGTGGGGAAGGTCGCCGCCTTCCACGCGGCCAGGCCCGTGAGGCACTCCTCGTGGACGATGGCCGGGATGCCCAGGCGCGTCTCCGAGCGCAGCCGCCGCTGCTCCTCCCACAGCCACCGTGCGCGCTCGACCGGTTCGACCGGCCGCGTGCCGTACACGCGCGTGAGGTGTCCGAGCCCGTGCACGGTGGCGTCGGCGTACTTGGTGGAGGTGACCATCTCGTCCGCGAGCGGGGCGACGACCTCCCCGCCCTGATCGACCCAGTAGCCGACCAGTTGCGCCGCCTTCTCCTCGAGGGTCATGTCCGCCAGCAGCGCGCGCACGCGCGCCGAAGGCTCCGAGCGTTCCTGAGACATGTCAGCCCTTCACCGCGCCCGTGAGGCCACCCACGATGCGCCGCTCGAACAGGCTGAAGAACACCAGGGCGGGCAGCATCGACAGTGACGTGAACGCGAGCACGCGTGCGGTGTCCACGGAGTACTGCGACGAGAACGCCTGCACGCCCAACGGCAGGGTGAAGGCCTCTTCGTTGTTGAGGATGAACAGCGGCAGCAGGTAGGCGTTCCAGCTGCCGATGAAGGCGAGGATGCCCACCGTGATGACACCGGGCACCGCCAGCGGCAGGACCATGCGCCAGAAGAAGGCCAGGCGTCCGCATCCGTCGATGTAGGCGGCCTCCTGGATCTCGTCCGGGATGGCACGCAGGAACGGCACCAGGATGATCACCGTCGTGGGCAGTGCGAACGCGATCTGGGGCAGGATGATGCCCGGCAGCGTGTTCATCAGGCCGAGGCTGCGCACCACGATGTACAGCGGCGTGATGGCCACGGTGATGGGGAACATCAGCCCCGAGGCGAACAGGGCGTACAGGGCGCCACGCCCGCGGAAGCTGTAGCGCGCGATGACGTAGCTGGCCATGAGACCCAGCGCGACCGCGCCGACCGTGGTGGCGAGGGCCACGATCGTGGAGTTGCCCACCTGCGTCCAGAACTGCCCGCTGGTGATGACGCCGAGGTAGTTCTCGAAGTTCCACGGCGCGGGGAAGCCCGCCGGCTCGAGGGTGATCTGCGAGTTCGTGCGGAAGCCGCCGATGATGATGTAGATGACCGGTCCGAGCATGAGCGCGATGATCACCAGGGCGATGAAGTAGACGACCGGGGGTCCCCACGGCAGGCGCTGTCGCGTGCGCGAGAGGGGCGTCGCGCGACGTGTGGTGATGGCCATGGTGCTCATCGAGCACCCCTCTCTGTGATCGCGCCGGCGGTGTCGCGGCGCAGGATGAAGCGCTGGTAGACGAGCGCCACGATCATCGAGATGACGAAGATCACGACGGCCACGGCGTTGCCGTACCCGAAGTTTCCGGAGTTGCGGCCCGTGGCCACCATGTAGATCGCCATCGTGTTGGTGCCCGCCACGGAGGAGACGTACTGCCCCCAGATGATGTAGACGAGGTCGAACAGCTGCAGCGCTCCGATGATCGACAGGAACGCCCAGATGCGCAGGGTCGGGGCCAGCAGCGGCAGCGTGATGCGGCGCTGGATCTGCCAGTACGACGCGCCGTCGATGGCGGCCGCTTCGTAGAGCTCCTCGGGGATGCCCTGCAACCCCGCGAGGAACAGGATCACGGCGAAGCCGATGTACTTCCACGTCAGGATCGCCATGAGCGTCCAGATCGCGATCGAGGGGTCGGAGAGCCAGTCTGCGCGGAGGAACCCGAGCCCCAGGTTCTCCAGCGCGCCGTTGGCCGCGCCGTTGGTGGCCAGCAGCAGGCTGAAGCCGGTTCCCACGACGACCTCGGCGATGACGTAGGGGACGAAGATCAGCACGCGGATGACGGACTGCCCGCGCATCCGGCGGTTCAGCAGGAGCGCCAGCAGGATCGCGAGCGGGCCCTGCAGCACGAGCGACATCACGACGATGAAGCCGTTGTGCAGCAGCGCTGCCTGGAAGTTGGGGTCGGTGAAGATGACGACGTAGTTCTGCAGGCCGACGAAGTCGGTCGCCGGGCCGAAGCCGGACCAGCGGAAGAACCCGTAGTAGGCGGCCATGATCACGGGGAGGATCACGAAGCCGACGAAGAAGAGGACGGCGGGGCCGACCATGACCAGCACCTCGAGGCGCCCGGCCCAGCCCAGCCCACGCGGGCGGCGGCGATCCCGCGGCACGGACGGGGGCGGCGTGACGCCGCCCCCGTCGTGCTGCGCGAGATCGGAATCGCCCGTGGAGGACATCTCGCGGATGGACATACTCAGCCCTGCGCACCCGCCGTGTTGACGGTCTCGATGAACTGCTCGGGCGAGCTGTTGCCCGCCAGCATGTCCACGACGGCCACGTTCAGCGCGTTGCCGACGTTCTGGCCGAGCACGGTGTCCAGCCACTGCGACACGAACGGCGCCTGGTTGTAGGCCTCGAGGATGCCGACCAGGTAGGGCTCGGTGACCGCCTCCTGCGCGACGGAGTTCACCGGCGGCGACTGGAAGGCCTCGTAGTACTTCGTCTGCTGCTCGGCGCTGGCGACGAAGTTCAGGAAGTCGGCGCACTCCTCAGGAGCCTGCGCAGCGCACGAGTAGCCGTCGAGGCCGCCCATGAGCGACCCGGGCTCCCCCTGACCGCCGTCCACCTCGGGGAAGGGGAACCACGCCAGGTCGGGCAGCGGCTTCTCGTCCGGGGTCAGCGACGCGATCACACCCGGGTTCCAGGCCCCCATGAGCTCCATCGCGGCCTGACGGTTGGCGATGAGACCGGCCGAGCTGTTGGCGCCCTGCTGCGGTTCCGTGGTGAGGAAGCCGTCGTTGAACGGGTCGATGGATGCGAAGTCCTCGAGGTCCTCGGCGGCCTTCAGCCAGCATTCGTCGCTGAAGTCCTTGGTCTCGCTGGTCTCCTCGATGACGTCCGAGCTGCACTCGCGCAGCGCGAAGAAGTAGTACCAGTGCGCGGCCGGCCATGCCGCCTTGGCGCCCAGGGCGATGGGGGCGATGCCGGTGGTCTTCAGCTCCTCCGCCGCGGCCTTCAGCTCGTCGACCGTGGTGGGGTTCTCGGTGATGCCGGCGGCGTCGAACGCGTCCTGGCTGTAGAAGAACCCGCCGGGCAGCACGGAGAGGGGCATCGCCCAGATCTTGTCCTCGTACGTCTCGGCGGCGAACGCCACCTCGGAGATCTCCTCCTTGAGGCCGTCGTCGATGAGGTCGGTCAGGTCCATCAGCTGGCCCGCGTCCACCATGGCGGCCATCTTGCCGCCACCGCGCTGCAGGAAGATGTCCGGCGGGTCGCCGGCGTTCAGCGCGGTCTGCAGCTTGCCGTCCATGTCCTCGTTCTGGACGGACTGCATCTTGATCGTGACGTTCGGGTTCTCCTCCTCGAACGCCGCGATGGCGTCCTTCCAGAACTGCTGGCCGGGTCCCGTGGTGGAGTTCTGCCACAGCGTCATCTCGACCGAGCCGTCGCCCGAGTCCGAGCCGCCTCCGCCGCCCCCCGAACACGCGCTCAGAACGAGCGCACCTGCCGCGAGCGCCACCGCCCCCGCTGCGAATCGCTTGGTTCTCATGTGATCACCTGTCTCTTCATTGAGTGCACTCTCGCCCATCGAGGTGCCGCATCCCGCGCGTGTGCATCGCCGGGTGCTCAGCCAGTGTGCGCAGGGCGCGGGATCGCGTCAAACGTTTTCGAAAACATTTTCCATCACGCTAGGATCGGCGCCATGTCGCGGCGTCCCACCATCAACGACGTCGCCCGTGCGGCGGGTGTCTCCGTCGCCACCGTGTCCAAAGCGGTCAACGGGCGCTACGGCGTCTCACCCGAGACCGTCGAGCGCGTGCTCGCTGCGGTGGCCGAGCTCGGGTACGCCTCCAGCCTCGTGGCCAGCAGCATGCGCGCCCGCAGCACGGGCGTCATCGGGGTGCTCGTGGCCGATTTCGAGCCGTTCAGCGCCGAGATCCTCAAAGGCGTGGGCCGCGCGCTGCGCGACACCCACTACGACCTGCTCGCGTACAGCGGATCGCGCCAGCAGAACGGCGAAGGGTGGGAGCGGCGCTCGCTCAGCCGGCTGAGCGGCACGCTGATCGACGGCGCCATCATGGTCACGCCCACGATCCTGGGCGTCTCCGTCGACGTGCCGATCGTCGCGATCGACCCGCACACCGGTCGTGCCGACGTGCCCACCGTGGAATCGGACAGCTTCACGGGGGCGTGGGAGGCCACCCGCTACCTCGTGGAACTCGGGCACCGCCGCATCGGCTTCATCGCGGGCCGGCCGGATCTGCGCTCGTCGATCGCGCGCGACGCCGGGTACCGTCGCGCCCTGTCCGAGGCCGGCATCGCGTACGACCCCGCGCTGGTGCGGGTCGGCATGTACCACCCCGAGACCGTCCGTGAGCAGGCCCGGCTCCTGCTGGATTCGCCGAACAGGCCCACGGCGGTGTTCGCCGCCAACGACCTGTCGGCCCTCGGCGTCATCGAAGTCGCCACGCGTCTGGGCCTGAGCATCCCCGGCGATCTGTCGGTGGTCGGATTCGACGACATCCCGGAGTCCTCGCAGGCGGCGCTGCCGCTCACGACGGTGCATCAGCCGATGCAGCTGCTGGGGGCGACGGCTGCGACGCTCCTGGTGACGCTCATGCGGGGAGACGTGCCGGATGCCACTCAGGTGGGCCTGGCCACGCGCCTGGTGGTCCGGTCCACGACGGCGCCGCCGGCGTGAGGGTCACCGTCCCAGCACGGCGTCCAGAAGTCGCACCAGGTCCGCCTCGCGCAGCGGCTCGCGACTGAGGGCGCGGAGGATGACCGCGCCCGAGAGCGCCTCGGCGAGCTCGTCCACCGGGGTGTCGGGAGTGAGATTGGGGGCCGTGCCGATCGCCGAGCGCAGGCGTCCGGCAACCGATCCCGAGCCGGTGAGGCTGTCGCGCAGCCGGCGGCCGGTGTCGGCGTTCTCGGCGGCGGCGGCCACGAGCGAGCGCAGTAGCGTCTCGCCCTGCTCTTCGCCGAGCAGAGCGAACACCGTCGTGAGCCACTGCGAGAGGTCGCGCCGGATGTCGCCGGTGTCGGGGACGAGGAGGCGCCCGGGCAGGATCTTGCCCTCCAGCAGGCACTCCGCGATGACGGCTCCCTTCGAGGGCCACCAGCGGTAGATCGTCTGCTTGCCCACCTCGGCGCGCGCGGCGATGCCCTCGATCGTGAGTGAGTCGTACCCCCGCTCGGTGAGCAGATCGGCGGTGGCCTGCAGGATCGCCTGCCGTGCGGCCTCGCTGCGCACGGGTCCGCTGCGGGGCAGGGGCATGGCGGCTCCGATCTGAAGACGAGACGGTCCGTGTTATCTTAGCTGCTGCTCGTCGGCGTCGAGGGTGCCCCTCGGCGGGCCTGCCCTCACGAAACAGAGGATCCGCATGGCCGAACTTCTCCACCGTCTGGGAACCTTCGCCGCGCGCCGCGCGTGGGCGGTCGTGATCGCCTGGATCGCCCTGCTCGCGCTGGCCGGTGGCGGCTTCGCGCTGGGCTTCAAGGGGCTCAGCTCGAGCTTCGACATCCCCGGAACGGCCTCAGGGGAGGTGATCGCGGAGCTCGAGGACACCCTCCCCGAGTTCAGCGGCGCCTCCGGCACGGTGGTGTTCGCCGCCGACGACGGCGAGGCGCTCACCGATGCCCAGCGGGAGGAGATCGCCGCCCTCGTGGCGACGGCGGGAGACCTGCCCGATGTCTCGGACGTCATCGATCCCTTCGACGCAGAGCAGGAGCTCGCCGACCAGCGCGCCGAGGTGGAGTCCGGGCGTGCGCAGCTGGACGACGCCCGTGCGCAGACCGACGCCGGCCGCCAGCAGCTGGAGGCCGGGCGTGCGCAACTGACCGACGCGCAGGCGCAGCTGGACGCCGGGCGGGCGCAGCTGGAGGCGGGGCGTGCGCAGGCGCAGGCGCAGGGGCTCCCGACGGCGCAGCTGGACGCCCAGCTCGCTCAGCTGGATGCGCAGCAGGCGCAGCTGGACGCCGGTCTCGCCGAGCTGGATGCGCAGCAAGCGCAGCTCGAGGAGGGCGAGGCGACGCTCGCCGAGCAGGAGGCACAGCTCGAGCGGGGCGCCGAACTGCTGTCCTACGCCGACGGCATCCGGGTCGTGTCCGAGGATGGCGCGACCGCCCTGGTCAGCGTGTCGTTCACCGAGCCGCGACTGGAGCTGCCGGAGAGCTCGAAGCAGGCCGTCATGGACCACTTCACGGCCGAGCCGATCGACGGGGTGGAGGTGTCGTTCTCGACCGACATCTCCCAGGGCGTCCCGGAGATCCTCGGTGTCGGCGAGGCGGTGGGCGTCGCCATCGCCGGCATCGTCCTGGTCGTCGTGCTGGGCTCGCTCCTGGCGGCGTCGTTCCCCATCGTCACGGCCCTGACCGGCGTGGCGATCGGCGCCCTGGCGACCCTGTCGTTCTCCGGCGTCGTGCAGATGGCGTCGGTGACCCCCATCCTCGGCGTCATGCTGGGCCTGGCCGTCGGCATCGACTATTCGCTGTTCATCCTCTACCGCCATCGCCGCCAGCTGCTCCAGGGGGCCGACGTGGGGGAGTCGATCGGGCTGGCCAACGGCACCGCCGGCAATGCCGTCGTGTTCGCCGGGACGACGGTCATCGTCGCGCTGCTCGCCCTCAACATCACCGGCATCCCGTTCCTGGGACTCATGGGCACGGCCGGGGCGGCGAGCGTCGCGATCGCCGTGCTGATCGCGGTGACGCTCACCCCCGCCCTCCTGGGGCTGGCCGGGACCCGCGTGCTCGGCCGGCGCGCACGGGCGCGCGCGGCCGCGCATGCCGACGCGCCGCAGGAGTCCCGCGCGCGCGGACGGGCCGTGACGCCCATGTCGACGCTGCGGGCGGTCGTGACCGCGGTCGTCGCGGTCGTGGCGCTGCTGGTCGTGGCGATCCCGGCGCTGTCCATGCGCCTGGGCCTGCCCGACGGCGGCTCGGAGGCCGAGGACTCCCCGGCCTACCGGGCCTACACGGCGACCGAGGAGGCGTTCGGCGAAGGACTCAACGGGCCGCTCCTGGTCACCGCATCCCTGCCGGCGGGCCTGGACGAGGACGCCGTGCAGAACGCGCAGCTCACGGTGGCCCGCGAACTGGCCGCGCAGGAGGACGTCGACGCCGTCGCCCCGGTCGCGATCGCCGAGGACTCCTCGCTCGCGGTCTTCCAAGTGGTTCCCGCAGAGGGCCCCAACAGCGTCTCCACCGAGCGGCTCGTGCGCTATCTGCGCGAGCTGCCGCCCATCGACGGCGACATCGTCCTGGGCGTGGCGGGGCAGGCCGCCATCAACATCGACATCTCCGAGGGGCTGGCCGACGTGCTGCCGCTGTACCTCGTCGTGGTCGTGGGCCTGTCCTTCCTCATCATGGTGATGGTCTTCCGGTCGCTGCTGGTGCCGCTGCTCGCCACGGGCGGGTTCGTGCTGTCGCTGTTCGCGACGTACGGCGCCGTGACGGCGGTGTTCCAGTGGGGCTGGCTCGGTGCGCTGTTCGGCATCCACGATCCGGGCCCCATCCTGAGCTTCCTGCCGGTCATCCTCGTCGGGATCCTGTTCGGGCTCGCGATGGACTACCAGCTGTTCCTGGCGACGGGGATGCGGGAGGCGTACGTGCACGGCGCACCGGCGCGGCTGGCCGTCGCGCAGGGCTTCCGCGCCGGGCGCACCGTCGTGATCGCCGCGGCGCTCATCATGATCTCGGTGTTCGGCGGCTTCATCACTTCCGAGTCCGTCATCATCAAGTCGATGGGCTTCGGGCTGGCCTTCGGTGTGCTGCTGGACGCCATCGTCGTGCGGATGCTGCTGGTGCCGGCCGTGATGCACCTGCTCGGCCGGTCGGCATGGTGGCTGCCACGGTGGCTCGATCGCATCCTGCCCAACGTCGACGTGGAGGGTGCGGCACTGGAGCGCCGGCATCCGCACCACGCGGCGGTGTGACCGTCATCTCACAGAAGGCTCGTAGCCGGCGTCCGTAGATTCGCGGGCATGCCGGAATCGCTCGAAGAGCAGCAGATCACCGTGTCGGGTTCGGCCCTCCGGGCGATGCGCGACGAGTTCCAACGGTTTCTCATGGAGTACCGCTTCGGCCTGGCCGAGGTCGAGACGAAGATCTCGATCCTGCGCGAGGAGTTCCAGGAGGTGCACGACTACAACCCGATCGAGCACGTCACCAGCCGCGTGAAATCACCGGACAGCATCGTCGCGAAGGTGCGGCGCAAGGGACTCGAGCCCGACCTCGCTTCGCTGCGGACCTCCCTCATGGACATCGCCGGCATCCGCATCACGTGCAGCTTCGTCGAGGACGCCTATCGGCTGTTCGACCTGCTCACCCAGCAGGACGACATCACCGTGCTGAAGGTCAAGGACTACATCGCCGAGCCCAAGCCCAACGGCTACAAGAGCCTGCACGCGGTGCTCGAGGTGCCGGTGTTCCTCTCCACCGGGCGGGTGGGCGTGCCGGTCGAGGTGCAGTTCCGCACGATCGCGATGGACTTCTGGGCGAGCCTGGAGCACAAGATCTACTACAAGTACGACCGGCACGTGCCGGAGGAGCTGCTGGAGAACCTCAAGTCGGCCGCCGACACGGCCGCCGAGCTCGACGCGCGCATGCAGGGGCTGCATCGCCAGGTCCGCGGGTCTGCCTCCACCGCCGTGTGACGCGGGCCAGAATGGGCGCATGGCGGATGCGGTGGCAGAACTCGACGCGGCCGCCGACGCCCTGTACGGTCTGCCCCCGGCGGAGTTCACGGCCGCCAGGAACGAGCGAGCGGCGTCGGCCACCGGCGCGCTGGCGAAGCGGATCAAGGCGCTGCGCAAGCCCTCCGTCGCCGCGTGGGCGGTGAACCTGCTGGTGCGCGACGGGCAGCTGGCCGACGCGCTCGAGCTGTCGCAAGCCCTGCACGAGGCGCAGGACGAGCTGGACGCGCCCGAGCTGGCGAAGCTGGGCAAGCAGCGGCGCGCCCTCGTCGCCGGACTCGCACGCCGCGCGGGGGCCCTCGCCCGCGATGCCGGCACGCCGCTGAGCCGAGCGGTCCTGGAGGAGGTCGAGCTGACCATCAACGCCGCGATCGTGGATGCGGCAGCCGGCGCGGCGATCCTCACCGGCCGGCTCGTCCGGACGGTGCACGCCGACGGCATCGATGCGGCCGATCTGGTCGACGCGGTGGCGGGATCCGTTCCCGGAGTGCCCGACCGCCCCGCCCCCGGCCGGGACGATCTCGCCGCACGGCGTGCACGGAAAGCCGCAGAGGCAGCGGCGCGCGACGCCGACCGCGCCGCATCCGAGGCCGACCGGGAAGCGGCGCGCATCGAAGGGAAGCTCGCCAAGGCGCGCGAGCGCGCCGATCTGCTCCACGAGCGGGTGGACGACCTGCGCGCAGAGCTCGCGCGCATCGAGCGCGACGCGGATGCCGCGGACGAGAAGGTCACGGATCTGCAGGACGAGCACACACAGGCTCGCGATCGGGCGAAGACGGCGGCCCGGGCGGCGCAGCGGGCGCGAGCGGCGGTCGAGGACGCCGGATGACGGCACACGGCGTGCGGTCAGGAGAGGGTGTGAGCGAGCCCTAACATCGGAGCGTGGACTTCTCCCTCGTCATCACGCCCGACCTCATCGCCGTGTTCCTCACGCTGTTCGTGCTGGAACTCGTCCTGGGCGTCGACAACGTGATCTTCATCTCGATCCTCGCCTCCAAGCTCCCTGTCGCGCAGCAGGCGCGGGCCCGCAATCTCGGCCTGACCCTCGCGATGGTCCTGCGAGTGGGCCTGGTCTTCCTCGCCGGGTGGATCATCACGCTGACCGCCGACATCCTGCAGATCGGCGACCTGGGCTTCTCGATCAAGGACTTCATCCTGATCCTGGGCGGCCTGTTCCTCGTCTACAAGGCCGTCCACGAGATCCACCAGAAGCTCGAGGGGGCGGAGGAGCACGCGGACTCCGGCGGCGGCACCGCGACCTTCGGGTCGGTGCTCCTGCAGATCCTCGCCCTCGACCTCGTCTTCTCCCTCGACTCGGTCATCACCGCGGTCGGGATGACGACCAACATGATCGTCATCATCACCGCCGTCGTGCTCTCGTTCGGCATCATGCTGTTCGCGTCGCGGTTCATCTTCACGTTCGTGAACAAGCACCCCACGGTCAAGATGCTGGCACTGTCCTTCCTCCTGCTGATCGGCGTGTTCCTCATCGCGGAGGGCTTCGGACTGCACATCGACAAGGCGCTCATCTATGGCCCGATGGCGTTCGCGGTCTTCGTGGAGGCGCTGAACCTCATCGCCTCCGCCCGTCGCGCCAAGCGCTCGCAGAGCCGGCGCACTCCGGTGACGCTGCGGCCCCGCTACCCCGACGTCGATGAGTCGGTCGCAGTGTCGGCGGCCACCTCGCGCGGCGCCCGTGCGGTCGGGCTCTCACGCGGCCCGATCGAAGGAGAGGGTGCGCGGGAGGAACGGGCGGGGCTAGGTTAGCCCCATGCCGGCGACCGAGTTCCCGCGCGACCTCGCCACGATCGGCGTCATCTTCGGGCTGGCGGCGTTCGTGTGGGCCGGATGGGGCCAGGAGCGGCCGCCGTCGCGAGGCTGGCGGATCGCACTGCTGGTCCTGTGCGCCGCGGGGCTCGCGCTCGTGGGTTTCGGCATCCCGGCCGCGATCAGGACGTGGGACACCGGCACGGCCATCGAGCCGGGGACACCGGCTTTCATCGGGTACGTCGTGGCCTTCTGGCTCGAGGTCGTGGTCGCCGTGGTCGGGGTGCTCGTGCTCCGGCGGCGGGCGCGCCCGGAGCTCATCCCGGTCCTCATCCTCCTCGTCGTCGGGGTGCACTTCTTCCCGCTCGCCGTCCTCTTCGGGCAGGGCGTCCTCGCCGTCGCAGCCGTGCTCCTGGTGGCCGCCGCGGTGCTGGCCTACCTCCTGCGCCGACGCGCCGCGCCGAGCTTCTGGTGCGCCATCCTGGGCGCCCCGGTCTTCGTGATCGTCGGCGCGTGGTGCCTCCTCGGCGGCATCGCGGCGGCATGAGCGCGCAGCCGGGCGCCGGAGACGGAATCGAGGACCTCCTCGCCCGGGCGCGCAACCGTCTCGACGGGGCGCCGCGGGAGCGTCTCGGCGAGCTGCGGCGGCCCCGCCGCATCCTGGGCATCCCGCGTTCCCCGCGGATCGTGCCCGCCGGAGCGGCGTGGCACCTGGGGGTGCTCCTGCTGACCGAGGACGCGGTGCTCGCCACCGGTGACGTGGTCCGCGCGCGCACGGAGGCCGTCCGCGGCTACACGGCCGAGTCGCAGCGTGCCCGAGCCGGTCTCGCGCACGCCGCCAGCCGGGGCGGATTCGCCGACGGTGAGACGGTGCACGTGGGCTGGACGCGGCTGGAGCCGGCGGAGCTGGCTGCGGGCACCGTTCCGCTGGCGGTGCAGGAGGGGGTGCCCGTCGTGCGGTGGAGCGCGGCGGGCGGGTACATGCCGCTGTCGCGATACCTCGACGAGCGGATCGGGCTCCTGCTCTCCCCGCCCGAGCGCGCATAGTGCGGCGAGGGCCGCCGGTCAACTCCCGAGCGCCGATTTCTCGCTCACGTAGTGTTTCCCCGTGCAGGTATGGCCAGGATCCAGTTATCCCCTCGGTGCGACGTTCGACGGCAACGGAACGAACTTCGCGCTCTTCAGTGAAGGGGCCGAACGCGTCGAGCTCTGCCTCTTCGGAGAGGACGGCTCGGAGACCCGCGTCGACCTCGTGGACGTGGACGCGTACGTGTGGCACGCGTATCTCCCCACCGTGCAGCCGGGGCAGCGGTACGGCTACCGCGTGCACGGCCCCTACGACCCGGCGAACGGTCAGCGGTTCAACCCGAACAAGCTGCTCCTGGACCCCTACGCCAAGGCCGTCGACGGTCAGGTGCAGTGGGGGCAGTCGCTGTTCGGCTACAACTTCGGCGACCCCGACTCCCGCAACGACGACGACTCCGCCGCGGCGATGATGAAGGGCGTCGTCGTGAGCCCCTTCTTCGACTGGAGCGGCGACCGGCAGCCCAAGACCCCGTACGCGGACTCGTTCATCTACGAGGCCCACGTGAAGGGCCTCACGCAGCTGAACCCGAACGTGCCGGAGGAACTGCGGGGCACCTACAGCGGCGTCGCCCATCCCGCCGTCATCGACCACCTGCAGAAGCTCGGCGTCACGGCGATCGAGCTCATGCCGGTCCACCAGTTCGTGAACGACTCGACCCTTCAGGAGAAGGGGCTGTCGAACTACTGGGGCTACAACACCATCGCCTTCTTCGCTCCGCAGAACACCTACACCTCCACGGACCAGCACGGCCAGCAGGTGCAGGAGTTCAAGGCGATGGTCAAGTCGCTGCACGCGGCGGGGATCGAGGTCATCCTCGACGTGGTCTACAACCACACCGCCGAAGGCAACCACCTGGGGCCCACCCTGTCGATGCGCGGCATCGACAACGAGGCGTACTACCGCCTCGAGCAGGACGACAAGCGGTACTACACCGATTACACCGGTACGGGGAACAGCCTCAACGTAGGCAATCCGCACGCGCTGCAGCTGATCATGGACTCGCTGCGGTACTGGGTGCTGGAGATGCACGTCGACGGCTTCCGCTTCGACCTGGCCTCCACGCTCGCCCGCGAGTTCTACGACGTCGACCGGCTGGCCACCTTCTTCGAGCTCGTGCAGCAGGACCCGGTGGTCTCGCAGGTCAAGCTCATCGCCGAGCCGTGGGACGTCGGGCCCGGTGGGTACCAGGTCGGGAACTTCCCCCCGCAGTGGACGGAGTGGAACGGCAAGTACCGCGACACCGTGCGCGACTTCTGGCGCGGCGAGCCGCAGGCCCTGGGCGAGTTCGCCTCGCGTCTGACCGGATCCGCCGACCTCTACGAGCACTCCGGACGCCGGCCCGTGGCATCCATCAACTTCGTCACCGCCCATGACGGCTTCACGCTGCGCGACCTCGTGTCGTACAACGACAAGCACAACGAGGCCAACGGCGAAGACAACAACGACGGCGAATCGCACAACCGCTCCGACAACATGGGCGTGGAAGGCCCGACCGACGACCCGGCCGTCCTGGCTGCCCGCGCCCGCCAGCAGCGGAACTTCATCGCCACGCTCCTGCTCAGCCAGGGCGTGCCGATGCTGCTGCACGGCGACGAGATGGGCCGCACCCAGGGCGGGAACAACAACGGGTACGCGCAGGACAACGAGATCACGTGGGTCGACTGGGCCAACGCGGATCAGCCCCTCGTGGAGTTCACCGCGGCGCTGTCGCGGCTGCGCAAGGAGCACCCCACCTTCCGCCGCAGCCGCTTCTTCAACGGCCGCCCCGTGAAGATGGAGGAGGGCGCGCCGATGCCCGATGTCGTGTGGCTGCGGCCGGACGGCTCGGTCATGCAGCCCGAGGACTGGGAGTCCGGCTTCGGCCGCGCGATCGGGGTCTTCCTCAACGGCCAGGGGATCCGCGAGCGCGACCGTCGGGGCGAGCAGATCTCCGACCGCCACTTCATCGTGCTCTTCAACGCCGGCGACGAGCGTGTGGACTTCCGCATCCCCGACGTGAAATTCAGCCCGGAGTGGGACGTGCTCGTGGACACGGCGGGGGAGCAGGCCAACACGGCGCCTGTCGAGCCGGGCGCGGTGGTGCCACTGGAGGGGAAGTCGCTGCTCGTGCTGTGCGAGCACGACCTGCCCGAGCCGGAGGTGGATCACTCCGTCGCTGCGTCGCTGACGTTCCACACGAGCGCGATCGACATCGTCCCCTCCCCCTCGCCCAAGCCGGAGGTGGGATGACCGCGCGACCCCTGACCACCTACCGCCTGCAGGTGCGTGCCGCGTTCGACCTGGATGCGGCGGCCGCGGTGACCGGCTACCTGCGGGAACTCGGGGTCTCCTGGGCGTACCTCTCGCCGCTGCTGCGCGCGACGCCTGGCTCGGACCACGGCTACGACGTCGTCGATCCCACGCTCGTCGACCCCGAGCGCGGGGGTGCGGAGGGGCTCGCGCGCTTCTCCGACGCCGCGCGCGCGGCGGGCCTGGGGATCCTCGTGGACATCGTGCCCAACCACATGGGCATCTCCGCTCCGCGGGAGAACCCGTGGTGGTGGGACGTGCTGCGCCTGGGGCGCGACTCGGCGCACGCCGACGCCTTCGACATCGACTGGGAGTACGGCGGCGGGCGCGTGTGCGTCCCGGTGCTGGGCGCGTCGCTCGACGAGGTGCTCGCGGCCGGCGAGCTCGTGGTCGATCCCACCCCGGCGGCCGATGCCCCCTCCGGCGTGCTGCGCTACTTCGACCACGTCTTCCCGCTCACGCCGGGATCGATCGACGACGGCGGCCCGGTCGCCGTCTCGCAGGACGGCACGACGGCGGCGACGGCGACGCCCTGGAGCGACCCCGAGGTCGTGCGGGCCGTGCTCGAGCGACAGCACTACGAGCTGCGGTTCTGGCGCGACGAGGCCGCCGAACTGAACTACCGGCGGTTCTTCGCCGTGACGACGCTGGCCGGCGTGCGCGTGGAGCGGCCGGAGGTCTTCGAGGCCACCCACGCCGAGATCCTGCGGTGGCTGCGCGAGGGCCTGGCCGACGGTCTGCGGGTCGACCACCCCGACGGGCTGCTCGACCCCGGCGGCTACCTCGAGCAGCTGGCCGGCGCCACCGGCGACGCGTACGTGCTGGTGGAGAAGATCCTCGAGCACGGCGAGGCGCTGCCGGCCTGGTGGGCCACGGACGGCACCACGGGGTACGACGCGCTGGCCGAGTACGGCCGTGTCCTCACCGACCCCGTCGGCGAGGAGGGCCTGAACGCCCTCGACGCGCGGCTGCGCACGCAGACCGGCCTGCCCGCCGCATCCGCGTGGCACGACCTCATCCACGACACCAAGCGCATGATCGCCGAAACGATCCAGGTCGCCGAGATCCGCCGGCTCATCCGCGGACTCCCGACCCCCGTCGGGCAGGGCGACCGGCAGCGACTGCAGGACGCCCTCGCCGAGCTGCTGGCGTGCTTCCCGGTGTACCGGTCCTACCTGCCCGCCGGCCGAGAGCACCTCGATGCCGCCGCCGCCGAGGCCTCCGGTCGCCGCTCCGACCTCGCCGGCGAGATCGCCGAACTCGTCCCCGTCCTCGCCGACCCGTCGCTGGAGGTCGCGCGCCGCTTCCAGCAGACCACCGGCCCCGTCATGGCCAAGGGCGTCGAGGACACCGCGTTCTACCGGTACAACCGGCTCGGCTCCCTCACGGAGGTCGGCGGCGACCCGTCGCAGTTCGCCCTCCCGGTGGCCGGCTTCCACGCCGCGCAGGCCGCCCGCCAGTCGGCGTGGCCGCACGCCATGACGACGCTGTCCACACACGACACCAAGCGCGGCGAAGACGTGCGCGCGCGGCTCACGGTCCTGTCGGAGATGCCCGAGCGCTGGTCGCGCGTGCTGGAGGAGTTCCGCCACGTCGCCACCACCGGGCACGGGCCCTTCGACACGCTGCTGTGGCAGGCGATCGTCGGCGCGTGGCCCGGGCTCCCCCTGCCCGACGACTTCGCCGCCCGCCTGCACGCGTACGCCGAGAAGGCGGCGCGGGAGGCGGCGGAGTCGACCGGATGGTGGGACCCGGTGGAGCCGTTCGAGTCGGCCATGCACGCCGTCGTGGATGCGGCGACCGGGCACGCCGCCGAGCTCGTCGACGGGTTCGTCCGCGAGATCCTCGCGCCCGGGTGGGTCAACGGCCTCTCGCAGAAGCTCCTGCAGCTCGCCGGACCGGGCGTGCCGGATGTGTACCAGGGGTCGGAACTGTGGGAGCTCTCGCTCGTGGACCCCGACAACCGCCGCGCGGTCGACTTCCCCGCGCGCGCCGCGATGCTGGCCGACCTGGACGCCGGATTCGACCGCGGGGAGCTCCCCGACGTCGACGCCACCGGGGCCGCCAAGCTGCTCCTGACCTCGCGGACCCTGCGGCTGCGGCGCGACCGGCCGGATCTGTTCACGCGTTACACGCCGCTGACGGTCGTGGGCGAGGCATCCGCGCATGCCGTCGCCTTCGACCGCGGCGGTGCCCAGGCGGTGGCCACACGCCTGCCCCTCGGGCTGGCACGGCGGGGCGGATGGGGCGACACGGCGCTGCTGCGGCGTGAGACCCCCGCCGTCGACGTCCTCACCGGGCGACGGTACGAGGGCGGCGTGATCCCGCTGGCCGACCTGCTGTCGACGTATCCCGTCGCACTCCTCGTCCCCGAGGACGCGGCAGTGCACACCCCGCGCGAAGGAGGAACGCGATGATCGAGGTATGGGCGCCGCGCGCCGAACGAGTGCGACTGCAGCGACTCGGCGACGACGGCACGACCCTCGTCGAGGAGGTGCCGCTGCGACGCGGCACGGGCGGTCCGCATCCGGGCGCGGGATGGTGGTTCGCCGAGGTCGACCTCGCCGACGGCGAGCGCTACGGCTTCGTCCTCGACGACAGCGGCGAGCTCCGACCAGACCCCCGCTCGCGCCGCCAGCCCGACGGCGTCCACGCGGCATCGGCGTGGTTCGACCCGTCGCGGTACGCGTGGAACGACGCATCCTGGACGGGACGCCAGCTGGCCGGCGGCCTCATCTACGAACTGCACATCGGGACCTTCACGCCCGAGGGCACGCTGGATGCCGCGATCGGCCGCCTCGATCATCTCGTCGAGCTCGGCGTCACCCACGTCGAGCTCCTGCCGGTCAACGGCGTCAACGGGGTGTGGAACTGGGGATACGACGGCGTGCTCTGGTACACCGTCCACGAGGCCTACGGCGGGCCGGAGGCGTACCAGCGCTTCGTCGACGCCGCGCACGCAGCCGGGCTCGCCGTCATCCAGGACGTCGTCTACAACCACCTCGGCCCCAGCGGCAACTACCTCCCCGAGTTCGGCCCGTACCTGCGCACCGGCAGCCGCAACACGTGGGGCGACTCGGTCAACCTCGACGAGGAGGCCGTGCGGTCCTTCATCATCGACAACGCCCTCATGTGGCTGCGCGACCACCACGTCGACGGGCTGCGGCTGGACGCCGTGCACGCCCTCCACGACGAGCGCCCCACACACATCCTGCGCGAGCTCGCCGAAGCCGTCGACGCGCTGTCGGCGCATGTCGGGCGGCCGCTCACGACGATCGCCGAGTCGGACATGAACGACCCCACCCTCATCCTCCCGCGGGAGGCCGGGGGCTACGGCCTGACCGCGCAGTGGAGCGATGACTGGCACCACGCCGTGCACGTCGCCGTGTCGGGGGAGACCGTGGGCTACTACGCCGACTTCGCCGACGCGCAGGCGTTCGTCAAGGTGAGCACGAGCGGGTTCTTCCACGACGGCACGTACTCCTCGTTCCGCGGGCGCGACCATGGCCGCCGCATCCCCGGCGAGGTCCCGGCGTGGCGCCTCGTGACCTTCGCGCAGGACCACGACCAGATCGGCAACCGCGCCACCGGCGACCGTCTGTCGCAGAACCTGCCGTACTCGCGCCTGGCGGTGACGGCCGTGCTGACCCTCACGACGCCGGGCACGCCGATGCTGTTCATGGGGGAGGAGTGGGGGGCGTCCACGCCCTGGCAGTTCTTCACCTCCCATCCCGAGCCCGAGCTCGGCGAGGCGACGGCCAAGGGACGCATCGCCGAGTTCGCGGAGATGGGATGGGACGAATCGGTCGTTCCCGACCCGCAGGATCCCGACACCTTCACGCGGTCCAAGCTCGACTGGGACGAAGCATCCCACGGCGACCACCGGCGACTGCTGCAGCTGTACCGCGACCTGGCGCAGCTGCGGCGGGAGCGCCCCGAGCTGACCGACCCGAGCTGGTCCGCTCGCGACGCCCGGGTCGACGACCGACCTCACGGGCGCACGTATCACCTCGCGTGCGGCGACCTGACGGTGTTCGCGAACCTCACCGATGCTCCCGCCGACTGCGCGGTGGCAGCGGATGCGGTGGTGCTGCTGGCCACCGACGGAGCGACGATCAGCGGCACCGAGGATGCGCGCATCGTCACGATCCCGCCGGAGTCGGCCGTGGTGACGGGCCCGGCGCTCTAGACCGCCTCGCCCCCCGCGTCGTCCAGGCGCACGCGGCGCTCGTCGTCGAGGGGCGGCTCCTCGACGAGATCGGCGGGGTCGACGGGGCGTTCGTCCTCGGGCACGGGCCCGAGGAGGCTCTCATCCGGGTCGGCGGGCCGGTCCTCATCCACCGGCTCGTGCTCCAGGGGGGAGTCGGATGCGGGCGAACCGTTCGACATGACTGCTCCTCGGTCGTGCTGTGCGGGGATCGGATGCAGCGACCCTAACCCGTGCCGGCCAGGGAGACACCCCTCTTGCGCCCGCCCGAGGTCGGCGCAAGTGCCGCTGTCAACCCGGCGCGGCCGGAAGAGGGGAAAACGTACCGTCGAGGGCATGACCACGACCACGACCCCGGCGCGCCCGCTCGACCTCGTCCGTCAGATCGTCGTGCTCTCGGCGGTGTCGTTCATGCTGATCTCCGCCCTGCTGGGCACGGGCTTCCTCGGCGGCACCTCGGTCGAGAACACGCAGAGCGGATCGCTCGACTCCGATTCGACCTACCTGGCGCCCGCGGGCCCGGCGTTCTCGATCTGGTCGGTGATCTACGCCGGGCTCATCGCCTACGCGGTGTGGCAGGCGCTGCCGGGCCAGCGGGCGAACCCCCGTCAGCGCGCGCTCGGCTGGCTCATCGCTCTGACGGCGGTCATCAACGGCATGTGGCTCGTGGCCGCGCAGTTCTGGGCGCTGCCGCTGACGGTCGTGGTGATCGTGCTGCTGCTGATCGCGCTGGCCATCACCTTCCGCGTCGCCGTCGTGACGCGCACGCCCCGCGACGGGGCGGTGGACTCCGTGCTCATCGACGGCGTGACGGGCCTGCACCTGGGCTGGGTGAGCCTCGCCACCGTCGCCAACACGACGGCGTGGCTGACCGAGACGGTGCCGCAGGAGTGGGGCGAGAACCCCGCCGCCTTCGGCATCCCCGTCCTGATCGTCGTGGGCGTGATCGGGCTGGCGATGGCGTGGGCCAGCGGATGGCGCGTGACGCCGGGCCTCGCGATCGGCTGGGGAGCGGCGTGGCTCGCGGTCGGGCGCCTGACCGAGGAGCCGCAGAACACCGCCATCGGCGTGACCGCGATCGTGGTCGCGGCCGCGGTCGCGCTCATCCCGCTCGCCGTCGCCGGATTGCGCCTGCTGCGCCCCCAGGGTGACTGACTCCCGTCGCCCGTCCGCCGTTCGCGACGTCGGAGATTCGCGCCGACGTCGGAGGATGCGGCCCGCATGCTCCGACCTGGGTGCGATTCTCCGACCTCGGTGAGCGGCGTCAGGCGGAGGCGGTGGCGGCGAAGCGCTGCAGGAGACGCGCGGGCTCGGAGACGGATGCCGCGAGCACGCGCGCCGACAGCCGGTCGAAGTCCTCCGCCGGGAAGTACCCGTCGTTGCGGTAGATCGCCATGCGCGCCGTGAACGCGCGGGTGGTCGGCTCGGGGTGGAACTGCGTCGCGTACAGCCGGTCGCCCACGCGGTACGCCTGCACGAGGCACGCGTCGTTCTCCGCCAGCAGCACGGCCCCCGGCGGCACCGCCGCGGCGCCCTCCTTGTGGGCGGTGAGCGCCGTGAACGGGCTCGCCAGGCCGCCGAAGACGGCGTCGCCGGCCGCGTCGGCGGTGAGCCGGATCTCGGCGGGACCGGTGTCTTCGGGGAACGCGCGCGACACTTCGCCCCCCAGCATCCGTGTCACGACGCCGATGCCGTAGCACGTGAACAGCGCCGTGGTGGCGGATGCGGCCGCCTGGGCCGCGATCTCCTCGAGGCCCGATTCGACCTGCCGCTGGGCGTCGGTCTTCTCGCCGTCGGGATCGGTCAGGTTGAACGGGCTGCCGCCGACGACGAAGCCCGCGTACCGGTCGAAGACGTCGTCGGGCAGCGGCGCGCGCACGAGGTCATGGCGTGCGAGGCCCGACTCGTCGCGCTGCATCCCTTCGCGGAACGACGCGTACTCGGCGGCTGCGGCCTCCTCCTGCGGGCGCACGCAGACGTAGAGGAGAGGCAGGGGCACTCCGCGATTCTATGGCGGTGCGGTGGGGGCGGCGTGCGAGGAGAATCGGGCGATGGACCGTGCGCCCCACTCCCTGCTCGCCGAGGATGCGGCCGCCGTCGCCGCGATCGTCGCCGAGGCCGACCGGCGGGGGTGGGATGCGCGCGCCGAGGCGCTCGGGGAGGTCGCGCCGGGGAGAACCGCCGCCTTCCCCCCTGCCGTGCGCGTCTGGCTGACCGCGCGGCCTGGCGCGGCGGCACCGGACGCGCGCATCCTCGTCCGCGCCCTTCGCAAGGTCCCCGGCGTGCTGCTGGATGAGACCCGCCGCCTGCACTGAACCGGTCAGGGGCGCAGGCCATCCAGCCCGGGGATGTCCCACCTCTTCGCCGTGATCGTGAGCTCGTCGGTGCCGTCGGTGGCGCGCATCCCCTGCACGACGAAGTCGGCGTTCTCCGCGCGGAAGACCTGCCCGTCCTCGAGGGTGAACGTCCATTGGCCGCTCGCCGCGATCCACTGGCGGTACACATCGATGCGATTCGATTCCTGCAGAACGAGGTGGAACGAAGGGAGGGCGGGTGGGACGCCGTCGAAGCGCACCTCATGCTCGACGCCGGCCCACCCGTATGCCAGACCGCCCAGGGGCAGGGCCGCAGTCCAGGCGGGGGGCAGGCCATCGAAGGCGTCACTCACCTTCGCGCCCGACGTGAGCCAGACCTCGGTGTCGCCGGAGGCGGTCGAGGACGACGTGTGCGTGGTCACGGGAACGTCCGGCAGCGCCGCCATCCACGCCGACACCGCCTCGTCCGACGTGCCGTCCACCACAAGGGTCGCCTCACGAAGGCTGCCGTCCACGCCGACGGCGAACCGGATGCTCCGAACGTCCAGGCCGGTGGGCGGGGGCATTTCCCGCGCCCACACCGCCGGCTCGCCCCAGCCCGCCCCGGCCGCAGGTGACAGCCCTGCCGCGGAAGCCTCCGCCGGCGTGGCGAACTGCGTGCGGACGACCCAGGCGAACGCGTCGGAATCCGGCATGCCGCGGGTGGCGGCGGCGAGCGCCGACAGCACGGTGGGGATGTCGATGCCGGCATCCTCCCACCGCTCGCGCGTGCCGCCCGCGAGATACGGCTCCGGCGCCAGCGCGATACCCAGCATCCGGGACACCTCCTCGACGTCGTAGCCGGCCTGGAGCAGTTCCTCCGGCGGGAAGGCGCCGAGGATGCCCTCGACGATGAGCTCTTCGATCGCCTGAGCCTTCGAGATCCCCGTCTCCTCAACCCGGATTCCGGCCTGACGCTCGATCTCGTCCTGCAGGCTGAGCGATCCTACGGCTGCCGGCGGAGGCTCCGCCGCGCCGCAGCCGCTGACGGTGAGGGTCAGGGCGGCAGCCGCCGCGACCAGGACGAGCGAACGGCGCATGATTCTCCAGAGGTGGGCACGAGTGTTTCCCGCGGGGAGCGGCGGATGACCGCCCGCGCCACGCTAGGCGCTGCGCCGGCATAGACCCGCCCCGACCGCGGATGTCCGGACACCCCCGGACACCCGTTCTCGTGTCCGGGCCTGTCCGGAGTCGCCCCAGTGGTCGTCGTCGACCGTCGCGATGCCTTTGGCTGTAAGCACCCCCGGTGCGCCACATCCGTCCACAGACAGGTCCACCATGCTTCGCGCGCCGCGTCTTGCCCTTCTCACCATTGTGCTCGTCGCCGTCGCCGGTCTCACCGCGTGCGCGCCCAGCGACCCGGCCGCCTCGATCACGGCGAAGGCGGAGGGAGTCACGGTGACGGTGGCCGCTCCGCCGGGCGCCGACGACGACGCCGTCGTCGCGCCGGCCGTCGCTGCCGCGCTCGAGCTCGCGCCGGGGGAGTACCTCATGGCGCGCCCGGCGGAGATCACCGCCGACGGCGAGATCCCCGCATCCGGCGTCGCGCTGTCGATGACCCTGCCGCAGGAGCTGCCCGCAGACGCATCCGGCGCCTTCGCCTACTTCGACGAGACGGCGGAGGACTGGATGCCCGTGCCGACGACGATGGAGGGCGCGGTGGCCACGGCGACGGTGGATCACCTGTCGCTGTGGACGCTCGTCGTCACGGGTCCGCAGGAGGTGCTCGCCGATCTGGCCGAAGGATTTGCCGAGGCGGGCGAAGGCATCGTGGAGGTCGCCGAGGGAGTGGGCGATTCGGTCGCCGACGGACTCACGTGGTGGAGCCAGGAGGGACCCGGCGACTGGATCTACCGTCAGGGCGGGCTGCTGCTGGGAATCCAGACCGAGGCGCCCGACTGCGGGCCCGGCCCGTTGCCGGCATGGGTCGCGCACACCGACATCTCGATCCTCACCGGTTACTCCGAGAGCCACTTCGCCGTGCTGAGGTGCGTGGGCGCCGCCGCCGATCCCGAGCGCGTGCTGGTGAAGGCCGCGATGAACCGCGGCTACGGCTTCGCGGTGAGCTTCGCCCAGGATGTCGTGCCGGCGGATCTGGAGTGGACGGTGGGCGACGATCTGGTCGCCCTCGACGCCGATGCGCTCGGCGAGCTGTTCGCCGCCGCGGCCGCCGGGGGCGGCTACCTCGATCCCGCCGATGTGCTGATCGGTACGACGGAGGTGTCGTTCACGGTGGGCGAGGAGGAGGTCCGTGCGCTCGGGGGGCAGCCGGTCGTGCAGTTCGCCCAGGCGGCACCGGAGCAGGCGGTGCTGTCGGTGGTCTATAAGGCCCTGATCGGCATGGTCGAGGACTCCATGGGAGCCGTCGTGGGGACGATCCTGGCGATGCGGGACTGCGACCCGGGGGACCTGACGGCGCAGTCCGACACGACCGCGTGGGCAGGCTGGGTCGTGGCGTGTCTGCAGGCGGTCGGCGACGAAGACTTCCAGAAGGGCATCGACGAGATGGCCACCCGCGCGGCGGGGCAGGAGGCCTGGCCCGAGGAGATCGAGCGGCTGTGGACGGCGGAGGGGACGAAGACCCTGCGCAAAGCGCTCTCGGCGCTGAAGTGGATCGACGTCGTCTCGCTGGGGCTCACGCTCATCGACTACGCCGGCGACGACGACCCGTACTACGTGGCGATCGCGGCAGTCGATCTGCCCGCAGCCAACCCGGTCTGGGAGGACATCGACGGCACATGGTGCGCCGCCGACGGCTCCAGCTGCTTCGCCATCACTCTGCCGGGGGCATCGACCGGCGAGCTGGTCGAATTCGAGGGCATGCGGGAGGGGTGCTTCGCGGGGTTCATCTACGACCCGGCGACGACGGGCGCCAACATCATGTACTGCCCGGCGGGCGCCGCCACGCCCGCCGCGGAGGCCCCGATGTTCGAGGGGGATGACGCCACCCGGGATCGCCTGTGGGTCTGGCAGGGATTCGGCGCCCCCACCTGGTTCCGGGGCTGAGCGGCCCCGCTCGCCCTCTCGCGGTCACCCGCGTGCGACCGGCGCGGTCGGGTCGGCCGCCGTCACCCCCGGTAGCATCGGGTCTGCCGGAGCCGGGGGGCAGGCGGAAGCGGGGCGAACGTGGCGGCGATGCCGAATGAGGGGGCGACCGAGCCGGAAGTGTCGTTCGATGTCCTCGCCGCCGATCTGCAGCGACTGCGGAGGGAGGCCGGCGACATCTCGTACGCCGAGATCGCCGCCCGCATCGCCGCCCGCCGCGAATCCGAGGGCATGAGTGCGGGCGCCGCCCGCATCGCCCGCTCCACCGTCTTCGACGTCTTCCGCCCGGGCCGGCGGCGCGTGAACGCCGACCTGGTGCGCGAGGTCGCGCTCGCCCTCGGCGAGGACGAGCAGTCGGCGGCGCAGTGGCGCCAGCGGAGCCTGGACGCACGGGGGAGCCTCACCGCGGACGTCTCCGCCGCCCCGGCTCCCGCACCCACGCCGGTCGCACCTGCCGTCCACGGCCCGGGAGAGGGTGCCCTGCGGGTCGCGCTTCTGGTGGCGGTGCTGGTCGGATGCACCGGGCTGAACCTCTTCGGAGCAGCGGTGGTCCGCCGCTGGGACCTGCCCATATTCCTCGACATGATCGGCACCGCGACGGCGGCGTTCGCGCTCGGGCCCTGGTACGGCGCCCTCGTCGGCGTGACGACCAACGTGCTGGGCGGCATCATCCTGGGCCCGGAGAACGTGCTGTTCGCCGTCGTGAACGTCACCGGCGCGGTGGTGTGGGGCTACGGCATCCGCCGTTTGGCCCGCACGATCCCGCGCTTCGTCGTGCTCAACGTCGCGGTCGCCTTCGCGTGCACGCTCGTGGCCGTGCCGGTGAACGTCCTCTACGACGGCAACGGCGGTCATCTGAGCGACGCCGTCATCGCCGCGATGCGCGACGCCGAGGGCCTGTGGGCGGCGGCCTTCTCCGCCATCCTGCCCGTCTCCGTCGGTGACAAGGTCATCGCCGGGTTCCTCGCCCTCGCCTGCGCGCGCCTGCTCGGCCCGTTCCGCCTGCGCGAGCCCCAGCCCCCGCTTCTCGTGCCGGGCGGCGTGGGATCGCCCGCCCACCGGACCCGGATGACCGCCTGAGTCAGCGGGACGATTTCGGCGTGCGACCGCGCACGATGCCGACGAAGGCCTGCACGTCGGGGGTGTCGCCTTCGCGCAGCCAGGCGAGGGCCATCGTCGAGGGCGGTCCGTCGGTGAGCGGCCGGTGGGCCACATCCCGTCGGGCGTGCAGCCGGGCCAGCGACATGGGCACGATGACGATCCCGACGCCGGCTGCGACCGTCGCGACGGCGTCGGCTGTGGTCCCGGGCGGGTCGAAGGCCGGTGCGACCCCGCCGGGGACGACCGGGCGGAGGACGTCGTCCCGCGGCACGATGACGACCTCTCCGGCGAGGTCTGCGACCGCCAGCTCCTCGGCGGCGGTCAGGTGCGACTCCGCCGCCACGACGGCGACGGGAACCTCGGTGTAGAGGGGGATGACGTGCAGTCGGTCATCCTCCAGCGGCAGGCGCACGAGTGCCGCATCCACCGTCCCCTCGGTCAGTGCGGTGTGCTGCTCGGCGACGGTCAGCGGGACGAGCTCCAGGGTGACCGCCGGCACCCGTTCGCGCCACGCGGCGATCCACTTTCCCGGTGTCGCTCCGGGCACGACGCCGAGGCGGAAGGTGCGCGCCTCCGGGCGAGGGGCGCGCTCACGGGCAGGGCGGGGCGGGGATGCGCCGGCGCCGCGGGGCGCAGACCGGCCGCGCGGCGCGGGACGGCCGCTCTTCCGCGCGGGGCGGGAAGAGTTCGACCCGCCGCTTCTCGCCATGCTGCCAGCGTATCCGGCGCGCTAGGTTCGAGCCCATGGTGGCGATCCTCGCGACGGCGCTGGGCGCGTTGGCAGCCCTGGTCCACGTGTACATCTTCGTGCTCGAGAGCATCCGGTGGAGGGCTCCACGGGTCTGGCGCCGGTTCGGGATCGCCGACCAGCACGCGGCGGACACGGTGCGTCCGATGGCCTACAACCAGGGTTTCTACAACCTGTTCCTCGCCGTGGGGGCGGCGCTCGGGCTGGCACTGTTCTGGGCCGGCGGTCCAGGGACCGTCGCCGACGTCGCCGGGCGCACGCTCGCCCTCTTCAGCCTCGGCTGCATGGCCGGCGCGGCGTTCGTGCTGATCACGACGGGCCGGCGCTATCTGGCAGCAGCCGCCACGCAGGGCGTGCTGCCGCTGGCGGCGTTCGTGCTGTTCCTGTTCGCCTGATCAGGCGGCCAGGCGCAGGCCCCGCCGGTCCGTGGCCACGGTCTCGCCGTCGGCGATGCTCTCGTCGTCACCGATGAGCGAACCCACCGCGACGCGAGCCTGCGTGCCGATGTGCGCCCGTACCCCGATCTTCGCGCCGGCACCCACCGCGGCGCCCGATCCGATGTGCGCGTGCGGCGCGATGCGAGCCTGGGGACCGATGACGGCGTCGGATTCGACCCACGCGCCACGCCCGATCTGGGCGCCCTCGGCGATCAATGCTCCCGGTTCGACATACGCCCCCGCTTCCACGAGCGCGCTCGGGTGCACCTTGGCCCCGTGCGCGATGAGGCCGCGACCGTTCACGTGCTTGCGGTAACGCAGCGTCTCGCCCCGGTCGTTCTCGATGTCGATGTAGTTCTTACCCACGATCTCCTCCGGCAGCGCCATTCGGCACCGTCATGAATACCCAACGGTCGGCCGCCGGAATTCATTCCCGCGCATGATCCGTCGCGCGGGGCGTCCGCGACGGTACGGGTCCGAACACGAGGATCTCCCGTAGGCATCGATCTCGTCAGAGACTTGACAACGACGCCCGCGCGTGCCGGATCGACCGGCACGCGCGGGCGGAGGCGCTGCGTACGGCTCAGGCGGGCACGCTCGCGCGGTACGTCGTCCGGGCCTTCTCCGTGAGCGGAGCGGGCTGCACGGTCGCGCGGATCTTGACCTGCACGTGGTCTTCGACCTGCAGCTTGGAGGACGGTGTGTCCTCACCCCACACGACCTCGACCTCGGTCCCCGGCTCGGCGAACTCGGGTTCCACGACGGCGAGGGAGAGGATGGCGCGCTCGTTGGCGGAGTATCCGGTCCAGGTCGACAGTCCCACGACCCGGCCGTCGGCTTCGACGCGATCGAAGTGGAAGGTGTCGTACAGCGCCATCGGGAGGTTGAAGTATTTCGCGCCCGGGCCCTCGTGGAACATCGAGCCGACGGCCTTCTCGACGTCGTCGCCGTTCCATACGAGCGTCACCTTCCGCCGCGCGGAGTCGGACCCTTCCGCGGCTCGCCGCTCCAGTGCTTCGCGGCCGATGAAGTCGTGGTCGAACGCGACGATGCGGCCGTAGTCCAGTTCTTCCGGCGTGACGTAGTAGTCCTGGATGTCGGGGGAGTAGAAGCTCCCGCCCAGCGGGGAGATGGTCTCGTACGCGTTCGCCGTCAGCCAGCGGCGGTAGTCGGCGAGGCGCTCGTCGGTGTAGATGGCCGGCAGTGGCCGGGGGAGCCACCCGGACTCCAGAGCGTTGGTGTGGTACGCGCGCCCGCCGACTTCCACGAGGTCGAACTCCTTGCCGGCCTCCAGGAGGGCGGAGTGGACCGCCTCGTGGTCCTCCCACGGTCCCCACATCTCGAACCCGGGCTCGCCCGCCATCCCGTGGCGAAGCGCGCGGACCTCCTTCCCGCCGATCGTGAACCGGGTCATGCCGAAGAAGCGCAGCTTGGGCGGCTGCGCCCCCGTCGCCCGTTCGATGACGTCCAGGGCGCCGGGGCCCTGCACCTGGTAGCGGTAGACGACAGGGTCGCCCTGGCGGACGAGGGAGTTGTCATCGCGCCAGATCTCCACGTCGTACCCTCCGGTCACGGCGTGGTAGTGCAGCCAGTTGATCGACGGCGGGATGCCCACCGCCTGGTACTCGTCGTCGTCGAGGTGGAAGAGGATGTTGTCGCCGATCACGTAGCCGTCGTGGTTGACGGCGACGAACTGCTTGGCCATGTCGACGGGGAAGTTCTCGACGCTGTTGACGGCGAGGTCGCGGATGAGCTTCAGCGCGTCGGGACCCTTGATGTTCAGATCCGCCATGTGGTGCGACTGGTCGAACAGCACCGCGGTGCGGCGCCAGGCGAGCTGCTCGTCCCGCCAGTTGCGGAATTCCTGGACGACGCGGGGCACCACGGCCGGCGGCGTCTGGGACTCCCACAGCAGTTTGACCGGGCTGCCGGCGGCGGCGATGGCTTCTTCGAGATTGTTGGGCACTTCGGTTCCTCCTTGAACGTGGCCGTACGACCGTCCCGCCATTGTTGACACGGACCAGGCCGCAGGTAAAACATGTTTATTTCACGTCCCACCACAGGAATGCTGGTCAGTGCCGTCCATCCCCTTCACCCTGCGTCAGCTGGAGTACTTCGAGGCTGTCGCCGGCGAGGGCTCCCTCGCCGCCGCCGCCGAGCGATCCCGCGTGAGCGCGGCTGGCCTCGCGCTGGCCATCGACGAGCTGGAGCGCCACCTCGGGGTGCAGCTGTTCGTGCGGCGCAAGGGACGCGGCATGACCCTCACCGGTGAGGGGTCGCGGATGCTGGCCCACGCCCGCCGCGTCCTCTCCGGCGCCGAACTTCTGGGAGCCGAGGCCTCGCGGGCCGCCGGGTCGTTGAGCGGCCGCCTGTCGGTGGGCTGCTTCTCGACGCTGACCCCGTACTTCCTGCCGGCGATCCTGGAGCACTTCGGCCGGGAGCATCCGGACGTGCAGCTGGACTTCGTCGAGGCGGATGCCGCGTCCCTCGACGAACTGCTCCTGCGCGGTCGCATCGATGTCGCGCTGCTGTACCGCGTCGACGTGTCGCCCCAGCTGGCCTTCGACCCCGTCCGCAACTACCGGCCGCACGTCCTCGTGGCCGCGGATCATCGTCTCGCCGGCCGGAAGGGCGTGCGCCTGGCCGAGCTGGCCGACGAGCCGCTCATCGCACTCGACGTGAACCCGACCCGGACCAACACGGAGCGCATCTTCCATCTCCTCGGCCTCGAGCCGCGCGTCGGTCATGTCTCCGGGAACTATGAACTGGTGAGGTGCCTGGTCGGGCGCGGCCTCGGCTACGCCGTGATGTTCCAGCGGGCCTCCGCCGACCGCACCTACGACGGGCATGACGTGCGTCGACTGACGCTGCTCGATCGCGTGCCGCCGTCTCTCGTGGGCCTCGCGCGTCCGGCCGGCGCGCCCCGCACGGCGCGCTACGCGGCGCTGTTCGACATGCTGGTGTCGACCTCGGGTGCCCGCGAAGGGCGTGAGTCGATCGCGGCCTCCGCACCGGAGGGCCGGGCAGGGCGCGCGTAGCCTGCGTGCGCCGCCTGCCATACTCGTGCCCGAGGAGGCACGCATGCCCGCAGGCCAGGAGGGACGCCGGCTGCCGCTGCGCAGCCCGGAGGAGCTCGACCCCGAGCAGAGCGGACTCTACGCGCGGATCGTGGGGGGACCGAGGGCGTCGCAGTCCGTCCCGGTGACGGCGCCGGATGGATCGCTGCTCGGCCCCTTCGCGGTGATGGCGCTGGCCCCGGAGGTGGGCGACGCCGTGCAGCAGCTCGGTGCCGCCCTGCGGTTCTCCGCCGGGCTGGACCCACTCACGCGGGAAGCCGCCATCCTGCTGGTCGCCGCGCACCACCGCTGCGAGTTCGAGTGGTTCGCCCACTCGGCGCCGGCGGGCCGGGCGGGGCTCACGGAGGACCAGCTCGCCGCGCTCCGGGACGGGCGGGCGCCGGAGGAGCTCCCCCCGCTCACCGCGGCAGCGCTCGACGTCGTCGGGTCGCTGCTTCGGCACCGGTCGCTGGACGATGCCGAGTACGCCGCGGCGGTGGCGTCGCTGGGCGAACGGACGCTCGCCGAGGTGGTGTGGCTGACCGGCTACTACGCCATGCTGGCCGTGGCTCTGGCGACCTTCGAGCCGCCCAACCCGCTCAGTGATGGCGCGATCTTTCCCTGACCCGGATCAGGGGGATTGGCACACCGGGCACCAGAAGACGTTGCGTTCGCTCGTGGCGGTGGCGCCCAGGGAACCGGCGAGGATGATCGCGCCGCATCGACGGCACGGTTTGCCCTCGCGCCGGTACACCCAGGTCCGGCGTCCGGGCCGGGAGTCGCCGGTGAAGGTGCGAGCGCTGCGGGAGAGGTTGGCGCGGATCATGCGCACGCCGACGTCCAGCAGCGCGGCCGCATCGATCTCGGCGGCCGGGCGCGTGGGCGGGATGCCGCGGACGAAGAGCATCTCGTTGGCGTATTCGTTGCCGAATCCGGCGACGTTGCGCTGATCCAGCAGCGCCACGTGCGCGGCCCGAGAGTCCGCGCCCAGACGGCGCGCCGCCTCCGCCGCATCCCAGTCCGGCCCCAGCGGGTCGGGGCCGAGGTGGCCGACGATGCGGTCCTCGTCCGCCGTGGGCAGCACTTCCACGAGCGCCAGGTGGAACCCGACCGTCTCTGCGTGCGCGGTGCCGACCACCGCACGGGCGGCATGCGTGGATGCTGCCCAGCGCTGCCCCGGCCGGTACACGTCCCACCGGCCCTCCATCTTCAGGTGGGAGTGCAGCGTCCACGCGCCGATGCGCTCGAGCAGGTGCTTGCCGCGCGGTAGGACGGCGACGACCTCCTCGCCGCGCAGGTCGGCCGTCGCACTGCGCGGCACGCGGATGTCGAACCGCGTGACCTCGTGCCCGACCAGCGCATCGGCGAGGCGTCGCGCGGTGCGGTGGACGGTGTCGCCCTCAGGCACGGGCAGCCTCGCGGAGGGTGTCACCCGCCGTGAGCCGGCGGAGCGTGAGGCCCCGGGGCGACTCCACGAAACCGGCATCCCGCAGCGCACGGCCGACGGCGGTGCCGTACACGAAGGCGCCGTTGACCTGCTCGATCGTGAGGGTGTCGAGTCGTCGGGCCCGGGCGGTGGCGACCAGGTCCCGCGCAGCGGCGGCGAGGCGCTCGTCGTCGTCGGTGAAGGCCAGCGCGCTGCGCCCGCCGCGCTCGAGGTACAGCGTCAGCACGCCGTCCACGAGCACCACGAGCCCTCCGGCCTTGCGCCCAGGGCGATGCGAGACGCCTTCGATCCCCGGCCACGACAGGGCCGCGCCGTACGGGTTGGCCGGGTCGGTGGCGGCGAGGGTCACGGTGCGCAGGGGCGGCGGGTCGGGGAGGCCGGCGAACTCCCGCAGCCGGTCGACGGTCGTGGAGGCGGCGAACTGCGCCGCGCCGAGCTTCTCGATGACATAGCCCCGGCGGCAGTGCCCGGCCTCTTCGAAGCCGGAGAGGATGCGGTACACCTGCGCGAAACCGCCCGGGACGCCCTCGGACTGCACGGCGCCGCGCGTGACGACGCCGTAGCGGTCCAGCAGCAGGCTCGCCGTCGCGGTGGCCCGCAGTGCGGCGTCCGGTTCGGCTGCCGGGAGGAGCGACCACCGCCCGCCGATGGCCGGCGGACGCGGCGGGGCCGAGGTGCGCGGGACCGCGGCGCCGCGGTACAGCCGCGAGCGCGGCGTGCGCCGGGCGACGCGGTGCGACTGCCCGCCGCCGCTGAGGAGCGTCCGCACGGGCGCGAAGGTGTCGTTGGTCACGCGTCCGACCCACGTCAGCGACCACAGCGCCTCGATGACCGACTGCTCGTTCTCCGCCTCGGCCAGCGTGCGCAGCTGCGCGGCGAAGTACGCGCCGCCGGAGGCGAGGGCAGCCAGCACGCGCGCCTCAAGGCTGTCGGGCGCGATCTCGTCGTCGGGGTCGCGCAGAGTGAGGGGTGCCGCATCCGCGGGGTGCAGTGCGATCCAGCCGTCACGACCGGGGAGGGTGCCCTCGCCCGACCACACGACCTCGCCGGTCGCGGTGAGTTCGTCGAGCATCGCGGGGGAGTAGCCGCTCACGCGCGCCGGGAGGATGAGCGACTCCCACGCGCTGGCCGGGATCGGCACGCCGGCGAGCTGCTCCACGACCGCCGCGACGCCGTCCACGCCTTCCAGCGGGCGCGCGACGTGCTGCCACACCGGGAGGAACCGCGCGTACGCCTCGGGGGGAACCGGTTCGACGCTGCCGCGGATGGCGGCCAGCGACCGCATCCGCAGGCGCCTGAGCACCTCCGCGTCGCACCATTCGGTGTCATCCCCTGTCGCCGTGCCCGGAGTGGGGTCGGGGAGGAAGTACCCGCTCGCGATGCGCCCCTGCGACTCCAGGCGCTGCAGCGTGAGACGCGCCACGGCGACGCCCACGCCCAGCCGCTCGGCCACCGCGGACGCGCGGAAGGGCGCGTGGGTGCGCGCGTAGCGGGCCACGAGGTCGCCGAGCGGATCGGCGAGCGGCTCGAGGAACGCATGCGGGATGCCCACCGGCAGTGCGGCGCCCAGGGCGTCGCGCAGACGTCCGGCATCCTCGATCCCGGCCACGCGGGGGACGCCGGCGATCGTCACGGGGATCGCCCGCCGGTCGGTGACGAGCCGGTCCAGATGGGCGGCGGCCTCGGCCAGGGCATCGCCGTCGGTGTCCAGGCGCGCCGCCACCTCGGCGGCGTCGAGCGGGCCCAGCACCCGGAGGAGGTCGGCGACCCCCTCCACCCCGCGCGCGCGGCGTTCGGGGTCGAGCCGCTGGGCCTCGCGCTCGAACTGCGCGATAACGTCGGGATCCAGCAGCTCCCGCATCTCGACCTTGCCGAGCAGTTCGCCCAGGAGCGCCGGATCGACCGAGAGCGCCGCCGCGCGGCGCTCGGCCAGCGGCGAATCGCCCTCGTACATGAACGCGCCGACGTACCCGAACAGCAGATCCCGCGCATACGGTGAGGGCTGCGACGTCGTCGTCTCCACGAGGCGGATGCGGCGCTCCCCGATGCCGCGGGCGATCTGCAGCAGCGCGGGCAGGTCGTACACGTCCTGCAGCACCTCGCGGAGGGTCTCCAGGATGATCGGGAACGTCGGGTGGCGCCGCGCGACCTCCAGCAGCTGCGCCGACCGCTGACGCTGCTGCCACAGGGGCGCGCGCCGGTTGGGGTTCAGGCGCGGCAGGAGCAGGGCGCGCGCCGCGCACTCGCGGAAGCGCGAGGCGAACAGGGCCGAGCCGCCGACCTCGTCGGTGACGATCTGCTCGAGCTCGGCCGGGTCGAAGACGAACAGCTCGGCGCCCGGGGCTTCGGCCGCCGCATCCGGCACTCGCGCGATGATGCCGTCGTCGCTCGCGACGGCGGCTCCCTCCACGCCCAGCCGCTCGCGGATGCGGGCATTGACCGCCAGCGCCCACGGTGAGTGCACCTGCATGCCGTAGGGGGAATGCAGGATGACGCGCCAGTCGCCGACCTCGTCACGGCTGCGCTCGACGGTGAGGGTGCGGTCGGTCGGCAGGCTCCCGGTGGCCTCGCGCTGCTCGGCGAGGTAGGACAGCAGATTGGTGATGGCGTTGTCGTCCAGGCCCGAGCCGCGCAGCCGCTCCTGGGCCTTCTCCGGTGTCGCGGCGGCGACGTCACGAGAGAACTTCCCCAGCGCCTCGCCCAGCTCCGCCGGGCGGCCGATGCCGTCGCCGTGCCAGAACGGCACCTTGCCGGGCTGGCCGAATGCCGGCACGACGTTGACCCGGTCGTGGGTGATCTCCACGATGCGCCAGCTCGTGGTACCCAGGGTGAACACGTCGTTGACGCGGGACTCGTAGACCATCTCCTCGTCCAGTTCGCCGACGCGCGCGTTCTGGGACTCGCCCGCGACGAACACCCCGAACAGGCCCCGGTCGGGGATGGTGCCGCCGCTGGTGACCGCGATGCGCTGCGCGCCGGGGCGTCCGGTCAGCGTGCCGGCGTCGCGATCCCACACCACGCGAGGGCGGAGTTCGGCGAACTCGTCGGAGGGGTAGCGCCCCGCGAGGAGGTCGAGCGTCGCCTCGAACGCCGAACGCGGCAGGGAGCGGAAGGGGGCGCTGCGCTTGACGGTGTCGAACCAGTCCTCCACGTCGATCGCGCCCAAGGCGGACGCGGCCACCGTCTGCTGCGCGAGGATGTCGAGCGGGTTCTGCGGGACGGAGATGGCCTCGATCTTCCCGCCCAGCATCCGCTCGGTGACGACGGCGGTGTGCAGCACATCGCTGCGGTGCTTGGGGAACAGCGCCGCGCGGCTGACCTCGCCCACCTGGTGCCCGGCGCGGCCCACGCGCTGCAGCCCGGATGCGGCGCTGGGCGGGGCCTCGACCTGGATGACGAGGTCGACGGCGCCCATGTCGATGCCGAGTTCGAGGCTGCTGGTGGCCACGACGCAGCGGAGCGCGCCCGATTTCAGCTCTTCCTCCACCTGGGCGCGCTGCTCCTTGGACACCGAACCGTGGTGCGCCTTGGCGAGGATCGCCGGTGCCCCCGCGTTCGATCCCGCCTGCGCCATGATGGCCGCCGGGACGGTCGGCTCGGGCAGGTCGATCCCGAGCCGCTCGGCGTAGATCTCGTTCAGCCGCCCGGTGAGGCGTTCGGCGAGACGGCGGGAGTTGGCGAAGACGATGGTGGAGCGGTGCTGCAGGATGCGGTCGACGATCGCCTCTTCGACGTGGGGCCACACCGAACCGGTCACCTCGGTGTTCTCGGCGAACCACTCCTCACCCGCCTCCGGGGCGTCCACGCCGGGGGGCGGCGGCGGATTGAGCATGTCGTCGACGGGCACGACGACGCGCAGGTCGAACTCCTTCGTCGAGCGCGGCGCGACGATGTCGACCGGCTGCGCGCCGCCGAGGAAACGCGCGACCTCGTCGATCGGGCGGACCGTGGCCGACAGTCCGATCCGCTGCGCGGGCCGGTGCTCGGCCTCCCGGCCCTCCTCCGCGGCGGCCGACCGGCGCAGCGCGTCGAGCCGCTCGAGGCTGACGGCGAGGTGCGCGCCGCGCTTGGTGGCGGCGACGGCGTGCACCTCGTCCACGATGACGGTGTGCACATCGCGCAGGGTCTGCCCGGCCTGGCTCGTGAGCATGAGGTAGAGCGACTCGGGGGTCGTGATGAGGATGTCGGGCGGTGCCGTGATGAGCTTGCGCCGGTCGCCGGCGGGGGTGTCGCCGGAGCGCACACCCACGGTCACGTCGGGCGCCGGGATGCCCAGGCGTCGCGCGGACTGCCCGATGCCCACCAGCGGGGAGCGCAGGTTGCGCTCGACGTCGACGCCGAGGGCCTTGAGGGGGGAGATGTAGAGGACGCGCGTGCCGCGCGGGGTCTTCGCGCGCTTGGCAGGTCGCTTGCCGGGTGCTGCCGCGGGAGGATCGGGCGGCTGTTCGCGGAACACGCGGTCGATCGCCCACAGGAACGCCGAGAGCGTCTTGCCCGATCCGGTCGGGGCCACCACGAGCGCATTCCGTCCGGCCGAGATCGCCTTCCACGCGCCCTCCTGGGCGGCCGTGGGCGCGGCGAACGCGCCACGGAACCAGTCCTGCGTCGCAGGGCTGAACCGTTCGAGCACATCGCTCACCCGTCCATCTTCTCCCGTGCCGCCGACACCGGCGCGGCCTTGACGAGCCGCCGGCAGTCCGGAGGTGATCTCCGTCGGACGGGGGAGGCATCCCGGCGGCGCGCTCCGTAGCGTCGGAGTATGACGGGGGACACACGGGCAGGATCGCGTGGATGGGCGTGGTTCGGGGGTGCCGCGATGGGTGCCGGTCTGGGACTCCTCTTCGGCCTCACGCAGGACAACCTCGCCCTGGGCATCGGGCTCGGAGTGTCGTTCGGACTGACCTTCTTCTTCCTCTTCTCCTCTCCCTCACCGCGCACCGGTCCCTCACCGCGCACCGGTGGGGACGAAGACGGCGGCGGAGGAGGCGCTGCTGCCTCCCCGGCGAGCGAGGACGGCTCTGTCGCCTCGGCGGACTGACCGGCTACCCCAGCACGCCGACCGTCTGACGAGGAGTGTCAGCGTTCGACGACACCTTCCGCCGTGAGTTCGAGCGTCAGATCGGGGCCAAGTCGGGCGAGGAACGCGTCGTCGTGGCTGACGATGAGCACCGCCCCGCGGTACGCCGCGAGCGCCTCCAGCAACCGGTCGACCGTGTCGAGGTCGAGGTTGTTGGTCGGCTCGTCCAGCACCAGCAGCTGCGGTGCGGGATCGGCCAGCAGGATGCGGGCCAGCGCGACGCGGAAGCGTTCCCCGCCGGAGAGGGTCGCGACCTGTCGCTGCACCGCATCCCCGCGCAGGAGGAAGCGCGCGAGGCGGTTCCGAAGCTCCACGACGGGCAGGGCGGGCGCTGCCGCCCGCACGTTCTCCAGCACCGTCGCCGCCTCGTCCAGCCCGTCCACGCGCTGCGGCAGGTACCCCACGTGTTCCACGAGCAACTCCGCCCGCACCGTTCCCGAGATCTCGCCGGATCCAGGCTCCGAGTGCACGAGACGCTCCAGGAGGGTCGTCTTGCCGATGCCGTTGGGGCCGATCAGCGCGACGCGCTCGGGTCCCTGCACGATCCACGAGTGCTCCGCGTCGCCGACGCTGAGGATGCGCCGTCCCGCGGCGACGCCGGGATCGGGGAGGTCGATGCGCACGGCCTGGTCGTCGCGCACGCGGCGTTCGGCCGCATCCAGGGCGGCGCGGGCTTCGTTCTCCTTCTCCCGCACCTCGGTGCGCAGGCGCCCCGCAGACACCTCAGCGGCCCGCTTGCGGTTGCCCGAGACGATGCCCGGGACGCGCTTCTCCACCTGTGCCTTGTGGCCCATGTGGGCGCGGCTGGCCAGCGTGCGCTCGGCCGCGACCCGGTCGCGCTTCTCGCGCCGCAGCACCTGTGCCGCGGCGCGCTCGGCCTGGCGGGCCGCATCCTGCTCGGCATCGAGCCATGCCCGCCACTGCGAGTACGGCCCACCGAAGACCGACAGCGCGTTCGCATACAGCTCCGCGGTGTCGTCCATGAGTTCCAGGAGCGAGACGTCGTGGCTGACCACGACGAGAGTGCCGCGCCACGACCGCACCATGTCGGCCAGGCGCGCGCGGGCACCGCGGTCGAGGTTGTTGGTGGGTTCGTCCAGCAGCGTGATCGGAGCGCCGCCGAGGCGGATGCCGGCGATCGCGGCGAGGATCGCCTCTCCGCCGGAGAGCGACCCGATGGTGCGCTCCAGCGCGCCCGACGGCAGCCCCGCCTCGGCGAGCGCGGCGGTCGCACGCGCCTCGACGTCCCAGTCGTCGCCCAGCGCGTCGAAGTGCCGCGGGTCGGCGTCGCCGGATTCGATCGCCCGCAGCGCGGACAGCGCGCCCGCGACCCCGAGGAGCTCGGCGACGGGCCGGTCGACGTCGAGGCTCAGGCGCTGCGGAAGGTAGGCCACCTCCCCCGAGCGGATGACCTGGCCCGAGGTGGGGGCGAGATCGCCCGCCGCGATGCGCAGCAGCGTCGACTTCCCCGAGCCGTTGCGGCCCACCAGCCCCGTGCGGCCGGAGCCGAACGAGCCGGAGACGCCGTCGAGGGCGAGCGTGCCGTCGTCCCACACGAGCGAGACGGAATCGAACAGGAGGGCAGGAGAGAGGGTGGGCATGATGCTCCGGTGTGTGCATGCGCTGACACCGGACACCGGCCCTCAGACGGGCGGGTCCACCGAGCTACGGCGGTTCGACGGTTCAGCGCGCGGACAGGGGCGCGGAAGCGGCGTCGATCTTCACCGGAGGAATCCTCACACTCGGGACAGGACCCGGCCACGGTAGCCGAGCCCGCCCCCGCCCGCAACCCTCCGTGACGGCCTCACCGCGTGGCCGGGTCGTCCAGGCGCTTGCGGAGGAAGGCGTGCACGTCGGCGAGCTCGGCCTGCGAGACGCTGTGGGTCAGGCCCGGGTACACGCGGCCGCTCAGGTCGGAGTGGGCGGGCAGCCACTCGACGGTGTGCGCCACCAGCGCCTCGGGGATGACGTCGTCGTGTGTCCCGCGTCCCCAGAACACCGGCGGCTTCTGCTCGGCCAGCGTCGCATCCCCCGGGAGGGATCCGGGCGCCACGTACCCGGAGAGGTTCACCACGAAGGCGATGCGCTCGGGCTTCAGGCGCAGGGCCTGGAGCGCCACGGACGCCCCCTGCGAGAACCCCAGCAACCCGACACTCGGAGCGTCGACGGCGGCATCCAGCCACTCCAGCAGGCCGGTCGCCGCGCCCGTCACCGCAGACGGATCGCGTCCGTTCAGCCCCTCGATGGGGTACCACGAGTAGCCGGGCGAGGGCCACGGCGGCGCGAGCGGCGCGCGGACGGCGGCGTACGCGAACTCCTCGGGGAGGTGCTCGGTCAGGGCGAGCAGATCGCGTTCGTCGGCGCCGTACCCGTGCAGCAGGATCAGGGCGGGCCGGCCGGCGCGCTCCTGGGGAGGGGTGGCCCACACGACCAGGTCGGGGTCGATGCGCGGAGACTCGCTCATGTCCTCATCTTCTCAGTCCGTCCGGACACCGCCGTTTTGCCCCGGCCCGGATCCGGGCGTTTTCGGGGCGCGTTGGGTATACAGGGAGCATGCCAGTGCGCACTCCCGACCCCGACCCGTCCGACGACGGCAACGGCGACGACGCCCGCCGCGAGCCCCTCGGTTCCCCCTTCGACCAGGCCACCGGACCGGCCGCCGCCGGCAATCCGGGGTGGCTCAGCGAGGTCGAGCTGACCGAGATCCGCCGCCGCATGCCCATCCTGTACGTGGAGGCCGTGCCCGTGCGCACCGACGGCATGGGCGCCGTCGTGCAGGTGGGGATCCTGCTGCGCGCCACCCCGATCGGCGAGATCAGCCGCACGATCGTGTCGGGGCGGGTCCGCTACGGGGAGACGGTGCGTGACGCGCTGTTCCGGCACCTCGAGAACGATCTCGGCCCCATGGCCTTCCCCCTCCTGCCCCCGCAGGTCACTCCCTTCACCGTCGCGGAGTACTTCCCCCTGCCCGGGATGACCGCGTTCCACGACGACCGTCAGCACGCGGTGTCGCTCGCGTTCGTCGTTCCCGTCACCGGCACGTGCGAGCCGCGTCAGGACGCGCTGGAGGTGACGTGGCTCTCGCCCGAGGAGGCGTCCTCCGACGCCCTCGCCGCCGAGATGGAGGGCGGCCGCGGCACCCTCATCCGCCTGGCGCTCGCGAGCGTCGGCGCCCTGCGCTGATCCCGCCCCCGAGCGTGGGCGCCCTGCGCTGATCCCCGCCCCCGAGCGAGGGCGCCCTGCGCTGATCCCCGCCCCGAGACTGCACGCAGCTGACGAGAGAGCGACATGATGTCGCGGTCTCGTCGGTGGCGTGCAGTCTCGCGAAACAGCGATGCAGCGAAACAGGGACGCGGCGGGGAGGCGGGCCTGGCCGAGTGATCCAATTTCCCATAGGATTTAGGAAAGCAACCTCGCCCTAGGGAGACGCGATGACGCGGCTGTTCAACGACCCGGACGACTTCGCCGAGGAGATGATCGAGGGCTTCGTCGCCGCCTCCTCCCGCTGGGTGCACCGCGTCAGCGGAGGCGTCGTGCGCGCCACGCGCGGGCCCGACCCCACCGTCGCGGTCGTCATCGGTGGGGGCAGCGGACACTACCCGGCCTTCGGCGGCCTGGTCGGACCGGGCCTTGCCCACGGCGCCGCGATGGGGAACCTCTTCGCGTCCCCCTCCGCGCACCAGGTCCACTCCGTCGCCGCAGCCGCCCACGAGGGACGCGGCGTGCTGCTGAGCTTCGGCAACTACGCCGGCGACGTGCTCCACTTCGGCCAGGCGCAGGAGCGGCTGCGCGCGGAGGGCGTCGACTGCCGCACGGTGCTCGTGACCGACGATGTGTGGAGCGCGCCGAAGGAGGAGCTCGACAAGCGCCGCGGCATCGCCGGCGACCTCGTCGTGTTCAAGGTGGCCGGCGCAGCGGCCGAGGAGGGGCTCGACCTGGACGGCGTCGAGCGGGTGGCGCGCCTGGCCAACGCCCGCACGCGCTCGTTCGGCGTCGCCTTCAGCGGCTGCACGCTGCCCGGCGCCGACGAGCCGCTGTTCGAGGTGCCGCCCGGTCGCATGGCCGTCGGGCTCGGCATCCACGGCGAACCCGGCATCGACGAGGTCGACATCCCGACGGCCGCGGGCGTGGCCGAGATGCTCGTGGACAAGCTCCTGGACGAACTCCCCGAGGGGGTCACCGCCGCCGCCGCCCGCGTCGTGCCGATCCTGAACGGCCTGGGGAGCGTCAAGTACGAGGAGATGTTCGTCGTTTACCGCAGCATCCACCGCCTGCTCGAAGACGCCGGCGCCGTGGTGGTGTCACCGGAGGTGGGGGAGTTCTGCACGAGCTTCGACATGGCCGGGCTCTCGCTGACCCTCGTGTGGCTCGACGACGAGCTCGAGCGGCTGTGGCTGGCCCCCTGCGACACGCCCGCCTACCGCCGCGGTGCGGTCGAGGGTCGCCGGGAGGTCTCGGCCGACGAGATCGCCGATGCCGACGAGGCGCAGGAGATCGGCGCGGCCGGCGACGCCTCGCGCCGCGCCGCCGGGGCGCTGGCCCGTGCGCTGGAGGGGATCGCCGCCGCGCTGGACGGAGCCGCCGACGAGCTCGGGCGGATGGACCGGGTCGCCGGGGACGGCGACCACGGCATCGGGATGCAGCGGGGCAGCCGGGCCGCCGCGGATGCCGCGCGCACCGCGGCGGACGCCGGCGCGGGCGCCCGCACCGCGCTGCAGCGCGCGGGCGATGCGTGGGCCGACGTCGGCGGGGGGACCTCCGGGGCGATCTGGGGCGAGATGCTCGCGACCCTCGGGGCCGTCCTGGGCGACGAGGACGAGGTGACAGCGGCCGGGATCGGCGACGGCGTGGTGGCGATGAAGGACGCCGTCATGACCTTCGGCAAGGCGCAGCCGGGAGACAAGACGATGGTCGATGCGATGGTGCCCTTCGCCGAAGAGCTCACGGCACGCCTGGGAGCGGGCGATCCGCTGCCGGTGGCGTGGGCGCGCGCGGCCGAGGCCGCCGATAGCGCGGCGCAGGCCACGGCGGAGATGACCGCGCGCGTCGGGCGGGCCCGCGCGCACGGCGAGAAGAGCGTGGGCACGCCCGACCCGGGGGCCGTGTCGTTCGCGCTGGTGGCCCGCACCGTGCGGGGAAACCTGAAGGAGGAGGACTGATGGGATTTCGACTGGTGGTCGGCAGCGATGAGGCCGGCTTCGACTACAAGGAGCGCATCAAGGCCGACCTGCTGGCCGATGACCGCGTGGACGACGTCGTGGATGTGGGAGTGACCGCCGACGGCGCCACGAACTACCCCACGATCGCGATCGCGGCCGCCGAGCGCGTGGCCGCCGGTGACGCCGACCGCGCGATCCTCATCTGCGGCACGGGGCTGGGGGTGGCGATCGCGGCCAACAAGGTCCCCGGCATCCGGGCGGTGACGGCGCACGACTCCTACAGCGTGGAGCGCTCGATCCTCTCCAACGACGTGCAGGTGCTGTGCATGGGTCAGCGCGTCGTCGGCCTCGAGCTGGCCCGCCGCCTCGCGCGCGAGTGGCTCGGCTACACGTTCGACACCTCCAGCGCGTCGGCGGACAAGGTCGCGGAGATCTGCGCCTACGAAGGCGTCTGACCCCTCGGGGGAGCTCGGGATGCTGATCGGCTCGAGCCTGAAGATGTACTTCTCGCACGCCCGCACGCTGGCGTGGGTGCGGGAGGTGGCCGGGATCGTCCGGGATCACCCCGCCGTCGCGGCGGGCGTCCGGCCGTTCGTGCTGCCGCAGTTCCCCTCGATCCCGGCATGCGCGCAGATCGGCGCGGCCGCGGGTCTCGCGGTGGGCGCGCAGGATCTCGCCGCGGAGGATGAGGGGCCCTACACCGGTGAGGTCAGCGGCGCGGTGCTGGCCGAGGTGGGGTGCTCGCTCGTCGAGGTGGGCCACGCCGAGCGGCGGCGCCTGTTCGGGGAGACCGACGAGGTCGTGGCCGCCAAGCTCGCCGCCGCACTGCGTCACGGGCTCATCCCGCTGCTGTGCGTGGGAGAGGACCGGCCGGGGGATGCAGCGGCCGCCGTGGACGCGTGCCGCCGGCAGATCGACTCCGCGGTGGGTCCCGCACGTGCTGCCGGGCTGACCGGACCCGTCACGATCGCCTACGAGCCGCTGTGGGCGATCGGCGCACCCGACCCCGCCGGACCCGACCACATCACCGCCGTGTGCGGGGCCCTGCGTGAGTACGGCGCGGAGGGCGGGCAGGCGCAGGCCGTCATCTACGGCGGCAGCGCACGCCCCGGTATGCTGGCCGAGATCGCCGGTTCGGTCGACGGCCTGTTCCTCGGCCGCTTCGCCCACGACCCGAGGGCGTTCGGCGCGATCCTCGATGAGGCGGCGGACGTGCTGCGTGCACAGGCGGAGGTGCCACGATGACCCTGGAGGCGGCTCCGCGCGGCCTGGAGGCCCTCGCCGGCGGCGTGGAACGGCGCGGTCTGCGCGACCACGTGTACGAGCGGATCCTGGGTCTGCTGCTCAGCGGCGAAGTGGCCCCCGGCGCGCGGCTGTCGATCGACACGATCGCCCGCCAGCTGCACGTCTCACCCACCCCCGTGCGCGAGGCGATGGTGCAGCTGGAGCGCACGGGCCTCGTCACGCGCGAGGCGCTCAAGGGCTATCGCGTCGCCCCGCCGCTGCGGCCCTCGCAGCTGCGCGAGCTCTTCGACGCCCGCCTCATGCTGGAGACGACCGCCACGCGCCTGGCGACACCGGCGACACCCGAGATGGTCCGCGAGCTGCGTGCGGCGCAGCAGGCGCACCGCGCTGTGGGAGACCGCGTCATGGCGGCGATGGCTGGGGGTGACTCCGATGTCGCGCTGACCACGGCGTATTTCGCGGCGGATGCGGCGTTCCACCGCGTCGTGTTCGATCACTGCGGCAATCACTACCTCCGCGAGATGAGCGAGACCCTCGGGGCGCAGCTGCACCGGATGCGGCAGGCCGCCGTGCACGGCGTCACCGACGTGCGCGAGGCCATCGCCGAGCACGAGGCGGTCGTCGACGCCTTCGCCGGCGACGACCGCGACGCGCCCGAGCAGGCGATGCGCCGTCACGTCGAGCTCGTCGGCGAGCGCTCCCTGGCCGCCGCCCGCGCCGAGTAAGCGCCCCGTCCCGCCCTCGGCGGTGATCCGCCGTGCCCGCGGGACGCCGACGGCACGGAATGCACCCTTGTTCCCGAGGGTAGATCCTGTAGGATCTACGAAACGACCGGATCGGTGCCGATCCGGAACACGCCGATGGAGCCGTCATGACCGCAGCGTCCCTTCCGCCGTACGACCGCGACACGTGGCCGATCGCCGTGTGCATGCACGGGTTCCCACCCGTCGCCGCCGACGGCACGCGCCTGCACGACGCCGCGCCGGAGGTGTGGGACGACCTGTTCGCGCAGGTGGCCGCGCTGGGCTTCACCGCCATCGAACTCGCCGACAGCCACATCCGCCCCGCCGACCTGGATGCCTCGCGCCGCGCGGAACTCCTCGCCATCTCCGCAGCGCACGGGGTGACCCCGATCTCCGTGCACGTGCAGCGGCAGAGCGTCATCCAGCCCGGTCGCGGCGAGGAGAACCTCGCGTACGCACACCGCACGATCGACGCGTCGGCCGAGCTGGGGCTGCAGGTGTTCTCCACCGGCCTGCACCAGCCGTTCAGCGACGCGCAGCGGAAGGCGCTGTGGTTCTGGACGGCTCCCGGTCCCGTCGACCCCGACGACGCCGAGACCCGCGCCCTCGCGGTGCGCCGGCTGCGCGAACTCGGCGAGCACGCGGCATCCGTGGGCCTGCCGATGGCGCTGGAGATGTACGAGGACACCTACCTCGGCACCGCCGACAGCGCCGTGCGCCTCATCGAGGAGATCGGCCTCGACAACGTCGGGCTCAACCCCGACATCGGCAACCTCGTGCGCCTGCACCGCCCCATCGAGGACTGGCGCGAGATGCACGAGAAGACGCTGCCGTACGCGAACTACTGGCACGTGAAGAACTACATGCGCGACGAGGCCGGCGACGGCAGCTGGGCGACGTCGGTGCCCACGAGCCTCGAGCTCGGGCTCATCAACTACCGGGCGATGGTGGCCCGGGCGGTGGAGCTGGGCTTCAGCGGCCCCTTCCTCATGGAGCAGTACGGCGGCGACAGCCTCGGCGTGTGCGCCACCAACCGCACGTACCTGCAGTCCCTGCTTCCCCCCTCCGCCGGCCCCGCACGAAAGAGATGACCATGACCGATACCCCGCGCCCCGTCTACGCCGTCGTCGGCAGCGGATACATGGGCGGCGGAATCGCCCAGATGCTCGCCCTCTCCGGCGCCGACGTGCGCATCGCCGACGTCGACCTCGACGTGGCGCAGCGCAATCGCGAGCGGCTCATCGGAGAGGCCGAGCAGTTCGCCGCCGACGGGCTGTTCCCCGCCGACGCCCCCGCCGTCATCGCCGAGCGGGTCACCGCCACCACGATCGAAGACGCCGTGGCGGGGGCGAGCTTCATCGAAGAGGCGGTACCGGAGAAGATCGAGATCAAGCACGCCACGCTGCGGCGCATCTCCGAGGCCGCCGCCCCCGATGCCGTCATCGGCAGCAACACCTCCACGATCCTCATCGGGCGTCTGGCCGAGGCGGTCACCCGGCCCGAGCGATTCCTCGGGGTCCACTTCTCCAACCCCGCGCCCTTCATCCCCGGTGTCGAGCTCATCCCGCACGCCGGCACCGACGACGCGGTCATCCCGGTCGTGGAGGGCATCGTCGCCGCCACCGGCAAGGAGACGGCCCGCGTGAAGGATGCCACGGGCTTCGTGCTGAACCGTCTGCAGTACGCGCTGTTCCACGAGGCGACGCAGCTGGTGGAGGAGGGCGTGGCCACCCCGGAGGACATCGACACGATCGTGCGGACGACCTTCGGGTTCCGGCTGCCCTTCTTCGGGCCCTTCGCGATCGCCGACATGGCGGGGCTCGACGTCTACGCGTTCTGCTACGCCTCGCTGCAGACCGAGTTCCCCGAACGGTTCGCCACGCCGCGGATCCTGGACGACCTCGTCTCCGCCGGGAAGCTGGGCACGAAGTCGGGCGCGGGCTTCCTCGACGTGCCCGCCGACCGCACACCCGAGCTCGTCGCGTACCGCAACAAGGCGTACGTCGCGATGAAGAAGCTGCTGCAGGAATTGGGCCCCGCCCCGATCGCGCCGGCGGGGGAGGAGCCACGGCAGTCATGACCGCAGCCTTCCCCGCCGAACGCACCGTGATCCTCACGGGGGCGGCCAGCCCCCGCGGCATCGGGCGGACGACGGCGCACCACCTCGCCGAACACGGATGGCACGTGGGCATCCTCGACGTCGACGGCGATGCCGCCGCCCGCACCGCCGAAGACCTCTCCGACCGCTACGGCGTGCGCGCGCTCGGGGTGGGCGCCGATGTGTCCGACCGCGCTCAGGCGGTGGCCGCGGTGGACGCGCTCGAGGCGGGCCTGCCCCAGCTGGTCGCGGTCGTGAACTTCGCCGGAGTCTCCTCGCCCGTCCCGTACCTCGAGGTCACGCCCGAGGAGTGGGAGCGCGTGCGCGCGATCAACCTCGACGGCGTCCACTGGGTGACCCAGCGGGTCGCCCAGTCCCTCGTCTCCTCCGGCGTGGGGCGCATCGTGGGGATCTCCTCCGTCTCGGCGCAGCGCGGCGGGGGCACCTTCTCCAAGACGCCGTACTCGGCCGCCAAGGCGGGCATCATCGGGCTCATGCGCTCGATCGCGCGGGAGCTCGGCCCGTTCGGGGTGACCGCCAACGTCATCTCCCCCGGCCCCATCGACACCGACATCATGGGCGGCACCCTCAGCGAGGAGCGGAAGTCGCACATGGCGGCCGACGGCGTCCTGCCCCGCATCGGCACGCCGCGCGACATCGCCGCCGCCGTCGCCTACCTCATCAGCGAGGACGCCGGATTCGTCACGGGCCACACCCTCAACGTCGACGGCGGCCTCTACATGCACTGACGCCGCCGTCGGCGGCCTTTCACGAAGGAGTGACATGACCACATCCCCCGCTCGCCCCCGGCCGGACCGGAGGCCTTGACCATGGCCCGCACGTGGCCCAAGGGGCGCATCGCCTACCTCGTGATCGGCGTCGTCTGCGTCGCCATCGGGATCGCCCTGATCCTGCCCGCCCTCGGCTCCTGAGCCCCCGCTCCCATCCCCACGCCCCGCTCCCATCCCCCCGTTCAGAGGAGTTCCCCCGTGACAACGCCGTCCGGCGCCCCCTCGGCGCAGACGCTGCTGGCCAGCCCGCACCTGGCCAGCGGCATCAAGAAGGCCACCTACCGGCTCATGCCGATGCTCATCATCCTGTACTTCGTCGCGTTCCTGGACCGCACGAACGTCGGATTCGCCGAGGCCGCCCTCGAGGTCGACCGCGGGATCACCGCCGGCGCGTTCGCGCTGGGCGCCGGGATCTTCTTCATCGGCTACGCGCTGTTCGAGATCCCGTCCAACCTCCTGCTGAACAAGCTCGGCGCGCGGTTCTGGCTGGCCCGCATCGCCATCACGTGGGGCATCGTCGCGTCGCTGTTCGCGTTCGTGGTGGACGACACGATGTTCGTGATCCTGCGGTTCCTCCTCGGCGTGACCGAGGCGGGGCTGTTCCCGGGCGTGATCATGTTCCTCGCGCAGTGGTTCCCCAACAAGCGCCGCGTGCAGATGTTCGCGCTGTTCTACCTCGCCCAGCCCTTCTCGCAGATGCTGGGGGCGCCGCTGTCGGGCGGCCTGATCAGCTTCGGCGAGCAGTTCACGCCGTGGGCGGGGTGGCAGGTGATGTTCTTCACCGAGGGGATGCTGGCCGTCGCCGCGGGCGTGGCGGCGCTGTTCCTGCTGGTGGACTCCCCGCAGAAGGCGAAGTTCCTCGACGACGACGAGAAGGCCGCGATGAAGGCCGTGATGGACCACGAGGACGCCGTCAAGCACGACGACGGGCCCCGAGGCATCGGCGCGGCGATGATCAACTGGAAGGTCTGGTACTTCACCGTCATCTACTTCTGCCTGCAGATCGCGGTGTACGGCACGACGTTCTACCTGCCGCAGCAGGTGTCCGGTCTCATCGGCCGGGACGTCGGGTGGGAGGTGGGCCTGGTCTCGGCCATCCCCTGGGCGGTGGGCCTGTTCGCCTGCTATTACGTCGGCAAGTTCGCCACGACGATCCGGCGCAGGCGCGTGTGGGGCACCATCTTCTTCACGATCACCGGCGCCGCCATCCTGCTGTCGGCGTGGGCCGGTGCTAACGGCCAGGCGCTGCTGGGGATCGTCGCGATCACGATCGCCGTGGCGTCCTTCCTCTCGGTGGGGCCGCTGACGTGGTCGTTCCCCACCGCGTTCCTCGCCGGCGCCGCGGCGGCCACCGGCATCGGCCTGATCAACTCGCTCGGCAACCTCGGTGGATTCGTCGCGCCCATCATGCGCACGGCGATCAACGAGGCCGTCCCCACCGACTCCGGGGCGTGGGGCGTCGTGTCGCTCGGGGTGTTCGCGTTCCTCGCCGCCGTCATGATGGCGTGCACGCGGTTCTTCCGGGCCAAGGCGGATGCCCTGCTCGACGAGGAGAAGGCCCCCGCCGGCACCTGAGGCGAGTCAGGCGGAGGTCTCGCGCGCGATCGCGGCGACGAAGGCGTCGATGTCGTCCTCGGTGGTGTCGAAGCTGCACATCCAGCGCACTTCGCGGCGCGCCGCATCCCAGTCGTAGAACCGGAAGCTCTGGCGCAACCGGTCGGCCACGCCCGCCGGGAGCGTCGCGAACACGCCGTTGGCCTGCGTCGGCTGCGTGAACGCCACGCCTCGGATGGTGCCGTCCGCGAGCCCCGCCTCGATGCCGGTGCGCAGGCGCTGCGCCATGGCGTTGGCGTGGGAGGCGTTGCGCAGCCACAGGTCGCCGTCCAGCAGCGCGATCAGCTGGGCCGAGACGAAGCGCATCTTGCTGGAGAGCTGCATGTCGAGCTTGCGCAGGTACGTCAGGCCGGCGGAGGCCTCGGGGTTCAGCACCACGATGGCCTCGCCGATCATGGCGCCGTTCTTGGTGCCTCCGAAGCTCAGCACGTCCACGCCGACGTCGCGCGTGAAGGCGCGCAGCGGCAGACCCAGGGATGCCGCGGCGTTGGCGATGCGCGCGCCGTCCATGTGCAGGCGCATCCCGCGCTCGTGCACGTGGTCGGCGATCGCCCGGAGCTCCTCGACGCTGTAGAGGGTGCCGAGCTCGGTGGACTGCGTGATCGAGACCACGAGCGGCTGCGCGCGGTGCTCGTCGCCCCAGCCCCATGCCTCCCGGTCGATGAGCTCCGGGGTCAGCTTGCCGTCCTCCGCGGGGACGTTGAGGATCTTGATGCCCGCCACCCGCTCGGGCGCTCCGCCCTCGTCGACGTTGATGTGCGCGGTGGAGGCGGCGATCACGGCGCCCCAGCGCGGCAGCATCGACTGCAGCCCGACGACGTTCGCGCCGGTGCCGTTGAACACCGGGTACGCCTCGACGCCGTCGCCCAGGTGGGCGGCGAAGACCTCCTGCAACCGCTCGGTGTACACGTCTTCGCCGTACGAGATCTGGTGCCCCTCGTTGGCGGCGGCGATGGCGGCGAGCACCTCGGGGTGCACGCCGGAGTAGTTGTCGGAGGCGAAGCCGCGCACGGCGGTGTCATGCAGAGAGGTCACGGCATCCCAGCCTACGTGCGCCTGGGGCACGCGGGCGGAGCGTCAGACCGCGGGGGTGAGCTCGATGACGGCGTCGTGCCACACCGAGGCGTCATCGTCCCACAGCGCGACGAATGCGTCGGCGAGGGCGTCCTCCAGTCCTGCGAGGGTGCCGACGCGGAAGATGACGGCGGCGGCGGTCTGGGCGGCGCCGGCATCGCGTGCCGACTTGGCGAACCCCTGACCCACCGCGCGCGTCCAGGCCTCGCTGGCGGCCTTGACCGCGGCGTAGTTCGCGCCCCCGGCCAGCGGCCGCGTCACGGCGGGGGAGGACACGATCGCCAGGCGCCCCGCCGTGGAGGCGCGCAGGTCGTCGTCGAACGCGCGGGAGACATGGCGTAGTGCCGTCAGCGACACCTCGAGCACGCGGAAGTCGGCGTCGGTCTGGCCGGCCAGGCCCCCGCCGCCGCGCCATCCGCCCACCAGCTGCAGCACGCCGTCGACGGGTCCGTGCTCCGCGTGCACGCCCTCCACGAGGGCCGCGACCGCGTCTTCGTCGGCGAGGTCGCACGCGACCGTCGCGATTCCCGGCACGTCTGCCCGGAGCGCGTCGAGCTTCACCGGATCGCGGCCGGCGACCACCACGCGCGCATCGGCGGCGTGCAGGGCGCGGGCGGCGGCGGCGCCGGCGGCACTGGTGCCCCCGGCCAGCAGCACGAGCCGGCCGGCGACGAGTTCGTCCACGTCGGTGTCCACGCGGCCAGTGTAGGGCCGCCGGACACCGCCGTGCCGGACCGTCAGCGGACCGGCTCCACCAGGCGCACGCGGTTCCACTGCCCCGGCTCGGCCAGCTCCCCATAGGCCAGGTCGACGCCCTCGGGGCCGACGGTCGCCGCGCACACCAGCAGCGACAGGGTCTCCACGCCGTACGGGCGGTTGTCGCGCACGATGGCGCGGTCATCGGTCGGCGGCAGTTCGGCACTGTGCTCGAGCAGCAGCATCCACTCCCGCCACCACGGCGCGGATGCGGCGGGCGGCGGCGCGGCGGCGAACTCCGGCAGCCACCGCACGATGCGCGGGGTGGCCGGGTCGTCGACGTCGTCGTGCGCGATCATGTGCACGCCCGGTTCGAGCACGCTCTCGCGCACCGAGGTGCCGTCCCAGCTGGTGACCCGGGCACCCTCGCGGTCGACCACGACGAGGTTGAACCCGTTCGTGCGCGGCTGCGCGGGGCGGCGCCCGTCGACGGCGTCGAGCACGACCTCGCCGCGCGACTGCGTGGCGCCGGCCACCTCGCGCCGGTTGAGGATCACGGCGAGGCGCGAGCGCGCGGAGTCGGCGGCGAGCCACGCCCCGCCCGCGCGGGCGTCGCGCACGCCGACGACCCCCGGATGGCTCTCCGGCCACCACGGGCCCGGCGGATCCCACGCGCGCGCGGGATCCTCGTCGCGGATCGCCAGCACGTGCGCCGGGGCGCCCGACTCCGCCGGAACGTGCAGGATGACGGTGCACATCGACAGCTCTCCCGCCTGCGCCCGGCCCCGTGGAAGGATGGGCGCGTGTTCATCGTCGTCGGCGTCACCGGAGGCATCGCCGCCTATAAGACCGTGCACCTGGTCCGGCTGCTGGTGACCGCCGGACACGAGGTCCACGTGATCCCGACCGAAGACGCGCTGCGCTTCGTCGGTCTCACGACGTGGGAGGCGATCAGCCGCCACCCCGTCACCACCAGTGTGCACGAGGATGTCGCCGAGGTGCGTCATGTCGCCCTCGGCCGCAGGGCCGACCTCGTCATCGTCGCCCCGGCCACCGCCCACACCCTCGCGTCGATGGCGGCGGGCCTGGCCGGCGACCTGCTCGGGACGACACTGCTGGCGACGTCCGCGCCGGTCGTGGTCGCCCCGGCGATGCACAGCGAGATGTGGGCGCATCCGGCCACGCGGGCGAACCTGGCGACGCTGCGTTCGCGCGGCGTGCACGTCGTCGGCCCCGACGACGGACCGCTCACCGGCGGCGATGCGGGGCCCGGCCGCATGAGCGAGCCGGAGACCATCGTGGCCGCCGCGCTCGCGGTGGTCCCGGCCCGTTCGGACCTGTCGGGCCTGGAGGTGGCCGTCTCCGCCGGCGGCACGCGCGAGCCGATCGACCCCGTGCGCTTCGTCGGCAACCGTTCGAGCGGCCGCCAGGGCGTCGCGCTGGCCCTCGCGGCCGCCGATCGCGGTGCCGACGTCACGCTCGTCGCGGCGCACGTGGAAGACGGCGTGCTGGCGGAGGTGTCGCGGCATCCGCGGGTGCGGATCCGGCGCGCCGGGACGGTGGACGAGCTGGCCGCGGCGATGGCCGAGGCCGCCGGCGTGGCCGACGTCGTCGTGATGGCCGCCGCCGTGTCGGACTACCGCGCCGCCGAGGTGAGCGAACGCAAGCTCAGCAAGGAGGACGCCGGCGGCGAGGAGGTGACGCTGCGCTTCGTGCGCACGCCCGACATCGTCGCGGGCCTGGCCGACCGGCGCCGCCCCGGCCAGACCGTGGTGGCCTTCGCCGCCGAGACGGAGGACGACGCCGACGCGCTGGTGGACCGCGCGCTGCGCAAGGCCGCGCGCAAGGGCGTCGACCTGCTCGTGGCCAATCGCGTCGGCTGGACCGCCGGCTTCGGCGCGTCCGAGAACGCCGTGGTCATCGTCTCGGGCGCCGGCGATGTGCTGGCCCGCGCGGAAGGGGCGAAGCGGGAGGTCGCCGACTCGGTGTGGGACGCCGTCCTCTCCGCTCGCCACCCCCGCTGATCAGTCGCTGCCGCGGATCCCCGCCGTGGCGGCGATGACCGGGCGCATCTTCTTCTCCAGCGCCTCGTAGAACATCGACAGCGGGAACTCGTCGTCCAGGACCGCGTCGGTGTACCCCTTCGGCGGACCGGCGAGCACCTCGTCGGGGAGCCCCCGAGCCCACTGCGAGGCCGGATGCGGCGTCAGCACGCCCCGCACGAGCTCGTACGCCGCCAGCCAGTGCGCCGTCTTCGGGCGGTCGATCGAACGCCAGTACAGCTCGTCGATCGCATCTCCCAGCGCGACGACGGCGGCGGGGACCTCCGCCCAGTCGAACGCGAGCGCGGTGTCGGTCCAGTGCAGCACGCCGCGCTGGTGCAGCCACGCGAACAGCAGCTGCCCGCCCACCGCGTCGTAGTTGCGCACGCGCGTGCCGGTGATGGCGAAGCGGAAGATCCGGTCGAAGATCACCGCGTACTGCACGAGCACGGCGTTTCCGAGCATCGCCTGCTCCGCCGCATCCAGCGGGTCGGCGCGCTCCTGCAGCCGGCGCTGGATCGCGACGCTCTCCCGGAAGGCGGTGAGGTCGCACCGCAGCTCCTCCAGCGAATAGAGGAAGTACGGCATGCGCTGCTTGATCATGAACGGATCGAACGGCAGGTCGCCGCGCATGTGCGTGCGGTCGTGCAGGATGTCCCACATCACGAACGCCTGCTCGGCGACGCCCTGGTCCGTGAGCATCCGCTCGGCGTCCGCGGGCAGCTCGAGCTTCGTGATCTCCGCCGCCGCCCGAACGACGCGGCGGTAGCGTGCGGCCTCGCGATCCTGGAAGATGCCGCCCCACGTGAAGGCCGGGATCTCCCGCATCGCGACGGTCTCGGGGAACAGCACCGCCGAGTTGGTGTCGTAGCCGGGCGTGAAATCCACCAGGCGCAGCGACACGAACAGCCGGTTGGCGTACTCCGTCTCCAGTCGGGCGATGAACTCGGGCCAGATGACCTCGACCAGCAGCGCCTCCACGTGCCGGTCGCGCGAGCCGTTCTGGGTGTACATCGGGAACACCACGAGATGGCGGATGCCGTCGACCCGATGACGCTGCGGCTGGAACGCCACGAGCGAGTCGAGGAAGTCGGGAACGCCGAACCCCTGCTCCTGCCACCGGGCGAAGTCGGCGACGCAGGCTTCGAGGTACTCCGCGTCGTGGGGGAAGGCGGGGGCGAGCTCACCGATCGCGCGGGTGATCTCGGCGACCAGGGATGCGGCGGCGTCGTGATCGGCGGCGTCCGGGACCGACCCGTCCTGGGCCTGCAGGCCCTGCAGCGCCGTCGCGGCGCGCTTGAGCGCGACCCAGGCGGCGGAGTCCTCGACGCCGGCGGCCCGGCCGTCCTCGACGACCTCGGGTTCGCCGATGATGGCCTTGTGCGCACGGGAGGTGGCGGCGGAAACGGGCATGGGAACCTCCGATCTTCGAGGTCGGGCCGGCGCGGGTGCGCGGCGTCGATCAGGTGCCGCCAGCCTACCTCCGGCCTGTCAAGCGTTTCCGGCCCACCGCCGCCGGCCGCTATCGTCTCGTCATGCCCGATGATCATTCCCCGGCGCGTCCCGACGGCCGGGGTCTCGTGCTCCTGGCCAACAGCAGCGCCGGACAGTCCGTGGCCCGGCTCGACCCGCTCCCGGGCATCCGCCGGCGCCTGCCCGCGGCGCGTGTCGTCGAGCTCGGCCCCGACGACACCCTCGACGACGCGGTGGCCGAGGCAATGGCCGGCGACGATCCGGCCGCCGTGCTGGGCGTGCTCGGCGGCGACGGATCGGTGTCGCGCATGGCGCACCTGGCCCGACGGCACGACGTGCCGTTGCTGGTGCTCCCGGGCGGCACGTTCAACCACTTCGCCCGCGCAGCGGGTCTCGACGACGTCGACACCGCTCTGGCGGCGTTCGTCGACGGGCGCATCCGCACGGTCGCGGTGGCGGAGGTGTCCGCCGACGACGGCGAGCCGGTCACCGTCTTGAACGCGGTGTCGCTCGGCGCCTATCCCCAGTTCCTCTCCGAGCGCACGCGCCGGGGGAACCTCGGAAAGTGGCTGGGCGGGGTGGTGGCCACGTGGCGTGCGCTGCGCGGTGCGCGTCCGCTGGGCATCGTGCACGACGGACGGCGCGCATCGGTGTGGTCGGTGTTCGTGAGCGTGGGGCGCAACGACCCCGACCGGCACGCCATGATGCAGCGCGCGCGACTGGCCGATCCCGTGCTGGATGTGCGTATCCACCACGCGCGCGGCTCCCGCGTGCGCGCGATGGCCTCACTCGCGTTCGGCCGCCGCACGATCGCGGTGCTCCGCGCGCTCCGTCTCATGCCGCCCTCGTCGGATCTCGAGCGGTTCGTCGAAGCGGAGTGGGACATCGACGTGCGCCCGGGCGACGCTCCCGCGGTGTACGTGCACGACGGCGAGCTCGAGGAGGCCGACCCCGCGGGATTCACCCTGCGCGTCCGCGCCGTGCCCGACGCGCTGCGCGTGTACGCCCCGTAGACCCGGTTCAGATCCAACCACTCTCCTCGGCGCGGCGTGCCGCATCGGCCACGGTCACCGATCCGAGTTTCTGCCGGCACGCCGTGAGGACGTTGCGGACGGTGCCGCGGGCGACGTGCAGCCGCAGCGAGATCGCCGCGACGTCCATGCCCCGGGCGGCGAGGCGGAGCACGTCCCGCTCGCGCTCGGTGAGGGGCGAGGGTGGCAGGCTCAGGGCGTCGGCGGCCAGAGCCGGGTCGACGTAGCGCTGGCCGCCGTGCACGCGCCGGATGACATCGGCCAGTGTGGCCGCGGACGCGCCCTTCACGACGAAACCGCGTGCGCCGGCGGCCAGGGCCGCCGGCAGGTGGACGGGGCGGCCGCGGCCGGTGAGGATGACGGTGCGGCACGCGGGCAGCGCACGGGCGAGCTCCGCCGCGACGCCCATGCCGTCCAGACGCGGCATGTCCAGGTCCACCACCGCGACGTCGGGGCGGTGACGGGTCGCCGACTCCACCGCATCCCGTCCATCGGCGGCGTGTGCGACGACGTCGAGGTCGTCCTCGAGGGCGAGGAGCTGGGCGAGGGCCACGCGGATGAGCTCCTCGTCGTCGGCCAGCAGCACGCGGATCACGCGCGCACCCCCACGCTGGCCCGCAGCTCGAACTCGTCGTTCCGGCGCTCCACCTCGAGGCGGCCGCCCGCTTCGCGCAACCGCTCGCGCATGCCGTCCAGGCCTCCGCTGGAGGCGTCGCCGGAGAGGTCGTGCCCGCGGAAGGCCACGCCGTCGTTGGTCACGAGGAGCCGCACGAGGGTGCCGTCGCTGGTGAGGGAGATGACGCAGTGGGTGGCGGTGCTGTGACGCAGGACATTGGTGACGGCTTCTCGCGCGATCGGCGCCAGCACGGCGTCCCGATGCCCGGCTGCGGCGGGGTCCACGTGGATGGTGCAGGCGATTCCGGAGGACTGCAGCACCTGGCCCAGGGCCCCGACCTCCGCGGCGAGGTCGACGCGACGCGAGTCCGCGACGGCGGCGCGCACCTCCGTCAGCGCGGAGGCGGCGAGCCGGCGGATCGCCGCCGCTTCGGCGCGCGCGTGCGGGGCGTCCGGCCCCCGCTCGATCACCTCGGCTTTCAGCGCGATGACGGAGAGGGTGTGGCCGAGCAGGTCGTGGACGTCGCGGGCGAACCGTAACCGCTCCTGGTCGACGGCGAGCGCGGCGACGGCTTCGCGTCCCGCGTGCGCGTCGGAGAGGAGATTCCACAGCCACACCGGACCGAGGTTCACGAAGGCGAGACCACCCCCGGCCAGGACGACGATGAGAAGGCTCTGCAGAGGGGATCCGCCCGTGACGGCGGCGACGACGAGGGCCACGGCGCACGCGGCCAGCGTCCCGGCGGCCGCGAGCACCGGCCGCAGGAGGAGGGGGAGGGTGCCGACGATCGCCGCGCCGATCCAGGCCCACGTCTGCCACGCCCCCGCGGCGACGGGGCCGACCAGCACCGTCGACAGTGCGGCCGCGACGCCGAACGCGACCTGCCAGGCCGGCCGCACGCGCGTGCGCGCCTGCGGCGTGACGCTGTCGTACAGGACGCCCGCCTGCGTGAGGGCGAAGCCGGCGATGCCCACCGCTCCCAGTGCTATCCACGCCGGCCGCGTCTCGCGGAGCAGTCCCACGCCCGGCATGAGGAGACTGCTGAGGACGGTGGTCGACAGCCACACCAGCGACAGCAGCCGCGCCCGGCGCACGCGTTCGGAGACCCGATCGGCGGGCGCCGTGAGGATCATGGTCGCCGATTGTAGACCCGCGTGGTTCCCGGTGAAGCCGTGCACGTTTCACGCCCCGTCGTGCACGGCTCACGGGTCCCCGGGCACCGGGTCGCCCGAGGCTGGGCGCATGAACACCACATCCACCCTCACGCCGCCCCGCTCGTCCCTCACGGGCCCGTCCGCGACCGCCTCCGCCGGCCGCTGGCTCCTCGCCGTCGGCGAGCTGATCCTCGTCTCGACCCTGTCCATGATGCTCGTGGATCAGGTCACGGGCGCGGTGATCGGCGCCTTCGGGCTCTTCCCCCTGATGGCCCACCCCGCCGGCATCGCCCTCGTCATGACCGTGGACGTGCTCGTGGGCACGGTGCTGTGGCTCGTCCACCGCGGCCGCTCGACACCGGCCGTCCTCGCGGTGGCGGGGGCGATCGCCCTCGGTTTCGCCGCTCCCCTCGTGCCGTTCGGGCTCGGGCTGTGGGACGCGGCATCCGCCGTCCTGGCCGGTCACGTGCTGGCCGCCGTGGCGCTCGTGGTCGTCGTCAGCAGCATGCCCGCGCATTTCGGCATCGCTGCCCGCCCCCTTCGCTCCGTCAGCCCCTCGACCGTGCGTCGCGGGGTGGAGCGCGTCGCGCGCCGGTGGCCGACGGTGCTGGCGCTCCTGCTCACGTTCGGCGAGTTCCTGCACCCGGGGGTCTCGCCTGCGTGGGTCCTCGTCCTGCTGGGCGCGGAGTACCTCGTGATCGGCGGAATCCGCCGTCAGTTCGGGGATCGCCGGATCCTCGCCCTCCACATCGCCGGCGCCCTGGCATACGCGGCACTGGCCGTCGCCGCCCTCAACGTCCCGCCCGTCGCAGCCGGCCTCCTCATCGGCGTGGGCTGGATCCTGCACGCCGGGTGGGATGTCGCGCTGCACCGCGCCGACATCGTCACGTGGCGCTGGTACGCGGAGGCGTGCATCGTCATCGACCTCGTGGTCGGGGTATCCGCGATCGTCGCGGTGCTCGCCCGCATCTGACCCCGCACCCGGGCGCCCGCAGACACACGACCGTCTGCGGGCGCTCGGCGCGGGCGGCGGATACATCCGCAGGCGGATGCCGAGGGCTGACGGCTCCGCGTAGCCTCGGAGACGATGTTCCGTCCCCTGCGCCGCTACCAGATCACCGTCGACGTCGTCGTGGCGGCGGTGTTCGGGCTGTTCGCGCTGCTGGTGGACGTATCGCTGCTGAGCATGGTCAGCAACGCGCAGCTGCTGGCCGGCGTCGGTGCTACGGCGCTGCTCACGCTGGCGCTGCTGTTCCGTCGCCTCTCGCCGGGGCTCGCCCTGGCCCTGGCGTGGCTGAGCGCGATCGTGCAGATGGTGGCCCTGCTCAGCCCGTCTCCCACCAACGTCGCGATCTTCGCCGTGCTCTACGCCACCGCCGCCTACGGCAGCCGCCTGGTGTACTGGCTGGGCTTCGCGTCGGCGTTCGCGGGCGCACTCACGATCGCGGTGTACGTGTACGCCGTCCTCCCCGGCTGGGCCAACCCCGACCTGCTCACGGTGGGCATCGCCGTGCTCATCGCCGCGACGTTCGCGCTGCTGCTCGCGTGGGTCACGGGAGCACTCGTGCGCACGGCCCTCGCGGCGCGCGAGGCGCGGCGGGCGCGCGTGGTCGCGGAGGCCGGCGCGGTCGCCGAGCAGGAGCGCGTGCGCATCGCGCGCGACATGCACGACGTCGTGGCCCATTCGCTCGCGGTCGTCATCGCCCAGGCCGACGGTGCCCGCTACGCCGCGGCATCCGACCCGGCCGCAGCCGCCACCGCGCTGGGCACGATCTCCACCACGGCCAGGGCTGCGCTCTCGGACGTGCGCCTCCTGCTCACGCAGTTGCGGCACAGCCAGGGCGAGGGTCCCCAGCCCACGCTCGCCGACGTGGAGGGGCTGTACGCGCAGGTGCGGGCATCCGGCGTCGACCTCACGGTCGACGTCGACCCGGCACCGCTGAGCGAACCGTCCGCCGCGGTGCAGCTGGCGGTGTACCGCATCCTGCAGGAGGCCCTCACCAACGCCCTGCGCCACGGGGCGAAGGGGCGGGTATCGGTGCACCTGGCGTGGCACCCCGATCACGTGGACCTGACCGTGCGCAATCCGCTGCCGCCCGTCCCCGCTCCGCCCCCGGCCGGCGGGCACGGGCTCATCGGCATGCGCGAACGCGCACAGCTGGCCGGTGGGATGCTGGAAGCCCGGCCCGACGGCGGCCATTTCGCCGTGACCGCACGGCTCCCGATCGAAGAGGCGGCATGACCGATCCCATCCGCGTCGTCCTGGTGGACGACCAGGCACTGTTCCGCGCCGGCATCCGCATGGTGGTGGACTCCCAGCCCGACCTCTCGGTCGTGGGCGAGGCCGGCGACGGCAAGGAGGCGCTCGCCGTCATCGCCCGGACGCAGCCGGATGTCGTGCTGATGGACATCCGCATGCCGGTGATGGACGGCCTGGCCGCCACCGCCGAGCTGCTGGCGCGTCCCGACCCGCCCCGCGTGGTCATGCTGACGACGTTCGACCTGGACGAGGCGGCCGCCCGCGCCATCCGGCAGGGGGCGAGCGGCTTCCTCCTCAAGGACGCCGACCCCGAATTCCTCCTCGCCGCCATCCGCACGGTGCACGCCGGCTCCGCCGTCATCGCCGCCGCGGCCACGCGCGAGCTGTTCGCCGCCGCCGGTCCCGAGACGAGGCCCGTGCCGGCGTCGTTCCAGACCCTCACCGACCGGGAGCGCGAGGTGTTCGCGCTCGCCGCGCGAGGGCTCAGCAACGCCGAGATCGCCGCGCGCGAATTCCTCTCCGAGGCCACCGTCAAGACGCACATCAGCCGCATCCTCACGAAGCTGGCGCTCCGCGACCGCGTGCAGCTGGTCGTGTTTGCGTACGACCACGGCCTCAACTGAGCGGACGTCATCCTCTGGATGTAGGCGGATGAGCCCGACGGCCGACGCGGCGGGGACCGCGCCGTTCATAGCCTCGAGGGCATGGAGATCACATCGACCGACCTGGGCCTGGCAGCCCGGGTGCAGCACCTCACCAAGACCTTCGGCGACGGGGAGAGCGCCGTCCGCGCCCTCGACGGCGTCTCGGTGGGAATCCGGCGCGGGCAGTTCACCGCGATCATGGGCCCCTCGGGTTCGGGCAAGTCGACCCTCATGCACGTCATGGCGGGCCTGGATGCCCCGACCTCCGGCCGCGCGTGGATCGGCGACACCGAGATCACCGGGCTCGGCGATCTGGAGCTGACGATCCTGCGCCGCCGGCGGGTCGGATTCGTCTTCCAGGCGTTCAACCTCGTGCCCACCCTCGACGCGATCGGCAACATCCTGCTGCCGTTCGACCTCGACGGCCGGCGCCCCACCGCGCTGGAGCGGGCCCGCATCGACGGCCTCATCGAGACCCTCGGATTGACGCCTCGCCTGCACCACCGCCCCCACGAGCTCTCCGGCGGGCAGCAGCAGCGCGTCGCGATCGCGCGGGCCCTGGCGACCGCACCCGACCTCGTCTTCGCCGACGAGCCCACCGGCAACCTCGACTCGCGCTCCGGGCGCGAGGTGCTCCAACTGCTCGCGGCCGCGAGCCGCACGCACGGTCAGTCGATCGCCATGGTCACGCACGACCCCGTCGCCGCCTCCTACGCCGACCGCGTCCTGTTCCTCGGCGACGGCCGGATCGTCGCCGACAAGCCGCCGCAGACCGCCGAGCAGATCTCCGCGCACATGCTCGCCGCCGACGCGGGCGTGCAGGCATGAGCGCGGTCACGGAGGAGCTGCGGATGCCCGCCCGGGGGCGCATCGCGTGGCTGCGCGAACGCGGCATGGGTGCCAGCATCCTCGTCGCCGCCCTCTCCAGCGCGTTCGGGGTCGTCCTCCTGGCCACCACGACGTTCCTCGGCGCGGTGCTGCGCGCCGACCCGTATCTCGCCGGGAGCGGGACGCTCGAGGTCGTGGTCCTCATCCTCGCCGTTCTCCTCCTCGGCGTCGCGGTGTACGTCGCGGCGATCGTGACGGCCAACACGTTCGCCACCGTCGTGGCCGGGCGGACGCGCCGCATCGCCCTGCTGCGCCTCATCGGCGCCTCGGCGCGCTCGCAGCGGGCGGAGATCGCGCGGCAGGGGCTCGGGGTCGGCGCTCTCGGTGCGTTCGCGGGCCTGCTCGTGGGCACCGTGCTGTCGCTCGCGGGCGCCGCGCTCGCCGTCGACCTGCTGGGGCTCCCCGGCGAGGTGGACGACGGCATCATCCAGCCGGCGCTGGTGGCGCCGGCGGTGGCCGTCACGCTCACGACGTGGGCGGCGGCGTGGGCCGGGTCGCGCCGCGTGCTGACGGTCACGCCCCTGCAGGCGCTGGGCGGCGCGGTCGAGGCCTCGCACGAGGCCGTCGCGCAGCGGACGGGCCGCAACCGCACGGCGCTCGCGCTGCTGCTGACCGGTGCCGCGCTCCTCGTGCTCGGCATCCTCGCCGGGCTCGTCTCCCCGCTGGGCGTGGTCCTGGCGTTCTTCGGCGGCATCCTGTCCTTCACGGGACTCGCGCTGGGTGCGACGCTCGTGATGCCCCCCGTGCTGCGGCTGGTGGGCCGCGCGTTCGGGCGGTCGGCGACCGCCCGGCTCGCCGCCGAGAACGCCCTCCGCTACCCCGAGCGCTCTTCGCGCATGGCCATCGGCGTCGTCATGGGCGTGACGCTCGTGGTGATGTTCGCCGTCGCGCTGGAGTCGGTCAAGACCATGATCCGCATCTCCGGCGGCGGGACACTGGAGCCGGAGTTCGAAGCCCTCATCGACACGTTCTCGGCGGTCATGATGGTCCTCGTGGGCGTCAGTGCCGTCATCGCCGCGGTGGGCCTGGTGAACCTCCTCACGATCGGCGTCGTCCAGCGCCGGCGCGAACTGGGTCTGCTGCGCGCGCTGGGCGTCTCCAGCGGTCAGGTGCGCGGGATGGTGCTGCGGGAGGCCGCGCACATCACCGTCGCGGCGCTGGCGACGGGTCTCGTGCTGGGGATCCTGTACGGCTGGGCCGGTGCGCAGTCGCTCCTCGGCTCGATCGCGATGCCGCCGGCGTGGTCATCGCCCACGTTCGTGTGGCCGTCGATCCCGCTCGTGCCGATGCTCGTGGTCGTCGGCGCCACCGCGCTGCTCACGATCGTGGCCGCGGTCGTGCCCACGCGGCTCGCCACGCGCGTCACCCCCGTGCAGGCGCTCGCGGAGTAGCCCGGCCTCAGCGCGCCATCCGCACCTCGTGCAGGACCTCGCCCCACCGGGCGTCCTGGCGCAGCGCACCGTCGAAGGCGAAGCCGTGCTTGGCGTAGAAGGCCTGCGCGCGCGGATTGTCCTCGAGCACCCACAGCGTCGCGGGGCGGTCGCCGAGAGCCGCCTCCAGCAGGGCCGATCCGGTGCCCGAGCCGTAGTGCGCGGCGCGCAGATAGATCGCGTACAGCTCGAGATCCTCCAGCCGGCGGTCGGGGTCGCGGCACGGCCCCGACGTGGAGAACCCGATGATCTCGTCATCCAGCACTGCCACCCACGACCGCCCCGTCGGCTCGCCCGGCGCGTGGCGGCCCCCGAGGATCTCGCCCCACCGCTCGGTGTAGCGGGCGACGTCCATGCGGTCCAGGAGCGACGCGGGAATGCGGCCGGTGTACGCCTCGCGCCAGGACTGCACGTGCACGCGCGCGACGCCGCCCTCGTCGCCGGGGCGTGCCGGGCGGACGATCGCCGCCGTCATCCGCCCTCCCCGGGTGGGTCGGCGAGCGTCTCGGGGTCGTGCGCCCACGTGGGGGCCAGCGCGCGGATGCGGGCGGCGCGCCACTGCCACGCCGACCACAGCACGGGCCACAGCAGCGGGGCGGTCGGACCGCCGATCACGAGGCGGTCGCGCCACAGGGTGCGGGCCGGGTCGCCCGGTGCGGGGGAGACCGCCATCTGGTGATCCCACACGTCCAGGCTCGACAGCGGGCCCGTCAACGGGATGCCGCTGTCGCGGAACACCCGCACGGGGCCGTGCGCATCGGAGGTCGTGCGCTCGCTCACGGAGATCAGCTGGCGGCCCATCGGCACCGCGCCGGCGAGGGAGAGCTGCACGGGCAGGTCGCTGCCGGCCTCCCACGCGGTGGGGGGCGTCGCGAGGGGCTGCATGGCCAGGAGGGGTCCGTACAGCTCGGCGACCGCCCGCGGCGAGTGCAGCGCGCGCCAGGCCGCATCGGCGTCGCAGTCGATCACGAGCTTCAGCAGGATGCGCATGCCTCATCCTTGCTCGGGCGCGGCCGTTTCGCGAGCGCGCCGCCGCCTTGGCGTGCGGCGCGGGTCACCGGGGGGTCTGAGCGGCCAGCTTGGTCGCGGGGGTGATCTCCCGGCGCGACCACGTGAAGGCGTTGCGCGGATCGAACTGCGGGGCGCACTTGGCGCACGAGGTCGGACGCGTCGCGCGGCGATGCCGGTAGGCCACGTGCCCCGCCGGGCACACCCCCACCCACGGCGCCAGTTCGGTCGCCGTCTCGCCCGAGTGGGTCGTGCCGCCGGTGTAGCCGAGGTCGCGGGCCACGCGCTTCCACTGCGGTCCGTGGCCGGCGGCCGGGCCGGCGACGGCGTGCGCCACCTCGTGCAGCAGGGTCTGGTGGTTCGTGTCGTCGTCGTAGCGGGCGGCGAGGTAGCGCGACACGCTGATGCGCCGCCGCGTGTAGTCGCACAGGCCCGCGCGCCGCTTGGCGTTGTCGAAGCCGAACGACCACGTCGCATCCAGGTGGAGGGAGATCAGTGCCTCCGCCCACGTGCGCACCCGCTGCAGATCCGACATGACCGACGAGCGTAGAGCAGGCCGCCGACAGTCAGCTGGCGACCGAGGTGCGCGAGCGACGGCGGTCGGCCGCGTCGATGGCCAGCAGCGTGGATTCGAGCTGCTCGTCGGCCGCGCCGGCGTCCTGACGCAGGAACAGGGCGCGCTTGAAGTCGGTGCGCGCCTCGTCGTAGTCGCCGGCGTCGTACGACACCTTGCCGCGGTGCTGGAGTGCGAATGCGGCGATGCCCGACCACTCGGCGCCCTCGGCCTCTTCGGCGCACGTGGTGAGCTCCTGCATCGCCGCCGGCAGCGCTCCGCGGGCCTGGAGGACGGTCGCGTGCAGGATGCGGGCGCGCAGGAGATCCTTGCGCGTACCGGCCATGCGGGCCACGCGCACCGACTGCTCGGAGATGACCAGGGCCTCGTCCAGACGCCCCAGCACCTTCAGCAGCCATACGCGCTCGAGCAGAGCCGGGAGGCTCCGCTGCGGGCCGATCTCATCCAGACGCTCCTGGCACTCGCGCAGGTCGACGATCTCACGGAGCGTGTCCGGGTCGTATCCGCGGATGTAGCTCATCGTCGTCTCCCTTCGCGACTTACGTCGTGCGCGCCTCCCGGCGCGCTGGATCCAGTCTGTGCCAGCGCGCCGCCGGGCGGCGGAAGGCACGCCGGGGTCAGCGCTCGAACAGCGACGACGTGGGCTTGGGGGAGGGGGTCGCGTCGGCGTCGGTGGCGGGCCGGGCGGCACGGGCGAACTCGTCGAGCTCGGCCCCGTGGGCCACCTTCGCCGGGTGGGGGCCCGCCGCCATCAGGCGCGGCAGCCACTCCACCGGCAGGGGGGCGGGGGATGCCGCGATCACGAGGTTGCCGAAACGCCGGCCCTTGAGCACCTGCACCTCGGCGAGCACCGCCACATCCGGGAGCACGGCCCGCACCGTCGCCACCTGGCGGCGGGCGTACGCGAGTCCCGCCCCGTCGGCGACGTTGACCAGCAGCACGCCGTCGGGGGAGAGGAGGCGCGCCGCCTCGCGGTAGAACTCCGTCGTGGTGAGGTGCGCCGGCGTCTGCGCCCCCGCGAACACGTCGCTCACGAGCAGGTCGACCGCGCCCACCATGCCCTGCGGCAGGCGCGCGAGGCCGGCGCGCGCGTCTCCGATGCGCACGCGGATCGACGCTCCCCGCGGCAGCGGCAGCGTCGAGCGCACGAGCTCGACGAGAGGCTGCTCGAGCTCGATCACCTGCTGCCGCGACCCTGGGCGCGTCGCCTCGACGTAGCGCGCGAGGGTCAGCGCGCCGGCGCCCAGGTGCACGGCGGTCAGCGGCTGCCCGGGCAGCCGCAGCCGGTCGATGACCGCGCCCATGCGGGCGACGTACTCGAAGTGCAGGTGCGTGGGGTCGTCGAGGTCGACGTGCGACTGCGGCGTCCCGTCGACGACGAGCTCGTAGCCGGTCGTGTACGGGGAGGGCACCACGCGGGCGATCGTCCCGTCCGACAGGCGCGCCGAAGCGATCTCGGCTGGTTCGACGCGGGCACGGGCCATCCCCCCACGCTAGCCGGGGCCACGCGGCGGGGCGTCGTGGTCGAAACAAGATCGATACACACCGGCCATGGGTCGAAGGGCCCTGGACGGGTACGGTCGGTAGATCGGCACAACCGAGCCTGCGGGGCACGCAGACGTACCTCGCGATCGGTCCGCCATTCCCCACATGGAAGGTGCACACCACATGGCACACACGATGAGACGACGCCTGCTCACCGGCGCGGCTGCGGTCGCGATCGGGGCGCTCGCCCTCTCCGCCTGCTCCAGTCAGCGTGACGGCGGCGGCGGGGAAGAGACCGCCTCCGGCGATGTCGATTCCACGTTCGTCTTCGGCGCATCCGGAGACCCCTCGAGCCTGGACCCCGCGTTCGCGAGCGACGGCGAGTCGTTCCGCATCTCCCGCCAGATCTTCGAAGGCCTCGTCGGCGTCGAGCCGGGCACGGCCGACCCCGCGCCGCTGCTGGCCGAGAGCTGGGAGCAGTCCGAGGACGGACTGTCCTACACCTTCCAGCTCAAGGAGGGCGTGACCTTCCACGACGGCACGGAGTTCACCGCGGATGCGGTGTGCTTCAACTTCGACCGCCAGAACAACTTCACCGGGATCGCGCAGAGCGAGAGCCTCTCGTACTACTGGGGCAAGATCATGCGCGGCTACGCCGACACCGGCACCTCCATCTACGACAGCTGCGAGGTCGTCGGCGACACCGAGGTCACGGTCAACCTGTCGCAGCCGTTCGCCGGCTTCATCGCGGCCCTCTCGCTGCCGGCGTTCGCGATGCAGAGCCCGGCTGCGCTGGAGGAGTACAACGCCGACGACGTCGGGGGCACCTCCGAGGCGCCCACGCTCAGCGAGTACGCCACGGCGCATCCCACCGGCACCGGCCCCTTCATGTTCGACTCGTGGGAGCCGGGCTCGGAGACCACCGTCACGGCATACGAGGACTACTGGGGCGAGCAGGGCCAGGTCGAAGAGGTCATCTTCCGCGTGATCGGCGACACCACCGCCCGCCGCCAGGCACTGGAGTCGGGATCGATCGACGGCTACGACCTCGTCGCCCCCGCAGACCTCGGCGCGCTGGAGGACGCCGGCTTCACGCTGGTCAACCGCGATCCGTTCAACGTCCTGTACCTCGGCATGAACTCCGCCGACCCCGCGCTGTCGGACATCCGCGTCCGCCAGGCGATCGCCCACGCCATCGACAAGGAGCAGCTGGTCAGCCAGGTGCTGCCGGAGGGCACCGAGATCGCCGAGCAGTTCATGCCCGACAGCGTGATCGGCTTCAACGACGACGTCACGACGTACGAGTACGACCCCGAAGCGGCCGAGACGCTGCTGGCCGAGGCCGGGTTCAGCGAGGCGAGCCCGCTGACGCTGACCTTCAACTACCCGGTCAACATCTCCCGCCCGTACATGCCCAACCCGGAGCAGATCTTCACGAACCTGCAGTCGCAGCTGGAGGCGGTGGGCATCGTGCTCAACCCCGTCTCCAACGAGTGGGCCGAGTACCTCGACCTCATCCAGGGCGGCTCGGACCACGGCATCCACCTCCTCGGGTGGACGGGCGACTACAACGACCCCGACAACTTCGTGGGCACCTTCTTCGGTGCGCCCTCGAGCGAGTGGGGCTTCGACAACCCGGAGCTGTTCGCCGCCCTCACGGAGGCGCGCGGACTGGCGAGCGTGGACGAGCAGGAGCCGGCCTACCAGGACGTCAACGAGCAGATCGCGCAGTTCCTGCCCGGCGTGCCGCTGGCAAGCCCGGTGCCCACCCTCGCGTTCGCCGAGCGTGTCGTGTCGTACCCCGCCAGCCCCGTGCAGGACGAGGTCTACAACATGATCGAACTGTCCGAGTGACGTAGCGGACGCAGCGACCCGGGCCTCTTCGCGGCGCCCGGGTCGCTGCATCCGTGCCCTCCCCGACTCCGGAGTCCCCGTGCTACGCACCATCGGCAGGCGTCTGCTCCTGCTCATCCCCACCCTCTTCGGGTTGTCCGTCCTGCTGTTCCTGTGGGTCCGCGCGCTTCCCGGCGGCCCGGCCGTCGCGCTCCTGGGTGAGCGCGCGACACCGGAGGCCGTCGAGCGCATCAACGAGCTGTACGGCTTCAACGAGCCGCTGTACGTGCAGTACTTCACGTGGCTCGGGCGCCTCCTCACCGGCGACTTCGGTTCGTCCATCCAGACCGGCCGGCCCGTGCTGGAGGAGTTCTTCCGCCGTTTCCCGGCGACCCTGGAGCTCTCCATCGCGGCGCTCATCATCGCCGTGGGCATCGGCATCCCGCTGGGATACTGGGCCGCCCGCAAGCACGGCAAGGCGTGGGATCACATCGCCGTCGTGCTGAGCCTCGTCGGCATCACGATCCCGGTGTTCTTCCTCGCCTTCATCCTCAAGTACGTCTTCGCGGTGCAGCTGGGCTGGCTCCCCTCCGACGGGCGGCAGAACCCGCGCATCGACGCGACGCACTACACGAACCTGTACGTCCTGGACGGCCTGATCACGGGCGAGTTCGACGCGGCGTGGGATGCGCTCCTGCACCTCGTGCTGCCGGCGCTCGCGCTGGGGACGATCCCGCTCGCGATCATCGTCCGCATCACGCGCGCCTCGGTGCTGGACGTGCAGAACGCCGACTACGTGCGCACCGGCCGGGCCAAGGGCATCGGCCAGTCGACGCTGCGCAACCGCTTCATCCTGCGCAACGCCATGCTGCCGGTGGTCACCACCGTGGGCCTGCAGGCCGGGCTCCTCATCTCCGGGGCGGTGCTCACCGAGACGGTGTTCGCCTTCCCCGGCATCGGGCAGTTCCTCGCGCGCGCCATCTTCACGCGCGACTTCCCGGTGCTCCAGGGATTCATCATCTTCATCGCGATCCTGTACGCCCTCATCAACCTGCTCGTGGATGTGTCGTACAGCGTGATCGATCCGAGAGTGAGAGTGCAGTGAGCTCCAGCATCCTGCCCCCGGCCCCCAGCGGCGGGCCGGTCGACGACAACGCGATCGTCGACACCGCCCTCCTCGGGGCGAAGACCCGCGGCGGCTTCTGGCGCGACGTGTTCCGGCGCCTGCGGCGCAACCCGACCGCGTGGATCGGCGCCGTCATCGTCGCGCTGTTCCTCCTCGTCGCGCTGCTGGCACCCCTGCTCGCGCCGTATCCGGCCGAGTCCCTCCCCGGCCAGCGCTACATCACGCCCACCGACATCCCGGGCCCCGGCGAGCTCCCGCAGTTCCCGCTGGGCCTGGACCGCTTCGGCGGCGACGTGCTGTCCAAGCTCATCTGGGGCGCGCAGGCGTCGCTGCAGATCGGCATCATCTCCACGGCGTTCGGCCTGCTCGGCGGGATGCTGCTGGGCCTGATCGCGGGGACCTTCGGCGGGTGGGTCGACAACCTCGTCATGCGCTTCGTCGACATCCTCCTGTCGGTGCCGAACCTGCTGCTGGCGGTGTCGATCGCGGCGATCCTGGGGCAGAGCCAGCTCGCGATCATGATCGCGATCGGAGCATCCCAGGTGCCGGTGTTCGCGCGCCTGCTGCGCGCGTCGATGCTGCAGCAGCGCGGCGCCGACTACGTGCTGTCGGCGCAGACGCTCGGCCTCTCGCGCCGGTCGATCACGATGAGCCACGTGCTGCCCAACAGCCTCGGGCCCGTCATCGTGCAGGGGACGCTCACCCTCGCGACGGCCGTCATCGACGCCGCCGCGCTGTCGTTCCTGGGCCTGGGCGGCGGGCTGCCGCAGACGGCCGAGTGGGGCCGCATGCTCACCTACGCCCAGTCCGAGCTCGCGATCGCCCCGTGGCTGGCGTTCCTCCCCGGCATCTGCATCGCCGTGACGGCCCTGGGCTTCACGCTCCTGGGCGAATCCCTCCGCGAAGCGATGGACCCCCGCACCCGCGCCCGCTGACCCCCGGCGCCCCGGCCCGACCGGCCCGACCCGCCCCGGCCCCATCCGCGAGACCGCACGCCACCGGCGAGACCTCGACATTATGTCGCTGTCTCGCCGGTGGGCTGCAGTCTCGCGAATCCGGGTAGGGCCGGGCGCCGGGGGGAGCGACGGACGGTGCAGGGTCAGCCGGTGAGGCCGAGCTCGTTCCCGGGGATGGAGGCGAGCAGGCGCCGCGTGTAGGGGTCACGGGGGTTGGTGAAGATCTCCTCGCTGGATGCGGCCTCCACGAGCCGGCCGTCCTTCATGACGCACACGTAGTCGCTGATGAGGCGGACGACGGCGAGGTCATGCGAGATGAAGAGGTAGCTCAGGCCGTATTCGCGCTGCAGGTCGCCCAGGAGCGTGAGGATCTGGTCCTGCACGAGCACGTCCAGCGCCGACACCGGCTCGTCGCACACGACCACCTCGGGGGAGAGGGCGAGGGCCCGCGCGATCGCGACGCGCTGGCGCTGCCCGCCGGACAGCTCAGACGGGTACCGGCGCAGCATCGACTGCGGCAGCGCGACGTCGTCCATGAGCTTGCGCACGCGCGCCGATCGCTCCTTCGAGGAACCGCGCTTGTAGAAGGTCAGCGGCTCCTCGATGATCCGCTCGATCGTGAACATGGGGTTCAGGCTCGAGTAGGGGTCCTGGAAGATCGGCTGCACCTTCTGCCGGAAGTCCTTCAGCGCCGCGCCCTTGAGGGTCGTGACGTCCTGCCCCTCGTAGCGGATGCTGCCGCTGGTGGGTTCGATGACCTTCAGCAGCATCCGGGCCGTCGTGGTCTTCCCCGATCCCGACTCGCCCACGATCGCGACGGTCTCCCCGCGCGGGATCGACAGGGACACGTCGTCGACGGCGCGGAAGTCCTCCCCGCGCCCGCGGGTCGGGTACACCTTCGTGAGGTTCTCGATGACGACGACGTCGTCGCGTGCCGCGGCCGGCTCGCCCGCGACCTCGAGGGTGCGGGCGCGGAAGGCCTCGGGGCGCAGCCGGACGGCGGCCACCGACGGCGCCGCCGCGACGAGGGACTTCGTGTACGGATGCTGCGGAGCCTCCAGGATCTGCCGCGCCGGCCCCTGCTCGACCACGCGCCCGCGGTGCATCACGATGACGCGGGCGGCCCGCTCCGCGGCGAGCCCCAGGTCGTGCGTGATGAGCAGCACGGATGTGCCCAGCTCCGTGGTCATTCGGTCGATCTGGTCCAGGATCGTCCGCTGCACCGTGACGTCCAGGGCGCTCGTGGGTTCGTCGGCGATGAGCAGACGCGGCTTGCACGCCATCCCGATCGCGATGAGCGCCCGCTGGCGCATCCCGCCGGAGAACTCGTGCGGATACTGCTTGGCGCGGGCGGCGGCATCCGGGAGGCCGGCCGCCTCGAGCGTCTCGACGACCCTGTCCTGCACGTCCGAGCGCGTCGCCATGCCGTGGGCGAGGAGGGTCTCGGCCACCTGCGTGCCGACCTTGGCGACGGGGTTGAGGTTGGACATGGGGTCCTGCGGCACGAGGCCGATGTCGCGCCCGCGCACCTCCCGCATGCGCGCCTCGCCGAAACCCGTGAGGTCTTCGCCGTCGAGCAGGATGCTGCCGCGGGCCACCGATCCGCCGGAAGCGAGCAGCCCGATGATCGCCATCGCGGTGGTGGATTTGCCCGAGCCGGATTCGCCGACGATCGCCACGGTCTCGCCGGCGGCGATGTCGAAGTCGACGCCGTCGACGGCGCGCACGGGTCCGTCGATCGTGGCGAAGTCGACGGCGAGGTCGCGGACGGACAACAGCGGCGCGGCGGGAGTCATCCGTCCATCCTGCCCGCCGCACGGTGTCGCCGCACCCCCGCATGCACATCGTCACGCACCCGTGACCGCTGCCGGCGCCGGCCGCGCCGGTAGCGTGGTCGCCATGCGCACGATCGACCTCAACGCCGACCTGGGCGAGACGGTCGCGGGCGTGCCGACGGCCGACGACGAGGCGATGTTCGCCGTCGTCTCCAGCGCGAGCGTCGCATGCGGCGGACATGCCGGGGATGCCGCATCCATGCGCGCCGCGGTCGCCCGCGCCGCCCGGTTCGGTGTCGCGGTGGGGGCCCATCCCTCCTATCCGGACCCGGATGACTTCGGCCGCACGCCGCGGTCCCCCGAGCCGGCGCAGCTGCGCGCCGAGGTCGCGGCGCAGCTGGCGGCGCTGGCGGAGGCGGGCGCGGAGCTGCGCTACGTCAAGCCGCACGGCGCGCTGTACCACGCCGTCACCGTCGACCCCGGGCAGGCCCGCGCGGTCGCGGCCGCGGTGGCAGACCTGGCGGCGCGCGTAGGGCGCGCGGTGCCGCTACTGGGCCTGGGCGGCGAGATCGCGCGAGCCGCGGCGGCGGCCGGACTGCCGTTCGTGCGGGAGGCGTTCCTGGACCGCGCCTACACCGCCGACGGCGGGCTCGTGTCCCGCGCCGTGGCCGGGGCCGTGCTGCACGATCCGGCCGCCGTGGCGGAACGGGCCGTGCGCCTCGTGCGGGAGCGGGTGGTGGCGGCGGTGGACGGCGCACTGGTCGCCACCGATGCCGCGTCCCTGTGCCTGCACGGCGACACCCCCGCCGCGGTGGCGATGGCCCGCGCGGTGCGGACGGCGCTGGAGGCGGAGGGCGTCGCGGTGCGCGCGCCATGGTGAGCACGGCATGGTGAGCACGGCATGGTGAGCGCCCTGCTGCGGCCGATGGGGGAGCGGGCGGTGCTGGCCGAGGTCGAGTCGCTCGCCGACGTGCTGGCGCTGTCGGCGGCGCTGCACGCATCCCGCCCCCGCGGGGTCGTCGACGTCGTGCCGGCGGCCCGGACGGTGCTCGTGACGTTCGACCCGGGCGTGGTTCCGGGTTCCGTCGTGCGCGCGTGGATCCGCTCGGCGGGCGCGGATGCGGCGGCGGCGGCCAGGCCCGCCGGCCCGGTCGTGGAGGTGCCGATCCGCTACGACGGACCCGACCTGGCGGAGACCGCCGATTTGCTCGGCATGAGCGCGGCCGAACTCGTCGCGCGACACCGCGGCGCGCAGTGGTCGGTCGCATTCTCCGGGTTCGCCCCCGGGTTCGGGTACCTCGTGAGCCCGCAGTGGGCCTTCGACGTGCCCCGGCTGGCGTCCCCCCGCACGCGCGTTCCGGCCGGCGCGGTGGGCCTGGCGGGGGCATTCTCGGGCGCGTACCCGCGCGAGACGCCCGGCGGGTGGCGCCTCATCGGCACGACGGACGCGCCCCTGTTCGACGCATCCGCCGACGTGCCCGTCCTGCTGCCCCCCGGTGCGCGCGTGCGCTTCGTCCCCGCCAGCCCCGTCCGGGGTGAGACACCACTTTCCGTCCGAGACACCGGGCGACGCCGGGTGTCTCAGTCGGAAAGTGGTGTCTCGGCGGAGGGTGGGCTGCGCGTCGTCGAGCCCGGCCTGCTCGCCACCGTGCAGGACCTGGGCCGGCCAGGGCACGCGGCGCTGGGGATCGCCGGCTCCGGCGCGCTGGACCGGGCGGCGCTGCGCCGCGCGAACCGCCTCGTCGGCAACGCCGAGGGCGCGGCCGGGGTCGAGATCACGATGGGCGGCTTCCGCGCCGTGGCCGGGCGGGACGGATGGATGGCGGTGGCCGGCGCGACCGGACCGATCACGATCGGCGGGCACTCCGTCGACCCGCACACCGCCGTGCCGTGGCCGGCCGGCGCCGAGCTGCACGTCGGTCCGTTCGCCTCCGGCGCGCGGGCCTACCTCGCGGTGCGCGGCGGCATCGACGTGGCCCCGGTGGCCGGCTCCCGCGCCACCGACGTCCTGGCCGGGATCGGCCCCGCGCCGCTCCGCGCGGGCGACATGCTCGCCATCGGGCCCGCGCCGGCCGCACCGGTCCCCGCCGCCGACCTCGCGCCCTGGGGTGCCGCCGCCGACGAGCGGATCGAGGTCGAGCTCGCGCCGGGCCCGCGGACAGACTGGTTCGCCGCATCCGCCTCCCGCGCCCTCTTCGAGGAGGAGTGGACGGTCTCCGCCGCCGCCGACCGGGTGGGCATGCGCCTGGACGGAACGGAGCTCGAACGCGTCCGCGGGGGAGAGCTGCCCAGCGAGGGGATGATCCCCGGCGCCCTGCAGGTGCCGCCGTCCGGGCGCCCCACGATCCTCCTGGCCGACGGCCCGGTCACCGGCGGCTACCCCGTCATCGCCGTGGCGACCGAGGCGGCGCTGAACGCTCTCGCCCAAGCGCGCCCCGGCACGCGCGTGCGCTTCCGCCACGCCCGCCCGCTGCCCTGACGCGCCCGCGCCGTGCGAGGCGGAATACCGGCCAGGTCGCTCGCGGTTATACCGCACGTGACGGAACGCGTCAAGAATGCCGCTGGACACGGCGCGTCATCCGTCGTATAGTTGCTGTTTGCGCTCCCCTTTCCCCTGCCCTCATATGGTGGTCGGCTGTTCCTGCGCGTCCCCGCTCTCGCGGTGTGCGACGCGTCAGGTTTCGGGGCCGGGAGCACTCCACCCTGACGACAAGGAAATCACGAGCCCTCACCGGGCTCTGCGGAGGTTATTCCCTTGGCTGCTGCGCGCAACGCATCCAACCCCACCACCACCCCTAAGAACGGCCGCGGAGCATCCCGGCTTTCGTTCGCGAAAATCTCCGACACGCTGACGGTCCCCGACCTTCTCGCGTTGCAGACCGAGTCCTTCGATTGGCTCGTCGGCAACGAGGCGTGGAAGGCACGCGTCGCCGAGGCCAAGGCCGCCGGTCGCACGGATGTGCCGGAGATCAGCGGTCTCGAGGAGATCTTCGAGGAGATCTCTCCGATCGAGGACCTCAGCGAGACGATGCAGCTGTCGTTCACGAACCCGTACCTGGAGCCGGAGAAGTACTCGATCGAGGAGTGCAAGGAGCGCGGCAAGACCTACGCCGCCCCGCTGTACGTCGAGGCCGAGTTCATGAACCACCAGACCGGTGAGATCAAGACCCAGACGGTCTTCATGGGCGACTTCCCGCTGCAGACGGGCAAGGGCACCTTCATCATCAACGGCACCGAGCGTGTCGTGGTCTCGCAGCTCGTCCGCTCGCCGGGCGTGTACTTCGACAAGACCCCCGACAAGACCTCCGACAAGGACATCGTGTCGGCCCGCATCATCCCCAGCCGCGGTGCGTGGCTGGAGTTCGAGATCGACAAGCGCGACCAGGTCGGTGTGCGCATCGATCGCAAGCGCAAGCAGTCGGTCACCGTCTTCCTCAAGGCCCTGGGCCTCACGAGCGAAGACATCCTCGCGGAGTTCTCCGGGTTCGATTCGATCGAAGACACCCTGAGCAAGGACACGATCCTCACCAAGGAGGACGCGCTCCGCGACATCTACCGCAAGCTCCGTCCGGGCGAGCAGGTCGCCGCCGAGGCCGCCCGCGCGCTGCTGGACAACTTCTACTTCAACTCCAAGCGCTACGACCTGGCCAAGGTGGGTCGTTACAAGATCAACCAGAAGCTGGGCCTCGACCTGCCGCTGAGCGACTCGGTGCTGACGGTCGACGACATCGTCGCGACCATCAAGTACCTCGTCCGCCTGCACCGCGGCGACGAGACCTTCCCGGGTCTGCGCGGCGGCAAGCCGGCCGACATCCGCCTGGACACCGACGACATCGACAACTTCGGCAACCGCCGCATCCGCGCGGTGGGCGAGCTCATCCAGAACCAGGTCCGCACGGGCCTGTCCCGGATGGAGCGCGTCGTGCGCGAGCGCATGACGACGCAGGACATCGAGGCGATCACGCCGCAGACCCTGATCAACGTGCGCCCCGTCGTCGCCGCGATCAAGGAGTTCTTCGGAACCAGCCAGCTGTCGCAGTTCATGGACCAGAACAACCCGCTCGCGGGCCTGACCCACAAGCGCCGCCTGTCGGCGCTGGGCCCGGGTGGTCTGTCGCGTGAGCGTGCCGGCGTCGAGGTCCGTGACGTGCACCCCTCGCACTACGGCCGCATGTGCCCGATCGAGACCCCGGAAGGCCCGAACATCGGCCTGATCGGCTCGCTCGCGTCCTTCGCGCGCATCAACGCGTTCGGTTTCATCGAGACCCCGTACCGCAAGGTCGTCGACGGCCGGGTCACCGACCAGATCGACTACCTGACGGCGAGCGAAGAGGCCGACTTCATCGTCGCCCAGGCCAACGCGCCGCTCAAGGCCGACGGTCACTTCCAGGAGGACCGCGTCCTCGCCCGCAAGATCGGCGGCGAGGTCGACCTCATCCCCGCCGACGAGATCGGCTACATGGACGTCTCGCCGCGCCAGATGGTGTCGGTGGCGACCTCGCTCATCCCGTTCCTCGAGCACGACGACGCCAACCGCGCCCTCATGGGTGCGAACATGCAGCGTCAGGCCGTTCCGCTGGTGCGCAGCGACTCGCCGCTGGTGGGTACCGGTATGGAGGGCTACGCCGCGGTGGACGCGGGCGATGTCATCACCGCCGAGAAGCCCGGTGTCGTGATGGAGGTCTCGGCCGACGTCGTGACGGTGCAGCTGGACGAGGGCGGCACGCAGGACTACTTCCTGCGCAAGTTCGACCGCTCCAACCAGGGCACGTCCTACAACCAGCGCGTGGTCGTCTCGGCCGGTGAGCGCGTGGAGGCCGGCGAGGTCATCGCCGACGGCCCCGCGACGCAGAACGGCGAGCTGGCCCTGGGCAAGAACCTCCTCGTGGCGTTCATGACGTGGGAGGGTCACAACTTCGAAGACGCGATCATCCTCAGCCAGGAGCTCGTCAAGAACGACACCCTCTCCTCGATCCACATCGAGGAGTACGAGGTCGACGCCCGCGACACCAAGCTCGGCAAGGAGGAGATCACCCGTGACCTCCCCAACGTCAGCCCCGACCTGCTGAAGGACCTCGACGAGCGCGGCATCGTCCGCATCGGCGCCGAGGTCCGCCCCGGCGACATCCTCGTCGGCAAGGTCACGCCCAAGGGCGAGACCGAGCTTTCCGCCGAGGAGCGCCTGCTGCGCGCGATCTTCAACGAGAAGAGCCGCGAGGTCCGCGACACGTCGCTGAAGGTGCCCCACGGTGAGCAGGGCACGATCATCGCGGTCAAGGAGTTCAACGCCGAGGACGGCGACGACGAGCTCGGCTCGGGCGTCAACCGCCGCGTCGTGGTCTACATCGCCCAGAAGCGCAAGATCACCGAGGGTGACAAGCTCGCCGGACGCCACGGCAACAAGGGCGTCATCGCGAAGATCCTGCCCGTGGAGGACATGCCCTTCCTCGCCGACGGCACCCCCGTCGACGTCGTGCTCAACCCGCTGGGCATCCCCGGCCGCATGAACTTCGGCCAGGTGCTGGAGCTTCACCTCGGCTGGATCGCGCAGCAGGGCTGGAAGGTCGAGGGCACCCCGGAGTGGGCTGTGCGCCTGCCCGAGCAGGCCTTCGAGGCCGCGCCGGGCACGAAGGTCGCCACCCCGGTGTTCGACGGTGCGAGCGAGGACGAGATCGCGGGTCTGCTGGACTCGACCCTCCCCACGCGCGACGGAGAGCGCCTCATCGGCTCCTCGGGCAAGACGCTGCTGTTCGACGGACGCTCGGGAGACCCCTTCCCGGCACCGGTCTCGGTCGGCTACATGTACATCCTGAAGCTGCACCACCTCGTCGACGACAAGATCCACGCCCGCTCGACCGGTCCGTACTCGATGATCACCCAGCAGCCGCTCGGTGGTAAGGCGCAGTTCGGCGGTCAGCGCTTCGGTGAGATGGAGGTGTGGGCACTCGAGGCATACGGTGCCGCCTACGCGCTCCAGGAGCTCCTCACGATCAAGTCCGACGACATCCTCGGCCGCGTCAAGGTGTACGAGGCGATCGTCAAGGGCGAGAACATCCAGGAGCCCGGGATCCCCGAGTCGTTCAAGGTCCTCATGAAGGAGATGCAGTCGCTCTGCCTGAACGTCGAGGTCCTCTCGGCCGACGGCACCGCGGTCAACCTCCGCGACACGGATGACGACGCCTTCCGCGCGGCGGAAGAGCTCGGCATCAACATCTCCAGCCGCTTCGAGTCCTCGTCCATCGACGAGATCTGACCCGGCCAGGCAAACAGCAGAATTCCGACACAGGAGAAGTAGTGCTCGAATCAACCACTTTCGATCAGCTTCGCATCGGCCTGGCTACGGCTGACGACATCCGTCGTTGGTCCTACGGCGAGGTCAAGAAGCCCGAGACCATCAACTACCGCACGCTCAAGCCGGAGAAGGACGGTCTCTTCGGCGAGCAGATCTTCGGACCCTCCCGCGACTGGGAGTGCGCGTGCGGCAAGTACAAGCGCGTGCGCTTCAAGGGCATCGTGTGCGAGCGCTGCGGCGTGGAGGTCACCAAGTCCTCTGTCCGCCGCGAGCGCATGGGCCACATCGAGCTCGCCGCACCCGTGACCCACATCTGGTACTTCAAGGGCGTCCCCTCGCGCCTGGGGTACCTGCTGGACATGGCTCCGAAGGACCTCGAGAAGGTCATCTACTTCGCCGCCTACATGGTCATCTCCGTCGATGAGGATGCGCGTCACCGCGACCTCCCCACGCAGGAGAACAACATCCGTCTCGAGCTGAAGACGCTCGGCGACCGTCGCGACTCCAAGATCGCGGCCCGCCTGGCCAAGCTGGAGGAGGAGCTCGCCGCTCTCGAGGCGGAAGGTGCCAAGGCCGACCAGAAGAAGAAGGTCAAGGACGCCGCCGAGAAGGAGATGTCCCAGATCCGCAAGGGCGCCGACGAGCAGATCGCCAAGCTCGAGCGCGTGTGGGAGGACTTCCGCACGCTCGAGGTCGGCACGCTCAAGCCCGAGGACGACGTCTTCCACGAGCTGCAGGACCGGTTCGGTCAGTACTTCGAGGCCCACATGGGCGCGGAGTCGATCAAGCGGCGCCTGGAGGCGTTCGACCTGCAGGCCGAGGCCGAGAACCTGCGCCTGCAGATCTCCGAGGGCAAGGGCCAGCGCAAGATCCGTGCGATCAAGCGCCTGAAGGTCGTCAGTTCGTTCCTGCAGACCGGCATGAGCCCGGCCTCGATGGTGCTCGACGTCGTTCCGGTGATCCCGCCGGAGCTGCGCCCGATGGTGCAGCTGGACGGTGGCCGCTTCGCGACCAGCGACCTCAACGACCTGTACCGCCGCGTGATCAACCGCAACAACCGCCTCCGTCGCCTGATCGACCTCGGTGCCCCCGAGATCATCGTCAACAACGAGAAGCGGATGCTGCAGGAGGCCGTCGACGCGCTGTTCGACAACGGCCGCCGCGGTCGCCCGGTCACCGGCACGGGAAACCGTGCGCTGAAGTCGCTGTCCGACATGCTCAAGGGCAAGCAGGGCCGGTTCCGCCAGAACCTGCTCGGCAAGCGCGTGGACTACTCGGGCCGTTCGGTCATCGTCGTCGGTCCCCAGCTGAAGCTGCACCAGTGCGGTCTGCCCAAGCAGATGGCGCTGGAGCTGTTCAAGCCGTTCGTGATCAAGCGCCTCATCGACCTCGGTCACTCGCAGAACATCAAGGCCGCCAAGCGCGCCGTGGAGCGTACGCGCCCCGAGGTGTGGGACGTGCTCGAGGAGATTATCCGCGAGCGTCCCGTGCTGCTGAACCGTGCGCCCACGCTGCACCGCCTGGGCATCCAGGCGTTCGAGCCGCAGCTCGTGGAGGGCAAGGCCATCCAGCTGCACCCGCTCGTGTGCGCGGCGTTCAACGCCGACTTCGACGGTGACCAGATGGCCGTGCACCTGCCGCTGTCGGTCGAGGCCCAGGCCGAGGCCCGCATCCTGATGCTCGCGTCGAACAACATCCTGAAGCCGTCGGACGGCCGCCCGGTGACCCTGCCCTCGCAGGACATGATCATCGGCCTGCACCACCTGACCACGCTCAAGGAGGGCGCGACCGGCGAGGGCCGCGTGTTCGGCTCGGTCGGCGAGGCGATCCTGGCCAAGGACGAGGGCACCCTCGACCTGCAGGCGAAGGTCCGCATCCGCATCCCCGGGCTGAGCTTCCTCGAGGGCCAGGCCCCCGAGGGCTACGAGCGCCACGGCCTCGTGGACACCTCGCTCGGCCAGGCGATCTTCAACGACACGCTCCCCAAGGGCTACCCGTTCGTGCGGGAGCAGGCCGACAAGGGCAAGCTGTCGCAGATCGTCAACAAGCTGGCCGAGGAGTATCCCAAGGTGGAGGTCGCCGCGACCCTCGACCGCATCAAGGACGCCGGCTTCTACTGGGCCACGCGTTCGGGTGTGACGGTGGCGCTCAGCGACATCCTGACGCCTCCGAACAAGAAGGAGATCGTCGCCGGCTACGAGAAGCAGGCCGCGAAGGTCCAGGCGCAGTACGAGAAGGGCCTCACCACCGACGCCGAGCGTCGTCAGGAGCTCATCAAGATCTGGACCGAAGCAACCGACGAGGTCCAGAAGGCGATGCGCGACAACTTCCCGGAGGACAACACCATCAACCGCATGGTGTCCTCGGGAGCGCGTGGTAACTGGCTGCAGATCCGGAACATCGCCGGTATGCGAGGCCTGGTGAACAACCCCAAGGGTGAGATCATCCCCCGTCCGATCATCTCCTCGTACCGCGAGGGTCTGTCGGTGGCGGAGTACTTCATCGCGACGCACGGTGCCCGTAAGGGTCTGGCCGACACGGCCCTCCGTACGGCCGACTCGGGGTACCTCACGCGTCGTCTGGTGGACGTCTCGCAGGATGTCATCATCCGCGAGGAGGACTGCGGCACGTCGAAGGGCCTCGAGCTCCCGATCGCCGCGGCCGGTGCCGATGGCACGCTCGTCAAGGACGCGAACGTCGAGAACTCGGTGTTCGCCCGTACCCTCTCGTCCGACGTGGTCGACGCGCAGGGCACGGTCCTGGCCGAGGCCGGCGACGACGTGGGCGACGTGCTCATCAACAAGCTCGTCGAGGCGGGCGTCGAGAACATCAAGGTCCGCTCGGTCCTGACGTGCGACTCGGCGGTCGGTGTGTGCGCGAAGTGCTACGGCCGCTCGCTGGCCACCGGCAAGATGGTCGACATCGGTGAGGCCGTGGGCATCATCGCCGCCCAGTCGATCGGTGAGCCCGGCACGCAGCTGACGATGCGCACCTTCCACACCGGTGGGTCGGCGTCGGCGGAGGACATCACGCAGGGTCTTCCCCGTGTGCAGGAGCTCTTCGAGGCGCGTACCCCCAAGGGTGCCTCGCCGATCGCGGAGGCCGACGGCCGCATCGTGATCGACGAGACCGACAAGGCCAAGAAGGTCATCCTCACGCCCGACAACGGCGACGAGCCGGTCGTGTACCCCGTCCTCAAGCGCGCGACGCTTCTGGTCGAGGACGGCCAGCACGTCTCGGTGGGTCAGCCCCTCCTGGTCGGAACGCTCGACCCCAAGGAGGTCATGCGCGTGCAGGGTGCCCGCGAGGTGCAGAAGTACCTCGTCAACGGCGTCCAGGGCGTGTACCGCTCCCAGGGTGTGCCGATCCACGACAAGCACATCGAGGTCATCGTGCGCCAGATGCTGCGGAAGGTCACCGTGGTCGACCACGGCGACACGACGCTGCTCCCGGGCGAGCTGGTCGACTTCAAGAAGTACCAGAACATCAACCGGGAGACCGTGGCCGAGGGCAAGCGCCCCGCGTCGGGCCGCCCCGAGCTGATGGGTATCACGAAGGCGTCGCTCGCGACGGAGTCGTGGCTGTCGGCGGCATCGTTCCAGGAGACCACCCGCGTCCTGACGCAGGCGGCCATGGAGGGCAAGAGCGACCCGCTCGTCGGCCTCAAGGAGAACGTCATCATCGGAAAGCTCATCCCCGCCGGAACCGGACTTGCGAAGTACCGCAACGTCACGGTCGAGGCGACGGAGGAGGCCAAGAGCGAGCGGTACCCCAACCGCATCTTCGCCTCGGACGGCGCGTACAGCGACGCCGACCTGAGCTACGTCGACTTCGATAGCTTCTCGACGGACGACTTCACGCCCGGCACCTACAACTGATCGCCTCGAAGGCCCCGGTCCCTGCGCACGCCGCAGCGGCCGGGGCCTTCGTCGTCCCCTGGCGTGGCACTCCGGTTCGCCGCGCCGCAGCGCTTACCGTGGCCGGGGAGGGGATGCCATGGCGCGGGTGAGCGGGCGCAGCCTGTGGGTCGCGTGGCCGGCCGGAGTGCTGTGTGCAGCGGTGATCGCGGCCCTGCTGTGGCTGGCCGCGCCCGGCGTCCCGGGAGCGGTCGACATGATCGGGGCCATGCTGCGCGGTGCCACGGCCACGCCCTCCGCCGACGGGGCGGGGGATGCCGCCACCGACGCGGCGCCGGCCACGGACTGCCGCGACCTGTATCCGGATCCGCTGTGGGCCGAGCTCACCTGGACGCCCGACGTCCTGCTGTCGCAGAACACCGATCCGCCGGCCACCGCCTCCGCGCTGGCCACGGCGCTGACCCCGGCCGTGCGCTTCACGTGCACGTGGCGCACCGGCGACGGTCGCTCGGTGTCCACGACCGTGGCGACGGTGCCGGTGGACACCGCGCCGGTCGCCCACGCCGCACTGGCCGCGGAGGGGTTCGACTGCACCCTCGAGGACGGCGCCGCCCGCTGCGAGCGCGCCCGCGGCACCGTCAGGGAGGTGCACGATCTGCGCGGTGATGTGTGGCTCTCCAGCGTCCTGGACGACTGGCTGCCCGAGGACTACAGCACCCAGGTCGCGTCCCGCGTCTTCCCCGCCCAGCCGGAGGGGACCTGAGGGCGGATCGCGACCGACATCCTCATACGACATCGACACACGACGGCACGCCTCCCGAAGCACGCGGGGCACGCGCGTTACCCTCGCACAGCGGGGATCCACCCCGCGTGAGGAGTGCTGGCGATGAGTGACCCCAGATCGTCGTACGGCGACCCTGTCGACGAACCGACGGACGCCGAGCGCGACGCCGACGTGGTCGGCCGCGCACGGGAGGGGCTCGCCGAGGCCGAAGCCGCGCGCGCAGACCTTCCCGCCGAGCAGACCGAGCCCGACCGTCCCGCCGACGCGCCCGAGACCGTCGTGGTGGAAGAGACCGTGGTCGTCCAGGAGCGCGTCGAGGACGAACCCGACGACGACCGCTGGGCGATGTACGCCGCGTCCGCCGACGAGTCCACGCGCGCCGACGACATCCCCGTGGAGGACGCCCGCCGCGCCGACGTGCGCGCCGACGACACCCCCACGCAGGTCGCCGCCGCGCCCGTCGTGACCCCGAGCGAGCCGGCGTCCCAGCCGGCCTCCCAGTCGGCTTCGGCCTACCCCGGTGCGCAGCCGATCTTCGTGCAGGCGCCCGAAGCCCCCCGGCCCCGCGGGAACCGCGGTGCCGCCGGCGCCATCGGCCTGCTCGCCGCTCTCGTCTTCGCCGTGCTGTACCTCGCGGCCGCACTCGGCCTGGGGCTGCTCGACGGGGTCATCGAGCTCACCGACGTGCCGGAGACCGCATTGGCAGGGCTGACCACGTGGTCGCTGTGGGTGCCGGTCGTGGTGTTCTTCCTGGCGTTCTGGCTCCTGGGCGCGGTCATCAACCGCGGCCGGTGGGGTCACTGGGTGGTGTGGGGCCTGCTCGTCGGGTTCGCCGCCTACGCCGGTCACATCCTCGGCGCGTTCTTCGAGGCGCCGTTCTGGATGCTGACCGAACGTGAGGGCGCACAGCTCCTCGAAGCCGAGGTGCTCGCGCCGCTGGCGATCGTCGCCTTCGTGCTCGGCCGCGAGCTGACGATCTGGTTCGGCGCGTGGGTCGCTGCGCGCGGGCGCCGCGTCACGGAGCTGAACGAAGAGGCGCAGCGCGAGTACGAGCGCACGCTCGAGGCCGGCCCGCAGCTGCACCGCGCCTGAGGATGACGCGCGACGCCGGTGCGGGCGGGGGCCCGGTGGCCCCTGGCATCGCACTGGTGTTCGCCGTGGTCGGCTTCGTCGCGCTCGCGATCGCGGGCCTCGGGCTGACGAGCCTGATCCTCGACGCCGACGTCATCCAGACGCCCGGGCTCGGGCAGATCCCCGGCGTGATCGGGATGCTGCTGGCCACGGGTGGATTCGCGGCGGCCCTGTGGTTCGGACTGCGGGCGCCGCATCCGACGTTCTGGACCGCCCTGGGCACCGCCCTGTGCGCGTATCTGGGCGAGGTCGTGGGTGTCGCCGTCGGTGCGCTGATCAGCGGCAGAGACCCCGCCGCGGGGTTCGCCGCAGCCGGCGGAGTGGCGATCGGGTGGCCGGGCGTGGTTCTCGCCCTCGCGGGACTCGTGGCCGGATGGGGCGGAATCGCTCTCGTGCGCACGCGCGCCGGTCGCCCGCGATGGCCGTGGGAACGCGACGAATGACGCCGCAAGCGGCGCGCCGCGCACTAGCGTAAAGACCGTGGAGCGCTCGCTCGAGACGCAGGTCAGCCAGGCGGTGGACGCCTGGCTCCGCTGGCTGCCGCGCTGGGAGCCGGCGACCCACCGTGGGCGGGTCGCACCGTGCCGCCGCTGCTTCGGATCGCCGGTGCTCTCGGCGGCGGGGCTCGGCGCCGACGTCCCGCACGGCGTGCAGCACGGGCTGTCCACGAGGGTCAAGGCGATCGTCGACGCCGCGGTCGCCGACTACACCGCGCGCAACCTCCCGATGTTGCAGGCCGAGCTCGAGCAGCAGGCCGCGCGCAACCGGGCACGCAGTTACCGCCCGGCCGAGGGGCTCGAGCCCGAGTTCGAGGGGCTGCCGCTGGATCCCGATCCGGTGCCGGGCGCGCCGTTCCTGTTCACGGTGTCCGGCCTGGCCGCCGAGGAGGAGGCCGCCATCCCCGCCCTCCCGCCGCTGAGCGATGAGGCGAAGGCGGCCCTGCGGCAGGAGGTGGGTCTGGCCGACGACTACGCGAACATGATCGGCCGCGAGGTCTGCGCGATCCTCCTGCATCACCGCCTGCGCATCCAGGGGGCCGTGTCGGAGTTCGTCGAGCCGCAGATCGCCGCGATGCTCGAGGAGCTGACCCGATCGCTGGACTCCCCGTTCGATCCCCACGACCCGGGGCCGCCGACGCCCTGAGCCGACGGGCCCCGCCGAGGGCCGGTGGCGATGACGGCGTCGCGGATTTGTTAGCATGACCGAGCCTGACAACAGGCGCGTCGTTGACTGACGCCAGGGGAGTTCCGACCGGGGGAGGGCGGGTTGCCGACACGCCTGCCCGCCGCGCCTCCGATCCTTCCCGGCCTGGCGTACATCCGCCCGCTCGGATCGGGGGGTTTCGCCGACGTCTTCCTGTACGAGCAGGACATGCCGCGCCGCAGCGTCGCGGTCAAAGTGCTCCCGAGCGACGTGCGCGATCCCGATCTGCTGCGCATGTTCAACGCCGAGGCCGACGTCCTCGCCCAGCTGTCGGCGCATCCCTCGATCGTGACGGTCTACCAGGCCGGCATCTCCGCGGATGGACGGCCGTACATCGTGATGGAGTACTGCCCGGGGTCTCTCGCGCAGCGCTACCGTGTGGAGCGGATCCCCGTGCCCGAGGTGCTCGCCATCGGGGTGAAGATGGCCAGCGCACTGGAGACCGCACACCGCGCGGGCCTCGTGCACCGTGACGTCAAACCCAGCAACATCCTCATCACCACCTTCGGCGCCCCCGTGCTGGCCGACTTCGGAATCGCGTCGGCCCTGACCCGCCAGACCGCCGACGAGGTGCTCGCGATGAGCGTGCCGTGGAGCGCGCCGGAGGTCGTCGCCGAGCAGACCGCCGGCACCGTGCCCAGCGAAGTGTGGAGCCTGGGCGCCACGATCTACTCGCTGCTGGCCGGTCACAGCCCCTTCGAACGGCTCGAGCGCGGTCAGAACACGCGCGAGCAGCTGCGCCGGCGGATCGCGCGCGCGAGCTACACCCAGATCGCACGTGCCGACGTGCCGCCCTCGCTGCAGACGCTCCTAGCCCGCACCATGAGCCGCGACGCGCGGGATCGCTTCGCCAGCGCGCTGGAGCTCGGGCAGGCGCTGCGGGTCGTGCAGGCCGAGCTGGGGCTGCCGGTCACGCCGCTGGAGGTGGCGGCGGACGAATGGGCCCCGGGAGCACGCTCGGTGGACTTCTCCGACTCCTCGGTGCGCGGTCCGGTGCGCAGCTCGGTCGAGCACAGCGGACGGCGGAAGTCGCGCTCGTCCTCGGGGGTCGCCGGTCTCGCGCGGGATGAGGACACCGAGATCTCGTCCCCGGAGCGGCGCACGCGCACGGCGGTGCCGTGGGTGCTGGGGGCAGCCGCCCTCATCGCGGGGGCCGCCGTGACCGTGACGGCCCTGTTCGCGACGGGGATCCTCTGATGCGTCGACGCAGCATCGCCGGCATCGCCGCCGGGTCCGCAGCCCTCGCCCTCGTCATCGGCGTGAGCATCGTGTGGCCGGGGCTGGACGCCCAGGAGACGCCCGAGGTCGACGCATCGGTGTGGGCGCTGCAGACCGCCGACGGCCGGCGGTACGCGCGCGTGAACACCGCGATCGGCGAGCTGGACACCGTCCGCAGCGTCAGCAACCCGACCGCCGTCGCGCAGTCCCCCGACGGGGCGTTCCTCTTCTCCGACAGCTACAGCAAGCTCACGCGGATCGACGAGGCCCTTCCCGCCGACCTGGACGAGGAGGCCCTCCGCTCGTCGGAGTCCACCCCCGCCGGCACCACCGAGGTGCTCACCGCCGGCGACTTCGTGGCGTACCGCACCGACACCGGGGCGGTGCACGCGGGGCGGCTCTCCACCGCCGACGCGGCCCAGCTCGACCCGTTCGCCTCCGCGGAGGAGGACGAGGAGGACGGGCCGCAGTACACGGCGGAGGCGGCCGCGGTGAACGAGGACGGTCTGCTGTTCACCTACTCGGCGGCCGACGGGTCGGTGCTGCGCTACGACATCGCCGAGGGGGAGGTGCGCGGCCGCGACCCCATCTCGGCCGAGGTCGCCGCCCCCGCTCTCACCGCCGCGGGCGACACCTGGGCGCTCGTTGACCGCGAGTCGGGCGAGGTGCACCTGCGCGGCCGCGAGGAGCCGGTGAGCGTCGACCTCTCCGGTGACATCGTGGTGGGAGCGCCCGACCCCGACGGCACCGACGTGTGGATCGCCGGCGAGAACGGGCTCGCCCGTGTGGCCTCCGACGGTGCCGTGAGCGTCGAGGTCGATCGCGGCGCGACGGTGCTCGGCACCCCGGCCGCGCCGATCGTGCACGAGGGGGAGACCCTCGCCGCGTGGCTGGGACCCGCCGACGGCGGCGGCACCCTGTGGAGCTCACGTGCCGGCGAGACGGCGCTGGACTACAACGGCGAATCACTCGGCGACGAGCGGCGGCCCGTCTTCGTCGCCACCGGCGCCGCCGTCATCCTCAACGAGGTGCGGACGGGCTGGGTGTGGACCCTGCCCGACGGGCGCCTGGTGCCCTCCAGCCAGGACTGGTCGCTGGATGACCGCACCGACCCGGCCGCGGTCCCCAGCGAGGAGCAGCTGGCCGTCGTCATCGACCCGAAGCCACCGATCGCCGAACCCGACGCGTTCGGGGTGCGGGCGGGGCGCCTGGCCACCCTCCCCGTGCTCCTGAACGACCACGACCCCAACGAGGACGTGCTGAGCATCGATCCGGCCTCCGTGACGGGCCTGGACCCCGGGTTCGGCACGGTGCGCGTGACCGACGACGGCCAGCGCTTCGCCGTCCACGTCGCCCCCGCCGCATCCGGCAGTGCGACCTTCACGTACGGCGTGACCGACGGCACCACCGCCGACGGAATGGTGTCACCGCCCACCACCGTGACCCTCACCGTCTCCGGCGGGGAGGGTGCTCCGCAGTGGTGCGGCGTGGAGAAGTGCCTCGTGCCGTGGCCCGCTCCCGAGGTCGCGCGCGGCGGCACGGTGACGGTGCCCGTCCTGCCCGGGTGGGTCGACCCCGACGGCGATCCGCTGCTGCTGCTGTCGGTGGAGAACCCCTCCGGCATCGGCACGGTCGCCTCCTCGCCCGGCGGCGACGTGGTCTACCAGCATGCCGACGACGGCAGCGGCGGCGAGCAGCTGATCGAGCTCACGGTCAACGTCGCCGATACCGCGGGACAGATCTCCAGCAAGGCGCTCGTGGTGCGGGTGACCCCCTCGCCCGCGCTGAGCGTGCAGTCCTTCGCGCGGGTGGACACCGTGGACGGCGGCATGACGGTCGACGTCGCCCCTCACGTCACGGGGACGGCGGGCACGCTGTCGCTGACCTCGGTGCGGGTCCTCGACGACGGCGCGGCCACCGCGACCGTCGTGGGAGGGACGACGACGTTCGACTTCACCGCGAGCGAGCCGGGCACCTTCCGCGTCGGCTTCACCGTCACCGACGGGGCCTCGGACGCCACCGGTACGGCCCGCATCACGATCCTTCCGCCCGACGCTCCGGCGCAGCTGGCCACCTCGCCCGTGGTCGCCTTCGTCCGCCCGCAGGAGGACGTGACCCTCGACGTGTTCGCCGCGGTTTCCAATCCCACCCGGCGCGTGCTTCTCCTCAGCGACGTCGTGGCCTCCGCCGACGAGGGCGCGACGCTGTCGGTGGATGCGGTGGGGCAGAACAACCTGCGCGTGTCGGGCACGACCGCCTCCGGCGCGGCCGGGCGCCTGGGCACCGTGTCGTACACCGTCAGCGACGGCACCGAAGACGCCGGAGCGCGTGTGGCGGGGGAGGCGACGGTGTACCTGCTGCCGCCGGCGCCCGAGCTCGCCCCCATCGCCGTGGACGACACCGTCACGGTGCGCGCGGGCGCCCAGGTCGACATCCCGGTGCTCGACAACGACATCTCCCCCGCCGGCGGGCGCCCGAGCCTGGACCCCTCGTCGGTGACCTCGAGCACACAGGAGGCGCTGGCCTTCGCCTCCGGCGACCTGCTCCGCTACCTCGCGCCCACCGAGCCGGGCGACTACGGCGTGGAGTACTCCGTCTACACGACCGGGTCTCCCGCGCTCGTGGACACCGCGACCGTGCGCATCCGCGTGCTGCCCGATGACGCCAACCGTCCGCCGCTGCCGGCGACGCTGGAGGGGCGCGTGCTCAGCGGCGGCACGACGACCGTCGAGTTCGACGGGTTCGGTATGGACCCCGACGGCGACGTCGTGACGCTGGACCGGATCCTCACCCAGCCCGAGCGCGGATCGGCCACGATCTCCGCCGACGGCTCCGCGATCGTGTACTCCTCGCTGCCGGGTGATCGCGGACAGGTGTCGTTCCGCTACCGCGCGGTGGATGCCGCGGGGGCGACGGGGGAGGGCACCGCCCGCATCGGCGTCCTCGACGCGCAGGCCAACCCGAGCCCCATCACCTTCACCGATTACGTCCAGGTGCAGGCGGGCGCGGACAACACGATCCGCATCAGTCCCCTCGCCAACGACATCGACCCCACGCAGGGCTCTCTGACCCTCACGGATGTGCGCCCGGATCTGCCGGAGACCTTCGCCGACGACGGCAGCGACAACCCCGAGTACGCGCGGCTGAAGGGGCAGATCCTCTCCGTCACCGACACCGGCGTCGTCCTGGCCGCGGGCGAACTGCCCGGCACGATGTCGTTCCTCTACGACGTGGAATCGGACTCCGGCAACACCGGTCGCGGTCTCATCGTGGTCAAGATCGTGCGCGAGAGCGTGCCGGACTACCCCATCGTCTCGGACACCGTGCTCACTGCGGAGAACCGCGAGGAGTTCACCTCAGGCGTCGACGTGCTCACCGGCAAGGCGACCTGGTCGCGCGGCGACGTCGACGACCTCGAGGTGAGCCTGTGGGGGGAGCCGGAGGGCATCGGGCTGAGCGGACGCGAGCTCAGCGGCGAGCTGCCGGCCACCACGCGCCTCATCCCCTTCGCCGTGCACGGGGTCGTCGGCGAGGAGGAGATCACCACCTACGCGTTCCTGCGCGTGCCGGGCGACGACGACCTCTCACTCGCGCTGCGCTCCGGGACGGCGCCGCAGGAGGTGTCGGAACTGGAGTCGGTGACCTTCGACATGGCCGAGCTGGTGGCCCTGCCCCGCGGCGCCGAGCTGGAGGTCGGCGCCGAGGTGGCCGCCTCGGGCGCCCGGGCGGAGGCGGCATGCGCCCTGGAGGGGGGCACGCGCGTGCGGTACGACGCGGGTGCGGGGGCGCCGTGGACCGACGCGTGTCAGGTGCCGGTGCGTGTGGCCGGCACTGACGAATGGACCTACCTGTCGGTGCCGATCACGGTCGCCGCGCGCGACCCGCAGCCCGAGCTGCGGCCGGCTTCGCTCACGGTGGGACCGGGCGAGACCGCCACGTTCGACCTGCGAGACATGACCACGTGGCAGCTGGCGCGGGAGGATTGGAACGCCATCCAGTACACGCTGGAGTACGGCGGCCCCGCGTTCGAGGTGACGCTGTCGGGATCGATGGTCACCGTCGTCGGCGCCGATCGCGCCGTGCCCGGCAGTGAGAGCGCCGCCGTCGTGGGGGTGAGCAGTCACCCCTCCGTCGCCCCCGCCCGCCTCCTGCTGCGCGTCGGGGCAGCGCCCTCCACCCTCCCGCAGGGCGGGTCGGTGACCCAGCAGTGCTCGCAGGCGTCGGGGACCTCGTGCACGATCCCCGTGATCGGCGTCGGCGGCGAGGTGAACCCGTTACCGCGCACACCGCTGGAAGTGGTCGACGTCCGTCCCACCGGTGCGTGCGTCGGCGTGAGCTTCCGCGTCGCCTCGGCCGGCGAGGTGGCGGCGTCGTGGACCCCGGATGCGCCGGGGGCGACGTGCACCGCGACCTTCTCCGTGCGCGACGCGCAGGGCAGGGCCACCGCATCCGAGCGCGACGGCCGCATCCTGCTCGACCTGCAGGGCTATCCCAAGGCACCCGCCGGCGTCCGTCAGAGCGCGTACGCCGACGGCACCGTGACGCTGCGCGTGGACGCCGGCGAATCGCGTCTGGCCTACCCCGGGCTCAGCGGCTTCGTCGTGCGCAGCGGCGGCGCCGAAGTGGCCCGCTGCTCGGCGGACGGCGTGTGCCCCGCCATCTCCGCGCCCAACGGCGAACAGCGCACGTACGAGGCGTGGGCCGTCAACGCCACCGGCGAATCCCGCACGAGCGTGCGCACGATCGCGTGGGCGTACGACGTCCCCGCGACCCCGCGCGCCGTCGACTGGGAACCGGTGCCCAACGGCGATGCCGGCGGGCTCATCGCCCTGACGATCAGCGGCATCGAGTCGGCGGAGACCGGGTTCCTGCGGATCCAGAGCGCGAACGGTGTGTCGCGGGACGTCCCGGTGCGCCCGGGGCAGGACTCCGTTTCGGTGGACCGCTTCGAGCTCGGCTCGAATACGGCGACGGCCGTGACCGTGACGCCGTTCTCGCGATTCGACACACCCCCGGGTCTCGGTGGGGACGCGGCAGGCCAGTCCCGCACGATCACGGCCAACGGCATCGGCGCCCCGGCCAACCTGTCGCTCGTGCTGGTGGCCCGATCGACGGGCGACGACAGCGCGGCGGTCACCGCGACCGCGCGAGCGGATCTCAACGGCCCCGGCTCCCGACTGCTCTTCGACATCGTTCCCGCCGGCCAGGCGGGGCGGTGCGACCCGCGCACCGCGGGCTCACCCGCATACACCGAGGAGTTCACCGGTCTCGAAGCGGGCGACGTGTCCGAGTACGTGGCGTGCGCGATCTCGGAGCGCAACGGTCAGCGCTTCGGGGATACCGATACGCGCAGCTCCATCCGGATCCAGATCGCCCGGGATCCGCGCGGATGGACCTACAGCGTCAGCCCGCGCGCGGACGTGTCCGGCCAGCGCGCGGAGTGGCGGATCGGCGAGCCTCGATCGAACGACCGTCTTCCGCGTGGCTACCAGGCGGAGTTCTCCGGATGGCCCAGCAGCGTCTTCAACGCCGACCCCGGGATCGCCGTGCGTTACGTGCGGCACGAAGAGGGATGGCAGCCGTCCGGCTCCGTCGCCGTGACACCCGCACCGGGAAGTGCGCCGCACCAGGTGGCGATCGAATGGGGCGTGACCAGCTGCGTCGGCGGGTCACCGCTCGCGGTGGGCAAGACCGCGGGGCCGGGCACCGTGACCGCCGACACGCAATCCCTCCTCATCCGCTACTTCGATGCGCGTGGGATCCTCCGGATCCCGCCTGCCGCCGGCATCGTTCCTGAGGGCGCCGTGCGCGTCGAGAACATCCCCGTGACCGCGTCGCCGGAGCAGGGGGGGCTGGGCGAGGCCCGCGGATCCGCCTCCTTCGGCAGCTGCGATCCCAACCTGCCCCCGGAGCCGCAACCTACGCCGTCCCCGAGCGGGCCACCGACCCCCTGACCTCGCCCCACAGCATCCCGACCGAAGGACCCCACCGATGACCCTCACCCAGGAGCAGGCCACCTGGTTCGCCACGACGTTCGGCCAGCTCGCCGACAACGTCGAGCGCGCCGTCCTCGGAAAGCGCCACGTCGTCGAGCTCGTGCTCACCGCGATGCTCAGCGACGGCCACGTGCTGCTGGAGGACGTGCCCGGCACCGGAAAGACCTCGCTCGCGCGGGCGATCGCGCAGTCGGTGCAGGGCACCAACACGCGCATCCAGTTCACGCCCGACCTGCTCCCCGGCGACATCACCGGCATCACGGTGTATGACCAGAAGACCGGTGAGTTCGAGTTCCACTCCGGCCCGATCTTCGCCAACATCGTCCTGGCCGACGAGATCAACCGCGCGAGCCCCAAGACCCAGTCCGCGCTCCTGGAGGTCATGGAGGAGGGCCGCGTCACGATCGACGGCGTCACGCGCCCCGTCGGCGTGCCGTTCCTGGTGCTGGCGACGCAGAACCCCGTCGAGCAGGCCGGGACCTACCGGCTGCCCGAGGCCCAGCTCGACCGCTTCATGATGCGCACCTCGCTGGGCTACCCCGACCACGCCGCGACCGTGCGCATCCTCGACGGCGGCTCCACGGCGACGGCGGAGCTGACCCCGGTCATCACGCCGCAGGCGCTCGTGGGGATGGCCGACCTCGCCGCCGACACGTACGTGGACGCCCTCGTGCTGGACTACATCGCGCGCCTGGTGGATGCCACGCGCTCGGCGGATGAGGTGCGCCTGGGTGTCAGCATCCGCGGTGCCCTCGCGCTCACGCGTGCCTCACGCGCTCGCGCGGCGTCGCAGGCGCGCACCTACGTCACCCCCGACGACGTCAAGGCGCTCGCCGTCGCGGTGCTCTCGCACCGCCTGATCCTGCACCCCGAGGCCGAGTTCGACGGCGTCACCCCCGAAGCCGTCATCGGGCAGGTGCTGCTCGACGTCGCCCCGCCCACTCAGCGCGAGGCGGTATGACACCGACCGAGGCAGGCCTGACGCGCACGTCGTTCTCGTCCACCGCGACGGCGTCGCGCACGTCGGTGACCTCGACGACGACCGCGCGGCGCGGGCGCGGGCTCGTCCGCGCCGTCGTGTGGGCGACGGCGGCGTGGCGCGCGGTCGTGCGCGCCCTCGCCGCCGCCGTGCGCTGGTGCGCGGGCACGGTGCGCCCGGCGGGGGCACTCGTGGTCGTGGCGGCCACCGCGGGCCTGGTCCTCGGGATGGTGTTCGGCTGGGTCGAGTGGATGGTCGCGGGCGCGGCGGCCCTCGTGCTCCTGGCGATGAGCGTGCCGTTCCTGTTCGGCGCGCGCGCGTACGACGTCGACCTCAGCCTCGCGCACGAGCGGATCGTGGCCGGCCAGGGGGTGGAGGGCGAGATCGTCGTGCGCAACCACGGCCGGCGCATCGCGCTCCCCGGACGCCTGGACATCCCCGTCGGACGTGGGCTGGTGGAATTCGGCGTCCCCCTGCTGCGGCCGGGACACACCGTCGCGCAGCCGCTGGATATCCCCTCGCTGCCCCGCGGCATCATCCACGTGGGCCCGGTGACGACGGTGCGCAGCGATCCGCTCGGGCTGCTGCGCCGCGAGCACGCCTTCCCCGACCAGCACGAGCTGTACGTCCACCCCCGCACGGTGGGCCTGCCCTCCACGAGCGCCGGCCTCATCCGCGACCTGGAGGGCAACCCCACGCGGCGGCTCGTGAACGCGGACATGTCGTTCCACGCCATCCGCGAATACGCCCCCGGCGACGCGCAGCGCCAGGTGCACTGGAAATCCACCGCCAAGACCGGCCGGCTCATGGTGCGCCAGTTCGAAGAGTCGCGCCGCTCGCGCATGGCCGTGGTGCTGGCCACCGCCCAGCAGGAGTACTCCGACGCCGACGAGTTCGAACTCGCCGTCAGCGCCGCCGCCTCCCTGGGCCTGCGCGCCGTCCGGGACGCCCGCGACCTCGACATCGTGATCGGCTCCGAGATCCCCCGCGTCGTGCGCGGGCGGCTGCGCGCCATCCAGCACATCCCCACCGTCGCCCCGCGCCCGATGCTCGACGGGTTCAGCGCCGTGAACCGGCTCGAGAACACCATGAACATCGAGGACATCTGCCGCCTCACCTCCGAGGCCAACGAGCGCCTGTCGATCGCCTTCGTCGTGGTCGGCTCCCTCGTCCCGCTCGTGCGGCTGCGGCAGGCCGCCCTCACCTTCCCCCTGGACACCACCGTCGTCGCGGTGATGTGCGACGAGCACGCCCACCCCCGCATGCAGTCGCTGTCGGGCATCTCGGTGCTGACGATCGGCACGATCGAGGACCTCTCCGGCCTGCTCCTGCGCGGAGCCGCGTCGTGACCGCGCGGCGCGTGGCCGGGGGATCGGTCTACGTCGGCGTCACCGCGGTCGCCACGGCGGTGGCGGCCTGGCCGGTGTACGCCTCGTGGCAGTTCGTCCTGCTCGCCGCGGTCGCCGCGACCGTGGGCGCCGTCATCGCCGCGCTCGTGTTCTGGCGCCGGTGGAGCCCGTGGCGGACGGCGGCGCTGCTGGGCGGAGCGTTCCTCCTGCTGTGCGTGCCGCTGGCGGTGCCCTCACGCCTGGGCGGACCGGGGGAGCTCCTGCGCGGCCTCGGGGAGGCCGCCGCCGGCGTCGTCCTGGCGTGGAAGGACCTCGTCACCGTCGACCTCCCCGTGGGGGCGTACCGCAACCTGCTCATCCCGGCGCTGCTGATCTTCCTGGCCGGCACGTGCGGGGCGCTGCTGCTGTCGTGGCGCGACGACCGCTGGGCGATCGCCGCCGTCCCCGTCGGGTTCGGGATGCTGGGATTCGGGCTCTTCTTCGGACGTGCCGAGGTGAGCGACCCGTTGCGGGCGGGCAGTCTCACCCTCCACGCCCCGATGGAGACGCTCCTGGGCGTGGTCGGGCTCCTCTCGGCGGTGCTGTGGCTCGCGTGGCGCACGCACGACGAGCGGGTTCGCGCCCTGCACCGCGCCGCCACCGCGAGCGGCGTGCGGGTCTCCCGCCGCCCCTCGCGCACCGACCGGCGCCGCACGGCACTGGGGGCGGCGATGGTCTCGCTCGCCCTGGTGGCCGCCGTCGCCATCGTGCCGTGGGCCGCCCGCGGCGCCGACCGCGACGTGCTGCGATCGGCCGCCGGGCCCGAGCGCGAGCTCGCCGCCGCCGTCAGCCCGCTCACGCAGTACCGCGCCCTGTTCGCCCCCGACCGCGCCGACGACGTGCTGTTCCGCGTGTCGGGGGAGGGGCCGCTCCCCGAGCGCGTGCGGGTGGCGACGCTCGACACGTACGACGGCGAGACTTTCCGTGCCGGCGGCGACGCCGACGCATCCGCGCCGTTCGTGCGCGTGCCGGCGGCGCTGGATGCCGGTGAGGGGACCGCGGTCGACGTGGAGGTCGCGATCGAATCGCTCGAGGGCATCTGGCTGCCCACGGTCGGGCGCGTGTCGTCGGTGGAGTTCACCGGACAGCGCGCCTCCGCCCTCTCCGACCGCTTCTACTACAGCGCCCCCGCGCAGGCCGGCGTCGTGACCGCCGGCGGTGGGGCCCGCGACGGCGACGCGTACCGCGTGCGCGCGGTCGAGCCGCCCGCCGCGGAGCTGGCCGCCCTCGAGGCGCCCGGCTACGACACGTCCGAGCTGCCGGCGCCGGACAACCTGGTGCGGTGGGTCCAGGAGCACGCGACCGGTTCGGACGGCGCGGCGCTCGCGGCCCTCGTAGAGCTCCTGCGCGAGCGCGGCTTCCTCAGTCACGCGTTGACCATCGACGAGGATGCGCCGCCGCCGTGGATGCCCGAGCTGGCTCCCTACACGTTCCAGCCCAGCGCCGCGGGGCACTCCCTCGCCCGCATCGACACGATGTTTGCGCGTCTGCTCGAGCGCGAGAGCGACCCGCGCGCCGTGGCATCCGACAACTTCGTCGCGGCCGTGGGGGATGAGGAGCAGTTCGCCGTGGCCACCGCGCTCATCGCCCGCGAGCTCGGCTTCCCCGCCCGCGTCGTGGTGGGCGCGCGGCTCAGCGCCGCCGACACCGGCGTCTTCACGTGCGAGGACGGCGTGTGCCGCGCGCAGGACCTCGCGGTGTGGACCGAGGTCCGCGACGTCGACGGAGCCTGGACCGCCGTCGACGTCACGCCGCAGTGGAACCGGCCCCCGAGCCTGGAGGTCACGGAGCAGCGCGACCCGGAGAACGTCACCGAGGTGCGCCCCGACAGCGTCGAGGAGGTCGTGCCGCCCGAGCCCGTGCAGGAAGACACCGCACGCGACGACGACGGCGACGAGGGCGCCGGCTGGGACCTGTCGTGGCTGTGGCCGATCCTGCGCGTGGCGGGCATCGTCCTGCTCGTGCTGCTGGTGGTGCTCGGCCCCTTCCTCCTCATCGTCGCGGCCAAGGCGCTGCGGCGCCGGGGCCGCCGGCGGGCGCCGGACCCGGTCGAGCGGATCGCCGGCGGATGGGACGAGTACGTCGACGCGGGCATGGATGCCGGCCGCCCGGCGCCGCAGGCCGGCACCCGGGCCGAGCTCGCCGCGGCCTTCGCGACGTCCTCCGGCGCCCAGCTCGCGGCGGAGGCCGATCGGGCGGTGTTCTCGGGCCAGACGGCGACACGGGACGACGCCGAGGAGTTCTGGCGCATCGTGGATGCCGAGCGACGCGCGTTGACGCGCGGAGCCGGATTCCGGCGCAGCATCCTCGCGGCCCTATCTTTGAGATCATTCGTCCGCGTCGTCGCGCCGCGGGCGTCCGAGCGGGTAGCTCGCATCGTTGAGAGGGGGAAGCGCCGGCGGCTGAGCCGCGGGCGCACAACGTCATGAACATGGATGTCATCACGATCGCGATGGGAGTGACTTCGTTCATCCTGTTCGTGGTCCTCTACCTGTGGATGGCGCTGGCGCTGTCCGCCCTGTTCCGCAAGGCCGGCGAGGAGGGGTGGAAGGGCTGGGTGCCCGTGCTCAACCAGGCCGTGCTGCTGCAGCTGGGCGGGTTCTCGCCATGGCTGATCCTCCTGATCCTCGTCCCGGGCCTGGGCGCTCTGGCGGTGTACGTGCTGTTCGTCATGGCCGCGCACCGCATCAACCGCTCGTTCGGCTACGGCGCCGGGATGACCGTCCTGGCGGCGCTGCTCATGCTCATCTGGGCCAGCGTCCTGGGGTTCGGCTCGGCGCGCTGGATCGGCGAGCCGCCCGCGCACGTGCGCCGCGCGAGCGAGCCGGCCGCCCCCGCCGCGCCGCCGCTGGTGGGCGGGTGGACCCCGTCCGCACCGCCGCCCCTGCCCCCCGCTGCGGCGGCGCCGGCCGCGGCATCCGCCCCCGCCGGCCCGGCCGCTCCCGCGTGGGCGCCCTCCAGCCCGCCGCCGCCTCCGCTGCCGCGCGTGTCGGCCGCAGCCCCGCCCGCGCGCGGCCCGCTGTCGCCCGAACTGGAGGACAGCGCGGTGGACCCGGAGGACCGCGTGCCCGCCGCCGCGCCCCAGCCCGCCGGGTCGTTCACGCCGCCGCCGGTTCCGCCGGCCTCCGCTGCCCCGCCCGAGCCGATCACCCCCATCTCCTCCGTGCCCGGCATGCGTTCCGCTCCGCCGCCCGCACCGGCCCCCGCTCCCGTGCAGAGCGTGCCGGAGACCCCGCACCCGGCGCCCGAGCCCGAGCCGTGGGCGCCGGCCCCCGTGACGCAGGCGCAGCCGCCGGTGCAGCACGACACGTTCGGTGAGCTGTCCGAGGCCGTCTCGGCGGTGTCGGGTGCACCGGATGCCGGGGCTCCGCGCTCGGCCCGGTCGTCGGTGTCGGCGCTGTATGCCGAGCCGGGCATCGGCGACGAGCAGTTCGGCGCGGGCGACCCCGCCGCCGACGAAGAGGCCTTCGACCAGACGGTCATCGCCAAGCGCCGCCGCACGCCGTGGAAGCTCGTTCCGCCGTCGGGTGCACCGCTGGACATCTCCTCCGACGTCGTCATCCTCGGCCGCAAGCCCGCACCCGACCCGGCGTACCCCGACGCGCAGCTGGTCTCGATCCCCGACGAGACCCGGACCGTCTCCAAGACGCACGCGCGCCTGGAACTGCGCGGGGAGACCTGGTACGTCACCGACCTCGGCTCGACCAACGGCGTGCTGTTCGCCACGCTGATGGGCACCGAGGTGGAGGCGCAGCCGGGCCAGGAGCTGGAAGCGGGGGAGCGCTTCTTCCTCGGCGACGCCGAAGTGCGGCTGCGCCGCACCGACGCCTGAGCGGAGCATCCATGGGCCAGGCCGACGACCGCGACGAGGACGACGTCACGCTGTGGGCGGGCCGCCTGCGGTCGTGGCCGAGCGCCGACGACGCCGTCGACGATGCCGTCGACGACGCCACCGCGCTGGCCGGGAGAGGGCCGCGGCGGCGCACCGAGAACCCTGCGCCGGAGGAGCCCGAGGCCGGATCCACCGTCGTGGCCCGTCGCGAGACGCGCCGCCGGGCGACGCGGCCGCCCGAGGACGCCACGGCCCTGCGCCCGCGTCGCGACCCCGTCACCCCGCACCAACCGTCGCCGCCGGACGGACGGCGGGTCGCGCGCGTCCCGGACGGGCAGGAGCGCGAGATCTACCGTCCCCGCGCCGCCGCGCCCGAGATCGTGGAACGTCGGGCTCCCGCACCCCGTGCGCCGCAGCATCCCGTCGCCGAGGGCGCCGCGGTCGCGCGTGAGCGCCGCCGGCGGTGGCGCTGGGCGGGATGGGCCGCGGGCGGGGCGGGCCTCGTGGTGCTCGCGGCAGCCGCGGTCGCCCTCGTGCTCGCTCTGGGCTGAACCGCGCGTTTGCCACCTCTCTCCCGCGGGCGTATCATGGATCGGGTGTGCGCACACGCGCGCCCTGCGTCGCGCCTCGGTGCGGCGAGGGCAGCGAGTCGCCCGCATCTCAGGGAACGGCCTGCGAACAGGTCACCCCCACGGCATACCCACCACCAGTACGCGTCAGTCCTCCTGTCGCGCCGGCGGGTCTGTGGTGAAACCACATGGCTGTCACCGTGCAGCACTATCAAGGAGAGAACGTGCCAACCATTCAGCAGTTGGTTCGCAAGGGGCGTGCGCCGAAGGTCTCGAAGACCAAGGCTCCCGCACTGAAGTCGAACCCGCAGCAGGCGGGCGTGTGCACCCGCGTGTACACGACCACGCCGAAGAAGCCGAACTCGGCGATGCGCAAGGTCGCCCGTGTCAAGCTCCGCAACGGCACCGAGGTCACCGCGTACATCCCCGGCGAGGGTCACAACCTGCAGGAGCACTCGCTCGTGCTCGTCCGCGGCGGTCGTGTGAAGGACCTCCCCGGCGTGCGTTACAAGATCGTCCGTGGCGCCCTGGACACCCAGGCCGTGAAGAACCGTAAGCAGGCCCGCAGCCGCTACGGCGCGAAGAAGGGTTGAGGTAGATGCCTCGTAAGGGTCCCGCCCCCAAGCGTCCCGTCGTCAACGACCCGGTGTACGGCGCCCCCGTCGTCACCCAGCTCGTCAACAAGATCCTCGTCGACGGCAAGAAGTCCCTCGCCGAGTCGATCGTCTACGACGCCCTCCGCGGCGTCGAGTCGAAGAACGGTCAGGACGCCGTCGCCACCCTCAAGAAGGCGCTGGACAACGTCCGGCCCACGCTCGAGGTCAAGTCGCGCCGCGTCGGCGGTTCGACCTACCAGGTGCCGGTGGAGGTCAAGCCCCACCGCGCCAACACGCTCGCCCTGCGCTGGCTCGTCAGCTACGCCAAGGGTCGTCGTGAGAAGACCATGACCGAGCGCCTCCAGAACGAGATCCTGGATGCCTCGAACGGCCTGGGTGCGGCGGTCAAGCGCCGTGAAGACACCCACAAGATGGCCGAGTCGAACCGCGCCTTCGCGCACTACCGCTGGTAATCAGCTTTTCTGCGTTCGGCCGGGGGCAGAACCCCCGGCCGGACGCACCACACAAGACGTAAAGGAAAACCCCGTGGCACAAGAAGTGCTCACCGACCTCACGAAGGTCCGCAACATCGGCATCATGGCCCACATCGATGCCGGCAAGACGACGACGACCGAGCGCATCCTCTTCTACACGGGCGTCAACCACAAGATCGGCGAAACGCACGACGGCGCTGCCACCACCGACTGGATGGAGCAGGAGCAGGAGCGTGGCATCACGATCACCTCCGCCGCCGTGACGTGCTTCTGGGACAAGAACCAGATCAACATCATCGACACCCCCGGTCACGTCGACTTCACCGTCGAGGTGGAGCGCTCGCTGCGCGTCCTCGACGGCGCCGTCGCGGTGTTCGACGGCAAGGAGGGCGTGGAGCCCCAGTCCGAGACCGTGTGGCGTCAGGCCGACAAGTACGACGTCCCGCGCATCTGCTTCGTCAACAAGATGGACAAGCTCGGCGCCGACTTCTACTTCACCGTCGACACGATCGTGAACCGCCTGAAGGCCAAGCCCCTCGTGCTGCAGCTGCCGATCGGCGCCGAGAACGACTTCGTCGGCGTCGTCGACCTGGTCGAGATGCGCGCGCTGGTGTGGCCCGGTGACTCCAAGGGTGACGTCACCATGGGCGCCAAGTACGAGATCCAGGAGATCCCCGCCGACCTCGCCGACAAGGCCGCCGAGTACCGCGAGAAGCTCATGGAGACCGTCGCGGAGTCCGACGAGGCCCTGCTGGAGAAGTACTTCGGTGGTGAGGAGCTCACGGTCGCCGAGATCAAGGGCGCCATCCGCAAGATGACGATCAACTCCGAGCTGTACCCCGTGCTGTGCGGCTCGGCGTTCAAGAACCGCGGTGTGCAGCCGATGCTCGACGCGGTCGTGGACTACCTCCCGTCGCCGCTCGACGTCCCCGCCATCGAGGCGCGCGACCCGAAGAACGAAGAGACGATCATCGAGCGTCACGCCGACCGGGACGAGCCGTTCGCGGCCCTCGCGTTCAAGATCGTGACGCACCCCTTCTTCGGTCGCCTCACCTACATCCGCGTGTACTCCGGTCACCTGGACTCCGGCGCCCAGGTCGTCAACGCGACCAAGGGCAAGAAGGAGCGCATCGGGAAGATCTTCCAGATGCACGCCAACAAGGAGATGCCGATCGACTCGGTCACGGCCGGTCACATCTACGCCGTCATCGGCCTCAAGGACACCACCACCGGTGACACGCTGTCCGACAGCGCGAACCAGGTCGTCCTCGAGTCGATGACCTTCCCCGAGCCGGTCATCGAGGTCGCGATCGAGCCCAAGACCAAGGCCGACCAGGAGAAGCTGGGTCTGGCGATCCAGAAGCTCGCGGAGGAGGACCCGACGTTCCGCGTCGAGCAGAACTCCGAGACCGGTCAGACCGTCATCAAGGGCATGGGCGAGCTGCACCTGGACATCCTCGTGGACCGCATGAAGCGCGAGTTCAAGGTCGAGGCCAACGTCGGAAAGCCCCAGGTGGCGTACCGCGAGACGATCCGCAAGACCGTCGAGCGTCACGACTACACGCACAAGAAGCAGACCGGTGGATCGGGTCAGTTCGCGAAGATCCAGTTCGCGCTCGAGCCCCTCGAGGTCACGGCCGACAAGACCTACGAGTTCGAGAACAAGGTCACCGGTGGCCGCATCCCGCGCGAGTACATCGCGCCGGTCGACCAGGGCTTCCAGGACGCCATGAACGTCGGCGTGCTCGCCGGCTACCCCATGGTGGGCGTGAAGGCGATCCTCACCGACGGTGCGTCGCACGACGTCGACTCCTCGGAGATGGCGTTCAAGATCGCCGGTTCGATGGGCTTCAAGGAGGCCGTCCGCAAGGCGAACCCCGTCATCCTCGAGCCGATCATGGCCGTCGAGGTGCGTACTCCCGAGGAGTACATGGGCGACGTCATCGGCGACCTGAACTCCCGTCGTGGCCAGATCCAGTCGATGGAGGACGCCGCCGGCGTCAAGGTCGTCCGGGCCAACGTGCCGCTGTCGGAGATGTTCGGCTACATCGGCGACCTGCGCTCGAAGACCTCGGGCCGCGCCGTGTACTCGATGGAGTTCGACAGCTACGCCGAGGTTCCTCGCGCCGTGGCCGACGAGATCGTCCAGAAGACCAAGGGCGAGTAACACCGCCCCGGATGCGGGGGCCCACCGCCCCGCGGGGGTCCCCGCATCCAGCAAACTCAATACCGACTCTCTAGTAATCTGAGAACCAACCCCGTAGCTGACCGGTCGCAACCCAGTGCCCGGAACCTCTACACGAACGTCCTGAGGAGGACCCAGTGGCTAAGGCCAAGTTCGAGCGCACCAAGCCGCACGTGAACATCGGAACGATCGGTCACGTCGACCACGGCAAGACCACGCTCACCGCCGCGATCTCCAAGGTGCTCGCCGACAAGTACCCGTCGGCCACCAACGTCCAGCGCGACTTCGCGTCGATCGACTCGGCGCCGGAAGAGCGCCAGCGCGGTATCACCATCAACATCTCGCACGTCGAGTACGAGACCCCCAAGCGTCACTACGCCCACGTCGACGCCCCGGGCCACGCTGACTACATCAAGAACATGATCACCGGTGCCGCTCAGATGGACGGCGCGATCCTCGTGGTCGCGGCGACCGACGGCCCGATGGCCCAGACCCGTGAGCACGTCCTGCTCGCCAAGCAGGTCGGCGTGCCGTACCTGCTGGTCGCCCTGAACAAGGCCGACATGGTCGACGACGAGGAGATCCTGGAGCTCGTCGAGCTCGAGGTCCGCGAGCTGCTCTCCAGCCAGGACTTCGACGGCGACAACGCTCCCGTCGTGCGCGTCTCGGGCCTGAAGGCTCTCGAGGGCGACGAGAAGTGGGTCAACTCGATCGTCGAGCTCATGGAGGCCGTCGACGAGTCCATCCCCGACCCGGTGCGTGACAAGGACAAGCCGTTCCTCATGCCCATCGAGGACGTCTTCACCATCACCGGCCGTGGCACGGTCGTCACCGGTCGCGCCGAGCGCGGCACGCTCGCGATCAACTCCGAGGTCGAGATCGTCGGCATCCGCCCGACGCAGAAGACCACGGTCACCGGTATCGAGATGTTCCACAAGCAGCTCGACGAGGCGTGGGCCGGCGAGAACTGCGGTCTGCTCCTTCGCGGCACCAAGCGTGACGACGTCGAGCGCGGCCAGGTCGTCGTCAAGCCCGGCTCGGTCACCCCTCACACGAACTTCGAGGGCACCGCGTACATCCTGTCCAAGGACGAGGGTGGGCGTCACAACCCGTTCTTCACGAACTACCGCCCGCAGTTCTACTTCCGTACCACGGACGTGACCGGCGTCATCACGCTGCCTGAGGGCACCGAGATGGTCATGCCCGGTGACACCACCGAAATGTCGGTCGAGCTCATCCAGCCGATCGCCATGGAAGAGGGCCTCGGCTTCGCGATCCGTGAGGGTGGCCGCACCGTCGGCGCCGGCACGGTGACGAAGATCCTCAAGTAAGTCCTCGGACTTTCCGACTCAGGGGTCGGGCCTTCGGGCCCGGCCCCTTCGTCGTTTTCCGGACTCGTGTGTTACGGGCGGATGAAGACTTCGCCGAGGGAGGACGACTTCAGTTGTGTATTTCCTTTGAATGCCGATAGCCTGGCGAGACATCGCGGGAGAAGGTGCCAGTTTCCCCCGCTGCTCGATCCCCAGGTCGATGCCCCCTGTCCTCGTCCCCCCGACCCCACCATCGGAGAACACGAATGAAGAACGTTCGCGCCAAGTTCGCAGCCGTCGTTATCGCGGCCGCCGCCCTCGTCGCCATGCCCGTCGCCGCATCCGCAGCGACCAACGACTACAGCCCGGCCGTCCCGCCGGCAGAGGTCGTCGCGGTTACGCCCGGCGAGCCCGCTCCGGTCACCTTCACCGGATTCGCGCCGTCGGAGACCGTCACCTTCACCCTGACGGGTGAGGGAATCGGCGCCGGCAACCTCGCTCTGGTCAAGGCCGCCCCCACCTCCACCTCGGTGCAGAAGACGGCCACGGCCGCCGGCGCGGCCACCGCCACTGTCACGCTGCCGGCCAACGCCACGGGCAGCTACTCGCTCACCTCGGACAGCGCTTCGACTGCGCAGCAGACCATCACCATCACGGTCGCCGGTGAGGGTGATGGGTCGGCCCTTCCCCCCACCGGTTTCGACGCCGCGTCGATGACCGGTGTGTGGATCGGTGGCGGCGCGCTGCTGGCCGCCGGTATCGCCGTCACGAGCGTCGCGATGATCCGTCGTCGCCAGGCCGAGCAGGCGTAACGCTTCACCTTTCCACGAAGGCCCCCGTCCACGGACGGGGGCCTTCGTCGTTTCCCCACCGCGGGTTCGGCCTCTCCTCCCCCGCACGATCGTCGACGTCATCCGGGTCGTGTCGGTCGAGGCCGCCGTCGCATACTTCGACGCGACGCTGCGCACCGTCGCCTGGCACCGACACGGGCAGTACGATCTCACCGCCGCCGAAGCCTTCCGCGCCGGCATCCATGCGCGTCTGGATGCCATGCCGGGGGCCCGCGGCATCCGGCAGGCTCGATTCGTCACCGACTTCGCGGACGGGCGGGCGCAGCTGCCGGGGGAGAGCGTGTCGCGTGGCCTGTGCTCCGTCGCTTCGGCGAGTTCGACGGCGAGGGCAAGTACCTCGACCCGACGATGACCCGTGGACTCTCCGTCCGCGAAGTCCTGCGCGCCCAGCGCACCCGGGAGAGCGAGTTGTGCGCGGCGACGGGCTGGACGCCCGTGCGGTGGGGGAGCGAGCGCGCCAGAGTGCACCCAATTCGGGCCCCTTTCGCCGGGATGATGCACTTTCGGCGGGCGGGGCTTAGGGCCCGGACCGCTGCGGCCTGCCGGGCGGCGGGACGTAGGTCCCTTCCCGCCCGGAGAGCGCCGGGTCTACGTTCGGGCTCACCAGCGGGTGCCGGTCAGCCGTTGCGATGCGTTCACGAGGTGGTCATGAGCAGAAGAAGACTCGCCCTGCGGCACCGGTGGTACGGCGGCGCAGTGGCCGCCCTCCTCACCGGGGTGCTGGTGTTCACGGGTGCGGGCTCGCCCGCCCTCGCCGCCGTCGCGGAGCCCTCCGCGCCGTCGGAGTCCGCCGCATCCGTCCCGCCGGAGCAGGACCCGGCGCCGCCGGCACAGGACCCGCCGCAGCAGGAGCCGGCCGAGCCCACGCAGCCCCCGGCGCCCCCCGCCCCCGAGACGCCGGTCGCCCCGCCCGCCGAGGTACCTGCCGCCCCGACCAGCGAGCCGGCTCCGCCGACGGACGACCCGAGCACCGAACCCACCACCGCGCCGACCCCCGCCGCCCCTGAGCCCACCGAAGAGCCCGCGGATGTCGGCGTCCTCGCCGTGCCCCAACCCGGCGCCACGACAGCCGTCATCACCGTGAAGGTCGGCTCCGATCGCGTCGGCGTCACCGGAGTGTCGAACCTGGCCGGTGTCGTCCTGCTGCTGAACGAGGGCGGCGCCGGCGGACCCAACGGCACGCGCCCCGACGGTGTGGCCGGCACCGGGGAGGGGTGGGCCAGGTGCGTCTCGGATGCCGCGGGCGACTGCTCCTTCATCGTCCCCAACACAGGCCTCGGGCCCTTCGGGTTCCCCCAGGCCAACCGCGACGACCGGTACTGGGTCGTCCAGGCCAGCGTCCCCGACGGGTACTACGCCAATCCGTCGCTGCGCACCGGACCCGGCACCGGAGGCGGTGCGGCCACCGCATACCAGTTCCGCACGGGCAACCAGCTGCGCGCCGGCAACGTCTACAGCTCGCAGAACGCGAGCGACTTCATGCTGTCGTCGGGCTCGCAGGCCACGGCCTCCGGAGGCATCTGGCAGCAGTCGCGCAACAACGCGCCGCTGGATGTCTCGTGCGGCCTGGACGTCGCACTGATCCTCGACCTGTCCGGGTCGGTCGGCTCCGATCTCGCGCAGTTGAAGAGCGCGGCAAACACCTTCGTGGACTCCCTCCAGGGCACCCCCTCCCGCATGTCGCTGTTCTCCTTCTCCACCGTGTCGCCGGCAGAGGGCGCCAGCGCGAACTTCCCGAGCCTGACCTCCGTGGCCACCGCGACGCAGGCGGATGCCTTCAAGAACCGGTACGCGGGCTGGACGGCGGTGGGCGGCACGAACTGGGACCGCGGACTCGGCGTGGCCGCCGCGGCGAACACCGCGGCGAACAACTTCGACCTCGCCGTCATCATCACTGACGGCGACCCGACGTTCTACAACCAGCCGCAGCAGGGGCCCGGCAACTTCAACCGCTTCCGCGAGACGGAGAACGGCATCTTTTCCGCCAACGCGCTGAAGGCGGGACCGGCGGGCGGATCCCCCACGCGGCTCATCGCCTTCGGCGTCGGTGACGGCGCGAGCGGCACGGCCACGGCCCTGAACCTTCGCGCGATCTCCGGTCCGGTCGCCTATGACGGCTCCAACGGCGCGTCGGCCGACTATTACCAGACGGCCGACTACGCCGGGGTGGGGCGGGACCTGCGCAGCCTCGCGCTGGGCACCTGCGAGGGAACCCTGAACGTCACCAAGCAGATCGTCCCGCAATCCGCTCCCGCCGGCTCGATAGAGGGGGCCACGCCCGCCGGCGCCGGCTGGCAGTTCACCAGCGAGATCGGCACGGCCGGGGTCACGACGCCCGAGCCGGTCCGGACGACGACCGCGGATGCCACGGGCACCGTCAGCTTCCCGCTGCAGTTCCCCGGCGGCACGGATGCCGCCTCGGTCACCGTCACCGAGGCCCAGCAGCCCGGATTCACGCTCCAGCCCGTCGACGGGCAGAACGCCGTCTGCACGAATCTGAACACCGGTGATCCGGTCGTGCCCACCGGCTCGCCCACCGACGGCTTCACCGTCACCGTGCCCAGCACGCAGGCGGTCAACTGCACCGTCTACAACCGTGCCCCCAGCCCGGAAGCCGACATCACGGTGACGAAGAACTGGGTCGTGAACGGTGTCGCGTACGCCGAGGGCGCCCAGCCCGGAGGCCTGTCCGCGCAGCTGCAGCTCACCGGTCCCGACGACGCCGCCGCGAGCAACCAGGGGTGGGGCGTGACCCGGTCGGGGTACGCGCAGGGCGACACCGTGACGGTCACCGAGCAGGTCTCCCTGATCGATACGACGCTGTGCACCGACGACGCGGTGGTGACGAGCCTCAACGGGGCCGCCGTGGACATCCCCCTGGGCACGGGGTACGACCTCACGCTCTCCCAGGCGCAGAACACCGCGACGATCACCAACACCGTCACATGCGAGAGCCGGCTGACCCTCGCCAAGGAGGTCGACGGCGGCGACGCCGACCCGACGAGCTGGACACTGAACGCGTCGTTCCTGGCCGGCGCGCCGGTCGAAGAAGGGCTCCCCGGGTTCTCCGGTGTCGACGGTGCCCCCGGCACGACGTCGCAGCCGGTCACCCCCAATGCCCGCTATCAGTTGTTCGAGTCCGGTGGCGACGCGCGGTACATCCAGGTCGACGAGCGCACGGACCTGCAGAGCAATCCGCAGTCGACCGGATCGGCGACGTGCATCCGCGTCGACGAGAACGGTGACCCCTACCCGAACAGCGGGTATTCGGACGGCATCAACGGCGGCGTGAACGTGCCGCTGGGTTACCGCGTGCAGTGCACCTTCGTGAACCAGGACGCCCAGCTCACCCTCCTGAAGACCGTGGTCAACGACGACGGCGGCTCCGCCACGGCAGACGAATGGGATCTGACCGCCACCCCGGCGACCCTGGCGGGTTTGACCCCCACCACCGTCGCCGGTTCCGAGGAGGTGGTGGCGGAGAGCATCATCCAGCTGCGCCCCGACCACGTGTACACCCTCACCGAGTCGACCGTCGAGGGGTACGAGTTCTCGCGCCTGCAGCAGCGCGTGGGCGAGGAGTGGGTGGACGTCGAGGCCAACCCCGATCCGGCCGGCTACCCGCGGCAGAACGCCGACGGAGACTGGGAGGTCACGGTGCCCGCGCTCGGCGCACCGGTGTACCGCTTCGTCAACGACGACATCGCCCCCACCCTCACCCTGGAGAAGGAGGTCGTCAGCGACACCGGCGGCACCGCGGCCCCCACGGACTGGACGCTCACGGCGACGACCGCGGATGGCCCGAACCTCAGCGGCCCGACGGGAACGTCGGGGGAGGTCGCCGCAGGCGCTGTGTACACGATCGGTGAGACGGGCCCGGACGGATACGACTGGACGGACCTGACCTGCACCGGCTATCCCGACACGACGAGGGCCGCTCCGGAGCTGACCCTCCAGCCCGGCGACGCGGTCACGTGCACCCTGACCAACGACGACGTCATCGTCCCGGTGACGATCGAGAAGTCCGACGGCGCCGTGGCGCAGGCGGCGGGCGGGGTGTGGACCATCCGGTACCCGGTCGTCGTCACCAACACCAGCAGCACCCTGCCCACGACGTATTCGCTCACCGACGTGCCCGGCTTCGACGCCAGCTTCACCGTCCTCACGCAGGGCTGGGAGGGCGCGCCCGATGTGACCGACGTGCCGCTGGAGGCCGGCGGCACGGACGAGTACACGTACGTGATCACGGCCGAGGTGAACCGCACGCCGGTCGACGCGTCGGCACTGGAGTGCTCGCCGACGACCGGCGGCGGGTTCTTCAACACCGCCGAGGCGGCGTACCCCGGCGGCGAGGCGAGCGACACCGGATGCGCCGTCCCGGCCGCCCCGACCGTCGAGAAGATCGCGCAGCCCTCGGTGCAGGACCTCGCCACCGGCGCGTGGACGCTCAGCTATCGGATCGCCGTGGCCAACCCCAGCGACATCGAGCTGTCGTACGACCTCACCGACATCGCCGGGCCCCTCCCGGCCGGAGTGTCCGGCGGGCAGTGGACGGTCTCCGATCCCGTCGCCGTCGGCGGCGGCACCTTCGTGCGCAGCCCCGACCCGGTGGGAGACGGCCCGCTGGCCACCGGCACGCTCCCGCCGGGGGCCACGCACACCTACACCCTCTCGCGCACCGTGACGGTGGCGGCATCCGTTCCCGACGAGGCGCTCACGTGCGGCGCGGTCGTGGGCGAGGGTGGCGGAGTGTGGAACACCGCGTCCGTCACCAACGGGATCGCAGAGCCCTCCTCGTCCGACTGCGCGGAGGTCGAGCGGCCCGACGCCGACGTCACCAAGACGGTGACCTCCACGGTCCAGCTCGCTGACGGCACGTGGCAGATCACGTACGACATCGCGGTGGCGAACTCCTCCGAGACCCTCGCGGCCGTCTACAGCCTCGACGACGCGCTGCAGTTCGGCGGCGACATCACGGTCGACGTCGCCACATGGACGGGCCCCACCGGCACGGGCGACTTCGCCGCCGACGGCACGGCGACTCTCGCGACCGATCGCGCGCTGGCCCCAGGGACGACCGAGACGTACACCGTCGTGGCACAGGCCACCATCGACGCGGCCGCCTGGGAGGGCGGCGACCTCGCGTGCGAGGGGACGACGGCCGGCGGGTTCCTGAACACCGCGACCGTCACCGTCGCCGGTGAGCAGGTCCCCGCCTCCGACTGCGCGGAGCCGGCCCTGCCGACGATCGAGAAAGTCGGCGTCGCGGCGACCCAGGACCCGGCGGACCCCGAGCGGTGGACCGTGACGTACGACGTCACCGTGACCTCGGGCGGGTTCGACACGTTCTACTCGCTGGCGGACACGCCGGGCTTCCCCACGGGCATCGAACCGGTCACCGGCACCGCGCAGCGGACCGACCTCGCCGGCCAGCCGGTGCTTCCGGTGACCCCGGGGACGGAGTTCGTCACCGGGGTCGAGCTGGCCGCCGGTGCCACGCACGTGTACCGCGTGACGTGGGTCGTGCAGCTGACCGACGCTTACAGCGAAGACGACGCCGCCTGCACCGGCGAGCCGGGGAGCGGGTTCTTCAACGCCGCGCAGCTGGGGGTGGGTGACATCCCCATCGATGCCACCGACTGCATCCCCGTCGACGAGCGGGTGTACCCGTCCGTCGCGAAGACGGTGACGAGCGCCGAGCAGGATCCGGAGACGGGCCTGTGGACCATCCTCTACGACCTCGAGGTGACCCTGCCCCCGGTCGGCGAAGACAACCCGAAGGGCCTGTCCGCGGCGTACGACCTCACCGACACGCTCGACTTCGGCGACGGCATCGACATCCGCAGCGCCTCGTGGTCTGGACAGTCCTCGGGCGACTTCACGTTCTCGCCCGACCCGGCGGTGCTCGCCTCCGGCACGGCGATCGGCCCCGGGGTCACGCACACCTACACCGTGCGCGTCGTGGCCGCCGTCACCGCCGCCGCCGTGGAGGGCGGCACGACCGTCTGCCTGCCCGACGGGGCGGGCGGGTTCCTCAACACCGCTCAACTGACCTCGGCGAGCGTCGAGACCGATGTGCGCGCGTGCGCCGAGCCGGTCTTCCCGGAGATCGAGAAGACGGCTGTCGGCGACGCGGTGCTCGACCCCGACACGGGGCTGTGGACCGTCGTCTACGACATCGCGGTGCGCTACCCGGCGAGCACCGCCGACCCGCTTCCGACGCTCGCGTACGTCCTCACCGACGTCCCCGACCTGCCAGACGGCGTGGAACTGGCCGGTGAATGGACGGCGGAGGCCGGCACGACCGACACCCCCGCACCCGACGCCCCCTCGTGGGACGGCACCGGCACGTGGACGATCGTGAACGGCACCTTCGATCCTGCCGCCGATGAGGTGCGGGAGCACCTGTTCACCATCACGGCGCAGGTGCGCGCCACCGCGACGCCGACCGGCGAGCCGGTGCAGTGCGGCGACGTCGAGGCGCCCGGCGTCCCCATCGCCAACACCGCGACCGTGGTGTCGGGCGGGTACAGCGCCGACGACGACGCGTGCGAGCTCGTGCCCTTCGACGACGTCGGCATCACCAAGACCACCGACGGCGTCGAGGGCCCCCTGGAAGCAGGCGACGCGTTCGACTACGTGCTCACCGTGACGAACAACGGCATCGTGGATGCGACGGACGTGCGCGTCGCCGACCCCGTACCGAGCCGCCTCACCGTCACCGCGATCGACCTCTCCGCGGCCCCGGGCTGGTCGAACGACAACGCGCCCGCGCTCGTGGACGCGGACAACGCCGTGGCGCTGAGCGCGGCCAGGCTGGCGCCGGGTGCGAGCGTGCAGATCCGCCTCTCGGTCACCGTGAACGCGCTGCCCGCGCCGCCCGTCGTCGCCCTCGGTCCGGATGACCCCGCCCCGACTCCCGAGCTGCCCGAGAGCATCCTCGTCAACGAGGCGTGCGTGACGGCGGTCGGGGACAGCGATCCCAGCAACGACTGCGACGACATCACGGTCCAGACCCGCGACATCGCTGCGGCGCTGTTCACGCGCTGCGTGACGGACGTGCCCAGCGTCGGCTTCACGCTGGTGAAGACCGGTGACCTCGTGGACGAGCCGCTCGAGCTGTCGTGGACGCCGGATGGCGCCAGCCCGGTCACCGACCCCGCCTCGGTCGAGCGGTCCTATCCCGGCGGATCGACGAGCCACGCGGACGAGTTCCCGTGGGTGGGTGTGCGCACCACTCCCGCCGGTGTCGGCATCGACAACGCCGGTCTGCGGCCGCTGCGCGCGTCGGACTACGCCCCTGGTGGCGGGTACTACCTCCCCGGGACCACCACGGTCATGACACCGGAGCAGCAGGCGCAGTTCGTCGTGAACGGGCTCATCCTCGACCCCGGCGAGGCCGACTTCGCGTGGCGCGGTCCGAGCACCCTGACCCTCACCGTGAACCCCGCCCTGACGTTCCAGATCCCCGAGATGCCCGCCGGCGGCGACTGCGCCGCCGCCCGCCACTCCGACGTGCGCATCGAGAAGACGGCCGCCCTCGAGCGGACGGCGCCGGGCGGCTCCTTCACCTACCGGCTGGAGGCCGTCAACGTCAGCACCGACTCCGCCGCCGAGGGCGTCGTCGTCACCGACGCGATCCCCGCCGAGATCCGCGTCACCGACGTGAGCTGGCCCGGGCAGGGCGACGCCGAGGCGTTCCCGAACTGGCGGACCTGCGCGGTGACCGGCCAGAACGCCGCCGGATACGGCGGGACGCTGCGGTGCGAGCTGTTCGGACCGCTGCATCCGGCCGGGTCGGGCCTCGGAGCATCCGGCGCACCGCCGATCACGCTCGCCGCCACCGTCGATCCCGGCGTCGGCTCGACCACCATCCGCAACGTGGCAGTGGTCGACTCCCACACCTTCGGCGACCCCGGCGACGCGGGCCGCGACAGCGACGACGCGGCCGTGCGGGTATCGTTGCTACCGCCCACGGGAGGCGGGCCGCTCGCGGCCTTCGTCCTGCTCGGTGTGCTGGCACTGGCCGGGGGAGCGACCGCTCTGACCGTGCGGCGCCGTCCGCGCGAGGACGTCGCGGCGGGTTCGTGACCCGGGGCCCGGGTCGCGACACGCCCGGGTTTGCGACACGCCCGGGCTGCACGTAGACTAGTTCAGTTCCACATTCCGAGTGCCGCCGCGTGCGTGCGCTCCGGATCACTGCCAGGGCTGTGCATAGGCAGCGCGCAAGCGCGAGACCTAGGCCGCGGGCAGCAGAACAACACACCGACCCCCTCTGCTCCCTCCGGAGCCGTGCGTCCGCGCGCGGGGAGGACGGGCCGGATGCGCAGGCGTCCGGTTTGACAGCAGAACAGCGGTGCAGCATCGCCCGAAAGGGCGCCGAAGTGCCCGGCGCGCAAGCGCCATGGTGCGTCCAATGCCCGTGTTCCGAATGAACACAGCGGTAAGACGCGAGAAAGAGAGTGAGCAGACAATGGCGGGACAGAAGATCCGCATTCGCCTGAAGTCGTACGATCACGCCGGACTGGATTCGTCCGCGCGCAAGATCGTCGACACCGTGACCCGCGCCGGCGCCACCGTCGTCGGCCCCGTGCCGCTGCCGACCGAGAAGAACGTCGTCGTCGTCATCCGGTCGCCCCACAAGTACAAGGACAGCCGCGAGCACTTCGAGATGCGCACCCACAAGCGCCTCATCGACATCATCGACCCGACGCCCAAGGCCGTCGACTCGCTCATGCGTCTCGACCTGCCCGCCGACGTCAACATCGAGATCAAGCTCTGAGGTCCGACATGGCTGATATCAACTCCAAGGTTTCGAAGGGCCTGCTGGGCACCAAGCTCGGCATGACCCAGGTCTGGGACGAGAACGGCAAGCTCGTTCCCGTCACCGTCATCGAGGTCGCTCCGAACGTCGTCACCCAGGTGCGCACGCCGGAGAAGGACGGCTACAACGCCGTCCAGATCGCGTACGGGCAGATCGACCCCCGCAAGGTGAACAAGCCGCTCACCGCCCACTTCGAGGCGGCCGGCGTCACCCCTCGCCGCCACCTCACCGAGGTCCGCACCGCGGATGCTGCTGACTACTCACTCGGTCAGGAGCTCACCGTGGACGGCCTCTTCGAGGCGGGCCAGCTGGTCGACGTCGTCGGCACCAGCAAGGGCAAGGGCACCGCGGGTGTCATGAAGCGCCACAACTTCAAGGGCGTCTCCGCCTCGCACGGTGCGCACCGCAACCACCGCAAGCCCGGTTCGATCGGCGCATCGTCGACCCCGAGCCGCGTGTTCAAGGGCATGCGCATGGCCGGCCGTATGGGTGGCGAGCGCGTGACCGTCCTCAACCTCAAGGTGCACGCCGTCGACGCCGAGAAGGGTCTGCTGCTCGTCAAGGGCGCCGTCCCCGGCGCGCGCGGCCGCATCGTCTACGTCCGCAACGCAGTGAAGGGTGCCTGATCTCCATGGCTGACTCGACTCTCGCGCTCGACGTCGTGAAGGCAGACGGCGGAAAGGCCGGCTCCGTGGAGCTGCCCGCCGCTCTGTTCGACGTCAAGACGAACATTCCGCTCATCCACCAGGTCGTCGTCGCGCAGCGCGCGGCGGCTCGCCAGGGCACGCACTCGACCAAGCGTCGCGGCGAGGTCTCCGGCGCCGGCCGCAAGCCCTTCAAGCAGAAGGGCACGGGTAACGCCCGTCAGGGCTCGATCCGCGCGCCGCACATGACCGGCGGTGGCATCGTGCACGGCCCGAAGCCCCGCGACTACGGCCAGCGCACCCCCAAGAAGATGATCGCCGCCGCGCTCCTGGGCGCGCTGAGCGACCGCGCACGCGGCGACCGTCTCCACGTCGTGGACTCGTTCGGCATCGAGGGCGCGCCCTCCACCAAGGCGGCGGCCGCCGTGCTGTCGGCTCTCGCCCCGACGAAGAAGAACGTCCTCGTCGTGATCGAGCGCGGTGACGAACTGACCGTCAAGAGCGTGCGCAACCTCGCGTACGTGCACGTGCTCACGTTCGACCAGCTCAACGCCTACGACGTGCTCGTCTCCGACGACATCGTCTTCACCAAGGCCGCCTACGACGCGTTCGTCGCGTCCAAGGCCGGCGCAACCCAGGAGGTGTCGGCATGACCACCGTCAACAAGGATCCGCGCGACGTCATCCTCAAGCCGGTCGTCTCGGAGAAGAGCTACGGGCTCATCGACGAGGGCAAGTACACGTTCTACGTGGACAGCCGCGCGACCAAGACCGAGATCAAGCTCGCCATCGAGAAGATCTTCGGCGTCAAGGTGGCCGCGGTCAACACGCTCAACCGTGTCGGCAAGGCCCGCCGCACCCGCTTCGGGATGGGAAAGCGCAAGGACACCAAGCGCGCGATCGTCACCCTGAAGTCGGGCACCATCGACATCTTCACGGCAGTCGGCTGACGGTCGGGACAGAAGGACTCCAACTATGGCTATTCGCAAGTACAAGCCCACGACCCCCGGTCGCCGCGGCTCGTCGGTGGCCGACTTCGCCGAGATCACCCGATCGACGCCTGAGAAGTCGCTGCTGCGCCCGCTGTCCAAGACCGGTGGCCGCAACAACCAGGGCCGCATCACGACGCGTCACATCGGTGGCGGTCACAAGCGCCAGTACCGTCTGATCGACTTCCGTCGCAATGACAAGGACGGCGTCGACGCCAAGGTCGCGCACATCGAGTACGACCCCAACCGCACCGCGCGCATCGCGCTCCTGCACTACGTGGACGGCGAGAAGCGCTACATCCTCGCGCCGAACAAGCTGAAGCAGGGCGATGTCGTGGAGTCGGGTGCCGGCGCCGACATCAAGCCCGGCAACAACCTGCCGCTGCGCAACATCCCCACCGGTACGGTCGTGCACGCGATCGAGCTCCGCCCCGGCGGCGGTGCGAAGATGGCCCGTTCGGCCGGCGCCTCGGTGCGTCTGGTCGCCAAGGACGGCCCGTACGCGCAGCTGCGTCTCCCCTCGGGCGAGATCCGCAACGTCGATGCGCGCTGCCGCGCGACCATCGGCGAGGTCGGCAACGCCGAGCAGTCGAACATCAACTGGGGCAAGGCCGGCCGCAAGCGGTGGAAGGGCGTGCGCCCGACCGTCCGCGGTGTCGCCATGAACCCGGTCGACCACCCGCACGGTGGTGGTGAGGGTAAGACCTCCGGTGGACGTCACCCGGTGACGCCGTGGGGTCAGCCTGAGGGCCGCACCCGCCACGCCAACAAGGAAAGCGACAAGCTGATCGTCCGCCGTCGCACGGCCGGCAAGAAGCGCAAGTAGGTAGGAACAGAAGATGCCACGCAGTCTTAAGAAGGGCCCCTTCGTCGACGAGCACCTGCTTCGCAAGGTCGTGTCGCAGAACGAAGCGGGATCCAAGAACGTCATCAAGACCTGGTCGCGACGCTCGATGATCATCCCGGCGATGCTGGGTCACACGATCGCCGTGCACGACGGTCGCAAGCACATCCCTGTGTTCGTGACCGAGACCATGGTCGGCCACAAGCTGGGCGAGTTCGCGCCCACCCGCACCTTCCGCGGCCACGTGAAGGACGACAAGAAGGGCCGCCGCCGCTGACGCGGAGGCGAAGAGGAGAGAGAAATGGTGGAGTCCATCGCACGCGTGCGACACATCCGCGTGACCCCTCAGAAGGCTCGTCGTGTCGTCGCGCTCATCAAGGGCAAGCAGGCTCAGGAGGCCCTGGCCATCCTGAAGTTCGCGCCGCAGGGCGCCAGCGAGCCCATCTACAAGCTCGTCGCCTCGGCGATGGCGAACGCTCGCGTCACGGCCGACAAGGAGAACGAATTCCTGGATGACGCCGACCTGTACGTGTCCAACGCGTACGTCGACGAGGGCACGACGCTGAAGCGTTTCCAGCCCCGCGCACAGGGCCGCGCGTTCCAGATCAAGAAGCGCACGAGCCACATCACGGTCGTGCTCTCGACGCCGGAGACCGCTGACGCTCCGACGAGCTCGGCGACCGGCACGAAGAAGAAGGCGAGCAAGTAATGGGCCAGAAAGTAAACCCGTACGGCTTCCGCCTCGGCATCACCACTGACCACGTGTCGCGGTGGTTCTCCGACTCGACGAAGCCCGGACAGCGCTACGCCGACTACGTGGCCGAGGACATCAAGATCCGCAACCTGCTGAAGAAGCAGCTCGACCGCGCCGGCGTCTCGAACATCGAGATCGAGCGCACCCGTGACCGCGTCCGCGTCGACATCCACACCGCCCGCCCGGGCATCGTGATCGGTCGCCGCGGTGCCGAGGCCGAGCGCATCCGCTCCGACCTCGAGAAGCTCACCGGCAAGCAGATCCAGCTCAACATCCTCGAGGTCAAGAACCCCGAGGCCGACGCCCAGCTCGTGGCACAGGGCATCGCCGAGCAGCTCTCCGCCCGCGTGGCCTTCCGTCGCGCGATGCGCAAGGGTCTGCAGGGTGCTCAGCGCGCCGGCGCCAAGGGCGTCCGCGTCCAGGTCTCCGGCCGCCTCGGCGGCGCCGAGATGAGCCGGTCGGAGTTCTACCGCGAAGGTCGTGTGCCGCTGCACACCCTCCGCGCGAACATCGACTACGGCTTCTACGAGGCCAAGACCACCTTCGGCCGCATCGGCGTGAAGGTCTGGATCTACAAGGGTGATCTCACCAACAAGGAGCTCGCACGCGAGCAGGCCAACGCGCCCAAGTCCCGCGGTCGCGACGACCGTGGCGACCGCGGCGACCGTCGCCCGCCGCGCGGCCCCCGTAACGAGGCCCCCGTGGCAGAAGGAGCGTCGGCGTAATGCTCATCCCCCGCAAGGTCAAGTACCGCAAGCAGCACCACCCGGGTCGCTCCGGGCAGGCCACCGGCGGCACGAAGGTCTCCTTCGGCGAGTTCGGCATCCAGGCCCTGACGCCCGCGTACGTGACGAACCGTCAGATCGAGTCCGCTCGTATCGCGATGACCCGTCACATCAAGCGTGGCGGCAAGGTGTGGATCAACATCTACCCCGACCGACCGCTCACCAAGAAGCCGGCCGAAACCCGCATGGGTTCCGGTAAGGGTTCGCCCGAGTGGTGGGTCGCCAATGTCAAGCCGGGCCGCGTCCTGTTCGAGGTCGCGGGCGTCAGCGAGGAACTCGCTCGTGAGGCGCTGACCCGTGCCATCCACAAGCTGCCCCTGAAGGCACGCATCATCAAGCGCGAGGAGGGCGACGCGTAATGGCGATCGGCACCAAGACGCTCGCACCCAGCGAGCTCGACACGTTCGAAGACTCCCGCCTGGTCGAGGAGCTCCGCAAGGCCAAGGAAGAGCTGTTCAACCTGCGCTTCCAGTCGGCCACCGGCCAGCTCGAGAGCCACGGCCGCATCCGCGCCGTCAAGCGCGACATCGCGCGCCTGTACACCGTGATCCGCGAGCGCGAGCTCGGGATCAGGGCCACGCCGGCGCCGGTCGAGGCCGCCCCCAAGGCGAAGAAGTCCACGAAGGCCAAGAAGGCGGCCCCCGCCGACGAGGCCGTGAAGGAAGAGGCTGAGTGATGGCCACCACCAAGAAGACCGCCGAGGTCGCCGACCAGGCCACCGGGCACGAGAGCGCCGCGCACGATGTGCGCGACGTCGACGCCCGCGGATACCGCAAGGCGCGCCGCGGCTACGTCGTGAGCGACAAGATGGACAAGACGATCGTCGTCGAGGTCGAGGACCGCGTGAAGCACCCTCTCTACGGCAAGGTCATCCGTCGCACCTCCAAGGTGAAGGCGCACGACGAGGCGAACGCGGCCGGCATCGGCGACCTCGTCCTCATCAACGAGACCCGTCCGCTCAGCGCCACCAAGCGCTGGCGCCTGGTCGAGATTCTCGAAAAGGCCAAGTGATCGCATGATTCAGAACGAATCCCGACTGAAGGTCGCCGACAACACCGGCGCGAAGGAGCTGCTCACCATCCGTGTGCTCGGCGGCTCCAACCGCCGTTACGCGGGCCTGGGCGACGTCATCGTCGCGACAGTCAAGGACGCCATCCCCGGCGGAAACGTCAAGAAGGGCGACGTCGTGAAAGCGGTCGTCGTGCGCGTCGTCAAGCAGACCCGTCGTCCCGACGGTTCCTACATCAAGTTCGACGAGAACGCCGCCGTGATCCTGAAGAGCGACGGGGAGCCCCGCGGCACCCGCATCTTCGGTCCCGTCGGTCGTGAGCTTCGCGACAAGAAGTTCATGAAGATCGTCTCGCTCGCCCCGGAGGTCATTTGATCATGGCGAAGATCAAGAAGGGCGACCTGGTTCAGGTCATCTCGGGCGCCAAGCCCGAGCGCGGCGGAGATCGCGGTAAGCAGGGCAAGGTCCTCGAGGTCCTCGTCGAGCAGAACCGCGTGATCGTCGAAGGCGTGAACTACGTCACCAAGCACAACCGCGTGGGCCAGTCCCAGCGCGGCACCAAGACGGGCGGCATCGAGACCTTCGAAGCCCCCATCCACATCTCCAACGTCGCCCTCGTCGACCCCGAGACCAAGAAGCCGACCCGTGTCGGCCACCGGGTCGAGGAGCAGGTCAAGGATGGCGTCAAGCGCACGGTCCGCGTGCGCTACGCGAAGAAGTCAGGCAAGGACCTCTGAATATGAGCACCGCGACTGCCGCGGCGGCTGGCAAGATCCAGCCCCGCCTGAAGCAGAAGTACCGGAACGAGATCCAGCAGAAGCTGCAGGAGGAGTTCGGGTACACCAACGTCATGCAGATCCCCGGCCTGGTCAAGGTCGTGGTGAACACCGGCGTCGGCGAGGCCGCTCGTGACAGCAAGGTGATCGACGGCGCGATCGACGATCTCGTCAAGATCACCGGCCAGAAGCCGATCGTGACGAAGGCCCGCAAGTCCATCGCGCAGTTCAAGCTGCGCGAGGGTCAGGCCATCGGCGCGCACGTCACCCTCCGGGGCGACCGTGCGTGGGAGTTCATCGACCGCCTGGTGAACCTGGCGCTGCCGCGCATCCGCGACTTCCGCGGCCTGTCCGGCGACCAGTTCGACGGCAACGGCAACTACACGTTCGGTCTCCAGGAGCAGGCAGTGTTCCACGAGATCGACCAGGACCGCATCGACCGGGTCCGTGGTTTCGACATCACGATCGTCACGACCGCCAAGACCGATGAGGAAGGCCGTTCGCTGCTGCGTCAGCTGGGCTTCCCCTTCCGTTCCGAAGACGCGCAGGCGTAATACCCCACCCATTCATAGAAGGTCGTCTGTCGTGTAACGGCAGCCGAAACCTCATGATCGAAAGAAGCATCACATGACGATGACAGACCCGGTCGCAGATATGCTGACCCGTCTGCGCAACGCGAACTCGGCGCACCACGACACCGTGTCGCTGCCGAGCTCGAAGCTCAAGACCCACATCGCCGAGATCCTCCAGCAGGAGGGGTACATCGCGGGCTGGTCCGTCGAGGACGCCCGCGTCGGCCAGACCCTGACGCTCCAGCTGAAGTACGGCCCGAACCGCGAGCGGTCGATCGCCGGCATCAAGCGCGTCTCCAAGCCCGGCCTGCGCGTGTACGCACGCTCCACCGAGATCCCCACGGTTCTCGGCGGCCTGGGCGTGGCCATCCTTTCCACCTCCTCCGGTCTGCTCACAGACCGTCAGGCCGAGCAGAAGGGCGTGGGCGGGGAAGTCCTCGCCTACGTGTGGTGATCTGACATGTCGCGAATCGGACGTCTTCCCATCGACATCCCCGCCGGTGTCACCGTCACGGTGACCGGTTCGGATGTCGCCGTCAAGGGCCCCAAGGGCGAGCTGTCGCTCACCGTGGCGCGCCCCATCGAGGTCAAGGTCGAGGAGAACCAGGTTCTCGTCACCCGCCCCGACGACGAGCGCGAGTCGCGGTCGCTCCACGGCCTGACCCGCACGCTCATCGCCAACAACATCATCGGAGTCACCCAGGGCTACACCAAGGGCCTCGAAGTGGTCGGCACGGGTTACCGTGTCGCCCAGCGAGGCAGCTCGGTGGAGTTCGCCCTCGGGTTCTCCCACCCCGTGCTCGTCGACCCGCCCGCCGGGATCACCTTCACGGTCGAGGGCAACAACCGCCTCACCGTGAGCGGCATCGACAAGCAGGCCGTCGGTGAGGCGGCCGCCAACATCCGCAAGATCCGCAAGCCCGAGCCCTACAAGGGCAAGGGTGTGCGTTACGCGGGCGAGGTCGTCCGCCGCAAGGCCGGAAAGGCTGGTAAGTAAGCATGGCTGTGCAGTCGAAGTCCGTCGCACGTGCGCGACGCCACGCACGCCTTCGCAAGAAGGTCGTCGGCACCGAGGTCCGTCCTCGTCTTGTCGTGACCCGCTCGGCGCGCCACGTGTTCGTCCAGCTCGTAGACGACAGCAAGGGTCACACCGTGGCCTCCGCATCCACCCTCGAAACGGACCTGCGTGCGTTCGACGGTGACAAGACCGCCAAGGCGCGCAAGGTCGGCGAACTCGTCGCCGAGCGTGCGAAGGCCGCCGGCGTCACCGACGTCGTGTTCGATCGCGGTGGCAACCGGTACGCCGGTCGCGTCGCCGCCATCGCCGAGGGCGCCCGCGAAGGAGGGCTGAACCTGTGAGTGACAACAAGGAGACCGAAGTGACCGACGCGTCCCAGGCCGCACCGGCCACGGCCGAGACGGCCACGGCCGGCACCGCCGACGCCAACCGCGAGCCTCGTGAGGCTCGCCGCGGCGGCCGCGAGCGCAACCCCAACCGTGGTGACCGCGGATCGCGCGACCGCAACGAGAGCCAGTTCCTCGAGCGCGTCGTGACGATCAACCGCGTGTCCAAGGTCGTCAAGGGCGGTCGCCGGTTCAGCTTCACGGCCCTCGTGGTCGTGGGCGACGGAAATGGCGTCGTCGGTGTCGGATACGGCAAGGCCCGCGAGGTGCCCCTGGCGATCTCGAAGGGCGTCGAAGAGGCGAAGCGCAACTTCTTCCGTGTTCCCCGCGTCGGCAACACCATCCCGCACCCCGTGCAGGGTGAGGCGGCCGCCGGCGTCGTGCTGCTGCGTCCCGCAGCCGCCGGTACCGGTGTCATCGCCGGTGGTCCGGTGCGTGCGGTGCTCGAGTGCGCCGGCATCCACGACATCCTGTCGAAGTCGCTCGGCTCGTCGAACACGATCAACATCGTGCACGCGACCGTCGCGGCGCTCAAGCAGCTCGAAGAGCCCCGTGCCGTGGCCGCGCGCCGTGGCCTGGAGTACGACGCTGTCGTCCCCGGCATCATCATCCGCAACGAGGCCAAGGCCGCCGCTGCGCAGAAGGCAGGTGTCTGATGGCGAGCCGACTGAAGGTGACCCAGATCAAGTCCAAGGTGAGCGAGAAGCAGAACCAGCGTGACACGCTGCGCAGCCTCGGTCTCAAGCGGATCGGCGACGCTGTCGTCCGTCCCGACGACGCGCAGACGCGCGGCTACGTCAAGACCGTCGCTCACCTCGTGAAGGTTGAGGAGATCGACTGATGGCTGACAACGACAACGTCGAGGCCGACAAGCCCGCGAAGAAGGCGCCCGCGCGCAAGCCCGCGGCAGCCAAGGCGAGCAAGCCCGCCGCCGCCAAGAACGCCGCTCCCGCGACGCGTCCCGGCGTGCTCAAGGTGCACCACCTGCGTCCGGTCCCCGGCGCGCACACCGCCAAGACCCGCGTGGGTCGTGGTGAGGGCTCGAAGGGTAAGACCTCCGGCCGTGGCACCAAGGGCACGAAGGCCCGCTACTCGGTGAAGGTCGGCTTCGAGGGTGGGCAGATGCCGCTGCACATGCGCACCCCGAAGCTGCGCGGGTTCAAGAACCCGTTCCGCGTGGAGTACCAGGTCGTGAACCTGGACAAGCTGGCCGAGCTGTACCCGGCCGGCGGCGACGTCACCGTGGGTGACCTCGTCGCCAAGGGTGCCGTGCGCAAGAACGAGAAGGTCAAGGTGCTCGGCACCGGCGACATCTCGGTGAAGCTGAACGTGACGGTCGACAAGGTCTCGGGTTCGGCCGAGCAGAAGATCGTCGCGGCGGGCGGCTCGGTCAACTGACCACGCCCCAACCGCAGAAGGGCCGGGAGGCGTAAGCCCCCGGCCCTTCTGGGTTACGCTGGTCGTCTGTGCGCCTCGGCGCGCCGGAACCGTTCTGGAGGAATCCACTTGTTCAGCGCCATTGCGCGGGTCTTCCGCACGCCTGATCTGCGACGCAAGATCGGCTTCACCCTGGGTGTGATCGCCATCTATCGGTTCGGTGCGCACATTCCGACGCCTTTCGTCGATTTCCCCAACGTCCAGTCCTGTCTCGCGCAGTCCGGCGGCACCGAGGGTCTGCTCTCGCTGGTGAACCTCTTCTCCGGCGGCGCCCTGCTGCAGCTGTCGATCTTCGCGCTGGGCGTGATGCCCTACATCACCGCGACGATCATCGTGCAGCTGCTGCGCGTCGTCATCCCGCACTTCGAGACCCTCTACAAGGAGGGCCAGTCCGGCCAGGCCCGCCTCACGCAGTACACCCGCTACCTCACGATCGCCCTCGCGCTGCTGCAGTCCACGACGCTCGTCACCGTCGCCCGCAGCGGCCAGCTGTTCGGCGTCACCGGCATCCCCGAGTGCGAGAACGTCCTCACCAACGACGTGTGGTGGGCGCAGCTGCTCATGATCATCACCATGACCGCCGGCACCGGCCTCATCATGTGGATGGCCGAGCTCGTCACCGAGCGCGGCGTCGGCAACGGCATGTCGATCCTCATCTTCACCTCCATCGCCGCGACCTTCCCCGCCGCGATGTGGGCGATCGCGCAGGCCCGCGGCTTCGAGGTGTTCCTCCTCGTGCTCGCCGTCGGCATCCTCGTGGTCGCGCTCGTGGTGTTCGTCGAACAGTCCCAGCGACGCATCCCGGTGCAGTACGCCAAGCGGATGGTGGGGCGGCGCACGTACGGCGGTACCAACACCTACATCCCCATCAAGGTCAACATGGCCGGTGTCGTGCCGGTCATCTTCGCCTCGTCGCTGCTGTACATCCCCGCCCTCATCGCCCAGTTCAACCAGCCGCAGGCCGGCGAGGAAGTGCCCGGCTGGGTCGCCTGGATCTCGCAGTACTTCACCACGGGCGATTCGCCGCTGTACATGCTGGTGTACTTCCTGCTGATCATCGGCTTCACGTACTTCTACGTCGCGATCACCTTCAACCCGGTGGATGTCGCCGACAACATGAAGCGCTACGGCGGGTTCATCCCCGGCATCCGCGCCGGCCGTCCCACCGCCGAATACCTCGACTACGTCCTCACCCGAATCACGCTGCCCGGCTCGATCTACCTGGGCCTCATCGCCCTCCTGCCGCTCATCGCCCTCGCGACGGTCGGTGCCAACCAGAACTTCCCGTTCGGTGGCGCCTCGATCCTCATCATCGTCGGCGTGGGCCTGGAGACGGTGAAGCAGATCGACGCCCAGCTGCAGCAGCGTCACTACGAAGGGCTCCTCCGCTGATGGCTCGTCCCCTCCGCCTCCTCATCGTCGGCCCGCAGGGTTCGGGCAAGGGCACCCAGGGTGCCCGCATCGCCGAGGCCTTCGGCATCCCCGTCGTCTCCACCGGCGACGTCTTCCGCGCCAACGTGGCCGGTGGCACCGAGCTGGGCCTGCAGGTCCAGGAGATCATCGACGCCGGCCGCCTGGTGCCCGACGAGCTCACCGGCGCCGTCGTGCGCGACCGGCTGTCGAAGGAGGATGCCGCCGACGGGTTCCTCCTCGACGGGTACCCGCGGAACATCAGCCAGGTGCGCAACCTCGACGAGTTCCTCGAGGGACGCAACGAGAGCCTCGACGCCGTGCTGGCACTGGTCGTGCCGCGCGACGAGTCGATGCAGCGCCTCCGCAAGCGCGCGCAGGAGCAAGGCCGCGCGGATGACACCGAAGAGGCCATCGCGCAGCGCCTGGCGATCTACGAATCCGAGACCGCGCCGATCCTCGGCATCTACGGAACGCGCGGCATCGTCGACGAGATCGACGGCGTCGGTTCGCTGGACGACGTGACCGAGCGCATCTTCGCCGCGCTCGAGGTGCGCGGCTTCGCGCGCTCCGCCGCGGTCTGACGTGGCCTTCCGCTCCTCCGCCTACAAGTCCGCCGCGCAGCTGCGGTCGATGATCGAGCCCGGGCTCATCACCGCCGCCGCGCTGGATGCCGTGCGCGCGATGATCGCGCCGGGCGTCACGACGCTCGACCTCGACGCCGAAGCATCCCGCGTCATCCGCTCCCGCGGCGCGCGCTCGAACTTCCAGCTCGTGCGCGGCTACCGCCACACCATTTGCGCCTCGGTCAACGAGCAGGTCGTGCACGGGATCCCCTCCGACCGTGCACTGCAGCCCGGCGACCTCGTGTCGATCGATGCCGGCGCCGAGCTGCGCGGCTGGAACGGCGACTCCGCGATCAGCGTCGTCGTGCCCGGCGACGCGCCGGCCGAGCTCGTCGCCGCCCGCCGGCGGCTGTCGGACGTCACCGAAGGCTCGCTGTGGGCCGGCATCGCGCGGCTCGCGACGGCGTCGCACCTGGGCGAGGTGGGCGCCGCGATCCAGGAGTACATCGAGGCGAACAGCCCGGCGACGGGAACGTACGGCATCCTGCGCGACTACGTCGGGCACGGCATCGGCCGCAAGATGCACGAGTCCCCGAGCGTGTTCAACTACCGCACGGCCGATCCGGGTGCCCCCGTGCGTCCGGGCCTCGCCGTCGCGATCGAGCCGATGGTCGTCGCGGGCGACCAGGAGACCTTCGTCGAGGACGACGGCTGGACGGTCTCCACCATCGACCGTTCAGACGGCTCACACTGGGAACATAGCGTCGCGGTGCACGATGGAGGCATCTGGGTACTCACGGCCCCCGACGGAGGCGCGGACAAGCTCGCGCCCTTCGGTGTGGTCCCGACGGAGATCGGATAGATCGTGGCGCAGCGCAAGGTCAACTGGTTCGCAATCGGCATCAGCATCGCCGTGGTGGTGGTGCTCATCGGCATCGGTGTCGCGGTGTGGTGGGGCAACGCCCTGGCCAACTCCGCCGGTGAGGCACCGGACAGCCCGGCGGTGGATGCATCCACCGGCGCCATCGCAGTGGGCGACGGTCCCGACACCGTCGACACGTACGTCGACTTCATGTGCCCCGCGTGCGCGTCGTTCGAGCAGGCGTACGGTCCTGCCCTCGCCGATCTCGCCGCCGACGGCACGATCACCCTCAACATCCACCCCGTCTCGATCCTCGACCGCGCCTCCGGCGGCACCGAGTACTCCACGCGGGCGGCGAACGCGGCCTACTGCGTCGCGGAGGACGACGCCGACAACGTGCTCCCCTTCGTGCAGGCGATGTACGCCAACCAGCCCAGCGAAGGCGGGACAGGCCTGACCGATGACGAGATCGTCGCGATCGCGCAGGGGGTCGGAGCATCCGACGACGTCGCCGAGTGCGTCAGCGACGGCACCTACAAGCGCTTCGTCGCCGCGATGACCCGCGAGACGCCGCTGCAGGAGGGCGCCTCCGGCGTCGCCACCCCGACGATCGTGGTCAACGGCGAGGTGCTCGCCAACCAGACCGACCTGACCGGCGACCCCCAGCGCGACATCGTCTCCCGCTTCAACTGATCGCCGAGACACCACATTCCGGCTGAAGCACCAGGCGTCGCCTGGCGTCTCACCCGGAAAGTGGTGTTTCAGCGCGAGCGGGGGTGGTGGCGCAGGGTCGCCAGCAGCGCGTGCTGGGGCGGGCGGACCGCCGGCACCCCAGCGATCCGCAGCTTGGCGTCCAGCGGGGCCGCCTGCATGGCGTCGGCGTACTCCCACCGGGCGAAGCCCCCTTCGTGTCGCCGGAGCCGGTCCTCCCGGGCCTTCTCCTTGCGCAGGACGCGGGGATCCGCCGCATCCGGCCCCGACAGGTACTTCCCGAACCCGTCGGATTCGCCGATGACCCGCTGGTCGGGGAAGTAGAAGTCGCTGCGGTCCTCCACCCCTTCGTAGTGGTACGTCTGCTGCAGGATCGGCGCCGGGAAGCCGCACCACTCGATGACGGCGCGGCTCACCGATTCGCCCACCGATTCTGCCCGGTCGTCGATCCGCGCGAAGGTCCACTCCAGCTGCGCGCGACCGCGGCGGTTCGACTGCACCTCGGCGACGAGCCGCAGGTCGTCGGCGGTGCAGGGGTCGGCCGGGTGGCGCGCGGCGGCATCGCCGACGGCGAGGGCGAACGCCGGCGGCAGGACCCGCAACAGATCCACGGCGGTGTCGGCGACCGATGTGACGATGAGGTCGCCCACCGTCATTGCGCGGCCATCGTCGCTCGCATGGATGCACACGTCGCCGTGCCGACGACCGCGGGCGCGGCCGATGTCGAAGACGTGGATGTCGCGGGGCTCGCCGAACACGGGCAGCCCGAGCAGCGCCGCGGCGGACTCGAGGCAGAAGACGGCGTCGGGATGGATGAGGCCGTAGGCGTGCACGCGGGCGAGATAGCGGTCCCACGGCGGCAGGGCGCTCCACTCGTCGGCACGCGCGTAGACGCCGGGCCGCACCCGCACGTGCGCGTTCGAGGCCCGCAGGCGGGTGCCCGTGAGGGACTCGTCGCGGACAGCGGAGAGGACGACCGGCGAGGGCCGCAGGACGCGGAGGGCGTGCGGATCGAGGAGCGACATGGCGCCATCCTCGTCCGCGGTGGACGAGCGGCCGGCCGCACGCACGATCTGTGGATCGATCGTCGGGTCCGCGGGCGGGGGAGGAGCGGCGCATCCGCTCGAAACACCACACTTCGGCTGAGACACCCGGCGACGCCGCGTGTTTCGGACGAGAAGTGGTGTCTCGGCGAAAAGCGGGCGGCGAGGGGAGCGGCGTGGGAGGGGCGGGGGCGGCGGTTTGCCGGGGGGCGCAATACCACGTATGATTGATCTTTGGTGCGTTGCGCCTTCATTGGCGTGTCACAGCACCGAATCCCCATCCACCGCAGACCGACCGGTCTGCAATGAGCGATAGCGAGTATATGGCGAAGAAAGACGGTGTCATCGAGATCGAAGGTGTCATCTCCGAGGCGCTGCCCAACGCGATGTTCCGCGTCGAGCTCAGCAACGGACACAAGGTGCTCGCCACGATCTCCGGCAAGATGCGGCAGAACTACATCCGCATCATCCCCGAGGACCGTGTCGTCGTGGAGCTCAGCCCCTACGACCTCACGCGGGGCCGGATCGTCTACCGCTACCGCTAGACCGGTCGAGAAGTAACGGCCGCGCTTCGACGAAAGCGGAGCGCGGTACGAAGACAGCGAACAGGAACATCATGAAGGTCAACCCCTCCGTCAAGCCCATCTGCGATCACTGCAAGGTCATCCGCCGTCACGGCCGGGTGATGGTGATATGCAAGAGCAACCCGCGCCACAAGCAGCGCCAGGGCTGACACCCACCGACTCACAACTCAATACACACAACGGCAGGATCAGAACCCGCAAGGGGGACACCTCGGGGCGGAGGCCCGGGCACCGATCCTGCTCCACACCTCCACAACACTCCTAGGAGAGTCGCATGGCACGTCTCGCCGGCGTCGACATCCCGCGCGATAAGCGCGTGGTCATCGCCCTGACCTACATCTACGGCGTTGGCCGTACCCGCTCGACCGAGATCCTCGCAGCCACCGGCATCAGCCCGGATGTGCGCGTCAAGGACCTGTCCGACGACCAGCTGGTCGCCCTGCGCGACTACATCGAAGGCACCTACAAGGTGGAGGGTGACCTTCGCCGCGAGGTGGCCGCCGACATCCGCCGCAAGGTCGAGATCGGTTCCTACGAGGGAATCCGCCACCGCCGCGGCCTTCCCGTGCGCGGACAGCGCACCAAGACCAACGCGCGTACCCGCAAGGGCCCCAAGCGCACGGTCGCCGGCAAGAAGAAGGCGCGCTAGGCCTCCGCCGGCGCCCCAGGATTTAGGGAGAACGCACACCATGGCACAGGCCAAGAGCGCCGCGCGCAAGCCGCGTCGCAAGGAGAAGAAGAACATCGCGCTGGGTCACGCCCACATCAAGTCGACGTTCAACAACACCATCGTCTCGATCACCGACCCCTCCGGCGCGGTCATCAGCTGGGCATCGTCGGGCGGCGTGGGCTTCAAGGGCTCGCGCAAGTCGACCCCGTACGCCGCCGGCATGGCGGCCGAGTCCGCCGCCCGTCAGGCGCAGGAGCACGGCGTCAAGAAGGTCGACGTCTTCGTCAAGGGCCCGGGTTCGGGTCGTGAGACCGCGATCCGCTCGCTGACGGCCGCCGGCCTCGAGGTCGGCTCGATCCAGGACGTCACCCCCCAGGCGCACAACGGCTGCCGTCCCCCCAAGCGCCGCCGCGTCTGACCCCTCGTCGCATGGATGCTGCGGCCCCGCTGAACGCGGCGGCCGCAGCATCCCTGAGTACAACTCAACACCTCACCCACCGCACGTGTCATATAGCGGGCACGTGATCGAAAGGAACCCATAGTGCTCATCGCACAGCGTCCCACTCTGACCGAGGAGAAGATCGGGGAGTTCCGCAGCCGCTTCGTCATCGAGCCGCTCGAGCCCGGCTTCGGTTACACGATCGGCAACGCGCTGCGTCGCAGCCTCCTGTCGTCGATCCCCGGCGCCGCCGTCACCAGCATCCGCATCGACGGCGTGCTGCACGAGTTCAGCACCATCCCGGGCGTGAAGGAGGATGTCACCGAGATCATCCTCAACATCAAGCAGCTCGTCGTCTCCAGCGAGCGCGACGAGCCCATCACCGCGTACCTGCGCAAGACCGGCGCCGGTGAGGTCACCGCCGCCGACATCTCCGCGCCGGCCGGTGTCGAGGTGCACAACCCCGAGCTGGTCATCGCGACCCTCAACGACACCGCCAAGTTCGAGCTCGAGCTGACGATCGAGCGTGGCCGCGGCTACGTCTCGGCGACGCAGAACCGCAACGAGTACGCCGAGGCGGGCCAGATCCCGATCGACTCGATCTACTCGCCCGTGCTGAAGGTCAGCTACCGCGTGGACGCCACGCGTGCCGGTGAGCGCACCGACTTCGACAAGCTCGTGCTGGACGTCGAGAGCAAGCCCTCGATGGCCCCGCGTGACGCCGTCGCGTCGGCCGGTCGCACCCTGACCGAGCTGTTCGGTCTGGCGCGCGAGCTCAACGTCGAGGCCGAGGGCATCGAGATCGGCCCGCCGCCGGTCGAGACGGTCCTCTCCAACGAGCTCGCGATGCCGATCGAGGACCTCGATCTGTCCGTCCGCTCGTACAACTGCCTCAAGCGCGAGGGCATCAACACCGTGTCGGAGCTCGTCGCCCTGTCGGAGACGCAGCTGATGAACATCCGCAACTTCGGTCAGAAGTCCGTCGACGAGGTGCGTGACAAGCTCACCTCGCTCGGTCTGTCGCTGAAGGACTCGGTGCCCGGATTCGACGGCGCCCAGTTCTACGGCGGCTACGACGACGAGACCGTCTGACCTGCGGCCCCCCGACACGAGACCTTCCAGGAGTAACTGAGACATGCCCAAGCCCACGAAGGGTCCCCGCCTCGGCGGCGGCCCCGCCCACGAGCGTCTGCTGCTTGCCAACCTCGCCGCGGCGCTGTTCACCCACCGCTCGATCAAGACGACCGAGACCAAGGCCAAGCGCCTGCGTCCCCTCGCCGAGCGCCTCATCACCTTCGCCAAGCGCGGCGACCTGCACGCGCGCCGCCGGGTGCTGAGCGTCATCGGCGACAAGGAGGTCGTGCACGTCCTCTTCACCGAGATCGCGCCGCTGGTCGCCGACCGCCCGGGTGGCTACACCCGCATCACCAAGGTGGGCAACCGTAAGGGTGACAACGCTCCGATGGCCGTCATCGAGCTCGTCCTCGAGCCGGTGACCCCCAAGGTGAAGTCGACCAAGACGTCGTCCGCGCCCGCCGCTGCCGCTCCGGCCGCCGCCGCTGAGCCGGCCGCCGAGGAGCCCACCGCGGAGGAGCCGGCCGCCGACGAGGCAGCCGCCGACGCGGGAGCCGAGTCGCCCGCTGAGGGCGAGGCTGCTGAGGCCGCCGCCGAGGATGCCGCGAAGTAACCGCTCGTCTGCACTCGATCGAGACCCCCGTCCCTGTGGACGGGGGTCTCGTCGTAGGGTGGGTCGGTGATCGATACACCCCTGTCCGCGCGCGTGCCCGCGCCCGCGCAGCTCGCCGCCCCGCAGCATCCGCAGGTGCCGGCGTGGCGCGGGGCGACCTCTGACGACATCGACGCGGTGCACGCCCTCTTCGCCGCCGCGGGCCGCGTGGATCACCCCACCTACACGGTGCCGCGCGAGGAGATCGCCGACCACTTCGCACTCCCGCACATCGATCCCGCCCGCGACACCATCCTGGGCTTCGGTGGTGACGGTGAGCTGCTGGCGGCCTCCAGCGCGATCCTGCATCCCTCCCGCGACACCGCCGCCAAGGTGATCCTGGAGGGGGCGGTGCATCCGGCGCACCGCCGCCGCGGCATCGGCACGGCGGCCCTCGCGTGGACGTACGACCGCGCGCTGCAGCACCTCGCCTCCATCGACGTGCCCATCCCCGGGGAGGTGGCGATGTACGCCGAGGAGCGCACGACGGATGCGGCGGCCATCGCCGAGCGGATCGGCCTGTCCACGGAGCGGTGGTTCACAACGATGGTCCGCGACCTGGCCGAGCCCGTCCTCGAGCGCGCGGCGCCGGAGGGGACGCGCCTGGTCCCCTACGCGCCGGAGCGGGCGATGGACGTGCTCGCCGCCCGCAACGACGCCTTCCGCGACCACTGGGGGAGCCTGCCCTCGGTGGAGGCGCCGTGGCGCGCGTTCGTGGACGGCCCGTATCTGCGCCCCGACCTGTCGACGCTGCTCCTGGAGGGCGACCGCGTCGTCGCGCTGTGCCTCGCGTCGGTCAACGAGGAGGATTGGGAGGCCCTGGGGGCGCCGAACACGTACATCGACCTCATCGGCGTGGTCCGGGACCGCCGCGCCCGCGGGTACGCCCCGACCGTGATCTCCCGCACCCTCGCCGCCGCGCGCGATGCGGGGCTGCGCAAGGCCGTGCTGGATGTCGACACCGCGAGCCCCACCGGCGCGCACGGCCTGTACGAGCGGCTGGGCTTCGCCGCCACCGACCGCTCACGCGTGCTGACGCGTCACTTCTGAGCAGAGGCGGCGCGGCGCGCCTCGGCCGCATCCACCGCCCCCGCGACCGTCTCGGCGAACACCCGCCCGCCGGCATCGCCGGGGTGGATGCCGTCGCCGGCGAGCAGGTCGGGATGCGGCGCGACGGCGCCCGACCAGTCGGCCAGCCCGACGCCGGTGACCCGGGCGAACGTCGTGAGCTCCTCGTTGACGCCGGGCACCCAGTCGCGCGGAGCGTGTGCGGTCACGAGGATGAGGATCCGCTCGGGCCCCAGGATCTCGCGCAGGCGGTGGAGCGTGGATCGCTCGATCGGCCCGTTCGTCCCCAGCGCGACGACGACGTAGCGGCGCAGCTGGCCGGTGGACTCCAGCTGCTCGAGGATCCCCGGCGCGGCGTACATCGACCGCGACACCGACGCGTCCACGTGGATGCCCGGGAACCGCTCCATGAGGGCGGGAGCCGAGGCGAGCATCACGGAGTCGCCGACCGCCGTGATCTCCGCGCCCTGCACGGGCGTGGGGGAAGGGGCCGGTGCCGGGGGCTGCTCCGGCTCGGGTGTCGCGGCAGGCGCGGCCTCCTGGGCGCGGAGCGCGTCGATGCCGGCCTGCACGGCGCTCTGCGCGGTCGTGGCGGCCGGCGCACCGGCGATCGCGGCGGTGGTCCCGCCCAGCACGAGCACCGCGCACGTCACGGCGGCCAGGGCGCCCAGGCGCCGCACCGGCCCGCCGGTGAGGGATGTCCCGAGCCGGCGCACCGCGCCGCGGAACCCGAGCCGGCGCACGGGCGTCTCCACGAGGCGGTACGACGCCTCGGAGAGAGCAGCGGTGAGGATCAGCGCCGCGAAGCCCGCCTCCACCGGCACGCCCGCCCCCGGCGCGGCCCCGGAGGCGAGGAGGACCACGAGGGGCCAGTGCCACAGGTACAGCCCGTAGGAGCGGTCGCCGATCCAGCGAAGGGGCGCCGCGTCGATGCCGCGTCCGAACTTCGAGCCCGGCCACACCCCGGCGGCGATCGCGACGGCGGTCAGCACGGATGCTGCTCCCAGCGCGCCGGGGAAGGTGGCCGCCGAGTCGGTGGCCGGCACAGTGGCCACCCATACGATGCCCGCGAGGGCGCCGCTGCCGGCCGCGGCGGCTCCGACCCGCCACGGCTGCCGCTGCATCCACGCGGGTGGATCGTGCAGGACGCGCTGCATCGCGAAGGCGAGGGCGACGCCGATGAGGATCCCGAACGCGTGCGAGTCGGTGCCGAAGTAGGCTCGCGTGACGGCGCCGTCCACGGTGACGAGGTGCGCCATCCACCACGCGGACGCGGCGGCGGCCACCAGCGCGAGCCCCACCCTGGCCGAGCGCCACGGCAGCAGCAGCACGAGCGGCAGCAGCAGCGGCCACACGACGTAGAACTGCTCCTCCACCGCGAGCGACCACAGGTTGCGCAGCAGCTCGGGAGCGGAGGACGCGAAGTAGCTCGAGCCCTCGGCGAGGGAGATCCAGTTGTAGCCGAAAGTCGCCGCCCCCAGCACCTGCGCGCCGACGCGGGCGAGCACGTCGCCCCCGACCAGCCACGCGGCGCTCGCGCACACCGTCACGACCAGCGCCAGCGCCGGCAGGAGCCTGCGGGCGCGCCGCGTCCAGAACGCGCCCAGGGCGATCCGCCCCGTGCGCTCCCGCTCGCCCAGCAGCAGCGTCGTGATGAGGAAGCCACTGATCACGAAGAACACGTCGACGCCCACGAAACCACCCGCGAAGACCCATCCGGGGAACAGGTGGTAGACGATCACGAGGGCGACCGCGACGGCGCGGAGCCCGTCGAGCCCGGCGAAACGCGCGGGGCGGGGCGGAGCAGGAGGGGTCATAGAGGCGTGCGGGTCACAGTCGCGGCCGGGGGACATGCCAGTCTAGACGAGGCGCCCGAGGCGTCCGATTAGGCTGAACGGGTGCGCATCCGTCTCGACATCGCCTATGACGGCATGCACTTCCGGGGCTGGGCGGCCCAGCCGGGGCTGCGCACCGTGCAGGGCACACTCGAAGACGCGCTGGCCCGCATCCTCGGCACCGCGCCCCGCCTCGTGGTCGCCGGTCGCACGGATGCCGGAGTGCACGCGACGGGACAGGTGGCCCACATCGATCTCGACGAGCAGCAGCGCCTGCGCCTGCCGCGCGGGCGGCGGGACGGCGATCCGGTGGCCGCGCTGGCCGGTCGCCTCCGCGGCGTCCTGGGCGCATATCCCGATGTCACGGTGCGCCGCTCGACGCCTGCCCCCGAGGGGTTCGACGCGCGCTTCTCGGCGGTGTGGCGGCGGTACCGCTACCGCCTGGCCGACGGCGCGAGCGACTACGACCCGCTCGAACGTCACCGCACGACCACGGTGCGCAGCGTCCTGGACGAGGCGGCGATGGATGCTGCGGCCCGCTCGCTCATCGGCCTGCACGACTTCGCCGCCTACTGCAAGCCGCGCGAAAAGGCGACGACGATCCGCACGCTGCTGGATTTCCGGTGGGAGCGCGATGCCGCGGGCGTGCTCGTGGCGGAGGTGAAGGCCGACGCGTTCTGCCACAGCATGGTGCGCGCCCTCGTGGGCGCGTGCGCCGCCGTGGGCGAGGGGCGCCTCGCCGTGGGCGAGGTGGCCGCCATCCGGGATGCGGGGGAGCGCACGGCGCAGACGAAGGTCCTGGCCGCCCGCGGGCTCACCCTCGTCGAGGTGGGGTACCCCGCCGCCGAGCTGCTGGCCGCGCGGGCGGAGCAGACCCGCAACCGCCGCGACGCGGAGTGAGCGTCCTCCGGGAACGCTGAAGGATCGGTGTCAACCGCACCCGGGACGGCGCCGCGTATGCGAGGGTGGAGTCGTCATGAGGGTCATCTCGTACAACCTGCGCAAACACCGAGCCGCCGGAGAACTGGTCGATCTGGTCGAGGGGCACAGTGCCGACGTCCTGTGCCTGCAGGAATGCGACACCACCGACATGCCCGAGGAGATCGGCGGGCTGCGCCTGGCGGATTCGACGCAGCGCAACCGTCTGGGACTCGCCGTCTACTACCGGGCCAACACCTTCCGCCCCGTGGAGGTGCGCGCCCTGGCGCTGAAGAAGTCGCTGCACGACTACGTGCTCAAGCCCGCAGAGGAGCGCCTCCTCGGCGTGCGCCTGCACGACATCGACCACGGCCGTGACATCGTCGTCGCCTCCTTCCACGCGGCCCCGCTGACGGCGCTGAATTCGCTTCGCCGCCACCAGATCCGCACCGCCCTGGCCGAGCTGGAGAACCTCGGGGAGGGCCTTCCCGCCCTCATGGTCGGGGACTACAACTACCCCGTCTTCAAGGAGTACCTGGGGCAGAAGGTGCGTGCCCAGGGGTACGAGCTGACCCTGAGCGATGCCCGCACCTACACGCGCTACCGCTTCTTCCGAGGGCACTACGACTTCGCCACGTCGTACCTGTTCGACATCGAGCACATCCGTACGCTGCCGCAGGGTTCCAGCGACCACCTGCCGATCCTCGTGACGGCGGAAGTGTCGGCCGGCCGGGCGGCTGCTGTCGCCTGACCGCCGGCGCGGGCGCGTGGATTACGCCGCGTCGCGGCGGCGCCGCACGACGGCGGTGGCCACGGCCACGGCTCCGCCGGCCAGCGCCAGCGCCCCGCCGCCGATCCAGATGCCCAGGTACGGGCCGAAGTCCGCGCCGGTGGCGGAGAGGCCGTTGACGGTCACCGTGACGGTGTCACCCGGTGAGGAGGCCGTGAAGACGGCGATCGTGTAGGCGCCGCGCGCGTCGGCGGGGAAGGTGATCCGCACCGGATCCAGGCCGCCCTGCGCGTTGGTGACGGCATCCCGGTACGTCGCGGTCGACACCGCGGCGCGGACCATTCCGAACGTCGCTCCGGCGCCGTTCTCGCCCGTCACCGTGATGGTGGCCGGCTCGTTCGCCGCGAAGGTCCCGTCGGCCACCGAGAGCGTCGCGCTGCCACCGGGTTCCACCACGGCGCTGGAGACGCTCGCGGCGTCCTCGGCCGGGTAGGCCAGCGCGGCGGCGGGGACGGCGAACACGGCGCCGGCTGCCAGAGCCGCGACGGCGACGAGACGGGGGAAGAACTTCTTCATCGGGCCGCTTCCGGGGGAGGGGGTGGTGCCGCGAGTGCGTGCCTCATTGTCCCGTAGGCGTGCACCCCGGAGCAAGTTCGGCGGATTCCACGTCGCGCATGGTGGGCGTCACGACGGCTTCGAGCACCGGCGTGGCGGGCGTCCGCACGCGCAGGGTGACCGTCGCCTCCTCGCCCGGCAGCAGATTCGTCGCCCACGTGAGCACCCGCCGGCCCTCGTGCATCCCGCCGCCGAACCCGGTGGAAGGCTGCGACGCGGTGCCCCCCGGCTGGGCGGCGACGATCTCGGCCCCCTCCGGCAGGTAGAGGTAGGCGACGGTCTCGGTCGTGCCGGCGGGCGTGCCGAGGGCGCCGCCGCCGGTGATGTACTCGGGCAGGGTGGCCGCGTCGGCGGGGGCGTCGCTGCGCAGCCGCACCGACAGCAGGGCGTCGGGGGAGCCTTCCGTGTCGGTGCACCAGCCGACGGATGCGGCGACGTTCATGTAGTAGTCCATCTTCGAGCCGGTGCCGTCGTTGAGGTACACGCCGAATCGCGTGGCCTCCGCATCCGTCTCGGGCAGCCGGCCCTGCAGGCTCGTGCCGTCGAGGATCGCCTGGTCGGCCTCGTCGGCGTTCCACAGGTAGAGGCGCTGCTCGCTGCCGGCGCGCGCGAGGGCGTCGACGAGCTTGACCGGATCGGCCGTGCCGGAGGTGAGCGTGCCGAAGACCGCGGCCGTGGCGGCGGCGAAGAACGCGTCCTGGTCGGCGGGCACCTCGTAGCGCTGGTAGACCTCGTTCAGCAGCAGTGGCACGGCGCTCTCAGCCGAAAGCACGTCGCCGGTGGGGAGGGTCACCGGTCCGGTGGCCTCCAGCAGGTACGACAGCGTCACCGGATCGACCGCGACGACGCCGCTGAGCAGGCCGCCGAACTCGCGCTGCCACATCTCGCGGGCGAGAGGGGCGCCGACGGTGAAGTCGGGGATCTGCGTGACGTTCTGCACGTACTGCGCGGGGCGCAGGGCGTAGATCTCCTCGAGCTCGGGAGACAGGGGCAGCACAGGCTCGGCGTACCGCCGGAAGTCGCGCGTGGACCCCTGTGCGCTGAGCGAGATGCGGCCGTCCTCGGTGCGGACGACGGCCATCGCCCCGGCGATGCCGCCGAGCGAGCGCCACTCGGCGTTGTTCTGGAAGAGCACGAGGTAATCGCGGGGGCCCTCCGCGCCCAGCATGGCCGGCATGAGCGCGGTCGCGCGCCCCAGCGCGTCGGCACCGGTCGCGACGTCGGCGAAGAGGGTCTGCACCTCGGCGACCGGTTCCCGCAGCGGCGCGAGCAGGTTCTCGGGCTGGATCCGCGCGACCTCCTCGGATGCGGCCGCCAGGCGTTCGGCGCTCGCGACGGCCGGCTCGTGCAGGTCGGCGAGGGCGGCGATGTCGAAGCGGCCCTCCTGCGGGCGCAGCGAGTCGACGGAGAAGGACGTGGCGACCTCGGCCAGCGGCGCGATGGCGGTGGTGGCGACCTCGTCGGCGGTGCGGGTGAGGGTGGCGACGGCATCCAGCTGCGGCCCGATCCAGGGGAGCCCCGCCGCGAGCGCCCACACGGGGTCGCCCGTGAGCGCCCTGGCCGCGGAGGTGTGCTCGGAGATCCGGTCGATGACCTCCGCCGCCTGCGCCGGATCGGACAGCGCCTGCTGGGCATCGGCGGCCGCCGCGCGCGCGTCGGCGACGTGGCCGTAGGCCATCGCGCCGCGCACGCCGATCCACAGACCGCCGAGGAGGAGGACGGCGACGAAGGCGGCCAGAAGCCCCGCGACGACGCGACCCGCGACCCGGCGTGAGGTGCTCACGGGGTATTCGGTCACTCGATCACCCTAGGCGAGCCGCCGCGCGCTGGTCGACGCGCGCAGGAGGGCGCGGCGGCTCCCCCTAGACTGACGGCGTACGACGAAGGGTGCCCCATGGTCCGATCAACCCGTCGCCGCGCAGCGGTGGGCGCCGCGTTCGTTCTCACCGGCGTTCTGTCGCTGACGGCATGCGGCCCGGCCCCGTGGGCGGGCGGGGCGGGCGGAACCTCCGCGCCGCCGAGCCCGACGCGCACGGCCGCGGTCGTGCCGCAGCCCGTGCCGAACGACCTCTCCAGCGGATCGACGGAGCGCGCGCTGCAGGCCGGCGCCGTCGCGGCGGCCGTGAACTACTGGTCCACGCTGTCGATGGACCAGTGGACCCCGACCGCGCTGAAACCCGTCAGCCTGTCGCTCACGACGACGGTCACCCCCGACGACGGCCAGCAGGTGGGCCTGCAGCGCGTGTCGATGATCGCGGTGCCGGCGAACCCGACCGAGACCTTCGCGCCGCTGGAGGCGCAGCTGGACCAGTCGAACCAGACGGCGGGGTACCCCGTGCTCGCGCCGTACAGCTACTCGCAGACGTTCAACATCGGCGAGGTGCCCGCCGCCGCCACCCACGTGACGCTGCAGTTCACGTACGAGTTCCTCGTGCAGACCACGCCCACCTCGGCCGAGTACGCCAAGCAGACCACGACCGACGCGGTGCGCGTGGCCATCGCCGGCGGAGGGGTCGCACCGGCCTCGGAGGACTGAGGCTACGCGCCCACGCGCTGCCAGCGGTCGCCGCCGCCCTCGGATGCCTCCTCCGAGGCCTGCTGGGCATGGACGAGCAGCGTCTGGAAGTCGTATCCCACGACGTCCGCCGACGCCCACCCCACGCTCGCCGACAGCTGCACCGCCATCGGCTGCGCAGCATCCAGCTCGGTGATCGCCCGCAGCATCCGGCTCACGTGATCGCGCAGGACCGGCCCGGGGCGCGACACCAGCACCGCGACGCGTTCGCGTCCCTCCCGGCCCATGTCCGCCTCCGCCGGGAACGACGCACGAACGGTGTGCTCGAACCGCTCGATGATCTGCCCGAACAGGGCTTCTCCCGCGGCGGCGCGGATGTCGTCGGGATCGTCCAGTCGCACGACGAGCATGGCCCACGACGTCTCGCCGGCCTCGCGGGCGCGCGCCAGACGGTCGGCCGCGGTGACGGTGAACTGGGGCCAGGAGGCGGCGGTCTGCACGCCCACCGGTGACACGGTGGTGAAGAACAGCAGCGTGACCGTCGCGCACACGAGGTAGATCAGCATCCCGAGGGTGTTGAGCAGGCGCACGAAGGAGAGGTCGTCGACCGAGCCCGTCGGGTGGAACAGGCCGGCGATGAGGATGAAGAAGGCCAGCAGGACGAAGCTCCCGGACACGAGCACGAGGGGGACCACCAGCCGCTCGTGCCGATCGGGAGAGCGGCGGATCTCCAGCAGCGTCAGGCCGGCGAAGATCGACGCGAGGAAGAAGTCCACGCGGAAGATGAGGTTGTAGAACTCGGTGTGCGAGCCCAGCCACAGGCCGAGGGCCGACAGCACCGAGATGGCCGCCGCGATCCAAGGGAGGGCGGGAACGCGGCGGCGGGCCCGGAAGCCCGACCAGATCAGGGCGGGTGCACCCAGCAGCACGCCCAGGCCGATGCGCCGTACCGGTTCGTTTCCGAGCGCCTCGCCGGCCAGGCTCACCCACGTGCTGACCATGGCGAGGACGAAGGCGAGCGACCACAGCAGCGACGCGCGCGAAGGCCGCTGGAGGAAGCCCAGGCCGATGATCATGACCGTGCCCAGGGTGGCGACGGTGGCTTGCGCGATCCCGAGGTTGGCGGTGGCGATCGAATTCAGATCGCCGGTCATTCGCCGCGCCCCGCCGGCAGCGTGATGGTCACGGTCGTGCCGGTGCCCTGTTCGCTCTCCAGGTGCAGCGTGCCGCGGTGCTCCTCGATGATGGTGCGGAGGATCCCCATGCCCAGCCCCGTGCCGGGTGTCGAACTCTCCCGTGCGGTGCGCGCACGGAAGTAGGGGTCGAAGATGCGGGGGAGCTCGTCGGCGGCGATGCCGATGCCGGTGTCGGTGACCACGACCACGACGTGACCGACCTCAGCCCGCGCGGAGATGCGCACCGATCCGCCCCCCGGCGTGTACTTGATGGCGTTGCTGAGCACGTTGTCGACGGCCTGACGCAGACGGAACGCGTCTCCGCGCACCTCCAGCGACGGCGGTGCGTCGACGCTCACGCGCACGCGGCGGCCATCGGCGGCGGGGCGGAACGATTCGACCGAGGCATCCAGGATGCGGCGGATGTCGATGGAGGAGGCGTCCGTGTGATCGCGCGCCTCCGCGCGGGACCCGGCGAGGATCTCGGAGATGAGGGTCTGCATGCGCTCGGCGGCGCTGTCGATGACCTCCAGCTGCTCGCGCGTCTTGGCCGGCAACTGGTCCGACTCCAGTGCGAGCTCGGCGTGTCCCATGATCGCGGTGAGGGGGTTGCGCAGTTCGTGGGAGACCACCGCGGCGAGGCGTTCGCGGGCGCGCTCGGCCTCGATGAGGGCCGTGACGTCGTGGACGATGAGGAGCGTGCTCTCGGGCTCGTCGCCCGCCGGCGTCAGACGGCGCGTCGAGACCGACAGGGCATGCCATTCGCCGTCCGTGTCGAACAGCCACACCCGCTCGTCCTCGAACAGCTCGCCGCGAGCCGCGCGGGCGAAGGGGCGATCGAGTTCGGGCAGGGGATCGCCGCGCAGCGCGGAGTACTCCACGGAGCGGCCGGGTCGCTTGGGGTCGTCCCGGTCGATCGCGTACAGCGACACGTACGTGTCGTTGAGGGCCAGCACCTCGCCGGCGCGGGAGAGCCGCGCGATGCCGGTGTCCAGGCCGTTGAGCATCTGCGACACGCGCCGCTCCTGCCCGCTCACGCGGGCGAGCGTGCCCTGGAGGCGGCCGGCCTGCCTCCGCAGGAGCTGGCGGAACGCGCGGCTCTGCCGCGCGGCGAGATACGTGGTCAAGCCGATGAAGGTCAGGGCGAGGAGCACCACCATGAGGCGCACGACGTCGTGGGTGCCGGGTCCGGTGAGGGTGCCGTCGAGGATGATGACGCCGGCGACCATCGCGAGGGCGCCCAAGAGGGCGGGCAGGGCGAAGTACGTCGCGATCCACGTGATGGGGAAGACCCAGAAGAAGCCGAACTGCAGGTCGCTCTGCAGGACGAGGAAGCTCACGCCGATGAGGTCGCCGAAGGGCACGAGTGCGATGTACTCCCGCGGCACGCGGCGCCACGGGACGGCCAGGCAGGCGGCGGTGAGGGCGATGATGATCGCCACACCCGTGGAGAAGGTCCACACCCCGAACAGCGCCGGTTCCAGCGCCTGCACGACCAGCACGGTGACCACGACACTCGCGGCGAGCACGAGCTGGAGCAGCCAGATCGACCGTGTGCGGTTGTCGGCGAGGCCGCCGCCGTCGGGGCCGTCCGGTGCGGTGTCGGCAGGCGACGTGGCCGGGAGGCTGTTCACGGCTGCCATAGCTCTGAGTCTAGTGACCGCGGGTCCAGGGGCCGTGGTGTATTCTCCTAGGCGCCATCCTGTCTCTGCTCCGCCGGCCGCCCGTTTCGGGTCCGCCGACCGGCAGATTCCCCCTGAGGCCTGCACTGCGCAGCGCGGTGGTCACCCGCCCGTACCCGCTGTCGCGCGGTCCGTCCTCAGGAGCATGCAGTGAACACTCGACCGATCCGTCCCTCTCTCCGTGCTGCCGCGATCGCAGTCACTCTCGTCCTGGCCGGGGCAGCGCTCACCGGTTGCACGCAGGTGGTCGACGCCTTCAACACGCTCTCCGGAAACCCCGCGCCCCGGGTCGTCGCGCCGACGACGGTTCCGTCGCCGGAACCCACCTCGTCGGCGATCGCCTTCGACTCGATGTTCACCTACAACGGCTCCGTGTCGTTGACCAGCGAGATCGCCGACGAGCTCGAACTCGTCCTGGACGTGTGGGCGGTGGACTCCCGCCGCACCCAGGAGTGGACGCCTGAGGCGCCCAAGACGTTCGGTTTCGCCGTGAACGTCGTCGACCACCGCGTCGACGAGAAGGCCGTGCTGGCCGAGAAGCGCCGCGTCTACATCTCCAGCATCTCCATCTCCTCCAGCACCGCTCAGACCTCCGGCCAGGTGCAGTCGCCGTTCCGCTTCAGCGCGGACCCGCGCACGCTCGTCCCGCAGGACACCATCCGCTCCGACCGCGGGCTGCTGCTGAACACGTTCCAGGGCGGGCTGCACGTGCCGGAGACGACGATCCACCAGCTGCCCCAGGACACCTACGGCATCACGCTGGAGTTCGCGATGAACGTGTGGGTGGAAGGCGCCGCCGACACCGACACGTCCTTCGCGCAGCAGTCGGTCTACCAGTACCTGCCGATCGCCATCCACCCCGGCGGAGCCGCGGGCTGAGCCTGCTCGGTCGGAATCCAGGCGGTCTTGAGGGAATCTTGCGGTTGCCCTTTCGCCGCGTGCGGGGTACCTCGCGGCACGTGCGTCAATCTGTGAGTGCCGGGCAGGGGGATCCCCCGCAGGACCAGGAAGTAGAACCGTGAACGCACCGCGTACGAACCTCGCACCCGTCGCATACGCCCCGTCGTATGCGGCCGAGCCGGTGCGTCCCGGCACGGAGATGGACCTCGCCGACGACTTCTCCTCTGTCCTGGAGAACAGCACCGGTCACCGTTCGACCATCGGATGCATCATCCCCGCGTACAACGAGGAGGACTCGATCGCCGCGGTGATCGAGGGTCTGCTGAGCCAGACGCGCGTGCCCGACGTGATCCACGTCGTGGTCAACAACACCTCGGACAACACCGTCAAGATCGCCTCCGAGTACAGCGGCCCCCACGAGATCGTCACCGACCTGGGCGAGCAGTTCACCGAGGTCTTCGTGCACGACATCGGAAAGAACCCCGACAAGAAGGTCGGCGCGCTCAACTACGGCTACTCGCTCGTGGAGGGCTACGACTACCTCCTGGGCGTGGACGGCGACACCATCGCCGACACCAAGGCCGTCGAGTACCTGGAGACCGAAGCGGTCTCCGACTCCCGCATCGGCGGCATCTCCGCCATCTACTCCATCGATGACCGGCCCATGAAGGGCCTCATCGCGAAGTTCCTCACCGCCGGTCAGCGCACGCAGTTCGCCGCCTTCAATCTGCAGAACCTCCTGCGCGGGCGCAACATGGCCGTGCTCGGAGGGCAGTTCTCCATCTTCGCCACCAACGCCCTGCGCGACGCGATGAAGCAGAACCACCAGAGCACGCCGTGGGTGCGCGACTCCGAGGTGGAGGACTCCCTGCTGTCGCTGCAGATCAAGAGCGCCGGCTACCTCACCAAGATCAGCCCCTACGCCCGCGCGGACGTGGGCGGGATGACGACCCTGTCGGCGTACGACGCGCAGCAGGTGAAGTGGACCTACGGCGCCATCGAGCTCATGTGGCCGGGCCAGCGCGGCGACACGAAGGGCCAGCCGTTCCACCCCAACCTGCGGCTGCGCTGGTTCGAGAACTTCGGCATGCTGACGAACCTCTTCGTGCGCGTGGCGTTCTTCACGCTGCTGGCCGGCTCGCTCTCGATCGACGCGTTCATCTTCTCCCCGTTGTGGCTCGTGCCCCCCGTGATCGCCATCCTCCTGAACGTGCGCATCGCCCGCACGATGCAGAACTGCAACGGCCGCGACCTCCTGTTCGCCGCGACGTTCATCCCGGCGGAGATCTTCATGTGGATCCGCATCAGCCACTTCGTCCGCTCGTGGACCCGCTTCCTCTCCCGCAAGCAGGTCGACAACTGGGCGATGCAGGCCAAGGCCGAGAAGGGTGGCGGGCTCGGGCACTGGGCGCCCTTTCTCGTGCTGCTGGCCGTCGCCGTCGCGATGGCCGTCATCTGGAACCTCGTGGGCCCGGTCACGCAGTCCTCGATCCTGTGGATCGGGTGGCCCATCGTCGGTGTCGTCACCGTCCTGCAGACCCTGCTCATGTTCGGAAAGCTCATCCGTCGCCACCACGGATACAAGGTCTGACGCGCCCGAACGCGTCGGAAAGACGGATGCTCCGGTCCTGGGGAGGGCCGGAGCATCCGTGCATCGCGCCGTGGCGCGGTACAGCTACGGGGCGACGAGCTCCGACGTGAGCCGGTAGCCCACGCCGCGCACGGTCTCGATGTACCGCGGGGTCGTCGGGTTGTCGCCGAGCTTGCGCCGCAGGTTCGTCATATGCGCTTCGATCGCGCGCTTGTCGGCCTCGCCGACGAAGTAGCTCGTGACGTAGGACTCCCCGCGCAGCACGAGGGTCAGATCCGCCTTGCTGCGCACGCGTCGCTTGGACTCGAGGAGGGTGGCGAGCAGGTCGAACTCCGTGCGGGTGAGCTCGAGTTCGCGTCCGCCCAGCAGCACGATCCGGCTGTCGGGGTCGAGCTGCAGGTCGCGGTGCACGAGCCAGTTCGCCGGCGCGGGGGCCACCTCGCCGACCGCGCGCGGCGCGAGGTCGGTGCCGGGGGCGGCCTGCGGCTCCGGACCCTGCGTCGCGGGGACGATGACCGGCGCCTCCTGCGTCGCCGCTGCGGCGGGAGCGTACTCCTCCGGCCGCACGACGGGGACGCTCTGCGTGGCCGGGCGCGCTCCCGGGAACGAGGGCCCGACGGGGCCTTGGCGCGGCGCGCTGACCGCTCCGCTGCGCGGTCGGCGCAGCAGCGCTTCGATGCGGGCGCGGAGCTCGCGAGGACGGAACGGCTTCACGACGTACTCGTCGGCGCCGGCGCCCAGACCCAGCACGACGTCGGCCTCGTCCTCGAGCCCGGTGAGCATGATGATGTAGGTGTCGGACTGGGCGCGGATGCGGCGGGCCGCTTCGAACCCGTCGATGCCCGGCATGTTGACATCCAGCGTCGTGATGAGCGGCTGGTAGGCGATGACGGCCCGCACTCCATCGATGCCGTTTCCCACCGAGACGGTGGAGAAGCCGGCCGACTCGAGCACCTCGACCAGGAGGTGCCGGATGTCGGGATCGTCCTCGACGATCACGGCGGTCTTGTGCGCGTCCGCGGAGTCGCTCATCCTTGTTTTCGCCTCACTCGATCCACCGCTGGGTCGTGCGCCATCCTCGCACACTTCGAACGATGCGTTGTGCGCGGCGACCTCATCGCACCTCGCGGGTGAGCTCGACCGCCGCGCGCGGCCACCACGCCCCCGCGGCCGGTCCGCCGTTGCACTCGCCGTCACTTTCACCCGGCGGTTTGATCCACAGATTCGTGTCCACGACGCCGTCGCCGTAGGTGCCGCCGGGCTCGCCGACGAGCCGCCCGGGAGGGTTGCACCACTCCGCTCCGCCGGGTCCGTCGCCGTTGCGGGACGTGTCGATGATCGCGTGAGCGCCTCCCAGCAGCCCCGACAGTTCGTGGGCGTAGGTGAATTCCGCCGAGGTCGTCTGGTAGTTGGACACGTTGGTCGCAAAGCCCCGTACGCGGTCGAGGACGCCCACGCCGCGGATGAGGTCGGCCATCTGCTCGGCGGGAAGCCAGCTGGAGTGGCCTCCGTCGAGGTAGATCCACGTGTCGACGCCGGTCATCGCGTCCACGGCGCCGGCCAGCTGTCGTCCGCGGTCGGCGACGTTGCCGCACTCGGGGGCGAGCGCGAGGCTGTCCGGCTCCAGGACCACGATCTTCTGCACGTCGCGCGCATTGCGCAGTGCCTCGCCGATCCGCTGCGTCCACGCGGCGTAGGCCTGTTCATCCAGCCCGCCGGCGGAGTGGTTGCCGCAGTCGCGACCGGGCAGCCCGTAGACGACCACGGCGAGAGCAGCGTCCTGCTCGCGCGCCTCTGCGGCCAGGTGCGCGATGCGGTCCCACACCTCGTCGGCGGGCTCGAGCTCGGGGGTGAGCCAGTACGCGGTGGGCTGGGCGGCGAGATACTCCGTCGCGGCGATCTCCGCCGCGGTGGTCGGCTCACCCTCGGCGATCGCGTGGGCGGCTTTGGACTCGTCCGGCACCACGATGACCGTGTCGACGGCAGGTGGACGGGCGGAGAGCATCTGGAAGAAGGCCTGCGTGTGAGTGGCGACGAGGACGATGGCGGCGATGAGACCCGCGACGGCGAGGGAGGACCCGCCCACGAGGAGGATCCGCCGGAGACGCCGACGGTTCGCCGGTGGCGAGGTCGGTCTCATCATCACTTGGACTCTAGCCGAGTGGCCGGCCGCGCGCCCGACAGGAAAAGCCCCCGACGGCGGATGAAAGATCCACGCCGGCAGGGGCTTCGCGACCGGTGCCGGGTCGCTTCCACGAGTATACAGAGCGTGTCCCCCGTTCGGGGGACAGGGTCCCCCCTCTGTGGATAAGCCCGCGGGAATGGTTAGGCGCCGCCGTTGGGTACGCTCGGAACGTGGGAAAACTGATTTACACCGGGCTCGGATACTCGTTCGATATCGAGGATCGTGCGCTCGCCCACCTCCGGGTGATCTTCATGAACAAGCTCCGCCGGGGTGAGCCCTTCATGTTCCACCACACCGCCGGCGACGGCAGCGGCACCCGCAGCTCGTGGATCCATCCCTCGATCCCGGTGGTCTTCCACTTCTACGGCAGTCGCGCGCCCGTGCTGAACCGCCGCTGGGTCGACGACCTCATGCGCGAGGCGAACGGTCCGAACGGACTGACGATCATCCCCGAGCCGGACCCCGATTCGCCGGTGATGCCCGAGCGCGCCTAAGCGCACTCCTGGTCGACGGCCTCCCGCACGCGGTCGAGGAACTGCGCGACGTGCTCGGCTTCGGCGGGGGACAATTCGCCGGCGAACTCCCGGATGCGGGCGCTGAGCGGATCGACGTCGGTGAGGTCGATGTCGCGGTCGAAGGGGACGACGTACTTGCTGCGCCGATCCGTCGGGTTCGACGTGAAGGCGACGAGACCGCCGGCGTGAAGGCGGTCGAGCATCCCCGTGACGGATGCGGTGGAGACGCCGAGGTGCTGCGCGATCCCCGTGGGGGTGACCGATTCGCCCTCGTCGGTGCATTCGAGGATGTAGCGCATGGCGGCTCGCGCGTTCTCGCTGGGGCCGCACGCATTCTGGCGGCGGCGGGCCAGTCGCGACTCCGATTGCCGGAGTCGTTCGACGGCCCGTACGGCCTCGGCGATCGCGTCGCCGGTGTCCGTGGTGGTCACCTGCATCCTTCCGTCGGGCGGAGCTGGGAACGGTGAAGCTCCCATTGTAGTTAGGGAGGGTGATTACTCACCAGGTGAGCTTTCTCAACGCCGACAAACATGAGACGTTCCTCATCCAGTTGCCTGATTGCTAGTTTGCCTAGTAACGTGCTGAGTAATAAATCAATCGTCTGACATTCAATCGTCTGACCGGCAGAGGGGACCGCACCGCATCATGGGACAACTGTTCTACGGCAACGCAACCCAGCCCATCGAGATGCCAGACCGGCTGCTCGCCCACGTCAAGGTGGTCACCGCGACCAAGCTCCGCCGCGGCGAGAGCTTCACGCTCTCCTGGCGGCACCCCGAGGACATCCCCGGTGGGCGCTCGACCATCTGGCTGCACCCGTCGATCCCCCTGCGATTCGTCTTCTCCAGCGCCGAGCCCGAGATGCTCAACCCTGCTTTCCTGAAAGACCTGGCCAACGCCGCCAACTCCTCCGGCGGCCTCTCCGTCGACCTCAACATGCCGGTGCCGGTGAACGACGAGGTTTCGACGCCGCCGGCCCGCGTCCCCGTCGGGGCGCGGGCCGCCTGACGCGGCCCCGGTGGGGACGGGACGGGCTTCTTGGGGGAGCCCGAGACGTCGCTGTCAAGCCCATCGATCGGGGGCGATGGTCGAGGGATGGTGGGGTACGCGAAGAAGCAGAAATACGGAGCATCCCATGTACTCCTCGCAAGAGCCGTGGCGGCGGCCCGTGGAGATTCCGCACCGCCCCCCACTGCAGTACAGCACCGCACGCCAGCGGGAGTGGGTCACCGCGACCGACGACGACGAGCCGCCGCCCGCGAATCCCGGGCATTCCCGTGTGATGTGAGCGGTGCGGTGGACGTCGGCCGGTCGGGGCAGTCGGCCGACGGCCACGCATCGCGCCCGTCGCTGCGAAGCGACTCGGCGATCATCCTGCCCCGCCGCCCGCGCAGCCGCGAGAGGCCGCGGGTGAGGATCCTCTCATCTGCGCTGGGCATAGCGGTGGCTCTGGCCCTCGTCGCGCTCGCCCCGGCGTGCGCTCCTGCGGCGGGGACCTCCGCGCCTCCGTCCCCCCGCGCCGCCGCACCGCCGCCCGCCGCGGAAGGCGCCGTGCGCATGGCCGTGGTGGGGGACTCGATCAGCGAGGGCGATAGTGCGGACTTCGCCGGAGGCGACTTCGGCGAGCTGTCGTGGCTGCCGTGGGCGCTGGATGAGCGGGTGGTCTTCGCCGGGGGATGGGCGGTGTCGGGCGCCCTCACCGAGGCGATGGCGGAGAACGTGCGGCCCTACGACGCCGACGTGCTCGTGATCCTCGGCGGGACGAACGACGTGGCCCTGGGCGTCGACCTGCGTGACACCGAGCGCCACCTCGTCCGGATCGCCGAGACCGCCGGCGTGGATCGGGTCGTGCTCGTCGGTGTGCCGCCCATCGATTTCGCCGCCGACGCGGTCGATTCCTACAACGAGGACCTGCGGCAACTCGCCGCCGAGCGCGGGTGGGAGTTCGCCGACGCCGCCGCGGCGCTGCGTACTTCCGACGACACGTACCGCGAAGGCCTGACGTGGGATGGCGTCCATCCCACCGTCGATGGCGCACGACTGCTGGGCGAGGCCATCCGGGCCCACGTCCTGGAATGAACCACAGAGGAGATCGCATGCGCACATTCGCCCGCTGGATGCTGGGGGGCGCGATGCTGTTCGCGGGCCTGAGCCATCTGTTCTGGGCCCGGCGCGACTTCCAGGCACAGGTGCCCGACTGGGCCGCGGAGGTCGTGCCGCTGGACAAGGACGACGTCGTGCTGGCCTCGGGGGTCGTCGAGATGGCATTCGGGGCGGCCCTGATCGCCCTGCCGCGCGAGCGCCGCACGATCGGCGCCGCCCTCGCCGCCTTCTTCCTCGCCGTCTTCCCCGGCAACATCGAGCAGTGGCGCAAGCGCCGGTCGGCGTTCGGGCTCGACACCGACCGGAAGCGCTTCATCCGCCTGTTCTTCCAGCCCGCGCTCGTCGCGTGGGCATGGTGGTCGACGCGCTAGCAGCTTTCGAAGAAGTAGCCCGCGTCGGAGGGAGACACCAGCCCCCGATCGCGCAGCACGACCGACTGGGGCACCGCGGGGTCGGCGCACACCTCATCGAAGCGACGGGGAAGCGCATCGGTGTACTCGATGTCGAGCACGTGCGGCCCGTAGACGGCTTCGTACGCGTCGCACTCCTGGAAGGCCGCGCACTCCTCCGTGATGGCGAAATCGAAGCCGGCATCGTGGGAGAACCGTTCGGCGTGTTCGGCGGCGTTCTTCTGCGCCGCCGCCAGCCCCGCCCGGTGGGCGGCGGCGACCAGCTCAGCGGCCAGTGCGACGTTGTCGTCGACGGTGAGGGCGCCGCCGGAGCGGGCGAACGTGTCGAGATTGTCGAACTCGACCGCGTCGAACCCGGCGTCGGCGCACTCCTGGATCCACGGTGTCACGACGGCCGCGATCTCCGCTCTGCGTTCCGGCGTCGAGACATCCAGCAGGATCTCATCCGGCCACTGCGGGTCGACGACGGGTGCGTCCTCGCGCCGGAGCAGCGCGTCGACCGGCCACTCGTCCGCCTCTCCCGGTTGCGTCTGGAAGCCGTTGACGTAGCAGATCGAGTATCCGCCCTCCAGCGGGGCCGCCGACCGGTCGCGCACGACCACCTCCACGCCGCCGGGCGGCGGGTACGCCCCGCCGAGCTGGTAGTCGAACGCGGCGCCCGCGGGGGGAGGAGCCGGCGCGGGGGAGCCGGGCGCGCTGCATCCGGCGACGAGCAGGGCGACGGCCGGCACGGCCGCCGCCCGCCAGAACGACGCTCTCATCGACCCATCATGGCTGGGCGTCCTCGCGGCGGAGGGTGCGCGTGCGCAGGAGGCTCGCGACCGTCGCCACCAGGATCGTCGCGCCGATGAACAGCAGCGAGAACCAGATGGGGATCTCCGGCGCCCACTCCACGCCCCGGCCGCCGTTGATGAAGGGCAGCTCGTTGACGTGCAGGGCGTGGAGCACGAGCTTGACGCCGATGAAGCCCAGGATGACCGCGAGCCCCTGGGAGAGGTAGATGAGGCGCTCCAGCAGGCCGCCGATGAGGAAGTACAGCTGGCGCAGCCCCATGAGCGCGAACGCGTTGGCGGTGAAGACGATGTAGGCCTGCTCGGTGAGGCCGTAGATGGCGGGGATGGAGTCGACGGCGAAGATGAGGTCGACGAACCCGATCGTGATGATGGTCAGCAGCATCGGGGTGACGAAGCGCCGTCCGTCTCTGACGACCGTCAGCCGGTCGTGGTCGTACTCGTCGGTGACGGCGAGGTGGCGCCGGACGAAGCGCATGATCCGCCCGTCGGCCGGGTTCCCGTCGCCGTGCGCGAACGCCTGCCGGTAGGCCAGGAACAGCAGCAGTGCGCCGAAGACGTAGAAGATCCACGACAGGTTCTCGATGAGCGCCGCGCCGATGGCGATGAAGCCACCGCGGAGGATGAGGGCGATGACGATGCCGATCATCAGCACCTTCTGCTGGTAGATCCGCGGTACCGCGAAGCCGGTCATGACGATGAGGAACACGAAGAGGTTGTCGATCGACAGCGCCTTCTCGGTGAGGTAGCCGGCGTAGTACTCGCCGCCGAAGTCCCACCCCCACACCAGGCCGATGACGAGGCCGAAGAGGAGGGCGAGGCCGATGTAGAACGCCGACCAGCGCGCCGATTCCCCGATGCTCGGCTCATGCGCCTTGCGGACGTGCGCGAAGAACTCGTAGACGAAGAACGCGACCGTGACGGCCAGGGTGATGCCCCAGACCAGGGGGGTGACATGCATGGGGTCTCCAGAGAGGTAGGCGTTGCCGAACGCCAAGGTCTCCTCCATCCCGGTGGAACCGGGCCGGCGGGCCGGGACGCTGCCTCGAGTCCGTATTGACGGGTCCGCCGCTGGTGGGAGTACTCCCCTTGCTGTCCGTCGAGAGTACCCGACGCTGCGGCACGCTAGGGCCGCGACGCCTGCCACGCAACCCCGGGAAGCCGTGAGGTGCGGCGCCTAGCATGGCGCCTATGTCGGATTCCCGGGTCGTCGTGATCGGCGGCGGCAACGCCGGACTCTCGGTGGCGGGGCGGCTGAAGCGCTCCGGCATCCGTGAGGTCGTGGTCATCGAACCGCGGGAGATGCACGTGTTCGCGCCGCTGCAGTCGCACATCGCCGGCGGTGCCGCGCTCGCCGAGGACGCGGTGCGGCCGCAAGGGCAGGTGACACCGCGCGGCGTGCAGTGGATCCGGGATGCCGCGGTGGACATCCGGCCCGAGGCGCGCGAGGTCGTCCTGGCCTCAGGGGCGACGGTCACCTACGACCAGCTCGTGGTGTGCCCCGGCATCCAGATGAACTGGACCGCCGTGGGGGGCCTGGCCGAGGCCATGCGGACGCCGGCCGGCGTGTCGAACTACGACCTCGCGCTCGCCGCGAAGGCCTCGCCGCTGCTGCGGGATCTGCGTGGGGGCACCGTCGTGTTCGTGCAGGCCGCGGACACCACCACGTGCCCCGGCGCCGCGCAGAAGCCGATGTATCTGGCGTGCGCGTGGTGGCGCGCGGTCGGCGTGCTCGACCGCATCCGCGTCGTCCTGGTCACACCGGAGGCGACCCCGCACGGGATCCCCGCCATCGACGCCGAGCTGCAGCGCAAGATCGACGAGTACGGCATCGAGGTGCACTACGGCATGCACCTGCTGTCGGTGAACCCGTCGGCGCGCATGGTCACGATCGGGCGGGGCGATGTCACCGAGACCCTCTCCTACGACGTGCTGCACGCCGCGCCGCCGCAGAGCGCTCCCGACTGGCTCGCCGCCACCTCCCTGGCCCGCCCGGCGGCGGAGGGCGGCTGGCTGCGGGTGAATCCCGAGACGCTGCAGCACCGGGATCATCCCGACGTGTGGGGCCTGGGCGATGCTGCCGACACCACCTCGTACCGCTCCGGCGGCGCGCTGCGGCGTCAGGCCAAGGTGCTCGTGCGAAACCTCCTCGCCGTCTCGCGCGGACAGGAGCCGCGAGCGCGCTTCGACGGCTACTCGGTCTGCCCCTACACGGTCAGCCGGCGCACGGTCGTGTTCGCGGAGTTCGACCGCAGCGGCCGGCTCGCCCCCAGCGTCCCGTTCTGGCGGACGCTGTTCCGCGAGCGGCGCCTGTCGTGGATCGCCGACCGTCGCGTGCTCCCGTGGGTGTACTGGCACATGATCCTCAAAGGACGCGCCTGATCTAGTACCTTCTGAGCTATGCCAAGCCGCAGGGGAAAATCTCGCTCCCGGGTTCCCGTCCGTTCGCCGTACCGTCAGCCGGTGTGGCTCATCGTCGGGGTCTCGATCATCGCGCTCGGCACGATCGTGCTCGTGATCGCCGCCTTCCTCACCTTCGGGCGCTGACGGTCACAGCGCATTGATCACAACGCGCGCAGCTTCTCCAGGAGCGGCTCGGCGACCTCGCTGACGAAGCGGTCCTGCTGCTCGTCGCCGACCTGCACGATCGCGATGTCGGTGAAGCCGGCGTCCACGTACGGCCGCACGCTCTCGGCGAGCTCGTCGAGGTCGGGACCGCTCGCGATCGACTCGGCGACGTCTTCGGGACGCACGAACTGGGATGCGGCGGAGAAGCCCGCCGGCGTCGGCAGATCGGCGTTGACGGCCCAGCCGCCCCCGAACCAGCGGAACTGGTCGTGTGCGCGGGCGATCGCGGTGTCGCGGTCGGGGTCCCAGCTGATCGGGATCTGGCCGATCTTGCGCGACTCACCCGACTCCGACCCGCCCAGCGGCGACACCGAGTTCCACTTCTCGACCAGTTCGGCGTCGGGCTCCACGGCGATCATGTGCTCGGCGAGGTCGGTGAATCTGTCGATGGACTTGTCGCCGGAGACCGCCACGCCGATCGGCACGCCGCCCTCGGGGCAGTCCCAGATGCGCGCCGAGTCGACGCGGAAGTAGTCCCCCTCGTAGGTGACGAGGTCGCCGCTGTGCAGCTCGCGGATGATCTCGAGGGCTTCGACGAGCATGTCCTGGCGCACCGAGACGGCGGGCCATCCCTCGCCCACGACGTGCTCGTTGAGGTTCTCGCCCGAGCCCACGCCGAGGATGAAGCGGCCTTCGGACAGCAGCTGCAGCGTCGCCGCCTTCTGCGCGACGACGGCGGGGTGGTACCGCATCGTGGGGCACGTCACGTAGGTCATCAGCCCGACGTCGGTGGTCGCGTAGGCGACGGCGCCCAAGACGCTCCACGCGTAGGGCGCGTGACCCTGCGACATCAGCCACGGTGAGTAGTGGTCGCTGGAGACGAGAAAGTCGAACCCGGCCGCCTCGGCCTTGACGGCGTAGTCGACCAGGTCCCGCGGTCCGCTCTGCTCGGTCATGAGGGTGTATCCGAAACGTGTCATGGCTGCACGATACGGATCCGCCGTCGGCAGGAATGGGGGCTTGACGGGCGGCCGTGGTCCAGACTGATCGGATGCCCATCATCGACAACGGCGTGTACGTCGCCGGCCGCCGCATCCAGAACCCGGCGAGCCTGGAGCAGACCTTCGAGTACATGCGCGAGAACCACGGGATGGCGTGGATCGGGCTCGCCCGGCCCAGCCGCGAGGAGCTCGAGCAGGTCGCGGCGGAGTTCTCGCTGCATCCCCTCGCCGTCGAAGACGCCCTGTCGGGCCATCAGCGCGCGAAGCTGGAGCGCTACGGCGACATCCTCTTCGCCGTCCTCCGCCCCGCCCACTACGACGACGCGACCGAGTCGGTGCAGTTCGGCGAGCTGCACGTGTTCGTGGGTCCGGATTTCGTCGTCACCGTGCGCCACGCCGACGTGCCCGACCTCGCGCGCGTGCGCAAGCGCATGGAGGCTCAGCCCGATCTCCTCGCCACCGGCCCCGAGGCGGTGCTGTACGCGATCATGGACGAGGTCGTCGACGAGTACGCCCCCGTCGCCGCGGGCCTGCAGAACGATGTCGACGAGATCGAGGACCAGCTGTTCTCCGAAAGCGGTGCGGGGCTGTCGCGCCGCATCTACGACCTCTCGCGCGAGGTCATCCTGTTCCAGCGCGCCACCGAGCCGCTGCGCGGGATGCTGGATTCCCTCCTGCGCGGAGCGGACAAGTACGGCGTCGACATCGAACTGCAACGGTCGCTGCGCGACGTGCTGGACCACGCCCTCCGCATCACCGACAAGCTCACCTCCCTCCGTGCGATCCTGGAGAACGCGCTGACGGTCAACGCGACCCTGGAGACGCAGCGGCAGACCGAGACCGCGCTCGCCCAGAACGAGCAGGTCAAGCGCATCTCGGCGTGGGCCGCGATCCTGTTCGGCCCGACGCTGGTGGGCACGATCTACGGCATGAACTTCACCTACATGCCCGAGCTCGACTGGATGTGGGGCTACCCGGCCGCCCTTGCGCTGATGGCGGGGACGTCGGTCGCGCTGTGGGCGGTCTTCCGCCGCAAGCAGTGGCTCTGACCCCTACGGGATGCGGTGCCCCGCGGCCCGCGTGAGGGCGTACCACTCGGGGCGGGTGAGCCGGATGTCCGACCCCAGGGCGGCGCCGGTCACCCGCTCGGGCGTGGTCGTGCCGAGGACGACCTGCATGCCGGCGGGGTGACGGGTGATCCACGCGGTCGCGATGGCGATGGGCGGCACGTCGTATTTCGCGGCCAGGTCGTCGATCACCGCGTTCAGCTCGGCGTACTCGGGCGCGCCGAGGAACACGCCGGTGAAGAACCCGGCCTGGAACGGCGACCACGCCTGCACGGTGATGCCGTGCACGCGGCAGTAGTCCAGGATGCCGCCGGCGTCGCGCGTGACGGACTGGTCGATGTCCATGTTGGCCGCCAGGCCCTGCGCGACGATCGGGGAGTGCGGGATCGACAGCTGCAGCTGGTTGGCCACGAGCGGCTGGCGGACCGCGGTGCGCAGCAGGTCGATCTGGCGCGGCGTGTGGTTGGAGACCCCGAAGTTGCGCACCTTCCCGGCCACCTCGAGGTCGTCGAACGCGCGGGCCACTTCCTCGGGCTCCACCAGCGCGTCGGGGCGGTGCAGCAGCAGGATGTCGATGTAGTCGGTGCGCAGCGCCCGTAGCGAACCCTCGACCGCGCGCACGAGATGCTCGTAGGAGAAGTCGAAGTACGGACCGTCCTTGACGATGCCCGCCTTGGTCTGGATCGTGATCTCGGCCCGTTCGGCGGGGGAGAGACGGAGTGCCTCGGCGAACCGCCGCTCGCACTGGTGCGGCTCGTCGCCGTAGATGTCGGCGTGGTCGAAGAAGTCGATGCCCGCCTCCCGCGCCGCCGACACGAGGGCGCGGATCTCGTCGTCGGTCTTGTCGGTGATGCGCATCATCCCGGCCACGACGTTGGGCACGAGGGTATCGGTGGGTCCGAGGAGCACGGTTCTCATGGCTTCACGCTAGCCGCGCAACCCCGCCGCCGCCCAGCGTCCGTCTCGATAGGTTCGGGGTATGACCGACCTCACGCGCCCCCAGGCCCCCGATCCGTATCCGCTCCTCCCGGCCGTGCCCGCATTCTCCCTCGAGAGCGACGACGTCATCGACGGCCGGCCCCTGGACCCCGCGCAGGTCGCCGACTCCGGCAACACGTCGCCCCAACTGCGCTGGTCGGGTGCGCCAGAGGGCACGAAGTCCTTCGTCGTGACGTGCTTCGACCCGGATGCTCCGACCCCGAGCGGCTACTGGCACTGGGCCCTGGTCGACCTCCCCGCCTCCGTCACCGAGCTGCCGGCGGGGGCGGCGGATGCTCCGCTTCCCGGCGGTGCCTTCCACGTGCGCAACGACGGCGGGAAGGCCGGCTACTCCGGCGCGGCGCCGCCGGAGGGCGACCAGGTGCACCGCTACTTCTTCGTCGTGCATGCCGTGGGGGAGGAATCCCTGGGCGTGACTCCCGACGCGACGCCCGCGGTGGTGTCGTTCCGCCTGGCGTTCGCGACCCTCGGCCGGGCCATCCTGCACGGGACGTACCAGCGATGAGCGCGGCACCCGCGTGGACCGCGCGCCTGGGGCAGCTGGGCGTGTGGGCGCGTGTGAGCGACGTCGACGTGCCCTTCGCCCGTGAGGCCGAGCGCCTCGGCTACGGCACGGTGTGGCTGGGCGGTTCGCCCGCCGCCGACCTCGCACGCGCCGAACAGGTGCTGGACGGCACGGAGTCGGTGGTCGTGGCCACCGGGATCGTGAACATCTGGCGCGACGAGGCCGCCGAGCTCGCCGACGCGTACCACCGCATCGTCGCGCGTCACCCGGGCCGGCTGGTGCTGGGCATCGGCTCGGGCCACCGCGAGGCGACGCCGCACCGCACGAAGCCCCTGCAGGCGATGGCCGACTACCTCGACGTGCTGGATGAGCGGGGCGTACCGCTGGAGGACCGCGCGCTGTCGGCGCTGGGCCCGCGGATGCTGGCGCTCGCCGCCGAGCGCAGCGGGGGCACGCATCCGTACCTCACGGTGCCGAGCCAGACGGCAGAGGCCCGGGAGGCGCTCGGGCCCGGCAAGCTCGTCGCACCCGAGCAGACCGTCGTGCTCGACGCCGACGTCGATGCGGCCCGCCGGGCGGCGCGCGCGTTCCTGCGGCGGTACCTGCAGCTGACCAACTACACCGGCAACATGCTCCGAGCCGGTTTCAGCGAGGCGGATGTCGCGGGCGAGGGCAGCGACGAACTGATCGACCGCATCGTGGTGCACGGCGAGGCGACCGACCTGGTGCGGGCCCTGCGCGCGCACCTCGACGCGGGGGCCGACCACGTGTGCGTGCAGGTGCAGCCCGGCGAGGACGCTCCCCGCGCGCTGGCGGAGATCGCGGCCGCCTTCGCGGAGTAGTCGCCGACACGCTTCCGCGGCACGCAAGAGCGCCCGCCTCCCCACAGGACGGCGGGCGCTCCGGCCACGGAAAGCGTGACCGCACGGCGGGAACCCCCCGGTGTCCCGCCGACGTGGCTGCGCCGCGGTCCAGTGTGACGCGCGGCGCTGATGCCGATTCCATTGAACCCGCCCCGGAGAAGCAGCGGGGGCGCGGATGATCCGATCCGGACGCATCCGGAAATCCCGAACGCACCGGAACCTGCCCCGATCTCCGATGCGTGCGCATGGACTTGCCCATGCCCCGGGTGGTATACATCAAAGACGCAACTGCGAACCCCCGGGGAGGGTCATGTCAGATGCCGAGGTGACGGGCGACGCCGATTCCGTCGCCCAGTTCGTGGCCGACCTGCGCAAGCTGCGGCTCGCCGCGGGAAGCCCGACGCTCGCACGGCTGCAGCATGACACCGGCATCTCGCGCACCGTCCTGTCGGAGGCCTTCTCCGGCCGTCACCTGCCGTCCACGCGCACGGTCGACGGCATCGCACGGGCCTGCGGGGGAGACCCCGCCGCATGGATCGACCGGCGCGACGCGCTCGCGCAGGCTCGTCGGGCCGCTGCTGCCCCGGCCGAAGGCCAGGGAACGGTAGACACGGGGGAGGAGCCCGCGGCTGCCGGCCCCGAGCAGGCGCCGTCCATCCCCCGGCGCACCGCAGGCTGGCTCATGGCGGCGGCGTTCCTCATCGGGGCGGCCGTCAGCGGCGCGACCGCCGCCGTTGTGGCGACGCAGATCCTCTCGGTGCAGGCGGCGGGCGCGGCCAACGGGGCTCCGCAGATCGAGGTGGCCTCCGGCGAGGACCCTGCGCTGACGGAGTGCCTCGACGACGCCCGAGTGGTCTCGGGCGACACCCGCGCCGACAACTCTCTGCTCGAGGTCGTCTGGTCGGACAAGTGCCAGGCCGGATGGGGCCGCATCACGCGCTACGACGGCCTCGCGATGGGCAACACCGTCACGATCGCGATCTACCCGCAGACCGCCCCGCACGGCCCCGACCGTCAGGAGGCGACCGAGCACGACGTGCAGGGCGCCTATACGGCGCTCGTCGTGCGCCCGAGTCCCGAGACGCTGCTGTGCGCCGAGGGAAGCCTCACCATCGACGGCACGCGCATCGATCTGGGCGACCCGCTGTGCGTGTGACGGCGGAAAGAAGTGGCGGGGCCCGAACGCTCCTCCGGAAGAGGGCTCGGGCCCCGCGTCGACGCCCCGCCACCGAAGCAGCCCCCAAGTAAGGCGTCGCAGACCCTAGCCCCCACCCCCAGGCAGGGGCGCTGTGTCCTTCACTGATGAGACGCAGGAAGGCACGTTCTATTACGGGGTTCTGCGAAATTCTTCCGTCGCCGCTTCGCGAGGCGTAATGTTGCCCCGCGAGCAGGCGCCGTTGGGGAATGACGGCTGCTGTGCTCGCGGCGCGAAATCTCGCATGTTCAGGGGGAACATGCGTTGGGGGGAGAGATGGCGCAGAACAGTGCTGCCGTGGAAGAGGACGGCCTGGAGCCGTCGGACGCCGAACTGCTCGATCGATCGCGGGCCGACGATCCGGAGGCCTTCGCCGAACTCTGGCGACGACACCATCGGTCCGGGATCACCGTCGCACGCTCGGTCACTCAGCGTTTCGAGGCCGACGACCTCGTGCAGGAGGCCTTCTCGCGCATCTACCACTCGGTGCGCCGCGGAGGCGGCCCGACCGGGTCGTTCCGTGCGTACCTGTTCACCAGCATCCGCAACACGGCCGCAGATTGGGGCCGCGCACCGCGGGTGGATGCCTCCACCGACGAGGTCGCCGAGGTCGCAGACCCGGATGCCGAGGCGCACGCCTCCGACGCCACCCTCGACCGCTCGCTGACCAGCGACGCCTTCCAGGCTCTGCCGTCGCGGTGGCAGGAGGTGCTCTGGTACACCGAGGTCGAGCGGCTCAAGCCCGCCGATGTCGCGCCGCTGCTGGGCATCAAGCCGGTCGCCGTGGCGCAACTGGCGTTCCGGGCCCGCGAGGGGCTGCGGGAGGCGTGGATCCAGGCGCACCTGCGGGCCATCGACGACAACGACGAGTGTCACTGGGTCGTCGACCACCTGGGTGCCTACTCCCGGGGGAACCTCTCCAGTCGCGATCTCCGTCGTGTGCGGAACCACCTGCCCGGCTGCACGCGATGCTCCGCCGTGGCCTCGGAGGCGCGGCAGGTGTCGGGGCGGCTCGCGATGGTCCTGCTGCCGGTCATCGTGGGATCCGGGGCGGCATTGGCCACGCTCACGGCGCTGCGCGAAGGCGCCGGCGCGGCGGTGGCCGTCGCGGCGATGCCGTCGGCGGTGATCAGCGGTTCCGCCGCATCCGGTGCCGGCGGCACAGCCGGTGCGGTGGGTGCCGCGCACGCGATGACGGTGGCCGGTGCCTCGGTCGCCGGCGGTGCGGTCGCCGGCGGTGCGGCAGCCGGCACGGCCGCGGCCGGGGGCGTCGGCGCCACCGTCGCCCTGCTCGCCGCGGGTGCGGCTGTGGTGGCGGCAGTGTCGTTCACGGCGGCGCAGGGTACGGAGCGCGCACCGGGCGATCCCGTCGTCGCGGTGACCGAGATGCCGACCGCCCCGCCACCCACGCCAGTCGGCTCCCCGCCGCCCCCGTCGCCGTCCCCGTCGGCAGTCACCCCGACGCCGACGGTGTCGCTCCCGGCGTTCCCCACCCCGGCTGCCTCGAGCACTCCGCGCGCCAGCGATCCGGCGCAGTTGACGGTGACGACGCCACCCGCTCCGGCGTCGCCCGACCCTGTCCGCAGCGGAACCCCGGCGCCGTCGGCGACCCCGCGTCCTACGCCGAGCGCGGAGCCCACGCCCACGCCGACCCCGACGCCGACTCCCGAGTCGACGCCCACACCTACCCCGGAGCCGACACCGACACCGACACCGACACCGACACCCGACCCGGGTCCCGTGCTACCGGAGGGCACGCCCGCGGTCGTGGACGCGTACACGGTGCTCGTGCGCACCGTCACAGAGGTGCGGATCCAGCTCAGCGGAGCCCCCGGGGCGACCGTGCAGGCGCTGACGAACGGCGACGTCCGCGCGACGGCGACGCTGGACGCCACAGGCTCGGGTTCGCTCGTGGTGCGCCCGACGTTGCTGCAGCTGCTCCTGGATGTGCACGTCGACCTGCGGTATGTCGCGGGCGAGGCCACCGGCGGGTTCCTCAGTCTGCGGCTCAGCGACCTCCGCTGAGGGGTCGGCCGAACTCCGCACATTTCGGTCATTGACGCTGGACTAGACCTGTCGTACGCTCAGGGCGAGCTGGACTAGACCTGTAACGCTCATGGGCGAGTAGTGAGGAACGCAATGAAGAAAGTTCTGGGAATCGTGGCCGTGGCTGCGATGGCGGGCGCGCTCGCCGGGTGTGCAGGCGGCGCCGAGTCCGACGAAGAGGTCTTGACGGTCTGGGGATGGCGTAACGAGGCCCCATGGGTCGAGCTCATCGAAGGGTTCGAGGGGGACGGCTTCACCGTCGAGTACAAGTCCTACAAGCCCGACGAGTACAACCAGATCCTCCAGACCGGTCTGTCCGGCAGCACGGGGCCCGACATCGTCATGCTCCGCTCGTACGGCGGCTTGGACACGCTCGTGGCCGGCGGCGGCGTGGCAGCACTCGAGGAGGACTTCGAGGGCCTGGCCAACATCCCGGAGAACCTGGTGGATGGCCTCCGCAGCCAGAGCGACGGCAAGGTGTACGGCGTCCCCTTCCAGTCGGTCACGGCCAACGTCCTGTACAACAAGACGCTGCTCGATTCCCTCGGACTGTCCGAGCCCACGACCTGGGACGAGTTCATCGCTCTCAACGAGGCGTTGCTCGCGGAAGACGTCACGCCGATGGCGGCCGGCGCCCTGGAGTCGTGGATCCTGCCCATCTACCGTGACCTGTTCGGGGCCGCTGCCTACGACGGGCCCGCGTTCGCCGAAGAGCTGCGAGCAGGGAGCACGACGTTCGAGGACGAGCGGTACGCCGCTGCCAACGAGACGCTCGTCGACATGACGAAGTACTTCCCGCGCGGCTTCGAGGGCATCAACTACGCGGACGCCAATGCGCTCTTCATCGCCGGCGAGGCGGCCCTGTACCCGGGCGGAATCTGGGAGCTCGCAGTCTTCAAGGACGCCATGCCGGATGTGGAGCTCGGCATCTTCAACGCACCGCCCGTTACCGGCGATGAGCCCTATGCGATGGGCTACCTCGACGGCGGAATCGGGATGGCTGCGAATCTGGAGGGCGAGAAGCGCGATAACGCTCTCGAGTTCCTGGAGTGGGTGGGATCGGAGGACTTCGGTCAGTTGATCGCCGACGACCTTCTCGCCATCCCCGCCGTCAACGGAGTCACGCCCGCCGACCCGCTCCTGGCAGAGGCGGCGACCGCATTCGAGGAGCACCCGACGCCGTACCTCACGTATGTCAACTTCGACTTCGGCACTCCCTCGGGCACGTCGCTCGAGTACGCCGGTCTCCAGAAGATGGTCATCGGAGAGTCCGAGCCGTCCCAGGTGGGTGCAGAGGTCCAGGCGGGGATCCAGCAGTGGTTCAAGGCAGATAAGTGACGATCGCTCGTCTGAACAGGGGAGGGCGCCGCACTTCGCGGCGCTCTCCCTCGTTCCCCGTCCTCCTCGCCTTCCTGGGGCCCGCGCTCGTCCTGTACGCGGTCATCTTCCTGTTCCCGGTCGGCGCGGCGATGACGAACGGCTTCTTCACCTGGACGGGCACGGCGCGTCAGGAATTCGCCGGCTTCGGTAACTTCCTCACGCTCATGGGGCTGGAGCCATACGCCTCGCAGTTCTTCCGAGCAGTCGGCAACAACGCGGTGTTCTTCGTCGGCACGATGATCGTCCAGAACGGCGTCGGGCTGGCCTTGGCGTTCCTTCTCAATGGCCGTCTGCGCGGGAAGCACTTCTTCCAGACGATCATCTCCGTGCCGTACCTGATGAGTGCCCTGGTGATCGGGTACGCCTGGTCGATGCTCCTGTCGCCGCGCTTCGGCGCCGTGAACTCGCTGCTCGGCGTCTTCGGTATCGAGCCGATCACGTGGCTCGGCACCCCCGCTCTGGTCATGCCCGTGCTGATCCTCATCAACGCCTGGCAGTGGATCGGCGTCACGATGCTGATCTTCGGTGCGGGGTTGGCGGCCATTCCCTCGGAACAGATCGAGGCGGCGCGCGTGGACGGAGCCTCGTCGCTCCGGATCGCCTGGTCGGTGCAGCTGCCCCAACTGATTCCGTCGGTGTCGATCGTCACCATCCTCACGCTCATCGGCTGCTTCAACCTCTTCGACCTGGTCTTCGCGATCGGGGGAAGCACGGGCGGGGTCGGCGGCGCTGCTGACGTCATGGGCACGCTCTTCTACCGCCTGTCGTTCAGCAACTCCCCGAACGCCTTCGGACTGTCCGGCGCGTTCTCGCTCATTCAGCTGCTGCTCATCCTGGTGGTCACCATCGGCGCGCAACGGATGTTCCGTCGACTGGAACGGAGATTCTTGTGAAGACCCGCAGCCGGGTAGGCGTCTACATCGTGCTCACCGTGGCGGCGGCGATCTCCGCCCTGCCGAACGTGCTGGTGCTGGTGGGCTCGCTGCGTCCCAATTCCGAGATCGTCGCGAACCCGACCGGGCTGCCGACGTCGCTGTATCTCGGGAACTACGCGCGGGCGTGGGAGCAGGGCGCGATCGGCACGTACTTCCTCAACTCCGTCGTCGTGACGGCGGTGTCGCTCGCGCTTGCTCTCGTGCTCTTCCTCCCGGCCGCGTACGCGCTGGGACGGTGGCGCTTCCGATTCGCGGGAGCCATCCAAGCGCTCTTCCTGCTGGGCCTGATGGTTCCGCTCAAGATCGGGATTCTCCCGCTCGCCCAGATGTACGATCAATGGCGCCTGGTGGACAACCTGGCCGGTCTCGTGCTGGTCTACACGGCCCAGGCCGCTCCGCTCATGGTCCTGATCTTGTCCACGTTCTACCGACAGCTGCCGGAGTCGCTCGACGACGCGGCCCGCATCGACGGCGCCTCGCACTTCCGGACCTTCTTCAGCGTCATGACTCCTCTCATGAAGCCGGCGATCGCCGTCTCCGTCGTCCTGAGTATCGGTCCCATCTGGAACGACTTCTTCATGCCGCTGGTGCTGATCCGCAGTGAGGAGAACTTCACCATCCCCGTGGGGGTCAGCTCGTTCTTCGGCGAGTACACCGCCGACCGCGGCATGCTCTACGCCGCCATCGTGATCGCGGTCGCCCCCGTCGTGATCTTCTTCGCTCTGGCGATGCGACAGATCGTCAGCGGACTCACCGCGGGGATAGAGAAGTGACTTCCGTCGGTGCTTTCGTGGACATCGGCAAGTCGCAGACGCGACTCCACGCCCTCGGCAGCGGGCAGATCCGCACACACAGTGCAGAGGGGATATCGCCGTCCGAGAAAGGCGATCACGGCAGAATCATCGCCGAGACGATCGGGAGGCTCCTCGCGGAAGCGGGGGCGGAGTCGGCGACGCACCTTCTCATCGGCTCCACCAGCGAGTTGTCCGCGCCGGAGGTGGAGTCGCTGTTCCACGAACTGCGCGTCAGGATCCCCGAGGCTGTGATCGGGCTCACCGACGACGGAACCCTCAGCCACGCGCGCGCCCTCAACGCGCCCGGCGTCGTGCTCGCGGTCGGCACCGGAGTGATAGCTGTCGCGCGGACGGCCGATGGTGGCGTGAGCCGTTTCGACGGCTGGGGTCCGCTCGCCGGCGACCGCGGCTCGGCGGTCGAGGTCGGGCGGTGGGCTCTGCGCGCGGCGTACCGCGCGGTCGACGAAGCACGGCACTCGCCCCTGCGCCGCGCTGTGGAACAAATGCTGGGGGAGCTCACCCCTTACGTCGCCCGCGCCGTCGTGGCCGACGAACGTTGGCCCGCCACGCTGGCCGGTTTCGCCGTGCAGGTCTGCGACGCGGCCGACCACGGCGACGCGGAGGCCGGTGCGATCCTCGACGACGCAGTGGACGAGTTGATACGCACCGCGCGGATGTCGGTGACCGCGGCCGGCGCAGGCGACGTCGTAGTGACCGGGCGCTTCGGGGAGGCCCCTGCACTGCGCACGCGGCTTGCGCTTCGCTTCGCCGACGAGGACATGCGACTGTCCGCTCCGCTCCCCCCGGATGCCGTGGGCATCGAGGAGATCCTCTCGGGTCCTTATGCCTCGAGTATCACCTTCGCGTGGGACGATCGGCGCACCGCGTCCAGGGGAGGGTACTGATGGGACGTCACCGCAGTGTGGACATCTCGGAGCTGGATCTGCCGGCGGCGCTCGCGCCCGACCGGCCCCGCGGCGATCAGATCAGGGAGCGCCTGGAGGCGCTCGCCGTCCGGCTGGGCCCCGGTGCGACGCTGCCGTCGGATCGGCAGCTTGCGGATCACTTCGGAGTCGCGCGCATGACGGTGCGCACGGAGATCAAACGTCTGGCGATCGATGGCGTGCTGGAGGTCGAGCATGGGCGGGGCACCTTCGTCGCTCGGGCACCCCGCCTCGCGCCGGAGTGGGGCACGTCTTATACGGTCGCGGCACGCGCGGCGAACGGTAACCCGAGTTCGACGCTCCTGGAGAGCGCGGCCGACGGCGCAGATCCGTCGACGGCCAGGCTCCTGGGGATCGCAGAGGGCGCTCCCGTCCTGACCGTCACCCGCCTTCGCGCCCTCGATGGGCGACCCGTCGGCGTCGAGCGGGTCAGCATCCCGCTGGACCAGTTCCCGGGGCTGGACGAAGTGGATCTGGAGAACGTGTCGCTGTACGAGGTGCTGGCCGAGCGCTGGGGCCTTGTCAGGGCATCGTCCACCGGCCGTGCGGCGGCCACGCTGCCGGGCGAAGCGGATGCGGCGGTGCTCGGGGTGACCGTGCGGGACCCGTGTCTGGTCGTGCAGATGACCAGTACGGACGTCGACGGTCGGGTGTTCGAGGTCGGCCGCTCGGTCTATCGCGCCGACCGCTATGAGATCGGGATCGATCTCATGCATCAACCGAACCGTGCGTGAGTCGTTCGGCCGGGTGCGCACTTCGCGCCCGGCGTGGGAAGGAACAGAAGTGGCAACTCCTGCTGCCGGGGCAGCGCACTCACGCACGGGGTTTTCTCTGCGCGCCGGCGCGGTCGACGTCACCCCTTCGCGGCCCGGCCCCCTCGCGGGGTATGAGGCCCGCAGAGGGGCGGTCAGCACGGGGACGAACGACCCGCTGCATGCGACGCTCGTGGTGCTCGGCGACGAAGCGGAGCGGATGGCGTGGCTTGCGCTGGATGCCATCGCCGTGCCTGCTGAGCTGGCTCGTCGTCTCCGGGATGCGGTGCGCGAGGGTTTGGCCGACCCCGACGTGTTCGTCGTCGCCGCGGCCTCCCACACCCATTCGGCGCCACGCGGCTGGGTGGGCAGCATCCACCCCGGGCACTCCGGGTCGATCGAGTCGGATGATGTAGACGAACTCATCGGGAAAGTCCGGGCGCTCGCTGCCGATCTGGCGAAGACCGAACCGGAATCGGTGGCGGGCACGTGGGGCTCGGGGAACGCCGTGGGGCTCGGTGCCAACCGGCTCACTCCCGGCGGACCGCACGACGACGGCGTGGGGGTTCTGGCATTGCGGTCGGTAGCCACTGGCGCACTCCGCGCGATCGTCTTCGACGCGGCGGTGCATCCGACGGTCTATGGCGCGGTCAACCTGCGATGGTCGGCCGACTGGCCGGGGGTGGCGCGACGCGTCGTGTCGGCGGCGGCCCGTGCCGTGAACGAGTCGGCCGGTCAGGACGACGGGGCAGCGGTGGTGCTCTTCCTCCAGGGAGCCGCAGGTGACGTGAGCGCCCGTTTCACCCGCCGCGGAGCGGATTCGAGGGAAGTGGCCCGCCTCGGCACGATCGCGGCTGCCGCGGTGATCGAGACGATTGCGCACGACGGGCACGAGTTGAACGGCCCGATGCGGCGCCTGTCCCGCGTCATCGAACTCGCCAGGCGCCCCCTGCCGTCGATCGAGGTCGCCGAGCGCGAACTCGCCCAAGCCGCCGCCGATCATGCGGAGCTGGCCGACATGCCGCCGCTGGATCCCCGTGTCCGCCTCTCTCAGTCGCGAGTGGACGGCGCGCTCGTGCAGAGGGGTCTCGTCGCTGCCGCCCCGGACGACGTGATCCGCTTCCCCATCTCGGTGCTGGCGATCGGCGACGTTGCCTGGGTGCATGTCCCCGTCGAACTCTTCACGAGCATCGGGGGTCGGATCCGATCGGGCAGTCCATTCCCAGTGACTCGGGTCGTGGGGTACGCCGATGACTATCTCGGCTACATGGTCGACGAGGCGGCGTTCGAAGCGGGCACATACGAGGCCCTGTCCAGCTACTTCCTGCCCGACGCCGCCGACCGCCTCGTCGACGAGGTGCGTCAGATGATGAAAGAGATCCGATGAACTACAGCTACCCCGCCCTCGCCCACAAGGTGATCGACGACATGGCGGACAGGCAAGCATCCGCCATCGATGCGGCTGTCGATTTGATCACGTCTCGGCTCCGCCGTGGTGGAGTGCTGCAGGCGTTCGGCACAGGGCATGCGCGCATCCCCGTGCACGAGATGGCTGGTCGCGCGGGAGGACTGACCTCGGTGAACCTCGTGCGGCTGAGCGATCTGGCGTTCCGCGGTGGCTACGCGCCCGCTGACGTCGCCGATCCGCTGCTGGAACGTGACCCCGAGATCGCGGCACCTCTTTTCGAACTGACAGCACCGGCGCCCGATGACGTGTTCCTCATCGCATCGAACTCCGGGATCAACGGCGCGGTCGTGGAATTCGCGATGCTGGTGCGAGACGCGGGGCTGCCCATCGTGGCGCTGACCTCGGTCGCCCACAGCACTTCCACCCCTTCCCGCCACCCCTCCGGGAAGCGCCTGCTCGATCTGGCGGACGTCGTCATCGACAACGGTGCGCCTCCCGGAGACGCGGCCCTGGACCTTGGCGAAGGTGTCGTCGTGGGTGCGGTGTCGAATCTGGCGGGCGTCGTCGCGGTGCAGCTGCTTACGGAGGGCATCGCTCGAGCGATGCTCGAACAGGGCGAGAAGCCGCCGGTGTACCGCTCGATGAACCTGCCCGACGGGGACGAGCGGAACGCCGCGGCGACGGCTCGGTACCAAGGACGAGTGCATCCGATCGAAGCCTGAGCAGAGCTCACCCCGGCACCGCGTCAGAAGGGTGGCGGATCGCCGTCGGGAACGAAGGTGACGCGCGGGGGAACCCGGTCGGTGTAACCGCGGCCCAGCGGTGACGTCCACTGGATGGATCCGTCGGGGGATTGCGACGCGACCCACTCGGTTTCGGTCTTGAGGGTGTGGTGTCGCTTGCAGAGGCAGGCCAGGTTGCACACGTCGGTCTGTCCGCCGAGGGCCCAATCGACGTTGTGGTCGTGGTCGCAGAGGCGTGCGGGCATGCGGCATCCGGGGAATCGGCAGTGCACGTCGCGCGCGGCGAGGAATCGCTCCATCTGGTTGCCGGCCCGGTAACGGTCGACGGTGAGGACGGTTCCCGTGACGGGGTGGGTGAGGATGCGGTCCCAGCCCGGCGCGCCGGCCATCAGGCACCGCGCGGTGTCGGCGTCGATGGGGCTCTTGCCGTCGATGGATGCACCGCGATCGTCGGCGCCTGCCGCCGTGAGCGCGGGAACCGTGACCTGGATGTGCGCGCGGATCGCGCCCAGCCCGCCCGGGATGGTGTCGGTGGTGGGGTCGACGGCCGGCTGACCGGTGAGGATCATGTCGCAGAGGAGATCCGCGCGCGTCTGGTCAAGCGTGCGCGTGTCGGCGACGGTCGGCTCCGCCGACTCGTCGTCCTCTGTCTGCTCGCGAAGCGCATCGGCCGCGCACTGCCGGATCGCCCGCGCCTGCTGGGTGAGCCGGTCGTGGATGCCATGGCCGAGAGCTGCCGCGACGATGGCTTCGACCTTCACCATCCCGTCGCCCAGCTCGGTGACGCTCACCTTGCGTCCCTTGTCGGCGCGCTCGAACCGCTCGGTGATCGACTCGGGGTTCATCTGCTCCGCCAGACCCTGCGCGTAGTCACGCGTCCGCGCGACCGTTTCGCACTCGGCCCACTCGAGCACGACGCGCTCGAAGGCGGCGCGCTCCGTGGCGTCGGGAAGCACGCAGCCGGCGTCTTGGATGACCGCGGCGTGCCGCGCGGTGATCCGCCCCGCCGCGAGCGCGTCGACGGTCGCGGGGAAGCGTTCGACGAGATCCAGCGCATCGGCCATCCGCTGCTGCGCGACCCGGTCGCTCCAACGTACGGCCGCGCCGATCTCTGCGGCGATCGAACGCAGCTCCATCTCCCGAGCGCGTTGAGTGGGGTGCTTCCCTTCCATCCGCCGCAGCGCGATCCGCATCGCCGTGGCGAGCTGCGCGGTCTTCTGCGCCTCCATCGCCGCGATGTTCTCCTCGCTCTCGCGCAGCCCATCGACGATAGAAGCGAGTTGCACTTCTTCGTCGATAACTATGCAAGTAGGTGGGTTCTTCATGCGATAAGCTTCGCACATACCACCGACATAGCGCGGGCGACCCCTTCCCCCTGTGGAAAGCTCGAACACTGCGTCGGCTGGGGAGGGGAGCCGGCTACGGCTTCCGCCACACCGAGACGTGCGAACGGCTGTCCGCGGTGAAGGGCGTCCGATCCCAATCGGCCCACCGCTCCGCCAGCGTCAGGCCCGCGTGATGCGCCATCAGGTCCAGTTCGCTGGGCCAGACGTAGCGATGCGGGGAGTCGAACCGCGAAGCGGTCCCCTCGGAGAAGCTGTAGTGGTGCGACACCAGGAGCTGGTTCACGGTGTCGAACTCGTCGATGCCGAGGTGATCGTCCGAGATGTGGAACGGCTTGTACGCCTCCCCGGGCAGCACCCCCTGGAGCGGCGGCACGAAGACCTCCATCACGAGCGCCCCACCGGGCTGCAGGTGGCGTGCGGCGTTGTCGACGCACTGCAGCTGTGCGGACTGCGACAGCAGGCACGTGATGGCGTTGTACACGAGGTACACCAGCGCGAACTCGCCACGCAGTGTCGCGGAGGCCATGTCCCCGACCGCAACGGGGATGTTCGCGCCGCCGTCCTTACGGCGGAGTTCGTCGACCATCGGCTGGGAGAACTCGATCCCGGCGACGTCCAGCCCCTGTGCGGCGAGGGGGAGTGCGACCCGGCCGGTGCCGATCGCGAATTCCGCGACGCGGCCGCCGCGCGCCTGATCCGCCAGGAAGCGGACGGTCGGGTCGAGAACCGCGGGGTCGTACATCGCGGCCGAAGACCGGTCGTAGTCGCGTGCGACGGATTCCGTCCACACGTGGGGGTCGAGCTGGTCGGGTGAAAGCGACATGACGGCGCCCTCCTCCTACTGCGTGGCGGGCTCCGCGACGATGAGGGCTCCCTCTCGACGGTCGGCGAGCATGATGCTCCGACCGAGGAGGAGGCCCACCCCCAACGACCCGACGATCCAGGTCAGAACAACGGTGAGCACGATCACTGACTCCCCCTCGAGTGCAGGTGGTGCATAGAGCAACAGGTTGCGCCCACGGTAGCGGCGCCCGCGATCCGTGCACGGCCTCTATCGCCGGCGAGCTGGATGCAGTACCTTTCGCGCCCGCGCCGCTACGCCGTGAAGTAGGCCCGAGTCGCCTCGTCGGCGGGCAGGAAGGTCTCCAAGTGCAGACCCTCCAGCGCGACGTCGGTGGCCGTGGTCAGCCGCGCCGTGGTGCTGAACATGCGGAGCACCGTGTCGCCGGCGCGGAGGTCCATCGTCAGCACCGGTCCGGCCGACGGTGACAGGCGCGGGACACCGCCGCCACGCAGCGCCGCGACCATGGCCGCCAGATCGTGGTGTCGGGGCTTGCTCGTGCGGTCGGCTCGGTGCGCCACCTGCCAGTACAGGTGCGCCGTCCACTCCTCGAGGTTGACGATCCGCTGCGCCAGCCCCTGCTCATCGACGGTCAGGCGCAGGACGTTGAGGGGTGGCTCGAGCAGCTCCGGGGCGCACCCCGCGAGGAGCGCGTCGACGGCGGCATTGGCATCCACGACGTCCCAGTCGTCGTCGAGCAGCAGCGCCGGATAGGGGAGGTGTGCGTCCAGCAGGGAGCGAAGACCCGCCATGACGGATGCCACGGACGCGTCGCCGCGCGGCCGGTCGCTGTAGCGCGGGGCGTAGCCGGCGGCCAGCAGCAGTCCGTTGCGGTCGCGCAGCGGCACCTCGAGGGTGTCGGCGAGGTGCAGGATCATCTCCGGCGTGGGGTGGGCCCGCCCGGTCTCCACGCGACTGAGATGCCGCGTGGACACGCTCGACACGTCGGAGAGATCCTGCTGGCTGAACCGGCGGCGCTGCCGCCACTCGCGCAGCATCGCGCCCACCGGCCGGTCGGGAGCGTAGGTCGACATGGGGTGAGCCTAAGGCGTGGCACGTCGCCACTTCATGACCTCCGGGGTCATGGCTCCGCCGCATCCGTTGGTCGAGTCTTGCCGTACCGACAACGGATGAAGGAGAACCCCCATGAACGACATCGTCGCCGGCTACCTCGCCACGTGGAACGCCCGGCCGGAGGAGCGCAGCCGCCTGCTCGCGGAGCACTTCGCGCCCTCCGTGAGCTACACCGATCCGCTCGCCCAGGTGAGCGGGCGCGGCGAGCTCGACCGCCTCATCGACGGAGTACAGGCGCAGTTCCCCGGCTTCGTGTTCACGCCGGTCGGCGCGACCGACTCCCACCACGACCAGGTGCGGTTCCAGTGGGGTCTCGGACCCGACGGCGCCGAGCCGGTCGTCATCGGCTTCGACGTCGTCGTGCTCGACGGGGAGGGGCGGGTCGCGGACGTGCGCGGCTTCCTCGACAAAGTTCCCGCCTGACCTCGCGGCTCAGGAGCGAACGGCCCGCGGGCGCTCCGGCGGCACGGCGGCGAGCAGATGCCGCGTGTAGGGCTCGCGCGGGTTCGCGAACAGCTCGGGGGCGGGCGCAGCCTCCACGACGCGGCCTTCCTTCAGCACGACGACGTCATGGCTCATCTCCTGCACGATCGCGAGGTCGTGCGCGATGAAGAGGTAGGTCGTCCCGAGTTCGTCCTGCAGCCGGCGCAACAGCGTCAGCACGTGGGCCTGCACGGAGACGTCGAGGGATGCGGTGGCCTCATCGAGCACGACGACGTCGGGTTCGAGCGCCAGCGCGCGGGCGATCGACACGCGCTGGCGCTCGCCGCCGGACAGCTCGTGCGGGAATCGCTCGTGGAAGGCCGTCGGCAGCCCGACGAGGTCGAGCAGCTCGGCGACGCGGTCGCGTCGCTGCGCGGCGGTGCGTCCGCCCAGGCGGTGCACGCGCAACGGCTCGGTGACGGCGTCGCCGACGTTGCGGCGCGGGTCGAGCGAGGCGAAGGGGTCTTGGAAGACCATAGCGACGCGGCGCCGGTCGGCACGGCGGGCGCGCAGCAGGTCGGCGCCGGCCAGCGTGGCGGTGCCGGCCTTGGGGGCGACGAGCCCGGTGAGCGCGTTGGCGATCGTGGACTTCCCCGACCCCGACTCGCCCACCAGGGCGAGCGTCGTGCCGCGGCGAACGTGGAACGACACGTCGTCGACGGCGTGCACGACGCGCGGACCGGTGGGAGTGGCGACGGTGAACCGCACGTCGAGGTCGGCGACATCCAGGAGCGGCGCCGCATCCGGACGAGGCGGCGGCCCGGCGTCGGCGCGGATGCGGGGGCGGGCTGCCAGCAGCTCGCGCGTGTACGCGTGTTCGGGTCGCGCGTACACGTCGGCGATCGGCCGCTGCTCGACGGCGACACCCTTCCGCAGGACGAGCACGTCGTCGGCGACCTGGCCGATGACGCCGAGGTCGTGGCTGATCCACACCACGGCGGTGCCGCGCTCGCGCTGCAGCGTCTGCACGAGGTCGATGATCTGCGCCTGCGTCGTGACGTCCAGGGCCGTGGTGGGCTCGTCGGCGATGAGCAGCGCCGGGTCGCACGCGAGGGCGACGGCGATCATGGCGCGCTGGCGCTGCCCGCCGGAGAACTGGTGCGGATAGGCGTCGACGCGCTCGTCCGGATGCGGGATGCCGACGGCCTCCAGCAGGTCGATCGCGCGCGTGCGCGCGGCCCGGCCGGACAGGCCGCGGTGCGTCTCGAGCGACTCGGTGATCTGCCGCCCGATCGTCAGGAGCGGGTTGAGCGACGTGCCGGGGTCTTGGAAGACGAAGCCCACCGCATCCCCGTGCACGCGGCGGAGCGTGCGATCGGATGCGCCGACGAGCTCGACCGCGTCATCCGTGCCGCGGTGCAGCACGGATGACCCCGACACGCGGCGTCCGGGCGCATCGATGAGGCCGGTCGCCGCGAGCACCGTCATCGACTTGCCCGAGCCGGATTCGCCGACGATGCCGAGGGTCTGCTCCGCCTCGACGGCGAAGCTCACGCCGCGGACGATGTCGGCACGGCCGATGGAGACGCGAAGGTCGTCCACGCGCAGAACGGGCGCGGTCATCGCGTCCTCCGAGCCTCGATGATGGTGCGTTGACGCGGATCCAGCACGTCGCGCAGCCCGTCGCCGAAGAGGTTGAAGGCCAGCGCCGTGACGAAGATCGCCGCCCCCGGGAACACGCTCATCCACCACGCCTGCGTGAGGAATCCCTGCGCGGTGAAGAGCATCCCGCCCCACGAGGGCGCCGGGGGCTGGATGCCGAGGCCGAGGAACGACAGTGCCGCCTCGGAGAGGATCGCGAACGCCAGTGACAGGGAGGTCTGGACGACCAGCGGCCCGGCGATGTTCGGCAGCACGTGGCGGCGGACGATCGAGAGCCCGGGGGTGCCCATCGTCTGCGACACCTGCACAAAGGGGGAGACCCGCACCGACAGGGCGCTCGCGCGGGCGATGCGCGCGAAGATCGGCGTGTACACGACCCCGATCGCGATCATCGTGGTCACCATGCCAGGCTGGAAGATCGCGACGATCGCCAGCGCCAGGAGCAGCACGGGGAAGGCGAACATGACGTCGACCAGCCGCATCAGCACCATGTCGAGCCATCCGCCGCGGTATCCGGCCGCCACGCCGAGGGTGAGCCCGACGACGAGGGCGAACGTCACCGCGACGACGGCGATCGACAACGAGGTGCCGGCGGCGAGCATCACGCGGGAGAGCACGTCGCGGCCGAGCTCGTCGGTGCCGAACCAGTGCGCGGCGCTGGGCGGCTGCAGCTGCGCGCTGACGTCGATGGCGTTGACGCCGTACGGCGCGATCCACGGCGCCAGCACCGCGACGAGCACGACGACGGCGATGATCGACGCGCTGACGACGGTGACCGGGTTGGCGGCGAGGATGCGCAGCGCCGACATCCGCGGCTGGGCGGCGGGCACGTCGGCGAAGAGGGGGCGGTCGGTGCTCATGAGACGCGGATCCGGGGGTCGATGACTGCGTAGAGCACGTCGACGAGCAGGTTGACGAGCAGGAACATCACGGCGATCAGCAGCACCGCGCCCTGGATGAGCGGATAGTCGCGCGCGGCGACGGCGTCGTAGACGAGACGGCCGAGCCCGGGCCACGCGAACACCACCTCGACGACGATCACGCCGCCGAGGATCGTCGCCAGCTGGATGCCGGCGATCGTGAGCACCGGCACGAGGGCGTTGCGCACGATGTGGCGGAAGGTCACGACGCGGCGGGGGAGCCCCTTCGACACGGCGGTGCGCACGAAGCCGGCGGATGCCACGTCGAGCACGGCCGCGCGGATGTAGCGGGTCATGATCGCCCCCGCGACCAGGCCGACGGTCAGGGCGGGCAGCGCCACGCGCCGCGCCCACTCGGCGGGGTTCTCGGTGATCGCGGTGTAACCGCTGGCCGGCAGCACGCCCAGGGTCACCGAGAACAGCGAGATCAGCAGCATCCCGAGCCAGAAGTCGGGGACCGAGACCCCGAACTGGCTCGCGGTGCGCACGATGGCATCGCTCACCCTCCCCTCGCGCAGCGCCGACCAGATCCCGGCGGGCACGGCGATCACCAGCGCGATCGCGAGCCCCGCCAGCGCGAGGGAGATCGTGGGCGGCAGGCGCGAGAGGAGCGTCGTGGTGACCGGCTCGCCGTTGCGGAAGCTCACGCCCAGGTCGCCGGTGAGGGCGCCGCCGACGTAGCCCACGAACTGCTCGGGCAGGGGACGATCGAGCCCGGATGCGGCGCGCAGCGCCTCGTACGCCTCGGGGGTGTACCGCGTCCCGAGCGCCAGGCGCACCGGGTCTCCGGGCACGAGCTGCACGATCGCGAACACCACGACCAGCACACCGAGCAGCACGACCGCCGACGACACGAACCGCACGCCGAGGAAGCGCAGCACGCGGGCCGGCTGCATCCGCATCGTGCTCAGTCGCCGAGAGCCGCGTCGCGGAAGCGGATGGCGCGGTCGGCGCGTGCCTCGTAGCCCGTGACCGAGGGCGACCACGTCTGGATCACCGATGGGTTGTAGAGGTAGATGTAGCTGGCCTCGTCGGCGATGATCGTCGCGGCCTGCGCGTAGAGGTCCTTGCGCGCCTCGGTGTCGGTCTCGACCCGGCCGGCGTCGAGGAGCTGGTCGACCTCCGGGTTGGCGTACTTCTGCGCATTGCTGGCCCCCGTGCTGTGGTGCTGGGAGTAGTAGAAGTCGTCGGGATCGATGTTGCCGAGCCATCCCATCATCAGCATGTCGAAGTTGCCGGAGTTCTGCTCGTCGAGCCACGTGGAGAAGTCGGGCTGGCGGATGGAGACCTCGATGCCGAGGGGCTCGAGGTTCGCGGCGATGATCTGCGCGGCCGTGACGGTCTCGGGGTAGTCGCTCGTGGCGAGCAGGTCGAGCGTGCCGCCGGTGAACCCGGCCTCCGCCATCAGCTGCTGCGCGGCGTCCATGTCGGTGGAGTAGGTGTCGTACGGGGTGTGCCAGACGCTCTGCTCCGGGATGGCGAGCTGGTTGAGCTCGGCGGTGCCGTAGCTGACGGCCTGCACGATCGCGTCGCGATCGATCGCGTAGGCGATGGCCTGGCGCACGCGCACGTCGCTCCACGGCTCGCGGGCCTGGTTGAGCGCCAGGTACCAGTAGTCGCTGGAGGGCGTGACGCCCAGCTCGAGTGCCTCGTCGGTCTCGAGCTCGCCCACCTGCTGCGGCGGCACGACGTCGGTCCACTGGATCTCGCCGCCGCGGAGGGCCGCGAGCGCGGTGGCCGGCTCGGAGATGAAGCGGTACTCCACGCCGCCGAGCTCGGGGGCGCCGCCCCAGTAGTCGGGGTTCGCGGTGAGGGTGATGTGGTCGCCGGAGACGTACTCTTCGACCGAGAACGGACCCGTGCCGACCGGAGCGGTCGTGATGTCGCCGGATGCGACGTTGTCCTCCTGCACGATGGCCATGCCCTTGAATCCGCCGAGGTTCGACAGCAGGTTCGGGGTGGGCTGGGCGACGGTGATCACCACGGTCTGGTCGTCGGGGGCGGTCACATCGGTGACGGAGGCGAACTTCCACGCGTTGGAGAGCTCTTCGTCGATGATGCGGTCGTAGGAGTACACGACGTCGGCGCTGGTGAACTCGCTCCCGTCGTGGAAGGTCACTCCGTCGCGCAGCGTGAAGGTCCACTCGAGCTGGTCGTCGCTGACCTCCCAGCTCTCGGCGAGCGCGGGCTGCATCTCCAGATTCTCGTCGGGTTCGACGAGCGTGTCGAACACGTTCTCGAGCACCTCGAACGCGAAGTACGACGTCGTCTTCTGCGGGTCGAGCTGGTCGGGCTCCCCGCCGATCGCGGCGACGAGCACCTCGCCGTCGGCGCCGGAGGAATCGAGGTCGACGCCCTCGCCGGCGGAGCATCCGGCCACCAGCAGTGCGGTGACCGCCAGGGCGGCTCCGGAGATGACGCGCTTTCCCATGGGGTCCCCCATCCGTGCGGATGCCGAGGCATCACTCTGATGATGATTCGATCAGTATGTGTGAATATGGGGGTCAGGACAAGCAGCGGGCGCAGGCGAAACACGATCGTCACGTTCGCCCCGACCGGAGGGCTCTGTGACGTACACCGTTCTCGCGCGCGATCCCCGCGGCGGCCTGATCGGGGCGGCGACGGCGAGTCGCTCGCTCGCGGTGGGCAACGCGGTGGTCGCCGTCGATCCGCGGGTGGGGGCGGTGGCCAGTCAGGCGTGGACGAACCGGGCGCTGCGCGGCTTCCTGCTGGAGCGCCTCCGCGCGGGCGATGTCGCCGTCGACGCGGTCGGGAGGATCGGCGAGCACGACGACCGCCCCGAGCTGCGACAGGTCGCCGCGCTTCCGTGGGAGGGGGAGCCGGCCGCGCGCACCGGCACGCAGACGTCGGGCTGGGCGGGACATGTCGTGCTTTCCGACGCCGTCGTCGCGGGAAACCTGCTCACCGACGCGGAAGTGCTGGCCGCGATGGCGACCGAGCTGTCGTCACCGCCGGCAGAACCGGATGCCGTGGATTACGCCCGCCACCTGGTGGCGGTCCTCGCCCGCGGGGAGCAGGCGGGCGGCGACCTCCGGGGGAGGCAGAGCGCGGCCGTCCTGGTCGCGCGCGCCGGGGGCGACGTCGTCGTCGACCTGCGGGTGGACGACCACCCCGATCCCGTGGCCGAGCTCGCACGCCTGGTGGACTTGCGGGCGTCGGATGCGGCCGACCTCTCCTCGCCGGGTGCCCTGCCGCCGCCGCGTTAGCGCTCGAAGGGGGTCACGGCGCCGAGCACGACGGTGACGCCGTCGTGCCCGTTGGCCCACCAGTGCGCCTCGGAGCATCGGTAGGTCACGGTGTCGCCGGCGTGCAGTTCGACGCGGCGGTCGCTCTGGGCGACGACGAGTACGCCGGATTCGACGGTGACGCACTCGGTGCCGATGTGGCGGAACGGTCGCTGCTCGTTGGTGAACCCGGGGGGCAGGGTGGAACGGATCAGCTGGAGCATCGCTTCGCCGCGGGGGGTGAGCAGTTCGCGCACCGCCTGCTGATCGCGCGGCAGACCAGGCGCCGGTGGCATCACGTGCCGCCGTTCGGCCGGGACGACGGCGAGGTCGCCGGCGGGTTCGTCGAGCAGCTGCCCGGCCGGGACGCCCAGTGCGCCGGCGAGGCGCTGGATCGACTGCAGCGACGGATTGCCGAGTCCGCGCTCGAGCTGGCTCACGAGACCGAAGCTGACCCCTGCGCGTTCGGAGAGGGCCTGCACCGACAGCCCGAGCCTGCGGCGCGCGTCGCGGACGGCGGCGCCGAGGGTCTGAACGGCCCGCGACTCGTCGTGGTCGTCGTGGCGGGCCATGCGCTCACATTACCGCGGGGTGTGCATGGCCGGCGGTGGGCTGGTGGGTCGCGGCGGCGAGATCAGACGGAAACGTCGCCGAAACGGCGGGCTGGTTGATTGCCAGTGTTCCCGCTTTCCCGGAACGACCGCACGAACCCGAAGGAACAAGACAACAGTGAGAAAGAGCAAGATCCGGCTCCGCGGATGGGGAGCGATCTCCGCCGCCACGATGGCAGCGGCCCTCGCCATCGCCCCCGCGAGCGCAGCCACGGCCGCCCCCGGTGACATCGAAGACACGATCGCGGCTGCACTGGATGCACGGAGCATCCCCGGAGCCCAGGTCGTCCACCGCGTCGGCGCGACGACCCAGAGCTACACGTTCGGCGTGCAGAGCACCGCGACGGGAGCCCCGGTCGCCGAAGACACCGTCTTCCAGGCGGCATCGCTGAGCAAGGTGGTGGGAGCATACGAGTTCCTCAAGCGCGTCGACGCAGGTCAGATCGACCTCGACACTCCGCTGTGGGACTACTACCCCTCGCCCCGCATCGCCGGCAACGCCGAGGCTCAGACGGTGACCGCCCGGATGGTCCTGAACCACACGACCGGCTTTCCTAACTGGGCCGGCGAGGTCAACTCCGAGACGACGCTGCTCGTTCCCAACTCCACGCCGGGCACGTCGTTCAGCTACTCCGGTGACGGGTTCTTCCTCCTGCAGAGCGTCATCGAGCACCTCGACGGCCGTCCGTTCGACCAGATCCTGCACGACGAGGTCTTCGTGCCGTTCGGGATGATGAACACGACGCTGTCGTACCGCGCGGCCGATGCTCCCCGCACGATCGTCGGGCACGACGCATCCGGCACCCCCGGGGCGATGAGCACGTACGTGCGCGGGAACACCGCCTACACGCTGCAGACCACCGGCCTGGACTACACGACCTTCCTGCAGCGCGCCGTGATCAACGGAGAGGGCCTCTCGCCCGCACTGCACGCGGAGTGGCTCGCCCCCTCGTCGGACGCCGTGCGAGACGCCTCGAACCCGGCCAACCCCTTCATCGACTGGGGCCTGGGCATCGGTCTGGAGGACAGCGAGCTCGGACAGGGCGTGTGGCACTGGGGTGACAACGGCACGCGGAAGGCCTTCTTCCTCGCCTTCCCCGAGCGCGACGAGAGCGTCGTGATGTTCTGGAACAGCAGCGAGGGACAGCGCTCCGCCGGCGACATCCTCCGCGCCTTCTACGGCGACATCACCTTCAACGCGCTGACCTGGGTCGGCGGATACGACCCGACCCCCGCGCCGTCGGTGCCCGTCTCTCCCGGCTGGCCCGAGCTCGAGGCCGCGATCACCCCCATCATCGACGAGGCGACCGCCGCGGGCATCGACCTCGGGGTGGCGATCGAGGACCTCTCCGGCTACTACGACGGACGGTCGCTCTTCGCCGGCAAGCAGGACCGGTCCACCACCGCCAGCACCATCAAGATGGCGCTCGCCGTCACCGTGATGCAGCAGGTGGAAGACGGGATGCTGACTCTCGACGACATCCGCACGATCCTCCCCGAGGAGCGCTACGAGGGCAGCGGCATCCTCAAGGACGGCACCTTCCCCCAGGACGTGTCGATCGGGCGGATGCTGGATCTGATGATCACGGTGAGCGACAACACCGCCACCAACAAGCTCGTGGATGTCGTCGGCGGCTTCGGCCCCATCAACGCAACGATCGAGGCGGCCGGCATTTCGCGGACCGACCTGCACTTCGGCCGCAAGATGTTCGGCGGGATCGTGCCGCCCGACGGCGACCTGTGGCTCACGCCCTCGGGCATGAACGAGCTGCTCACGCGGATCTACGAAGCGGCGAACACCTCGCCGGCCGCTCGCGCGTCGTCGTTCCTGTCGACGGCCTCGGCCGAGCACATCATCGATCTCATGCTGGCGCAGCAGGTGAAGACCAAGCTCGGCGCGACCGTTCCGGCCGGGATCTTGGCCCATAAGACGGGGGAGAACGCCGAGGTCAGTCACGACGTCGGCATGGTGCTCCTTCCCGGTCAGGAGATCACCCTCTCGGTGTTCTCTACCGTGCGACCGGGCTTCACCGGCGACGTGCAGGCCGTCGCCAATCCCTTCCTCCAGCGCATCGGAACCGCCGTGCACGACTACCTGCTCGCGACGGCGCCGGCCTCCGGAACTCCGACGACTCCGGGAACGCCCACGACGCCGGTAACGCCGGGTACTCCGGTGGCGCCGGGTGACCCGGCCGGGATCGCGGCGGGTTCGCAGGACCCCCAGAAAGTCGGGGGAGCCCTCGCGAACAGCGGCCGCGACGGGAGCGTGGATCAGATCGCGTTCACCGCAGGGATCGCGATCCTCGCCATGTTCGCCGGAGTGGCTGCGGTGCTGCGCGCCCGTCGGCGGCGCGCCCGGGCCTGACGAAAGTCGGGAGAGTAGACCGAGCCCGGGGCGACCTGTCGTCCCGGGCTCGGCGCACCTGGCGGATGCGTCAGCTGCGGTGGCCGCCCGGCTCCGGGTCGAGCGGCTGGGCCGCTGCCCGCCGCCGGCGGATCTCCTCTTCGAGCGCGGCGATCTCGATCTCGCGTTCGAGGGCGGCGAGCTGCGCTTCGGTGGAGTGAGGGGCGGATGGCGCGGACGGCTGGGCCGCTGCATCCGCCGCCCACCGGCGCGGGTCGCCGAAGCTCATGGGTTCGCGGCGGCTTCCCCACTCCCGCCCGAGGGTGATCCACAGGATGGAGCCGATGACGGGGAGCAGGACGATGAGCAGCACCCACCCGAACTTGGGGAGGTGGTTCACCTGGTCTTCGCGGCGGGTGATGACGTCGATGAGCGCGATCAGCAGGAGCGCGAAGAGCAGCAGGGGCAGCAGCAGCACGGTCATAGCGTGGCGGGACTCGCCGCGCGTGGCAATGATGACGTGGATTGGTGGCGGATAGCCGTCGTCGGGTGCGTGCGGGTGCCGGGTGGTCGATTTCGCGGGGGAGAGGCGCCGGTCGCGGGCGGGTCATGGCGGCGGGTGCCGGCTGCGCGCCACGACCTCGGGTGGGGTGGCGCGGCTGGGTGGGTGGCGCGGCGGGGCGGGGGAGGGGAAGCTTCAGAAGGGTGGCGGGTCGCCGTCGGGGATGAACATCACTCGTGGGGGTGGCTCGTCGGTGTAGACGTTGCCGAGGGGGCTGGTGAACTCCAGCGAGCCGTCGCCGAGCTGCCGCACGGCCCAGGCGGTCTCGGTCTTGAGGGTGTGATGTCGCGTGCACAGGTGGGCGAGGTTGCCGATCGCGGTCGGTCCGCCTTCGTGGTGTTCGTGATTGTGATCGATCTGACATCGGTGCGCGGGCTGGCGGCATCCGAATCCGCGGCAGTGCTGGTCGCGAGCCCGGAGGAAGCGCTGCTGGTCGGCGCGCGGCGTGTATCGGTCGACTTCGAGGACCGTGCCGGTGATGGGGTCGCACATCACGCGGTCCCACCCCGGGGCGTCGCCGGCGAGGCGCCGGGCGGTTTCGGGATCGATGGGGATCTGCCCGTGGAGGCTGGCTCCCGTGTGGGTCTTGCCCGCGAGGGTCAGCACCGGCACGACCACCTGCACGTGCGCCCGGATCGCGCCGAGCCCCCCGGAGCTGCGGTCGGTCACCGGATCGATGGCCGGAGTGCCGGTCAGCAGCATGTCGGAGACGAGGTCGGCCCCGATCTGCACGAGGGTGCGGGTGTCGTCGATCACCTCGGCCGGCGTGGGTTCGGCAGCTTCCCCGGCGGGCGGAGGCGTGAGGTCGTCGAGCGTGAAGTCCGCCGCATCCACTGCTGTCGCCGCATCCCGTGCCGACTCGGCGTCGGCTGGCGTGGTCACCGATTTCTCGGCGGCGCGGCGGGCGCGCTCGGCGTTGGCGGCGTCGCGGATGATGCGGGCCTGCTGGCGGATGCGGTCGCGGATGCCGTAGGCGAGGGCAGCGGGAAGTCGTACCTGCAGGAGGGCCATGCCGTCGTCGAGGTCGACGATGCTCACGCCTCGCGTCTCGCACGCCTCGGCGAAACGCTCGGACATGCCCACGGGATTGACCGCCTCGGCCAGCTGCCGCGCGAAGGCGCGGGTGCGCCCCGGTGTCTCGCGGGCCGCACGGTCGAGCACGGTGTGTTCCCACGCCGCGCGGACGTCGGCGTTGTCGATGGATGCGCCCACTTCGAGGATCACGTCGGCATGCCGCTTGGAGATGCGGGCTTCTTCGAGCGCGGTGAGCGTCGCGGAGAAGCGGGTGACGAACGCGTAGGCGTCGTTCAGCTCTTTCTGCGCGGTGAGGTCGTGCACGTGAGTGGCGAAGGCGACTTCGGCCGACAGTGACCGCATCGGCATTTCTCGATCGCGCGAGGCCCGGGAGGTCATCCGTTCCATCTCGTCCAGCGCGATCGCGGCCAGCTCCGCTTCCTGCCGGATGAGGGCCGCCTGCGCGCGGGCGATGACGGATTTCTGCTCCCGGACGACGTCGAGACCGGCACGCATCCGGTCGACGTCGGCACCCTGGGTTTCCGCAGGCCGGGAGCTGGTTTCCATGCTTCGAAGCTACGCCGGGCCACCGACATTGCCGCTCCGCAGGGGAGCCGGCGCGAAAACCGGTGGATAACTCGCGCTATGCCCAGTCCCGCGCGTCGCCGACGCGGATTCTCGCACCGGAACACCCGCAGGACCGGTGACGCCCAGCGCCAGAGTCGGGATAGGCCAGACTGATCCGCACACCCCGAAACGGGGGATCGCCCTGTCTCGCTTCCACCCGCGACACGTGCCGGGCGCAGCCGCCACTGGCGGTGCCCGCGTCGTCGGGGCCGCCAGCGCCCGCCGTTTCGCCTGGTCGAGGCGGGCCTGATCGAGAACGCGACGGTGGATGCCGCTTTGACCGCCGTGCGCGTCGACGGCCCCGCCGATGCCGTGCGCATCGTGGGCGGCGCCTTCACGTCGGACCATCGTGGTCTGCAGATGACGGGGGCCTCACCGGCGCGACGGTGGAGGGCGTCGAGATCTCCGCTCCGCGAGTGGCGGCGGAGGTGAAGGATGCCGAGGTCGCTCTGACCGGCTCCCGCCTGCGGGTAGATGTGGGCCACGTGGTGGAGCTCTCCGGCGGAGGGCGTGCCGACATCATCGGGAACGTGTTCGCTGGAACGGGGCAGGATGCTGTCGTCGCGCTGCGGGGCGCACAAGCGGTGACGCGGGACAACGATGCGAATGGGTGGAGGTTCCAGCTCGCGTTCATCGCGTGGATGAACGAGCACCCGATGATGTGGATGTGGGCGTTCGTGCTCGTGATCCCGGCGATCGGTCTTCCGCTCCTCGCGCGGCGGCGGCGCCGGCATCGCGAGCTGCGGAGTCTGCTCGAGGAGGCGATCATCCGCTACGGGGTGGCGCAGTTGGACTCGTATGGGTCGGAGCAGGCGGAGGGTCTCGTGTCAGATGCTGCGAAACCGGCCCCCGCTGCGGCCGAGCGGCAGCCGGCGCCGGTGGCGGCGCCTCGCTCGCCGCGCCACGTCCGACGGCCAGCGCGGACTTCGGCGGCGGCGCGGGTTCCCGCGGATTCGCCTCCACAGAGTGAGGGCCCGCGATCGTTCAATGATCTGCGGGCGGGTGCGCTCGCAGATCGGGAGTTTGCGACGCTGCAGCAGTTCGCCTTAGCTGCCGTCTTGGAAGCCGGCTACCCGCTGGCGACGATCGCCCGTCTGTTCCGCGTGCCGTCGTGGCGGCTGCAGACCTGGGTCGACGAGACGCTGGAGGCCGCCGCCTCGCGCCCGTCGCCGGGGAGAAGCCTCCCGCGTCGGTGATACGCGATTATGACCGAGCACCGCCGGCGCGGTCAGGTGAAGCCGAGGGTATGGGCGAGGCTTCCCGGTCAGAGCATCACTTAGTCACCGAATCTGGAACCCATCACCTGGCAGCCAACCTGTCCCCAGTTCGCTCTGGGGTCCGCCGACGAGTCAGATGGGGCTGGGTTGTGATGGACGCAGTGTGCGCAGAAGCGGTGTTGACGCTCAAAGCGGGAGATGCGTCGGCGAATGGGGTGCTCGCTCGCGAAGATGCTCGGGCGAGCGGACGACCCGTCGCCGCGCGAATGACCCGTGTGCACGCCACCTTCGCCCGCGCAGATGGCGTGCACCGCGGCGTAGGCCCCAAGCTGTGCTGACAAGGTCGCCGACAAACTACGCCTGACAGTCAGCGAAGGCTCTTCGCAACGCGCATACCGTACGATTGCCAGCATGGCATGGGCGGGGCGCTTACACAGCGACAGCCCCTGGATTCTCCTGGCCGCGATCTGCGCGATCCCGCTCGTGATCTTGGCCTGTGTCGACCCGTTGATCGGGGTCGGTGTGATCGCAGGCGCCGTGGTCGTTGTTCTCGCACTAGTCAGGCCCAAGACGTTCTTTTTGCTCGGGATGTTCATCCTGTTGTTGCAGCGGACGCTGAGCCTCCATGTCGGCGGGGGGATAGTCGATCAGTTCGATGAGATCTTCGTAGCGGCGTGCGCCGTGCTTTTCAGTACGCAGCGGCTCCTTCGTGGGCAGACGCTGCGAGTTCTTCCGGGTCAGGCGCTGACGGTCATCTTTATCCTCATTGGATTGGCTGGATGCGTCGTCAATTCGGTCCCGCTTGGGGTGTCTCTTCAAGGAGCGCTCTTGATCGTTAAGGGCTTCGTGCTCGCCTGGGGCGTAGCGCAGCTCGACTGGGCGACTCACGATGTCGAACAGATCGCAAAGGCGGCGGCTACGTTTGCCGTTCTCCTAATAGTGGGCGGTGTGATCAACTTCGTTGCCCCTGGCCCATGGTCGCAGGTCGTTCTGGCCGGTCAGGACTACGGCTCACGATTCGGGCTTGCACCGATCACATCCTTTTTCCAGCATCCTGGATACTTCGGCTCGGTGATGGCTATGACCCTCCTCGCAGCGCTCGCCTTTCAGTCGGTGTTCCGCCGCACGAAGACTTCGATCCTCCTCGTATTTGGATCGCTCTTCGCGGCGTTCCTTACGGGCAGGCGGAAGGTTTTGATCGGACTCGTCGCGGGCGTCTCGGTCCTCGGCCTCCGGCTGCGAATGGCCCCTCTTCTAATCGTGGCCGTGCTCGCGGTTCCTCTTTCCCTGCTCGTGTTCTGGAACCGTATTGTCGAGGTCGTTCAGTACACTTGGGCTGAGTACTTCGTCAATCCAGATGCGGTCGCCCGCATCCGTCTCACGATTGACTCGTTCACAATCGCCGCCCAGTCATTCCCGTTCGGTGCGGGGTTCGGTCGTTTTGGTAGCGCAGTCGCTCGGCAGAACTACAGCCCTCTGTATTACGAACTGAGCTATAACAACGTCTGGGGGCTGGGGCCGACTGAGGAGTCGGGGCAATTCCTCACCGACACATTTTGGCCGGCCATCATCGGAGAATCGGGCTTCATCGGTGCGGCCTGCTTCATCGCTGTGCTCGTGGTTTTCGTTCGCAGATTCGGCCTCCTAAGCCGTCAGTCGCAGGGGTGGGACCGTTGGCTCGGGCTTGTAGGGCTCGCGTGGACTGTTCAGATGACCGTCGAATCCGTCGCTGGGGCGGTATTCACCGCCGTGCCAACCTTCGCACTCTTCTTCGGGCTCGTCGGAATAGTCGCGACTCGTCCAAAGCCTGAGATAAGTGGGTACCCAACTGGGCGAGTCCCCTCCCGGGCGCCATGGGGAAGGGTGCTGCAGCGCTCGTGACCCAAAAGCCAATTCGTCTCACCTGGCCCGATATGGCGCGCGGGGCGTGCGTGATGCTCGTTGTATTGCACCACGTCATTCGACAAATGGTTGACCAAGCGCCGGAGTCTTGGCAGATGGCCGGAGCCGCCTGGACGGTGCTCGATGACTTCCTGACGCCGATTCGCATTCCGCTGTTCTTCTTCATCTCGGGACTGCTCGTCCAGCGGTCGCTGTCTCGTCCGTGGGGGGAAACCCGCAAACGCTGGGTTGTCCCTGTCTATTTGTACGTACTCTGGAGCACGTTACTCACGTTGCGCTTGCTGCTGCCGTGGGGAGATCATGAGCATTCGTTCCTGAGCAACTTCTTCGGGAACCTTGTCCTCGCGGGCAGCGGCTACTGGTATCTGTACGCGCTGCCGCTCTACTACCTGTACTCCAGGGTGACGCGCCGCTGGCCATGGTGGCTGGCCTTGCTGCCGCTTCTACCCGGTCTGGCCTTCCGAGATCAATTCACTGAGTGGATGCAGTCTGCTGGATATGAGGTAATGGACAGCGCGAGTCTTCTCGGCAGCATCCTCGCCAACGCCGCCTTCTATTGGATCGGTGCTCGGTACGGGGCGATTGTTATGGAAGCGCTCCGGAACCTTCGATGGCTGGTCAGCACTTCGCTGGTTCTTGGGTACACAGCCGTACAATCGATCGCGATCGCGGCGGGCTCTGTGGACGCTGTGGTACCAGTGGTCAGCCTTCTCGGGATCGGGGTGGGCATTCTGGTTGCGTCCCGTGCCTCGTCAGACGCTCTGCCGTCGCGCGGGCTCCGCTATGTAGGCGAGCGCACCTTGCCCGTATACGTGCTGCAGTTCTTCTTCGTGTCGGTCCTGAGCCTCGCGTGGTCCCGTATGGGAAGCATGCCGATCATCGACCAGATGCCGCTTCTCGCGTGGCTATACCCCGTGCTGGTGACTACCGCGATCGTGCTCGTTTCCCTCGGCGTGTACCGAGTCGCGAACTTGTTCAGTGCGCTGAGGTGGCTATTCACCCCACCGGAGCGCTGGACGAGGCCAGCCGCGACACCCGATGTAGGTGTACGCCCAAGCGCCACCGACTCAGACGGCGGGCCGCGACGCTCCGTTTGAGTTGTTCACCATCAACACGGCAGGGCCGCCGATCGGTAAGGATTGAATCGCCTCCCACGTCCCTGGTCTTGGCGAATCTGAGTTGGCCTCGGTCCTACAGCTGTCCCGGCGTTGCCTGACCACCGAAGGATCATGCCAATTCCGTGACCGTCGGACCGATGGTTGTTCTCCGGATCCATGTGAGACAGTAGGTGCCCGTATTCGGAAGTCAACGTCGGTCCTGCGTAACGGGCCATCGGTTCCTGCCGAGCAGTCATCCCACTTTGGAGGTTCCCGCGCCAGCGGATCTCTCCTCGTACGACCGCTGCTGTCCAGTCGCCGCGGCTACCGCAAATGCTGGAGTGGAGTCCTCGACTCCCCGTGGGTCCGCACCCAAGGCGTCGAGCCAAACCTTTCCCTCTACATTGGACGGGTCCTCCCGATGCACCTCCTGCACCTACCACTAGTCCCGGAGGGAGAGGGCATCAGGGAACACATGCCCATTGGTGCGCGTCGATTCCTGCGTGGGCTCAGGGACGCCCCATCCCGTGGTACTCCCAGCCGGCGCCCCGCCACGCGGCGGCATTGAGGCAGTTGCGACCGTCGACGATGATCTTGCCGGTCACCAGCTCTCTGGCGTGCTCGGGGGAGAGTTCACGTCGGTACTCATCCCATTCCGTGACCACGATGACGGCGTCTGCGCCGCGCAGAGCCTCGTCGCGGTCTTCGACGTAGTTGAGCTGCGGGTGGATGCGGCGGGCATTCTCGATCGCCGCAGGGTCGGTGATTGTGACCCAGGCGCCCAGCCCGTGCAGACGCACCGCGACGTCGAGGGCGGGAGAGTCGCGAATGTCGTCACTGTGCGGCTTGAACGCCGCGCCGAGCACCGTGATGTTCTTCTTGAACACCGACCCGCCGAAGGCGTCTACGACGATGTCGACCGCGCGGTCGCGGCGTCGGAGGTTGATGGCGTCAACTTCGCGTAAGAATGCGACCGATTCGCCACGGCCGAGCTCTTCGGCACGTGCGGCGAAGGCGCGGATGTCCTTGGGTAGGCATCCGCCGCCGAACCCGATGCCGGCGCCGAGAAAGCGTCGGCCGATCCGGGCGTCATGTCCGATGGCATCGGCGAGGGTCGTGACATCAGCGCCGGTGACTTCGGCGATCTCGGCCATCGCGTTGATGAACGAGATCTTGGTCGCCAGGAACGCGTTTGCTGCGACTTTCACGAGTTCGGCGGTGGCGTAGTCGGTGACGATGAAGGGCGTGCTTTTGGCGATCGAGGGGTGGTAGACCTCTCGGAGCACATCCGCTGCCCGGTCGCCCTCCTCCCCATCAGGAACCCCCGCGACGAGCCTGTCGGGGTCGATGGTGTCTTTCACCGCCCAGCCCTCGCGGAGGAACTCCGGGTTCCATACCAACGTCGCACCCGTGGGGGTTACCCGCTCGGCGAGGGTCGCGGCGGTGCCGACGGGAACGGTCGACTTCCCCGCGACGATGTCGCCCGCGGCGAGATGCGGTAGCAGTCCGTCGATCGCAGCGTTGACGTACGTCAGGTCGGCCGCGTAGCCGTCCTTCACCTGAGGAGTTCCGACCCCGATGAAGTGCACCTTGGCGCCCCGCGCCTCAGCCATGTCGGTTGTGAACCGCAGGCGCCCCGACTGGATGCCTTCGGTCAGGATTTCTTGTAGGCCGGGCTCGAAGAACGGCGCCTCCCCCTTGGATAGCGATGCGATCTTACGGCCGTCCACATCGACGCCGACCACTTCGTGGCCGATCGACGCCATGGACGCTGCGTGCACCGCGCCCAGGTATCCGCAACCAATGACAGAAATACGCATGAGGCTTCCTCGGGACGGCTGACGATCTTCAATGCTCGGAGTGAGCCTCTTCATTAATACCAACCCTTCATTAATAGCAATCCTTCGCTGCCATCGTGCACGGAGCCCCCGGTGTTCTGAGGGACGATCCCTTGGAGAGGACCTGTCTCATGGACGGACCAGAAACTGGCCGCGCGAACTTCCTGAACGCCCTGTCCGTGCTCGTATATGTGCCGACGCTCATATAACTTCCCTACTGTCTGGACTCTGAACTCTGGACTCTGGACTGTGGCCGCGGGAGGTCATGTACGCCCGCTGATTTCGCCCTGGGTTGGCTTGCGCGGAGGCAGTGCTCCCGCCGCCGGCAAATCACTCACTACCTCGAGGGGAGGCGGCCAACCTAAGTGACCTATGCCAGTTTGGAGCGTGCACGGGAAGCAGGTGCGCACGGTTACGCTTCGAATAGGTCCACTTCCGAAGGGGAATCGGCCGACTGTACGGCGTACTGACTAACCTCGACGAGGTCACTGAGACTCACGGCGTCCGCCTCTCGAACCACCGCGAGGCCTCGACCCTGAAGTGCGCGCGCCAGATCCTCCTGATGCGCGTCCACGTGCTCGCCGTGGATTACACGACGCGGTACCAGTAGGGGGAGTTTGCCAGCCGAGAGCGCAGCTAGCGCCGTTCCCGTCCCCGCATGCCCAATGACCACATCGGCCTCTCGCATGGCCCGCTGAAGTTCGTGGGAAGGGATTGAGGCCACAACTCTCCCCGGAAGATCGAGTTGCGGCGTGCTGCCCAGTTGCCAGAGTACGTCAGCGTCTGACGGCAGGAGGTCGCGAAGGCGTTCGGCGAGGCGCGTGAACCCGTACTCCCCGTTACCGCCCATGGTGACAACGACGCGGCGGAGCTCTCGCTCGTGTTCGCGGTGCACCGTAAAGCCGTCGAACACTGAGAGTCGATATGCCCAACGGGGAGACGTGACGGCGGTCGGATGTTGCACGAAGCGCCGGACGCCAGGGGCTTTGTCCAGCAGTCTCCCCGTCGTCGAAAGATGCGTGACTCGCGTAGCGCTCTCGACGTACGCAAATGGGACGCGCCGGCGTTTCGCTGCGAGGTAGGCGGACAGTGCAACTTGCGAGCCCGTGCTTATCACCCGCGTCACGCCATGATCGAGGATCGCTCGATCCACGATCGCGGAGTCCCGAAGCACTCCTACCCAGTCGCGCGGCGGTCTCGTCGGAACGTGGCGAACTCGCCGCCCAGCGAGGAGCGAGCGGCTCTGCGGCGTTGCGTCCGTTACCCACGTCGACTCGCCCTTCGTCACCCGGGGGGCAAGTTGGTGGAGCTGGGCGAGGTGTCCGCCTGAGATAGCAACAAAGAGGGTGGTCATCGCGTTACCTTTCCTGGACGATCGACCGCGAAGGAGCCAGACCGTAGAACTGCCGAAGGCGCTCGTCATGGGCAGCAATGGAGAAACTGCCAGCGTATTTGTCTCGAGCCCGCTTGCGCATTTCACGAACGGGTTCCCCGCCAGCCAGCACTTCGCATAATGCGTCCGCAAGGGCACCAGGGTTATCTCTCTCTACGACGAGCCCGCACCCCATAGCGAGACCGGGCATCCCGCCAACATCGGACACGACCAGAGGGACGCCGAACGCCAAGGCCTCGATGAGGAACATCGGTTGGCCTTCCGCACGTGACGGAAGCACGGCACATGCTGAGTCACGTAGCGCGGCGTGTGTCGCTGAGGGAGATTGCTCGCCACGATGGAATTCGGGGAGCCTTGCCTCGATGTCCGGGTCAAGGTCGGCGTCGAGTGGACCGAAGAGGAGCAGGGACGCGTCTGGATACCGTTCGCGTACCGAGTCCCACGCACGTATGAGGGTGTCCACCCCTTTGCGATGGCCGACTCGCCCGGCGAAGAGTACCTTGCGGTCCCCTGTGAAGCTGAGGTCTTCTGGTTGAGCGTCTATGGGGCCTGGGTTTGGAAGGATGCTGACGCTTGTTCCAGCAACGAGCCCCGTCACCGCGGAACGGGCGTCTTCGTTGAGAACTGCGACGCCCGACAGTCGCCCGAGAACCGTCCGGTATATGAGACGCCAAAGCCAGCTCTCGCGCGTGGTGCGGACGAAGTCGGATCCATGGATCGTGGCAAACAACCCGTTGGTGCGGGGCGCCCGGAGGATGAGGAAGCCTTCTCGGATAAACGAGCCCCTGTGGCTCAGATGGAAGTGCAGGCACCGGTGTCGGGCGCGGCGCACTTCCCGATACGCCTGGAAGATGGTCCGCAAGCGAGTTCCGACACGCCCTCTTACTGAGGACGTGACAACCGACATGGAGAAAGAGGGCCACGTCGCTTCTGAGTACGCTCGCAGAACGGTCTCCATCCCGCCTAGCTGAGAAGGGCTCGGTCCCACATGCGTGACTTCAAGAGGTGGATGCGAGGGGTGCATGTTTACTCCGCTCCTGTCTTTCGTCGGCGGTTCAGTAGGATCACCGTCATCCACCAGCACAGGGCTTGGATGGACCCGCCAATTACGGCCCCCAGTACCGCGCCCTGCGGAGAACTGATCGCTCCCACGAATATGGCGCCTAGGGTGACGGGTAACGTCGCCAGTCGCAATCGGAAGCTAATTCGCGCCGCTTCCATAGCTCGCAGAGAAGCGGTCGCCCCGTAGGCAATGTTTGAGACTGCAATCTGGATCAATAGCAGTGGTATTAGCGCAATACCGGAAGACCAGCTCTCGCCCAGCAGGCCCTCAGCGACGCCGGGAGGGACGAGCAGAAGCAAGACCCCATAACCGCACGTCGCGGTGAGCAACGCTCCTGAGATCGTGACCGCCCGGCGCATGAGATGGCGCGGCTCGTGCGCTACGCGTGACAGCGCTGGCAGCGCGACAACCGCTACTCCCATCGACACCATACTGAGCGGCCCGACGAGCACCTGCCCGCCTCTTAGCGCCGCGCTCGCGGACAAGCCCGAGAAGATCACGCTGAAGTAAATGACGCTCTGCTGTGTCCCCGAGATTGCCAGGTACTCGCCAAAGAAGCGTCCCGCGAGGTCGCGGGTCCGCAAGATCCATGACCAGCCTCCTCGAACGCTGGGAAGCGTGCGATGAACCGCGCAAAAAAGCGCCAACGCCACCAAGGCACCAAAGGCCCAAGTGCCGAGCACCACGGGAGGCGCGGACGCGCCGACCAATATGGCCACTGCATAGGCTGCCAGTTGAGATGTTAGCCAGACCGCATCGATGAGTGCTGCCTGCCGGGGCCGATTGGTCGCAAACAACCAATAGCGACACGAATCGACTGCCATGAGTACTGGGAAAGCGACCGCGAGCACTAGAAATAGGCTGCCCATCGAACCAGGCAGGAGACTGGCCGCGCCGCTCAGAGCGAGCCCGAGGACCCCGAGTAGCAGAGACGCTCCAAGCAGATTGCTGGGCTTAGCAAGCTCCGGGGAGACCTTCGAAATCCGGATGAGTGCAGGCTCACCCAAAAACGCTCGGGATGAGCCGAGACCAAACTGGTATATGGCGAACACGATGGCGAACATGCCGAACTCGTCAACGGAGGCTACACGGGCGACGAGGACCGACAAGAGTAAATTCGAGATACTTGACAGCGCTTGGTCAGCGGATGACCAAGCAACACGAGTAAGCCTTCTCATCCAGCGGTTCTCGTCATTGCGTCGGCGATCGCTCTGGCGGGCGCATGCGCGCGGTCGCGGAGATCCTCCAGAGCCTGATGATCTAGCGTGGCAGCAAGATTACGTGGGTCGTCGGCGGTCACGATTTGGTCCGCCCATGCGGCGTTCGCCTCCTCAATCGCGACGGCGCAGTGGGGCATCGCGAGGGACTTGAATAGCTCGAGTGTCTTAGTCTCGTACGCGAGCGCGAGCACGGGAGTGGACGAGATCAGACTCATGATCGCCATGTGCATTCGCGTGGCGATGACAAGATCGGCTGATCTGATCAACTTCATCAGTTCGCCAGGAGTGTGAAACCCGCTGTTGATCTCGACGCTGAGCCCTTGGAACATGTTTCGTGCCGTCGCTGAATCATCGATTGTGTAGCCCTCGACGCCTTGACATGTGGAGACTGCGATACATCTCCAGCCGCGCTCGTCCAGCCCACGAGCCACGGCTCGCATGGCGGCACTGTACCGCGTGAAGGAGAAGCTTTCCCCTAGCACGGGCGTAGCCCACTCTCTTACAGAGAGCAGCGCGATGGGGCGTTCTCTGCGTCGGTCGCGTGCGCCTGTGTCGGCTTCATACAGCGAAAACACCGAGTCGGGGCAAACCTCGGTGCGCGCGGGTAGCGAACCAACTGCTTTCCAGGCTTGCTCCGATCGGGGGTCTCGGAAAAACACGCCATCAACGAGGGGAATAAGCGCACATGCCGCGGCACGGGCTGGAGGAGTGGCGAACGGCCCAAGGGATTGTGTCCAAAGGTAGACGACCTTGCCCCTCGACTTCGCGAAAGCAATCTCAGCGACGCGGTGACCAAAGTCGTAGTGGTCGACCAGATAGGTGCCGCCGCTGCTCACCACCAGGTCTGCAGCGGCGATCGACCTGAGAGCGCGAACGAATGTTGTCCCTGGTGCGAGGCGCAGCAGGACACCGGTCGCCCGAGGAAACCGCGAGAGAAGGCCAAGCAAGCCTCCACGTAAGCGTGACGCGATCGCTCTGACTAGCCGAACAGGGTGTGAGGAACGTGATGGCTGTTGCAATATCTGCCACTCAGGGTAAAGCGGCGCCGTTCGATCCGCCGCGCTGTCGAATGCGACGACGTCTGAGGGGGTGGTGAGCCCGCTCTGGACGAGTGCGTGCACGATCGATTCATAGATAGCAGCGTCGCCCGTGTTACTCAGAACGGTGTTCAATACCGCAACCTTCATGTGTCTTCATCCTGTCGGGGTTGTGTGTGTGCGCGGCGACGAGCAGGAGCGCAAGGCCCACTGCCGGCTCTCAAGCTTCAACTGTCGCCATCGCCTCTCGTAGGCGGTGTGCGAAGGCTTGCTCGGAGAAGGAGTCTGCGTGCGCCGTGATTGCCTTGGTGTCCCAGTCGACATTCTGGGAGTGTTTCACCGCCTGAGCGATCAGCCGCGCATCCGGTTCGTTGAAGAATGTGCCAGTCACGCCCTCAAGGATCGTGTCCAGAAACCCCCCCCATCGAAGCACCACGGACGGCTTGCCGTAGGCGGCTGCCTCGATCGGAGTCAGGCCGAAGTCCTCGTAGCTCGCAGAGACGACCGCCGTGCACCGCGCATATAGCCACCGGATCTGGCCATCGCTGAGGTTCTTCAACATCGTCACGTTTTGTCCGGCTAGCGATGAGAGTCGCTTCTCTTCGGGACCAGCGCCCACCACGACTAGCGGAGTGCCGAGCATGTTGAACGCCTCGACCACGGCGTCGACATTCTTATACGGGAGTAGTCGCGAAATGCAGAGATGGAAGGGGAAATCCGCGCCACCGGACGGGAGCGCCACGGGCTCTTGGGGTAGTGATGTATCGACGGAATGCGGCGCGGGCAATACCTCTGCTTCAATCCCGTACGCATCTCGAATTCTGTCCTGGACCACCGTTGATATAGCGAAGTACTTGCTGGCTGTCTGCGCTTGTTGGCGGTCCCACCGCCTTAGGTAGGGCGAGATCAAGCTGAGCGCAAGTCGCCGGGCACCACGTCGTCCAACGCCGAGATACGCGTCTGATTGGTACAGCCACCGCGCAGGCGAGTAGCAGTAGACAATCTTGCTTCCCGTCGTCCGGAAACCATGCGCCCATCCACTTGAACTCGCAATTGTGTGGTGTGCTGCCACGTGGACACGACTCGCCGCCCAAGGGAGAAGCGGGAGGGCAAGCCGGTGGGAACGCCGAAATAGCCGAATCCGATTTAGAGGAGAGGGCTTGATATTAACTTCCGCGAACTCCGGGTACGTCAGGGATGGTTCGTAAAGCGTCGTGTGTACGGGCGCTTCCGGGAAAGCTCGATGCAGCGCCAGCACCACCTTCTCAGCGCCGCCTTTCTGAGTCAGATAGTCGTGTGCGATCGCCACTGCGGGGAGAGCGTGTTCGCCAGATTCCCGAATCACTGCGCACTCACCTCAGCATTGATGAAATCTCGTACTGACTGTTGCCACGGTATCTTCGGTTCCCAGCCGTATTCCTGGCGCAGCCTGTCGGCTGCGCCAACAATGACAGGCGGGTCCGCGGGGCGCAGGCGCGCGGGATCCATTTCGGTGGGCGGCACGGGGCGATCGAGTGCCTCGGCGAGCACCGCGAGAACCTCTCGGCCAGAGTGGGCTTCGCCAGAGCAGACGTTGTAGCGGTCGTAGTGGTGCTCAGCGGCGAACGCCAGAGCCAAATAGGCGCGGGCCACATCACGGACATCGGTGTAGTCGCGAGCCGTCCCTAGATCGCCGACTGCGAGCGTCTCTCCGGGCCTCGAGTCGCGAAGGGCCGCAGTCAGGTCGGGCACCAGGAATCCCGTTCCTTGCCGCGGCCCGATGTGGTTGAACGGACGGGCGATTACGGTGTCGAGGCCGCGGCCACCGTAATACGTAGCCTGGCTCTCCACGAGCAACTTTGCGACTGCGTAGGGGGAGCTCGGCGCGGTAGCGCTCGTCTCGGCCACAGGCGTGCCCCCCTCGGGAGCGCCGTACACGGCGCCCGAACTGACGACGACTACGCGCGGGCGTTCACTATGTGCGAGTAGGCCCTCGCACATAGTGGTCATGATGGCGCTATTTCCGGTCAAATACCGCTGGGGGTGAGCAAACGAGGGACCTACCGCGGACAGACCCGCCAGGTGTACGACGGCGTCAGCCCCGACAGGCATTTTCCACTCCTTCTCCAGGTCCATCGAGAAGTACTTCGCGCAGTTCTCCTGGAGGAGGAGGTCCGGGGCGGGCTCGCGCCCGATCGCCCACACGTCGACCCCTTGCTGGGATGCAATCTCAGCAAGGTGCGTGCCGACGAAACCGTTGGCCCCGGTGATTACGAGTGTCCCAGCGGTCATACGAAACCCGCCATGCTCTTAGATTGAACGGCAAGGTCATGCTCGACCATCAGGCGCACAAGGCCGGGGAAGTCGACTCTCCTCGTCCATCCGAGGACGTCCTCGGCCTTGGATGGGTCTCCGAGGAGAATATCGACCTCAGCTGGCCGCATATACGCGGCATTCTGTACCACGTAGGGCTTCCAGTCATCGACCCCGATCGCGGCGAAAGCCAGGGTGAGGAATTCTTCGATCGAGTGAGTTTCGCCTGTGGCGAGCACGAAATCGTCTGGCTCCGCATGCTGAAGCATGCGCCACATCCCGTCAACGAAGTCGCCCGCATAACCCCAGTCGCGTTTTGGCCATAGGTCACCAAGTTCAATATTCGGTTGAAGACCTAGCTTTATTCGCGCGACCGCGTGCGTGATCTTGCGGGTGACGAACTCGAGGCCGCGGCGCTCCCCTTCGTGATTGAACAAGATGCCGCAGGCGACGAACATGCCATAGCTTTCGCGGTAGTTCTTCGCGATCCAGTGACCGTATAGTTTCGCCACACCATAGGGGCTCCGGGGGTGAAAGAGGGACTCCTCGTTGTAGCCAGCGCCAGGGCGGTTGTAGTCCAAACCGCCGAACATCTCCGATGTGGATGCCTGATACACGCGGGTCGTGGGGGCGAGTCCGGTGATACGGACGGCCTCAAGCACGTTCAGTACCCCCTTTGCAGTGACGTCTGCCGTCAGCGTCGGGTTCTTGAACGAGTAGCCCACGTGACTGACTGCCGCGAGGTTATACAGCTCGTCGGGCTGGGACTGCTCGACTGCGCGAACCAGGGACGTCGGATCCGTCAGGTCACCCTCGATAAGGCGCACATACGGGAACTCGTCCAAGACAGACTGTCGGCGTGGGTTGTTCTGTCCACGGATCAACCCGAAGACTTCGTACCCCTTCTGGTGTAGAAGCTCGGCGATGTGGCCTCCATCTTGGCCTGTTATACCGGTAACTAGGGCGCGCGGGGTTTCGGGCATCATGCTCCTCTTGCTCAAGGGGATTCGCTCAGTGCGCGGTGTCGCCGGGGGTGATGGCGGCCCGCGCGGTTTTTGTCAGGATGATGAGGTCAGCCGCGAGGGACCAATTCTCGACATACGAGAGATCAAGTCGGACCGTGTCCTCCCATGAGAGCGACGAGCGCCCGCTGACTTGCCAGAGGCCAGTGATCCCGGGCTTGGCCAAGAATCTGCGATGCACGTGGTCGGCGTATTGCCTGACCTCGGAAGGGAGGGGCGGGCGGGGGCCAACTAAGGACATGGTTCCACTGAGCACGTTGAACAACTGAGGGAGTTCGTCCAGGCTGTACTTGCGCATCACGCGGCCGACGGGAGTGATCCGAGGATCGTTCTTCATCTTGAACATGACCTCATTGCCGCTATCGCGCTCGTTGAGCTCGAGATGCTTGAGGAGTTCCTCAGCGTCCACCACCATGGATCGGAATTTGAGCATCGTAAACTCCCGACCGCGGAATCCAATGCGCGTCTGACGGAAGAGAATCGGCCCCCGACTTGTCAGTCGGACGATTACGGCGATTAGAAGGAGGAGCGGGCTGAGGAAGATGATCCCCAAAACGCTCGCGAGAAGGTCGACCGACCGCTTCAGGAATCTCTGCCCTTTGCTGAAGCGGGGCGTCTCTACGTGGATGAGCGGGAGCCCTGCGACAGGGCGGGTGTGGAGCCGCGGGCCGGCGATATCGACGATGCTGGGCGCCAGGACCAGATGCTGGCGACCCGCCTCAAGGCTCCACGAGATTTGCTTCACCTTGTCAGGAGGTAACTCGTCCGTGCTAGTGACTGCGACGGTGTCTGCCCCCGTAGCCGCGACGGCCCTCTCGACTGATTCGACCGAGCCCATGATGGGAATGGTGGAGCCGGGGATCGTCTGAGCAATCTTCCCCGAAGGCACGCATGCACCCACCACTAGATAACCTGCGCTAGGCGTGCGCTTCAGTTCGCGTGCGATCTGCGTCACGGACGCGAGAGAGCCCACGAGCAGTACCTTCGCTGAGTACTCGCCGCGCCCTCGTTTCATGATTAGCCATTGGCGCCATACCCATCGTCCTGCCACGAGAGTCACCGACCCCAGGGGCAAACTAATTAGGAGATAGCCGCGAGCGATCTCGATCTGTGTGAGGAACGCGATGATCGCGATGAATCCGAACAAGCGGATACTCGCGTCAATGACGCGGATATATTCCTGCGACCCCGTCCCGATGACGCGCTCACTGCGTGAGTCAATGAGCGAGAGCGCCCACATCCAGGCCAAGACAAGGACCGCAGAGAAGCCCCAGTAGGACAGATCGGTAATCCTCGCATCCCGGGCCATCGCGATCATGGCGTTCCCCGTGCCAAACCATGCGATCTGAGCGCCGTAGACCACCCAGACGAGGATCAGAAAATCGGTGATGATCAGCCTGCGCGCGTAGCTTTGCCGCCATCGCGGAGCCGGAGGCGCGGAGGCGTTGCTGTCGCCATTACCGCTCGGCGAATTGGTCGCCGCTGCGCGCGGATCTGAGTCGGTGGTCTGCGACGTCGATGTCGCGCCGACCCTCAGGTCAGACGTCACAGTGGATAGTTCCTTCCGTCGTACGGCACCCCAACGGATCTTGATTCCCCGATTTCACGCTAGCAGCGGATTGTGTCGCCCGAATTTCGGAATGGGGGACAAATGGGGGACAAGCGGCCCCTTCTCGCCAGGCGGCAGAAGGGGTGGAATTCGGGTCGCGAGTTGGGGTGCCACGGCGTGTCGCCGCTTCGGGTGCGGCGCGGGATGTGGTCCGTTGGGCATGAGCCTAGGGGGTCGGGACCTTCGGCGATGTGCAGTCGGACGAATCCGGACGCTCCGGCGGTCTCAGCGACTGGGGAAGTGTCAACAACCGAGCCTGCGACGGGTGAGGCGCGGGTCAGGGGAGGCGGGTGAGGGAGTCGCCGGACCACACGAGGGTGGCGTCGCCGGAGGTGGCGAGGGCGACGGGAGCGGCGGGGTCGCCAGGCGCGCATCCGACCGCAGCGGCATCCGCGAAGCCGCCGCCCGACAGGCGCGTGATCGCGAGTCCCTCGCACCCGTCCGCGCGGGCTGCGACGATGACGGCGTCTCCGGCAATCGCGACGGCCGCGGCATCGGGTGTCGGCAGCGCAGTCCATTCGCCGTCGGAGCCGAGGACGTGCGCGGTGCCGTCGCACACGAGCGCCACCGTGCCCCCGGAGGTACGGACGCTGCGCGGGTCGGCGCAGGGGGACTCGAGCGGGCCCCTGGGCGTCACGAGGACGGTGGAGTCGGCGGCGTCGAGGTAGCGGGATGCGGCGAGCACCTCGGGGTAGGGCTCCCAGAAGCGGCCCTGGGTGAAGGTGCGGAGCGCCTCGGTCTCGCACTCGTCGCCCATGCGCGCGATCGCTTCGGCCTCGGTGCCGGCGAAGGCGTCGAGGGAGATCAGCTGGCCGATGCCGCGGTACAGGGGAGTGACGTCGCTCCACGTCTGGCCACCGTCGGTCGAACGCTCGATCAGGGGATCGGTGACACCGCACTCGCCGGCGACCCCGCGCCACATGCCGCCGGAACCGACGGAGAGGAAGCGCTCTTCCGTACGCGGGTACGTCGGGCCTGTAACCGGAGCCGGCGTCGCGGAGGGAGTGGCGGTCGGCTCAGGCGTCGCCGGAGAACCGAACGTGAAGGACGGGACCGGCTCGGGGTCCGTCGCGGCGGGGCGGGAGGCGACGTGCTGCAGCGCCATCACGGCCAGGACGATCGCGGCGACGGCCACAACAGCCACCGCTACCCCTGCGAGCCAGCGCGCGGAGGTGCGGACGCCCGGCGGACGACGTGCCATCACACTCCTGGGTCAGGGCAGCAGATTGGATGCTTCGGGTGCGGGCGTCGTCTGGCGGGCGGGCTCGGCGGAGCGCCGGCTGCGGCGCGCCTTCGGGGCCGGGGGCGGGGGTGCGGCCGCGGGCTTCGCCGGCTGCGACGACACGTACGTGCCGTATCCGCCGTAGCCGTAGCCATACCCGTAGCCGTACGCGTCGGGGCCGCGCGTGGGCACCATCGTCATGACGATTCCAGCGACCTTCGCCCCCACCGTCTCCAGCGCGTCCAGGGCGCCGTTGAGCTGGTGGGTCGTCGTGCGGCCCGCAGAGACGATCACGATCGAGCCGGAGGTGGAGCGCGAGAGGATCGCGGCATCCGTCACCGGGAGAAGCGGGGGAGCGTCGCACAGCACGACGTCGAACTCGTTGGAGAGGGCCTCCAGGAGCTGGCCCATCTGCTTCGACCCGAGCAGCTCGCTCGGGTTGGGCGGGATCTTGCCGGCCGGCAGCACGTACAGCGGGCGCTTGCCCCACGGGAACATCACATCGGCCACGCGGGCGCGCCCGATGAGGACGTCGGTCAGGCCGGCGCCGCCTTCGATGTTGAGGTACTCCGACACCTTGGGCTTGCGGAGGTCGCAGTCGAGCAGCGCGACGCGCTTGCCGGCGTCGGCGAGGGCGACGGCGAGGTTGATCGCGGTGGTCGACTTGCCCTCGCTCGGCAGGCTCGAGGTGACGACGAAGCTGTGCCCGCCGTCCATCTCGAGGAACTGCAGGTTCGTCCGGAGCGACCGGAACGCCTCGGAGCGGGTGTTGTGCGGGTCGGCCTCGAGGATGAGCGGCCGTTCCTTGGCCTTCGGGTCGAACGGGATCGCGCCGATGAGGGGGCGGTCGGTGAGCGCCTCGATGTCGCGCGCGTTGCGCACCTTGGTGTCGAGCACGGCACGCAGCACCGCGATGCCGAGGCCCGCGGCAAGACCCACGAGGGCGCCGAGGGCGAGGTTCAGCGGAACGTTCGGGCTCACGGCCTTCGTCGGCGGCAGCGCATCCTTCACGCGACTGAGCTGGACGGGGCTGGCAGCCTGCTCATCGCGCGTCTCGATGCTCTCCACGGCGGTGGTGAGGCTCGCGGCGATCGCATTGGCGAGGTCGGCCGCCATCACCGGGTCGGCGTCTTCGACGGAGATGTCGATGAGGAAGGAGTTCAGCGGGCTCGACGCCGAGATCTGGGCGGCGAGGCTGTCGGCGGTGCCCTCGAGGTCGAGCTCGGCGATCACGGGGTTCAGCACGAGCGGGCTCTCGGCCAGCTGCACGTAGGTGCCCACGCGCTGCAGCGCGAAGCTGCCGCCCTGCTGCAGCTCCTGCACGGTCCCACCGGCCTGCGTCGACACGAAGACGCGGCTGGATGCCTCGTACATCGGTGTACGGGTGAGGGAGTAACCCGCCGCCACCGCGATGCCGATGAGCGTCGTCGCGACGATCACAAGCCAGTTCTTGCGGAGGATGCGGATGTAGTCGCTGAGCTCCATGAGGCCTCTCGGGGGGTCGCGGCTGTACGCGATCATCCTGCCATAGGAAGTGTTTCCGCCCCGTGTCGGCGCGGGGGCGGCGTCGGTGGTGTATTGATCAGTTCAGGACGGCGCGGAGCACGCGCGCGACTTCGGTGAGCCCGGGCAGCAGCTGCGCCGTGGACCGCTGGTACGTCTCCCACGAGCGGCGATACGGGTCGATCACGTCGTCGTCGCTCGCGGTGGCCGGGGCGGGGGCGACGCCGCGGCGCGACGTGAGCAGGGCCAGCGAGGCGCGGACGCGGGCGTGCGGGTCGGTGCCCGCCGCATCCGCCGTCTGCCGCAGCTCCGCGTCGGGAAGCCCCGTCGCGAGGCGCTCGAACTCGCGCACCGTGAACGTCGAGCGCACGCGCGCCGGCGCCAGCTCGACGATGTCGCGGCGGTGCTCGCGGGTCATCGCGATCACGAGGTCGGGGGAGACGAGCTCGCGCTCGCTGAGCCACCGGCCGCGGTGGGCGGCGCTGTCGTCGGCGGCGACGCCGAGGGATGCGGCCATCCGCGCCGCCTCGGGGGTCATCGGCGAGTCGATCATCGCGTGGGTGCCGGCGCTGGCGACCCGGACGTCGAGGGGGCGCAACCGCGTGCGGAGCACCTGTTCGGCCAGCGGTGAGCGGCAGATGTTGCCGGTGCAGACGGTCAGGATCTCGATCGTCGGCGACGACGGCTGGTCGCCTCGTGGAGCGAACAAGCCGCTCAGGTCAAGGTCGAGCATCCCGTCCTCAGTGTCGGCGGCGTCGACGGCCCGCCGGTAACGTGGGCGTCGATGACCGAGTCTACCGACGCCGCGCGCCGCGACCTGCTCCTGCCCGACGTGGAGTTCGAGGCGCAGGACGCCGCGGTTGCCGAGCGGCCCCGCCGGCCCCGGTCGCCGCGGCGCCGCCGCACGTGGGTCGAGGGCGGCACCTCGGTGGAGCACTGGGGCTGGGAACTGCTCGGATGGGCCGTGCTCGCCCTCGGCGCGGGGCTCGTCGCCGGGGCGGCGCTGAACGAATTCGTGCCGCAGCCGCTCGGGCCGACCCTGTCGCTGCTCGCGCTGTGGGTCGCGTTCGCCGTGCCCGTGCTGCTGGCCTTCCGCCGGTCGGTGCCGCGCGCGCTGCTGCGCTTCCGCCCGCTCGACCTGCTCTACGCCCTGTCCCTCGGCATCCTGCTGCGCATCATGCAGGGGTGGCTCGACATGGCCGCCGGGGGCACCGGCGCGTGGCCGTCGTACCCGACCGCGGGCGGCGCGCTCCCGTCGGGCTGGCTGTTCGACGAACTCGTCGCCGCCACCGTGGCCGGACCCGTGCTGGAGGAGTTCTTCTTCCGCGGCCTCATCCTCGTCGCCGCGTACACGGCCGTGCGCCGGCTGGCCGGGCGCGGGGTCGCCGGGTTCGCCGCGACCCTCGTCTCCACGGGCCTGTTCGTCGCCGCACACGCGCTGCTGGTGCCGGCGGCGTGGGATCAGGCACTGTCGCTCGCCCTCGTCGGGATCGTCGCGAGCCTCCTCGTGCTGCTGACGGGACGGATCTGGGCCGCCGTGCTGATGCACGTCGTCTACAACGGCATGTGGGTCGCCCTCGCCACAGTGGGGACGCTGCTCGGCGGCTCCTCCGGCCCGACCCTCGGCTGACGCCGGCCCTTGCCGCACGGCACCCCGTGCGCGCAACCCCTCCGCGGGGGGAATCTCGCGTTGGATATGTTCTGAACAGTTCACGGCTGTATTCGGGGGAAGGTGCCGCGTGAAGGGACGACCTGTTCGACGATTTCTGACGGTGAGCCTGGCGGCCGCCGCATCCGCCGCTCTGCTGGTGTCGTGCGCGGCCGGAGGCGGTGAGCCGGCGCCCGAGGAGACACCGACGGAGACGGCATTGGACTCCCTGTCCACGCCGCTCGAGCCGCTCTGGGTCGCTCCGACGACGGGCTTCGCCTCAGCGCCGATCATCATCGGCGACGTCGTCGTGACCTACGAGCAGACCCCCGACACGCCGTTCGCGCTCAGCGGCTACTCGGTGGAAACCGGCGAACGGGTGTGGTCGCTGCCGTCCAGCCCCGGCAGCATCGAGTCGGGCAGCCCCCTGACCGTGATGCGGACGGCGACGCCGGAGGGCGATCCGCTGCTCATCAGCGTGAGCGTGCCGGCGCTGCAGCCCGACCAGCGATACGCGCACACCGTCCGCTTCGTCGACCCCGACGACGGCCGCGTCGTCCTCGAGGGTCCGCGGCAGTGGGTGGGCAGCCCCGGCTCGTGCGCCACCGGGGGCGCGTGCTACCTGGTGTGGGACGAAGCCGCCCAGTCGTGGGTGCGGACGCAGCTCGCCCTCGACGGCACCGTGACCTCCGGCCGTGGCATCGGCCTGCCGGCCACCGATGTCGGCGCGATCGCGCGCTCCTTCGGACGCGAGGTGTACCTCGCGAGCGACGACGCCGGCGCGCAGAGCATCGTGCGCGTGGGTGACGACGGACAGCGGTGGGCGCATCCGGTTTCCGCGCTGTGGGGTGAGGGCGCCACGCTCGTCAACGTGCCCGCCGGGTACCTGTACTTCGACGAGGGGCCCACGATCGTCGTGACCGCCGTGCCGAGGCCGGCGCAGGAGGAGGGCGGGTTCTCCGCACAGGACTATGTCGCGGTCGGATTCGACTACGACACCGGTGAGGTGCTCTGGACCCGCGAGGGCCTGGCGCCGTGCCACGAAGACGTGTTCTGCTCCGGGGATGCTGCCTACCGACCCCGCGCCGACAGCACCACCCAGCTCGACCTCGACCTTGCCGGTGGCACCCTGACGCGGATCGACCCGCGCACCGGGGAGACCGAGTGGGAGATCACCGGCGAGCTCGGCGGCGTGGGGAACAGGAAGCAGGACGGCGGATTCGTCGCGCCCCCGGGTGTGCTCGCGTACACCGACGGAGGCGTTCCGCACGTGCTGGACACCGCGACCGGCGAGACCCGCGAGCTGGCCGATGACGACCTGGTCGGATGCTTCCAGACCAGCGGGCCGTTCTATCCGGAGTCGAGCGACCCGTACAACCAGAACGTCCGCTACACCGGCGGCGCCCTCGTGCGCGGCTGCGGCATCGAAGGCGAGGTGGACGACCCTCGGCAGTACACCGCCGGTGTCGTGGGCGTCGGCTCGGGCCGGTGGGACCCCGCGGGCGACGGCGAGGACGACGGCCTCCGCGCACTGCAGACACGCAAGGGCCTCGCCCTCTTCCAGCTCTAGGCTTTCCCTGGGCCTTCCCGCTCTGGGCCTTCCAGCTCTAGGCCGAGGCGGGGCGGCGGCGCGACGCGGTGACGCGCGCGATGAGGAGCGCGATGCCGATGCCCGCGGCCGTGCCCAGCGCGTTGGCGAGCAGATCCAGCGCGCTCGCGGTGCGGCCGGGGAGGGCGACCTCCTGTACGAATTCGATCGCGAAGGATGCGGCGATGCCGACGCTGAGCGCGAGGACCGGTGAGCGCAGCAGCAGTGTCGCGAGCAGGCCGAACGGCGCGAAGAGCGCCACGTTCGCGGCGAACTCCACACGCCGGTAGGTCGCCCAGGGGAAGATCCGCTCGATGGCGTCCAGGAGCGGCCCCGCGTCGCGGTCGACGTGCGTCGGCCAGAACGCGATGAGCGCGAGCGTCACGACGTACGCCGCGAGCAGCGCCAGAAGCAGCGCGTGCAGGCGCGGGTCACGGGCGGAACGGAGCATCCGGTCAGGCTACGTGCTCTCCGTTACTGCGACGTTTCCCCTGCCGGGCGGGCTCAGAGCGGGAGGGCGAGGGTCACCGTCGTGCCGGCGTCGAGGGCGGAGGTCAAGTCGACGCGACCGCCCAGGCGCTCGACGATCTCACGGACGCTCGCCAGGCCCAGCCCCGACCCGCCGTCATCCGCCTCGGACAGGCGACCCCGCTCGAACGGCGAGAAGATCGTCGGCGCATCCTCCGGCGCGATCCCGCGGCCGGTGTCGGTCACGGCGAGAACCGCCTCGCCGTCCCGCGCGGAGATCGTGACGCGGATGTCGTCGGAACTGTACTTCGCGGCGTTGTCTATCACGTTCGCCACCGCGCGGCGCAGCATCGGCGCCTCCGTCAGAACCCCCAGGCGCCGATCGCCGGCGATGCGGAGCCGCGAGAACTCATCGTCCGAGAGCACGAGCGCCGCCGCCTCCCGCACGAGGGTGCCCAGTGCGACGCTCTCGCGCTCGGCGGCGGGAGTTCCCGACACGTGGCCGGTCAGCTCCGACATCATCGACACGAGGTGGTCGCTCACCGTCGAGATGCGCTCGATGAGCGCGTGGTGCTCGGGCGCTGCCTCCTCCAGGAGGTCGACGTACCCGCGCAGCGCCGTGATGGGAGAGAGGTAGTCGTGCGCGAAGGCGCGCAGGAAGGCTTCGCGCTCGTCCTCCGCGCGCTTCTCGGCGGTGAGGTCGCGGGTGAGCGTGACGTATCCGGTGAGCGCGGAGTCGTGGGCGCGGAGCGCCGTGATGACCACACGCGCCCAGAACAGCGATCCGTCCGCCCGCACGCGCCACCCGGTGTCTTCGGCGGATCCGGTGCGCGCCGCGCGCTCGAGCAGTCGAGCGGGTACGTGCCGGTCGCGCTCCTGCGGACGGTAGAACCGCTCGAAGGAGGATCCGATGATCTCCCGCGCGGTGTACCCCTTGATGCGCTCGGCGCCGGGGTTCCACGAGCGCACCCGCCCCGTGGCATCCAGCCGGACGATCGCGATCGATGTGACCTGCGACGCCCAATCCGGGATGTGCGCCTCCACCGACGACGCAGCACGCGTCGCCCGGGCGCGCTCGGTTACCGCTCTTCTCATCTCAGCCCCCAAAGATGATCGGCGCACTCCACGGGTGTGGTGCGCGCCGTCGCGGTCTACACGATAGCGATTTGTCCCCCATCCGGGGGACAAAAGGCAGAGTTTCGAAACCCCGGGGCGGGCGGATGCTGTTTGGCCGCAGCATCCGGATGCCGTAAGCTATCCCTTTGGTGCATGCCGTCTGCTGGCGTGCCACCGCGAACGTGAGCCCTCCACTGGTGTCTTCGCCGGCCCTCCGCCGGAAAAGCCCCCGGAGCGGGATTCACGAACACCTCCGTTCGAATCAGAAAGCAGCACTACTGTGACGCGCACTTATACCCCCAAAGCTGGCGACGCCCAGCGCGAGTGGCTCGTGATCGACGCGACCGACGTCGTCCTCGGTCGCCTCGCCTCGCACGCCGCCGTGCTCCTCCGCGGCAAGCACAAGCCGACCTTCGCCAACCACATGGACGCCGGCGACTTCGTCATCATCATCAACGCCGACAAGGTCGCGCTGACGGGCCAGAAGCTCCAGAAGAAGAAGGCCTACCGCCACTCGGGTTACCCGGGCGGCCTGAAGTCGGTCACCTACGAAGAGCTCCTGGCGAAGAACCCGGAGCGCGCCGTCGAGAAGGCCGTTCGCGGCATGCTCCCGAAGAACAGCCTCGGTGCGCAGCAGCTCTCCAAGCTCAAGGTCTACCGCGGCGCAGAGCACCCTCACAGTGCTCAGCAGCCCAAGACGTACACCTTCGACCAGGTCGCCCAGTAAGCGCCGATTAAGGATCACTCGTGTCGAACATCGAGAACTACTCCACTGAGACGCCGGCCGACCAGACCGTCGCCGCCGTCGAGCGCCCCGTCCTCACCGTCCCCGGCGCAGCCGTGGGCCGCCGCAAGCAGGCCATCGCCCGCGTGCGCCTCGTTCCGGGCACCGGCGTCATCACCATCAACGGCCGCGAGTTCGAGGACTACTTCCCGAACAAGCTCCACCAGCAGCTGATCACCGACCCGTTCACGGTGCTCAACCTCACCGGCGCCTACGACGTCATCGCCCGCATCTCCGGCGGCGGCGACTCCGGCCAGGCCGGCGCCCTGCGCCTGGGCATCGCCCGCGCGCTGAACCAGATCGACGCCGAGAACAACCGCCCGGCACTGAAGAAGGCCGGCTTCCTCTCGCGTGACGCCCGCGTCATCGAGCGCAAGAAGGCCGGTCTCAAGAAGGCCCGCAAGGCGCCTCAGTACTCCAAGCGCTGAGTTCGGAAACCTCCATGCCGCTGTTCGGCACGGACGGGGTGAGGGGGCTGGCCAACGGCCCCCTCACCGCCGACCTCGCGCTGCACCTGGCCCAGGCGACCGCTGTCGTCCTGGGCCAGGGCCGTACCGCCGCCGCGCGCCGCGCCGCGGGCAAGCGGCCCACCGCCGTCGTTGCCCGTGACCCGCGCGTGTCGGGAGAGTTCCTCTCCGCCGCGGTCGCCGCCGGGCTCGCCTCATCCGGTGTCGACGTACTCGACGCCGGCGTGCTGCCCACCCCCGCCGCGGCGTTCCTCATCGGCGACATCGACGCCGACTTCGGCGTCATGGTCTCGGCCTCGCACAACCCCGCGCCCGACAACGGCATCAAGATCTTCGCCCGTGGCGGCGTGAAGCTCCCCGACATGGTCGAGCAGCGCATCGAAGCCGCCCTCGACGGCGACATGCTCCAGCCCACGGGCGCCGGGGTCGGCCGCATCCGCCGGTTCGCCGACGCGGAAGACCGTTACGTCGTGCACCTGCTCGGCTCACTGCCGCACCGCCTGGACGGACTCCACGTCGTGCTCGACTGCGCCCACGGCGCCGCCGCCGGCGTCTCGCCCGAGACGTTCCGTGACGCGGGCGCCCGCGTCACCGTCATCGGCGCCGACCCGGACGGCCTCAACATCAACGATGGCGTCGGCTCGACGCATCTCGACCAGCTCGCGCGCAAGGTGCGCGAGATGGGCGCCGACGTCGGCATCGCCCACGACGGCGACGCCGACCGGTGCCTCGCCGTGGATGCGGAGGGCCGCATCGTCGACGGCGACCAGATCATGGCGATCCTCGCCGTGGCGATGAAAGACCGCGGGCGCCTCGTCGACGACACCCTCGTCGCGACGGTCATGAGCAATCTCGGGCTGCACCGCGCGATGCAGGACAACGGCATCCAGGTCGTCCAGACCGCCGTCGGCGACCGCTACGTGCTCGAGGCGATGAACAAGAACGGCTACTCCCTCGGCGGGGAGCAGTCGGGCCACGTCATCATGAGCGAGTTCGCCACCACCGGCGATGGACTGCTCACGGGACTGCACCTGGTCGCCGAGATGGCGCGCCAGGGCAAGACGCTCGCCGAGCTCGCGTCGGTCATGACCGTGTTCCCGCAGGTGCTGCTGAACGTCCGCGACGTCGACCGCTCCCGCGTCTCCTCCGACGAGGTGCTGCAGGCGGAGGTCGCGGCCGTGCAGGCCGAACTCGGCGACACCGGACGCGTGCTGCTGCGCGCATCCGGCACCGAAGCCCTCGTCCGGGTCATGGTCGAGGCCGCCGACGCGGCATCCGCCGAGGCCTACGCCGACCGCATCGCCACCGTCGTCCGCGAGCGCCTGGCCGCGTAGCCCGCGTCCCGGGTCGCGGGCCCCGGGCGCCGGGGCCGCGAAAGTGCACGAGCCCGGCGAATGTGCACCGAATCCGGTGCACTCTCGCCGGGATGATGCACTCTCGGCGGATGGGGGTGGAGCGGGAGACGCGCGGGGGCGGGGCGGCGGGTCAGGGGCGGGGGCGGCGGGACTCGCGCTCGCACCAGGCGGTGAAGGCGCCGTAGGAGAGGACGGCGCCGGCCACCAGCGCGACGAACACCGCGGTCATCGGCCGCTCCCACCGCAGGTCGGCGGAGCGGACGAAAAGCGACAGGCAGATCGCCGCCAGGCTCAGCAGCTGCGCCTGGAACAGGATGCGGAACGCGCTCCAGCGCCGATCCCACAGCAGCGCGGCGTTGACCACGCCGGTGAGGCTCAGCACGGCGCCGGTGACCCGGCCGGTGAGCGGCGTCAGCTCCCACGCCCAGAAGGATGCCGCGAACCCTGGGGCGACGAAGACGACGGCGCCGAAGAGGAACGCCGCCGCGCCGATGGCCGCCAGCCCGAGTGCGGCCAGGCGCGGGATCTCCACGTCGCCGGGCTCGGGATCGCGTCGCGCGTGCCGGCGCTGGATCACCGCGAGGATCACGACGGCGAACGGCGTGGTGGCGTAGAGGGTCATCCACACGGCGAAGGACAGGTTCGGCGAGAACCGGTCCAGGTGCAGGAGCGTGGCCACCAGGAGCGCCCCGGCGAACACCGCGACGGCGGGGAATCCGTGCTGCACGCGATGCCACCGGCGTTCCACGGCGACGCGCACGAAGAACCAGATGCCGCCCACGTACGCCGAGGCGAGGAGATAGGCCGACAGCGGTGGGTCGATCGCCCACGCGAACAGCTCGCCGGTGCGATCGGGGAAGACGTAGAGCAGGAACGCCGCGACGACCAGGAACGGCAGGATCACGACGGCGACTCCGCGGGTCGTGCGCAGCACCACGTCGTCGCGCGTGGCTGCGCGATGACCCGCGGTGTCAGTGGGCGACGGCATCCAGAACCTCCCGCGGAGACAGGGCGCCGCCGCGGGCGACGGCGGCATCGAGGACGGGGCCGGCTCCGTCGTCGGCGAGGTTTTCGAAAGCGGGCGCGTACAGGTCGAGCTGGCCGGAGTCGGTGGTGCCCGTCCGCCGCCGGGCGGCGGCTGCGGCCCCGAGCATGAGGCCGGCGTCTTCGGCCCTGCCCTGTACCGCGGCGACCGCGGCGCGGCCCTCCAGGCCGTAGGCGATGCCCTCGTCGTGACCGAGCGCGAGGGAGGCGTTCAGGCTCTCGGTGAAGTCGGCCTCGGCGCCGTCGACGTCGCCCAGCGCCAGGCGCGCCCACCCGCGGTGGTGCTGGGCGATGACGATGCCCAGGCGCTCACTGTTGGCCGAGGCCAGCGCGAGACTGCGCTCGAAGCGATCCAGCGCAGCGCTGGTGTCGCCCAGCAGCAGGTCGAGCCGGCCCATCGGGACGAGGGCCATGGCCTCGCCCCATCCATCGCCGGCGGCGGCGAATCCGTCGATCGCCCGCGTCAGCACCTCCTGCGCGCCCGCGACATCGGGTCCCTCGCGGCGGGCCAGGAGCGCCAGCCCGAGGGAAAGGCGCGCCAGAGCCGCGCCGCGTGCGTCGCCGGCCTCCTCGAACAGATCCGCGGCCCGTGTGAGACCGGGGATCACGTCGACATCCGGATGCTGCCAGAAGGTGATCGCGTGCGCGTAGTAGTTCGCGACCGCCTCCGTCCAGGGGCTCAGGGCGACGCCCTCCGCCTCGGCCCGCCTGAGCACCTCGGCCATGCGCGCCTGCTGGGCACCCAGCATCCCGCCCAGCCAGCCGTAGAGGTAAAGGGCCCACGCCATGCGGGCCGCCTCGTCGAAGCGCGACGCGTCGATGAGGGCGCGCAGCACCGCCGACAGGTTCTCCGTCTCGGCGTCCAGCCGCAGCAGCCACGCGAGCTGGGTGGAGCCGGTCATGTCGCGCGAGGCGGTCTCCGCCAGCGACGCGTAGTGCCCGATCCAGCGCTCGCGCGCGGTGTCGGGGGAGGTCATCTCGCTCGCGTAGGCGCGCACGAGGGTCAGCATCGCGAAGACCCGTACGCCTCGTCGGTCCTGCTGCTGGAGGAGGCTCGCGTCCACGAGGGCGTCCAGGGCGGGCTCCGCATCCAGGCCAGGCAGGCACTCGAGCACCGACTCCGCCGCCGCCCGTGTGAACGGCCCCGCGAACACCGCGAGCGCGGCCAGGGCGGCCTGTGCATCGTCATCGAGCAGGCGCACGCTCCACTGGATCGTGCTGCGGATGGTGCGCTGGCGCGCGGGCAGGTCGCGGGCTCCGTCCACCAGCAGCGACATGGCCGAGCCGAGGCGCTCCAGGATCTCCTGCGGCGTGTGCGACCGCATCCGCGCTGCGGCCAGTTCGATGGCCAGCGGCAGTCCGTCCAGCGCGCGGCAGATCGCGGCGATCGTCGGCGCGTCGGTGTCGGTGAGGCGGAACCCGGGCAGCACAGCGGATGCCCGCTCGACGAACAGCGCGACGGAGGCGTTCGCCTCGATCGCGGCGAGGTCGTCGTGCTCGCCGGGGGCGCGCAGGGGCGCGAGGGCGTAGACCCGCTCGGCGCGCAGGCGCAGCGGTGACCGGCTCGTCACCAGGAGCGTGAGCCGGGGAAGGGCCGTGAGGAGCCGCACGAGGGCGTCGGCGGCATCCAGGACGTGCTCCATGTTGTCGAGCACGAGGGTGTAGTCGCGTCCGTCCAGCGCGGCGATCAGCGCCGTCTCCAGCGGCCGGTCGCCGCCGTCGCGCACGCCCACCGCGCGCGCGATCGCGGGAAGCACGTCGTCGGGCGAGCCCACCGACTCCAGCAGCGCGAAGGCCACTTCGCCGCCGTCCGCGGCGATGGCCGAGGCCACCTCGATCGCCAGGCGCGACTTGCCGATGCCGCCCGGGCCCACGAGGGTCACGACGCGGGCGGCGGGCGAGCGCAGCATCCGCAGGATCTCATCCCGGTCGCGGGCGCGGCCGATGATCGCGTTGAAGCTGCTCGGGATGCCGGTGCCCGCGGCGGCCGACGGCGGGGGCGGCGGGGGGACGACCGAGGCCCGGGCGGCGGCGTCGAAGCGGTCGGCGAGCAGGGTCGACAGGTCGTTGCTGACCAGCTCCCGCAGCTCGGCCGGGTCGCGGAAGGACTTGTACGACACGCGATCGTCGTCGCGGATGCGGGCCAGCAGCGCCGAGAGACGCTCCTCGCGCTGGGGGGCCGGCGCCTTGATGTAGATGAGCGAGGGCATCTCGCCCGACAGCCGGTACTCGTCCTCGAGGCCGGAGATCTCCTCCCCTGGTCCGATCCAGCCGTAGCTCTGCCAGTAGATGCCGACGAAGATGTCGCTCTGCTCGAGGTAGGACCGGTACAGCGACCGCGGCGGGTGTGGCCGGGCGCCGAGTTCGAACATGACGGGGGCCAGGCGCAGCCGCTCGACGGCTTCGCGCACGGCGGCTCGTTCGGGCTGGAGCTCTCCGAGGGTCGAGCTGACGAAGACGCGGAGTCGCTGGTCGGGTGTCCTGATCGGATCGGGCGCCATGAGGGCCAACTTCCGGGCTCGGGTGTTCGCGATTCCAGCGTAGCGCGGGCCGTGGGGAAGCGGACAGGCGGTCACCGCCGGAGCAGCCGCGTCCCGAGACCGAAGTCGTGCAGCAGAGCGCGGGTCACATCGCGAGGGACTCGATGTAGCGCAGCAGCACGCCCTCGCGAAGCGCCCACGGCGACACCTCGAGCTCCTCCACACGCATCGCCTTCATCGCCTGGTGGAGCACGACGGCGGCCGCGACGATCTGGGTCGCCCGGTCGGCGGTGATGCCGGGGAGCTCCTGGCGCGCCTCGGCCGGGATGCGGGCCAGCCGCGGGATCCACGCCTTCAGCTCGCGGCGGGGGAGCACCATCCGCTCGATGCCCGACCAGCCCGGCACCGGGTACCCGGCCAGCGTCGCGAGCGAGCGGATGGCCTTGGACGACCCCACGACATGATCGGGGCGCGGGAGGGTGGCGAAGCGCTCGGCGACCGGGGCGAGGACGGATGCGGCGTGCCGGCGCAGCGCCTCGAGCTGGAAGTCGTTCGGGGGATCGTCGGGGAGGAACTCCCACGTCATCCGCCCGGCGCCCAGCGCCACCGAGTCGGCCATGTCGGGGAGTTCGTCTGCGCCGCCGGCGAGCTCGAGCGATCCGCCGCCGACGTCGAACAGCAGGATCTGCCCCGCCGACCAGCCGAACCATCGCCGTACCGCGAGGAACGTGAACCGGGCCTCGGTGTCGCCGCCGAGCACCTGCAGGGGCTGGCCGAGCGCCTCCTCGATGCGGGCGATGACGGCGGGGCCGTTCGTCGCCTCGCGCACCGCCGAGGTCGCCGTGGCGAGCAGTTCGTCGACCCCCTCGGCCGCGGCCTTCGCACGGGCCTGGGTCACCGCATCCACCAGCGCCGCGACTCCGGCGGCATCGATGGCGCCGTCGCGGCCGAGGTGGCGCATGAGGCGCAGAACCGTGCGGTGACTCGTCGTCGCCGTCGGGCGGCCGCCGGGGCGGGCATTGGCGACGAGGAGATGGATGGTGTTCGAACCGATGTCGAGGACCCCGAGGCGCACGGATCGAGCGTAGCGGTCGCGGCGCTTCGTCGAGTTCCGCTCGCTCAACGACCGGGGAGGTGCGAGGCCGGGTGCTGATCGCGCGGGAGTAGCATGGGCGCGTGCCCGCCGAGACCGCCGCGCCGTCGCTGAGCCCGTACCGCGAGATCGACCGAGCCGACTGGGCGCGACTGGCGGCAGGCATGCCGCAGCCGCTCACCGAGACCGAAGTCGTGCAGCTGCGGGGGCTGGGCGACCGGCTCGATCTGCGCGAGGTGCGCGAGGTGTACCTGCCGCTCAGCCGCCTCCTGAGCCTCTACGCCAACGCCACGAAGCGGCTCGGCGCCGACACCAGCGCGTTCCTCGGCGAGGCCGACGTGACGACCCCGTTCGTCATCGGGGTGGCCGGGTCGGTCGCGGTGGGGAAGTCGACCATCGCGCGGCTGCTGCGCGAGCTCATGAGCCGCTGGGGCGACACCCCGCGCGTGGAACTCGTCACCACCGACGGATTCCTCTACCCCAACGCCGAGCTCGAGCGCCGGGGCCTCATGGACCGCAAGGGCTTCCCGGAGTCGTACGACCGGCGCGCGCTGATCGACTTCCTGCACGAGGTCAAGAGCGGCGCCGCCGAGGCCCGCGCGCCGTTCTATTCGCACATGCGGTACGACATCATGCCCGACGCACACGTCACCGTCCGCCGACCTGACGTCGTCATCGTCGAGGGGCTCAACGTGCTGCAGCCCCCGCCCGCGCCCAACGACGTGGCCGTCAGCGACCTCTTCGACTTCTCCATCTACGTCGACGCCGACGCCGCCCACGTCGAGCAGTGGTACGTCGAGCGCTTCCTGGCCCTGCGCAAGGGCGCCTTCAGCAACCCGAACTCGTACTTCCGCGTGTTCGCCGACATCAGCGACGACGAGGCCGTCGAGCGCGCCCTCGGCTACTGGCGTGACATCAACCTGCCGAACCTGCTGGAGAACGTGCTGCCCACGCGCCATCGCGCGACGCTCGTGCTGCAGAAGGCCTCCGACCACACCGTCGAGCGCGTCTCGCTCCGCAAGCTCTAGTCCGGCGCGAGCAGCTCAGCGGCGGCGCTTGCCGTGGACCGCCGGTACCGAGGCGAAGTACTGCGCGACGACGAACGCCATCCCCAGCGCGCCGAGGCCGAACGCCACACGCGCCGACGTCGCGGTGGTGCGCCGGCGCAGGAGCCCCGCCCCGGCGAGGTTCATCGCCGCCCACACGACGTTCGCCGCGGGGGAGGACAGGCCGCGTCCGGGCGGATCGGCGAACGGCGTCGGGAACGGCTGACCGCGCAGGGCGCTCACCGCGTGCGGCACCGCGTTGACGGTGAGCGCGCCGGCAGCGGCCTGGCGCAGGAATCGGGCGACGGACATCCGGACCTCCTCGTGTCGAGTGGCCCGAGCGTATTCGCGCCCGGCTGCCGGTCGACAGGGGTTGCGTCGTCGCCCGACGGAGGTCAGGACAGCGGATGCAGCGTGCCGGCGGACTCCCGGTAGCGCTCGCTGGTGGCCGGGCACACCCAGTCCTCGCCCTCCTGGGCGAGCGGCCGCCCGGCCCGGCCGACCCACCCGATGCGGCGGGCGGGTACGCCCACCACGAGGGCGAAATCGGGCACGTCCTTCGTCACGACCGCGCCGGCGGCCACGAGCGCCCACGCTCCCACGCGCACCGGCGCGATGCACACCGCGCGGGCGCCGATCGAGGCGCCCTCGCCGATCTCGACGCCGACCGCATCCCAGTCATCCGCCGACTTCAGCTGCCCCTCGGGAGTGATCGCCCGCGGATACTCGTCGTTGGTGAGCACGGCGGCTGGGCCGATGAACACCCCGCGCGCGAGGCGGGCCGGCTCGTACACGAGGGCGTAGTTCTGCAGCTTGCTGCCCTCGCCGATCTCGACGCCGGGGCCGACGTAGGCACCGCGGCCGACGATGCAGTCCGCTCCGAGCACGGCGCCCTCGCGCACCTGGGCGAGGTGCCACACCTTGGTGCGCTCGCCGACCTGCGCACCCTCGGAGACGTCGGCGGTGGCGGCGATGAACGGCTGATCGGTGTGCGAAACCATGGGCACTCCTCTGCGCGGGGGCGGGATCCGTGAAATTGCTCGTGCACGGCTCGTTCTAAACGCTATACTCGCCGCGGGGATACAGACGACTCTGCACCGGTCACGGAGCGAGCGTCGCCTGTCATGGATATCCGTCTTCGGGCGGACTGGGGTCCGCCGGGGGGCGGAAAGCCCGCAGCGCTTGGGAGTGCAGCGGGTGGTCTGGGGAAAAATTGGGGTACTCGACGCTCGTCGTCGATCGGGAACGGTCGACTCGTGCACGCATCATCGCGCTCGCTGTGCTGGGCGCTCTCGTCACGTCGCTCGTCGTCGCGCCTGCTCCGCCGGCGCGCGCCACGGCACCGAGCCCCTGCGGTCATGGGGTGAATCCGATCGAGTGCGAGAACCGCGAACCCGGCACCGATCCCGACGTGTGGGACATCGATGGTGCCGGCGACCCCAGCATCCAGGGCTTCGCGACCGACATCAGCGTCAACGCAGGTGATCGCGTCGACTTCAAGATCGACACGGATGCCGCGGACTACGACATCGACATCTACCGCACCGGCTGGTACCAGGGCCTGGGCGCGCGCCTGATCGACAGCGTCGAGCCATCGGCGACCCTGCCGCAGGTGCAGGACGAGTGCCTCTCCGACATCACCACCGAGCTCTACGACTGCGGGACGTGGGACGTGTCGGCCTCGTGGGATGTCCCCGCCGATGCGGTCTCCGGCGTCTATGTCGCTCGCCTCGAGCGCGGTGACACCGGCGGTGCGAGCCACATCACCTTCATCGTCCGGCGCGACGGCAACACCTCGGACGTGCTGTTCCAGACCTCTGACCCGACATGGCACGCGTACAACTCGTACGGTGGCTCGAACTTCTACCAGGGGGCGGCGAAGGGCCGCGCGCACAAGATCAGCTATAATCGCCCATTCGCCACGCGCGGCGGCATCGAGAAGCGCGACTTCTACTTCAGCTCCGAATACGCCACCGTCCGCTTTCTGGAGCGCAACGGCTACGACATGAGCTACATCGCGGGCGTCGACACCGACCGCCGCGGTGAGGAGCTTCTCAACCACAAGGTCTTCCTCTCCGTCGGTCACGACGAGTACTGGTCCGGCGCGCAGCGCGCCAACATGGAAGCTGCGCGCGACGCCGGCGTGAACCTGCAGTTCCTCGCCGGCAACGAGGGCTACTGGCGCACCCGCTACGAGCCGTCGACGGTCGGGGAGCAGGGCGACTACCGCACGCTCGTGTCGTACAAGGAGACGTGGGGCTGGGACAAGATCGACACCTCCAGCCCGGAGTGGACGGGTACCTGGCGCGACCCGCGCTACGCCGACGCCGCACAGGGCGGGCACCTGCCCGAGAACGAGCTCATCGGCACCATGTACATGGTCAACAGTGTGTACCTGCCCGTCACGGTGAATTCCGACGAGGGCAAGGCACGACTGTGGCGGAACACCGACCTGGCCAATCTGGCGCCGGGGACGAGTGCCGAACTGGCCGACCAGACCGTCGGATACGAGTCGAACGAAGACATCGACAACGGCTTCCGCCCGGAAGGCCTCATCCGGCTGTCGACCACGGTCGGTGAGACGCGCGAGTACCTCCGCGACTACGGCAACACCGTCGGCGCCGGCACGACCACGCACCACCTCACCCTGTACCGGGCGGCCAGCGGTGCCCTCGTGTTCTCCGCCGGCAGCGTGCAATGGAGTTGGGGTCTCGACTCCACGCACGACGGCACACGCGTGGACACCGACCAGCGGATGCAGCAGGCGCAGGTAAATCTCCTCGCCGACATGGGCGTCCAGCCTGGATCGCTCATGACGGGGCTCGTGAGCGCAACCGCGAGTGTCGACACCATCGCGCCGGCGACGACGATTACCTCGCCGACCGCGGGGCAGACGGTGACACACGGATCCACCGTCACCGTCACCGGCACCGCCAACGATTCCGGCGGACGCGTGGCCGGTGTCGAGGTGTCGACCGACGGCGGCGAGTCCTGGCATCCCGCCACCGGCACCACGCAGTGGAGCTACACCTACGTGCAGCAGGGCTACGCGGAGGCGGAGATCGTCGCCCGCGCCATCGACGACAGCGCGAACTTCTCGCAGACGGGCACGGCGATCGACTTGACCGTGACCGGGCCGTACACGGTATTCGGTGCGGAGATCCCGGCTCTGGAGTCATCGAGCGACCCGGACGCGCTCGAGCTCGGATTGCGCATCACCCCGGAGGCGGACGGCTTTGTCACGGGTGTGCGCTTCTACAAGGGGGCCGGAAACGCGGGCACGCACACGGGCACGCTGTGGTCGGCTGACCAGGAGCGCATCGCGAGCGTGGTCTTCCGGGGCGAGTCGCCGACCGGCTGGCAGACCGCTCTGTTCGATGCTCCTGTCGCCGTGACCGCGGGGACGCCGTATGTCGTGTCGTACACGGCCCCGCAGGGCGGTTACGCCTACGTCGACAACTACTGGCCCTACCAGAACACCGCGAGCAGCCCCCTCACGGTGGGACCCGGTGTGGGCGGCGCCAGCCCCGGTCTGCACGCGGCGGCCGGTGAATTCCCCTGGCGCACCTCCGGCGACTCCAACTACTTCGTCGACGCGGTCTTCGAGCCGACCACGACGTCGCCCGTGCGGCTGGCCGCGCGCACTCCCGCCGTGGGCAGTGGCTCGGTGCCACCCGACACCGCCGTGACGGCCGTGTTCACGCGCGACGTCGAGGCGTCCTCGGTCGCGCTGTCTCTGACCAGCGTCGACGGCGGCCCGGTCGCCGGGACCATGTCGTACGACGACGCCACGCGCGTCGTGCGCTTCGCTCCGGCGGAGCCGCTCGCCGAACTGACCGACTACACGGTGACGATCGCCGCCACGCCGTCGGACGGAACGGCGTTCGAGCCGGGCGAGCCGTGGACCTTCCGCACCGCGCAGACCATCGCGTCGGAGGGGCAGTGCCCCTGCTCGCTCTACACCGACCTCGACCGGCCGCTGATCTCCTCCGATGCCGACACATCCAGCGTCACCGTCGGCACGCGCTTCACGGTCGCCGAGTCGGGCGTCGTCACCGGGATGCGGTTCTTCAAGGGCACGGCGAACCTCGGCACGCACACGGGGATGCTGTGGGATGCCGAAGGCTTCGAACTCGGACGCGTGACGTTCGCCGATGAAACCACCGCGGGGTGGCAGACCGCCGTGTTCGATCGCCCGATCGCCGTGGTCCCGGGGATGGAGTACACGGTTTCGTACATCGCGCCGTCCGGCCGCTACGCGGTGAGCCCGGGCGCATACGCCGATGGCTTCAGCCGTGGACCCCTGACCGTCTCCGCCCAGGGTGGCGCCTTCACCTACCAGGGCGGGTTCCCCGCCCGGACCTCCTCGTCGAGCTACTTCGTGGACGTCATCTTCGAGCGCGCGGCCACCGGCCCGGCGCTGGAGACGACGACGCCGCTCGCCGGCGCGACGGACGTGGCCGCCGGCACCGACATCACCGCGACGTTCGACACGGAACTGACGACCGTGCCGGCGGTGACGGTCACCGCGGACGGAGCCCCTGTGGCGGGGGCCGCAACCCTCTCCACGGATGGCCGCACGGTGACGTTCGACCCGACGGAGGCGCTGCCAGCCGGTGCCGACGTGGCCACCCGGATGTCCGGGATCACCGCGGGCGGGCAGACCGGTGTCGACCGCATGTGGTCCTTCCGGGTCCTGGCCGACGCATCACCGAGCTCGGTGAGCTTCTTCGGCGCCGCCGCGGCGGCGGGCGAGGCCGCCAACGACGGAACCTCCGTCGAGTTGGGCATGGCGTTCACGACGTCGGTTCCGGGGCGGATCACCGCGCTGCGCTTCTTCAAGGCCGCAGGCGACACCGCTGCCCACACCGGAACGCTGTGGGGACCGAACGGAAATGCGCTCGCGACCGTGACGTTCGCCCACGAATCGCCCTCGGGGTGGCAGCGCGCCGAACTCACGGTCCCGGTGTCGCTCGTGCCCGGCCAGACGTACACGGTCTCCTATCTCTCACCGCAGGGTCGCTACATCCACGCCGCCGACTTCTTCACGTCGCCGGTCTCCAGCGGTCCGCTCACCGCGGTGTCGCCGCGGAACGGCACGTTCCAGTACGGCCCCGGTGGTGTCATGCCCGAGTCCAGCTGGCGGTCGTCCAACTACTCCGTGGACGTGGAGTTCCGCCCCGGCGGCGGAGAAGAGCCCGTGCCGGTCGTCACGAGCAGGACACCCGTCGGTGACGGCGTCGATACGGATGCGGCCGTGAAGGCTGTCCTGTCGGTCGCGGCGCCGTCGCCCACTCTGGCGCTGACGGCCGGCCCGGAGCCGGTGCCCGGCACCTCGACGTACGACAGCGCCTCCCGCACGATCGGCTTCACGCCCTCATCGGCCCTGGTGCCCGCGACGACCTATACGGCCGTCGTCCGCATCGGCGGTGAGGTGCTCGACCAGTGGACCTTCACCACCGCGGCGCCCCCGCTTCCGGGGGCGACCGACACGCTGTTCGGAAACGAGACTCCTGAGGTCGCGGCGACCACCGACACCGACCCGGTCGAAATCGGCACCGCGTTCACGGTGTCGCGTGCCGGCCACGTGTCGGCCCTTCGGTTCTTCAAGGGTCCCGGTAACACGGGGGAACACGTGGCGTCGCTGTGGGATGCGGCCACGGGGGAGCGGCTGACCTCCCTGACCTTCACCGACGAGAGTGCGGCGGGGTGGCAGCGCGCCGCCCTGGCCGCGCCCGTGCCGGTCACACCCGGGAAGACGTACATCGCGTCGTACTTTGCGCCGAACGGTCACTTCGCCATCACGCCGCAGTACTTCCGGTCGTCCGTGACCAGCGGCTACATCACGGCGCCCGGTGGCAGCAACGGACGCTTCCTCTACGGACCCGCAGGCGGGATGCCGACGGGATCGTGGGGTGCGTCGGGCTACTTCGTGGATGCGGAGATCGTCTTCGGGGGCACCGGTACGCCGACGCCGACTCCGACTCCGACGCCGACTCCGGATCCGACTCCGGATCCCACCCCGGTTCCGACGCCGACGCCGACTCCTACTCCGGATCCGACGCCCACGCCGACTCCGACGCCGACCCCGACTCCGGATCCGACTCCGACGCCGACGCCGACGCCGACGCCGACGCCGGATCCGACTCCGACTCCGACGCAGCCCGGCGGGCCGGTTGCCGCGGTGAGCGCCTCGGCACCGGTGGCGGCAGCCCTCGACGTCTCGCCGACCACGACGGTGTCGGCCACCCTGAGTCCTGCCCCCGCATCCGCCACGGTTGCGCTGCAGGGGCCGCTGGGTGCTGCGATCGCCGGGGACACCGCGTACGACGCGGCCACGGGTGAGCTCGTCTTCACGCCGTCGGAGCCGCTGGCGTGGTCCACTGCCTACACCGTCACCGTCTCCTCGTCCGAGGGCGATATCAGCGGTGCGACGTGGACCTTCAGCACCGCGGCGGAGCCGGTGGTGGCGGATGTGCGGACGATCTTCGGTGACGGAACGCCGCAGCATCCCTGGTGGGCCGACTCCGATGCCGTCCAGGTGGCGACCCGCTTCACCGTCGACACGGCGGGGAACGCCACCGGCGTGCGGTTCTACAAGGGCGAGGCGAACACCGGGCAGCACACGGGGTACCTGTGGAACGCCGCCGGTGAGCGCATCGCCGAGGTCGAGTTCGTCGACGAGACGGCGGACGGATGGCAGACCGCTCAGTTCGCTGCACCGGTCCCGCTCCTGGCGGACACGGAGTACCGCGTGGGCCTCTACAGCACGACCGGCCGATACGCCGTAGACCTGGGCACGCTGGCGTTCGAGACGCGCGTCGGACCGTTCACGATCCCGGGCCACGGGAGCGCCTTCACCTACGGCCGGGGGTATCCGGCCGAACTCACGATCCACAACTACTGGGTCGACATCACGTTCGACGGCGCCGGCTGACGGCACCTCGTTCATCTGGGGAATCACAACGTGGATTGGGGAATCCGTGACCGACCGTAAGAACATCGCCGTCATCGGCGCTGGATATTGGGGACCGAACCTGGCGCGGAACTTCCGCAACAGCAACGACTGGAACCTGGCCGCGATCTGCGACCTCGACATCGACCGCGCTCGCCGGGTGGCGGAAAGCGTCGGCGGCGCGCCGATCACGACGAGCCTCGCCGACGTGCTGAGCGACCCGCTCATCGATGCGATCGCAATCGCGACGCCGGCCGGCACGCATCACCGCATCGTGATGGCCGCGCTGGATGCAGGCAAGCACGTCATCGTCGAGAAGCCGCTGGCCGACAGCCGTGCGGCGGGCAGGGAAATGGTGAGCCGCGCCGCCGAGCGGGGTCTGGTGCTGATGGCCGACCACACCTACTGCTACACGCCGGCGGTGCTGAAGATCCGCGAGCTCATCTCCGAGGGGTTCCTCGGAGACATCCTGTTCGTCGACAGCGTCCGCATCAACCTCGGTCTCATCCAGCCCGACGTCGACGTGTTCTGGGATCTGGCGCCGCACGACCTCTCCATCATGGACTTCGTCCTGCCCGGCGGACTCGATGTCACGAGCGTTTCCGCGCACGGCGCCGACCCGCTTCAGACCGGCAAGGCATGCGTGGGCTACCTCGCCATGCCGCTGGCCGGCGGCGCCATGGCGCACGTGCACGTCAACTGGCTCAGCCCCACGAAGATCCGGCAGATGGTCATCGGCGGCACCAAGCGCACGCTGGTGTGGGACGACCTCAACCCGCAGCAGCGGGTGAGCGTCTATGACCGGGGCGTCGATATCGCCGAGGTGTCCAAGGCCACCACCACCGATGCGCGCTCCGCGCACATCTCGTACCGCCTCGGTGACACCTGGGCTCCGGCCCTGGCCGAGGGCGAAGCGCTCGCCGGCGTCGCGACCGAGTTCGCCGCCGCCATCCGCGAAGGCCGACCGGCGCGCACGGACGGGGAAGCCGGCCTCCGGGTGCTGTCGGTACTCGAGGCGGCGAACGAGAGCCTGAACGGCTTCGGCGCACCACAGCAGACCACCACGCGCGTTGCCGCGTAGTTCACGACTTCACAGGGGAGAGATTCGAATGGTGAACATCCACAATGCCGACGTGCTGGTCACGGGCGGCGCAGGGACGATCGGGTCGACGCTCGTCGACCAGCTGGTCGCGGCCGGGGCGGGACGCGTCCAGGTGCTCGACAACCTCGTGCGCGGTCGCCGTGCCAACCTCGACGAGGCGCTGGCAACCGGCCACGTCGAACTCATCGACGGCGACATCCGCGACGCGGGCCTCGTCGACGAGCTCGTCGCGGGCAAGGACATCGTGTTCCATCAGGCCGCCATCCGCATCACGCAGTGCGCGGAGGAGCCGCGCCTCGCGCTCGAGGTGCTCGTGGACGGTACTTTCAACGTGGTGGAATCGGCCGCTCGTCACCGCGTCGGCAAGCTGGTGGCCGCATCCAGCGCGTCCGTCTACGGCATGGCGGAGGAGTTCCCGACGGGTGAGCGCCACCACCACCACAACAACGACACGCTCTACGGTGCAGCCAAGTCGTTCAACGAGGGACTGATCCGCAGCTTCCGCGCCATGCAGGGGCTCGACTACGTCGTCCTGCGCTACTTCAACGTGTACGGACCCCGCATGGATGTGCACGGCCTGTACACCGAGGTGCTCGTGCGGTGGATGGAGCGGATCGCCGACGGCCAGCCGCCGCTCATCTTCGGCGACGGCCAGCAGACGATGGACTTCGTCTGCGTGCCCGACATCGCGCGGGCGAACCTCCTCGCTGCCGAGAGCGACATCGTCGAGGGTGTTTACAACATCGCCAGCGGTACCGAGACGAGCCTGCTCGGTCTCGCCGAGGCGCTCCTGCGGGCGATGGACTCCGACCTCGATGTCGAGCATGGTCCGGAGCGCGCTGTGAACGGCGTGGTCCGCCGCCTCGCCGACACCGAGGCCGCCCGCCGCGATCTGGGCTTCGAGTCGCGGATCGAGCTGGAAGAGGGCCTTCGGATGCTGGTCGACTGGTGGCGTCCGCTGCGCGACGAGATCGGCCTCGGCCGGACGGTGGTGGCGGCATGAGCGTCCTTCAGCAGTCGCGCATCAACGTGATGACCCCGTGGCTGGGCGCGGACGAAGTCGCCGCGGTGACCGCGGTGATCGAGTCCGGATGGGTCGCACAGGGCCCCAAGGTCGCCGAGTTCGAGTCGGCTTTCGCGCAGGCCATGCAGACCACGGAGGCCGTGGCAGTGTCGAACTGCACCACGGCCCTGCACCTCGCCCTCATCGTGGCCGGCATCGGACCGGGAGACGACGTGGTCGTCCCCTCCTTCTCCTTCATCGCCACATCGAACGCACCCACCTATGTGGGTGCGCGTCCCGTGTTCGCCGACGTCGATGCGCAGACGGGCAACGTCACGGCCGAAACGGTGAGCGCGGCGCTGACGCCCGAGACGCGGGCCGTCATCGTGGTCGACCAGGGCGGAATCCCCGTCGACCTCGACGCGGTGCGCGCAGTGTGCGATCCCTTCGGCATCGTGGTGATCGAGGATGCGGCGTGCGGAGCCGGCTCCACCTACAAGGGGCGCCCGGTGGGGGCCGGCGCGGAACTGGCCGCGTGGTCCTTCCACCCGCGCAAGATCCTCACCACCGGCGAGGGCGGCATGCTCACCACGAGCAATCCGAAGTGGGCGGCACGGGCCCGTGCGCTCCGCGAGCACGCGATGAGCATCTCCGCCGCCGATCGGCACGCCAGCCTGGTGTCGCCGCCGGAGGAGTATGCCGAGATCGGGTACAACTTCCGCATGACCGACCTGCAGGCCGCCGTCGGCATCGTGCAGCTGTCGAAGCTGCCGGAGGTCGTCGGACGCCGCCGGGTCAACGCCGCGCGCTACCGGCGCGAGATCGAAGACATCCGTGGCCTGCGTCTCGTGGACGACCCGGAATGGGGAACCAGCAACTTCCAGTCCCTGTGGGTCGAGGTGGACGCGTCCTATCCGCTCGATCGCGAGCAGCTTCTCGTCGCGCTCGCCGACGCCGGCATCTCGGCGCGGCGAGGCATCATGGCCGCGCACCGGCATGCGCCGTACCGGCACCTTGCGTCGGAGGGGACGCTCCCCGTCACCGAGCGGCTCACCGACCGGACGCTCATCCTTCCGCTGTTCCACACGCTCACCACCGCCGATCAGGACCGCGTGATCGCGGTGCTGCGCAATCCCGGAGAGTGACGGCTGTGGGGGAGGGAGTGCTGCTCGTGGGGGCGAGCGGCCTCGCACGCGAGGTACTGGCGGCGGGGATGACCGGCGTCGCCGGCATCCTGGATGACGATGTGTCGCTGCACGGCACCGAGATCGCCGGCGTGCCCGTGGTCGGCCCTGTCGCGGACGCCGCGGCCGGGAACGAGCAGCTCCTCGTGTGCATCGGACCCAGCGGCACCCGCCGTGAGGTGGTGCGCCGGCTCGGCCGGTCGGGTGTCGCGGCCGAGCGCTACGCGACGTATGTCGCGCGGTCGGCGCGGATGGGGACCACGAGCGATGTCGGGTCGGGCAGCATCCTGCTCGACGGTGTCGTGGTGACGGCGGACGCGCGGCTGGGCCGCCATGTGGTGGTCATGCCGAACTGCGTCATCACCCACGATGCCGTCCTGGAAGACTTCGCCACACTGACCTCCGGGGTCGCGCTGGCGGGCGGTGTGCGGGTGGGGGAAGCCGCGTACATCGGAATGAATGCGGCGGTGCGGCAGGGGTTGTCGATCGGTGCCGCCGCGACGGTGGGGATGGGAGCAGCAGTGCTCTCCGATGTCCCCGCCGGTGAAATCTGGGCCGGTGTCCCGGCCCGACGACTGGGGGTAACGAAATGACCGAGAACGTGCCGTTCCTGGATCTGTCCGCGCAGCAGGCGGAGATCATCGACGAGGTGCTGCCGAAGTGGCGCGAACAGTTCCGCTCCGCCGCTTTCATGGGCGGCCCCGAAATCGCCGGCTTCGAGCAGGAGTACGCTGCGTATCTCGGCGTGAACTGCGTGGTCGGGGTCTCCAACGGCACCGACGCCCTCGAACTGGCGTACCGCGCCGTCGGCGTCGGCCCCGGCGATGAGGTGATCATGCCGGCCAACACGTTCATCGCCACCGCTGAGGCCGCCTCACGTATCGGCGCCGTCCCGGTGTTCGTCGACGTCGAGGACGAGCACCTCCTCATCGACCCCGATGCCGTCGCGGCGGCCATCACCGAGCGCACACGCGCGATCGTGCCGGTGCACCTGTTCGGTCAGACCGCCCCGGTCGAGCTGCTCGCTCCGATCGCCGAGCGCGACGGCATCCCGATCATCGAAGACGCCGCGCAGTCGCAGGGTGCCGCTTCGGCCGCGGGCCGTGCCGGTTCGCTCGGCCGGGTCGCGGCAACGAGTTTCTATCCGGGCAAGAACCTGGGCGCGGCCGGCGACGGCGGTGCCGTCATGACGGACGATCCCGAAGTCGCGCGGACCGTCCGGGACATGGCGGCCCACGGCAGCGCCACGAAGTACGTGCACCACCGGGTGGGGTTCAACGCTCGTCTCGACGCGGTGCAGGCCACCGTGCTGCGGGCGAAGCTCCGCCGCCTGGATGCGTGGAACTCCTCGCGCCAGGAGGCAGCGGCCTGGTACGGGCAGATCCTCAGCGGGATCGAGGGCGTCCGGCTCCCGTCGGTGCGACCGGGGAACTCCGACGTGTGGCACCTCTACGTCATCCGGGTGGAGGAGCGCGACCGCGTGCTCGCCGAGCTGACCGCCGACGGGATCGGCGCCGGCATCCACTATCCGACGCCCGTGCACCTCACCGAGGCGTACGCCCACCTGGGGTACCAGCGCGGACAGTTCCCCGTGGCCGAGGCCGCGGCGGACCGCATCCTTTCGCTGCCGATGTTCCCGCACCTGCTCGAGGAGCAGCAGGAGCGGGTCGCCGCGGCGTTGTCCACAGCGATGAGTCGCGCCCTCGTTCCGGTGGCCTGAGTGAGCACCGCGACGCGGCGGCCTTCGATCGTCACACCGCCGGGTGCGCGGCGCGCCCTCGTGTGGAGCTTCGCGAACACGGCCTTCGGAAAGTTCGGCACCCTCCTGATCTCGATCCTGATCGCGCGCGTGCTCGGGCCGGAGGAGTTCGGGACGTACGCCGTCGCGCTCGTCGCGCTCATGGCGGTCCTGAGCGTCAACGAGCTCGGCGTCAGCCTGGCCATCGTGCGCTGGGAAGAGGATCCTCGGGCGATCGCCCCCACGGTCACGACCATCTCGGTCGCCGCGAGCCTCCTCTTCTTCGGGGTCGCCTACGCCGCGACGCCGGCTTTCACGGCCGCCATGGGCGACCCGCAGGCCACCGACGTCGTACGGCTCATGCTCGTGTGCGTGCCCCTGAACGGACTGGTCGCCACGGCAGCGGCGCTGCTCCAGCGCGAGTACCAGCAGGGGCGCCGCACCGCCGCCGACCAGGTGAACATCTGGCTCGGCGCGGGAATCTCGGTCGCGCTCGCGCTGACCGGGTTCGGGGCGATGAGCCTCGCCATCGGGCGCGTCGTGGCCACGGTGGTGTTCTCCATCATGCTGCTGGTGTTCTCACCGCTCCCGCTGCGCTTCGGCTGGGATCGCACCTCCGCCGGCGCACTGCTCCGATTCGGTCTGCCGCTGGCCGGCGCGAGCATCGTCGTCTTCGCGGTGGGCTACTCCGATCAGCTGGTCGTGGGGTCGGTTCTCGGGGCTCAGGCGCTCGGGTTCTATCTCCTCGCGTTCAACCTGGCGTCGTGGCCGGTGAGCATGCTGTCGCAGCCGGTGCGCGCCGTCGCGCCGGCCGCGTTCGCGCGCATCCAGAACGATCCGGAGCGGATGGACGCGGGTTTCCGTGCCGCCTTCCGGCTCCTGCTCGTGGTCGCCCTCCCGGTGTGCACGTTCGTGGCGGGCGCCGCGGTGCCGATCGTGACCTTCGTCTACGGGGAGGTGTGGGCGCCGGCGGCCCTCGCGCTGCAGTGGCTCGCCCTGCACGCGGTGCTGCGGATCGCGTTCGAGCTCGCGTACGACTTCCTCGCGGTGCGGCGCCGCTCGAGCACCCTGATGGTCATCCAGATCATCTGGGTGCTCGCGCTCATTCCGGCGCTCGTGGTCGGTGCCAACCTGGGTGGGATGCAGGGAGTCGCCATTGCGCAGCTCGCCGTCGCCGCCGTCGTGCTCGTCGGCTGCTACGCCTGGGCGCTGTCGCGCGCGGGCGTCCACGTCGGGGCACTGGTCCGCACGTCGATCGTTCCGGTCCTCGGCGGTGTCGCGGCCGGTGTCGGGGCGCTTCTGGCCGCATACCTGATCGAGCTCGACCTCCTGGCCGCACTGGCTGCAGGGACGTTCGCGCTCGCGGTGATCGCGGGAACCCTCGCGTTGTCCCGTGGGAGCATGCGCGTCCTCCGACCCGACGTGGTCGTGGCGGAGGAGGCGTCATGAGGATCGTCGTCTACCCCCACGAGCTGGGGATGGGTGGCAGCCAGCTGAACGCCGTCGAACTCGCCGGCGCGGTACGCGATCTCGGTCACGACGTTCTGGTCTTCGGCCGGCGAGGGGCGCTCGTGGAGCGCGTGGAGGAACTGGGTCTCGAGTTCGTCGAGGCGCCGCCGCCCGGCAAGCGTCCCTCTCCGTCCACGGCACGCGCCCTGCGGGCGCTCGTCCAGGAGCGCGCCGTCGACCTGGTGCACGGGTACGAGTGGCCGCCGACCCTCGACGCGGTGCTCGCGTTCCCGGGTGGCCGCCATACCGCCATCGTGTCGACCGTCATGTCGATGTCGGTGCCGCCCTTCATCCCGCGGTCGATCGACCTGGTCGTCGGCACCGAGCAGATCGCCGACGCCGAGCGCCGGAGCGGTCGCGCTCGAGTGTCCGTCATCGAGCCTCCTGTCGACCTCGCCCACAATCACCCGACCTCCGGCGACGCTTCCGCGTTCCGGGCGGCGCACCAGCTCGACCTGAGCGCGCTCACGGTGGTCTCGGTCGCGCGGTTCGCGCGGGAGCTGAAGCTCGAAGGCACCCTCACCGCCATCGAGGTGATCGGCCGGCTGGCGCGCAGCACGCCTGTGCAGCTCGTACTCGTCGGTGACGGTCCGGCCCGCGACGACGTCGCACGCGCCGCCGCGGCGGCGAACGCCGTCGCGGGCCGGCGTGCCGTCGTCCTCACGGGGCAGCTCGACGACCCGCGCCCGGCCTACGCCGCCGCCGACATCGCCCTCGGCATGGGCGGGTCGGCGTTGCGTGCCCTCGCGTTCGGGGCGCCGCTCATCGTGCAGGGCGAGCAGGGGTTCTGGCGCACGTGCGAACCCTCGTCGCTCGACCGGTTCCTCTGGACCGGATGGTACGGGGTGGGGGAGGGGATGCACATCGGCGCCGCTGCCTTCGACGCCGCACTGTCTCCGCTCCTCACCGATGCGGCGCGTCGAGCAGAACTGGGCGCGTTCGGGCTCACCGTGGTCCGCGAGCGGTTCTCCCTGACGCGAGCGGCCGAGGTGCAGGCAGGCATCTATGCCGATGCCGCCTCGTCACCGGCGTCGTACGCGCGTGCGTCCGAGGCCGCGGCCTATGCCCGCTACGCCCGCTATTACGGCGCGAAGCGGGTGCGCCGTGCGCTGGGCCGCGAGTCGATGGACGATTTCAACGCCAAACCTGTCGCCGGGCGGGGAACCCGATGATGCGACGCACCCCGCTCGTCTGGTCGGCGGGCGTCGCGTGGAACGAGACGGCCGGAACCGACCGACGCATCGTCGAGGAGATCGCGCGCCTGCGTGCCGTGTGGTGGATCGACCCGCCGCAGCCGCTCGGGCGGCCCGCCGCGCCCGCGGACGGCGTCGAGACCGAGGTGCCCGGCGTCCTCCGACTGGGAGTCACGGCGCCTCCGGCGCTCACGCGGTGGCCGATGAGGCTCGCCACCGACGCGCTGCGGGGCAGGGCGCTGGCTCGCGCCGTGCGCCGCAGCGGTGCGTCGGCCGTCGTGGTGGCCAACCCGCTGGCCCGCTTCCCCGGCGCCGGCGGCGTCGCGCGCGTGCTCTACGTGACCGACGACTGGGTCGCCGGTGCTCCGCTGATGCAGCTGCCCCGCGGCGCCATCACGCGCGGCTTGCGCCGCAATCGCCGGGAGGCCGACATCGTCGCCGTCGTCAGCCCCGCGCTCGCGCTCGCCGCCGCAGACGTGGTGCTGCCGAACGGCACGGCGGCGATGGATGCGACGGTGCAGGGTACGCGGCAGCCGATCGCCGGGATCGTGGGTCAGCTCAACGAACGTCTCGACCTCGACCTGCTGGAAGCGCTGCCGGGGGCCGGGATCCGCGTGCGCGTGGTCGGGCCGCGGGCCGACCGCGACCCCTCCTTCGGTGAGCGACTCGACGGGTTCCTGGCACATCCGCTCGTCGACTGGCGCGGCCGGGTTCCGGCGGCGGCGGTGGCGGGCCACCTCGCCGAGATCTCGGTGGGACTCACGCCGTACGCCGACACCGACTTCAACCGCGCGAGCTCGCCGCTGAAGACGTTCGAGTATCTCGCCGCCGGAGTGCCCGTGGTCTCCAGCGACCTGCCCGCCTCCCGCTGGCTCGACACCCCTCATGTCGCGGTGACCCGGACGCCCGACGAGTTCCTCGGCGCGGTTCGGGGATTCGTCGGGCGTGGGGCGGACGAGGCCGGCGACGCGGCCAGGCGCGCGTTCGTCGCATCGCACACGTGGCAGCGCCGGGCCGAGGATTTCCTCGATCTCGTGGATCGCGCGGAGGCACGCGCTACTGTTCGGGTAGGGGGTGCACGATGACGTTCCGGGACCTCATCGCCGCGCTGGCCCGACGATGGTACGTGCTCGTCGCGACAGCGGCGGCGGCAGCGCTCCTGACGGTCTTGTTCATCCAGGACGGCGGGGTGTACTCCACCAAGACGGTGGTGACCTTCACCCTGCCCGCAGCGAGCACCCTCGAGGCCGACAACGGGTCCAAGGACGCCAGCGTCATCGCTTTCGCCGGTGCCGTGTCGACCGAGATAAACCGAGGGCGCCCGACGCCGCGGTACTCCAGTGGCGACGCGCCGTTCTACGGCGCCGGCGTCCGTGAGGGCGTGCTCGTCAGTCTCCGCGACGACGGCAGCCAGTGGGCGCCGAACTATGGGTCCGCGATCATCGACATCCAGATCGTCGGCCGCACCGAGGCCTGGGTCTTCGAGCAGCAGAGTCGCGTCCTGACGCAGATCGGCCAGGTGGTCGACGCACAGCTGGGCGCGGCGACGGCTGCAGCAGACGAGCGCATCGTCGCCCACGTCGAACCTCTCACCATGCGCATCGATTTCATCGCTCCGTCGCGGACCGCCCAGCTGGCGGCCTTCGCGACGATGTCCGTCGCGGCACTCCTGGCCGGGGGGTGGGGGGCCGTCACCTTCGATCTGCTCGTCCGGCGCAGAAAGCACCGGCACGCCGCACTCATCTTGTCCAAAGGGGTAACCGCATGAATCTTGCAGAAACGTTCCGTGGTCTGATCAGACGCTGGTACATCGTGCTACCGGGCATCCTCCTGGCCGCCGTTGCCGGGGTGTACACGTGGTCGGTGACGGAGCCGGCGTACGAGCGCACTGCCACGCAGATCCTGCTCCCGGGCATGGGCACGCTGCCGGAGGAGGCGACGAACCCCTACCTCTACCTCGGCGGTCTGCCCTCCGCTGCGGACGTGATCGTGCGCGCCGTCGGGGCGGAGGACGCCCTCCGCGACATCGTGGAGGAACACCCCGGATCCGAGGTCGAAGTGACGCGCGACCCCACGACATCCGGTCCGGTCATCCTCATCAAGGTCACAGCACCCAGCGACGCGGCCGCGGGACAGATCATCGCCGAGATGGTCCAGCGCACCGCCACCATCGTCGCCGACCTCCAGGGTGCGCAGGGCGTGCCGGCGGACGACGCCATCACAGTGACGCCGATCGCAGTGGACCAGGTCAGCCAGCCGCAGCAGCGCGACCGTATCGTGCTGAGCGCCGCGGTCGCCGCCGGTGGGATACTCCTCGTCCTCCTCATCGCCAGCGCGGTGGACGGACTCGTCACCCGCTCGCGACGAGACGGACGCGGCGGGCGCGGCGGCCCGCGGGACGGCCACGACGACGCACTCGTGCACGACGAAGACGATGCGTTGACGGGCGCCGGCCCCATCGGAGCTCGAGACGGTTCGCCGGAGCCGCAGGTCGCAGCCGGCGACCACGTCAACACGGCGGGAAGCCTGTCCGAGCCCAAGCCCAAGCCCGAGCCCGCGTCCGCGGTCGAGGACCGCAGCGCCGAGGACGGCGACGTTTGGTCGACCGCGTCCGTCGCGCCGTCCGAGCCGGACGACGACGCGGACGAGAACGTCGAAGCTCCGTCCCCGACGCCCGCCGCGCCGGCCAAGGACGCTGCCGCGCCGCGCCGTCCCGCCAAAGCCGCGACCCGGCACAAGTCCCGGCCCGTCGCCGCCCGCCGCGGGTGAGCCCGAGCAGCCTCATGACCCTCGAACGCTCCATCGCACCGCCGGTCGAGGCGTGGCGCCATCGCGGGTTCACCGCGCCCCGGGGCGTCACGGCGACCACCATGATCACGGTGTACCTCGTGCTGCTGTTCGCCGTCCCCTCCAACGTGACACTCGGACCGCTCGGTTCGGTCGGCCGCCCCGCGCTGCTCTGGGGCATCCTGCTGCTGGTGTGGTGGGTCCTGTCGCGGCTGCAGCAGCGCACCGTCGATGCTCGCCCGGTCTGGCAGCCCATCCGGTTCGCGTACGCCGCCCTCGTGGTGGTCGCACTCGTGGCGTTCGCCGCCGCGATGCTGCGCGGTCAGCCCGCCGATCAGGTCTCCCCGGCGATCACCGCCCTGCTTCGCCTCATGTCGTGGGGCGGTGTGCTGCTCGTGGCGATGGACGGGGTGCGCACGTACTACGAAGCGACACGGCTGGTGCGGTGGCTCGTGGTCGTCGCGGCCCTGGCATCGGTCCTGGGTCTGGCGCAGTCGTTCACCGGTTCGAGCCTGCTCGAGTGGGTGCACAGCTTCCCCGGTGTCTCCGTCGACCTCGGCGGGGTCGACAGCCGCGGCGACTTCACGCGCGCCTCGGGGACCGCGACGCATCCGCTCGAGTTCACCGCATCCATCGTGGGCGTCCTCCCGCTGGCGATCGCCACCGCCATCGCGGGCGGATATCGCGCGGCCACGCGCCGGCAGGCGCTGCTGTGGTGGACGCCGGCGGCTCTCATCGCGCTCGTGTCGATGCTCGCCGTCTCACGGTCGGCCCTCATCGGGCTCGTCGTTGCCGTCGTCGCCTCGGTGCCCGGGCTGCCCAAGGCATACCGCTGGGTCATAGGGGTCGCCGGGCTGTGCGGTTCGCTGATCGTCATCGCGGCCGTGCCCGGTCTGTTCGGGACGGTGCTGTCGCTGTTCACGAACGCAGCGGGCGACCCGAGTGCGCTTTCCCGCACGAACGCCCTGGCACGGGTGCCGGAGTTCATCGGCGCGTCACCGCTCATCGGCCAGGGCTTCGGGACCTTCCTTCCCCGCTATTACATCTTCGACAACCAGTGGGTGCTCATCGCCATCGAGTTGGGCATCCTCGGGCTGGTGTGCTTCACCGCGCTGATCGTGGCGGCGATGTGGAGCGCGATCCGCGCCAGCCGGCGCTCGCCCTACGGCGAGACCCGCACGCTCGCGCGGTCCATCGCCGCATCCGTGGCCACCCTGGCGGCGCTGTTCCTCTTCTTCGACGGCCTGAGCTTCCCGATCTCGGCAGGGCTGTTCTTCCTGGTGATGGGGCTCACCGCGGCGATCCGGACGATCGGCGAGGCCGACAAGGCCCTCTTCGACGCCGATACGCGTCTGCAGGGGCTGCTCGAGAAGGAGCCCCGAGGTGGGGCACCGGCGGCGAGCGGCGGCGCCGGCAGGACCACCGGCCAGGGCAGGAAGGTTCAGGATGAGCGTTGATGGCGTGCGCACCATGGAGATCGTCACCCCCAGCTACCGGCCCGACCTGGAGTTGTGCCGTGACCTGGTCCACAGCATCCGCACCTTCGCGCGCCAGCCGGTCACGCATCGGCTGATCGTTCCCTCCGGCGACGTCGGCGCCTTCTCGTCCCTCGTGTCGGACACCGTGCGCGTCGAGCGGGTGCGGGACGTGCTGCCGCGGGGGCTCATCAAGATCCCCGGTGCGAACATGTGGGGCAACGTGCGCGGGCCGTGGCCGCCCGTGCGGGGCTGGATCGCACAGCAGATCGTGAAGCTCGCCGCCACGGCGGCCAGCGATGCCGATGCGGTGCTCCTGGTCGACTCGGATGTCGTGTTCACGCGGCCGTTCGATCTCTCCACCTACGCGCCCGAGGGTCGAGTGCCGCTGTACCGTCTTCCCGGCGCCGTGGACGGGCGCCTCCCGCGGCACATGATGTGGGACTCGGTCGCGCGCCGGATGCTGGGGATCCCCGCATCCTCGGAAGCCACGCGTCCCGACTACATCTGCTGGCCGTGCCTGTGGCGCCCGGCATCCGTGCGCGAGATGTTCGCGCGGGTCGAGCACGTCACGGGGCGGCCGTGGTGGGCAGCGATCGCCCGTCAACTGCACTTCTCCGAGATGGTGCTGTACGGCGTGTTCATCGACGAGATCGCGGGAGCCGCCGGCCACACGGACGACATGCACTGCGTGAACCACTCCGACGAGTCACCGCTGGGTGGTGCAGAGCTCGAGGAGTTCCTGCGCGGGGCGGCCCCCACCGACGTCGCGGTGATGGTGTCAGCCAAGTCGGGCACCGCCCTGGACGAACGACGCCGCGCGCTCCGAGCGTTTCGCTGACCTCACCGCCCGGTTCGTCAGCCCTCCAGCGCGATGCGGTAGATGTGGTGATCGTGCTCCGAAGCGAACGTGTCGGTGAAGGCGCCGTCGACGATCCTGAGCGTGCGGTCTTCACCGACTACCTCCACCGCCAGTACGTCGACGCCGGCGGGCACCGAGAAGGTCCGCGTTCCTGAGCCGCCGTCAGTCATGGCGAAGACATATGCGTACTCGCCATGGACCTTCAGCGCGGTCTCGAGACTCGGACCGAACGACCACGTATAGGACGGGGTGTTGATCACCGGGGCCAAGGATGCGACGGATGCGTTGACAGCGCCCACCTTCGTGCGCAGTGCCTGGGAGCATTCAACGAGGGAGTAGTTGCCGCAGGTCCCGTCGTTGTTGTGCTGGAAGTACGCGATGCCGGCGGCGCCGTGGATGATGGCGTTCCAGACCGCTCCTTCGATCCTGTCGCCCGTGATGCTGGTCGCGCCGGCATCCGTGAGGTAGGGCATCGCGGTCTCGACGAAGACCCAGTTCGGCGTGGAGGCAGCCGGTGTGGAGAACTTCTCCATCTGGTCCTGCAGCCATCCGTACGCACCCGATGAGGCCGGATTCTTTCCGGTCGGCCACGACGGCGAGGTCGGTAGCAGCCCCTGCACGTGAGGGCTGGTGTAGGCGTACTTATCCACGCTCGTCACGTCCAGGAGCGCGACGTGGTCGTCCATCGTCGTGGGCGCCCAGTGCGTCTCCAGCACGCCGTTTCCGAAGTTGGCCTGCAGGAACCGGCCGTCGGCGAGCGCCTTGCGTTCGTTCACCAGGCGCTCATGGATCGCGAGTCGATCGGCCTCCGTGCCGTCAGGAGCGCATCCCGAGTAGCCCATGTCGCACTCGTCGCTGACATTCCACCCGACCACGAGCGGATTGTCACCCACCTCGGCGGCCGTCCACTCGTCGTGCGGCAGGACGGAAATCCCCTCTCGCGTGATCGTCGAGATCGGTGATCCGTCATGCTCGGCGGCCATGTAGGTGTTGATCCCGATCGCCGCCAGTTGACGTGCGTGGGACGGCTTGCCGAAGAAGACCGCGATCGGGAAGAACGACGGGTCGGTCCATCCCGCGGCGGTGGGCTTGTCCCATTGGCCGTAGTACTCCGGCCCGCCCCACCACGGCTCGGTCGGCAGGTCGAGGACCGCCGGCGGTCCGGGATCGGTCGGCGCGGGCGCGGGCGTCGGGGTCGGCACCGCGGTGGGCGCCGGGGTCGGCACCGCGGTGGGCGCGGGGGAGGGGGCAGGGGATGCCGTCGGCGCCGGCGCCGGATTGCCCGGTCGCGGCGGATCGGTCGGCGCCGGGCCGGGGACCGTGGCCGGCGTCAGGAGCACGTCGACGTAGTAGTTGGAGTTCCGGTAGTTCTGCGTCGGGAACGCACCGCTGCCGTACGCGTACACGCCTGCTCCCGGCGGAACGGTGAAGTAGTCGTTCTCGATGCCGGTGTCGAAGAAGTGCACGTCGGCGGCGTAGCGGCCCTCAGGTGCCAGGTACGACACGACGTACTCCGTACCCGCGGTCACATCGATCGGCGACGCGAGCTCGGCGGTCTGCCATCCGGCGTCGGTGCCGGCAGGGAAATCGGCGCGCGCGAGCACCCTGCCGGCAGCATCCCACAGCGTGCCCTCGTGCGGACCTGGGTTGGCCTCGGAGCGATAGAACCGCAGTGCGGTGATGGTGCCGTCGACCTTGGGGGTGAACCGCATCCCCACCTCGACCGAACTGCGATCGGGATCGACTGCCTGCGCGGGCTCGGTGTCATCCGGGAAGGCCCCCGCAGCCGGCGGCTGGGTGGGCTCGGGCGACACGGTCGGCTGCGGATCGACCGGCACGTCGACGACGCCGCGGAACGCCACGTCGACGTAGTAGTTCGAGTTTCGGTAGTTCTCGGTCGGGAACGCGCCCGAGCCGTAGGTGAAGACGCCGGCCCCGGCCGGGATCGACAGGGCGTCCGTCTCCACGCCCCGGTCGAAGCCGCGCTCATCGGCGGCGTAGCGCCCATTCGGTGCGTGATAGGACACCACATACGTCGCGCCCGCGCTGACCGTGACGGCGGGCGACACGTCAGCGGTCTGCCACCCCGTCGACGTCGCCTCAGGGAAACCGACTCGGGCGAGCACCTTGCCCGAGGCACTCCACAGCGTGCCGGTGTGCGGACCGCGATTGGCGGTGGTCCGGTAGAAGCGGATACCCGTCACGACGCCGTCGGTCTTGGGCGTGAACCGCATGCCCAGCTCGACCGGATCGCGGTCGGCGTCGACGGGGGTCTGCGGCGTCGCCGTGCCGGGGAACGCTCCGGCGGATGTTGCGGCCTCGTCCGGCACCGCCAGGTCGGAGGATGCAGCCTCGTCGGTGAGTGACGACGTCGCGATGCCGGTGACCCCCGCTGCCACCGACAGCGGGGCCTCGTCGTTGACGGCGCCGGCGTGCGAACGCGGCGTGGCCGCGTCTGCGAACACGCTCACGGCCGTGGATGCGGCGGTCGGAGGTTCGTCCCTGTGGGCGTGCACCACCATCGAGGAGACCATCGCCACGCATGTCGCGAGGGCGAGGCAGACGAGGGCGAGACCGCTCGTGAGCAGTCGCGGGAAGAGGGACGGGCGTGTCTTAGTCATTGCGGGGCGCTCCATGGCTCGACAACGTGCGTTGAACGCCCCTGCGCCGACCGTACCAGCGATGACCCTGCTTTCCCCGAGATCTCATGCTCTTCTCATGTCGGCGCGTCGCCCGGACCACCGCCACCACGAGGGCGCCGACGGCCGCGCCGGCGACATTCGCGAGGATGTCACGTGCGCTCGCGGTGCGGCCGGGGAGGGCGAGCTGCACGATCTCCGCTCCCGCCGAGAGGATGAGGGCGGCTGCGATGCCCACTCCGGGACGGCGGAACGCGAGGGTCACGAGAGCACCCAGTGGCGTGAACAGCGCGACGTTCGCGCCGAATTCGACCCATCCCTGCCGCACCGCCGAGAGCCCGACGCCGTCACGCAGCCATGCTGTGGCCTCCGCCACGAGCCGCTCGGGCGAAACGGGAGACAGCAGGATCGTGAGAGCGGCCGCGACGTACACCGCCACGCCGATGAGCGCCCAGGGCGCGCGCCGCGTGACAGGGCCCGTGCGGCCGGCGGGCGCCCTGGATGCCCGCACGCCGGTCAGGGTCCGCTCCGCACGACCGAGGGCGACCACGCGTGCTCGATGAAGATGGTCGGGTCACTCGAGCCGTCGACCGCGAGCTGCCACACGTCGGTGTCGCCGACGGCGCCCTCACGCGGCATCCCGTAGAGGATCGTGTCGTCATCGAGCCACTCGATCTGGTCGTCGATGCTGCGGGGCTCCGGGAGGACCGTCACCTCGCCGGTGGCGAGGTCGTAGATCGCCGGCGTCCACCGCACGGCTGCACCCGAGCCCGAGGTGACCCGCTTGAAGGCGACCCGGGTGCCGTCCGGCGAGACGGACGGGCACTCCACGTTCTCGGCCAGCGTCGTGAGCGTGCGCGCGGGGATGTCGCCGCGCACCAGGTGGGTGGCCCCCGAAGCCGTCAGACCCACCGTGGCGTAGAAGGTGGTGTCGTCGACGAAGGTGACACCCCAGAAGTTGCGGTCCTGCGGCGTGGATGCGGTCCCGTCGACGATGAGGGTCCACTGCTCGAGGTTGCCCATGCTCTCGCCGCCGGCGGTGCGGATGACGGTCTCGGTCGAGAAGCCCACCGTGGCGTAGGAGTGCCCGGTCACGAACGACGTCGTCGCCACGAGCGCTCCGTCCGCCGAGATCCGGGTGCGGCTCGGGATGCCCGGCAGCGGCCACTGCTCCAGCTGGTCGCCCTCGCGTGAATACAGGGTCGCCGAGTACGACGGGACGATGCCGCGTTCGATCCGCAGGCACGAGAACTCGACGTCCGTCGCGTCGACGCGGTCGCACGCCACGCTGTCGACGACCCGTGCTCCCTCCGGATCCGACAACGGGACGCGCGCGATGTGCCCGTACCCCGACCCGGAGGCGGTGTTTCGGAAGACGACGTGATCTCCGTCGATCTCGTCCCCGGCGCCCGCGACGTCGACCGCACTGGGGGCTTCCGCGCGAGCCTGATACTCACGCCACGCGACGACCCCCACGACCGAGGTCGCCGCCAGCGCCGCGCACGAAACGATCGCCACGATCATCCACTTGCGGCGATCGTTCACGCCCTCATCGCTTTCGACGAGGCGAGGAGAGGCCGCAGCAGGATGGCCACGCAGGGGATCGCGATCACGAGGACTCCCGCGACCACCAGCATCGAGGCCTCCCGGCCGATGGCGAACCACAGCAGGCCGAATCCCGCCGCGGAGATGAAGCGGGCGATCGCCACGACCGTCTGCGCGGCCGCGATGCCCGTGCCACGGGTCTCCGGCGTCGTCAGTTGCGCGGCCAGCGCCGCGAGCACTCCATCGGTCGCGGCGTAGAAGGCGCCGAGGAACACCAGGCACAGGATGGTGGCGGCGATGTCGGCCACCGGCAGGGCGGCCACGACGTACGTCGCGAGGAGTGCGAGGTGGCCCAGCACGAAGACGCGAGCGCGGCCGATCCGGTCGGCCAGCTTGCCCAGCGGGAGGGCGAAGGCCAGGAACGCCACGTTGGTTCCGACATAGAGCAGCGGGAACCACTGCGCGGCGAAGTCGCTGCGCGCCTGCAGCACGAGGTAGATGAACCCGTCGCCGATCGTCATGAGGCCGAGGATGCCTGCCGCGGCCAGGACGCGACGAATCGGACCGCGCGTGATCACCGACCACGCGAAACGCTCGCGCTTCGGACGCGGCTCGCCCGCGGGCCGCGCCTCGCGGCGGCGGGTGCGGACGTTCGGAACGACGAGGGCGAGGATGACGACCCCGATGGTCGCGAAGGCCAGGGACGCGGCGAACACCGTCAGGTAGCCGTCGGGGATCACCAGCAGGATCACGAACGCGCTGAGCGGTCCGAGCGCGGCGCCGATGTTGTCCAGCATCCGGTGGACGCCGAACGCCGTACCCAGCTTCTCCGGATCGCTCGTGGCGGTGATGAGCGAGTCGCGCGGGGCGGTGCGGATGCCCTTGCCGATGCGGTCGGCGGTGACGACGGCGGTGAGCGCGGCGAACCCCGAGCCGAAGAGGAGCCCGACGCGGGCGACGGCCGCGAGGGCGTAACCGACGAAGGCCACCCATTTGGGCTGGTCAATGCGATCGGAGGTGTAGCCGCCCGCGATGCGCACGAGCGCGCTGACGCCCTGATACAGGCCGTCCAGCACGCCGAACGCGATCGTCGAGAGCCCCAGGACCCCGGTGATGTAGAGCGGCAGGATCGCCGAGACCGACTCGGAGGAGATGTCGGTGAGCAGCGACACGACGCCCAGGGTGATGACGGTCGACGACACCGTGCGCAGGCCCGCTGGACGCGGGGCTCCCGGCGCAGGCGCGTCGCCCTCGGCGGGATCCCCGTCGGGCGCGGGCGTGTTGGTGAGCGAGATGTACATCGTGCTCACCCCGCTCTCAGCACGCCGTACACGGTGTACACCGTGCCGGTGCCCGAGGGGGCCTCCGCGGCCACGGTCACCGAGGAGAACGCGTCGCGGTAGGACGTGGCGGGGCCGGTCTCCGGCGCGGGCGCCATCCCGAGTGCAGCCCACCGTCCGGCGTAGTGCGCGGCGATGTCGCTGCCGGATGCGTCGGAGCGGGCGATGAGGGTGAACTGGAGCACGTCGCCCTCCACGGCGAGCGAAGAGTCCAGGACGTCGGAGCCGTCCAGCGGCGCGGCCAGGTCGGCCGGGTAGCCCTCCACGAGCGCGCCCTGCGCCGAGGCCGGTTCCGGAAGCGGGGCGGCGATGCGCGGGGTGGCGGGTGCGATGGCCGGCAGCCGGTCACTCGGCGGAGCCTGCTCGTCCGGCGGCAGCACCTCGCTGCCCGCTTCGGGCGTGGCGCCGGGGACCGGTCCCGGTGCCGCGGCGGTGGTCGCCGTCCGCGGTGATGCCGGCGGTTCCGCGGACAGCAGGAGCCATCCGCTCAGTACCGCGCCGGACGCGACGAGAACCGCCGTGACGACCAGTGCGACCCGCATATGCGGCGTCAGAATGCGCGAACGCGCAGATATCCCCATCGAGCCATTCCCCAAGTCCCCCACGACGACGCAGCTCGAGCGCGGTCATGATCATGCCCCAAGACGATCGATTCCCCCCGGAACCTGATCGCCGCTTCTGGGCGAGTCTAACCCGTCGCCCCAGCCAGGGGAACCGCCGGGTCAGGATTGGTGTGCGGCGCGGCTGCGCCGGTCGCCTCTGATCATCCGGCGCCCACGAGCGAGTCCGGAGCGGCGCTTCCGCGGGAGGAATCATCGCGCTCCCATCCGTCGGCGCCGCGGCGGCCGGCTTCTCGTGCGCCGCGGCGCGCGTCCATCGCGAAGGCGGCGTAGATGGCGGCATCCGTCGCCGACAGCGGCCCGCGGACGCTGCGGGCGAGTTCGCGAGCCGTGGACGCGCCCGTGTCCACCCCCTGCTCCGCCGGCCCTCGCCGCATCCGGATGAGGACGCGTCGCAGTGCGCTCGTGCGCCGCGGAACCGACACGGTCACCGGCGCGGTGACCGGGAAGGTCTTCTCCTCGGGCGCGAACAGCCCGTCGACGTACAGGTCGTCGGCGGTGAACGAGGGGAAGTGTCCGATGCGGGCGTGACCGGCGCGCGTCACGCCGTAGACGCCGGCCCCCCACAGCGCGGCGGAGGTCGAGGACATCCGCTCGCGTGCCCGGTAATACGCCCGCACGATCGGCGATACGCCGCGCAGGTCGAGCCGGAAAGAGGGGCGTCCCGCGAGCGCCGTGCCGCCGCTGAGGGCGGTGATGACCGGGGCAAGGGCAGCCGGCGGCACGACGATGTCGGCATCGAGGTAGAACCTCGGCCACACGCTCGCGTGCGCGTCGCCGAGGTTGAGGGCGGCGGTCTTCGACGCCTCCTCGGTCTCGATGACGCGCACGCCGGCATAGGCGCGCGCGCGATCGGCGGTGTCGTCGGTGCAGCCGTTGCACACCACGACGACTTCGAGCCGGCCCGCGGCGGCCAAGTGGGCCAGGGGGGCCAGCGTGCGGTCGATCACCGCGGCCTCCTGATGTGCGGGGATCACGATGGACGCGCGCGGGAACGCGTCGACCGGCAGGGGATCCCTGAGGGCGTGCGGCAGTGCGGCCCACCGTCTGCTGCTCCACAGCGCCCACCGGGAGCGGGCGTTCCCGGGCGAGCGGCGCAGCTGCTCCCCGGCGATCACGGCAACGCGGAACACGCCGGCGACCAGCGGCCGATGCTTCTTCATGTAGCGCACGCGATTGACCGCCAGGAGCGCATCGAGGTCGGGCGAGGCGCCCGACCCGCCTCGCCGATGCGTCGCGCCGGCTGCGGGGTCGAACCAGACGAGCCAGCCGGCGTCGCGCAGACGGCGCTGGATGTCGGTCTCCTCCGAATAGAGGAAGAAGCGCTCGTCCCATTCGCCGACGACCGCCGCCGCGGGAGCAGACAGGAGAAGCGCGGCACCCGTGGCCCAGTCGACGGGGTGCGACCACGCGTACTCGCGGGGGTCGCGGACGTACTCCGAAAGCGGTGCGGGACGACGCTGCCAGTACCGGCCGATCACGGCGTCGGCCACGGCGCGCAGGACGGTGGGCTCACGGCGCAGCGAGAAGTAGACCGAGCCGTCCTGATCGCGCAGCAGCGGGACGACGGCGCCGATGCGCGGGTCGCTGCGCAGGCGACGGAGCATCCGCGGGATCGAGCCGGCGTCCAGCCGCAGATCGGGGTTGAGGATGAGGATGGCCTCGGCCTCGCCGACGTGCCGCATCGCGGCGTTGATCGCGCCGGAGTAGCCGAGGTTGCCGCCCGTGCGGACGGTGACCACGTCGGTGTGCTCCGACATCATGGCGAGGGTTCCGTCTGTCGAGGAGTTGTCGGCGACGATGACCCGAAGCGGCATCGCGCGGGCCTCGCGCCGGAGATCGGGCAGGAGCTGGCGGATGTCGTCGGCGCTGTTGTAGGACACGATGACGACCGCGACCTCCGCCGGCCCCTCGGGGGAGAAGGCATCGCCTCGGTCCAATCCGCGTTCGTCGGCTCGTCGGCTCTCGCTCACGACCGCCATCCTTTCGTCGTCTTCGTCGTCGTCTTCGTCTGCTTCGGGATGCCGTCATCGACCGGTGGCGCGGCGAACCGGCGCGCCGTTGGCTCGCGCGCCGGTTCGTCCCTTCGGCCCCGGGATCGCGTCGTCATCCGCCGCGGGGGGAAGCCCGGACGGGTGAGGGGCACACCCGCCCGGACGATGTGCGTCGGGTGGGACGGAGTCCCCACAGCGACGATTCGGTCAAGTGGCAGCTCATGCCCGCGTGGGGGAATGCGACCGCCGCACGGCCAGATAGGCCGGCGGTCCTTCGATGAGATACCGGCGGGCAAGTCGCCGTGGCTCGAGCATGAGCCGCCACATCCACTCGAAGCCCGCCGCCGCGACCCAGCGCGGGGCGCGCGAGACGCGCCCGGCCAGGAAGTCGACGACGGCCCCGAAGGCCAGCAGCGTGCCTGCGCCGGTGGCCGAGCCATAGGTGTCGATCCACTCCTCCTGCCGGGGCTTGCCCAGGCAGACGATGAGGATGTCGGTGCCGCTGTCGCGGATCTCCCCGGCCACCGCGCGTGAGCGCGCCGGGTCGGAGATCTCTTCGCGCGGCGGGGTCCAGTGCCCCGTGAAACGCAGGCCCGGCCACATGCGCGCCAGGCGCTCGCGCAGCGGCGCGCTGACCTCGGGAGAGCCGCCGAGCACCGCCACGGAGAGGTGGCGGCGGTCGGCGTCGTCGAGGATCTGGACGATGAGGTCGCTGCCCGCGAGCCGCGGCACGTCGGCGTGGACGACGCGCTGGGCCTGGTGGGCGATCGGCGCGCCGTCGATGAGGTGCAGCCACTCCACGTCGCCGGCGCCCAGTCGGCGTCGGCCGTCGCCGAAGTGATGCACGTGGTCGAGGTTGATCGAGGAGACGGCGAGGGGGGCCGGATGCGGGCGACTGGCCGCATCCGTGATGACCCGCAGTGCGCCGGCCTCGTCGGTGACGTGCACGGGGCACGCCGCGATGTCGATGCTGGGCACGTCGTCCAGCCGATGCGAATGCCCCGTGGCGGGCGCGGTGGCCGGGGCGGGCACCGCCTCGGAGGCCCTCTGCCGCTTCGTCGCGGCCGGAGTGGGCTTGTGCAGGGTCATGTCAGTACGCTCCTGTCCCGCGCAGCATGACCTTCGCCGTGCGGACGATGATCATGAGGTCGGTCATGACCGACCAGTTCTCGACGTAGTGGAGGTCGAGCCGCACGCTCTCCTCCCACGACAGGTCGCTGCGTCCGCTGACCTGCCAGAGCCCCGTGATGCCGGGCTTGATGTAGAGCCGGCGGAAGACGGGTTCGTCGTAACCGCCCAGTTCGCTGGGCAGCGGCGGCCGGGGCCCGACCACGCTCATGTCGCCGCGCAGGACGTTCCAGAACTGCGGCAGCTCGTCGAGCGAGTATTTGCGCAGGATGGCGCCGACGCGGGTGACCCGCGGATCGTGGCGGAGCTTGAACAGCGGGCCGGCGCCGTCGCTTCCCGCCGCGAGGCCGGCGACCTCGCTCTCGGCGGACGCACGCATGGTGCGGAATTTGACCATGTCGAATTCACGGCCGTCCTGGCCGACGCGGCGCTGGCGGAAGAAGACGCCGCCGGGTGAATCGAGCGCGATCAGCAGCGCCAGCAGGGGCGTGACCAGGCCGATCGGGATGAGCGCGACAGCGGCCAGGCCGATGTCCAGGGCCCGCTTGAACGCGTGACGTGCGCCGTCGAACGTCGGGATGCGCACCGAGATCAGCGGCAGCCCCACCACCTGACGCAGCGAGATGCGGGGACCGGCGACATCCGTGAGCCGGCTGGAGAGGACCAGGTCGGCCGCGGTGCCCTCGAGCTGCCAGCCCAGGCTCCGGATGGCGTCCGGATCGTCGAGGTGGCTGGCGACGATGATGGTGTCCGCGCCGAGGTCGCGCGCCACGCGCGCCGCCGCATCCGGAGTGCCGAACGAGCGGTACGAGCGGGCGCGCACGGTGAGTTCGGCACCGGAATCGCCCTCCAGGGCGGTGCCGACGACGTCGAATCCGCACTGCTCGTCGCGCTGCAGCGTCCCGATGACGTGCGCGACGTCGGGGCGGCGGCCCACCACGATCGCACGGGAGACGTACCGGCCCGCGCGGCGCTGGGCCACGAGCCAGTGGCGCCAGCGCCAGCGTGCGACCAGGAGGCCGAGCAGGCCGATGGGCAGGGCGATGACGAGCTGACTGCGCAGCCCCTGCCACTGGAAGACGATGAAGGCGATCGCGATGATGCCGAAGGCGAGGCCGGTGGCGTGCGCGACGCGCTTGTACTCGGTGCTGCCGGCCCCGGTGATGCGGGGCTGGCGGCTCTGGAAGGCGGCGAGCATGAGCAGCCACACGAGGGCTGTGGCCAGTGGGATGCGGGCGGGGATCCACGGATCCTGCGCGAGCGAGCCGGGCGCGAGGGTCGCCAGCTGCAGCAGCGACGCCGCGCACGTGCTGACGGCGACGACGATCGAATCGGTGACGGTCAGGCGTACGCGGTACGCCCGCTCCCACAGCAGCCGGCGTTCCAGCGACGGGATGGCCCGCGGACCGACGCCCAGAGCCGGCCCGGCCGGGCGGGCGACGGTGAAGTCGGCCGCGTCGACGGCGGGCAGCGAAAGGCCCGGCGCGGCGATGTCGACGGCGGTCATGACCGCGTCCTCGAACGCTTCAGCGCCCGCGGTACGCGTCCCCGCGCACCGTCGATGATGCGCAGCCGCACACCTCCGACGGTGCGCGGGTACGCCAAATAACGTCTCCCCATGGACGTCGTCCCCAATTTCCCCAGTAAGCGGGCGTGATCCCGCTGAGTGCACCCGAGGTGACCCTGATCCCGACCCCAGATCGGGAGGTCACGCACTGCCGACCCCTCGGCTGTGCGTCCTCGACATCTTGCGATGCCTGGTGCGGGATGAATACAACCACAGGTTCGAGCTGCGCGGAAGTCCCCGTTCACCATCGGCGTGTCGGATGTGTTTCCGTTCTCGCCGGATTCGCGCTACAGTCTCGAACCTGCAGGCACTCCACTGGGGAGTTGAGAGTCTGCGAGCCTATTGGGGAGGGCAATCCGCATGCGATCCATCGCAGCGGCCGTGTTCGTCGGGGTGCTTATGGGAGCACCCGTGACGGCCGGCGTCGCAACAGAGTCCAGATACACACCGGTCGACCCGTCGACCGCCACGCTGGCCGGCTCAGCCGTGGCCATGGAGTGCCGTTCCGGCGATCCGTGGCTCGACTACCGCGTGCAGCTGACGGCGGCCGACGACGAATCCGTCGCCGCCACGGCGTTGCTCGTCGTCGAGTCCGGAGGCCGCACCGAGACGGTGTCTCTGGGCGAGGTGACCGAGGGCACGACGTCGGGAGAGGTCCGTGTGCCAGCGGATGCGGCGGCACTGGCCGCCGCCGATCCGTCCGCCAGCGCCACCATCCAGCTGGAGCCCTCCGGCGCACCCGCACTGCGGGTGCCGCTGGCCTCGAGCGCGTGCGCCATGGCCGCGCTTCCGGTGACGCTGCCGTTCACGGGGCTCGAGCCGTGGGTCCCGGCGCTCGGCGCGGTGGGAGTCGCCCTCCTGGCGGCTGGCATCGCTGTCTCGATGCTGCGTCGCCGACGCGAGAGCTGACGGGCGTGGCATCCGTCGCCCTTCGGAGGCGGCGGCGGCGGACGCTCGTGCTCACGGGGTGCGGCGCGGCGGTGCTCGCCGTCGCCGCGACCGGATGGGTGGGTGTGCAGGCGTGGCAGGCGACCGAAGAGCTGGCCGCCGTCGTCCCGCTCGCCGACGAGCTCGGCTCCGCCGTCTCCGCGCGCGACTTCGACGCCGCCCGGGAGGTCTCCGTCCGCTTCCGGACGCACGCCGACCGCGCGCACGAGCTGACCACGGGAGCGCTGTGGCCCCTCTTCGAGGCCGTCCCCGGCCTCGGCCCGAACCTCACCGCCGTGCGCACCGTCTCGCAGCAGCTGGCCACGGTGGCCGGCTCCGTCGTGGACCCGGTGCTGGATGCCGCGGGCTCCCTCCAGGAGCGCCGCGACCCGCGCGCCCTCGCCGACGCGTCCGAACCTCTGGCGAAGGCCTCGGCGGCGATGCTCGCGGCGCGTGATGCCGTCGACGCCGTGGACGCCGACGCTCTCCTGCCGCCGCTGGCCGACGGCGTCACGCGCCTGCGCGGCGCCCTGGACGCCGGCGCCGGCGTCGTCGAGGGGTTCGCCCAGGCGGGCGCCGTGGCGCCGGGCCTGCTCGGCGCCGACGGCCCGCGCGAGATCCTCGTGATGCTGCAGAACACCGCCGAGGTGCGCACCGGCGGCGGCATCACGGGCAGCTTCGTTCAGCTGCACGCCGAAGACGGCGGGCTCACCCTCGTGCGCCAGGCCGAATCGGGCGCGTTCGCACCGCGGGATGCGGCCATCGCGCCGGTCCCGGATGCCGCCACGGCGCTGTACGGCGACGTGGTGGGACGCTTCGTGCAGAACGCCACGATGACCCCCGACTTCGCCGCATCCGCCGGCCTCGCCTCGGCGTGGTGGCAGTCGGCGTACGGGGTGACCCCGGACGCCGTGGTCGCGATCGATCCGCTCGTCCTGCGTGCGCTCCTGGCCGCGCACGGGCCGGTGGCCCTGCCCGACGGCACGCAGCTGAGCGCCGACGACCTCGTGCACCGGCTGCTGGTCGAGCCGTATCTGCACCTGGACGCGGAAGGTCAGACCGCCTACCTGCAGCAGGTCACCGCGGCGGTGCTCCCGGCGCTGACCGCCGACGCCGACCCGCTGGCGTGGGCCCACGCGCTCGCGCCGGTGATCGCGGAGGGGCGGATCTCGGTGTGGAGCGCCGTGCCGGCCGAGCAGGACGCGCTGGCCGCGTCCGCGCTGGGCGGCCCCAGGGCGCGCCTGGAGGCGGCCGGCGACGACGCGTGGGCGGTGTACTTCAACGACGCCACGGGCGGGAAGATGGGCAGCTACCTCGGCGCGGCGGTCGAGGTCGAGGTCCGCGCGTGCGGCGACGGCCCGGCGGAGGCCCTCGTGCGCGTCGAGCTGGCCAACACGGCGCCGGTCGACACCGTCTTCGACCTGCCGCTGAGCATGACCGGCGGCGGGCTGTGGGGGACGGCGGTGGGCGACATCGGCACCAACGTGACCGTCGCGGCGCCACCGGGCGCCGACCCGGCCGGGGTGACCGGGATGAAGGGCGCCGAGCCCGCGGCGCAGGCCCTCGACGGTACGCGCTCGGTCACCGCCGTCCGCGTGAACGTCTCGCCCGGTCAGGCCGAAACGGTGGAATTCCGTTTCCTGCTGTCCGGCGGCGCGGCGGTTCCGCCCGTCGTGCTGCACACTCCGATGCTCGAACCGGTTCCGGTGCGGGTGCTCGCCGCGCCGGCGTGCGACGGCTGACCGCTGCGAGATCGAACCCCGTGCACGGCCGGTGAGACGCCTGCCGCGCACAGGGTTCGATGCTGCGGGAGCGTTCTCCCCAGTCACTCCTCGCGCCGGCCGGACCGTGGCAGCGCCTCGCCCCGAGGCCCCTTCGCGACCACCGTTCGGTCGAGCTTTCACGATACAACCGCCCCCACGACTGCACCAGATACAAACCGGGACGGCTCGCCCGACACGCATGGCGAAGATCCCGTTTCGCTCCTGGTGCCGTGCAGTACACTGACCGTGCCTCCGATGCGGTTCCCGGGCTGTCCCCAGCAGTCTTGGTCGGGTCGTTTCCCCAAGCGATTCCGCGGGTCCGCATCGGAGCAGTGGGCCCTCTCCTGTCCCCAGTCCCACCGGTGGCTCGAGGGGGCCCGCGCCCTCCCACCGACGGGCGCACGCGACGCCGCGACGCGGCCGCGTCGTCCGGAAGGCGTTCAGACTCCGCCGCTTAGGATGAGGGGTTATGTGCGGAATCATCGGATATGTCGGCCCGAGACAGAGCCAGGACATCCTGATGTCGGGGCTGGCCCGACTGGAGTATCGGGGCTACGACTCGGCCGGCATCGCCGTCATCGACGGTGAGGGCGGCCTCGGCATGCGCAAGCGCGCGGGCAAGCTCGCGGTGCTGCGCGACGACCTCGTCGACCGGCCGATGCCGGACGGCACGACCGGCATCGGGCACACCCGGTGGGCGACCCACGGCGGCCCCACCGACGTCAACGCGCACCCGCACCTGGCCGACGACGGCAAGCTCGCCGTGATCCACAACGGCATCATCGAGAACTTCGCCGAGCTGAAGTCCGAACTCGTGGGGGAGGGGTTCTCCTTCCGCAGCGACACCGACACCGAGGTCGCCGCCGTCCTGCTCGGCCGCGAGTACGCCGCCACCGGCGACCTCGCGCAGGCCTTCCGCGCTGTCGTCGCGCGCCTGGAGGGCGCCTTCACGCTGCTGGCGATGCACCAGGACTCCCCTGGCGTGGTCGTCGGGGCTCGCCGCAACTCACCGCTGGTGATCGGCCTCGGCGACGGGGAGAACTTCCTCGGCTCCGACGTCGCCGCCTTCGTCGAGCACACGCGCAACGCCCTCGCGATCGGGCAGGACCAGATCGTCGTCATCACCCCCACGGGCGTCGAGGTCACCGACTTCGCCGGGTCCGTGGTGGAGGTCGAACCGTTCGAGGTGACGTGGGATGCCGCGGCCGCCGAGAAGGGCGGCTGGTCCTCGTTCATGGCCAAGGAGGTCGCCGAAGAGCCCGAGGCGGTCGCCAAGACCCTCCTCGGCCGCATCCACGAGGGCCGCGTGGAGATCCCCGAGCTGGACGGCATGGACGACCTGCTGCGAGGAATCGACCGCATCCTGGTGATCGCGTGCGGCACCGCCGCGTACGCCGGCATGGTCGGAAAGTACGCCCTGGAGAGCTGGACCCGCGTGCCGGTCGATGTCGAACTCGCCCACGAGTTCCGCTACCGCGACCCGGTGCTCTCCCCGAACACGCTCGTGGTGTCGATCAGCCAGTCCGGCGAGACGATGGACACGCTGATGGCGGTCAAGTACGCCCGCGAGCAGGGCGCCAAGACGCTGTCGATCTGCAACACGCAGGGCGCGACCATCCCGCGCGAGTCCGACGCCGTCGTGTACACCCACGCCGGCCCCGAGGTGGCCGTGGCCTCCACGAAGGCCTTCGTCGCGCAGATCACCGCGCTGTACCTGCTGGCCCTGCACGTCGCGCGCCTGCGCGGCACGCTCTCGGCCGAGCAGCTGGCCGACAACGTCGCCGAGCTCGAGGCGATCCCGGGCAAGATCGTGCGCGTGCTGGAGACCGAGCAGGAGCGCATCTCGCAGTTCGCGCACTGGATGGCCGACACGCGATCGGTCCTCTTCCTCGGCCGCCACGTCGGCTACCCCATCGCCATGGAGGGCGCGCTCAAGCTCAAGGAGCTCGCCTACATCCACGCCGAGGGCTTCGCCGCCGGCGAGCTCAAGCACGGCCCGATCGCGCTCATCGAGGCCGGTCAGCCGGTCTTCGTGGTGGTGCCGTCTCCCCGCGGGAGCGGCGACATGCACCGCAAGGTGATCTCCAGCATCGAGGAGATCCGCGCCCGCGGCGCGCGCGTCATCGCGATCGCCGAGGAGGGTGACGCCGCCGTGCTGCCCGTCGCCGACGAGGTGCTGCGCATCCCGCTGGCCGCGCCCATGTTCGAGCCGCTCCTGGCCGTCGTGCCGCTGCACATCTTCGCGATGGGCCTGGCCACGGCCAAGGGCCTGGACGTGGACCAGCCGCGGAACCTCGCCAAGTCGGTGACGGTCGAGTAGACCGCGGGCGGAGTCCCGGCCGCGGGGGCGGAGCGCCCCCGCGTCAGGACACTCGGACCTCGTCCCCGTCCACCGTGAAGGTGGTGTCGAGTCCGGCCGCGGACGAGGCGCCGCGGAGGTAGTCCACCACTTCGGCGAAGCGCGGGTCGTCGGGAGCGAGGATCTCGGGCACGGCCATCCGATCGATCCACACCGGACGCAGGCGCACCCCCGACACGCCCCTCTCGTCGATGTCGCAGTCCACGATGATCGATTTGCGTGAATCCGGCGGGAAGTTGAACATCCCGCCGATGTCGGGCTCCCAGCCGGGGTGCAGGGACAGCAGGTGCCGGAATGATGGTCGCTGGGCGTGCTCCTCATCCATCGGCAGCTCGATCGCGAAATTGCCGAGGCTGTGGAAGATGGCCTTCCCGCGATACATCTCGACGCCTTTGAGGATGTGGGCGTGGTGGCCGATGACCAGGTCGGCGCCGGCGTCGATCGCCGCCCGCCCCGCCACGCGCTGGTAATCGGCGAGTTCGGCGTAGCTGAAGTGGATACCCCAGTGCGCCGACACGATGACGGCGTCCGCGATCTCCCGCGCGGCGCGGATGTCCGCCACCATGCCGCTGAGGTCGTCCGGATGGGGGAAGGTGTGCATCCGTGCCGGGGTGCCCGGCTGGTCCGGCTCGATCGGCTCGTGCACCGTGAAGGCGCGGAGGGGGGCGACGCCCGGACGCTGCGCCGTGGCCCAGTAGTCGGCCGGGAGGATGCTGCAGTACGCCAGGATCGCGACGCGGATCCCGTCGGCCTCGGCGATCCGGATCCGGCGGGCTTCGGAGAGATCCCGCCCGACGCCGAGCGGTACCACGCTCGCCGCGTCGAGCGCGTCGATCGTGTCGAAGAAGCCCTCGGTCCCCCAATCGAGCGAGTGGTTGCTCGCCCAGCCGGCGTGGGTGAAGCCCGCGCGCCGGAAGGCCGCAGCGGCATCCGGGTGCGTCCGTGAGGTGTGCTTGGTCTGCGGGACGCGCTGCCCGCGTTGGGTGAGGGTCATCTCGAGCTGCATGAACGCGATGTCCGCCGCGCGCACGTGCGCGGCGACCTTCTCGAACAGACTGTCGACGTCGGGGCGCTCGGGCCCGACGTCGCCGACGGCGGTGAAACGGATCATGCGGTGTGCTGTGCCTTTCGGGTGTGAGCGAGGACGACCGAGACCGGCCCGTCCTCTCGGAGCGCGTCGACCGCGTCGACGAGGCGGACCGCATCGCGCTCGCCGATGAGGGGGTCGGCGAGCGCGTGGAACTTCTCCAGTCGCGCGTCGCGATCCATGGGGGTCGTGGGAGTGCCGGGCGCTTCGGCGCGGACGGTGGTGGCGGTCGTGGTGGCGGTGCGCACCGTGACCGAGGCCAGCAGGCGGCGGGGGAAGGCCTCCTCCGCGGTGTCATCCACGTGGAGGGAGACCCGGTCCGCCTGGGCCCCGACATCCAGCCCCTGCTCGAAGAGGGTGTAGTGCAGGGGGTCGTTGCCACCCGCGACCAGGCGCATCGCCATGGCGTGGTGCAGGCTCATCTGCGCCTCCGTCATGTCGCGGGGCGAGCCGCCGATGTGACCCACGTGGGCCAGCGTCGCGCGGTCGACCCCGACCTCGATCGCCGTGATGTCCTCGGGCCGGATGTCGCCCTCGCGGAGGATCGCGTCCAGCCCCGCCAGCGGCGCTTGGATTCCGGCGCACACGCACCAGCGTTTGAGTGCGAGGCCGTCCAGCGCCCAGCGGTGCCCGAGCTGCGCGGTCAGCTGCTCGGGGCGGGCCTGTTCCACGAACGCCGCGAGGAACCCCCGTTCGCCTTCGATGGCGGCGAGGGGAGCGGTGAACCCGCCCGCGGCGAGGGCCGCCGAGCGGATGCCGGCCGCCGCCGCCATGCCTGCGTGCAGCCGCTTGATGTCGCCCCCGGTCCTCGTGAACTCCGTCGTGCCGCTCGCGTGCGCGGCGGCGATTCCGAGCGCGGCCAGGCCCCGTTCCGCAGTCAGCCCACGGACGCTGACAGCGGAGGCTGCCGAGCCGAAGACCCCGAGCGCGCTTGTGACGTGGAATCCGCGGTGGCTGGTCAGAGAAGGAGTGCAGGCCTCACCGAACCGCACGATCGACTCGAACCCGGCGGCGAGGGCGACGATGAGCGCGCGGCCCGAGATCCCCCGGTCCTCACCCAGCGCGAACGCGCTCGGCACGACAACACTGCCGGGGTGCGACAGCCCGGGCAGGGCGTAGTCGTCGATCTCGAAACCGTGCGCCGCCGTGCCGTTGATGAGGGCGGCCCACTCGGGACGGAGCGTGCGATCGAGCGCCGCGGAGCGGGATCTGCCGGTCGGCGACTCGACGGACGCGTACTCGGCCACCGTGCGCGTCCACGGCTGCGTGGCACCTACGAGGATCGCGCCGACGGTGTCGAGCGTGTGCGCCAGGACACGATCGATGACGCTGTCGGGCAGATCTTCGATACGGAGGCTCGCCGCCCATTCCGCCAGCTCGGCGGTCGCCCCCCTCACGCGGCCACGAGTTCGCTGAAGTGGCATGCGGCGAGCTGTCCCGCCGCGGTGCGCCGCAGGGTGGGAGTCTCGGTCGCGCACACATCCTGGGCGAGCGGACACCGGGTCCGGAACCGACAGCCGCTCGGCGGTGACATCGGCGAAGGCAGGTCTCCCGTCAGCGCCGCGCCCCGCGAGGGGGCGGCAGGGTCAGGTGCGGGGACGGAGTCGAGCAGCGCTCGCGTGTACGGGTGCCCGGGGTTCTCGTACAGCTCATCCACGCCTCCGATCTCCACGACGCGCCCCAGATACATGACCGCGACCCTGTCGCTGATGCTGCGCACCACCGAGAGGTCGTGGGAGATGAACAGCATCGCGAGCCCGTAACTCTCCTTCATGTCCTGCAGGAGATTGACCACCTGGGCCTGCACCGACACGTCCAGCGATGCCACCGGTTCGTCGCACACGAGCACCTGGGGCTCCATGACCATCGCGCGGGCGATCGCGATGCGCTGGCACTGGCCACCTGAGAACTCCGCGGCGCGGCGGTCCCCGACGCGGTCGGGGTCGAGACCGACCGCACGCAGCATGGCGTCCACGCGGGTGCGCGTCTCCGCCCTCGGCACGCCGGCGATCCGCAGCCCTTCGGCGACGAGATCGCGGACGCGGCGGCGGGGGTTCAGCGAGGCCCGCGCATCCTGGAAGATCATCTGCACGTCGCGCCGCCGGGACGCCGCGCGATCGGACAGCGTCACGCCGTCCAGGACGATCGTCCCCTCATCCGGGCCGGGTGCGCCCAGCAGGGCGCGCCCGGTGGTGGACTTCCCGCATCCTGACTCTCCCACGAGGGCGAGCGTCTCGCCACGTTCGAGGGAGAAGCTCACACCTGAGACGGCTTCCACGCTCCCCCCGGGCACCTTGAAGCGCTTGGTCAGGTCGCTCACCTCCAGCAGCGGCATGTCAGGCTCCTTCCGGGACGGGGTTGTGGCATCGCAGCGTTCGGCCTCCGTGCGGATGGGAGACCGCCGGCATGACGTCGGCGCACAGCGGCAGGGCGTTCGGGCAGCGCGGTGCGAACGGGCACCCGGTGCCGAGTAGCGTCAGATCCGGCGGGCTGCCGGGGATCGCTTCCAGCCGTGCGTGCCGCGAGCCGTCGATGCGGGGGATGGCCCGCAGCAGCGCCCGCGTGTACGGATGCCGCGGGTTGCGGAAGACCTCGACGGTCGGCCCGGATTCCACGACGTAGCCCCCGTACATCACCGCGATGGTGTCCGTGCGTCCCGCGATCACCGACAGGTCGTGGCTGACCATGATCATCGCGAGCGAGCGCTCGCGGGCGAGACGTGCCAAGAGATCGAGGATCTGGCGCTGGACCGTGACGTCCAGCGCCGTGGTGGGCTCGTCGGCGATGAGGATGTCCGGATCGCACACCAAGGCCATCGCGATCGTGATGCGCTGGCGCATCCCGCCGGAGAACTGGTGCGGGTAATGGCGGAGCCTGCGCTCGGGGTCGGGGATGCCTACCTGGCGCAGCAGCCCGACGGCCTTGGCCTTCGCCTCCGCGCGGGAGAGCCCGAGATTGAACATGGCCGCTTCGGTGACCTGGCGTCCGATCGGGACGACGGGGTTGAGCGCCATCATGGGGTCCTGGAAGACGATCCCGATGCGGCGGCCCCGCACACGGCGGGCGGTCTCGGAGGGCAGGCTGCGCAGATCTTGGCCTTCCAGGATGACCGACCCGGTCGACTGCGCCCCGGGAGCGAGTGCTCCGATGATGAACCCCGCCAGCGTGGACTTGCCCGAACCGGACTCACCGACCACGCCGAGCACCTCGCCGGCGCGCAGTTCGAGGTCCACCCCGCCGAGCGCCTTGACGTCGCCGCGCCCGGTCGGAATCGCGCAGCGTGCGTCCTCGACGCGAAGGAGTGCATCGGCACTCCCGGACTCGCGAAGGTCGGCCTGGCTATCGAGGGTCATGCGGCACCCGTTCCGCTCAGACGTCGGCGCAGATGGTCGCCGACCGTGTTGAAGCTGAGCACCGTGAGGAAGATCATCAGCGAGGGGGCCACGATCAGGTACGGCGCGCGGCTGAGGTTGTCCTTGCCCGAGGCGATCATCGAACCCCAGCTGGGGGCGGGCGGGGGAACCCCCACCCCGAGGAAGCTCAGCGAGCCCTCGATGACGATGATGACGGCGATGACGACCACGGCATAGGACACGACGGGCTGGATGCTGTTGGGGAGCAGTTCGCGGAAGACGATGCGCGCGCGACCGGCGCCCAGGGTGCGGGCCGCGGTGATGTAGTCACGGTTCATCTGCGCGAGCGCTGCGGAGCGGGTCAGGCGCAAGAACGGCGGAACGAAGAGGAACCCCAAGGCGAACACGAGAGTCGGTACGCCGGGGACCACGACGGTCGCGAGAGCCATCAGGAGCAGCAGCGGCGGGAACGACAGCACGGTGTCGGCGAGGACGTTGATGAGCGCTTCGATCTTCCCGCGCGCGTTCGCCGCGATGAGGCCGAGCAGCACGCCGATCACCAGCGCGATGACCGTGGCGCCGATCCCGACGGCGAGCGAGATCCGGATCCCGTAGATGAGCCGGGTCGCGACGTCGCGACCGATCGCGTCGGTGCCGAGCAGTGGTCCCTCGCCGGAGAACGGGGGGAGGCTCGGGCCGCCCACCGGTTCATCGATCCCGGGTAACGGCAGAAGATCCGCGACGAGGGCCAGAGTCGCCAGCAGGGCGATCCACGTCACCGACACCACGAGGGCGATGCGCCTGCCGGCATGCCGGCGCCGCGGCACCGTGACGGTGTGCAGCGTCCGGGTGGACGGCCTGGTGGGCGGGGCGGTCGCGGTCATCGGCGGGTCCTGGGGTCGAGGAAGGTGTAGGCGATGTCGACGGCGGCGTTGATGAGTACGTAGGTCACAGCGACGAGCACCACGATTCCTTGGATCATCGGGACGTCTTTGGCCGGGATCGACTGCAGGGCGAGGCTGCCCAGCCCCGGGAGGGCGAACAGGCTCTCGATGACGATGGATCCGGCCAGCAGTCGCCCGAACGCTACGGCCGCGACGGTGATGAGTGAGAAGGAGGACGGCCGCAGCACGTGTCGCAGCAGGATGTAGGCGCGGGGGAGACCCCGGACGGTGGCCGTGCGCACGAAGTCCTCGCGAAGCGTCGTGATGACATCCCCACGTAGCAGGCGGTAGAACGCGGGGAACTCTCCGAGCGCCAGGGCGAGCACGGGCACGAAGGCGAAACGGAGATTCTCGCCCAGCCCCGCAGAAAGCGGCGCCCACCCGGCCACGGGGAACCAGCGCGTCGACACCGCGAGGACGTACACGAGGACGACACCCACCACGAACACCGGGATGGACAGGAACCCCGACGCCAGGCTGGACATGATCCGGTCGAAGACGCCGTTCGCCCGCGATGCGGCGTAGACGGCGGCCGGGACGGCGATGAGCAGCGAGAGCAGGAGGGCCAGGACGGTCAGCTCGAGCGTGACGGGGAGGCGTTGCAGCAGGACCTCGGCGACCGGCTGGTTCGTCTGAATGGACGTTCCCAGGTCACCCGTCAGAGCGGCGCCGAGCCACTGCACGTATCGCGCGAACAGCGGTTGGTCGTACCCGTGTGCGGCATCGAAGTCGGCGATCTGCTGCGCCGTCGCGCCGGGGCCGAGGATGACCGATCCCGGGGAACCGGGCATGAGGTCCGTCAATGCCGTGGCGGCGAGCGTGACGAGCAGGACGACCGCGGCGAGGTGGGCCGCGCGGGCGAGGGCGGGACGGGAGCGGATGCGCGTGGCGCGCATCCGCTCCCCGGTGAATACGCTCACGCTACTCCGCGTTCAGCCAGAGGCGGTCGTAGAGGAGCGACCCGTCGCCGTGCAGCGTGAGGCCGTGCAGCGACTTCGCGTGGACGGTGAAGGATTCCTGATTGCGGATGGGGAGGATCGGCACCTGCGCGACGACGATCTCCTCGACGGTCGCGTACGCGGCGGTGCGCTCCTTCTCATCGACGCTGGCGCGCCCTGAGTCCAGCGCCGCGTCCAGCTCGGGGTCGGAGAACCCCATGTAGTTGGTCTGACCGCCGGTCTGCAGCAGCTTCGCGAGGTTCGGCTCCGGATCCGTGACCGGCACGATCTGCGCCGACATCTGGTAGTCCTGCTTGCGGAAAACTCGTTCGTCCAGCGTGGCGTTGTCGAGCGTCTCGATCTGTACGGTCACGTCGTCGTACTGCGCAAGGCGGCTCTGCAGGTACTCCGCGGTGCGGGTGAAGAATCCGCTCTGAGGCATCGTGACCGTGAACGAGACCGGGTTGCCGTCGGCGGCGAGTTCGCTGAAGAGGGCCTGAGCGGCCTCCGCGTCGTGCTCGACGAAGATGCTGTCCCCCGGGTGGAAGGCAGACTCGGGGCCGTACAGGCTGTCCGGAGCCGACGAGCCGGGGTCGACGACCGAGGTGAGCTCATCGATATTGAGCGCGAGCTGGACCGCCTGGCGGGCGCGGAGGTCATTGAACGGAGCGGTCTGCGTGTTGAACATCAGGACGGGTCCGCCGCCGGCCGGGGCGGTGGTCAGTGCGAGACCGGCGTCGGTCGCGGCCTGCTTGAAGGCGAGCTCCGACCCGGGCACGGCCGCGTGCGCGGCTCCGGTCTGCACGGTGTTGATGCGCTGCGTGGGGTCGCGCAGCGGCGTGAAGGTGATCGAATCGAGGTACGGCAGCCCCTCCTGGAAGTAGTCCGGGTTGCGCACCAGGGTCATGTGGTCGTCGCGGACCCATTCCTCGAGTACGAACGGTCCGGCGCCCACCGGGTTGTTGGCGTAGTCCGGATCCTCGGCCATGGCCGTCGGCGAGCCGATGTGCGTGAAGCTCGTGGCGACGATCTTGTCGAACTGGAGGTTCGGTTCGGTCAGCTCGATGGTGAGGGTCGTCTCGTCGACCACAGCGAACGTCGCGCCCTCGAGCAGTCCTGCCAGGGGTGAAGCGGTGGCCGGGTCCTGGATCCGCTCGTAATTCGCGACCACGGCGGCAGCATCCAGAGGCGTGCCGTCGGTGAAGACGATGTCGGGGTGCAGGCTCATGGTCCAGACGGTGCCGTCCACGTCGGGCTCCAGCGAGTCGCCGAGCTGCCCGTGGACCTCACCGGTGGACGCATCCGACCAGAACAGCACGTCGTAGATCGCTGCCATCCGGTTGGCGTCGCCCGACGGCGTGAGGTTGAACAGCAACGCCGGATCGAGACCGCGCACCGCCTCGACGCCGAGGATGATGGTGGCATCACCCCCGGCCACCGGGTCGCCGGTGGCGGAAGCGGGTCCCGCGGGCGCAGGATCGCCGCTGGTGCTGCAGGCGGCGAGGCCGAGGACCATCCCCGCGGCGATCACCGCCGCCGCGGTGCGGAGTGTGTGGTGCACGAGGTATCCCATCGTCGTTGATTCGGAACGCCACCCGCCGCATGGCAAGACGGCACTGTCACGCAATAGTATTCAGTAAAAGTGGCGACAGTCAATCCAGGTGAATCCTATTCGGACCATCACGCTCGCTGTCACGGCGCGGGATCGCGGTCGAGACTGGCGACATGATGCGAAACGGCGAGCCGGTCGCGAGAATAGACATCGTTCAAGCGGACGGGCGTTGGCGTAGAGTCGACAATCCGAGAGTGGAGCAGAACCAAATGACGCACAGTGACTCCCGGTGTCCGTTCGCCGACGACTTCGACGCGACGGCCGCCGAATCCTTCGACGGTGCGCACGAGAACTACCGCCGGCTGCGAGATGAGGCGCCCGTGGCGTACTCGAGCGGGTATGGCGGCTTCTACGCGCTGACGCGGTTCGAGGACGTCGAGAAGGCCGCGCGTGATTCGACGCGCTTCATCTCGTCCGTCCGCGCCGTCGTGCCGAGCGACCCGCGTGGCATCCGCCGGCCGCCGTTGAACTTCGACGCGCCGGCGCACTCGCCGTTCCGTCGTGCGCTCGACCGGACGCTGCACCACTCCAGGCTCGAACGGCTGGCTCCCCGCCTGCGTGCGCACGCCGAGCGGGAGATCCAGCCCTTCCTCGACGCCGGCACGAGCGATATCTGTCGGAGCTTCGGCACGATCTACCCGGCGTTCACCGCAGCGGAGTGGCTGAATCTCGACCGCGACCAGGTCTACCGACTCGCGTCGGTGTCGAGCGATTGGGTCGACGCCTGGCGCCGGCAGGACGGCGAGACGGTGACGGCGCGCAGTAACGAGATGTACGACATGGCGCGCGCCCTCGTCGCCGATCGTCGCGCCAACCCCCGGCCCGTCGAGACCGACCCGGCGAGCTCGCTGCTCGCCGAGGAGTACGAGGGGGCGCCGCTCGCAGAGGAGCTCGTCGTCGGCGCGCTCCGGCAGTCTCTGGTGGTCGGCCTCGTCGCCCCGCCCATCCTGCTCGGCGGTATCTGCGTCCACCTGAGCCGAGATCAGGACCTGCAGAGCCGGCTCCGCGCGGACCCTGCGCTCATCCCGGCAGCGCTCGAGGAGTTCATCCGCCTCTACACGCCGTATCGCGGCTTCGCCAGGACGGTCTCCGAGCCGGTGGAGGTTCACGGCCGCCTCATCGAGCCGGGGGTGCCCGTGACCCTCGTGTATGCGTCGGCCAATCGCGACGAGCGCGTCTTCCCGGATCCGGACGCATTCGTGCTGGACCGGTCGAACATCTCTCGGCACATGGGATTCGGCCGCGGGCGGCACCGCTGCGTGGGCATGGCTCTCGCGCGCCTGAGCCTCCGCATCGCGCTGGAGGTCCTCCTTGAGCGCACGCAGTCGTTCGATGTCGCGGGGGAGATCGAGATGACACGCATGCCCGAACTCGGTGCGCAGAGCGTGCCCCTGCGGGTCGTGCCCGCATGAGCTGCGGCTGAGGAGGTGCACCTCCCCTCGACCCGGGTCGGCGAAGGTCACGCGTCGCGGGATGTGTGGTGGGACGACAGTGCGGCGAGATCGCGATCGACCGCCCCGAGCACCTGACGGAATCGGGCCTCCGCCGCGACCCCGAGTTCGTCGTAGATGCGGAACGCGACTTCTCGCGCGCGAGCGCGCGGCCAACCGTCGGGCAGCAGCTCGACAGGCAGATCGGGGTCGAACTGCCGGAACTGCAGCCATTCGGTCATGATCTCGGTACGCATGACGAGGGCGTCGCGCGGAGTGACGCCGCCGGCGAGCACCTCCTGGACCTTCGGTTCGTGACGTGCGATGAAGTCGAGGTATCGACGCTCCAGCGTCTCGAGGTCGAAGACGTCGGCGACGGAGAACGGACGCCCGGGCCGTGCCACGATGGTCGCGCGCAGGACGCTGCCGTCGTCGACCTGCAAGGTGTCGAGCAGTTCGACGGCTTCGATCGTTCGATCATGCGGCGTGATCCAGTTGGCATCGTTGAGCAGGCCGAAGCCCAAGTCCCGCAATCGCGTCCGCAGCACGCGCCGGACGTCACGCGCAGGCTCGGGTATCGAGAAGGTGACCACGGTCCACAGTCCGTCCCAACCGGTGATGTCGAGGCCGAATCGCAAGACGCGCCGCATGGTCGCCTCCGCGGATTCGCTCATGCGCTCGGGGGCGCCGTACGACGTGGTCCGGCCGGACTTGCCCTGGGTGAGGAGACCGCGCTTGTGAAGTCGTCGCATCGCCTGACGCGCGCCGCTCTCCGTGATGCCGAACTCGGCGAGCAGTGCCACGATCGCCGCCGACGGGATCTGTTCACTCCGCCTGAACCAGTAGTCGCCCAGGAGCGTCACGATGAGGTACTGCGGCTCGCGGCTCGTCGTCGATCGAGGCAGCCGTGGTCCAGGAGGCAGGGAATCCACCCCGCCACGTTATCCGGCTCTCGCCCCGCCGAGTGCCGTCCAACCGGTGCGCGGTAGGCTGGCGGAGGCTCCGTGCGGAGGTCGCAGACCGCGGTCGGGGGTGTTCGGGAGGAGCGCGAATGATCGTGGGGATCGGGGTCGACCTGGTCGACATCCCCCGCTTCGAGCGGTCGATCGCGCGCACCCCGCGCCTGCTGACGCGACTGTTCGCGCCGAAGGAGCGGATGCTGAAGCCGCACTCGCTCGCGGCGCGCTACGCCGCGAAGGAGGCCCTCATCAAGGCGCTCGGCGGATCCGACGGCGTGCACTGGACCGAGATCGAGGTGGTCTCGGAAGCGTCCGGCCGCCCGCGCTTCGCCCTGTCAGGGTCGACGGCGGAGGCGATGGCGGCCCGTGGAATCACCCGCACGCACCTCTCCCTCAGCCACGACGCGGGCATGGCCACCGCGTACGTGATCGTGGAGTCGGCATGAGCCGGCTGCCCGACGGCGTCATGCGCGAGGCGCGCATCGACGTGGACGCGATCACCGACAACGTGCGGCACCTGCGCCGGCTCACCGACGCCGAGATCATCGCCGTCGTGAAAGCCGACGCATACGGGCACGGGGCGTTCCGCTCCGCCGTTGCGGCACTGCAGGGCGGAGCATCCCGCCTCGGCGTGGCCGACATCGCCGAGGCGCTGCGCCTGCGCCGCGAGGGCATCACCGCCCCGATCCTCGCGTGGCTGCACGCACCGGGCACGTCGTTCGCCGAGGCGGTCGAGCACGACATCGAGGTGGGTGTGTCGGGCATGGATCAGCTGCTGCAGGCCGCGGCCGCCGCATCCGGGAACCGCCCCGCCGCCGTGCACATCAAGATCGACACCGGCCTGTCGCGCAACGGCGTTCCGCCGGCGCAGTATCGCGTCGTCTTCGCTGAGGCCGCGCGCCTGGAGCGCATCGGCAAGGTGCGCGTGGTCGGGCTGTTCTCGCATCTGTCCAACGCGTCCGCCGCCGACGACCTCGCCGCCCTGCGCGTGTTCGAGGAGGCCGTGAGCGAGGCCGCCTCTCTCGGGCTGAACCCTCCGCTGCGCCACATCGCCGCGACCCAGGCGGCCATCGAGCTGCCCGAGACACGGCTCGGATGCGTGCGCATCGGCATCGGCCTGTACGGACTGTCGCCCTTCGCCGACCGCACGTCGGCCGAGCTCGGACTGCGCCCCGCGATGACCCTGCGCGCCGCCGTGGCCGCGGTGCGGCGCGTGCCCGCGGGCCAGGGCGTGTCGTACGGCTACGACTTCCGCGCCCCGCGGGACACGACCCTCGCCCTCGTCCCCCTCGGATACGCCGACGGAGTGCCGCGACAGGCTTCGGGCACGGGACCGGTCACGATCGGCGGGCGACGCTTCACCGTGGCCGGGCGCATCGCGATGGACCAGTTCGTCGTCGACGTGGGCGATACGCCGGTCGCCGTCGGCGATGAGGTCGTGCTCTTCGGCGATCCGACGCTCGGTGCGCCGTCGGCGACCGAGTGGGCGGATGCGGCGGGCACCATCAACTACGACCTCGTCACGGGCATCGGCTCGCGGGTGGCGCGGCGGCAGGTGGCCGGATGAGCGTCCCCGACGAGCTCCTCGGTACGCGCGAGATCGACACCCCCGACGCCATGCACGACCTCGGCGTGACGCTGGGGCGCGCCCTCGAGCCCGGCGACGTCGTCGTGCTCACCGGCGGGCTCGGCGCCGGCAAGACGACGCTCACCCGCGGAATCGGCGAGGGCCTCGGCATCCGCGGCCCCGTGCAGAGCCCGACGTTCGTCATCGCGCGCACGCACCCCTCACTCATCGGGGGCGCACCGCTCGTGCACGTGGACGCCTACCGCCTCGGCTCGGCGGTCGAGCTCGACGACCTCGACATCGACGTGCCGTCCTCCGTCGTGATCGTGGAATGGGGCCGGGGGATGGCCGAGCACCTCGCCGAGTCGTGGTGGGAGATCGAGATCACGCCGCAGACCGGCGGGCGCGGTCTCGACTCCGCGTGCGGCACGATCGCCGGCCACACCGCCGAGCTCGACGCCGACGCCCCCCGCACCGTCGCCATCACCCGCCACCCGTAGCCCGCCGGCGGACGAGGGCGAGCGGGTGCCGGGGGCGGATTACGCTGGGAGGGTGTTCCTCGGCATCGACACCTCCCTCGCCACGGCCGTCGCCGTCGTCGAGGCCGACGGGTACGTCGTGGACGAAGCATCCAGCCCCGACCCGCTGGGGCACGCCGAAGTGATCGGCGACCTGCTCGCGCAGGTGGATGCGGCCGGCATCACGCACGTGGCATCCGGAATGGGCCCCGGCCCCTTCACGGGGCTGCGCGTGGGGATCGCCGCCGCCCGCGCCTTCGCCCTGGGCCGTGACCTGCCGGTCGTGCCGGTCGTCAGTCACGACGCCGTCGCCCTCGGGCTCCTGCTGGATGCGGCCGTCGCCGGCGCCCCCGAGCCCGGCCGCTTCGCCGTCGTCACCGACGCCCGCCGGCGCGAATTCGCGTTCACCGTCTATGAAGGCCTCGACGACGACGGCCTTCCCGTGCGCGTCAGCGAGCCCGCCCTGTCGCCGCGGGACGAGCTCGATGCGCGCGTCGCCGACCTCGGCGCGATCCGCCACGACGCGGCATCCGTGCCCGCGACCATGATCGCCCTCGCCGCCGCACGCGCGGTGGCCGCCGGCCGCAGCATCGGCCCGTCCGAGCCGCTGTACCTCCGCTCGCCCGACGTCACGCTCGGGCACACGCCGAAGAAGGTGCGCACGTGAACCTCCGCGCCGCCGAGGCCGCCGACCTCGATGCGATCATGACGCTCGAGCGCGCCTCGTTCCCCACCGACGCGTGGAGCGAGGCGATGATGCGCGAAGAGCTGGCCTCCCGCCACGGCTGGTACGTCGTCGCCGAGGAGGCGGGGATGCTCGCCGGATACGCGGGGCTGCGAGCCCCGCGCGGGGCGAAGGACGCCGACATCCAGACGATCACGATCGCCGAGCCCTTCCGCGGACACGGACGGGGACGGACGCTGCTGCGGGCGCTGCTCGCCGAGGCCGACCGGCGGGGCGCCCGGGAGGTGTTCCTCGAGGTGCGCGCCGACAACCCCGTCGCCCAGGCGCTGTACGCTTCGGAAGGGTTCGCCGAGGTGGGCCGCCGCCCCCGCTACTACCAGCCGGACGGCGTCGACGCCGTCGTGATGCGCCTGGACCTGCCCTCCTGGGCCGCCGCGCGCGCCGCCGCGCCGTCGGAGGATCGCACGGAGGTCGGAGGATCCACGGCGGATGCTCCGACCTCGGGCGCATCCTCCGACCTCGGTGCGGGCCTCCGGCCGCTCGGGGACGCGGCGCCGGCGTGCGACGTGGCGACGGGGTGGTGCACATGACGCGCGCGCCGCTCGTGCTGGGCATCGAGACCAGCTGCGACGAGACGGGCATCGGCATCGTGCGCGGGCGCACGCTCCTGTCCAACACGATCGCCTCGAGCATGGACGAGCACGCCCGCTACGGCGGCGTCGTGCCCGAGGTCGCCGCCCGCGCCCACCTGGAGGCGCTGCAGCCGGCGATCCGCGCGGCGCTGGCGGAGGCATCCGTGAGCCTGCACGACCTCGACGCCGTCGCGGTCACGAGCGGCCCTGGGCTGGCCGGCGCGCTCATGGTGGGCATCGGCGCGGCCAAGGCGCTCGCCGTCTCGCTCGGCAAGCCGCTGTACGCCGTCAACCACCTCGTGGGGCACATCGCCGCCGACATCCTCGACGCCGACGCGGGCCCGCTGGAGTACCCGACGGTGGCGCTGCTGGTCAGCGGCGGGCACACGTCGCTCCTGCTCGTGCGCGACCTCACGAGCGACGTCGAGCTGCTGGGCGAGACCGTCGACGACGCCGCGGGGGAGGCGTTCGACAAGGTCGCCCGCATCCTCGGCCTGCCCTACCCCGGCGGCCCCGAGATCGACCGCGCCGCCGCATCCGGCGACCCCACCGCGATCCGCTTCCCCCGGGGCCTCTCCCGCACCTCCGACCTGGCACGCCACCGCTACGACTTCTCCTTCTCGGGCCTGAAGACCGCCGTCGCGCGCTGGATCGAGCAGCGGGAGGCCGCCGGCGAGCCGGTGCCCGTCGCGGACGTCGCCGCGTCGTTCCGCGAGTCGGTCGTCGACGTGCTCGTGACCAAGGCGCTGGACGCCTGCGCGCAGCACGACGTGCCGCGCCTGCTGCTCGGCGGCGGCGTCGTGGCCAACCGGCGCCTGCGCGATGTCGCCCTCGCCCGCGCCGCCGAGGCGGGCGTGAGCGTGCGGATCCCGCCGCTGCGGCTGTGCACCGACAACGGCGCGATGATCGCCGCCCTCGCCGCCGACCTCATCGCATCGGGCCGGCGCCCCTCGACCCTGTCGTTCGGCGCGGACTCGACCCTGCCGGTCACGCAGATCCAGGTGGCGGAGGAGGAGGCCGCGTGAGCGAGCCCCTGCCCCCCGAGCCGCACCCGCCCGCGGATGCGGAGGCGGCCGAGGCCGCGGTCCAGCCGGCCACGACGCCCGACCTCACCGGCGTCGACGCCGCGCTCGGATCGCCGCCGCCCCTGCCGCCGGCCCCGACCGTGGAGGCGCCCTCGCCCGACGTCGTCGCCGCCCCCGTCGCCCCGCGCATCCCGGGAGCCGCGCGCACGGGCTACACACAGCTGCCCACCGCCCCGGTCATCCTCGCCACGCACGGTCCGGTCGAGGGTGAATCCTCGCCGTGGTCGCCCCCGCCGCCGGCGCGGCGGGCCGCGGTGGCCGCGTGGGCGCTCGCCCTGGCGATCGTCGCGCTGGGGGCGTCCTTCTTCGTGGGGTGGATGCTGCCGTTCGGTCTCGCCGGGTTCGTGGTCGCGATCGTGGCCCTGCGTCGTCCCCGGGAATCGCGCGCGATGGCGGTGTGGGCGCTCGTGCTGAGCCTCGTGTCGATCGCCTACAGCGCCGGCTGGCTGCTGTGGGTCATCCCGCAGCTTCCGCTGGACTGACCAGGGCGGGACGGGCCCGCCTCACCCGACGCGGTCGGCCAGGAGCGCGAGGCGGCGCGATCCGACGCGCGTGAGGATCAGGGTCGCGGCGTCGTCGCCGCGCAGCTTGAGCTTCGTGCGCAGCACGGCCGGGTCGACGTCGACGCCGCGCTTCTTGATCTCCAGCGTGCCGATGCCGCGCTCGCGCAGCGCGCGGGCGAGGGCGCGCGTGTCGAACGGCACCTCCTCGCGCACGCGGAACGAGGTCACGAACGGGCTCGTGAGCGCCTCGTCGGAGGTGAGATACGCCATTCCGGGGGCCAGCATCCCGGCCTGCAGCTGCCGTGCTGCCTCGCCGATGAGCCGGGCCCGGATGACCGCGCCATCGGGTTCGTGCACGAACGCCCCGAGCGGGCGCACCGGCACGTCCTCGGCGTCGCCGCCGGCCGTCAGCTCCCACGCGTCGTCGCCGCGGGTGACCAGCGCCGCGCGGCGCACGCCCGGGCGTGCGAGCGATCCGCTCCACAGCACGAGCTCGATCGTCGAGCCGTCGGCGCTGACCCACTGCGCCTCGACGTCGGCGGGGAGGGCGTCGCGATCGAAGGCGGGGCCGAGCTTCATGCCGCCGGGCATGCGGGCGAGGAGATCGAACGCCCACTCCAGCGGAGGGGAGTAGTCGCCCGCGCGCACGCGCGTCGTCTCCGTATGTCCGGCGGTGCGCCGGGCCGGATCGAGCCACACCGCCTGCACGCCGGAGAGGTCGGCCGCCTCGGCGGTGCCGTGCTGCACGGTCACGGCGTCGCCGAAGGGCGCGAGGTTGTACGCCGCGATCGCGGCGGTCACCTCATCGGCGTCCACGGCGACGACTCCCAGGCCGAGGCCGGCGAACCCCAGCGCATCGCCGCCGATGCCGGATCCGAGGTCGGCGACCCGTTCGATCCCGGCGGCACGGAAGCGGCCGGCGTGGCGCGCGGCCACCGACAGGCGCGTGGCCTGCTCGAGCCCCGCCCGCGTGAACAGCATGCGCGCGGCGAAGTCGCCGAACTTCGCGCGCGCCCGCACCCGCAGCCGCGCCTGCCCCACCACCGCGGAGACGAGGTCGGGGGAGTGACCGGCCGCGCGCAGCTGCGACACGACGCGCGCGACGTCGGCGGTGGAGCCGACCTCTCCCACCTCGTCCAGCAGCCGCAGGCCGCCGGGGGTGAGCAGCGCCGTCAGCTCCGCCATATCCACTCCCCCACCCTAGGCGCGTCCACCCCACGCCCCGGCCCGCACCCCCTTCGGGTGGGGGATCGGGGGGAGGGGACCCCCGCACCCCGTCGGGCAAACCCGGGAGGGATCCCCGATGCGGCGCACCCGGTCGCATTCGTACTGTGAGGCCACAACACCACGTCGGGGACCTGGGGCCCCGGGAATGGAAAGGGATCATGGCCTTCGACGACAACACTCTCAACGCCACGCTCAGCTCGGCGGTGACGAACGAGTACACCGAGACCAACACGAGCTCGCTGGATGTCGACCACACCGTCACCGAGTCCGGCAACACGAACGACTCGACCAACGACAGCTACAACGACACGGCGACGGCGACCGACTCGTACCACTGGGGGTCGTACAACACCGAGACCGACACCGCGCACTCCGGCAACACCGACTCGTACAACGACACGGCCACGTGGACGGACGAGTCGTGGACCGACAACTCCGACAACTCCACGCACGACGACTCCGTCAACGCCGGCGTGCGCAGCTACTCCACGGGCTTCGGCGACCTCGGCGGCGCCGCAGCCGCCGCCGGCGGCGGCGGAGACATGATGATCGACAACCGCTCGACGATCGTCGACCAGTCGATCAACGGCAACATCGCCGCATCCGGCCCCGTGTACACGACCGCGTCGAGCTCGGCCGTCGTCAACTCCGGCGACGACGCGATCGTGGCCGGCGGCGACGCGAACGTCACCTACAACATCGACGAGTCGCTGTCGATCGATGCCGGCGGCGACATCCTGATGGACGGCAGCACCAAGACCGTCAACTCGTCGATCAACTCCGGCAACGACTACTCGTTCACCTCGACGATCAACGACAGCTCGCAGGACTGGGACGTCACCGACTCCAACAACACGTACACGTGGTCGGAGACGGTCACCGACTCGTACAACGACGAGGCGCTGTTCCAGTCCTCGACGACCGTCGACGTGAACGTCGACGCGATCGTCGGCAGCGTCGGCGCGGGCATCGGCGACGCCGACCTCGGCATGTGAGACCGGCTGCCGGTCGCTGCGGTGGCGGCGACCGGCAGCCATCCAACCCCGGGCGCCTCGCGCCCACCAGACAGAGAGCAGCAGGACATGGCCTTCGACGACAACGACGTCACGATCGACGTCACCAGCGAGGTGCGCAACTCGGTCACCTCCACGACCACGAACACGGCGAACCTCGCCACCACCGTGAGCGGCTCCGGCAACGTGAACAGCTCCACGAACGACTCGGGCAACGACACCGCGACGGCGACCGGCTCCTTCCACTCGGACTCGTACAACACCGTCACCGACACCGACCACTCCGACAACACCGACTCATTCAACGACGAGTTCACGTACACGGACGGGTCGGAGACGGACAACTCCGACAACTCCACCCACGACAACTCGATCAATGCGGGAGTCCGGTCCTACGACACCGGCTTCGGCAATGTGCTGGGGGCTGCCGGCGGCGGCGACATGATGATCGACAACCGGTCGACGATCCTCGACCAGTCGCTCAACATGAACGTCTCCGCCGGCAGCGGGGTCTCCCAGTGGGTGTCGACGGATGCGGTGGTCAACAGCGGTGACGGAGCGATCGTCGCCGGGTCGGATGCGGCCGTGACGTACAACGTCGACAGCAGCACATCGCTCAGCGCCGACGGCGACATCCTGATGGACAGCACCAAGACGGTGAACTTCTCGTACAACTCGGGGAACACCTCGACCGTGGACACGACGGTGAACGACAGCTCGCAGGATTGGGACCTCGACAACAGCGGCAACACCTACTCGGCGACGCTGGATGTGGAGAACTCCTTCCACGACGACCTCACGGTGCAGACCACGAGCGCCTGGGACATCGACGCGAACGTGATCTGGGACAGCGGCATGTCGGGGATCGCGGACGACACCGACCCCGATGTCGACGTGGATCTATGACTCCGACGTGACCGCGATGGCCCCGGGTCAGCACCCGACCCGGGGCCATCGCTTCGTGCGACGGGTCGCGACGAGAAGGAGGCAACGGTGACTGCAACCGATCCGGCAGGGGGGATCGCCGTCGGGGCGCCCGTGAACGACCACGTGGCCGCATCCGCCCCACCCGGCGAGCTCGTCCGGCTGGTGGAGCAGGCCCGCTCCTTCTCCGGCGCGGTGGGGCGCACCGACCTCGCCAAGCGGCTCGACGACACCCGTGCCCGGCTGCTGGATCCGCACGTGCGGGTCATCGTGGTGGGACAGTTCAAACAGGGCAAGAGCAAACTCGTCAACGCCCTCATCAACGCGCCGGCGTGCGCGGTAGACGACGATGTCGCCACCGCCGTGCCGACCTCCGTCGGGTACGCGGAGGAGCCCTCCGCTGCCGTGTTCATGCGGCCGGAGGGTGGCGGCGACGACACCGTGCAGCGCGTTCCCATCTCCTTCGACGATCTGGCCTCCTACGTGTCCGATCGCGCGGAGGTGCCCCCGGGGCGCTCGGTCGTGGGGGCCGAGGTCCTGCTGCCCCGGGAGATCCTCAAGGGCGGCCTGCGCCTCGTGGACTCCCCGGGCGTGGGGGGTCTGGAATCCACGCGGGCACTGGCCACCCTTGCGGCCCTGTCCACGGCGCACGCCGTGATCCTGGTCTCGGATGCGTCGCAGGAGTACACCGAGCCGGAGCTGACGTTCCTGCAGCACGCGATGCGCATCTCGCCGAACGTCGCCGCGGTGCTCAGCAAGACCGACATCTATCCGCAGTGGCGCGACATCCACTCCATCGACCGGTCGCGCCTGGACGGGCTCGGCGACGTGCCGATCTTCGCCGTCTCCAGCGACCTGCGCCTGCTGGCCGCCGAGCACCAGGACCGTGAGCTCAACGACGAGTCCGGCTTCCCCGCGCTCGTGGCGCACCTGCGCCGGAACGTGCTCGGGCATGCCGAGCTGCTGCACCGCCGCGGGGCCGTGCACGATCTCACCACGGTCGTCGATCAGCTCTCGCTCTCGCTGCGCACGGAGCTGAACGCACTGCTGCACCCCGAGGACACCCCGCGCATGCTCGCCGAGCTCGAGGACGCCAAGTCCCGCGCCGACGAGTTCCGCGGCCGCTCCGCCCGATGGCAGGTGACCCTCAGCGACGGCATCGCCGACCTCATCGCCGACACCGAGCACGATCTGCGCGATCGCCTCCGCAAGGTGCAGCGCGACGGGGAGGCGGCCATCGACGAGGGCGACCCCGGGCCCATCTGGGATCAGATCGCGCAGTGGCTGGATGAGCGCGTGTCGGCGGCGGTGTCGGAGACCTTCGTGTGGACCAACGAGCGTTCGCAGTGGCTGTCCGAGCGGGTCGCGGAGGAGTTCATCGCCGGGGAGTCGGGGATCCCCCTCATCGACGTGGGCGATGTCACCGGAGTGCTCGATCCCGTGGAGAACCTGCAGGTGCTGGATGAGGGCCGCATGAGCGCCGCCGAGAAGATCTACATCGGGGTGCGCGGCTCCTACGGCGGTGTTCTGATGGTGGGGCTCGCGACGAGCCTGGTGGGCCTGACGCTCATCAACCCGCTGTCGCTGCTGGCCGGCGTGCTGGTTGGACGCCGCGCCTACCGCGAAGACATGACCGGGCGCCTCACGCGCCGCCAGATGGAGGCGAAGAACCTCCTGCGCCGCCACATCGAAGACGTCGTCTTCCAGGTCGGCAAGCAGCTGAAGGACCGGCTCCGGCTCGTGCAGCGTGCCTCACGCGACCATTTCGGCACGATCGCCGACGAGCTGCACCGCTCCCTGTCCGAATCGGTCCTCGCCGCCAAGCAGGCCGCGGCCACCTACACCGCCGACCGCGACGGCCGCGTCACGCAGCTGCAGACGCGACTGCGCCAGCTCGACGCGCTGCGGACGCAGATCCCCGCGCTCCAGGCGGTCTCGGAGCGGGCCCGCTGATGCGCACGTCGCTCGGCGACGTGGCCGACGTTCTCGACGCCACGCGCATCCTCTACGCCGACGAGCCCGGCACGGTGGAGCTGCTGGACGCTTACGCGCGGCGTCTGCGCGAGCCGCTGCGCCTCGCGGTGGCCGGCATCGTCAAGGCCGGCAAGTCGACGCTGCTGAACGCCATCATCGGCGAACGGATCGCACCGACGGATGCGGGGGAGTGCACGCGGGCGATCACGTGGTACCGCTACGCGCCCACCGCCCGCATCACGATGAACCTCGTCGACGGCTCGGCGGTGCGCCTGCCCGTCCGCCGCACCGACGGGCGGCTCGACCTCGAGCTGGGCGGCCACCGCGCGGAGGACGTCGCCTGGATCGACGTGGGATGGCCCTCCGAGGCGCTGCGCTCCACGATCCTCATCGACACGCCCGGCATCGCGTCGGTCACCCGCGAGAACTCGGCGCGCTCGATGGAGTTCCTCCTGCCGGAGAACTCCCCCGCCGCCGCCGACGCCATCGTGTACCTGCTGCGGCACGTGCACTCCTCGGACGTGTCGTTCCTGCGGGCGTTCCGCGACACCGCGGCCGGAGCATCCTCGACCGTCAACGCCGTCGCCGTGCTCTCCCGAGCCGACGAGATCGGCTCGGGGCGCATCGACTCCCTGCTGTCGGCGGCCGCGATCGCCGACCGGTACCGACGAGACGGCGAGCTGCGCGCCCTGGCGCTGGGGGTCGTGCCGATCGCAGGCCTCCTGGCCGAAGGCGCCCGGACGCTCCGGGAGAGCGAATTCATCGCGCTGCGCGAATTGGCACGGCTGGACCGCGACGTGCGCGAGCGCCTCCTGCTGTCGGCCGACCGCTTCGTCCGCCCCACGACGGCGACGTCGCTGAGCATCCCCGTCCGCGAGAACCTCCTGCAGCGCTTCGGCCTGTTCGGCGTGCGCCTGGCCGCCGCGCTCGTGCGCGGCGGGGCCACCACCTCTTCCGCGCTCGCGGAGCGGCTCGTGCAGCAGAGCGGGATGGTGGGGCTGCAGCAGTTTCTCGTCGACCACTTCCGCGCGCGCGCCGTCGCGCTCAAGGCACGCGGGGTCCTGCAGGGGGTGGAGCAGCTCGTCCGTGAGCGGCCGCGCCCCGGCGCCGACGCCGTGCTCGGGGGCATCGAGCGCATTCTGGTGCGCAGCCACGAACTGCGTGAGCTGGCGCTCCTGGCCGATGTGCGCACCGCCCCCGTCGCGCTGTCGCCGCATGACATCGCCGAGGCCGAGCGCGTGCTCGGGGGCCTCGGCACCTCCGCTCCGGCACGGCTGGGACTGCCCGAGACGGCGACCAAGGCGGAGCGCGACGAACGGACCCTGGCGCTCCTCGGGCATTGGCGGTCGCTGGGCGAGTCGCCCCTGAGCGACCGCTACACCGCGTACCTGTGCCGCATGGTCGTGCGCAGCATCGAGGGGATCGCGTCAGAGGCCGCTGCCCGCGCCGAGGCTGCGGGCGACGTCGTGCTGGCGAGCGGTCCAGCGCAGGGCGGCCGGTAGCGTCGAGAAGAGCAGCCCGACGACGGCCAGCCCGAGGGCCAGCAGCAGTACGCGCGTCAGGGGGATGCCGCGGTCGCCGAGCGCGACCAGCTCCCGGCACGCGAGGAACACCGCCCCCTGGAACAGCGCGGTCCCCAGGAGCCACCACCGCATGTTCGGCCGGCGGTTGGAGAAGGACACCAGGAGCGTCACCTGGACCAGCCACAGCGCGACGAGGGCGCCGAACACCGACCAGTAGACGATGTCGGCGGCGGTGTCGTACGTGGCATCCGCTCGCTCCGCGTCGACGGCCTCGATGACGCCGATGATCTCGGGGAGCTGCTGCTCGCGGATGATGAAGAGGTAGACCACCGCGACGGCGCTCACCGCGAGCGAGAGCACCCACGCGAGCTGGCTGAGACGCACCGACGCCGGCGCCGGCAACTTCACCAGCACCGGCGCCGCCTCCTTGTTCCCCAGCGACGGACGCGCGGGTGCTTCGCGGGCCTCGCCGGCCGAGGAGGTCGCGCGGGCGCCCCGCGCCCCGGCGCCGTTGTCGGGGTCGGGGCGTCGCGCGAGATCAGAAGTTGTCATCCGCGGGGGCTTCTTCCATCACGACGGTGTCGGAGGACTCGAACACGCCCGTGGTGTCACTGTCGACGGTCGTCTCGGCGTAGGCCACGGTGGAGTCGTTGAACGATTCGTCGGCGGTGGTCGTGCCGGTGGTGCTGTTCATCGAGTCGGTGACCGTGGTCGTGGTCGATGCATCCGTGGTGGTCGTCGTGTCGGTCGAGGTGTTGCCGGAGTCCGTCGTGGTGGTCTCGGTGACGTCGCTGCCGCCGATCGCGACGTCGTCGCCGGCGTCGATGTCGGTGGACTGGTCGAGGTTGTTCTCCTGCGTCGCATCGTTGCCCGCCGCGATGGCGCCGTCGCCGGAGGCGACCACGGCGTCCTGATCGAACACCTGCGTGACGTCGCCGTCGGCCCAGATGTTCTGGTTCACCGACTGGTCCAGGAGCGTGTCGCGGTCGTCGATGTAGGAGAAGCTGTTGGTGATGGAGTTGATCTCCCGCACGGTCGGGTTCGGCTCCGGCGCGGCCGGCGCCGGCTTGGGCGCGGGGACGGGAACCACCTGCGCCCGTTCGGCGATGACGGGTGCGACCGCGCACACGTCCGCGGCCGTCGCGTTGCCGAGGCCGCGAGCGGTGAGGGCGGCCTCGGGGTCCTTCGCGAACTCCTCGGCGGCATCGGGATCGCGCAGCAGGCTCAGGATGAACTCGATCAGGGCATCGGCGATCGTCGCCAGCGTCATGCTCATTTCTGCTCCTCACATCGGGACGTTCCGAACGTATTGCGTCGCCGCGCGCTGCGCGTCGGGGGCTGTCCCCCCGTCGTGGGGGTGCCACTAGGGGGTCGCGCGGGGGGAGCACCGTGGCCGGTCGCGTGTTCGCTCATGCGAACTCCACCTCCCGCGGGGAGGGCACATCGTCGGAGGGTGCATCCTCCAGAACCATCCGCAGCTTGCCGATGAGGTCGGAACGCGTCGTCGCCCCCAGGCGCCGGCGGATGCGCGCGATGTGATGCTCTGCGGTGCGGGGGGAGATGAAGATGGACTCGCCGATCTCGGCGTAGGTCTTGCCCTGTACGACGAGGGCCGCCACCTCCCGCTCCCGCGCGCTCAGCAGGTCGTTGACGCGCTGGGCGGCGGCCTCGGTCGTGCGCGCGTCGTCGACGGCGGGATGCTGCAGCTCCTCCCGCGGGTGCAGCTGACGCGCGCACGCGAGCAGGCGCGCGATGACGCGACGGTCCTCCGTGCGCCCGGCGCCGTGGCCGGCCAGGCGCGCACCGTCCCATGCCAGGCCCACCGAAGCCAGCCCCAGGGCCGCCCGCTCGATCGCGTCGGCGTCGACATGACCGGTGAGCACCTCGGTCCACACCTTGCCCGCGCGGGCCATCTTGCGCGCCAGGCGCGTGTGCGGGGCTGCGGCCAGCAGCCCGCGCGCATGCGGGGCGAGGTCGTCGGGGCGGTTCTGATGAATCGCACAGTGCAGGCCCGCCCAGTGCAGATGGCTCGACCACATGGGCGGCGAGCCCATGCGCTCCACCGTGGCGTACGCCTCGTCCAGGTGCGGGCGCAGCCGCTCCAGGTCGCCCAGGCGCGCGGCACCGACGGCGAACTCGGCCAGGGGCAGCAGCGAGTACAGGTCGAAGCGCGTGCGCAGGATGCTCTCGCGGGCGCGCCGCCACGCCGGCGCGAGCGCCGACGCGTCGGCGTACCGGCGGGTGAGGGCCATCGTGACGGCGTCGGCGAGCACCCGCTCGCGGGCGGTGGTCACGCCGGCCGCGCTCGCCGCCTGCAGGGCCGACTCCGCCTCATGCGGACGCTCCCGCTGCACCGCGACCCAGGCCTGCCACAGCAGCAGCCGAGGGCGCGCCCACATCCCGCCGTGGCCCGCCCGCACGGCGGTGTCCATCACGGTGTGGGCGACGCCGAGCTCGCCGAGGCTCAGGGCTGCGACGGTGGCGACCACCGCGGGGAGCTCGGGCGTCGGGGCATCGCACTGCGCGGCCGTGTACATCTCGGTGGCGCGGACGAGGTCGCTCAGGCACGTGCGCGTCTGCGTCCCCAGTGTCGCGCGCAACCCGCGGACGAGCAGCTCGTGCGACACCGCCAGCGTCGACGGCACGGCGCGTGCGGGCGGCGCCTGGCCGAGGCGGTCGAGCTCGTCCACCTCACCGGAGCCGAGGGCCGCGAGGCTCGCGTGCGCGACGAATTCGGGCGTGCCCGGGTCGGTGTGGGCGAACACCGCCGACGCCATGCGCAGGTCGCCGCGCGCAGCCCACACGGCGCCGGCGATCGCCGCCGCCTCCGGGAAGCCGGGGTGCGCCGCATCCACCGTGGCGGCGTCGATGAGAGCGCCCGCGGCGTCGATCTCCCCGGCGTTCCATGCCGCCCGCGCACGCCGCACGGCGACCGTGCGCGGGTCTGCGCCGGCGTCGGCGGCGCCGCGGAAGAGCTCGTCGGCGCGGTGCGGATGACGCGAGAGCTCGGTGTCGCCGTCCTCGAGCAGCGCCGTGGCCACGCGCGGATCGTGCATCCCGCCCATCAGCTCGCGCACGAGCGGGTCGGCCGGCGACGCCCCGGCGTCGACGTACAGCTCGGCGAGGCGGTCGACGGAGATCGTCGTCCGCACGGTGTCGCGCACGACCGGCGCCGGCTGGCCATTGCGCTGCAGCAGTCCCTTGGCGTGTCCGGCCGCGGCCCAATCGGCCCCCGGGGGCGACACCGGCGTGTGCGGCGACAGGCACAGGCTCTCCAGCGCATGCCGGAGCTCCTCGTCGAGACCGGCGATGCGATGCGCGATGAGGTCGCGCAGCTCCTCCCGCACACCCGGGTGCGCGTCATCCTCGGTGCAGTCGGCGTCGTGCACGCCGAGCGCCTCGGAGACGAGCCAGGTCAGGTGACCCGCCAGCTCGAGGACCCCGTCCACGCACCGCGGGGCGATCGCCCGCCCGTTCCGGGTGCACTCGTCGACCACGTCCGCGTGCGTGACATGCCCCAGCACGATGGCCGGATGCAGCGCGTCGGCGATCTCGCGGAGCATCGGCGGCACCGGCCACGGTCGCATCGCCAGGACGAGCGCTGCGTCCGGGTCGCCTACGCGCCGGCCGAGCGCGGCGAGGTCGTCGGGGGAGAGGAGGTGCGCGTCGTCGATGACGAGCACGTCGTTCGCCGGTACGTGCGCGAGGTCGCGGCCCGCGCTGACGGGAGTGCGGCCTTGCGTGGCGAACTCCGCGTGCAGCCGCTGCAGCAGCCGCGTCTTACCCGACCCGGCGGTGCCGACGAGGACCAGCCGCGGAGGCCGGTCGTCAGCGACGACGGCGTCGATGTGGGTGCGCGCAGGACGCGGAAGGACCATCGGGATACCACCGGCCGCATCGGCGGGCGGCGTGAGCGTGGACGCCATGTCGGGCCCGCGTCACACGGGCACGCCGGCGGTGGGCGTCGGTGAGGGCTCGCCGCCCGGCGGTGGCGTCGGATCCGCTTCCGCCGGGGGATCGGCGGGCGGTGTCTCCGCGGTGTCGCCTCCGCCGGTGTCGCCTCCGCCGGTGTCCACTCCGCCGGTGCCGCCGGGGTCGCTGGGCCCGGGGTCGGTGGGGCCGGGGTCGGCCGGGCCGGGATTGGCGGGGCCGGGATCGGCGGGGCCGGGATCGGTGGGGCCGGGATCGGAGGGGCCGGGGTCGGTCGGGCCGGGGTCGGGTGTCGCATCCCCGCCGCCGGGTGTGGGGGCGGGAGTCGAGCCCGAGGGGGAGCCGGAGGAGGGGCGCGGGGTGGCCGCCGAACCGCCGGCGGGTGTGGTCCCCTGCGCGGCCCGCCCCTGCGCGGCGGCACGCGTCGAGCTGCCGGGAGTGCGCGGGGGCGTCGCCGAGGCGGGCTTCTTGGCCGGGGTGCGCCGCCACGTCGTGCCCTCGGGGCGGGCGCCCTCCGCCTCGGCGACGGGCTCCACCGCCGACTCGGCGGGCTGGGCGGCGCTGTGGTCACCGGGGCCCGCATCCGCGGCCGCGGCCTCGGGCGCCGCGGTCATATCGGCACGGTCGGAGGCTCCCACGATGGCGGTGCCCAGTGTCGGGGCGCCGGCGACGCCGAGACTCGCCAGCACGACCGCCGCCCCCACCGTGAGGTACGCCGCCACCGGTGCGCGCCGGAACCAGCTGCGCCGCGCGGCACCTGCGGCGGGCTCGGGCCGGAGCGCGGGAGCGTCGTCCTCGACGACGAGCGCCGGCACATCGTCGGCGGGCTCGGCTGCGGCGCGGGCGGCGTCGGCGGCCGCGCGGGCAGCGCCCAGGGCGATGATCGCCTTCGGGTCGGCGTCCAGGGCGATCGGGCGGTCGAACCGCTCCGAGAGCACCTGCGCCACGCGCGGGATGCGGGAGGTCCCGCCGGTCAGCAGGATCGCGTCGACATCGTCGAGGTCCACCCCGGCGCGTTCGAGGGCGTCCTCGAACGCGTCGACGGTGCGGTCCAGGTCGTCGGCGATCATGACCTCGAACTCGTCGCGGCTCAGGCGGACGCTGCGCTGGTCGCCCGACAGCAGCACCGGCACGACGGCCTCGGAGTCGAACGACAGCGACTCCTTGGCATCCACGCACTCCCGCCGCAGCGCCGCCAGCGCCATCCGCCCCGACGTGTCGCCGGCCAGCGCCATGGTGTCCAGGCGCGCCGTGCGCACGACGTGGCGCACGAGGGCATCGTCGAAGTCGGCGCCGCCGAGGTCGGGGATGCCGGCGGGTGCACCGACGATGCGCACGGCCCCATCCGCGTCCTTGCGGAGGGCGACGGCGTCGAAGGTGCCGCCGCCGAAGTCGTAGACGGCGAGAACGCGGCCCTCGGGCAGCGGATTGGTCGACTCGTAGTGGCGGGCGGCGGCCTCCGGCTCGGTGATGACCACGACGCCGCGCCAACCCTGCTCCGACAGCGCCGTCCGCACGATGTCGCTGCGGTACTCGCCCCACGCGGCGGGCACCGTGATCGCCAGCAGCGCGGGGGATCCGCCCTCGCGCTCCACGACGGCGCGCGCTGCCCAGTCCACCGTGCGGGCGTACAGCTCCTCCGGCGCGAAGGCGCGGTCGGCGGCGAGGATCGGCACGTCGTCGCCGATCCGGCGCTTGTACTCCCGGATCAGGCGATCCGGCTGCGTATGCCCCCGCCGCTCGGCCGCGTCGCCGAACAGCAGCTCGCCGTCGGCGGCGAACACCACCGTGGGTGCGTTGTCGCCGCTGCGCCCGAGCGGGAACGGCGTGGCCAGCAGACTGCCGTCCGGCGCGAACCTCGCGATCGCCGCAGATGTCCGGCTGGTGCCGACATCGATCGCCAAATAGTACGGACCATTCATTTCTTCCCCCCGGACGAAGCTGCCCCGAGGGGCCCCCGCGCTCGTTCCGTACGCCAGCAAGGGAAAGCCCAGGCTCATCCCCACTGATGTCCCAATGGCCGATGCGTGCCCCCAGCGCATCGACGTGTGTTGGATTGTGGCACACGCCCGCATGGATGGGAAGGGTGGCCGGCGCCCGGGGCTCGGCAGCAGGTGCCGCATCCGTCGCCGGGCTGGCACTCGCGTTGCGTGAGTGCCAGCTCTTTCCGTACACTGGCGTTAGCACTCACCCCGCGCGGGTGCTAACGAGTCTTCTGTACCGAAGCGTGAAGAAAGAAGAGGTAGACCGTGTCGGTTTCCATCAAGCCGCTCGAGGACCGCATCGTCATCCAGCAGGTCGAGGCTGAGCAGACCACCTCCAGTGGTCTCGTCATCCCCGACACCGCCAAGGAGAAGCCGCAGGAGGGCGAGGTCGTCGCCGTCGGACCCGGCCGCATCGACGACAACGGCAACCGCGTTCCGCTCGACGTCGCCGTCGGCGACCGCGTGATCTACAGCAAGTACGGCGGCACCGAGGTCAAGTTCGGCGCCGACGAGTACCTCGTGCTCTCGGCTCGCGACGTCCTCGCGGTCGTCGTCCGCTGACACCAGTTCTCCGAAAGCCCCGGATGCCTCGGCATCCGGGGCTTTCGCGTGCGTGGCAGGATTCCGCGGTCACGCGCTCGTGCGCGCGGCGTGATGTCCGGCCCGGCGTCGGCGCACGCCCATAGGCTGGGGGAGTGGATCGGACGACGCCCCCCGCCCCCGTCGCACCTGCACCGTCGGAGGCCCGCGAGCGACTGACCGGCGGGGCGTACGCCTTCACCGCGTACCTGCTGTGGGGCATCCTGCCGCTGTACTTCGTCTCGCTCCTGCCCACCGGGGCGTGGGAGCTCGTGGCGTGGCGGATCGTGCTGTCGTTGGTGTTCTGCGTGGTCCTGCTCGCGGTCACCCGTGCGTGGCGGCCGCTGCGGGCGATTCTCCGGCAGCCGAGACTGCTCGGCTGGACGGCCCTGGCCGGCGGACTCATCTATATCAACTGGATGGTCTACGTCCTGGCCACCCTCAGCGGCCACGTCGTGGAGACGAGCCTGGGCTACTTCATCAACCCTCTCGTGACGGTCGTGCTGGGCGTTCTCGTGCTGCGCGAGCGCCTGCGCCTCACCCAGTGGCTCGCCCTCGGGCTGGCCGCCGTCGCGGTCGTCGTCATCGTCGTCGGCTACGGCGCGTTCCCCTGGATCGCCCTGAGCCTGGCGTTCTCCTTCGGCCTGTACGGCCTGGTGAAAAAGCGCATCGGCCCGGCCGTCGACGCCGTCAGCGGGCTCACGCTGGAATCGGCGTGGCTCACCCCCATAGCGCTCGTGCAGCTCGCCGTCGTGGCCGCGATCTCCGGGCTCACCCTGTTCACGGCCGGCCCTGTTCACGCCGTGCTGCTCCTGCTCGCGGGCGTGGTCACCGCCACCCCGCTGCTGTTCTTCGCCGCCGGCGCGCGGCGCACGCCGCTGACGGTCATGGGGATGCTGCAGTTCGTGGCGCCCATCCTGCAGTTCGCGATCGGGGTGTGGGTGTTCGGCGAGCCGATGCCGGTGGAGCGGTGGATCGGGTTCGCCCTCGTGTGGGTCGCCCTCATCGTGCTGACCGCCGACTCCGTCGCGGCCGCGCGTCGCGGCCGGCGGGCGGGCGCGGACGTCGCCGAACCGGCCTGAGTCAGGCCGCAGCATCCGCACATAACGATTTGGGCGCCGTTACACATCGTTAACGAACGGCAATACCGGCGAGATGGCCCGCGGACTAGGTTTGGGGCACTGGGTCGGCGCCCGAGTCGGCCAGCGTTCATACACAGCAAGGAGCATCATGAGCGTCTTCACACGTTCGCGTGCGGGCAAGGTCTTCGGCGCCATCGCCGTGGCCGGTGTCAGCGCGCTCTTCCTGGCCGGGTGCGGCGGTGGCGGCGGAGAGGCCGCCGAGACCGGCGGCGGTAACTCCTCCGAAGTCGGCGGCGAGCTCGACCTCAAGATCGGCACGGCGCTTCCCCAGACGGGGACCCTGGCCTTCCTGGGCCCGCCGGAAGAGGCCGGCGTCGGCTACGCCGCGGCGCAGATCAACGAGATCTCCGACGAGACGGGTCTGTCGCTCGAGGTCGTCTTCGGCGACTCAGGCGACACCGACAACAAGGCCTACGAGACCGAGATCCCCCGCCTGCTGGCCGAGGACGTCTCCGCCGTCATCGGCGCCGCGTCCTCGGGCGTCTCGCTGCAGTTCATCGACCAGGTGACCGGTGCCGGCGTCATCCAGTTCTCGCCGGCGAACACCTCCGACGAGTTCACGACGTACGAGGACAACGGCCTGTACTTCCGCACCGCACCCTCCGACGTGTTGCAGGGCGAGGTGCTCGGCAACCTCATCGCAGAGGACGGCAACCAGACCCTCGGCCTGATCGTGCTCAACGACTCGTACGGTACGGGCCTGGCCAAGTACGTCTCCGAGGCCTTCGAGGCCGCCGGTGGCGAGGTGGTCGCCGAGACCACGTACAACACCGGTGACACCACGTTCGACACGCAGATCAGCGAGGTTCTCGCGGCCGACCCCGACGCGATCGCGCTGATCACGTTCGACGAGGTCGCCACGATCCTGCCGAGCCTGTTCGGGTCGTACCCGGCCGAAGACCTGTACTTCGTCGACGGCAACCTGAAGAACTTCGCCGACGCGTTCCCGGCCGGCTCCCTCACGGGCGCCAAGGGCACGCTGCCCGGTCTGTCGATCGACTCGATCGCGGACTTCACCGGCGAGCTCGACGCGTTCGTCGAGGCGGAGGGTCTGCCGGCGCTGGAGGACTACAGCTACGCGGCCGAGTCCTACGACGCCACGATCCTGCTCTCCCTCGCGGCCCTCGCGGCCGGGTCGACCGACTCCGCGGATATCGCGGAGAAGCTCATCGAGGTCTCGGGTGGTTCGGGTGACGGGGAGACGTGCTCCACGTACGCCGACTGCGCCCAGATCATCCTGGACGGCGGCACGGCCGACTACGAGGGCATCTCGGGTCCGATCACGTTCGACGAGGTCGGCGACCCGACCGAGGCGTCGATCGGCATCTACCAGTACGGCGAGGACAACAACTACTCCGCCTACGAGGGCTGATCGCAGCATCCACACGGAAGGGCCCCGGTCTTCGACCGGGGCCCTTCCCCGTGCCCGCCCGGCCCACCCCAGATCCGCGAGACTGCACGCCACCGGCGAGACCGCGACATGATGTCGCGGTCTCGTCACGTGCGTGCAGTCTCGCGGAGCACTGGGCGGCGCGGGCGGCGCGGGCGGCGCGGGCGCGCGGATGGCCGCGGGGCGGCGGGGCGGGGCGAGCGGGCTACTGGCCGAGGGTGCCGAGGTACAGCTCGGTGACCTTGGGGTCGTTCAGGAGCTCGCGGCCGGTGCCGGTGTAGGCGTCCCGGCCCTGGTCCAGCACGTAGCCGCGGTCGCAGATCTGCAGGCAGCGGCGCGCGTTCTGCTCGACCATGATGCACGTGACGCCGGCCTTGTTGATCTCCGAGACCCGGATGAACGCCTCATCCTGCCGCACCGGCGAGAGACCGGCCGACGGCTCGTCCAGGAGCAGCACCTTCGGGTCCATCATGAGCGCGCGGCTCATGGCGACCATCTGCCGCTCGCCGCCGGAGAGCGACCCTGCGCGCTGCTTCAGCCGCTTGCCGAGCTCCGCGAAGATGCCGGTGACGAACTCCAGGCGCTCCTTGTAGGCCTTGGGGCGCTGGTACAGCCCCATCTGGAGGTTCTCCTCGATCGTGAGGCTGGGGAAGACGTTGTTGCTCTGCGGGATGAAGCCCACCCCGCGCCCGACGAGCTTGTTCGCCTTCAGGCCGGTGATGTCCTCGCCCTCGAGCAGGATCTTCCCCGAGCGCACGTTGACCTGCCCGAAGATCGCCTTCAGCAGCGTGGACTTGCCCGCGCCGTTCGGGCCGATGATCCCGACCAGCTCCCCCTGGGAGGCGGTCAGCGAACAGCCGTTGAGGATGTTCACGCCGGGGAGGTAGCCGGCGTGGACGTCGTCGATGACGACGACGGCGGTGTCGGTGGCGACCGTGCTCATCGGCGGTTCTCCTCGTCTTCGGCGACGCCCTCGTCCACGAGGATCGCGGCGCTGGCGCTCTCGGATGCGGCGGCATCCGTCGTCGGATCGGCCAGGATGACCGGGATGCGGCCGGTGACCACGCCCAGGTCGAGCTCCTGGTGCGCGCCCAGGTAGGCGTCGATCACGGCGGGATTCTTCATGACCGACTCCGGATCGCCCTCGGCGACCACGCGGCCCTCGGCCATCACGATCACCCAGTCGGCGATGTGGCGCACCATGTGCATGTCGTGCTCGACGAACAGCACGGTCATGCCGAGGTCTTTGAGGTCGAGGATGTGGTCCAGCAGCGACTGCGTCAGCGCGGGGTTCACCCCGGCCATCGGCTCGTCGAGCATGACGAGCGTGGGCTCGGTCATGAGCGAGCGCGCCATCTCCAGGAGCTTGCGCTGGCCTCCGGAGAGGGAAGCGGCGAAGTCGTCGGCCTTCGCGTCGAGTTTGAACTTGCGCAGCAGGCCCTCCGCGCGCTCTTCGATCCCGGCGTCCTGCGGGCGCCACATCGCGGGGATGAGGCTCTGGAAGAACCGCTCGCCGCGCTGACCGGTCGCGCCCAGCTTCATGTTCTCCATGACCGTGAGCAGGCCCAGGGCCTTGGTCAGCTGGAACGTGCGCACGAGCCCCATACGGGCGACCTTGTACGCCGGCACCCCCGACAGGGACTTGCCGTCGAAGGTCCAGGATCCGCTGTTGGGCTTGTCGAAGCCCGTGAGCAGATTGAAGAGCGTCGTCTTGCCCGCGCCGTTGGGGCCGATGAGGGCGGTGATCGCGCCGCGCGGGATCTCCAGGTGCTCGACGTCGACGGCGTTGATGCCGCCGAACGAGCGCGTGATGTCGTCGGCGACGATGATCGGGTCGACCTTCTTCACCCCGGGGCCGGGGGTGCCCACGTGCAGGCCGGTGGCCTTCGCGCGCGGCGTGGGGGAGGTCGGCGTCGGCTCGACGGGGATGTCCCCGCCGGGGGAAGGTGCGTTATTTGACAAAGGTCAGCTCCTTCTTGTTGCCGAGGATGCCCTGCGGCATGAAGATCACCAGCAGCATCAGCGCGACGCCGACGAGGATGAAGCGCAGCGTGCCGGCCTGGATCTGGTTCATGAAGGGCAGGAAGCCCGCCTGCACGAGCGCCGGCAGCACGTTGGAGAGGAACGTCTGCAGCACCCAGAAGATGAGCGAGCCCAGGAGCGGTCCGAACACCGTGGCCGCACCGCCCAGGAGGAGCGCGGTCCACACGAAGAAGGTCAGCGACGTGACGTAGACGCCGGGGCTCACCGCCGAGGGGAGGGCGTACACGATCCCACCGGCCGCGGCGAGCATGCCGCCCAGCACGAGCGACTGCATCTTGTAGGAGAAGACGTTCTTGCCGAGCGAGCGCACGGCGTCCTCGTCTTCGCGGATGCCCTTGAGCACGCGGCCCCACGGGCTGCGCATGAGCATCCACACCACGAGCACGGCGATGCCGAGGGTGACCAGGCCCATGATGCGGACCCACCACCCGTTCTCGTTGTACGTCCACGGCCCGAGGCCATAGGTGCCGTCGGGCAGCGGATTCGAGGCGCGGAAGCTCGTGTGGTAGCCGCTGAGCCCGTCGGCGGAGCCGGTGAACTCGTCGAAGGCCGTCGTGAGGAACAGCAGGCGCACCACCTCGGCGGCGGCGATCGTGACGATCGCGAGGTAGTCGCCTCGCAGCCGCAGCGTCGGGATGCCGAGGATCAGGGCGAACACCGCCGCAGCCCCCAGGCCGACCAGCGCTCCGGCCCACCAGGGCAGCCCGAAGGAGAGGATCGAGATGGCGTAGCCGTAGGCGCCGATCGCCATGAAGCCGGCGATGCCCATGTTGATGAGGCCCGCGTAGCCGAAGTGCACCGCCAGGCCCAGGGCCGCCAGCGCGTAGCCGATCGTGGCGGGACTGAGGATCGAGGATGCGGTGTTCGAGAGGATGGGAAGCCAGTCCATGGTTCGCGCCTAACCTATTCTCTCGCGGCGGCCGAGGATACCCTGCGGTCGGAACAGCAGGATGACGATCAGGATCAGAAGTGCGGTGGCGTACTTGAGGTCGGACGGGATGCCGAACAGGGTCGACACCTCCACGAGCAGGCCCACGACGATCGCGCCGATGAGGGCGCCGAACGCCGTGCCCAGGCCGCCCAGGGTGACGGCGGCGAACATCAGCAGCAGCACCTGCGCCCCCATGTCCCACTTGATGCCGGGGCGGTAGTACGCATAGAGGATGCCGGCCAGGGCGGCCATCGCGCCGGCCACGATCCACACCACCCGGACGACGAAGTCGACGTCGATGCCGGATGCGGAGGCAAGCGACGGGTTGTCGGAGATGGCTCGCGTGGCCTTGCCCAGCCGCGACCGGGTCAGCCACAGGGCGAAGGCGACGATCACGACGAGGGAGATGCCGATGGAGACCATGTCGATGACGCTCATCTGCACCGACCCGAACAGGTTGATCTTCGGTGCCGAGGAGAACGGCAGCTGGCTCGTGCCGCCGCCGATGAAGAACTGGTAGATGTACCGCAGCGTGAGCGACAGCCCGATGCTCACGATCATCAGCTGGACGACCGCGACGCGTCGGCGTCGGAGCGGCCGCCACAGCACCATGTCCATCACGAGCCCGAACACCGCCCCCAGGATCACCGCCAGGGGGAACCCGAGCCACCACGGCAGCGACAGCCCGACGAGGAACAGGGCCGCGACGGCGCCGAACGTGACCATCTCGCCGTGGGCGAAGTTGGAGATGCCGGTGGTGCCGAACACGAGCGAGAGCCCGACGGCGGCCAGGGCCAGCGTGAGGCCGAAGTTCAGGCCCTGCACGGTCCGCTGGATGAGCTGGTCGAAGAAGCTCGTGACGTTGCGCTCGCCCTCGCCGATGAAGAAGTTCACGGTGACGCGGCCGCCGGCGCCGACCTCGACCTCTTTCACGTTGGGGCTGTCGTCCTCGGGGTCGACCACGGCGATGCCCTCGGGGAGCGTGTCCTCGTCGAGGGTGACGGTGTACTCCTCGCCGCGCTCGGGGACGCCGACGCGCCACTGGCCCGCGGCATCCGTCTCCGCCTCCTGATCACCCCCCGGCCCGTCGATGACCAGGATGACGCCTTCGAGCGGTTCGCCGTCGAGCTGGACGTTGCCGCTGATGCGATAGGGGTCGTCCTCGGCCGCGACGGCGGGCGCCGAGCCGGCGAACACTCCGAGCAACGTCAGGAGAAGCGCGAACAAGGCGGGGAGCGCTCCCGCGCGCTTTCGGCGCGCCGCAGTGGTCGTGGGACTCACAGATCCTCCAGTCGGCGACAAAGCCGATGTTCGGGTCGTATCGGCAGTGATGAACGACGCTACGAGCGTAATGTGTCGGCCGTGTTTCACCTACCTCACGGCAATGACGCGTGACCGGTCTGGAATACTACGCACTACACGGGCGATCGGAGTCATCCGGGGGAATTTTCCTTCCCCGCGTCGCCTTAGAATCTGTAGAGCGCGGACTTTCGCGCCGGCCGTCGTCGTCCCTCGAGCAACGCGCCGCGCGCGCAGGAGAACCATGGAGAACCACGACCCCTTCGGCTTCGTCGGCCTCACCTACGACGACGTCCTCCTCCTTCCCGGGCACACGGATGTCATCCCCAGCGAGGCCGACACCTCCTCGCGGGTGACGCGTCGGATCACCGTGGCGACGCCGCTGCTGTCGGCGGCGATGGACACCGTCACCGAGGCGCGCCTGGCGATCGCGATCGCGCGTGAGGGCGGCCTGGGCATCCTGCACCGCAATGCCTCCATCCAGGAGCAGGCCTCGATGGTCGACCGGGTCAAGCGCAGCGAATCGGGCATGATCACCGACCCGATCACGACGACGCCGGATGCCTCGATCGAGGAAGTGGACGCGCTGTGCGCGCAGTACCGCATCTCGGGTCTCCCCGTCGTCGATGACGACGGGCGGCTCCTGGGCATCATCACCAACCGCGACATGCGGTTCGTCTCCGGTTTCGAGCGGCGCACGACGAAGGTGCGCGACGTCATGACGCGCGAGGGTCTCATCACCGGCCGCGTCGGGATCGGCGCCAACGAGGTCATCGCCCTCTTCGCGCAGCACCGCGTGGAGAAGCTGCCCCTCATCGACGACGACGGCAAGCTCGCCGGCCTCATCACGATCAAGGACTTCGACAAGAGCGAGAAGTATCCCCTCGCGACCAAGGACGAGCACGGGCGCCTCCGCGTGGGCGCGGCGATCGGATTCTTCGGCGACGCGTGGGAGCGGGCCGAGGCCCTCCGCGACGTCGGCGTCGACGTCCTCGTCGTGGACACGGCCAACGGTCAGTCCGCGGGTGTCATCGACATGGTGCGACGCCTGAAGTCCGACCCGTCCTTCGCGCACATCGACGTCATCGGCGGCAACGTCGCCACGCGCGAGGGCGCGCAGGCGCTCGTGGACGCCGGCGCGGATGCGGTCAAGGTCGGCGTGGGTCCGGGATCCATCTGCACGACGCGGATCGTCGCCGGCGTCGGCGTGCCGCAGGTCACGGCGATCTGGGAGGCGTTCCAGGCCACGCGGGAGGCGGGCATCCCCGTCATCGCCGACGGCGGGCTGCAGTACTCCGGCGACATCGCCAAGGCGCTGGTCGCCGGGGCCGACACCGTCATGCTCGGCTCGTTGCTGGCCGGCACGGACGAGTCGCCGGGCGAGATCGTCTTCCAGGGCGGCAAGCAGTTCAAGCAGTACCGCGGCATGGGGTCGCTCGGCGCGCTGCAGACGCGCGGGAAGAAGACGTCGTACTCCAAGGACCGCTACTTCCAGGCCGACGTGCCCACCGACGACAAGCTCATCCCCGAGGGTATCGAGGGGCAGGTCGCCTACCGCGGGCCACTCTCGGCCGTCGCCTATCAGCTCGTCGGCGGACTGCGTCAGTCGATGTTCTACGTCGGTGCCCGCACGATCGAGGAGCTCAAGGCCAAGGGACGCTTCGTCCGCATCACCGCGGCAGGGCTCAAGGAATCGCACCCGCACGACGTGCAGATCGTCGTCGAGGCGCCCAACTACAGCCGCAAGTAGGCCCGGCGCGCGTGCCTGCCCGCGCCGGCGGGGCGGAAACGGCTGGCGGGTAGGCTGGAGCGGTGACCATGGAGATCGATCTGGGCCGCGCCAAGCGCGCCCGCCGCGCGTACACGTTCGACGACATCGCCGTCGTGCCGTCACGGCGCACCCGTAACCCCGAGGACGTCTCGACGGGGTGGACGATCGACGCGTTCCCCTTCGAGATCCCGGTGCTCGGCGCCCCGATGGACTCGGTGGTCAGCCCCCGCACGGCCATCATGCTCGGACAGCTCGGTGGCCTGGGCGTGCTCGACCTCGAGGGCCTGTGGACCCGCTACGAAGACCCCGAGCCGCACCTGGCCGAGATCGCGGCCCTGGACGACGCGCTCGCGACCCGGCGTATGCAGGAGCTGTACTCGGAGCCGATCAAGCCCGAGCTCGTCCGTGACCGCCTCGCCGAGATCCGCGCAGCCGGGGTCACCGTCGCCGGTGCGCTCACGCCCCAGCGGACGCAGGAGCTGTATGAGACCGTCGTCGCCGCCGGCGTCGACCTGTTCGTCATCCGCGGCACGACGGTGTCGGCTGAGCACGTCTCCAGCGGCAGCGCGCCGCTGAACCTGAAGAAGTTCATCTACGACCTCGACGTGCCCGTCATCGTCGGCGGCGCCGGCACCTACACCGCCGCCCTGCACCTCATGCGCACGGGGGCCGCGGGCGTGCTGGTCGGATTCGGCGGGGGAGCGGCGTCCACCACGCGGGCGACCCTCGGCATCCACGCGCCCATGGCCACCGCCGTGGCCGATGTCGCCGGTGCCCGCCGCGACTACCTCGACGAGTCGGGCGGACGCTACGTCCACGTCATCGCCGACGGCGGCGTGGGCACCTCCGGCGACATCGTGAAGGCGCTCGCCATGGGCGCCGACGCCGTCATGCTCGGTGTCGCGCTGGCGCGGGCGACGGATGCGCCGGGCCGCGGCTATCACTGGGGCCCCGAGGCGCACCACCCGCAGCTGCCGCGCGGACGCCGCGTGCGCGTGGACCAGATCGGCGCGCTCGAGGAGATCCTGTACGGGCCGGCCCCCGTCTCCGACGGCACGGCCAACCTCATCGGGGCGCTGCGCAAGTCGATGGCGACCACCGGGTACTCCGACCTCAAGGAGTTCCAGCGCGTCGAGGTGGTCGTCGCCCCATACGGCTCCTGATGTCCGAGGTCCCGCCCCGCGACGAGCCGGTCCGCGCCGACCCGGCCGCCGAGCCCGTCGACGCGTTCCCGCCCACGCTGCGCGAAGTCATGCTGCGCCCGCAGTGGCTCGGCATGCTGGCGCTGTCGCTCGTCGTGGCGGGGGTGTTCGCGTGGCTCGGGCAGTGGCAGCTGGGCAACGCCATCGACACCTCCCCGCCGCCGCCGGGGATGACCGAGGAGGTGCGGCCGCTCGCCGACGTCGCCCAGCCCGGCGAGTACCTGCCGGAGCCGCTCGTGGGTCAGCGCGTGGAGACGGTCGGGCGGTGGATCCCCGGCGACTTCCTCGTCGTCTCCGCCCGCGTGAACGACGGCGTGGAGGGGTACTGGGTGACCGGGCAGCTGCGCCTGGCCGACACCCCCGAGCCGACGTCGGTCGCCGTCGCGGTGGGATGGGCCGCCGACCGCGCGAGTGCCGAAGCCGCCGCATCCGCGCTGTCGGAGCAAGCCGCCGCAGACCCCGAGGCGCTGGTGGAGATCAGCGGGCGCCTCATCTCCGACGAGGGCCCGGCGCTCCCGCCGCCCGGCGCCGATCCGGAGGAGATCACGCGGATGTCGCCGCCGGCGCTGCTCTCGCGGTGGCACGACATCGAGGGTCTGTCGGTCTATCGTCCGTACGTCACCTCGTGGGAGGCGCTGGGGGGCCTGGAGGAGATCTCCTCTCCCGCCCCCGAGGAGGGCGGCGCGGTGAACTGGCTCAACCTGTTCTACGCCGCCGAGTGGGCGGTGTTCGCCGGGTTCGCCTTCTACATGTGGTACCGGCTCGCTCGTGACGCGTGGGAGAAAGAGGTCGAAGACCTCGAGGATGCCGCCGCCCCCTGACGCGCGCCCGAGCGCTGTGCCGCACGTGCGCTCGTCGGGGGCACACAGGTCGCCCGGGTAGAATGCCGCCATGCCCGCAGCCCCCAAACTCGCCACGTTTCCGGCGATCCGCGGAGCGCTGAAGTTCTACCAGATCTGCTCGATCATCACCGGTATCGGACTGCTCCTGCTCCTGGCCGAGATGATCCTGAAGTACACGCCGCTGCACCTCGAACTGTTCGCGGGCGGTTCGGGCGGCCCGCTGTGGCTCGCGACCGTCATCGCCGGGCCCACGTGCGAGTGGTGGTCGCTGTTCCTGCCGCAGACCAACACGTGCGAGATGATCTCCACCGGCGACGGCGCGAACATCTCGCTGTTCATCCTCGTCGCGCACGGCTGGTTCTACGTCGTGTACCTCTTCGCGTGCTTCCGGCTGTGGAGCCTCATGCGCTGGCCGCTGCGCCGGTTCCTCCTCCTGGCCCTCGGCGGCGTCGTGCCGCTGCTGTCCTTCATCCTCGAGGGCAGGACCGCGAAGCAGGTGCGCACCTACCTCGATGAGCGCGAGGCGGCCGCAGCCGCCGCATCCATCCCGGCATCCGCCGAACCCGCCCCGAAAGGCACCCGGTGACCGAACAGACCGAGACCTCCCAGCGTCCCGTCCTCGTCGTCGACTTCGGCGCGCAGTACGCGCAGCTGATCGCGCGGCGCGTGCGCGAAGCCGGCGTCTACAGCGAGATCGTCCCGCACACCGCCACGGCGGAGGAGATCGCCGCCAAGAGCCCGGTCGGCATCATCCTCTCCGGCGGCCCGTCGTCCGTGTACGAGGAGGGTGCGCCGTCGCTGGATGCGGGCGTGTTCGACCTCGGCGTCCCCACCCTCGGCATCTGCTACGGCTTCCAGGTCATGGCGCAGGCGCTGGGCGGCGAGGTCGCCCACACCGGCCTGCGCGAATACGGTGCGACGGATGCGACGGTCGTGACCGAGGGGACGCTCCTGCAGGGGCAGCCGCCTGAGCAGAACGTGTGGATGAGCCACGGCGACCAGGTCGCCCGCGCACCCGAGGGCTTCGACGTGCTCGCGCGCACCGCCGCGACGCCTGTGGCCGCCTTCGCAAACGACACCCGCAAGCTCTACGGCGTGCAATGGCACCCCGAGGTCAAGCACACCGATCACGGCCAGGCGGTGCTGGAGAACTTCCTCCACCGCGCCGCCGGCCTCCCCGCCGACTGGAACAGCGGCAACGTCATCGCCGAGCAGGTCGACAAGATCCGCGCCCAGGTCGGCACCGGCCGTGTGCTGTCGGCGCTGTCGGGCGGGGTGGACTCCGCGGTCTCCACGGCGCTCGTGCACAAGGCCGTCGGCGACCAGCTGACCGCCGTGTTCATCGACCACGGCCTCCTCCGCAAGGGTGAGCGCGAGCAGGTCGAGAACGACTACGTCGCCTCCACCGGCGTGCGCCTGATCACCGTCGACGCGCGCGAGACGTTCCTCAGCGCCCTCGCCGGGGTGAGCGACCCCGAGCAGAAGCGCAAGATCATCGGGCGCGAGTTCATCCGGGCGTTCGAGAACGTGCAGACCGACCTGCTCGCCGAGGCGGCCGCCGAGGGCGACCCCATCCGCTTCCTGGTCCAGGGGACGCTGTACCCCGACGTCGTGGAATCCGGCGGCGGCTCGGGCACGGCCAACATCAAGAGCCACCACAACGTCGGCGGCCTTCCCGAGGACATGCAGTTCGAGCTCGTCGAGCCGCTGCGCACCCTCTTCAAGGACGAGGTGCGCGCGATCGGCCGCGAGCTCGGCCTTCCCGAGGCGATCGTCGGTCGCCAGCCCTTTCCGGGCCCCGGCCTCGGCATCCGGATCGTGGGTGAGGTCACCGCTGACCGCCTCGAGATCCTGCGTGACGCCGACGCCATCGCCCGCGCGGAGCTGACGAAGGCGGGCCTGGACGGCGAGATCTGGCAGTGCCCTGTCGTGCTCCTCGCCGACGTGCGCTCGGTGGGCGTGCAGGGCGACGGCCGCACGTACGGGCACCCCATCGTGCTGCGCCCGGTCTCCAGCGAAGATGCCATGACCGCCGACTGGACGCGCCTGCCCTACGACGTGCTCTCGCGCATCTCCAACCGCATCACCAACGAAGTGCGCGAGGTCAACCGCGTCGTGCTGGACGTCACGTCCAAGCCGCCGGGAACCATCGAGTGGGAGTGACCCCCGCTCATTCGATCGGGATGTCGGTGAGTCGATAGATCGTCCCCCACGCCGCCCCGCCGTCGGTCTCCAGCGTCAGGGCGTCGGCATCCGGGACGTCGGGGAACAGGGCGAGGAAGCGCAGCGTCTGCCCGCTCGACGCACCGTCGCGCGCATCGGTCTGGCCGGCCAGGCGCCACTGGATGTCTGATTCCTCCGCGCCGATCGGGTAGTCCAGCGGATACACCGCGCTCGTCCCGACCACGAGCCGGGGTGCGAACGGGTAGAGCCGCGCGTCGGTACCCGCTCCGCGGTAGCTCCACGGCCCGGGGGAGAGGTTGGCGACCGTGCCCAGGCGGTACGCGCCGTCGTCGGTGCGCGTGGCCTCGACCACGACCGCCAGCATCCCGTCCACCCTTCGCGCCGAAGGCACCGCGATCTGGAAGGTACCGGCGGCGCCCATGTCCAGCGCCACGCCGTCGGGGCCGGGGGCGACCGGCCCGTCTTCGAACGGCGGCAGCTGCCCGTCGGCCGCGACCTCGGTCTCGCTCACCTGCGTGGTGGTGAGGGTGAGGGACACGCGTCGGTTCAGCTGCCGGTTCGCGTCGGAGTCGTTGGCGGCCACCGGCTCGCTCTCACCCCGGCCCGAGGGGCGCAGCTCGAAGTCGCCCGTCTCCAGGAGGCTGCCGAGGGCGCCGGCGACCGCCGCGGCGCGCGCCTCCGACAGCGCCTGGTTCGACGCATCGTCGCCGACATCATCGGTGTGACCCACGATGTCGACCACGCCGGCTTCGCGGGTGCCGAGGGTCTCGACGACGCTGCCCAGGATCGTCGCGGCATCCGCGCTGAGCTCGGCCGAACCGAAGGCGAACAGCACATCGCCGCTGAGGCTGATCTGCAGCGTCTCACTCGACTGCGTGACCTGCACCGCCCCGTCCAGCTCGCGCGTGGTGCTCTCCAGCGGCACGATCGGGGCCTGGTCGATGTCGTCCAGGGCCAGGTCGTCCTCGGTCTCCGGTGGCTCGCCGTCGACGACCGGGAACGCATCGAGGTAGGCGCCGGGGAGCACGAGCCCCACCGCGGCATCCGCCTCTTCGGGAGCGGCGAAGACCCGCTGCAGCCGGACCGGCTCGGCCCTCACGCTCAGCGACCGCGTGACCACGCTGCCGATCGGGGCGCCGGCCGCATCGACGGCGGGAAGATGGATGCTGCCCGCGGCCGGGTCGATCAACCGCAGGGCGCCGCCGGCCACCGGTACGCCGGGAACCGTCTCCAGGTCGAACCATGCACTGGGGGAGATGGACTCCTTCCCTTCGGGAAGCTCGACCGCGGTGAGGTCGGCGGTGAGGACGAGGTGGTCATCGATCCGGACGAGGGGATGGAGCGCGACCTCGATCTCTCCGCCGGAACCGGTCACGGTGATCGTTTCGACGACCTCGTCGGTCGCGGCCGGCGCGTCGGTGGGGCCGGGGTCGGGGGCGGGCGCCGCGGTGCATCCGGTGAGCACGAGTGCCAGTGCCAGCGCCGCGCCGAATACCGATCGTTGTGCCGTGCCCATCCTGCTGTCCCCCTGTCATCGCCGCGGCGTCCGTGCCCGCGGTGCTTCCCCCGAGCGTATCGGTGCGGACCGCGCGGTCACGCCGCGATTGACAGAGGCGTGGGCGACCCCGACCCGCCCCCTGGGAGAGGATAGGGACGTGAGCGAGTTCCCCGACGCGTGGTACGTGAGCCTGTCGAGCCGGCTGATCCCCGGCCTCGACGGCGGCTACACGATCGCAGCGCTCCAGCGTGCTCGGCACATGGCCGACGCCGGCGTGGACGGGGGGCAGGGTCCCGTGCTGCTCACTGTCGACCCGGGCACGCGCTCCGATCACGACGCGCATCGTGCGGAGTTCGCGCGGAGAGGGCTGCTGGACGACCCCGCGCGGCTGCGCAACCTGTTCGACGAGGCATCCGGCCCCGCCGGCGGCGCGGCGCAGTGGCTGCGGGCCGCGGCGCATCCGGGCGAGGCCGACCCCGCGCTGGCCTACCGCGTCGTGGCCGGAGCGGACGGGACCGCGGTCCTGGAGCTGCCGGTGGTGGCGGGCGACCCCGACTGGCACATCAGCACGGCGCCGGTCGTGGTGCGGGAGCGCGACGGATCGATCGCGGGCGTGATCGACGGCTTCGGGGCGCTGTACCGCGCATGGCTGACACACGTCGCCGCCGGCCTGCGCGCCGCGGCGGACAAGCCGGTCGTCGTCGTGTGCGAATCACGGCAGCTCGGCGAGCTGCTCGTCGGATGGGACGACCCCGGCGTGCGCCTCGTGCACGGGATCCATACGATCCACCTCGAGCCGCCGTTCGACGCGGATGCTCCGCTGAACCCGCTGTGGTCGCGATGGTTCACGCTCGCAGAGCGCTTCGACGCCGTCCTGTGGCTCACCGCGTCGCAGCGGGACGACGTGCAGGCGCGCTTCGGGCTCTCCGACGTGCACGTGGTCGCCCCGCACGGCGTCGCGGCCGCGGCATCCGTGGTCCCGCCGGCGCAGCGGGAGGTCGGCCGCGTCGTGATGCTCGGGCGCCTCGCGCCCGGAAAGCGCGTGGACAGTGCCATCCGCGCGTTCGCCCGGGTCGTCGCGGCGGTGCCGCACGCGCGCCTGGACGTGTACGGCGAGGGGGCGGAGCGCGAGCGGCTGCAGCGCGTCATCGACGACCTCGGACTGACGGCGCACGTCGTGCTGCGCGGAGTCACGGAGGACCCCGGCCGCGTGCTGGACGAGGCATCCGTGTACCTGCAGACCTCGGCGTTCGAGGGGCAGGGGCTGGCCCTCACCGAAGCGCTCGTGCACGGGTGCCCCGCCGTCGTGTACGACGTGCGGTACGGCCCCCGCGACCTGCTCGCCTCCGGCGGCGGCATCCTCGTGCCCGACGGCGACGAGGACGCCCTGGTCGATGCCCTCGTGCGGATGCTGACGGATGCGGCGCTGCGCGAGCGGCTCGCCGCCGAGGCGGTCGCCTCCTCCCGCGCCGTGGACCCCGCCCACGCGATGGCCGCGCTCGCCGCCGCCGTCACGGACGTGCTCGCCCGCCCCTCGCGCCGCGCCTGAGTCCTGCCCGCCCCACGCCGCCGGTGGCGGATCCGCCCGGGGCGGATGTGGGCGACAGGGGGCGCCCGCGGGGTGAGGCTGTCGGACATGACCAACGATGCGAAGATCCCGCTGTTCGGCGCGGAAGCGCGCCGCGACCTGTACGCCCAACGGGTGCTCGTCCTGGACGGGCCCCTCGACGACGACAACGGCACGCTCCTGGCGACCCAGATGCTCGCCCTCGCCGCCGACGACGCGGCGACCGACATCGCCCTGTGGATCCACTCCCCGGGCGGCTCGGTGCCGTCGATGCTCGCGATCCGCGACGTCATGCGCCTCGTCCCCAACGACGTCGCGACGCTCGCCCTGGGTCTCGCCTGCAGTGCCGGCCAGTTCCTGCTCTCGGCCGGCACGCCGGGCAAGCGTCGCGCGCTCCCGCACGCGCGCATCCTCATGCACCAGGGCTCGGCCGGCATCGGCGGGTCCGCCGTGGAGGTCGAGGTGCAGGCCGACGACCTCCGGCACATGCGCGACACCGTCCTGGGTCTCATCGCCGACGACACCGGCCAGAGCCCCGAGCGCATCTTCGAGGACTCCCTGCACGACCGCTGGTACACCGCATCCGAAGCCGTCGCGTACGGCTTCATCGACGGGGTCGTGTCCGACTTCACGCAGGTCGTCCCCGGGCGCCGTCGCGTCCCCGGGCTCGGGGCGGAGGTGGCGGCATGAGCAGCTACACGATCCCCAACGTGGTGGCGCAGCACCCGCGCGGCGAGCGCATCATGGACGTCTACTCCCACCTCCTCGCCGAACGCGTCGTCTACCTCGGCACCGGCGTGGACGCGGGGGTGGCCAACGCCCTCATCGCCCAGCTGCTGCACCTGGACGCCGACAGCCCCGAGCGCGACATCCAGCTCTACATCAACTGCGAAGGCGGCGACCCGGCGGCGATGCTCGCGGTGTACGACACGATGCAGCACGTCCGGCCCGATGTCGCCACCACGTGCGTGGGGCAGGCGGTCGGGGTGGGCGCGGTGCTGCTGGCCACCGGTGCGGCCGGCAAGCGGGCCGTGCTCCCGCACGCCCGCGTCGTGCTGCACCAGCCGGCCGGGCAGGGCCGCGGGGCCATCCCCGACCTCATCCTCCAGGCCGACGAGCTCGTGCGCGTGCGCGGCGACGTCGAGCAGATCCTCTCGCGGCACACCGGCAAGGATCCCGCGCGCCTCCGCGCCGACACCGACCGCGATCGCATCCTCACGGCGGCGGATGCGGTCGCCTACGGCCTCGCCGACATCGTGCTGTCGCGTTAGGCCGCGGCGCGCGGCGGCTGGGCCGCGGCGCGCACGGCGGCCGCCGCCTCGGCGGGCGAGCCACGGAACGGCGCACCGTGGCCGGGGATCACCCACGACGCGTTCAGCGCGGCGAGCCGGTCGAGGGAGGCGAGGGCCGTCGCCGGGTCATCCGTGAACGGCGCCGGTTGCGGGCCGGTGCGTCCGGTGAGCACACTGCGGGTCGTGAGCGCATCGCCGACGAAGACCGCATCCGCGATGTCGGAGTGCACGGCGATGCTGCCGAGGGAGTGTCCGGGCAGCGCGACGATGCGGGGCGCCCCGGGAAGATCCAGCACGTCGCCGTCGCCGACCTCGACCACCTCGCGCACGTACCGGGTCCGCATCCCGCCCTTGCGCAGGCTGTAGGCGAAGAAGCCCAGGGTCGGCCCGAGGCGGAGCGGGCCGAGGGTGAGCTTCGGCTTGTCGCCGCCCCGCGCGCGCTCGGCATCGGCGGCGTGCACGTACACCGGGACGCCGGAGTCGCGCCGCAGCCGCTCGGCGAAGCCGAGGTGGTCGCTGTCGCCGTGGGTGAGGACCACCCCGCGCACGTCGGCGACGGTGCGCCCGAGTGCGCGCAGCTCGTGCTGGAGGTCGCGCCGGTGCCCGGGCAGGCCGGCGTCGATGACGGTGACGCCGTCGGGGGTGTCGATCAGATGCACGGCGACGATGTCGTTGCCGATGCGGGAGAGGTGGGGCGCGAGTCGCATGATCCGTCCGATCCGGGGTTTGATGGCTATGCGGTGTAGCCATGATAGCTTATATCCATAGCCATGAGGAGGGGCCGATGCCGACACCGGAACGCACATCGCTCGAGGAGATCGTCGCCGCCGCCCGCGAACTGCTGGAGACGGGCGGCCCTACGCGCGTGACGATGCAGGCCGTGGCGGCGCGCGTGGGCGTGCGCGCACCCTCCCTGTACAAGCGCGTGCGGGATCGTGACGCGCTGCTGACGCTGGTGGCGAGCGCCTCGGCCGACGACCTCAGCCGGCGGCTCACCGCATCCGACAGGTCCCTGCACGCCCTGGCGCTGGCGTACCGGGCGTTCGCGACGGAGCATCCGGAGGGGTTCCGCCTCTTCCTCACGCCGATGGCCGCCGGCCCGGCGGTCGACGCGGTGGGCGAGGCGGTCGTGCGGGCGGCGGCCGGTGCCGTGGGCGAGCAGCACGCACTGGAGGCGGCGCGGCTCGTCACGGCATGGGCGACCGGATTCCTGACGATGGAGCTGGCCGGCGCATTCCGCATGGGCGGAGACCTCGACGCCGCATTCGCGTATGGCCTCGACCGGATCCTCGCCGGCCTGGGGACGGTGCCGGATCAGGCCCAGGGGTCGTAGTCGGCCAGCAGCGCGCCCTGCTCGGGCCGCTCTGCCTCGGGCACGTGCTGCAGGTTGACGCGCACGCGGTACCACAGCGAGCTCGAGCCGCGCATGCCGTCGACGAGCACATCGGCCGGATGCAGCATCCCCGCGACCTCCGGATGCTCCGCCTTCCACCGCTCCAGCAGCTCGAGCGCCTCGGGCTTGGTCTTCGTGCGGGCGATCTCGATGAGCGGCATCGTCGAGGCACGGCGGCCCGAGCCATCCGTTCCGCGCGGCGGCTTCTCCGCCGGCCCGAGCTCGTCGGCCAGGCGCAGGAGTCCATCGAGCGTGCCGGGGGCGTCGTCGATGCCGCGATGGGGGTCGCCGATGTCGGCGAAGCGCTCGAGCACCGTGGCCACGGTGAACTCCTCCGGGCGCCGGGTGCGGACCTCGTCCCACGCGAGCGGCGTCGACACCCGTGCATCCGGGAGTGGACGGATGGAGTACGCCGATGCGACCGTGCGGTCCTTGGCGTTCTGGTTGAAGTCGACGAACACGCTCTCGCCTCGCTCCTCCTTCCACCATCGCGCGGTGGCCAGGCCCGGAGCGCGGTTCTCGACTTCGCGCGCAAGGGTCTCGGCCGCCAGGCGCACCTGGCGGAAGTCCCAGTGCGGCGCGATCCGGACGAGGATGTGGAGGCCGCGCGATCCGCTGGTCTTCGGCCACCCCGTCAGGCCGTACTCCTCGAGCACGTCGCGCGCGATGAAGGCGACGTCGACGATCTGCGACCAGTCCACGCCCGGCATGGGGTCGAGGTCCACGCGCAGTTCGTCGGGATGATCGAGGTCCTCGGCGCGCACGGGGTGCGGGTTCAGATCGAGGCACCCGAGGTTCGCGACCCACGCCAGGCCCGCCGCATCCCGCACCACCGTCTCCTCAGCCTCGGTGCCGCGGGCGTAGTGCAGCGTCGCGGTGCCGATGAAGCCGGGGTGGTTCTCGGGCACGCGCTTCTGGAAGAACGCCTCCTGGTCGATGCCCTTCACGAAGCGCTTGAGCACCATGGGCCGCCCGCCCGCGCCGCGCAGGGCGCCGTCGGCGACGGCGAGGTAGTAGCGGACGATGTCGAGCTTCGTCAGTCCCGGCCCCGGGAACACGACGCGGTCGGGGCTCGTGATGCGCACCTCGTGGCCATCCACCTCGAGGGTCTCGGCGGGCGTCTTCGACGGACTCATGCCGCGAGGTTAGCCGCGCGGCGGATGCTCCGGCCAGGGGTTGCACCCGCCCGGGCCGCGGCGCGGAAGGTCAGGCGACGAGGACGAAGGCGCCCGGCGCGCCGACGGAGACGGATGCGGTGGCCCGCAGCTCGCCGGCGATCGTCGCGGTCAGTTCCACGAGCGTCAGGTCCAGGGCGCCGGCGATCGCGGCGATCATCTCGCTGGAGGGCTCCTTGAGTCCCCGCTCGACCTCGGAGAGGTACTGCGGGGAGACGCCGGCGCGGGCGGCGGTGTCGGCCAGACGCTCTCCGCGCGCGTGGCGGATGCGGCGGAGGAGGTCGCCGAGGGCCTCGCGCCACAGTGGCTCGGGGTCTCGCGGGGTGCGGGGGAGAGGGAGCAGCTCGGCCATGCCGTCAGGCTAGAGCGGGCTCCGTCGGCGTCGCCATCCATTCCGCCCACAGCAGAAGCACCCGTGCGGAAACGACGTAGGGGGCCGCCCGGATGGGCGACCCCCTACGGGAAGAGGTGGATCAGTCGTTGCCGCGCAGGATCGCGAGGATGCGGAGGATCTCGACGTACAGCCACACGACGGTGACCATGATGCCGAAGGCCCCGACCCACGCGTACTTGCGGGGAGCGCCGGCACGCACGCCGCGCTGGATCTGGTCGAAGTCGAGCACCAGCGAGTAGGCGGCCATGACGACCACGAGCAGGCCGATGATGACGCCCAGCGGGATGCCCATGACCTCGATCGAGCGGAGGCCGAAGGCGCCGCCGGCGATCGGGACGTTGAAGAGCATCAGACCCACGTTGATGAGGCTGAACACGAGGTAGCCGACCATCGCGATGAGGAAGATCTTCGTCGCCTTGGCCGACGCGCGGATCTTGCCGCTGGCGAACAGGGCGAGCGTCACACCCACGACCGAGAGGGTCGCAAGGGTCGCCTGGAAGACGATGCCCGGGTAGATGAACTCGAAGAAGGCCGAGATGCCACCGACGAACAGACCCTCGAACGCCGCGTACGCGACGATGAGCGGCACCGACGGCTGCTTCTTGAAGATGTTGACCATCGCGAGCACGAAACCGCCGAGCGCGCCGATCAGCCACGGGGCGATCGAGGGGTTCGGGTTGGTGGGCGTGACGCCGGCCATCGTCCACAGCCAGCCGACGACGGCGGTGACCACGAGCACGCCGAACAGGGCGAGGGTCTTGTGGACGGTGTCCTCCACCGTCATGCGACCGGTCTCGCGCGCGCCGGCGGGCGGCGAGGCGTACATGCCGTCCAGCTGCGCGGCTTCGGCGGCCGGCGGCGGCGCGTACTGCGTCGCGGCAGGGCCGCCGGGGTACGTCGAAGCGCCGCGGGAGTCCTGGAACGCCGGGTTGTTGAAGGCCGGGTTGTTGAGGGCCACTTGCTCTCACACTCCAAAGAATCTTCGGGATCACAGCACTGTGCTGTGGATCAACGATAGCCGACGGCGTGTCGGCTCCGGCAGTGGTGCGCTGAGGGTTCGCTATGAGCGCGACATGAGGTCCCTCAGGCGGCCCCGCGCGTAGCCTGGAGGCGTGACCCGGTCCTCCCCGCTCGTGATCGGTCACCGCGGTGCGCCGGGATATCGCCCCGAGCACAGCCGCTCCTCGTACGACCTCGCGCTGGCGATGGGGGCGGATGCGGTCGAGCCCGACATCGTCGTCTCCCGCGACGGCGTGCTGGTGGTGCGGCACGAGAACGAGATCGGCTCGACGACGGATGTGGCGCAGCATCCGGAGTTCGCCTCGCGCCGTACGACCAAGACGATCGACGGCGAGCGCCTGACGGGGTGGTTCACCGAGGACTTCACATGGGAGGAGCTGGCGACGCTCCGCTGCCGCGAGCGCCTGCCGAAGATCCGGCCGGCCAGCGCGTCCTTCGACGGGACGCAGCCGGTCCTTCGCCTGCGCGACGTGCTCGATCTCGTGCGCGCGGCCTCCCTCGAGCAGGGCCGGGAGATCGGCGTCGTGCTGGAGATCAAGCACGCGACCTACTTCGAGACGCTCGGTTTCGACGTCGTGGGCCTCATCGCGGCGGAACTGGATGCGGCGGGCTGGTCGCGCGGCGAACTGCCGATCGTGTTCGAGGCCTTCGAATCCACCGTGCTCACGCGGCTCCGGGAGCGTGGCCTGCCCGGAACCTACGTATACCTCCTGGAGGCGGCCGGAAGCCCGTACGACCTCATCGCGCAGCACGGCACGGCAGCGCCCACCTACGCGGCTCAGGCGGCGCCGGCGGGCCTCGACGAACTGATCGGGCGCGTGGACGGGATCAGCGTGGACAAGAGCATGATCCTCGCCCCTCGCCGGCGCCCCCATGCGCCCGGCGGCGGCGTCGTCGGCGACGCGAAGGACCGCGGTCTGCTGGTGTACACGTGGACGTGCCGGCCCGAGAACGCGTTCCTCCTCCCGCAGTTCCGGCGGCGCGGCGGTGCGGCCGCGTTCGGGGACTACGAGGCGGAGTGGGCGCTCATCCGCGACTCCGGCGTCGACGGCGCGTTCGTTGACCACCCCGACCTCGGGCGGCGATTCTTCGACACGTGAGCGCGGTGCGCGCGTCGTCGGCCGCGCGTGCCCCCTATGCTGTGCCCATGTCAGCGTCCGGGGGGATCGCCGTCGACAACGTCCGGCGGTCGTTCGGCCGCGTCGAGGCGGTGCGCGATGTCACGCTCCGTGCGGAGCCGGGCCGCGTCACGGGGCTGGTCGGACCCAACGGCTCGGGCAAGACCACGCTGCTGCTCCTGCTCGCCTCCCTCCTGGCCCCCGACGCCGGCAGCATCCGCCTCGACGGCGTGGACCCGGTGACCGAACCGGCGCGGGCCCGCGCACTCCTGGGGTGGATGCCCGACACGCTCGGCGCGTGGCCGACCCTGACCGTCCGGGAGACGCTCGTGGTCACCGGCCGCCTGTACGACCTGCCGAGCACGGCCGCCCAGGAGCGGGCCGAGGTGCTGCTGGGCGACGTCGGCCTCGAGCACCTCGCCGATTCGCCGGCCCGGGTGCTCTCGCGCGGACAGAAGCAGCGCCTCGCCCTCGCGCGCGCCCTCGTCCACGACCCGCGCATCCTGCTGCTGGACGAACCCGCATCGGGCCTGGATCCGCAGGCGCGCATCGAACTGCGCCTGCTCCTGCGCCGCCTGGCCGCGGACGGCCGGACGATCCTGCTCTCCAGCCACGTGCTGTCGGAGCTGGAGGAAGTCGTCGATGATGCGGTGTTCCTCGTCGAGGGCCGGACGGTGGCCGCGGACCGGGTGGCGCAGGCCGCCGGGCGCGGCCGGGCATGGCGCATCCGGCTCCTTCCGCCGGCGGATGCTGCGCCGGAGTCCCCGCCCGATGCCGACGACCGCGCGCGCGTGGCGGCGGCGCTCGGGCGCGCGCCCGAAGACCTCTCGGTCGACCGGCGCGACGTGCTGGCCCCGTTCGCCTCCGACACCGAGGCGGCTCGGGCACTGCAGGCCCTCATCGGCGCGGGGTTGGACGTCACCGAGTTCGCGCCGGCCACCGGCGACCTGGAGCATACGTTCCTCGACCTGCGGGGAGGCGCCGAATGAACCTGTCGCGGCTGGGCGCCCTCATCCGCCTCGAGCTGACGCAGCGCCTCCGCTCGGTCGCGTGGTACGTGCTCCTGGGCGTGTTCGCGCTCATCCTGCTGATCGTGACGGGCCTGGCCGTCGCGGCCGCCGCGCTGACGGCCGGCAGCGGCGGATGGCTCTTCTCGCTGCAGATCTTCCTCGTGCTGCTGCTGGTCCTGCTGGTCTCGCCCACCCTCAGCGGCAACAGCGTCAACGGGGACCGGGATGCCGCGACGCTCGCGCCGATGCAGGTGACCCTCGCCACGACGGGGGAGATCGTGCTGGGGAAGTTCCTGGCGGCGTGGATCGCTGGGCTGGCGTTCCTCGCCGTGGCCCTGCCGTTCCTCGTCGTCGCCACCCTCGCCGGCGATATGGAGCCGGCGACCATCGGTACGTCCCTGGCGATCCTCGTCCTGGAAGTGGGTGTCGTGGCGGGCATCGGCGTGGGGCTGAGCGCGGTCATCGCCCGCCCGCTGTTCTCGGTCGCCACCACCTACCTCGTGGTCGCGGCCCTCACGGTGGGCACGCTCATCGCGTTCGGCCTGGGCGCGGTCACCTCCTCCGTGGAGGTGACCGTGACGGAGCGCTACTACGCCGACGCCGGCCCGCCGTGCGGGCCGGGAGAGGACCCGCAGGAGTACGGCTGCGTGGAGGAGCCGCTCAGCGGATGCTCCTCATGGCAGTCCTACACGCGCGAAGTGCCGCGCACCGACCACGTGTGGTGGATCCTCGCGGCGAACCCCTTCGTCGTGCTGGCGGATGCGACGCCGACCAACCTGTCACCGGACGGGTACCCGCAGGACCTGTTCGGCCAGATCTCCTGGGCCGTGCGCTCGGCCCAGATCGCCCCGGAGACCGACGTGCGCACCGATTACTGCGATACGGCGATGTGGCAGCAGGGCGGGCCGCTGCCCAGCGAGCAGATGGCGGGCACGGCGCCGAGCTGGTTCGTGGGGCTCGCCGTCCAGCTCGCGATCACCGCGGGTCTCCTCGCGTGGGGCTGGCAGCGGACGCGAACGCCGGCGCGCACGCTGCCACCGGGCACGCGCATCGCCTGAGGGCGGCGGCGTCAGCTCCGCCCGGCCTCCGCGCGCGACCACAGCCGCGACGAACGGCTCGTGACGGCGCGGGTGGCGGCATCCAGGGCGTCCTGGATGCGCGGGAAGCGCGACGGCAGCCCCTTGCCCTGCAGCCACAGCACGTCGATGTGGTCGAGGCCGCGTTCGCGCACGCACGCGACGAGCCGGCGTGCGTCGTTCTCGGGGTAGTGGGTGTCGTGGATGAGCCAGTCCTCGGCGCCGATCGGGACCAGCACGACTCGACCCTCCGAAGCGCCGTGGGCCGGGGCGCTGCAGTTGTCTGCGATCGTCATCGAACAGTCCTTTCTGGGTGTGATGTCACCGTACGATCGGCCTCCGACACTCCTGAGGGGCTTGACAGCGCGGGAGAAGTCGGACTCCGTCACCGCGGCGACAGGTCCGGCATCGCACGGGTGCCGAACTCGTGGCGCAGGGCGCTGAGGGCCGCTCGCCAGCCCGCGAGCCCGTGCACGCCGGGCCCGGGACTGGTCGACGCCGAGCACAGGTACACCCCGCGGGCGGGCGTGCGCCACGGATCGGGGGAGAGGGTCGGGCGCCGCAGCAGCTGCCACATGGTGGGCGCCCCCGCGGCGATGTCACCGCCGGGATAGTTGGGGTTGGCCGCCGCCACCTCCACCGCGGTGCGCGAATGGCTGGCGAGGATGGTGTCGCGGAAGCCGGGTGCGAAGCGCTCGATCTGACCGATCACCGCCTCCTCGCGGTCGGCGTCGCTCCCGGCCGGCACGTGCGTGTAGGTCCACAGCGTGTGGGCGCCGGCGGGTGCCCGCGTCTCATCGAACACCGACGGCTGGGAGACGAGCACGTACGGCCGGTCGCTCAGCCGCCCGCGACTGACGAGGTTCTCCGCTGTCGCCATCTCGGCGCGGGTGCCCCCGACGTGCACGGTCCCGGCGGTGCGGACGGCCGGGTCGGCCCACGGCACGGGCTCCGACAGCGCGAAGTCCACCTTCGCGACGGCTCCGCCGAAGCGGAACGACGCCAGCGCAGCGCGATAGCGCCCCGGCAGCCTGTCGCCCCCGATGCGGAGCAGTGCGTCGGGGGTGACGTCCAGGATCACGGCGCGTGCCGGCGGGAGCTCGGCGAGCGAGCGCACCTCGTGGCCGGTCACGATCTCGCCGCCGAAGGCACGCAGGTCCGCTGCGAGCGCATCGACGATCGCCTGGCTGCCGCCCACCGGGATCGGCCACCCGAGGGCGTGCCCGTAGGTGGCCAGCACCATCCCCGCCGCTGCGGCGGCCAGGCTGGGCTGCGACAGGATCGTGTGCGCGGCGACGCCGGTGATGAGCGCGGGCGCGGCGTCCTCGGCGAAGCGCGCGTTCCACGCGGGCGTGCCCTGCTCGAGCGCGCGGAGGCCGAGGACGATGGCAGCCAGCGGATGCCGCGGCACGCGCAGCAGCGCCCCGCCGGTGAAGTCCGCGACCTCGCTCGCGCGTTCGGCGAGCGGGCGCATGAGGCGCACATAGGCGTCGCCGTCGCGGCCGAGGGTCTGCGCGGTGCGTTCGAGGTCGCGGTAGGCCACCGCCGCCGTGCCGCCGTCCAGCGGCTGCGCGTACGAGGCGTCGGGCACGACGAAGTCCACGCGGCGGGTCAGCCCGAACTCGCGGAAGAAGCGCGACTCGAAGGCCAGCGGATGCACCGCCGAGCAGATGTCGTGGACGAACCCCGGCAGGGTCAACTCCGCCGACGCGGAGCCCCCACCGATGTGATCGGCCCGCTCGTAGACGCGCACCGACAGCCCCGCGCGGGCGAGCGTCACGGCGGCGGCGAGCCCGTTGGGGCCGGAGCCGACGACGACCGCGTCGAGGGCGGTCATCGCGCGTCGGAGTCCTCGCGCGTGGACGAGTCCTCCTCGTGGGCGGTGGTGTCCGCGGTCCGCTCCGCCATCCCCTCGGCCAGGTAGGCCAGCCGGTGCAGCGTCTCGTGATTGCGCAGCTGCAGAGGCACGTCGAGGATCGGTGCGGGGATGAGCGCGCCCGGACCGGCCACCGCCTCCTCCTGGATGCGCACGAGCGCGCCGTCGGGGTGCGGCTTCACGTGGATCGTCACGCGGGCTTCGCCGATCGGCCATCCGCGGGCCTTGAGCACGAACCGGCGCGGCGGGTCGTAGTCGAGCACCTCGGTGGCGTCGTCCAGCAGCATCGGCCACGTGCCGAAGGAGTGATGCAGGCGGCTGCCCTTGTGCGGCCAGTCTTCGCCGACCTCACGCATGCGCGAGGCTCCCACGACCCATGCGGGGAAGAGCCAGCCGTCTTCGAGCACCCGGAAGACGTCCTCCGGGCTGCAGCGCAGTACTCGTGTGTTCCGAGACATCCGTCCCCCTTCTCCGTGTCGTCACGCTATCCGGACCCGCCGAACCGGCGGAGAGGGTTGCGCTGGGCGGGAGAGGGTGTCAGCCGCCCTCGGGAACGGGAGAGGACAGGGATGCGTCGGACAGGTCGAGCACGAGTCCCGCGGCCGTGGCCGCCTCGTTCGCGAAGCGCTGCAGAAGCGCGCTGTCGAGCATCTCGGGCTCGGGTGAGGCGAACACGAACCGCAGCTCGATGGCGGGGTGGAGCCAGATCGTGGAGCGCCCCTGCTCGGGGTGGCGCCACGACACGGTGAAGCTCTCCCCCCGGCGCAACTTCGTCGCGATGACGACCTTGACGTGCGCGAGCAGGCGGTCGGACATGTCGATGGGCTCGAATGAGCCGCCGTAGTACAGATGGCCCATTGCGAGCTCCTTCGGTTGTTCCCCACCCATCAGTGTATAGATATCTAGAATATTTAGATAGCATTTCGTAATAGTGGGCCTACCTCGGTAGTCTTCCCGCATGGCTTCGGACAGCGACCACGACGATGGAGCGGGTGATGCCGGCGTCGGCGAGCCGTCGGCCCTGGGTCGGGCCCTGCTTCGCTATGTCGAGGCGCGCCAGGCGTCGCTGACCCAGGCACGTCAGGAGCTGGGCGTCAACGAGCTCGACGCGCGGGCGCTGCTGTTCATCGCCAGCCACCCCCGGGCCAGGCCCACCTCGTTGCGGCAGTACCTCGGGATCACCTCCGCCGGCGTCACGGCTCTCGTCGACCGCCTCGAGCAGCGCGGGGCGGTGCGTCGTGAGGTGGACCCCCATGACCGTCGCGTCAACCGGCTCACCGTGACCGTCGACCTGTCCGCCGAGCCCTGGTCCTCGCTCACGCGGTTCGACGCCGCGTTCGAGCGGGCGCTCGCCGCGTCGGGCGCAGGTGAGGCCGAGCGGCTGGCCACCCTCCTCGAGGCGCTCATCGACGAGGCCACCGGCTGACCAGCAGAGCATCCTCTTCATCCGAGTCGTCCGGGTCAACCCCCTTCGGTGATCGTGGCCGACGCGATGAGGTGGAGTGGTGGCGCCGCATCGGCGGTGCCGCGAACGGAGGAGAGCGACATGAGCGATTCCCTGCCCGACAAGCCCAGCCAGGCCGAAGGCGACGTCGGCGACGACGAGATCACGGAGAAGTCCGGCGAGCTCGACGCGCATGACGACGGCGACGACACCGCTGCCGACGATCGTCCCTGACGTACCGCGCCCGACCGTTCCGGCGGGCAGGAGGAGGAGCCTGTGAAGGCGATGGTGTACCGCGGCCCGTACAAAGTGCGGGTCGAAGAGAAGCCCGATCCGCGGATCGAGCACCCCAATGACGCCATCGTGCGCGTGGAACTGGCGGCGATCTGCGGATCGGATCTGCACCTGTACCACGGCATGATCCCCGACACCCGGATCGGCCACACCTTCGGACACGAGTTCATCGGACGCGTCGAGGCGGTCGGCTCGTCGGTGCAGACGCTCCAGCCCGGCGACCGCGTCATGGTGCCGTTCAACATCTTCTGCGGCACGTGCTTCTTCTGCGCGCGAGGGCTCTACTCCAACTGTCACAACGTCAACGCCAACGCCACCGCCCTCGGCGGTATCTACGGGTACTCCCACACCGCCGGCGGTTTCGACGGAGGTCAGGCCGAACTGGTGCGCGTGCCCTTCGCCGACGTCGGGCCGACCATCATCCCGGAGTGGATGAGCGATGACGACGCGCTCATGCTCACCGACGCCTTCACGACGGGGTACTTCGGTGCGCAGCTGGGCGACATCGCCGAGGGCGACACCGTCGTGGTGTTCGGCGCCGGTCCCGTGGGGCTCGCGGCAGCGCGGTCGTCGTGGCTCATGGGTGCGGGGCGCGTCATCGTGATCGACCACCTCGACTACCGCCTGGCGAAGGCGCGCGAGTTCGCGTTCGCCGAGACCCACAACTTCGCCCGCCATGACGACGTCGTGGTGCTGCTGAAGAAGCTCACCGGCCACCTGGGGGCCGATGTCGCGATCGACGCGGTCGGCGCGGAGGCCGACGGCCACCTCACGCAGCACATCACCTCGGCCAAGCTGAAGCTCCAGGGCGGGTCGCCCGTCGCCCTGAACTGGGCGATCGACTCCGTGCGCAAGGGCGGCAACATCTCCGTGATGGGCGCCTATGGGCCGCTGTTCAGTGCGGTGAAGTTCGGCGACGCTCTGAACAAGGGGCTGACCCTGAGGATGAACCAGGCACCGGTGAAGCGACAGTGGCCGCGTCTGTTCGAGCACATCCAGGCCGGGCGGATCACGCCCGGCGACATGATCACCCACCGCATCCCCCTCGACGCGATCGCCGAGGGATACCACATGTTCTCGTCCAAGCTCGATGACTGCATCAAGCCGGTCATCGTGCCGGGCGCGTGAGAACCGCGACGGAGGATTCATGCCCTACACACCTGACAAACCCATCACCCCTCCCAGCGCCGACGAACTGCGTGCGCGCATCCCGGGATGGGGCGCCGACCTCGACCCCGCCGACCGGCCGTCTTTTCCCAAGGAGTGTTTCGATCCCGGCGCTACCGGCGCCCACTGGACCGAGCCCGAGCGGCAGGGGGATGACCCCCGGCGGGAACGGTCGATCGAGCACGCGCACCTGACCGCGGTGTACGGAACGGCGCAGCCCCTGCACGGCGTCTCCGGCGCGATCCGACGGTACGCCTACGCGCGCTACAGCGAGGGCCGCGCCGCGCACTGGCTGCTCCTCGTCCTCGGCGACCGCGTGGAGGCCTTCGGCGCGCACGTTCGGTCGCTGTTCACGCTGCGTCCGGACAACCCGATCACCGAGACCGGCATCCTCGCCGAGCCGCGCCTGCGCCCCATCGCGTCGCGACGCGGACGCGTCGACCTGCGGCACGCGTGGATCGACCCGATCCTCGTGGCCGGTCCGTGGGTGCTGGGCGGCTGGATCGTGGTGCGCATGCTGCGGCGCGTCTTCGTCCGTCGCTGACGCCCCGCGCCGCCGCGCTGCAGGCGGTGTCTCGGCGGCTGAGGTGCGCGATCGGGCGTGGTCTCGAGCACGGGTGCGGACGTGCGAAAATCACATCGGACATCGCCTTACGGGGTCTGGCGAGCCGTTGAGAAAGGCCACACGACATGCCCTACCGCACACAGGCAGTGCTGCAGGACTGGTTGGACGAGTTCCGCGCCGAGGGACACGAGATCCACGCTCACGTGGCGTTGCAGGACGGCAGCGACGGCCGGGACACGGGGCTCGTCATCGTCCGGCTCGTCAACGCCACCACGGAGATGTTCATGCAGCCGATCGCTCCGGGCGACTACCACTGGGAGATCACGCTGCAGGCGCGTCCGCACGACAGCGTCATCGCCCCCGACCAGCTCGACGAGCTCAGCGCTGAGTTGCAGCGCGCGGCCGACCTGTGCCGGTTCCTGCAGGAGAAGTCGGCGCAGCACGACCGCGAGGCCGAGAGCGAGCGGCGTCCGTCAGGCAGCAGCTGACATCCGTTCCACCTCGGCGATCACGCGCGGGTGCGCGAGGATGCGGAAGTGGCCGCCGGTCTCCAGCTGCACGTTGCGCCCGCCCGGCAGCTTGCTCCCCTCCGGGATGTGCGGGTCGAACGCCCCGTAGACCGACGTGATCCGCGCATTCACCTCGAGCTGCTGCGCGAGCGCGACGATCGTGCGATCGCGGGGGGAGAAGCTGCGCAGCGTGGGCGAGAGCATCATGCGCGCATAGCGCGATCCACCGAAGGGGGTCGCCACCGCGACCATCCCGCGCACGCGGGAGCCGGCCTCGCCGATCATGACCTGTTTGCCGACGAGGCCGCCCTTGCTGTGGGCGACGAGCACCACGTCGGTCAGATCGTGATCGTCGAGGTACCGGGTCACGTGCACGGCCATCTCGGTGACGGGCCGGCGATTGCGCTGCAGCAGGTCGACGATGTGGATCGGGTGCCCGCGCTCGTGCAGAGCGGAGGCGAGGGGCTGCAGGAATTTCCACGTCTCGTAGACGCCGGGCAGGAGCACCAGTGCCACCTCGGATCCGGAGCGGAACGTCGCGGGATCGGTGCGATTGAGGAAGGCGCGCGCCTGCCACGTCGCGGCGTACGCATAGTCGGCGACCCACCATGCCGCGTCGCGGGCGGCGCGCCCGATCACCGGCTGAGACCCGCCACGGCGCCCGCGTAGGTCGTGATCGCGTCGGCGACGGCGCGGGGACGGGAGAACTGCGCGACGTGGCGGCTGCCGGGGATGACGGCCAAGTCGCCCTCGCCGGCCCGGTCGCGCAGCATCCGGCACCACCGCATCCCGGCGATCGGATCGCGCTCTCCGCGGAGCACGAGCAGCGGCACGCGCAGATCGGCCACGCGCTCCTCGATCGGGTAGGCGATCATGTGGCGCACCTGAGTCAGGTACCACGGGATGCCGCACCGCACGTAGTCGGTGAACACGATCGCGTTGGCCAGGGGCGGCTCGCCCAGGCAGTCCAGCCCGAGCGCGAGCGACTGCGCCGCCACCGAGCGGTGCTCGGAGTCGGAGACCGGCCCGATGACCACGGCGTGCGAGACCAGGTCGGGCCGCTGCGCCGCCAGCTCGACGACCCACTGGGCGCCCATCGAGTGACCGACGAGCACGCACGGGCCCACCCCCAGCCCGGCGACGACGCCGGCCAGCGCGGCGGCCATGGTCGGGATGTCGACGTCGGTGCCCGGTTTGGGCAGGCCCCCGAACCCGGGCAGATCGACGCTGAACACCGCGTGGCCTTCGCCGAGCACGTCCTGCAGTCGCGAGAAGTAGCGGTGCGACATCCCGATGCCGTGCACGAGCACCACGGGCGGGCGGTTCGTCGCCTGCGCGGGGTTCGCGTGGACGCGGAAGGCGAGGCGGCCCTGATCCGCGCGCCAGGTCGTGCGCTCGGAGGTCATCGGGTGCGGCGGAAGGTGTCGGGCATGGGGTCACGCTAGCCGTCGCACCTGGATGAGTCCGCACACTGGACGGGTGGACGTCGTGCCGCTATGGCGGCTGCCGCCGATCGGCCGCTACTTGGCGACGAGGGTGGTCTCGAAGCTGTACATGTCGGGCCGGTAGCAGTGGTGTCCGAACTCCACGGCGCGCCCGGAGGCGTCGTACGCGACACGCTCCATCGTCAGCACAGGCCCGCCCTTGTCGATGTCGAGGAGCTCGCCCTCGTCGCCCTGGGCGCGCCGGGCGCCGATGCGCTGGTTGGCGACGCGGATGGTCACGCCGCGGGCGCGCATGATCTGGTAGAGGCCCTTGGCCTCGAGCTGTTCGGTCGTGATGTCGGCGAAATCGGGCGGCAGATAGTTCACCAGGACCGCCACGGGCACCCCGTCGGTGGAGCGCTGACGGCGGAGATACACGACGTCGGAGCCGGCGGGCACGCTCAGGGCGGCGGCGGTGGCCGCGTCGGCGGGGCGGATCTCGTGCTCGAGCACGCGCGTCCCGGGCGCATGGTGCGAGCTCTGCAGGTCTTCGTACAGGCTCGTCAGCTCCACCTGGCGGGTGACCTGGCCCTGCACGACCTGCGTCCCGATGCCGCGGCGGCGCACGAGCAGGCCCTTGTCGACCAGTTCCTCCATCGCGCGCCGGATGGTCGGACGGGACAGGCCCAGCCGCTGGGCGATCGCGATCTCGTTCTCCAGGCGCGCACCGGGGGCGATGTCGCCCGAGCGGATGGCGCGCTCGATCGCCGAGGAGACCTGGAAGTAGAGGGGCACAGGGCCCGTGCGGTCCAGGGTCGCCAGCAGCTCGTCCAACTGCACCACGTCGTCGGCCATACAGAACCCCCATGCTCCGTCTATTGACGCGACAATCGTACATGGGCGCGTCCATGTCCTCCCCGGCGGCGATGTGGGTTGCGATGGCGCTCCCTTGTGCTATTGTCAGGACAAACATTCCGACGATGCGGATCCGGTTGCCGGCCCGCGGAGAGTTGTACAGCGGAGTATGACCGAAACCCCTGCCCCCTTCGATGTGCTCGCCTTCGGCCGGCTCGGCGTCGACGTGTACCCGCTGCAGTCCGGCGTGGGCCTCGAGGACGTCGAGACCTTCGGCAAGTACCTCGGCGGCAGTGCCGCCAACGTCTCCGTCGCCTCGGCGCGGTACGGCCACCGCACCGCGCTCGTCTCGGGCGTCGGCGATGATCCGTTCGGCCGCTATCTGCTGCGCGAGCTCGACCGCCTGGGCGTGGACAACCGGTACGTACGGGTCGACCCCACGCTGCAGACGCCGGTGACCTTCTGCGAGATCTTCCCGCCCGACGATTTCCCGCTCTACTTCTACCGCGAGCCCAAGGCGCCCGACCTCACCCTCGAGGCGGCCGAGCTGGACCTCGACGCCGTGCGGATGGCGAAGATCCTGTGGTTCACCGCCACCGGTCTCACGCAGGAGCCCAGCCGAGCGGCGCACGTGGCCGCGCTGCAGGCGCGCACCGAGGGACGCACGATCTTCGACCTCGACTACCGCCCCATGTTCTGGGCCGATCCGCCCGACGCACGCGCACACGTGTCGCACGCGCTCGAATTCGCCACGGTCGCCGTCGGCAACCGCGAGGAGTGCGAGATCGCCGTGGGCGAGACCGAGCCCTCGCGCGCGGCCGACGCCCTTCTGGACCGAGGTGTCGAGCTCGCGATCGTCAAGCAGGGCCCTCGGGGCGTGCTCGCCAAGACCCGGAGCGAGACGGTCGAGGTGCCCCCGTACCCCGTCGACGTCGTCAACGGCCTCGGCGCCGGCGACGCGTTCGGCGGAGCCCTGTGCCACGGACTGCTCGAAGGGTGGGACCTGGAGCGCGTGCTGCGTTTCGCCAACGTCGCCGGTGCCATCGTGGCATCCCGGCTGGAGTGCTCCACCGCCATGCCCACGCACGACGAGGTCGTCGCGCTGATCGAGGGGGGAGAGCGCTGATGGGTCCGCGGTTCCTGGCACCCGAGGCGTTCGAGCGCCTCCGTGACGTGCGCGCGTCGTCACCGCGGACGATCCGCGACACGCTCGCGAGCCGCCGCCGTCGCGAGCTGCTGCGCGGAGACGGGCGCCTGTTCATCGTGGCCGCCGATCACCCCGCCCGCGGCGCGCTCGCCGTCGGGCAGAACCCCGTCGCGATGGCCGACCGCTACGAGCTGCTCGACCGGCTCGCGATCGCCCTCAGCCGCCCCGGCGTGGACGGGGTGCTGGGCACCCCCGACATCATCGACGACCTCGCCGCCCTCGGCCTCCTCGACGACAAGATCATCGTCGGCTCGATGAACCGCGGAGGCCTGCGCGGGGCGTCGTTCGAGATGGACGACCGGATGACCGCGTACGACGTGCCGCGCATGGTCGAGGCCGGCATCGACGTCGCCAAGACCCTCATCCGCGTCAACCTCGACGACGCCGGCACCGCCGCCACCCTCGCCGCGATGGCCGACGCCGTCACGCAGGCCGCCGCGGCGGAGCTGCCCATCATGCTCGAGCCGTTCCTGAGCCGGTGGGTGGACGGGCGAATCGTGAACGACCTGTCGCCCGAGGCCGTCATCCTCTCCATCGCGATCGCGTCGGGCCTGGGCGCATCCAGCGCGTACACGTGGATGAAGCTGCCGGTCGTCGACGACATGGAGCGCGTCATGGCCGCCACGACCATGCCCACCCTCCTCCTCGGCGGCGACTCCGGCGTCGACCCCGACGAGACCTTCGCCGCGTGGGAGGACGCGCTGAGCCTCCCCGGCGTCCGCGGCCTCACCGTCGGCCGCACGCTCCTCTATCCGCCCGACGGGAACGTCGCCGCCGCCGTCGACATCGCCGCCGGCCTCGTCCACCCCAGCCTCTGACACCGAAGGAAGAGCCCCATGAGCACGACACAGACCGCCCCCGCGAACGACGTGGAGTCCGCCGTCCGCGTTCTCTCGCACTGGATCGACGGCGCCGAGCGCCCCTCGACCTCCGGTCGCACGGCTCCCGTCTACAACCCCGCCACCGGCGCCGTGCAGGCCGAGGTGGCGCTGGCCGACCAGACCGAGATCGATGCGGCGCTGGCGTCGGCGCAGCGCGGATACGAGCTGTGGAGCGGGTATTCGATCGCGAAGCGGCAGGCGGTGATGTTCGCGTTCCGTGAGCTGCTGAACGCCCGCAAGGGTGAGCTGGCGCAGATCATCACGGCCGAGCACGGCAAGGTCGTCTCGGATGCGATGGGCGAGATCCTGCGCGGCCAGGAGGTCGTGGAGCTGGCGACCGGGTTCCCGCACCTGATCAAGGGCGCCTTCAGCGAGAACGCCTCGACCGGGATCGACGTGTACTCCCTGAAGCAGCCGCTGGGCGTCGTGGGCATCATCAGCCCGTTCAACTTCCCCGCGATGGTGCCGATGTGGTTCTTCCCCGTCGCGATCGCCGCCGGGAACGCCGTCGTGCTCAAGCCCAGCGAGAAGGACCCGTCGGCCGCCCTCTGGCTGGCGAAGCTGTGGCAGGAGGCCGGCCTCCCCGACGGCGTGTTCACGGTGCTGCAGGGCGACAAGCTCGCCGTGGACGGACTGCTGGAGTCTCTGGTGGTGCAGTCGATCTCGTTCGTGGGGTCGACCCCGATCGCGCAGTACATCTACGAGACCGCCTCCCGGCACGGCAAGCGCGTGCAGGCCCTGGGCGGCGCGAAGAACCACATGCTCGTCCTCCCCGACGCCGACCTCGACCTCGTCGCCGACCAGGCCGTCAACGCGGGCTACGGGGCGGCAGGGGAGCGGTGCATGGCGATCAGCGTCGTGCTGGCGGTCGAGCCGATCGCCGATGATCTGATCGCGAAGATCAGCGAGCGGATCGGCACGCTGCGCATCGGCAACGGTGCGGGCGTGGACGGGGTCGAGCCGGACATGGGGCCGCTCATCACCGACGTGCACCGCGACAAGGTGGCCTCCTACGTCGACATCGCGGAGGCCGACGGCGCGAAGATCGTCGTGGACGGCCGGGGCCTGAGCGTGGCAGGTCACGAGGACGGGTTCTTCTTCGGCCCGACCCTGATCGACGACATCCCGACCTCCTCCCGTGCGTACACCGAGGAGATCTTCGGGCCGGTGCTCTCGGTCGTGCGCGTGCAGTCCTACGACGAGGGCGTGGCCCTGATCAACTCCGGTCAATTCGGCAACGGCACCGCGATCTTCACCAACGACGGGGGAGCGGCCCGCCGATTCCAGAACGAGGTCCAGGTCGGGATGATCGGCATCAACGTGCCCATCCCGGTCCCGGTCGCGTATCACTCGTTCGGCGGATGGAAGCAGTCGCTGTTCGGCGACGCGAAGGCGTACGGCGTGCACGGGTTCGACTTCTTCACGCGGGAGAAGGCGGTCACCGCCCGCTGGATCGACCCCGCCACCCGCCACGACACCGACCACGGCGGCATCAACCTCGGCTTCCCCCAGAACGACTGACCCCCACGGAGAGCACGACATGACCCCGACGGACCAGCGCTGGTTCCACCGCCGCGGCTCCCTCGCGCAGGGCGACTGGGAATCGGTCGTCGACGCGGCGACCCCCGGGTGGCAGCACACCGGCATCCGCGTCGCCGACCTCGCAGAGGGCGACGCCGTCGCGCTGGCCGAGCGCGGCGTCGAGCGCATCATCGTCCCCCTCTCGGGCGAGTTCCGCGTGACGCACCACCACCACCCCGGCGAGGAGGAGACCCGGCTGCACGGACGCCCGTCGGTGTTCGCCGGCCCCACCGACGTGCTGTACCTGCCGACGGGCACGACCGCCGAGATCACCGGCACCGGCCGTGTCGCGGTGGCCGAGGCGCCGACCTCGGAGACGCGCCCCTGGCAGTACATCCCCGCCGCGTCCACGCCGGTCGAACTGCGCGGGGCGGGCGCGTCCAGCCGCCAGGTGCACAACTTCGGCACGCCCCCGGCCCTCGACGCCGCACGCCTGATCGTGTGCGAGGTTCTCACCCCGGCGGAGAACTGGTCGTCCTACCCGCCCCACAAGCACGACGAGCACGTTCCCGGCTCCGAGTCGCGCCTGGAGGAGATCTACTACTTCGAGGCGGCGCCGGTGGCGGATGCGGCGGCTCCCCGTGACGCGGCGTTCGGGATGTTCAGCACCTACTCCTCCCCGGCGGGGGAGATCGACATCAACGCGATGGTGCGCACGGGCGACATCGCGCTCGTGCCCTTCGGGTATCACGGCCCCGCCGTGGCCGCCCCGGGGTACGACCTGTACTACCTCAACGTGATGGCCGGGCCCGATCCGGAGCGGGAGTGGCTGATCAGCGACGACCCGGCGCACGCGTGGGTGCGCGACACCTGGAACGGGCAGAGGATGGACCCCCGGCTGCCCCTCGGACACGACACGGAAGGCCAGCACTGATGGCGGCGACGAAGCGGATGACGGTCAGCCAGGCGCTCGTGGAGTTCCTGGGTCACCAATGGACCGTCGACGGCGACATCCGGGAACGCACCATCCCCGGCATGATCGGGATCTTCGGCCACGGCAACGTGGCCGGCATCGGCCAGGCGCTCAAACAGGCCAACGTCGACGAGCCCGACCTGATGCCGTACTACCAGGCCCGCAACGAGCAGGCCATGGTGCACCAGGCCGTCGGCTACGCGCGCATGCACCGGCGTCGCGCGACGCTCGCCTCGGCGGCATCCGTGGGCCCCGGTGCCGCCAACATGCTCACCGCCGCGGCGCTGGCCACGACCAACCGCCTCCCCGCACTCCTGCTGCCCAGCGACACGTTCGCCACGCGCGTGGCCGACCCCGTGCTGCAGCAGCTCGAGCAGCCGTGGGACATCGGCCTGACCGTCAACGACGCCTTCCGGCCGCTGTCGCGGTTCTTCGACCGCGTGCAGCGGCCCGAGCAGCTCTACTCCATCGCGCTGGCCGCTCTGCGGGTCCTCACCGACCCGGTGGAGACCGGCGCCGTCACGATCGCCCTCCCCGAAGACGTCCAGGCCGAGGCGATCGATGTGCCGGTGGAGTTCCTGCAGGATCGGGAATGGCACATCCGCCGCCCGCTCCCCGAGCGCGCACCGCTGGCCCGTGCCGCGGCCGCGATCCGCGCTGCCCGCGCACCCATCATCGTCGCCGGCGGGGGCGTGCTCTACTCCGGCGCCGAGGAGCAGCTCCGCGCGCTCGTCGAGGCCACCGGCATCCCGGTCGGCACCTCGCAGGCCGGCGGAGGCTCCCTCGCGTGGGACCACCCGCAGAACCTCGGCGGCGTGGGCGCGACGGGCACGCTCGCCGCCAACCGCCTCGCCGCGGGCGCCGACGTCGTGATCGGCATCGGCACGCGCTACAGCGACTTCACGACGGCCTCGCGCACGGCGTTCCAGAACCCCGACGTCGTCTTCGTCAACATCAACGTCGCCAGCTTCGACGCGTACAAGCACGGCACACAGCTGCCCGTCATCGCCGACGCGCGCGAGGCGCTGACAGCCCTCGCCGCGGCCCTCGGGGGCTACGCCGTCCCCGCCGAGCACGCCGAGCGCGTCGCCCGGGAGAAGGCCGGATGGGACGCGCTCGTGGACGAGGCGTTCGCCCCGACCGGTCGCCCGCTGCCGGGTCAGCCCGAGATCATCGGCGCCGTGCAGTCCGCCAGCGCCCCGGAGGACGTCGTCGTGCAGGCGGCCGGCTCGCTCCCCGGCGACCTGCACAAGCTGTGGCGCGTGCGCGATCCGCTCGGTTACCACGTGGAGTACGCGTTCTCGTGCATGGGCTACGAGATCGCCGGCGGTCTCGGTGCCAAGCGCGGGCTGCTGGCCGACGGCGATGACCGGGACGTCATCGTGATGGTCGGCGACGGCTCGTACCTCATGCTCAACACCGAGCTGGTCACCGCCGTCGCCGAGGGGATCAAGCTCATCGTCGTCCTCATCCAGAACCACGGCTACGCCTCCATCGGGCACCTCTCCGAGACGGTCGGCTCCGAGCGGTTCGGCACGCTGTACCGCGAGTACGACCCGGCGGCCAAGAACTTCCAGGGCGAGGACATCCTCCCCGTTGACCTCGCGATGAACGCCCGCAGCTACGGCATGGACGTTCTCGAGATCGAGCCCGGCGCCTCGGCTCTCGACGACCTCAAGGCCGCGATGGCGACGGCGAAGGCCTCCGAGCGCGCGACCCTCATCCACATCAACAGCGACCCGCTCGTCTACGCCCCCGAGGGCGAGGGCTGGTGGGACGTGCCCGTGGCCGAAGTGTCCACGCTCGAATCCACCCGGCACGCGCGCGAGGAATACGTCGCGCAGCAGGCCGCCCAGAAGCCCCTCCTCGGCTGATCACCCCGACCACCCCCTTGCACCGGAGAACACCATGACCGACACCATCCCCGCCGACGCCGACATCGTCGTGAACTCCGGCGCAGGCCTGCGCATCGGCACCGCGCCGGACTCCTGGGGCGTATGGTTCCCCGACGACCCGAAGCAGGTGCCGTGGCAGCGGTTCCTCGACGAGGTCGTCGCCGCGGGCTACACGTGGATCGAGCTGGGCCCGTACGGGTACCTGCCCACCGACCCCCACCAGCTCGAGGACGAGCTCGGCGCGCGCGGGCTGAAGCTCTCGGCCGGCACCGTGTTCACCGGATTCCACAAGGGCGAGGACCAGTGGCAGCGCGCGTGGGACCAGGCCCTCGCCGTCGCCGGTCTCGCCTCCCAGCTCGGCGCGCAGCACCTCGTGGTCATCCCCGACCTGTGGCGCAGCGACGCGACGAGCGAGGTGCTCGAATCCCGCACCCTCACCGACGAGCAGTGGGCCAAGCTCGCCGCCGGCCACGACCGGCTCGGGAAGGCCCTCCTGGAGGAGTTCGGCGTCGCGCAGCAGTTCCACTCCCACGCCGACAGCCACGTCGGCACGACGCGCGAGGTCGTGCGGTTCCTCGACGAGACCGACCCGCGGTACACCAACCTGTGCCTGGACACCGGCCACTTCGCGTACTACGGCGGCGACAACGTCAAGCTCATCCAGGAGCGGCCGGACCGCATCGGCTATCTGCACCTGAAGCAGGTGGACACCTCGCTGCTGTTCGACGTGCTGAAGAACGATGTGCCGTTCGCGGAGGCGGTGGCCCAGGGGATCATGATCGAGCCGCCGTACGGCGTGCCCGATCTCGCCCCCATCATCGAGGCCGTCGCCGCCATCGACTCCGACATCTTCGCCATCGTCGAGCAGGACATGTACGGCTGCGACGTCGACCGCCCGTTCCCCATCGCCCAGCGCACGCGCGAGCACATCTTCGGCTGCACGCACTTCGCCCGCGTCCACTGACCTCCCGGAAGGCAACTCCATGACCAACGATCTCCGCATCGGCGTCGTCGGCGCCGGCCAGATGGGCGCCGACCACATCGCCCGCATCACCCACCGCATCTCCGGCGCCGTCGTCTCCGCCGTCGTCGAGCCCGATGCGGGGCGCGCCGCGGCGGCCGCGGCGAACGCGCCGGGCGCGGCGACCTTCGCCCGCATCGAGGATGCCATCGCCGCGGGCGCCGTGGATGCCGTGCTCATCGCCGTGCCCGGGCCCTTCCACGAGCCCGTGCTCATGCCGGCGCTCGAGGCGCGACTGCCCATCCTGTGCGAGAAGCCGCTCACGCCCGACTCCGCGTCGTCGTGGCAGGTGCTCGAGCGCGAGCAGCAACTGGATCGCCCCCACATCCAGGTCGGCTTCATGCGCCGCTTCGACGCCGAGTACGCGGCCCTCCGCGCGCTCGTGCAGTCCGGGGAGTCCGGCGAACTTCTGATGCTGCGCTGTGCGCACCGCAACCCGTCGGTGCCCGAGAGCTACACCCAGTCGATGCTCATCACCGACTCGGTCGTGCACGAGTTCGACGTCGTGCCGTGGCTCGCCGGCTCGCCCATCCGCAGCGTCGAGGTGAAGCATCCGCGGCGCAACAGCCTTTCGCCCGAGCACCTGCGCGAGCCGATCCTCGTCCTCATGGAGCTGGAGAACGGCGTGCTCGTGGACGTGGAGATGAACGTCAGCGTGCAGTTCGGCTACCAGGTGGACACCGAGGCGGTGTTCGAGAAGGGCCTCGCCCGCATCGGTCAGCCCTCCGGCCTGCAGACGTGGCGCGAAGGGTCGTTCTCGATCGCCGATCACATGAGCTTCACGACCCGTTTCGCCGCCGCCTACGACGCACAGATCCAGCGGTGGGTGGACGCCGTGCACGAGGGCGCCCTCGTCGACGGCCCCAACGCGTGGGACGGGTATCTCGTCGCGCTCGCGTGCGAGGCCGGCGTCCGCGCGCTCGAGGGCGGCATCGTGCCCGTCGAAGCCCCTGCCCGCCCCGCCTTCTACGCCTGACCCGGGAAGAGTCACCATGGTCCGCATCGCCCTCGATCCGACGCCGTACAACGACACGGTGCCCCTGCTGGAATTCCCCGACCTGGTCGCGCGGCTCGGCTACGAGTACGTCCAGCTCACCCCGAGCCCCGACTTCGGTCGCCACTTCCACCACCCGAAGGTCGACTCCGCCATGATCGCCGCCCTGAAGAAGCGCGCGCGCGATGCCGGCGTGACGATCACCTCGGTGCTCCCGGTGCAGCGCTTCGGCGGGCCGGAAGACCACCAGTGGCAGGCGGCGGTCTTCCACACCACCCGGTACATCCGGATCGCCGCGGAACTGGAGGCGCCCGTCGTGAACACGGAGTTCTCCGGCCGCCCCGAGCGCGCGGAGGAGTCGGAGCACGCCTTCTACCGCTCGATGGAGCAGCTCCTCCCGGTGCTCGAGCGCGAGGGCGTGACGCTCAACTTCGACCCGCACCCCGACGACTTCGTCGAGGACGGGCTGGAGGCCTGGCGCATCCTCCGGGGCCTGAACAGCGACCGGGTCGGATTCGTCTACGTCGCGGCGCACACCTTCCACTACGGCGACCGCGCGGCCACGCTCCTGCCGATGGTGGGCGACCGGCTGGGCGCGGTGTATGCGGCCGACTCGTTCGACCACCGCCGCTCGCACGGCCTGCGCTACATCTCCAACCCGCCCGGCAACACCGCCCGCGTGCACCAGCACCTCAACATCGGCGACGGCGACGTCGACTGGGACGAGCTGTTCGGCACGCTCCGCGCGATCGGCTACCTCGACCGCGAGGACGCGCTCATCGTCTCGAACGTGTTCGCCGAGGACGAGAACGCCGACGAATCCGCGCATTTCCAGCTGTCGCGGCTGCGGGAACTCATAATGTATGTTTGACAGGACATACTGACATCTGGCACGATACCCCCAATGGTGAACAGCGGGCCCCCGCCCGCGAACCCGACAAAGGAGTCCCTGATGGCTACTTCCCATACCGCCGGCGGTCTGTCGGAGTCGAAACTCCCCCCGCTGGGGTCCGGTCCCCACCGGAAGCGCCTCGGTGTCGTCGCGCTGATCGCCACGTTCGGCGGTCTGCTGTTCGGCTACGACACCGGCGTGATCAACGGCGCGCTGCGGCCGATGGCGGAAGAGCTCGGCCTGAACCCCTTCACGGAGGGGGTCGCGACGTCCTCGCTCATCTTCGCCGCCGCGATCGGCGCCGTCACGTGCGGGCGTCTGTCGGACGGATGGGGCCGGCGCAAGACGATCATCCTCCTGGCCGTGCTGTTCTTCGTCGGCACCGTGTTCGTCGTCGTCGCCCCGAACCTGGGGGTCCTGGTCCTCGGCCGCGTGCTCCTGGGACTCGCCGTGGGCGGCGCATCCACCGTCGTGCCGGTCTTCCTCGCCGAGATCGCGCCGTACGAGATCCGCGGCTCGCTCGCGGGACGCAACGAGCTCATGATCGTCGTCGGGCAGCTGGCCGCCTTCGTCATCAACGCCATCATCGGCAACACCCTCGACCACATCGAAGGCGTGTGGCGCATCATGTTCGCCATCTGCGCGCTGCCGGCCGTCGCCCTGTTCATCGGGATGCTGCGGGTGCCCGAGTCGCCGCGCTGGCTCGTGGAGAAGGGGCGCAACGACGAGGCGCTCGCCGTCCTGAAGACCGTGCGCTCGGAAGACCGCGCGATCGCCGAGCTCGGCGACCTGACGAAGGTCACCGAAGAGGAGAAGGAAGCCGGCCAGCTCGGCTGGCGTGCGGTGTTCAGCAACCGGAACCTCCTGCGCATCCTCCTCATCGGCATCGGCCTGGGCATCGCTCAGCAGCTCACCGGCATCAACTCGATCATGTACTTCGGTCAGACGGTGCTCATCGAGTCGGGCTTCGACGAGAGCGCCGCCCTCATCGCCAACGTCGCCCCCGGCGTCATCGCGGTCGTCGGTGCCTTCATCGCGCTGGCCATGATGGACCGCCTGGACCGCCGCAAGACCTTCATCATCGGGTTCTCGCTGACCACCGTCAGCCACCTGCTGATCGGCATCGCCTCGATGACCCTGCAGGTGGGGAACCCCATCCGCCCGTTCGTGATCCTGTTCCTGGTCATCGTGTTCGTCGGCTCGATGCAGACCTTCCTGAACGTCGCGGTGTGGGTCTACCTGTCGGAGATCTTCCCGCTGCACATGCGGGGCCTCGGCATGGGCGTCTCGGTGTTCATGCTGTGGATCACCAACGGGTTCCTGTCGCTGTACTTCCTCTCCCTCGTGGATGCGGTGGGCATCACCGGCACCTTCTTCCTGTTCGCCGTGGTGGGCGCGCTGGCTCTCCTGTTCGTGTGGCGGTTCATCCCCGAGACCCGCGGGCGCACGCTCGAGGCCCTCGAGGAGGACGTGACGACCGGTGCCATCTACACGGTCAAGGGCCGCGTCCGCGCCTGACCCCGCGCACAGGACAGAACCGCCCGCGCCCCTCGGGGTGCGGGCGGTTCTGTCGTTGCCGCTCAGACGGTGTCGAAGGTGGTGCTGCCGGTGACGGCGGGCACGGGCACCCACGCGCCGTGGCGGGCGCTGGCCATCGCCGCGTCGGCGACCTCGGCGGCGGCCCACCCGTCGGCGGCGGAGGGGGCGAGCTGGCGCCCCTCGGCGATCGAGCGCAGGAACAGCGACGCCTCGATCGTCTTGAGGTCGTCGAAGCCCATGCTCGTACCAGGTCCCGGCTGGAACCGCGAGAACTCGCCATACCCGGGATGCGCCATGATCGTGCGGTAGCCGGCGCGGTCATCGGCCAGGCGCAGCTCGTTGAGCCGCTGGAAGTCCCACCGCAGCGACCCCTTCGTGCCGTAGACCTCCACGACGTACTCGGCGTGCGGGCCCACCGCGATGCGGCTGGACTCGAAGACGCCGATCGCGCCGGAGTCGAAGCGGCCGATGACGGCGGCGTAATCCTCGTTCTCGACGGCGCCCATCGGCCCGCCGGCATCACCGCGGGAGAAGTGGCCGGCCGCGCCGGCGGAGGGGAGCGGGCGCTCGGCGATGAAGGTGCCGTCCGCGGCGGTCACGCTCGCGATCCGCCCGACCAGGAACTGCGCCAGGTCGATGCCGTGGGAGAGGAGATCGCCCACGACGCCCGACCCCGCCCGGTCCTGCAGGAAGCGCCACGTCAGGGCGCCGCCGGGATCGGCGGAGTAGTCGGCGAGGAAACTCGCACGCACGTTCGTGACGGTCCCCAGGGCTCCGGATCTGACGAGCCGGCGTGCCTCCGCGATCGCTGGGACGTGGCGGTAGTTGAACCCCACCGACGTCACGACACCCGCGGATGCGGCGGCCTCGGCGATCTCGCGCGACTCCGCGGCGCTGCGGCCCATGGGCTTCTCGATCCAGAAGGGCTTGCCCGCGTGCGCTGCCGCCACCGCGATCTCGCGGTGGAGGAAGTTGGGCGAGCAGATCGACACGGCGTCGACCTCGGGGTCGGCGAGCAGGTCGCGGTAGTCCGCGACGGCGCGCTCGTACCCCAGCGCGTCGACGGCGTGGCGCCGACCGCCCTCGTCGGGGTCGGCGGCCGTGCGCAGCACCGCACGCACGGGCAGCTCGGGGAAATGGTGCGCGGTCGCGAGGTAGGCGCGCGAGTGCAGCCGCCCCATCCAGCCGACGGAGATGAGGCCGATGTTCAGGGGCCTGGTCATCGGACGAGGGAGTCCAGCAGCGCGGCATCCGCAGCCTTCAGCACCTCGGCGGCTTCGCGCACGCCTTCGACGCGGCCGAGGGAGACGTCTTCGTGCTCGATGTTGACGAACATGTCGGGGTCGATCTCGTGCAGGGCGCGCAGGAACTCCGTCCAGTACGCCACGTCGTGCCCGCGCCCGAGGGCGACGAAGTCCCACGCGGATTCGGTCGGCCACTCGTTGGCCCACTCGTCGCCGCCGAGGTTCGTGCGCGGCTCCTCGGGCGACAGGCGCCGGAAGGAGTTGTCCAGCACGCCGTTCAGCTTCGCCCACTGCGGATTGATGCGCACATCCTTCGCGGCGGCGTGCAGCACGAGCGGGCCGAGGTGACGTGCGACGGCGACGGGGTCCATATGCTGCCAGAACAGGTGCGACGCGTCGAGTTCGACGCCCAAGTGCGTGGCGCCGGTGAGCTCGAGAAGCTTGTGCACGTCGGCGGAGTTGAACACGAGGTTCTGCGGGTGCAGCTCGAGGGCGACCTTGACGTCGTGGTCGGCGGCGAAGCGGTCCATCTCCCGCCAGAAGGGCGCGGCGATGTCCCATTGGTAGTCCAGGACGTCGAGCGCGGCGGAATTCCACGCGTTGACGATCCAGTTCACGCGCGTGGCGCCCGGCTCGCCGCCGGGCAGGCCCGACATCGTCACGACGCGGTGCTGACCGAGGCGCTCGGCCAACCGGATCGAGCGGCGCACGTCGTCGGCGTGCGTGTCCCCGATCGCGGCGGTGGGATGCAGCGGGTTGCCGTTGGCGTTCAGGCCGGCGATCTCCACGCCCGTCCCCTCGAAGACGGCGAGGAAATCGTCGCGGGCGGCGTCGCTGACGAGGATGTCGTCGAAGGTCGGCACGTGCACGGCGGGGAGGAACCCGCCGGTGTTCAGCTCGATGCCGGTGAGCCCCGCGTCGGTGATGACCTCGAGGGCCTCGGGGAGGGTGCGATCGTGCAGGATCGCGTTGTACAGACCGAGTCGCATGTCGGGCCTTTCAGATGGCGACGGGGGTCGTCGCGGGAACGGGAACGGAGCCGCCGCCGAGCGCGGCGGAGCGGGCCACGGCGTCGATCAGCAGCATGTTGTGCAGGCCGTCGTCGAAGCCGGCGTTGCGCGGCAGTGACGCGGACTCGGGGATGCCGGCGACCTCTTCGAGGAACGCCCGCGCCTGGAACACGAAACCCTCGTTCTGCCCGACGCCCACGCCCGGCGCATCCATCGCGAGGCCGCCCCGCCAGTACGGGTGCGCGGGGCCGAGCGTCACGGTGCGGTAGCCGGCGTCGTCGGCTTCGGGGAGGAAGAGCTCGAACTGGCCGGGGTGGCGGAAGTCGAACCGCGCCGAGCCCTTGTCGCCGAACACCTCGAAGACGAGGGTGTTGGCGTGGCCGGCCGCCACGCGCGAGACCTGCAGGGTCGCGGTGCCGCCACCGGCGAACTCGCCGGAGAACGCCGCGACGTCGTCGTTCTCGACATCCTCGCGCTCGGCCGAGACGGCGCCGCCCTCGTGCCCGACGACCGCGCCGAGGGGCTTGGGGCGGGTGGGGATGACGGTGCTGAGCGTGCCGCCGCGGACGGAGGCGAACTCCGACCCGGCGACGAACTCGGCGAGGTAGGTCAGGTGGCTGCCCACGTCGGCGAGAGCGCCGGATCCGTTCGGGCCCTTGTAACGCCAGCCGATGGGGGAGTCGGGGTTGCACCCGTAGTCCGTCCAGTAGTGGCCGCTGACGTTGAGCACGCGCCCGAGCCGGCCCGAGCGGACGAGGTCGCGGATGTGGGCGACGGCGGGGGAGCGGCGGTAGGTGAGGCCGATGCGGGCGACGGTGGATGCAGCATCCGCGGCGGCGACCATCGCGCGCGCGTCGGGGAGGGTGTCGGAGAGCGGCTTCTCGCACAGGACGTGCTTGCCGGCAGCCAGCAGCGCCTCGACGATCTCGCGGTGCAGCGCGTTGGCCACCACGACGCTCACGACGTCGATGTCGTCGGCCTCGGCCACGGCCTGCCACGACGTGTCGAACCGCTCGAACCCGAAGCGCCGGGCGGCGGATTCGGCGAGAGGGGCGTACGCGTCGGCGATCGATACGAGCCGCACGGGCGGCAGCGTGCTGTCGTACACGGTGGGGGCGGTGCGGTAGCCGGCGGCGTGGGCCTTGCCGGCCATGCCGGCGCCGATGACGGCGACGCCGATGTCGGTCGTGCTCATGGTTTCTCCCGGGGAGTGCGGTGGGTCCGCTCCGATCGCGCCGGCGCGGTGGGAGACTCCAGTGGAGCGCTCCATACGGGGAGGCTACTCTTGTGCATATGTCCTGTCAAACGTCCGTTCGGAGGAGTTGAGATGGCGACGAGCCGGCCGACGATCTACGACGTCGCGAAGGCTGCCGGCGTGTCCAAATCCCTCGTCTCGCTCGTCCTGCGCGGCGCGGGCGGCGTGAGCGCGGCCTCGCGGGAGGCCGTCGAGCGCGCCATCCGCGACCTGGACTACCGGCCGAGCCGCGCGGCGGCCGCGCTCGCGGCGGGGCGCACGCGCCTGGTCGGCGTGCTGATCGACGACTACGCCAACCCGTGGTTCGTCGACCTGCTGCGCGGGCTCGACGAGGTGCTCAGCCCCGGCGGCTACCGGCTGAGCGTCGTGGACACCGCGACGGCCGCCGGCGTCGAGGATCCCGTCGAGGGCCTGCTGTCGATGCGCGCCGACGGCATCATCGTCGCGCGCGACGTCCCCCACGTGCTCCTGGGTGACACCGCGCCCCCGTTCGTCATCGCCGGCACGAGGGCCGACGTCCCCGACGGCGTCGACGCGGTCGGCAACGACGACGTGCTTGGCGCGCGCCTGGCCACCGAGCATCTGCTCGCGCTCGGGCATCGCGAGATCGGCCACCTCTCCGTCGTGGGCGGCGCCGGACAGACCCGGCGGGAGAGCTTCCTGGCCACGATGCAGGATGCCGAGGCCCTCGCGCGGGCGACGGCGTACCGCGGGCCCGCCACCGAGCGTGCCGGATACGACACCTCGCTCGCCCTGCTGCGGGAGCACCCGGGCGTCACGGCGATCTTCGCCGCGAACGACGTCATGGCCATCGGTGCGCTCGGCGCCGCCCGTGAGCTCGGACGCGACGTGCCGCGCGACCTCTCGATCGTCGGTTACGACAACACCGCCCTCGCCCAGACGCGCCTCATCGACCTCACCACCGTCGACGACGACAGCGTGGGCGTGGGCCGCGAGGCGGGCAAGCTCCTGCGCGCGCGCCTCGCGGGCGAGGATCCGGTCGATGTCCGCCGCACGCTCGAGCCCTCGCTCGTCGTCCGGGGCACGACGGCGTCGCTCGGCTGAAGCCCTCCTCCGCGAGACTGCACGCCACCGGCGAAACCCCGACATAAGGCCGCGGTCTCGCCGGTGGGGTGCGCTCTCGCGGGCAACGGCCGGGGGCGGCGGGGAGTGTTGACATGAGGGTCAATGTGCATATGATAGGACAAAGCCTGAAGCAAGGGAGATCCCATGCCCCTCGTCCGCATCGACCACAGCGACGCCCGCACCAATCCGCGTGAGATCGCCACGGCGATCCACGACGCGATCGTCGAGGTCTACGGCATCCCCGAGCGCGACCGCTTTCAGGTGATCACCGCGCGTCCGGCCGCGACGATCATCGCGGAGGACGCCGGTCTCGGCTTCGACCGCACCGACCCCGTCGTCATCCAGATCTTCACGCAGCGCGGGCGCACGGATGAGGCCAAGCAGCGCCTGTACGCCGCGATCGCCGCGCGGCTCGAGCCGGTCGGGGTCGCGGGCCAGGACATCTTCATCGGCTACGTCGAGAACGGCCCGCAGGACTGGTCGTTCGGCTTCGGCCGCGCGCAGTACGTCACCGGCGAACTCGCCGTCCCCGCACCCGCTTCCGGAAGGGAATGACCGCCATGTCCACGATCCTCGAGAACGACCTCGCCTCCCTCGCCCGCGCCGCCGCGACCACGCCCACCGTGCTGTGGAACGACTCCGCCGACCCCGCTGAGCTCCGCCGCTCGATCGAGTTCGGTGCCGTCGGTGCGACGTGCAACCCCGTCATCGCGTTCGCCGCGATCAAGAAGAACCCCGACGTGTGGGTGCCGCGACTGCGCGAGCTCGCCGCCGAGCACCCCACGTGGGGCGAGTCCGAGCTCGGCTGGCAGGCCGTCAAGGAGCTCTCGATCGCCGCCGCGCGCCAGCTCGAACCGGCGTTCGCGGAGAGCGGCGGGCGGAACGGGCGCCTGTCGATCCAGACCGATCCGCGCCTGCACCGCGACGCCGATGCCCTCGTCGCCCAGGCGGTGGAGTTCGCGCAGCTGGCCGAGAACATCATCGTGAAGATCCCCGCCACCGCCACCGGCATCGCCGCGATGGAGGAGGCCGCCTACCGCGGGGTCAGCATCAACGCGACCCTGAGCTTCACGGTGCCCCAGGCCGTCGCCGTCGGCGCCGCCCTCGAGCGCGCCCTCGACCGTCGCGCCGCCGACGGGCTGCCCGAGCAGGAGTTCGGCCACGTCGTCACGATCATGGGCGGACGCCTGGACGACTGGCTGAAGAAGTGGGCGGCGGACAACCGCATCCTCGTGACGCCCGGCGTCTTGGACTGGGCCGGCGTCGCCGCGCTCAAGCACGCGCACGCCGTGTTCACCCAGCGGGGCTACCGCAGCCGCATCCTCTCGGCCGCGTTCCGCAACCACCTGCAGTGGGCGGAGCTGGTGGGCGGCGACCTCGTCGTCTCGCCGCCGTTCGACTGGCAGGCCCGCATCAACGAGAACGCGATCCCCGCCGAGAACCGCATCGATGTGCCGGTGGCCTCAGAGGTACTCGAAGAGTTGCAGCGGCTGAGCGAGTTCCGCCGCGCGTACGAGGTCGACGGGATGGCGCCGTCGGAGTTCGCCGACTTCGGCGCCGCCCGCAACACGCTCCGCCAGTTCCTCGAGGCCGACGCGCAGCTGGACGCGCTCGTCCGCGACGTCATCGTCCCGCCGGCCTGAGCCCAGCGGCGCCTGCTTGTACCCCCGCGTCCGGTTGGCCGCAACCCCGTAGTCCGCGCGAGGGAGGGATGCCTACTCTCGCCGCGACGCCACCAGTGGCGGAGGGAGCGTGCGCATGACTCAAGTCGACGCCGAGGCACCGGCAGCCGCGCCGATTCCGCCGCGGCAGGCAGCCCTGCTCAGCGCCTCGCGCGTGGAGCAGAAGGGCAACATCCTCGTTCGATGGATCACCTCCACCGACCACAAGACGATCGGGTACCTCTACCTGATCGCGTCGCTGATGTTCTTCCTGTTCGGCGGTCTGCTGGCGCTCATCATCCGTACGGAGCTGTTCGAGCCCGGCATGCAGATCGTGCCGACCAAGCAGCAGTACAACCAGCTGTTCACGATGCACGGCACGATCATGCTGCTGATGTTCGCGACGCCGCTGTTCGCCGGCTTCGCCAACGCCATCATGCCGTTGCAGATCGGCGCACCCGACGTGGCCTTCCCGCGCCTGAACGCCCTGTCGTTCTGGCTGTTCCTGTTCGGGTCGCTCATCGCCGTCGCGGGGTATCTGACCGCTGAGGGGCCCGCCGGGTTCGGGTGGACGGCCTATCAGCCACTCGCGAACGCCAGCTTCTCACCAGGCGTGGGCGGCAACCTCTGGTTCCTCGGCCTAGGCATGAGCGGGTTCGGCACGATCCTGGGCGCGGTGAACTTCATCACCACGATCATCACCCTCCGCGCTCCGGGCATGACGATGTGGCGCATGCCGATCTTCACGTGGAACACGCTCGTGACCAGCATCCTGATCCTGCTGGCCTTCCCGGTACTGGCGGCTGCCCTGCTTGCGGCGGCGGCGGATCGTGTTCTGGGCGCGCACATCTACGATCCGGCCGCCGGTGGCGTGCTGATGTGGCAGCACCTGTTCTGGTTCTTCGGGCACCCAGAGGTCTATATCATCGCGCTGCCGTTCTTCGGCATCGTCTCGGAAGTCTTCCCGGTCTTCAGCCGCAAGCCGATCTTCGGCTACAAGACCCTCGTGTACGCGACCATCGCGATCGCCGCTCTGTCGATGGCGGTGTGGGCGCATCACATGTTCGTCACGGGGGCGGTGCTGCTGCCGTTCTTCGCCTTGATGACGATGCTCATCGCGGTGCCCACGGGCGTGAAGATCTTCAACTGGATCGGCACCATGTGGCGCGGATCGGTGACCTTCGAGACACCCATGGTCTTCGCGCTCGGCTTCCTCGTGTCGTTCGTGTTCGGCGGTCTGACCGGCGTCATTCTCGCCTCGCCGCCGCTGGATTTCCACGTCTCCGACACGTACTTCGTCGTGGCGCACTTCCACTACGTCGTGTTCGGCACCGTCGTGTTCGCGATGTTCGCCGGGTTCTATTTCTGGTGGCCAAAGTGGACGGGCCGGATGCTGAACGAGCGCCTGGGCTACATCCACTTCTGGATGCTGTTCATCGGGTTTCACGTGACGTTCCTCATCCAGCACTGGCTGGGGATGGACGGCATGCCCCGCCGGTACGCCGATTACGCCCCCGAGGACCGGTGGACGTGGGAGAACCAGGTCTCCACGGCCGGCGCCCTCCTGCTCGGCGCGTCCATGATCCCGTTCCTGCTGAACGTGTGGATCACCGCCCGTAAGGCCCCACGGATCACCGTGAACGATCCGTGGGGCTATGGCGGGTCGCTGGAGTGGGCCACGTCGTGCCCGCCGCCGCGCCACAACTTCACGTCGATCCCGCGGATCCGCAGCGAGCGTCCCGCGTTCGACCTGAACCACCCCGAAGCCGGCGTGCCGGTGGGCGTGGGTCCGGCCAAGGACGCCCCCGACGCGCCCGTCGTAGACGCCGGCGACGACACCGAGAAGTAGGCGCCGCAGCCTCAGCCGCCGGCTGAGATGATCAGCGGGTGCCCTCCACTTTCACGCTCGTGACCGATTCGGATGCGCCGGCCGAGCGGCTCTTCGACATCTCCCTGGACATCGACGCCCACGTGGCATCCATGTCCGGTTCCCGGGAGCGGGCGATCGCCGGGGTCACGAGTGGTTCCATCGCGCTCGGCGAGACGGTGACCTGGCGGGCCCGGCACTTCGGGGTGTGGTTCACCCTCACCTCGCGCATCACCGAGTGCGACCGGCCGCACCGGTTCGTGGACGAGCAGGTGCGCGGTCCGTTCCGGATCTTCCGCCACGAGCACGCCTTCGTGGAGCTGGACGGCGGCACCCGCATGACCGACACCATCACGGTGGGCTCGCCCGTCTTCGGTCGGCTCGCCGAACGGCTCGTGCTGGTGCCCTACCTCCGGCGTCTCATCGCGCAGCGCAACCTCCACCTGCTGCGGGCGGTGGCAGAACAGCGCTGACCCTCCGCCTCAGCCGGCGGCGGAGACGGCGTGCGCCACGACGGTGGCGGCCCCGCCCGCTCCGATGAGCGCCACGAGCGTCGCGAGCATCGCCGGCAGCGCGCCGCCGGGGAGCGCGGCGCGGTCGCCGTAGGCGGCCAACGCCCGCGCGACGGCCCGGTGGCGACGGCGCGCACCGAGCCACAGCGCCGCGGTGAGCAGGATCCCCGCGAAGCCGGGAAGCGCCCACCACGGGCTGCCCATCGCAGCGGGCAGGAGTCGCACCGCGAGCAGCGACCCGATGCCGATCGCCAGTGCGGTGCGCCGCCAGGCCAGCTCCGTCCGCTCGGGCTGGAGCCCCGGGTCGAACAGCGTCATCGAAGCAGGATCGCGAGGACGAGCAAAGCGCCGGCCACGCTCGCGGTGAGCGCGAGGACCGCGCCCAGCGGAGCGGCCGGCAGCGGCTCCTGCCGGCGCAGCGCGCGCTCGGTCTTCGCCCACCCGAACCACGCCAGCGGCGGCGTCGCCGTGCCCACGAGGATCAGGAGCAGGGATGCGGCGAGACGCAGCGCGGCGTGCAGCTCCGCCCCCAGCAGCTCCAGCGCGATCCCGGCGGCGATGAAGGCGAGGGACGTGCGGATCCAGGCGAGGAACGTGCGCTCGTTGGCCAGGGTGAAGCGCGCGTCGGGCTCGCCGCCCTGGGTGTAGACGGAGTCGGGGAAGCGGGCGCTCACAGTGCGACCGTCCGGAAGCCGGCGTTACCCATGGAGGAGTCGGGGGTGTTGCGCGAGCGCGCGGAGTTCCGGTAGCGGTTGCAGTAGGAGAGGTGGCACAGGTAGCTGCCTCCGCGGAGCACGCGCTCGGTGCCGAGGCGAGGCCCCGTGGGTGCATCGGTGGGCGATTGCGCGTAGGTGCGCGGGCTGAACCAGTCGGCGCACCACTCCCACGCGTTGCCGACGGCCTGCCACAACCCGTAGCCGTTCGGCTCGAAGCTGCGCACGGGGGCCGTGGTCGCCCACCCGTCCTCCGCCGTGTTGCGGTCGGGGAACGAGCCCTGGAAGATGTTCGCCCGCCATCCGCCCTCGTCGACCTCGGCGTCGCCCCACGGGTACTTCGCGCCCGCCAGCCCGCCGCGGGCGGCGTACTCCCACTCCGCCTCGGTCGGCAGGCGCCGGCCCGCCCACGCGCAGTACGCCTGGGCGTCGTTCCAGCTGACGTGCACGGCGGGGTGGTCGTCGAGGCCGTCGAGCGAGGACCCGGCGCCGCCGGGATGCCGCCAGTCGGCGCCGCGCACGCCCCGCCACCACGGCGTGCCCGGCGGCACGCCGACGATGTCGTCGCCGGGCGCGGTGACGGCGAGGTGGAAGACGGCGGAGAACCCGAACGTCTCCGCCTCCGTCCAGTAGCCGGTGGCGTCGACGAACTCCGCGAAGGCGCGGTTGGTGACGGTCGTGGCGTCGATCGAGAAGGCGCCCAGTCGCACGACATGGCGGGGGAGCTCCCCGTCACCGGGGTTCTCGTCTCCCGAGGAGTCGCCCATGACGAATTCCCCGGCCGGAACAAAAGCCTGCGGCACGGAGTGCGCCCCGCCGTCGGCCACGATGGGATCTGGGCGTCGAGCCGGCGGGATCTGCAGCAGCGTCGAACGCGACGGGGAACCGCAGCCGCATCCGCACCCGGTGGACGGCCGCGCGCCGGCGATCTGCATCTCCATCGTCGCTTCCTCCCGCGGCCGCATTGACGCACCTACGCTTCTCACCCTACAGTCGTGAAGGCAAATGTGGGACGTTGTCCCGCATATTGGGACACGCCCGACGCCGCCCCATCCGCATCACCCCATTCGTCGCTTCAAAGGAGAGTCATGGCGAACACCGATCAGCTGCGCGTGAAGAAGCAGCAGCGCAATACCGTTCTGGCGAGCGTCTTCGGCTCGGTCATCGAGTGGTACGACTTCTTCCTCTACGCCACGATGGCGGCCCTCGTCTTCAACAGCGAGTTCTTCCCCCAGTTCGATCCGCTCATCGGCACGCTCGTCGCCTTCGGCACGTTCGCCGCCGGTTTCGTCACGCGCCCCATCGGCGGGCTGATCTTCGGCCACTTCGGCGACCGCATCGGTCGCAAGAAGATCCTCGTCATCACGATGCTGATCATGGGCATCTCGACGTTCCTGATGGGCGTGCTGCCCACGTACGCCCAGATCGGCATCGCCGCGCCGATCCTGCTGCTCATCCTGCGGATGCTGCAGGGCATCGGCCTCGGCGGCGAGTGGGGTGGCGCGGCCATCCTCACCTTCGAGCACGCACCGCGCGGCAAGCGCGGCCTCTTCTCGTCGTGGCCGCAGACCGGCGTGCCGCTGGGCCTCCTGCTGTCCACCGTCGCGGTGAACCTCGCGAGCCTTGCCGGTGAAGAGGCGCTCGTCGAGTGGGCATGGCGCATCCCGTTCATCGCGAGCATCGTCCTCGTGGTCGTGGGCCTCATCGTCCGCCTGAAGGTGGAGGAGCCGCAGGCGTTCAAGGACATGGTCGAGACCGGCGAGGTCGTCAAGGTCCCCGTGTTCGAGGTCATCCGCAAGTACCCCAAGCAGCTGCTCGTCGGCTTCGGTGCGCGCTTCAGCGAGAGCATCACGTTCAACGTCTACAACGCGTTCCTCCTCACCTACACCACGACCGTCCTCGGCCTGTCGAGCTCCTACGCGCTGAACGGCCTGCTCGTGGCGAGCGTCATCGGGTTCTTCATCATCCCGATCGCAGGCAAGCTCTCCGACAAGTTCGGCCGCCGGCCCGTCTTCGCGGCCGGTGCGGCCGTCGCCCTCGTCACCGCCTTTCCGATCTTCGGCCTCATCGACTCCGGTGTCGCCGTGTTCATCTGGCTCGCGACGGTGCTGGGCTGGTCGATGGGAGCGTGCACCATGTTCGGTGCCGAGGCGGCCTTCTTCGCCGAGCTGTTCCCGGCCCGGGTGCGTTACACCGGCATGTCGCTGGTGTACCAGCTGGGCGTCCTCCCCTCCGGTGCCGTGGCGCCGATCATCGCGGCGTGGCTCGTGTCGATCTCGGGGTCGTCGTGGCCGGTCGCGATCTACGTCATGGTCGCCGCCGCCATCGCCCTCGTGGCGCTGTACTTCGCCAAGGAGACGGCGCACCAGGAGGTCGACACCGACCTGCGGGCGCGCGCCGAAGCGCAGGCCGCTCCCGCCCCCGCAGCCCAGTGAAAGCAGGAAGCACCGCAATGACCCGCTCAACTCCCAACATCGTCCTGATCCTCGTGGACGACATGGGCTTCTCCGACATCGGATGCTACGGCGGTGAGGTGGAGACGCCGAACCTCGACGCGCTCGCCGCCAACGGGGCGATGCTGACGCAGTTCTACAACACCGCCCGCTGCAGCCCCTCGCGCGCCTCTCTCATGACGGGGCTGCATCCGCACCAGACCGGCATCGGCATCCTGAACTACGACGATGCCCCTGACGGGTACCCGGGGAACCTCAACGACCGGTGCGTGACTATCGCCGAAGCACTGCAGCCGGCGGGGTACCGCAGCTACGTCTCGGGTAAGTGGCACATGGCCGGCGACATCCACAACCCGACGGATGCGTGGCCCACCCGTCGCGGTTTCGAGAAGTTCTTCGGCACGCTGGAGGGCGCGGGCAGCTTCTTCCGCACCCGCACCCTCACGCGGGGCGAGACGAACGTGGAGGACGAGACGCTCGACCCGGACTTCTATTACACCGACGCGATCAGCGACAACGCCGTGCGCTTCATCGAGGATCACCGCGCCGAGCACGCCGACGATCCGTTCTTCCTCTACGTCGCGTACACGGCGCCGCACTGGCCGCTGCACGCGCTCGAGGAAGACGTGAAGAAGTACCTCGGCCGCTTCGACGCCGGCTGGGATGCGCTGCGCGAAGAGCGACTCGAGCGGCTCATCGCGTCGGGGATCATCTCGGAGAACTGGCCGCTCACCGACCGCGACCCGCGCGTGCCGGCGTGGGACGACGTCGAGCACAAGGAGTGGGAGGGCATCCGCATGGCCGTCTACGCCGCGCAGCTGGACCGCATGGACCAGGGCGTCGGGCGCATCGTCGGCGAGCTGAAAGAGCAGGGCATCTTCGACGACTCCATCGTCATCTTCCTCTCCGACAACGGCGGATGCGCCGAGGAGATGCCGATCGAGACCGCGCGGGAGTTCGTCACCACGTACGTGACCTTCGACGCCGAGACGAGCGACGGTCGCGAGGTGCGCCCGGGCAACGACCCGAGCATCGTGCCCGGGACCGAAGACACGTACGCGACGTACGGACGCTCGTGGGCGAACCTGTCGAACACGCCGTTCCGCGAGTACAAGCACTGGATTCACGAGGGCGGGATCGCCACCCCGTTCATCGTCAGCTGGCCGGCCGGCCTCGGCACGGACCCGACGCTGCGGACGCAGCCGCATCAGCTGACCGACGTCATGTCGACCCTGCTGGATGTGGCGGGCGTGGACTATCCGACCGAGTACCCGGGCCGTGAGCCGCTGCCGGCGGAGGGCGTCAGCATGATGCCCACCCTCCGGGAGGGCGCCACGGACGAGGACCGGATGCTGTTCTGGGAGCACGAAGGGAACTGCGGCGTGCGCCGGGGTGCGCTCAAGCTGGTCAAGAAGTACGGGCTCGACTGGGAGCTGTACGACATGGTCGAGGACCGCACCGAACTGCACGACATCGCGGCGCAGCATCCGGAGATCGTGGCGGAGTTCAGTGCCGCGTACGACGAGTGGGCGGCGCGCTGCGGGGTCATCCCGCGCGAGCGCGTACTCGAGCTGTATGCCCGTCGCGGAAGCGGCCTTCCCTCGGAGTGACGTCGAAGGCGGTCGGTTACTCTGGGCGGGTGGACGCGGCTCTGGACAACTCGGTGGCCAAAGCGATCCACGTCCTGGGGGCCCTTCGACCATTGTCGGAAGGGGCGAGCGCACGAGAGCTCGCCTCTTCAGCCGGTCTTCCGCGCAGCACCGTCCAGCGCCTCCTCGCGACGCTCGCCGCGACGGGCATGGTGACCCAGGATCAGAGCACGCAGAAGTACATGATCGGCCCGCGTGCGTTGCTCATCGGTCTCGGCTACAACAGCGGCCTGAACCTCATCACCGCGGCCCGTCCACAGATGGTGGCGCTGCGCGACGCCGTGGGGGAGACCGTCGGCCTGTCGGTCGCGGTCGAGCACACCCGCGTGTTCCTGGAGGAGGTGCAGAGCACGCAGGAGCTGCGCTTCGCCCCCGAGCTCGGCAAGCTCTACCCGCTGTGGTCGGGGGCCAACGGGCGCGTGCTCATGGGCGCCCTCACGCAGGATCAGGTCGAGGCCGTGCTCGCGAACCGCGCGCTCGATCACGCGGTGGACCATCCCCTCTCCGACGAGGCCATCCGCGCGAACCTCGCCGAATACCGCCGCGACGGGTTCGCGATCGCCTTCAACGAGGCGATCGACAGCGTCAACTCCATCGCGATGCCGGTGTCGGATGCCACGGGCGCGATCGTCGCCGCGCTGTCGATCTCCGGTCCCTCCCAGCGCTTCACCCGCGACCGCATGCTGGCGTCGGTGGCGGCGCTCAGCACCGCCTGCGCCACCGTGACCCGGCAGCTGGGCGGGACGCCCGCGCCCGTGGCCGCTCCCGCCCGCAGTTCCTGAAGCAACAGTCTCAGTCGCGTACAGGGACTACGGTCAGCTCGTGGGGGAGCGTGTGCAGGAGCTCGGCTCCGCTGTCGCGGATGACCACGAGGTCTTCGATCATGATCGCGCCGACGTCGGGGGTGTAGGTCGGCACCTCCACGGCGAACACCATGCCGGGGCGCACGAGCACGTCGCACGCGGGGGAGATGAAGGGCGGCTCCTCGTGGAACGTGTCGATGCCGATCGAGTGGCCCACATGACCGCGGTTGAACGTCGGATAGCCGGAGTCGTGCACGTACGACATCGCGGCGGTGAAGGCGTCGCCGATGCGCGCTCCGGGTATCAGCGCGTCCCTCGCACGCTTCTGCGCGACCGCGAGCACGTCGTACAGGCGCTGAGCCTCGGCCGAGGGCGTACCGAACGCGAAGGTGCGGCCGCCGTCGCTCCGGTAGCCCTGCACCGTCGTGCCGCAGTCGAACTTCACCAGGTCACCCGGTGCGAGGCCGCCGTCGGCGCTGCCGTAGCCGGCCGAGGTCGTCCCGCCGACGGTGGGCAGCACCCAGTTGTCGGTGTACCCCGCGAAGCGGCGATCCGACATCGCCGCCGTCGCCACCGCCACCTGGTAGGCGGCGCGGATGTCGGATGCGGTCATGCCGCGGCGCGCCAGTTCCATGGCGCCGGTCATGCCGCGCTCGGACAGCTCGACCGCCGTGCGCAGGCGCTCGACCTCCCACTCCTGCTTGATCAGGCGGATCTCGTAGATGTCGTCGGTGAAGTCCTCCCACGTCGCGGCGGGCGCGGCTCGCTGAAGACGCGCCCACGTGTCGAGGTTCAGGTGCGGCAGGTCGGTGCCGACCCGGCCCTCGGCCATGCGGAGGCTGTGGAGCGCCTCGCGCGTCCGCGCATCCAGCTCGTCCGCGTCCCACTGGGCGGGGCGCTGGGTCTCGCGGGCCCCGTCGGCCCGCGCCATCCGCTCGGCCGTGGAGAGGTCGACCCACAGCCGGTAGGTGAGCATCTTCACGTCAGGGGCGGCGGCACGCGCCGTCTTCTCCTCGAAATCGCCCAGCATGACGGTGACGGGAAGGTCGTCGTCGGCGGGGACGAACGCGAGGACCGTGCCGTGCAGGCGCCACCACTCCGACACGAAGTAGCTGCGGAACCCGGTCGTGTACAGCAGGTTCGACGGGGTGAAAGCGACGTATCCCGCGAGGCCCCGCTCGCGCAGCCGGGCCCGGATCTGAGCGAGTGCGGTGTCGGTGGATGGCGCGGAGACGGGAAGGTTCACTGCAGTGTCTTTCGGCTGGTCTCCTTGGCCAGGAGCGAGGAGGTCACCGCGATCACGGCGGTGATCGCGACGTAGACGCTCACCGCGAACGTGGTGGCGAAGGACTGGGTGAGCAGCTGGGCCAGGAGGGGTGCCAGCGCGCCGCCGAGGATGCCGGCGACCTGGTAGCCGAAGCCGGCGCCGGTGGTGCGCACCTTGGTGGGGAACATCTCGGTGATGAACGCCGCCATCGGCCCGTACATGATCCCCTGGGCGGCGATCCCGACCGCGATGGCGAGCACGGCCAGCGCCTCGTTGGTGGTGTCGATAAGGGGCCACGCGACGAAGGCCCACACGCCCACGGCGATCGCACCCGCGACGTAGACCGGGCGGCGCCCCACCCGATCGGACAGATGCGCCGACACCGGGATGACGGCGAACTGCGCGAGGCAGCCGAGGATGACCCCCGTCAGTCCGACGCTCGGCGGAAGCTGCAGCGTATTGGCTATGTAGGAGAGGGCGAACACCGCGAAGACGTAGTACGACACGTCGCTGGCGATGCGGATGCCGATGGTCAGCAGCACCTGCCGCCACGAGGAGCGGAGCATCGTCCGCAGGGGCGTCGGATCGGGCTGCTCGTCGGCGAACAGCGGCGACTCCTCCACGGCGGCGCGGATCCAGAAGCAGAAGACGACGAGGACCGCGCTCGCGAGGAACGGGATCCGCCATCCCCAGGCGAGGAACTGCTCCTCCGGCATGACCGCCTGCATGACGTACAGGGCGCCGACGGCGAGGAGGTTCCCCGCCGGCACGCCCAGCTGCATCCACGAGGCCAGCAGCCCTCGGCTGACGCTGCGGCCGGCGCCGTCGGCATGCTCGGCCGATAGCGTCGCGGCGCCGCCCCATTCGCCGCCGAGCCCGAGCCCCTGTGTGACGCGGAGGAGCACGAGGATGACCGCCGCCCAGATGCCGATGGTGTCGTAGCCGGGCACGCAGCCGATGAGGAACGTCCCCACGCCCATGAGCATGAGCGTGGCGATGAGAACCTTCTTCCGCCCGATGGAGTCGCCCAGCCGGCCGAAGATTATTCCGCCCAGCGGACGGACCACGAAGGCCACGCCGTACGTCATGAACGACAGGAGGAGGCCCACTCCCGGGTCCGACTCAGGGAAGAACACCGCGGGGAAGACGAGAGCGGCAGCCGACCCGAACAGGAAGAAGTCGTACCACTCGATGCTGGTGCCGGCGAAGGCGGAGAGGACGACCCGGCGCAGCGACGTGGGTCGCGTGGTTCGGGCATCGGGCTGAAGGCTGGTCATGAGGACTCCTCACCTGAACGGTGACGCTTCAGGAGAGAGGATGCGACGGCGTGAGGGGTTCGCGGAGGAGGGTTGACATCACCCTCACGACCGCACTACGCGCGTGCCCGAGACGGCAGCGCGCACGGCCTTGCGGCGTGCCTCAGACGCCGATGGAGGCGCCGTCCACGACCTGCGCGGTCGTGCGGATCGACGCGAACCCGCGCGCGGCGAGCACGCTCTCGGTGCGCCGCAGAATGTCCTCGCCCGACACCGCTCCGAACGTGTCGCCGGCCGCGATGGCGGAGGTGGTCGTCGCGTCCGTGACGAAATCGACCTCGAACCCCAGGTCGCTCGCCGCCCGCGTCGTCGTCTCGCAGCACTGCTCGGTGCGGATGCCGCAGACCACGATCCGCCGCACGCCCGCGCTCCTCAGTTGCTGTTCCAGGTCGGTGGACGCGAACGCGCTGATCGTGGTCTTCTGCAGCTGGAGCTCGTCGGGGGCCGGCGCCAAATCGGAGATCACCCGGACGAGGCCGCTATCCGGATCGAAGACGCCGCCCGACCCGGGGTCGGCGTGCGTGATCCACACGACGAGGTCGCCCACGCTGCGGGCGTGCTCGACGAGCCGGTCGATGTTGGCGATGACCTGCGGGTTAGCCGTCTCCGCCCATTCGTCGGCGCGCTGACGGAAGGACTCCTGCGCATCGATCACGAGCAGGGCGGTGGCGGAGGCGGAGGTCATGGCACCATCCTCATGCGTGCGGACCGCCGCCGCGAGTTCCCGTCGGGTCACCGGGCGGCCGGATCCCGCCACACTCACCCGGTCACCGCGCGGCGCACGAGCAGAACGCCGTCGTCCAGGTGCGCGGGAGCGCCGTCCGGCGCGGTCGCCTCGCGGCGGCGTATCTCCACGATTTCCGGATGCCACGCCGCCGGGTCTAGTTCGAGCAGGTCCCATTCCTCCTCGGGCGTGCGCATACCCGGGTGGTGGTCGGACGATTCGTGCGCCGCCCACGGCGGCGGCGCCGCATGGGAGACGACGAGGAGGCGCCCACCCGGGGCGACGCGCTCGGCGGCGTCTCGCAGCATCCGGATGCGGGGAAAGTCCGCCTCCCGCGAGTGCAGGAAGCTCGCCAGCACGAGGTCGAACCGACCCTCGACGGCGGCTGCGCCGTCGCCGTGGACGAAGCGGACGTCCGCGCCGCGTTCCGCAGCGAACTCCGCCGCGCGGCGCACGGCCGTGGCTGACACGTCCACACCCGTGGCCCGCCAGCCGTGCTCGGCCAGCCACACGACGTCGCCGCCCTCGCCCGAGCCGACGTCCAGCGCCGCCCCCGGCTCGAGAGAGCCCACGATCTCGGCCACCGTCGCGTTGACGCGGCCCGACCAGAACCGATCCTGCGCGGCGTAGCGCTCCTCCCACTCCGCATTGCGCTGCGCGGTGCGCTCGGCGACGGCGCGGTCGACCTCCTCCGTCACGAGCATCGCGTTCGCGCCGGCTCCCGCCATCGACCCGGCTCCCATCGACACCGGCACGTTGGCGTAGGGCGCGGTGACGTTGCCGGCGGCGAAGACCCGCGGATGGCTCGTCGCACCCCGGAGGTCGACCGCCAGGGGAGCGCCCGGCTGGTCGACGCGGGCGAGGTCGAGGCTGTCGGCGAACGCGAGGTCGATCACCGGGTCGCCGCCGGTGAAGACCGCGTCGACGACGTGCGCGTCGCCGTCCTGTGTCTCCACGGTCAGCCCGTGGGTGCCGGGCGCAACCGCCCGCACCGGAGTGGGGACGATGCGGATGCCGCGGGCGGTGAGCCGCGCGACGGCCTCCTCGCGGAGCGGCTCGGCCTCGGCGGTGAACGCGACGACGTCGTCGGACAGCTGCCGCACGAGTTCGACCTGATGCAGGCTCGCCGGCGAGGTCGCAAGCACGCCGAGGCGGCCGCCGGCGACCTCCCACCCGTGGCAGTACGGGCAGTGCAGGACTGTTCGCCCCCACTCCTCGCCGAGCCCCGGCACGTCGGGCAGCGCGTCGCGGATGCCGGTGGCGATGACGACCGCGCGGGCGGTGTCCTCCGATCCGTCGGCGCGCGTCACGCGCAGGGCGTCGCCTTCATCGGTCAGTGCCGTCACGGTGCCCTCGGCGATCTCCACGCCGTAGGCGCGGACCTCGGCACGTCCTTTCTCGAGCAGCGCCGCGGGGTCGAGTCCGTCGTGGCCGAGCACTCCGTGCATGTGCGCGGCGAAGCGGTTTCGCGGCTGCCCGCCGTCGGTCACGAGCGTGCGTCGCCGTGAGCGTCCGAGCATCTGCGCCGCGCTCAGTCCCGCGACGCTCCCGCCGATGATCACGGCATCCCATTCGTTCGTCATGTCTCCAGCGTCGTCACGGATGTTGCTCATGGCAAACGTTCTTGCGAATATGGCAAGCTCGGACCATGGATGCCGCCCTGGACCAGATCGGACCGCGCCTTCGCGCCGCCCGTCGCGACCGCGGATGGACGCTCGAAGACCTCGCGACGCGCGCGGGGATGTCGGCGAGCACGCTGTCGCGTCTGGAGTCGGGCAAGCGTCAGGCGTCGCTGGCGCTGCTGCTCCCACTCACGCGGCAGCTCGGTCTGCGCATCGACGACCTGCTGCCCGCGACGCCGGCGGATCCCCGCATCCGTCGCCCGGTCGAGCGCCGCGACGGCATGGTGATCGCACCGCTGACGCTGGAGCATTCTCCGATCAAGACGTACAAGGTGACGTTTCCGCCGGCGGAGGAGGCTCCCGCCCCGCGCGTCCACGACGGATACGAGTGGGTGTTCGTGCTGAGTGGGCGCCTGCGCCTGGCTCTGGACGGTCACGAGCACCTCATCGAGCGTGGCGAGGCGGCCGAGTTCGACACCCGCACCCCCCACAGCCTGAGTGCGACGGCGGAGGGCCCGGTGGAGGTGGTGAGCATTTTCAGTGCGTCGGGGGAGCGGATCCATACGCGCGGTGTCGAGGCGCAGCCGGACGGCGGGGACTGAGGCCGTGCCCGTCGCCGCATCCCCTGAGCGAGCCGGTTCAGAACGGTGGTGGGTCTCCGTCGGGGATGAACATGACCCGTGGTGGGGGTTCGTCGGTGTAGGTGTTGCCGAGGGGACTGGTGAACTCCACCGTTCCATCCGGTAACTGCCGCACGGTCCATTCGGTTTCGGTTTTCAGCGTGTGGTGTCGGGTGCAGAAGTGGGCGAGGTTGCTGAGTGCGGTGGGTCCGCCGTCGTGGTGTTCGTGGTTGTGGTCGATCTGACATCGGTGCGCGGGTTGTCGGCATCCGAATCCGCGGCAGTGCTGGTCTCGGGCTTGCAGGTAGCGGCGTTGGTCGGTGCCGGGGGTGTATCGGTCGACTTCGAGCACGGTCCCGGTGATCGGGTGACACAACACCCGGTCCCATCCGGGTGTGGTGCCGGCGAGGTGCCGGGCGGTGTCGGGGTCGATGGGGATCTGCCCGTGCAGGCTGGCACCGGCATCCGTCTTTCCGAGAAGGGTGAGCACGGGGACGACGACCTGGATCTGGGCGTGGATGGCGCCGAGCCCGCCGGGGAGGTGTTCTCCGGTGGTGGGGTCGATCGCGGGGGCGCCGGTGAGGAGCATGTCGGCGGCGACATCCGCGCCGATCTGGACCAGGGTGCGCGTGTCGTCGATGACCGGCTCTTCGTCCCCAGCGGCTGCCTCAACGGCGGCGCCCTCACTGGTGTCCTCTTCGACTGCGCCGGCTTCGGCGCGGCGTGCGCGTTCGGTGTTCGCGGCGTCGCGGATGGCACGGGCTTGCCGGCGCAGCCGGTCGCGGATCCCGTACGCCACCGCCGCGGGCAGCCGCAGCTGCAGGAGCGCCATCCCGTCGTCGAGGTCGAGAACCGACACACCCCGGGTCTCCAGCGCCCTGGCGTGCCGGAGAGTCATCCCTTCCGGGTTGACCGCTTCGGCCAGTTGCCGGGCGTACGCCTTCGTCCGCCCCGGCGTCTGCCGCGCGGCGTAGTCCAGGACGGTCTCCTCCCACGCCGCGCGGACCTGGTCGTCGGCGATCGGCAGCCCGGTTTCGAAGATCACATCCACGTGCCGCTTCGAGATCCGGCCGCCCTCCAGCGCGGTGACGGTGGCGGCGAACCTCGTGACCAGGGTATGGGCGTCGCCGAGTTCTTTCTGCGCGGTCATGTCGTGCACGTGCGTGGCGAACGCGATCTCGGCTGCGACGGATCGCACCGGCATCTCCCGCTCCCGCGAGTCCCGCGACCGGATCCGTGCCACCTGGCCGGCGGCCACCTCGGCGAGGGCGGCGAGCGAGCGGATCCGCTTCGCCTGCGCTTTCGCGACGGCGGCGTCGGCGTCCTGCAACCCGGCCAGACCGGCCCGCATGCGGGCGGCGTCCGCTGCGGTGGTTTCCCCAGGCGAGGAGCTGTATTCCATACCGCCAAGCTAGCGAGGGCCACCGACATCGAACGCCGCCCGATCGGGCGCCGGAGCCGGCCTGTGGATAAGTCGATTTCGCACAGCCGCATCGACCCACACACCCGGTCGTCGAGCGTCGCCCTTCGGGCAGAGTGCTGGCGGCGCTGCCGCTGACGACCCTCGACTATCGCCGCAGGCTCTCCCGGATATGGGCGTGCCTGGAGGCGTCGATGACGACACCGGCGCGGCGCAGGCCGATCGTGACGGCGCCGGCGAGTCCGTCGGGCACCCGCTCGAGCTCGACCTCGTGGCCGCGAAGAGCCATGGCGTCCACCACGCCGCGGCGCAGGCGCGGCTGGCCCGCGAGAACCCCGCCGGTCACGACGACGGGCCCAGGCAGGCTCGGAGCCATCACGGCTGAAAGAGTCGTGGCGAGACCAGCGGCAGCCTCAGCGAGGATCCCACGGGACGCCTCATCGTCGACGTCGTCGAAGGCGAACCTCGCCAGTTCCGCGAGACTGATGGCCGGCCCGCCGTACACGCGGACGAGCAGGTCCGTTACCGAAACGAGCCGCCGGCTCTCGTCACGCTGCCGACGTCGGTCCTCGTCGATGCCGAAGTGGTCGAGGACCTTCTGGGTCAGCGCTGTGGTGGGCCCGCGACCGTCGAGTTCCTCCAGCGCGGCGGTCGCCACACGCTGCCCGATCCAGAACCCCGAGCCCACATCGCCGAGCAGCCAGCCCAGCCCGTCGGCGGTGGCTGCAACGCCCCCCTCTTCGATGCGCAGCGCGGCAGCGCCTGTCCCACTGATCAAGACGTATCCCGACGTGCGATGCGTTCCCGCTTCAAACGCTGCGACCGCGTCGGATTCGACGTGGACGTCCGCGATGATCCCGTCTGATCGCAGCGACTCCGCCACCGATTGCTGCAGCGGGGTTGCCAGGCCGAGGCCGGCCATCGCGACGACGACGCCGTGCACAGTGGAGGCCGGGCGGTCGGCGTCCTCGAGGGCAGCTGCGATGCACTGGCGGATCACAGCGATCGCCGTCGGCATCCCTCGAGAGATCGGGTTGGCTCCACCCGCGCGGGCGTAGCCGATGCACGATCCGTCCGCGGTGACGACTGCACAGCGCGTGGACGACCCGCCCGCGTCCACTGCGACCCATACGCGAGTCGTCACGATACGCTCACGTGTGCCGCCCGGTGGGAGCGGTTGACGGCACAGGTGCTATGAAAGTATCTTTCATGTACTGCACCATACCCTGTACGAAAGTACCCGCAATGCCACAATCGGAGCCCTCTTCGTTCCCCGCCGAATTCGGCATGCGGGCTCGCCTGCAAGCTGCCCAGTCGCGCTTCTCGCCGTCGATGGAGAAGATCGCCACCCTCCTCCTCGAGAATCCAGAACTGCCCGTCAATCTATCCATTCTCGAGTTGGCAGAACGCGCCGCGGTCTCGGCGCCCACGATCACGCGATTCTGCAAGCTCATCGGCTACGGCGGGTACGTTCAGCTTCGAGTCGGCGCAGCGGCGGACCTCGGCCGCTCAGTGGGTCAGGACGGCCTGGCGGGGGAACCCGGAGCCATGGTGAACCCCGCGATGAGCGACCAGGAGCTGGTGCGAACGTTCCTTGCGACACACATCCAGGCACTGCAGGCCTCCGGAGATCTCGTAGACATGAGAAGTTTCCGCACCGCCGCCGGAATGATCGCGGCCAGCGTCCACATCGACGTCTATGGCGTCGGCGGCTCGAGCTCGGTCGCGAACGGGCTCGCCGAGAGGCTCTATCAGATCGGCATCAATGCGCGAAGCTGGAGCGACCTGCATCTGGGCATCATGAGCGCGTCCTCCCTCCACGCGACCGCTGTGGCCATCGGCGTCTCGGCCTCGGGTTCGACAGGAGAGACAGTCGAGATGTTGAGGATGGCCCGATCTGCGGGAGCCAAGACCGTCGCGATCACCAGCGACCCTCGGTCGCAGCTGGCTGATCTGGCCGACGTCGTGATCCGCACGGCGCCGGGAGACGATTACTTGGATCTCGGGACGCTGACCTCCTCGCACACGCAGGTGTTCGCCGCTGATCTGCTGTACCTGCTCGTCTCGTGGATCGATCCGGAGCGCTCGCAGCGATACGCGGAGAATGCCCGCGCGGCGGTGCAGCGGCACAAAGTGCTGGGCCGCAACCGGCGGCACCCGGTGGACTAGCAGCGGTCCGTTCGTCGCTGCGCTGAAACGGACCGGCCCTCACCTCGCGGTGGGGGCCGGTCCGTTTCCGGGTGATTACGCCACGCGGCTTCGTCGGCGCAAGACGTACACCAGCCCGCCCGCGACGAGGAGGAGCGCGCCGGCCAGCGCGAACGCCCAGGGCGACTGCCCTCCGGTGACCGCGAGGGCGCCGGCAGCCAGGACCGTGACGCCCACATTGATCTGGGGCAGTCCCGCTGCGGTGATGGCCAGCGTGTGCGCGCCCACCGCGAAGTCAGCCGGGACGGGCACCGAGAACGTCACCGTGCCGCTCGCATTCGCCGCCGGGATGCCTGTCACCGTGATCGGCTCGCTGAACAGCGTCGCGGCGACCTGCTGGCCGGGTTGGAGCTCCGTCAGCGTCACCGAGAGGGTGTCACCGCGCTCCACTCGTCCGCCGTTGCTCAGAGTGACGTTCGCCCAGTCGCCGCCGACCTGATCCCCGGCCGCCGGGTCCGCCCCCGGGTCGACCGGCGCGGGCGGCGCGGTCGGGTCTGCCGGCGCGGTCGGGTCCGTCGGCTCGGCCGGGTCCTCGGGGTCCGTCGCGTCGGCGACTTGGTAGAGCACCCCCTCCGACGCGGACAAGGTCCGGGTGAGGGTCTGCCCGTCGAGCTCGATCGGTGCACCGAGGCTTCCGTCCTCCCGGCTCACCTCGCGCAGCGCTCCGATGGTCTCGTCGAACGACAGTTCCATGCTCTGCTCGGCGGTGAAGCTGTTGTTCACCACGAACAAGTACTCCTCGCCGGATTCGCGATCGATCATCCGGGACAGGACCAGGTCGCCGTCTCCCTCCGACTGGACGAAGAAATCCGCCGGCACGGTGGGCTGTCCGTACGCCGTCCCGCTGAGGTAGACCTGCTCGGCATCCAGTCGCATGAGCGTGTCGCCGAGGGCCTGGATCTCCGAGTTGAGCTGCTTGACCGGTTCGTACAGGTCGGTCTTCCTCCCGTCGGCGGTCATGATCGCGTCGGTGAACGGCTCTCCGCGGTTCGTCGGCGTCCACCACGTGAAGTACGACAGCTGCTTGTAGCCGTAGGCCATCGCGACGTTCGCCTCGTAGCGGATCTCCGCCGGCACGGGGCGCCGGAGATTTCCAGGAATGCCGACGGCCTGCAGGTACATCGCGGTCTTCACTGAGTTCTCCAGACCCAGCTCGCGCACGGTGTTGAGGTTGGTGAACATGCCCTCGAGGTTCGTGTCGCCCTCGCGGAAGGGATACATGTCGTACATGAGGTAGTCCCGATCGTCGATCGATCGGCCGTTCGTGGCATCGATCCAGTCCTGCATCGCCTTGTCGTTGCCCGCTTCGCCCCCGTAGTAGAAGTACGGGAAGAAGTTCAAGTGCGGGTAAAGTTCGGGTGCCTCCTCGCGGACCGCGTTGAAGGCGGTCGCGTACGCGACGGCGTTCGACGGCTCATCGATGAGGTAAAGGCCCCCCACGCCCGGAACGTTCCGGTAGGTGTTCACCCACTCCTTCACCTCGTCGGCGGACATGGTCGCCAGGGATCCGGCGGTGCTGTCCTGAACGATGATCTGCATGTCGCGCTCATGAGCGAGGCGGGCCATCTCCAGGTTCACGTGGCGAGCAGACGTCTCGATCTGGTTGTTCTGCACGATGGTGATCCCGGCCTCGGCAAGGTTGTCGTAATGCTCGTCCCCCACGTAGTCGATGGTGGGCGGCCAGAATGCGGTGATCGCGAATTCGTCGCCGATGCGCTCGATGTCATCGCTGACCTCGACGGGGAGGCTGAGTGTCGTGTCACCGGCGGTGAGCGTCACCGTCGAGGTCCCGACCGCGACGGCGGTGACCGTGCCGTCCGCAGCCACGGTCACCACGCTCGGGTCCGACGACGCGACCGAGATCTCCGGCTGCGGTCCGACCACCGAGAACCAGTGCGCGTCGGTCGCCCCCGGGGGAAGCAGCAGCGCCGGCTTCTGCTGAATGACGCACGCGTTGCGCTCTCCGTAGACCTCCAGCTCGGAGATCTGGGCGAGGTAGCCGTCGATGCCGGAGGGGCCGTTGCGCACATCGACCTGCAGCCGCACGAATCGCGCGGCGGTGGGGTTCGCCAGCGCGAACTCCTGCGCGGTCGGCTGCACGCCCGGGTTGCCCGTGCTGGTCGCCACGGTGCTCCACGCGTCGCCATCCGCAGATACCTGCAGCCGGTAATCCCTCGGGAATGCCTTCTCGCGCGGCGCGACGACGAGACTCGTGACGTCGACGGTGCAAGCGAGATCGAGAGTCAGCGTGGCAGGGGCCGCCGGGTCCTGCACGCGATCGTAGGGATTCGTGCTCCATCCGGTGCCCCGGGAGCCGTCGACGGCGAGCGCCGCGGCCCACGTCTCGCCGGGCATTTCGTAGCTGCTGCTGGCCACGGCGACCGCCCCGCGCGCCAGGTTCTCCGGACCCTGCGGCTCCTCGGGCTCCTCAGGTTCGCTCGCGACGCCCTCGGCGAAGGCGGCGATCTCGGCCAGCTGGAGTATGCCGCCCTCGCGAGCGGAGCGCTTCGTCACATCCAGGCGAAGAGCGGATGCAGTGACCGGCGCCTCGAGATCGATGACGTCGGGCTCGGACACAATGGTCCACTGGTCGGGGTGGGTGACGCGCGTGCTCCAGACGCTCTCTCCGCCGTCGCCAAGCAGCGTGACGGTGTAGTCGATGGGGAAGTAGGCCCCGTAGAGGTCGCCACGCGGAAACACCACGACCCGCTCGATCGGTTCCGGCTCGGCGAAGTCGAGCTGCGCCCATCCGCCCGCATCCACGCCGGTGTCCGCGGCTACCCACAGGTTGATTCCTGAGATGCCGGGGTTGCCGTCGACGAGCTTGTCGGCCGGCCACGCCGCTTCAGAGTTGCTCACCGAAGCGGCGGCTGCGCGCGCGACGTTGATCGTTCCGGGTGGCGCATACGAGGCGATGTCGTCACGGCTCTCTGCGGCGGCGGGGAGCGCCGAGACTGCGGACGCGAGCAGCGTCGCTACCACGGCCATGGCGAGAGCCATGACCGTTCGTCGTGCGCGGGGAAGGGCAGGGGAATGCATCGATGGTCTCCGTCCTGAGGGGCTCCAGCGCCCGCATTACGTGGGAGCGTAGAGATGCTTTCATCTGGATGTCAACCGCATGAAAGTCAATTTCTTCAATCTCGAGGCGACCACCGTGGTTGACAGTCTCGTTTTCGGAAGATACTTTCATCATCAGTTCGACTTACTCGAAGTGAATTTCAATGAAAGGGGCGCAAGCCCGGTGCATGCATCCGCTGACTTCTCGGCACAGGTCGCCGACCGACTCCGTTCCCTCGACGCGCTGGCGCAGGCGGGAGGATTGGACGAGGCCATCGCCATCCTGGCGCGCACGATCGCCGACGGCGGAGTGGCCCAGGCCTTCGGCACGGGGCACTCCGAGGCCTTCGCCATGGAGATCGCCGGCCGCGCGGGCGGCTTCATCCCGTCGCACGCGCTGCGCCTCAACGACCTCGTCCTCACCGGGGCGTACGATCGCTCGTGGTTGGGTACGCCGGAGTTCGAGCGTCGCCCCGATGTGGTGGACACGCTGTGGTCGATGTACGACATCCGTCCGGCCGACTGCTTCCTCATCGCCTCAAACTCCGGTGCGAACGGGTCCATCGTCGGTCTCGCGCTGCGCGCCAAGGAGGAGGGGCACCCCGTGATCGCCGTGACGAGCTTGGAGCACAGCCGCGGCGTCGAGTCCAAGCACCCGAGCGGGAAGAGGCTCTTCGAGGTCGCGAACGTGACGATCGACAACCTGGCGCCTTACGGCGATGCGACGATCCAGATCGGCGACGGTCCGAAGGTGGGGCCCGTGTCATCCATCACGGCTGCCTACATCGCACAGCTGCTCACTCTCGGCGCGGTCGAGAAGCTGACCGCGGCGGGCACCGAACCGCCGATCTTCCTCTCGGCCAACATCCCGGGTGGCGATGCGCACAACCAGCGCATCGAGGCCCGCTACGGGCAGCGCATCAACCCGTTCGTCGCACCGGCCGAGGAAGCGGCGACGGCGTAGCCGGCACGGCGCGGCCAATAGCCGCCCACTCACCCACACCGACACACACCCGAAATCGAAAGGCGAAAGACTGTGAAGGCTCTTCCCAAATTCCGCGCCGCAGTGGGCGCGGCCAGCGCGCTGGCGCTCACGCTGGTGCTCAGTTCCTGTGCGGGGTCCGCATCCCCAGAGGGGCCGGCGGGCGAAGTCACTGCTGACAACCCGTTCGGTCTCGCCGCCGACTCGTCCATCGAGGCGGTGGTCTTCGAGGGGGGCTACGGCATCGACTATGTCTCCGCCGCGGGCGAGATCCTGCAGGAGAACTTCCCTGACGTGGATGTCAGCGTGAGCCCCTCCAACGGCATCGCCCAGGAGCTGCAGCCGCGCTTCGTCGGAGGCGACCCGCCCGACCTCTTCAGCAACGACGGCGCCGCACCCATCCCCACCGACACGATCATCGGCCAGCTCGAACCGCTCGATGACCTGTGGGATGCCGAGAACCTCGACGGCGTGAAGATCGCCGACGCGGTCTTCCCCAGCGTCCGTGACGACGGAACGTACGGTGACAAGTTCGTCGCGGCGAACTATGTGATGACCGTGATCGGCCTGTGGTACTCCAGCTCTCTGCTCGAAGAGCACGGCTGGGAGGTGCCGCATACATGGGATGAGCTGCTGGATCTCGGGGCGCAGGCCAAGGAGGAGGGGCTCTACCTCTTCACCTTCGGCAAGGAGGCGGCCAACTACTACGAGTGGATGATGCTGGACTCCGCGATCAAGGAGGGTGGCCTGGAGGTCATTGCCGACATCGCGAACCTCGAGCCCGACGCGTGGTCGCACCCCGCCGTCGTCGAGGTGTACGAGGCGATGGAGGAGGCGATCGCGGCCGGTTACATGATGCCCGGCGGTGCCGGCACCCAGTTCACCCAGGCGCAGGCGCAGTGGAGCCAGGACCAGGGGGCGCTGTTCTATCCGTCGGGAAGCTGGATCGAGAACGAGATGAAGGACGCCACGGCGCCCGGGTTCGATATGACGGTCGCGCCGTTCCCGACGGTGACGTCGGACTCCGCGCTGCCCTACTCCGCAGTGCAGGCGGGTGCGGGCGTGCCTTTCGAGATCCCGGCCGACGCGGAGAACGTCGCGGGGGCCAAGGAGCTGCTGCGCACGATGCTCTCGAAGGAGGCGGCGTCGCACTTCTCGGAGACGACCCTCGCTCCCACGATCGTCAAGGACACCGTTCCGGCTGACGGATTCGGCTCGACGGCGCTGGCGTCGACCATGAGTTCGATGGAGAACGCGGGCGACGACATCTTCAACTGGGTGCTGTCCAACAAGTACTTCCAGTACTACGGGATCGACCACGCGGTGCCGCTCCTGTCCTTCCTCAGCGGCGACATGACCGCGAAGGAGTATCTGGCGGAGGTCCAGGCGATGTCCGACAAGGTCGCCGCCGACGCGTCGGTCGACAAGGTCGAGTTCACCTTCTGAAGCTGCCGTGACTACCTCCCACACAACGGTCGGCCGCCCGCGGCCGCGGGCGGCCGACCGGCGCCGCACGATCCGCGTGCAGCGCGCCACCTTCATCGTGGCCTTCCTCGTCCTCCCGGTGACGGTTTTCGTCGTCTTCATCGCGAGCCCGTTCCTTCAGGCCTTCTATTACTCGCTGACCGACTGGCGCGGGTTCTCACAGGACATGAACTTCGTCGGCCTGGCGAACTTCACCTCCATGTTCGGCGACCCCGTCTTCCTAGCGGCTCTTCGCAACTCGCTGCTCCTGTGCCTCGTCCTGCCGACGGCGGTGCTGGCCGCCGCGTTCCTCATCGCCTTCACCGTCACGGCCGGTGGTCCGTCGGTCGGACATGTCCGCGGGCTGCGAGGCGGCGGTTTCTATCGCATCATCACCTTCTTCCCGTACACGATCCCCGCGATCGTGGTGGGCCTGATCTGGGCCCAGGTCTACGATCCGACCCGGGGTCTGCTGAACAGCGTCCTCACCGGACTCGGGTTCACGGAGTTCGCCAGCTTCGCGTGGCTCGGCGACGCCGACACCGCCATGGCGGCGTCGATGTTCGTCATCTTCTGGGCGCTCGTCGGCTTCTACGTCGTGCTCTTCATCGCGGCCATCAAGGGCATCCCCGGAGAGACGTATGAGGCCGCCCGCCTGGACGGTGCGGGGCGAGCCCGCACGGCATGGTCGATCACGCTCCCGCAGATCCTCGCCAGCATCCAGAGCTCGTACGTGTACCTGGGCCTTATGGTGATCGACTCCTTCGGCTTCATGATGGTGCTCAACCCGCAGGGCGGCCCGGCGTATTCGACCCTCACCCTGACGCAGTACCTCTACATGACGGCGTTCACCAAGGGACAGTTCGGTGACGCGACGGCGATGGGCGTCTTCCTCGCCCTCGTCATCCTGATCTACTCGGGGATCATCTTCGGGATCTTCCGACTGCTCGGCGGAGACAGAAGGAGAGGTGCCGGGGCATGACCATCACGCACACGGAGACCATCGTGCGGGCGGATGCTGCCGGCGCCCGCGGCATCCGGCGCACCGTGCCGCCCGAGCAGCGACGCGGGTCGATGCAGCGTCGGCGCCGCGCCGACATCGCGTACGCGACGACGGCACACGGGGCGCTGGGGATCTGGTCGCTGCTAATCATCGTCCCCTTCCTGTGGACGGTCATGTCCAGCTTGAAGAGCAGCAGCGAGATCCTCGCTTCTCCGCTTGCGCCTCCCACGACGTGGCGATTCGACAACTACGTCCGCGCCTGGACCACGGCGGGCATCGGCGAGTTCTTCTTCAACACCATCCTGGTCGTCGGCTCCGCGCTGGTCATCGTGATGCTGCTGGGGGCGATGTGCGCGTATGTGCTCGCCCGGTTCTCGTTCCCCGGCAACCGCGTCATCTACTACGCGATGCTCATCTCGATGTCGTTCCCGATCTTCCTCGCCATCGTGCCACTGTTCTTCACACTGCAGAACCTGGGTCTGCTGAACACATTGCCCGGCCTGACCGTCACCTACGTGGCGTTCGCCCTGCCGTTCACCGTCTTCTTCCTCTACGCCTTCTTCGAATCGCTCCCGCACGATGTCTACGAGGCCGCGAAGATCGACGGAGCGGGGGAGTGGCGCGCGTTCTTCTCGGTGATGCTGCCGATGGCGGCGCCGGGGATGGCCTCGGTGGCGATCCTGAACTTCATCGGCTTGTGGAACCAGTTCATGCTCCCGATCGTCCTCAACACGAAGAAGGAGAACTGGGTGCTGACCCAGGGGATGAGCGCGTTCGCGAGCAGCACCGGCCGGTCGGTGGATTACGGGGCGATGTTCGCCGCGGTGGTGATGACCATCATCCCCGTGCTCATCGTCTACATCATCTTCCAGCGCCGTTTGGAAGGATCGGTGTCGCAGGGCACCTTCCGCTGAGCAGTCGGAGGCTCGTCACGGACCTCGACCCTGCCGTGCCCGCCCCTCACGTATCCGCCCGCCTCACACCAACCCGGAGAACAGCCCCAGCTCCGTCGCCGCGCCACGCGCGACGAGGAAGCCGATGATCCCCAGGATCCACGCGGTGTTCTCGCGGCCCGTCCGCTCCATCCAGGCGGCCAGACGCGCGAGAGGGCGCTCGACGAGCGGCGCCGCGACGATGCGCAGCGCCAGGAGGACCAGCGCGGGAAGCACCATGACGGCGCAGTATGCGGCGAGGGCCGCGAAGCGCGTCGGCATCGGAAGCGGCGCTTCGGCCAGCATGCCCATCGCCACGAGATACGGGAGCATCGTCGCGATCTCGACCAGGCCCGCGCCGAGAGCGACGGCCATCACCGCGCCGCGGGATGCGCCGGGCGACAGCACCTTGTCGCGCCACCGCGACAGTTGCGTGCTCGTGCCGGCCGCGGTGGCCGTGGTGCGTGTCGCGCCCGGCGATGGGGCGGCGTCGGATGCAGCATCCGCGGGTTTCCTGGACGACCCCACGCCGATCAGGATCCCGGTCACCAGAAGTGCGCCGCCGACGACGAGCTGCGCGATCTGCCCGGCGCTCGACGAGAGGAAGTCCTGCGCCACATCGACGAGGTTCACCAGGCCGAGCGTGAAGAGAATGCCGACCGCGAGATAGAAGACGGCGATCGTGAGGAGGTACAGCGTCACGTGGCCGGAGCGCACACGCCCCGGCGCGAGCAGGAAGAACACCGGGATGAGCAGAGTGCCGACGCTCAGACCGTCGAGCAGGGCGAGCGCGCCCAGGGTGAGTGCGAGCGGCGCATCGGTGAGGGCGTCCATGTGACCACCCTCGCGGTCATCGAGCTCGGGCGGATCGGGCGGAAGAGCGAGCCGCCCCGGTGCCGCCTCATCCTTTCGACCGAGCGCGGCGGAGGGGTGGCGTGATTGCATGAGAGTGTGACCGAGAGGCAGGCGCTGATTCCCGCATCCGTCCGCGGGTGGGTGCGCGCGCACCGCTCTCTGGCCGACGCGATCGGCTACGCCGCGCTGGCCGTGCTCGCGTGCGCGCTGGGCCTGGTCGGAGTGTGGTCGCTCTTCTCGGTGCTGCCCGAGCCGGTGTCTCCGTGGTGGTCGCTCGCCACCGCTTTCCCGGCATGCGCGCTCGTGATCTTCCGGCGGAAGGCGCCCATCCCGCTGCTGTGCATCGCGCTGGTCATCTTCGTCGTCGATCTGCTGACGGTCGGCGGGGTCCTGACGCTCATCGTGGTGCTCGACCTGCTGTACGCGGCGACCGTGACGGCCTCGGCATCCACTCGTCGTCGCCTCTTGATCGGCATCGCGCTCGCGATCGTCGTGACGACCGCGGCAGCGCTCCTGCGCGCCGACGACCCTCGTATCGCGGTCTTGATCGGCCTGCAGCTGGGTGCTCTGGCCGGCACGGACTACTGGTACGCCACCGCGGTGGCGCAGGCGAACGAGCTCGTCGTGCTGCACCGGGCGCGTGCCGAGGACGCGGAGCGTCGCTCGGCTCTCGAGCGCGCGGAGGCGGTGCGGAGCGAGCGAGAGCAGATGGCGCGGGAACTGCACGACCTGGTCGCCGGCGACGTGTCGGCGATTGCGATCCGCGCGGAGGCGGCGCTGTCGATCCCGGATGCTCCGGACGCCGACCGTGCCGCGTTGCGGGCCGTGCGCGAGTCGAGCCTGCAGGCGCATCAGGCGCTGCGGTCGATGATCTCCGTGCTGCGCGCCGGGGATGGGGAGGTCGCGGCGCGGCGCCGCGGGTCGCTCCCCGAGCTGGTCGCCGACGCGGAGCGGCACGGGCTCACCGTCACCCTCGACGATGCCCTGCCGCCCCGCATCCCGTCGCCCGTGGACCAGGCCGTCACGCGCATCGTGCAGGAGGCGCTCACCAATTGCGTGCGGCACGCGGCCGGAGCGCGGGTGGACGTGGGGCTGGATGCTGACGGCGGCGAGGTGCGCGTGCGGATCGACTCGCGCGGCGGAGCGCCGGTGACCGCCGCGCCGGTGCGAGGCAGCGGCTGGGGTCTCGACCTGCTGCGGGAGCGGGCGCGCGCACTGGGCGGATCCGTCGACGCGGGACCGGTCGACGACGGCTGGTCGGTGCGCGCACGGATTCCCGTGGAGGTGCCGGCATGAGCGCGCCCCGGGTGCTGCTCGCCGACGATCACGCTGCGATCCGCGAGGCGCTGCGCATCATGCTGGAGTCGCACGGCATCGACGTGGTCGGCGAGGCGGCCGACGGCGCCGTCGCCATGCGCAACGCGGCAGCGCTGAGACCCGACGTGGTGCTCATGGATCTGCGGATGCCCGGCGTCGACGGCGTCACCGCGACGCGCGAGATCGTCGCCGCAGGATGGGCCGAGGTGCTCGTGCTGACGAGCTTCGACGAAGACGACCTGGTGGCAGGTGCGCTGCGCGCGGGTGCGGCCGGCTTCCTGCTGAAGACGGCGGATGCAGCGACCCTCGTCGACGCCGTACGTCGGGTGGCGGCGGGAGAGGGCGTGCTGGACCCGCGGGTCACCCGTCGGGCGTTGTCGCTCATCGCCCCTTCGGCCGGCGAAGGTCGTGCTCCGAGGCTGGAGATGCTCACCGAGCGGGAGCGCGAGGTGCTCGACGGGATGCGAGCCGGCATGTCGAACTCGCAGATCTCGGACGACCTCGGCATCTCCATCGCGACCGTCAAGACGCACGTGTCGAACGTGCTGTCGAAGCTGGGGGCGAGAAGCCGCTCCCACGCCGTTGCCCTCGCCGCGGGGACGGGGACGGGGGCGGGGGAGGCGGGGAGCAACTAGTCGGAATTGCAGCTGTCGGTCGCCCTGTCGCGCGTCGGAGCGCGTCGCCCACCGGTGACTCGGGCAATCCGCCGATGCTGGAGTGAGCCGAGCATCCGGCGCTTGACAAGCTCCCCGGTCGGGTGAGAACGTTTACACCACCCAGGTGGAATCGTTTACACCGCTCGAAGGAGAGCCATGGCTCGCGTCACGATCACGCAGGTCGCCGCCCGCGCGGGCGTCTCCGTCGCGAGCGCGTCGCGGGCGCTGAACGGTCTGATCGCGAGCGCCGAGACGGTCGCGAAGGTGCGGGATGCCGCGCGCGAACTGGGCTACGTCGCCGACGCGACTGCGCAGTCGCTCAAGCGCGGACGCACCCTGCAGCTCGGCTACGCCGTCGCCGACATCGGCAACCCCGTCTACGTCGAGATGATGGCCGCCATCGAGCGGGTCGTGTCGGCATCCGGCTACCGCCTGCTGCTGTCGTCCACCGGCACGGCGTCGTCGTCGGTCGACGTGGTGCGCGATCTCGGGCGCGGCTACGTCGACGGCCTGATCCTCTCGCCCCTCCGCGTGACCGACGAGCTGCTCGCCGCGCTCGCGGCCGCTCCCATTCCGCTCGTGGTGCTCGGGCGCCTCCCCGACTCCGCCGAGTTCGACACCGTCCGTGCCGACTCCCTCACGGCGATGCGGCTCGTCGTCGACCACCTCGTCGCGGCAGGACGGCGCGACATCGCGTTCGTCAACGGCCCCGCCGACACCACGCCGGGCGGGATGCGCCGGGAGGGTTTCATCGCGGCGGCGGCGAATCACCGCGATCTGCGCACGCGGCACATCGACGCATCCGACTTCACCATCGCGGCCGGCTACGACGCGGCGCTGCCGCTCCTGGACCGCACCGACCGGCCGACGGCCGTGGTCGCCGCGAACGACCTCATCGGCGTCGGCGTCCTGCGCGCCGCCGAAGACCTGGGCATCACCGTCCCCGCCGACCTCGCTGTGACGGGCGTGGACGACACGGAACTCGCCGAAGTCGTCCGGCCCGGACTCACGAGCGTGGACCTGGGGGCGAAAGAGCGCGGCCGCGCCGCCGCCGAGATGCTGCTGGCGCGCATCGCCGACCCCGCCCGGCCGGCGCACACGGTCACGGTGCCGCCTTCGCTGGTCGTGCGCGGATCGTCGTCGGCATCCGCCCCCTCCGCCCTGCGCCGACCTGAGCTCATCGATGAAGAGAAGGCCCACGGATGACCACGCTCGAGAAGACGAAGAAGTCCTCACCGCCGCCGCGCGTCCGGCAGATCGGACCCCGCGCCCGCGCCCAGCGCAGAGAGGCCATCGCCCTGGTCGGGCCGGCGCTCCTGCCGATCATCATCTTCTCGGTGATCCCGCTCCTCAGCGGTGTCGCCCTGGGGTTCACGGATGCGACGCTCGCGCGCAATGCCGAGATCAACTTCATCGGCCTCGGCAACTTCATCGACCTGGCGGGTAACCGGCGCTTCTGGGAGTCGTTCGGCATCGGCATCGTGTGGGCCGGGTCGGTCGCGCTCCTGACCCTGGTGAGCGCCATGGGCCTTGCCCTGCTGCTCAACAGCAACCTGCGGCTGAAGGGCCTCACCCGCGTGCTGGCCCTCATCCCGTGGGCGATGCCGCCGGTGGTCATCGCGATCGTGTGGCGCATGATCTACAACCCCAATTCCGGGCCCCTCAACGGCACGCTCAGCTGGTTCGGCATCCCCGGCGTCAACTGGCTCGGCGACTTCTCGACCGCGCTGCCCGCGGTCATCGTCGTGGGCGTGTGGGCCGGCATCCCGCAGACCACGGTGCTGCTCCTGGCCGGCATGCAGTCCATCGCGCCCGAGCAGCACGAGGCCGCCGCCGTCGACGGTGCCGGTGCCGTGCGCCGCTTCTGGCACGTGACCCTGCCGGCCCTGCGGCCCGTCATCATCGCGGTCACGGCGCTCGATTTCATCTGGCAGTTCAACTCCTTCGGCCTCATCTACGTGCTCACCGAGGGCGGACCCGGCGGCCGCACCATGATCCCGCCGCTGTTCACCTACCTCGAGGCGTTCCGCAACCGCGAGATCGGGTACGCGTCGGCCATGGGCAACGTCCTGGTCGTGGCGATCCTGGTGATCCTCTCGCTCTACCTGATCAACCAGTTCCGACAGAACAAGGCGGTCAGCAAATGACCACGAAACGGCCCCTGTACGCCACGGTTCTGATGTACCTCGCGCTGGCGGGGTACCTGATCTTCCTCGGCTTCCCGCTGCTGTGGCTGCTGTCGGCGTCGTTCAAGTCGACACAGGAGCTGAACTCCCTCGCGGTGAACCTCATCCCGCAGCAGTGGGACTTCAGCAACTACGCCTCGGCGCTGGAGCGCCAGAACCTGCTCACCGCCGCCGGCAACTCGATCTTCGTCGCCGTCGTGACGATGATCATCTCGGTGCTGCTGTCGATGCCGATGGCCTACGCCCTCGCACGGCTGAAGGGGAAGCTGCGCGCCGCCGGCACGGTGTGGATCCTCGTCAGCCAGGTGTTCCCGACGATCCTCATCATCATTCCGCTGTTCCTCGTGCTGCGGAGCCTGCAGCTGAACGACACCCTGTTCGGCCTCATCCTCGTGTACGTCACCTTCACGCTGCCGTTCACACTGTGGATGCTGCAGGGCTACGTCGCCGCGATCCCTCCCGAACTGGAGGAAGCGGCCGAGATGGATGGCGCGGGGCGGTTCACGATCCTCCGCACCGTCGTCCTGCCGCTGCTGGCCCCGGGCCTGGTGGCCACCGCGATGTTCACGTTCGTGTCGGCGTGGAACGAGTTCTTCCTCGCGCTCGTGCTCATCCAGAGCCCGGAGCTGTACACACTGCCGATCGCGCTGCGCTCGTTCCTCGGCGCCGAGGGGCAGACGCAGCTCGGGCCCCTCGCGGCCGGCGCGATCCTCGCGACCATCCCGTCGCTCATCATCTTCGGGATCCTGCAGAAGAAACTCACCGGCGGCATGCTCGCCGGGGCCGTCAAGGGCTGACCCTCCCGAGACGACGAACCAAGAGAAAGAGAAAGGCGATCATCATGAGAAGAATCCGGGGCATCGGCGCCGTCGCATTCGCGGGCGTCGCAGCCATCGCGCTGGCCGGCTGCCAGCAGGGCAGCGCCAACAGCGACGGGGGCGGAAACGGCGACGCCGTCACGCTGCAGTTCCAGTCACTGTCGGACCAGCCGACGACCCAGGCGGCGATCAAGGAGATCGTGGACGCCTGGAACGCCGAGAACGACGACGTTCAGGTCAAGATCGTCCAGGCCGGATGGGACGGCACGTACGACAAGCTGATCACCCAGTTCACCGGCGGCACGGCGCCCGACATCATCCACTTCGAGGCCAGCTCCATCGTCTCGTTCGCGGCCGACGGGTACCTCGCAGACCTGACCGACCTCATCGATGCGGACCTGAAGTCCGACATCTCCGAGGGCATCTGGGAGTCGGTGACCCACGACGACCAGATCGTCGCGTACCCCTCGACGCTGCAGTCGTACATGGCGTTCGCCAACGCCGACCTGCTTGCCGCGGCGGGCGTGGAGATCCCCTCCGGCGAGACCATGACGTGGGACGAGCTGCAGGAGATCGCCAAGGCGACCACCACCGGTGACCAGTTCGGTCTCGGCTGGGGTCTCGGCTCTCCGACCGCGACGATGATGAGCCTCTCGCTCGGCAACGACGGCGGGTTCTTCGAGGGCGAGGGTGAAGACGTCACCATCGAGGTGGGCGACGACGAGCTGGCCGCGGCCGAGCGCATCCACGAGATGGCCTACACCGACAAGTCGATCGAGCCGACCTCGCTGACGCAGTCGGGATCGGACGTGCTGCCCTCGTTCTACGGCGGCAAGGTCGCCATGACCGTGCAGGGCTCGTTCCAGGCGACGAACATCGCCAACGACGCCCCCGAGGGCTTCAACTGGGTGGCGCTGCCGCCGCTGGAGGGCACCGCTGGTGCTTTCCAGGCCGCGAACCCGCAGACCTACTCGGTGAACATCGACTCGGAGTACGTGGAGGAGTCGGCGGAGTTCCTCAACTTCTTCATGAGCGGCGAGAACCTCGCGAAGATCGCCTACGCCGACGCGCTCATCCCGTCCTCGGGGGCAGCGCGCGCCGAGGTCGAGGAGCTCGCCGGCGACGACGCCGCCTGGCAGCAGGTGCTCGCCTCCGGTGAGGGCCTTGTGGGCCCGCCCTTCCTGAAGGTGTCGAAGTACACCGAATGGAAGGACACGATCGCCACGCCCGCCTTCCAGCAGTACCTGGCCAACCAGATCGATCGGGACCAGCTCGCGACGCAGCTGACCGACGGCTGGGGCGACGTCGCCGGTTGATGACCTCGCGGGGGCGGGTCGGTCGATCCGCCCCCGCGACACCACGCGTGAACGAAGAGAGGGATCGAATGGACGTGTTGCACGATCGGGTGGCAGCAGTACTGGCGGGGGCCGCCGTGGGCGATGCGCTCGGCGGAGCGACCGAGGGCTGGACGCCCGAGCAGATCGAAGAGCGGCACGGCGGACGTGTCGAGGGGATCGTGGGCCCGTTCCTCCCCGACTGGCGCACGGCGCGGCCCATCGCGCCGTACCACAAGGGCGACGGGCACGTGACGGATGACACCCTCATGACCCATGCGCTGATCGAGGTGTACGCCAAGCAGCGGCGCCACCTCGACGCCTACGACGTCGCGAGCGACCTCGTCCCGCTCATGATCGGCGAACGCCGCTGGATCCCCGAGTTGGAGGATGAGGCGCTCATCCTGCAGCGCGTGTTCCTGGCCGAGAAGTGGCTCGTCATGAAGCTGCACTACGGCCACGCCGACCCGCGCGAAGCAGGCGTCGGCAACGTCGTGAACTGCGGCGCGACGATGTACATGGCCCCCGTCGGGCTCGTCCACATCGGTGACCCGCAGGGTGCGTACGCCGAGGCGATCGACATCGCCGGCGCCCACCAGTGGTCCTACGGCCGGGAGGCCGCCGGCGTGTTCGCGGCCGCGGTCGCCGCATCCGCCGCCCCCGGCGCGACCGTCGCCGACGTGCGCCGCGCCGTGCTGCAGGTCGCCCACGACGGCACCGCCGCGGCCATCCGCGCCGTCTTCGACGCCGTCGACGCCTTCCTCGCCGCCGGCGGATCCGACGACCCGCGCGAGCTCGGTCGCGTCATCCGCCAGGCCGTCGCGCCCTTCGACACCGTGGGGGAGCAGTACCGCTCGCCGGCGATGGACGCGCGGCTCCCCTCGCGCACGAAAGCGATCGAGGAGCTGCCCGTCGCCCTCGGCTTCGTCGTGGCCCACGACGGCGATTTCCGGGCGGCGGTGCTGGATGCGGTCAACTACGGCCGCGACGCCGACTCGATCGCGACGATGGCCGGTGCCATCTGCGGCGGCCTGCGCGGCAGCGCCGCCGTGCCGAGCGAGTGGGTGAGTGACGTGTCCACCGCCAGCCGTCTCGACCTCGACGGCGTCGTCACGGCGATGACCGACGTCGTCCGCGACATCGCCCGCGCCGACGCCGAGCGGGCGGCCGCACGTGCCGCCGCGCTCTCGACGCTGCTGGCCCCGGAGGCCGCGGCGTGAGACTGACCTGGGCCCAGCCCGAAGACCTCGTCCCCGCCGAGCTCGCGGCCCTCCGCGAGCAGGGCGTGCCCGAGGAGGAACTGCGGCCGATCGAGCGCCGGTGGGCGGACGCGGGTGGCGCGACGCAGCTGGCCCCGTCCGGCGCGAGCGCCACGCCGGCGCCCGCGGCGCTGCGTGCACTCGCGCGGACCGTCCTCGACGAACTGCAGGCGCTGCAGCGGCCGAGCCCGGACGAACCCGACGAGTGGGACGCGATCGAGGCGCTGCTGCCGCCCGAGCCGCCGGCGGCTTCGGGCAGTGCCGGGTTCGACCGCGTGCACGGGGCGTGGCTCGGGCGGTCGGCGGGGTGCCTTCTCGGTAAACCCGTCGAGAAGATCCCGCGCGAGGGCATCGAGGAGATCGCGCGCGCGACGGGCAACTGGCCGATCCGGCGTTACTTCACCGCCCGCGGCCTTCCCGCCGACATCGCGGCGCGCTGGCCGTGGAACCGGCGCTCCGCGCCGACCTCCCTCGTCGAGAACATCGCCGGGATGCCCGAGGACGACGACCTGAACTTCCCGATCCTGGCGCTCGACCTGCTCGAGCAGCACGGGACGGAGCTGACGACCGACCACGTCGCCGAGGCATGGCTCGCGGCCCTGCCCGCCGGCCGCGTCTTCACGGCCGAACGTGCGGCGTACCGCAACATCCTCGACGCGCGCCCCGTGCCCGAGACCGCGACCCACCTCAACCCGTTCCGGGAGTGGATCGGCGCCCTCATCCGCGCCGACGTGCACGGGTGGGCACATCCGGGTGATGTGCGGGCCGCCGCCCGCTCGGCATGGATCGACGCGCGGCTGAGCCACACGCGCAACGGCCTGTACGGCGAGATGTGGGCGGCCGCCCTCTGTGCCGCATCCCTCGTCGCAGACACCGCCGACGCCGTCCTGGACGCCGCCGACGCCGTGGTCCCGCCTGCCTCCCGTCTCGCGCACGCCGTGCGATTCGGGCGTGCGACCGGTCGCGCCCTCGCCGATGGCCGCCTCAGCACGGCGGACGCGCTCGACGCCCTGCACGCCGAGTACGCCGGCATGCACTGGGTGCACACCCTCAACAACGCCGCGCTCACGGCGTGCGCGCTGCAGGCGCACGGCCGCGATTTCGGTGCCGCCGTCGCGCTCGCCGTCGCCGGCGGCTGGGACACCGACTCCGTCGGCGCGACCGTCGGGTCGGTCGTCGGCGGACTCGTCGGTGCGGACGGCATCGGCGCTCAGTGGACCTCGCCCCTGCAGGATCGGATCGCCACCTCGATGCCCGGCGGTTCGCACCGATCCATCCGACAGCTCGCCGAGCGCACGTGCGCGCTGTGGGAGGTGGCGTCGTGAGCGTCGTCGTGGTGGGCAGCATCAATCAGGACGTCGTCGCCCGCGTCGACCGCATCCCCGCGCCCGGCGAGACGCTGCTGGCGTCCTCGCTCGTGCGCACGGGCGGCGGCAAGGGCGCGAACCAGGCCGTCGGAGCCCGCCGTGCGGGCGGCGCCGCGGTCGCGTTCGTCGGAGCCGTGGGGGCGGATGCCGAGGGAGAGACCCTCCGCGCCGCGCTTGTGGCTGACGGCATCGACGTCTCCGGTCTCGTGCGGACCGAAGGGGTCACGGGCACCGCGCTCATCTCCGTCGACGCCTCCGGCGAGAACACCGTCGTGGTCGCCGCCGGCGCCAACGCCGCCCGTGAGACGCTGACCGACGCACAGCGCGCGGTCGTCGCCGGTGCCGCGGTGCTCCTGACGCAGTTGGAGATCCCGGTCGCGCTCGTCCAGGATGCGGCCGCCTCCCGCGGCGCGGGAGCGTGGCACGTGCTCAACGCCGCGCCGTCGGCGCCGTTCACATCAGCCCGCGACGCGCTGCTGGCGGTCACGGACGTACTCGTGGTGAACGAGCACGAAGCCCTCGACGTGTCCGGAACCGGCGAGCTGGACGCCGCCGTCGCCGCACTCGCCTCGACCGTCCGGGCGCTCGTGGTCACCCTCGGCCGCCGCGGCTGCCTCGTGGTATGCGGCGACGAGCGCGCCGAGGTTCCCGCGCACGTGGTTACGGCCGTCGACACCACCGGCGCCGGCGACACGTTCTGCGGTGTCCTGGCGGCAGCGCTCGCCGCCTCCGGGTGTCGCCCCGACAGCGTCGACGTCGCCCTGCTCGTCGACGCCGCGCGGGCCGGAGCCGCCGCATCCGCCCTCGCCGTCACGCGCCCCGGCGCGCAGGATGCCGTCCCCACCGCCGGCGAGGTCGCCGCCCTCATGAAGGAGAGCCGGCCGTGAGCGGTGGATTCGATCCCCTCGTCCCGCGCGAGATCGACCGGCCGACGCCGGTTCCGCTGGACGTCGACGTCACCACTGGCGATGCGGCGACGAGGCTCGACGACGCGAAGATCTTCATCGCTCCGGCGGATCCCGCCGACCTCGACGCGTGGCGCGCGCAGCTGACCGCGTGGCGCGAGGGCGCCCGCGCTCGCCACGGCGCACCGACCCGCTACGACGACCCGGCGTCGGCGTGGGCGAGCCGGTGCTTCACGGTGGCGCAGGTGTGGCAGTGGGATGAGCTCTTCTTCGACTTCGAGGCGCAGCGCTTCACCCCCGAACGCTTCCTCGCCGACGCGCAGCGCCGGTTCGGCGGCCTGGACGGCATCGTGCTGTGGCACGCCTACCCCGTCATCGGCATCGACGACCGCAACCAGTGGGACTTCTACGCCGTCCCGGGTCTTGCCGAGGCCGCCGAGGTGCTGCACACCGCGGGAGTGGCGGTGTTCGTGGACTACAACCCGTGGGACGTCGGCACCCGGCGGGCGGGCGACGACGCGACCGAGCTCGCCGCGACGGTCCGGCGGCTCGGGGCGGACGGCGTCTTCCTCGACACCCTCAAGAAGGCCGCTCCCGACCTCGTGGCCGCGCTCGACGCAGCGCGCCCGGGCATCGGGCTGGAGGGGGAGTCGAAGCTCGCGACCGAGCGGATCGCCGATCACACGCTGTCGTGGGCGCAGTGGTTCGCCGACTCGGAGGTTCCCGGCGTCCTGCGGGCCCGCTGGTTCGAGCGCCGTCACATGCAGCACCACATCCGCCGCTGGCACCGCGACCACGCCGAGGAGCTGCGCTCGGCGTGGCTGAACGGGGTCGGCGTCATGGTGTGGGAGGTCGTGTTCGGCGTGTGGGTGGGGTGGAACGAGCGCGACGCGGCGACGCTCCGCCGCATGCTGCCCGTGCAGAGGGGCCTGCACCGCTGGCTCGTCGAGGGGGAGTGGACGCCGCTGGCCGTGCACGACGCCCCCGTCTTCGGCTCGGCCTTCGCGCTCGACGGCGTGACGCTGCTGTGTCTGGTGAACACGTCCGACGCCGACGTCGTGCACGAGCTTCCCGGCGGCGGACGGTACGTCCCGCTGCACCAACCCGGCGACGGGGTGTCGTCGGTGACGGTGCCCGCGGGCGGTGTCGCGGCCGTCGTCCGGGTGCCGGCGGATGCGGCGGTCCCGCCGATCGTCGACGAGGTGCGCGCCGCGCTGCTCACCGAGCCGCCGGTGGCGGATGCGTCCTTTCCGCACCGCCAGGCGCGGCGACTGCCCGCACCGGCATGGACGGGACCTGTCCGGGACGATGCTGAGGAGCCTCGCACCGTGACGGTCGCCACCGGCACGCACGTGCTGACGGTCCGGTTCCGCGCCCGTGAGACCGGCATGTACGAGGGTGCCCCGTACGTCGACGAGTGGAAGCCGCTGCCGCCGCGCCTGCACGACCAGCGCACGCTCGAGCGCGTCGCCGAGGTGCCGCATCCCGTGCGGGTCGCCGCCGCAGAGGTGAGCGAGGCGGAGTACGCCCGGTTCCTCGACGCGCTCGGCGAGCACACCGACGCGCGCGATCCCGAGCTCCCCGCGACCGGGATGACCTTCGCCCGCGCCCGCGCCTACGCGGCCTGGGCGGGCGGACGGCTTCCCACGGAGGACGAGTGGCAGGTCGCCGCATCCGATCCGGCCTTCCGGCGTCGCATGCCGGAGGTGTGGAACTGGACCGAGTCGGAGCACTCCGACGGACGCACGCGGTTCGTCATGCTCAAAGGCGGCAGCGCGCACCGCAGTGACGGCTCGGACTGGTACTTCGACGGCGGGGTGCAGGCACCGGAGTTCGCCGCGAAGCTGCTGCTGCCGGGGCTCGGGCAGGACGCGTCGCCGTCGATCGGATTCCGGCTGTGCTGGGGGGAGAACGCATGACCCCGCTCGACGGACTGCGCGTCATCGACGCCTCCACCCTGTTCGCCGGCCCCATGGCGGCGATGCACCTCGGCGACATGGGTGCCGAGGTCATCAAGGTGGAGCATCCCACCCGGCCCGACCCGGCGCGAGGGCACGGGCCGAGCAAGGACGGGCAGAACCTCTGGTGGAAGACCCTGGGGCGCAACAAACGCACCGTCGCGATCGACCTGCACACAGGCGACGGACGCGACGCGTTCCTCCGCCTCGCCGGCACCGCCGACGTCGTCATCGAGAACTTCCGCCCTGGGACGCTCGAGCGGTGGGGCCTCGGGTATGAGGAGTTGTCGGCGGAGAACCCCGGCCTCGTGCTGGCGCGCGTGACCGGGTTCGGGCAGATCGGGCCGTACCGCAGCCGGCCGGGCTTCGGCACGCTCGCCGAGGCGATGAGCGGGTTCGCCGCCGCGACCGGCGAACCCGACGGACCCCCGACCCTCCCGCCGTTCGGGCTCGCCGACGGCATCGCGTCGCTCGCGACCGCCTACGCCATCATGACCGCCCTGCATGCGCGCGGGCGCGACGGGCGCGGGCAGGTGGTCGACGTGGCGATCATCGAGCCGATCCTCGCGATGCTCGGCCCGCAGATCACGCGGTGGGATCAGCTGGCAACCGTGCAACCGCGCACCGGTAATCGCTCCACGAACAACGCGCCCCGCAACACCTACCGCACGGCCGACGGCTCCTGGGTCGCCGTCTCCACCAGCGCGCAGTCGATCGCCGAGCGCGTGATGGCGCTCGTGGGCCGCCCCGACCTCGCCGCGGAGCCATGGTTCGCGAGCGGATCCAGCCGCGCCGAGCACGCCGACGAGCTCGACGACGCGGTCGGCGGCTGGATCGCGCAGCACACGCGCGAGGAGGTCGTGGCCGCGTTCGAGCAGGCGCAGGCCGCCGTCGCGCCGGTGTACGACCCGTCCGACATCGTTGCGGATCCGCAGTTCCAGGCGCTCGGCACGATCCACCGCATCCACGACCCCGAACTCGGCGACATGGCCATGCAGGGGCCGCTGTTCCGCCTGTCCCGCGACGAGGCGACCATCGCGTTCTCCGGGCGCGCGCACGCCGCCGACACCGACGAGGTGCTGGAGTCGCTCGGCTACGCCGCGGAGGACATCGCGCGCCTGCGTGCGGAAGGATCGATCGCATGACCGGCCGCACTCTCGTCGCCCTGTATGCGCCCGCTGACCGTCCGGAGCGCTTCGGGAAGGCGCTGGATGCGGGGGCGGATGCGGTCATCGTCGACCTCGAGGACGCGGTGACGCTCTCGCGGAAGGCGCAGGCGCGGGAGTCGCTCGCCGACTTCGCAGCCGCGTGGACCGAACGCGGGGACCGCGCCCCCGCCGTGCAGGTGCGGATCAATGCGCGCGGCGCCGCCGCCCACGACGAGGACCTCGCCGCCCTCGCCGGCCTGCCCGCATCCTTCGGCGTCCGGCTCCCGAAGACCGAGTCGGCTGAGGATGTCGCCGCGATCCGATCCGCGCTGCCCGGCCGCGAGGTGCACGCGCTGCTGGAGTCCGCCCTGTCGATCGAGCGGGCGTTCGAGATCGCGACGGCCGGGGTGTCGTCGATCGCGGCGGGGGAGGCCGACCTCCGCGCCGAACTCGGTGTTCCCGCCGGGCCGGCGGGGGAGCCGGGGCTGGCGTGGTCGCGGGCACGCATCGTCAACGCCGCCGCGGCGGCCGGACTGCCGCTGCCGCTCATGGCCGTGTGGGCCGACGTGGCCGACCTCGACGGGCTGGAGCTGAGCTGCCGGGCCGGACGCGCGCTCGGGTACGCGGGACGCACCGCCGTGCACCCGCGTCAGATCGGGGTGATCCGCCGGGTGTTCACCCCGGGTGCCGACGAGGTCGCCCGCGCGCAGCGCATCGTCGACCGGGTGCGAGCCGCCGCCGCCGACGGCACCGGTGCGTTCGTGCTCGAGGACGGCACGTTCATCGACGTCGCGATGGTGAAAGCCGCGGAACGCGTGCTCGCCGCATCCGATCTCCCCGCCGACTGACCCCGATCGCACGATCGCAGAGCCGCGCCGGGTGCGGCATGCTCGTAGCCATGGCAGGTCTCCCCAGCGGCTTCGAGTTCGTGCAGCGTGGGGATCGCGTGGAGATCCGCCACCACGGGCGCCTCGCCGCGACGCTCCGTGCCGCGGCGGCGGCGAAGTTCCTCGACGACATCGAGCGCGGCGACCCGCAGCAGGTCATGGCGCGCGTCACCGGCAACTACAAGCGCGGCACTGAGCGCTCCACGTCGCACCGGCCCTGAGCTCGCGGTCCCGTGACCCCGGCAGGGGAGTCCCTGTCGAGCGTCCCCCGCGGTCGGCACACTGGGAGCGTGGCCACGACGACGTCGCATGTGATCAAGCCGCTCACCCCCGAGACCTTCCCGGCGTGGCTCGCGCTTGCCGAGAAGCACAACGGCGTGTGGGGCGGGTGCTGGTGCTCGTACTTCCACGGGGACACGGAAGAGACCATCAAGAGCGAGTACGACGGCCCGACGTTCAAGCGGCGACTCGTGGCAGAAGGGATCGCGCACGCCGCGCTCGTGTTCGACGGCGACGCCGCGATCGCGTGGTGCCAGTACGGGAGCCCGGCCGAGCTGCCGGGCATATACCACCGCAAGCAGTACGACGCCGGGGAGACGAACCCCGCGCCGTGGCGCATCACGTGCTTCTTCGTCGACCGCGACCACCGACGCTCGGGAGTGGCCCGCGAGGCGCTGGACGGCGCGCTCGAGTTGATCGCGCAGGCCGGTGGGGGCGAGGTCGTCTCGTTCCCGAACGAGCTGGCTCCGGGGAAGCGGACGTCGTCGTCCTTCCTGCACAACGGCACGAGGGCGATGTTCGAGAAGGCCGGTTTCACTTTCGAGCGTCACATCGGCAAGAGCAAGACCGTGATGCGCAAGACGATCCCGCCGGCCGCCGGCTGACACGCGGCCACGACCGACCGGTTCTGCCCGAGGATTGATTGAGCCGACGCATCGGATATGGCACAGTGTGCGCATCCGAAGTCCACGTGGACGCAGGGAGGGGTGGATGCCCCAAGAAGAAAGTCCGAAGAAGACGCGCCCGGGGTCAGACTGGTCGACTTTCTGGCCCTCGTTCTGGATCACGTTGCTCGGCACAGGGTTGATCGGTGGAGTGGTGGCCGCAGGAGTCGTGTTCCTCTCGGCTCGGATACAACAAGGCATTGCCGAAGAAGCCGCCGCGATCGCCACGTGCGACAACCCTCAGCAACTTCGCCTGGCCGACCGAATCGAGGCGGTCGCTACGAGCGAGCTCCAGTATGAGGACGCAAGCGGCCAATCCCTCAGCTACCCCGCGACACAACTAGTGGATGGAAGCCGCCAGACCGCGTGGATTGCCGGTGAAGCGGGAGGCGGCGTCGGAGCGCAGATCAGCCTCCGGTTGCCGGCGGGCGAAGACGTTCGGGTGATCTGCATCCTCAATGGGTATGCGAAGACGAATGATCTCTATGACGCCAACGGCAGCGTGCGCGTCCTGGAGGTGGCTACGGAGAACGGCGCCCGAGACGCGGCGCTCCCGAGAGTGACTGACGCCAACATCTTCGACTACCAAGCGCTGGTGTTCGCGCCCGGGATGACCCAGGAGATCCTGCTCACGATCCAAGCGTCCGACGTACCGGAGGCTTCCGCTGAGTTCGGCCCGACGTCGGCCGCGATGAGCGAGATCGAGATATGGGTCAAAGAGTGATGCGGCCGCCGGGGTTCCTTGCCGACGACGCACGCTACCAAAGCGACGTTCAGTCACTCTGCGACATCCGGCACCGAGGGGGAGAGTGGACGCGACGGCGGGAGTCGAACCCGCAACGCGATCGGGTATGAGCCGATGACCGGGACCGCCCGGACGCCGCGATGATGCCTCGACGCTATGCGCTGCGGGTGCAGCCGTCGAGGATGTGACGGTCCGTTTCACGAGACGGCGCCGCACGGTCGCCGCCCGTTCACCGCGAGCGCACCCGCGGGCGCTGCGCCGACCGACGCGGACGAGAGTCGCCGCCGCAGCTGGGCGACGAGCTGCGCCAGCCACGTGCTCGTGGGGGCGAGGCCGGGGGAGAGGGCCACGCGGATGTTGCCGGCGGCGAGGCGGCTTCCGCGCCTCCGCGCCTCGCGGAGGCGAGCGCCGGGCACCGGCAGGTAGCGCAGCACCGGCCCGGCGGGTTGCTCCGACCACACCGAGAAGGTCGCGAAGTGGCGGCCATCCCCCGACGTGTCGAGCACGAGAATCTCGTGCGCGGGCATCGTCTGCGCCAGCGCGGCCGACAGTCGCGCGCCGAGGTCACGATCGTCGTCGCCGGCGGGAAGGAGCAGCGAGACGACAGGGGTGCGGCGCGAGTCCGCGTGACGCCAGCGTCCGGTGGCCTCCGCGGAGAGGGCGCAGGCGGACGAGCTCGATTCGGTCATGAGACGACGGTAGGCAAGCCGATGCCGCGGACGGATCCGCCGATCGGCTCGATCCCGTACGACCGCCGTATGACATCCTGCTCGCCCGGAGGCGACGGATCCGTCACCTCGGAGCGACGCGCGCTCACGGCCGGGGCGGTGGCGGGGGAGCGGCGAGGGCCTGCAGCATCCGCGTCAGTGCCTCGCGCATCTCCGCGCGATGCGGCTCGGGGAGGTCGGTCGTGTACGGCACCCCGGCGGGCACCCACGACATGCCGTACATCGTCTCGCGCCAGTCGGATCCGCCGACCGGCCAGCGCGTGCGCTCGTCGTCCTCGGCGGTCGCGCCCTGGCCCCACTGCCCGAAGAGCGCGCGCATGTCCTCGAGGGGAAGCTCCATGACGATGTCGGCCTCGACCGGCTGACGCACCCACGACCGCGCCACGAGGATGAACTCGTCGACCTGCTCCTGGCTGAGCTCGCGCGGGGCGAACAGCACCCTGGTGTGCTCGATCCCCGACAGCCGATCGACGCGGAACGTGCGCCAATCGTCGCGATCCAGGTCCCAGCACAGCAGATACCAGTGCCGGTCGGCGGGGGAGAGGGTGTGCGGCTCGACCCGGCGATGGGTCGACTCACCGGAAGCGGATGTGTACGTGAAGCGCACGCGCTCGGAATCGCGGCAGGCCAGGGCGAGCTCGCCGAGCACCTCGGTGGATGCGGCCTCGCCCCCGCCGACGCCCACCGGCCGCACCGCGTCGGCGAGGGCCGCGACGCGCCGGCGGACGGCGGTGGGCAGCACCTGGTCGAGCTTGGCGAGGGCGGTCAGTGCCGTCTCCGCCCCGCCCACGAGGCGCTGGGATGCGGCGATCCGCAGTCCGATCGCCATCGCCACGGCCTCCTCATCCGTCAACAGCAGCGGCGGCACGGCGCTGCCGGCTTCGAGCCGGTAGCCGCCCGCGGCGCCCGGCGTGGACTCGATGCGGTAGCCCAGCTCCCGCAGGCGGTCGACGTCGCGCCGCACCGTGCGCTCCGTCACGCCGAGGCGCGCGGCCAGCTCGGGGCCCGGCCAGTGCCGGTGCGTCTGGAGGAGGTTGAGCAGCGAGAGTGCGCGACTGGTGGTGTCGGACATGCGCACACTCTGCCATTCATCGCGGACATCATGTGTCCGCATCCGCTCCTACCCTCTCGGCATGGCGAACGAACCCATCCTCGAAGCGCAGGGACTGACCAAGCGCTTCACCGTCAAGAAGAAGACCGTCGAGGCGGTCACCGACCTCACCTTCCAGGTCGCCGCCGGCGAACTGGTCGCCTTCCTCGGGCCCAACGGCGCGGGCAAGTCCACGAGTCTGCGCATGCTCACGACCCTCCTTCCGCCCACCGCCGGTACGGCGCGCGTGGTCGGCCGCGACATCCTGCGCGACCCGGCGGGCGTCCGCGCGCGTATCGGCTACGTCGGCCAGCTCACCAGTGGCAGCTTCTCCCAGCGCGTGCGCGACGAGCTGCTCAGCCAGGGCGCGTTCTACGGCATGTCACGGGCGGCATCGGTGTCGCGGGCGGACGACCTCATCGCCTCGCTGGATCTGACCCCGTTCGCGACGCGCGCGGTGCAGCAGCTGTCCGGCGGGCAGAAGCGGCGCCTCGACATCGCCCTGGGCCTCATGCACGCCCCGCCGCTGCTGTTCCTCGACGAGCCCTCGACCGGCCTGGATCCGCAGAGCCGCGCGAACCTGTGGCAGCACATCCTCGACCTGCGCGTCTCGCACGGCACGACGGTGTTCCTCACGACGCATTACCTCGAAGAGGCCGACCGCTATGCCGAGCGCGTGATGGTGATGGACCGCGGACGCGTCATCGCCGATGACACCGCCGCGCGGCTGAAGGCCGAGCTCGCCGGCGACCTCATGACGCTCGGCTTCGGCTCCGCGGCGGACGCCGACGCCGCGCTCGCCGTCGTGGGACGACTGACCGACCGCGAAGTGCGGCGGGAGGGCGGCGCATCCCTCACCCTCACCGCCCCGGAGGGCGACACGCTGCTGCCGGCGGCCATCCGGGCGCTGGATGCGGCGGGACTCGCGGTCACGCGGGCCACGGGCGTCCCGCCCACCCTCGACGACGTCTTCCTCGCCCTCACCGGGCGCACCCTGCGCGAAGCCGGCGAGGGCGAGCACGCCGAGGAGACCGAATCCGCGGATGCGCCGGCCGCACCCGCCCAGCCGACAGGAGCATCCCGATGACCGCATCCGCCTCGCAGACCGCCGTGCGCGGCAACGCCGCACGCGACACGTGGCACGTGCTCACGCGCGAGCTCAAACCCGTCGTGCGCGATCCGTTCACCCTCATCTTCAGCCTCGTGCAGCCGCTGGTGTTTCTGGGGCTCTTCGCCCCGCTGCTGATCGGCAGCTCCGGGGCTCCCGCGTCGGAGACCCTGCAGTGGTTCGTGCCCGGCGTGCTCGTCATGATCGTGCTCTTCGGCACGGGCGCGACGGGGTCGAACCTGCAGTATGAGATGATGACCGGCTCCCACGAGCGCACGCTGGTCGCACCCCTCGTGCGGTCGTCGCTCCTGGTGGGCCGCGCGCTCAAGGAGATCGTGCCGATCCTCGTGCAGTCGCTTCTCATCGTGCTGATCGCGTGGCCGTTCGGGTTCTCGATCCACCCCGCCGGGCTCGTTCTCGGGCTCGCGCTGCTGGCCGTCTTCGGGGTGGGCCTGGGGTCGCTGTCGTACGCCCTTGCCCTGGCGACGAAGGATCGCGAGTGGCTGTTCTGGGGTGTGCAGCAGACGCTCATCTTCCCCCTGCTGATCCTGTCGGGGATGCTCCTGCCCCTGGATGCGGCACCCTCCTGGATGCGCGTGGTGGCCGCGGTGAACCCGATCAACTGGGTCGTGCAGGGCGAGCGCGCGCTGTTCGCAGGCGACCTCGGCGCCTCGGCCGTGGCGTGGGGATGGGTGTCGGCGCTCGTGCTCGCGGCGGTGGGGCTGCTCGTCGGAATCCGGGCGATGCGACGCTCGCACTGACCCCTCCCGAACCCCCGTCCGGGACGGACAAAAGCAGGGGTGCAAGGGCGCTAGCGTTAGGGGATGGCGACGGCGACGCGGAACGGGGTTCTGGCGGTGGTCGTCGCCGTCCTGCTGCTGCTGAGCGGGGTCGCCGTGGCGTTCGGCGTGGACGCCTCGCTCGCCGCCGACGGAACACCCGATGCGGTTCCCGTCCCCGGCCTCGCCGATCCCACCCTGGTGTGGATGGCGCGCGTGCTGCTCGTGCTCTCGGTGGCGTGGGTCGTGATCGGCATGGTCTCGGCCCGCACCCGGCTGGTGCGCCGGCCGGGAGCTGCCGGCGCGCGCGCCGCATGGCTGGCCTCCACGCGCCCGTGGCGTGCGCGGGAATCGACGCTCGGGATGCTGCCGCTGGACCGCTGGCTCATGATCCTGGTGCCCGGAGCGCTGCTGGTGGCCACGCGGGCGGTGCAGACCGCGCTGCTGGGCTGGGTGGATCTCCTCGTGGCGCTGGGCGGATGGCTCGTTTTCGCGACTGTCGTGCGGCTGCTCATCCGGCAGAGGTCGCCGTGGCCGGTGATCGCCGCCGTGGGCGGCGTCGTCGTGCTGCGATGCGTGCTCGCCTTGGTCGCGGTGTCGATCGCCGGTCCCGCTGCATTCTGGTCGTCGTTCTGGACCGACGCCGCGGTGCGCTGGGCGTACCTCGTGCCATCGGTGGCCCTGGCGCTGTGGGCGTTCGTGGCGGCGGTGTGGGCCCTCGTGGCGCAGTTCGGCCGCCGACAGGCGTGGGGCATGGTGCTCGCCGGCCTCGGTGCCGGACTCGCTGTTCCATCCGCGTTCATCGGGATCGCAGGCATGCGGGCCGTGGCTGACGCGTGGAGCGGACAGCTCCCCGGCATCCGCCCCGACGTCGCCGCCGTCCTGGGCGACGCATCCGGCGCGTGGTGGGCGGTGGCGGTGGGCGTGCTGATGCTGGTCGTCGGACTCGCCCTGCGCCTCGTACGGGCGCGCGACGCCGATCCGGCAAGTCCCTGGCGCTGAGCTGCCGGGCCGGGCATACACTGACGCCACTGTGAGGTATGCGATCCCGGAAGGGGATGTCATGAGCGACGCCACCACCGCGGTGCCCGAACGGCGCCTGCTGTCCAGCTTCACCCAGTACCCCGACGCGCAGGCCACCGTCGACCGGCTCTCCGACGCCGGATTCCCCGTCGAGCGGGTGTCGATCGTGGGCCACAACGTCCGCATCGTCGAGCAGGTCACCGGCCGGATGACCAACGGACGCGCCGCCGGCTACGGCGCCGCCACCGGAGCGTGGTTCGGTCTGCTGATCGGACTGCTGTTCGGACTCCTCGCCCCGCCGCTGACGTGGCTGTGGCTCCTGCTGTGGGGCCTCGTGCTGGGCGCCATCTGGGGCGCGGTGTTCGGGTTCATCGGGCACTGGATCACGCGCGGCCGCCGCGACTTCGCATCCACGCAGAAGCTCGAGGCCGAGCGGTGGGACGTCATGGTCGACGCCGACCAGCTGCTGAAGGCCCAGTCCACGCTCGGCGCACCGCCCGCCGCCGCCCCCGCCGCATCCGCGCCGCCCGCACCCGCCGCCGCTCCGGCAGGTCCGGCCTCCGCTCCCGCGGCGCCGCCTTCCGCTCCCACGGCGCCGCAGACTCCTCCGCCGCCGGCCGGACCGCCGGCCTCCTGAGGCGCGCCGTCGCGCCGACCCATGAGCCGGGCGTGCCCAGGTTCGCCGCCTGTGCGGTCCGGGCACCGGGCTGGCTGTCAGGGCCCCCGCCTAGACTGAACGGGCCATGACCGACGCATCCACGCCCCTCATCGTCGGCGGCGATCGCGGTCCGCAGTTCGGTGTGGAACCACCGCGCGCGGACGACGATCTGCTCGCCGGGCTCAACCCGCCCCAGCGTGAGGCCGTGACCTATCGCGGCCCGGCGCTGCTCATCGTCGCGGGCGCCGGCTCCGGAAAGACCAGCGTGCTCACCCGCCGCATCGCGTCGCTCCTGCGCAGCGGTGAGGCGTGGCCGAGCCAGATCCTCGCCATCACGTTCACCAACAAGGCCGCCGGCGAGATGCGCGAGCGCGTCCGGCAGCTGATCGGCGACCGCGCCGAGGGCATGTGGATCTCCACGTTCCACTCCGCGTGCGTGCGCATCCTGCGCCGGGAGGCGCAGCAGTTCGGGTTCACCAAGGCCTTCACGATCTACGACTCCGGCGACTCCCGCGCACTCATCAAGCGCCTCGTCAAGGAGCACCAGGGGGATGCGTTCGGCCTCACCCCCGCCGGCACGCAGAGCCGCATCTCCAAGCTCAAGAACGAGCTCGCCGACGCGGAGTCGTACGCGCGTCAGGCGAACATGAGCGACCCCGTCGAGCGGGTCTTCGTGGAGATCTTCTCCGCGTACCAGCGGGCGCTGCAGCGGGCGAACGCGTTCGACTTCGACGACCTCATCGGCCAGACGGTGTACCTGTTCCGGGCGTTCCCGCACGTCGCCGACGTGTATCGCCGCCGGTTCCGCCACATCCTCGTCGACGAGTACCAGGACACCAACCACGCCCAGTACGCGCTCATCCACGAGCTGACCCGGCCGATCGGATCCGACGCCGGACCCATCGCCTCCAGCGGCGGGATGATGATCTTCGACGCCGACCCGGCCGACGATCCGGCCAAGGCGCCGGCGTCGCTGACCGTCGTCGGCGACTCGGATCAGTCGATCTACGCGTTCCGCGGCGCCGACATCCGCAACATCAGCGAGTTCGAGCGCGACTATCCCGGCGCCAAGGTCGTGCTGCTCGAGCAGAACTACCGCTCGACGCAGAACATCCTCTCCGCCGCCAACGCCGTCATCAGCAACAACTTCGACCGCAAGGAGAAGCGGCTGTGGACCGACGTGGGCGCCGGTGACCCCATCATCGGGTTCACCGGGTACTCGCAGCACGACGAGGCGCAGTTCGTCGCCGACGAGATCGAGGCGCTGCGCAAGGGCGGCGTCGACTACAGCCAGATGGCCGTGTTCTACCGGACGAACTCCCAGTCGCGTGCGCTGGAGGAGATCTTCATCCGCTCCGCGATCCCGTACAAGATCATGGGCGGCACGAAGTTCTACGAGCGGGCCGAGATCAAGGACGCCATGGCGTACCTCGTGGCCGTGGCCAACCCCGCCGACGAGATGGCGGTGCGCCGCATCCTGAACCGGCCCCGACGCGGCATCGGTGACGTGACCGAGACGGCGATCGCGCGGTACGCCGCCGACGAGCAGATCACGTTCCGCGACGCGCTGGCCAACGCCTCCGCACTGGGCGTGGGGCCCAAGCTCCAGCAGGCGATCGCGCACCTGGACGCGGTCCTCGCCGAAGCGCGGGAGATCATGCTGCCCGCCTCCGGTGAGCTGGCGCCGCCCACGGCCGTCGCCGAGGGGCTCACGCTGCTGCTGAACAAGAGCGGCTACTTCGACGCGCTGCGCGCCAGCCGTGACCCGCAGGACGAGGCACGACTGGAGAACCTCGACGAACTCATCGCGGTGACCCGCGAATTCGCCCGCAACAATCCCGAGGGCACGGTCGTGGACTTCCTCACGGAGGTCGCCCTCGTCTCCGACGCCGACGACCTCGAGGATGCCTCGGGCTCGGTGTCGCTCATGACGCTGCACACCGCGAAGGGCCTGGAGTACGACGCGGTCTTCCTCACCGGCGTCGAGGAGGACCTCCTCCCGCACCGCATCTCGGCGGGGGAGCCCGGCGGTCCGCAGGAGGAGCGCCGGCTGTTCTACGTCGGCATCACGCGCGCCCGCAAGCGCCTGTACCTCTCCCTCGCGATGACGCGCGCGCAGTTCGGCGAGGTCTCCGTGGCCATGCCGAGCCGCTTCCTGCAGGAGATCCCGGCCGACCTGGTGGACTGGCGGCAGTCGCCGGGAGATGTGAATTCACGCGGCGGAATGCAGTCGCGGGCGCTTAATGCGCGTCCGCGGCGCCCCGGGCAGGGACGCTACGGCGACGACCTCGTGCCGAAGTCGTCGGCGATCGACAAATTCCCCAACCGCATCCCGGCGAAGGTGCGCGACAACGGCGACATGGAGCTGGCCCCGGGTGACCGCATCCGCCACGACGACTTCGGCGAGGGCCAGGTCGACGCCATCACCGGCGAGGGCGCCAAGCGCGTCGCGCACGTGCGGTTCGAGAAGGTGGGCGCCAAGAAGCTGCTCGTGAAGATCGCCCCGATCACCAAGCTCTGACGCCACCGCGCCGCGGTGGTTAGGCTGGCGGGGATGGCTCTCTTCTCCCGCCGAAAGAACTCCCCGCCCGCCGACGTGCCCGACGAGGGGATCGAACCCGGCGAGCAGCCGGTCGATCCCGAGCGCGAGGGCGGGAATTCTCCGGCCGAGGCCGACGCGCCGCAGGCGCCGGCGGTGGGGATCTCCGTCTCTTCGTTCCGCGGAATGGGCGCCGGCGCCGGTGCACCGACCGCGGCACCCGTGAGCGGCGCCGACGATCCGGGGGAAGGCGCGTCAGCCCCGGAGGGTGCGCCGGCAGCGGCTGCAGCATCCGGTTCCGCCGCACCGGACGCACCGCGCCGACTCCCGCCCCGACGGCCCGTGCCGGCTGAGGCGCCCGAGCCCACCTCCACCGTCCCGGGGCTCCGCGACAACACGTTGCTCGTCCAGGCGCTGGCCGGGCTCTCATCCAAGCCCACCGGCCCGGAGCTGATGAACGTCGTGCGACAGCTGCTGCAGGGGCACCTGTTCCTGCGTGTGCAGGGCGACGCGCGCGAGCTGCTGTCGGCGGGCAAGTCGCTGCCGCTGTCGGTCGCGGCGGTCGGAGACGACCGCTACGTGCTGGCCTACAGCGGCGGGGCGGCGCTCCAGGCGAGCGTCCGCGCCGACGGCGACGTGAAGACCTCCGCGATGGGTCAACCCGTCCTCGCCGTGCTGCGTCACGTCCTCTCCGGCGATTTCGCCGGGCTCATTCTCGACAACACCTCCGCGCCGGCGCGCGCGGTGCTGCCCACCGCGGTGCTCCAGCGCGCCGTGGACGATGCCGACGAGGCGCTGCGCATCAAGACGCTGCTGAGCGCGCCGCGCACCGACGCGACCGCGAGCGAGGTCGTCCTCGCCATGACGGAGGCGCCGCTGTGGGTCGCCGTGCAGCGCACCCAGGAGGGTGGCCCCTTCGGCGTCGCCGAAACGCGCACCGCCGAGGGCGAGCGCTACCTCGAGGTGTTCTCGCACCCGCTGGAATCCGTCGCCCTGAACCGGGGTGACGCGGCCGCGCCGATCCCGCCGGCACGTCTGGCGACGGCTCTGGCCCGCGATCCGCAGCTGACGGGCGTGCTGGTGAACCCGGCCGGCCCCTGGATCCGCCTCAGCCGCGCCGACCTGGCCCCACTCCTCGCCCTCGCCGAGTAGCTCCCACCCGAACGCGGCACTGCGGAGGCTGTCGGATGCGGTGGGCTCCCGCTAGCGTCGGAGCATGGCGTCACCGCGCATCACGCTGACCGTTCCCGGACCGCACGGCGACCGCGAGGTCGGCATCTCCAACCCCGACCGCGTCCTGTGGCCCGAGCAGGGCATCACCAAACGCGAGCTGGCGGAGTACTTCATCGCCGTCGCCGAGCCGTTCCTCGCCGCCAACGGGAACCGGCCGGTGTCGCTGGAGCGCTTCCCCGACGGCATCGACGGGGAGAGCTTCTTCTCCAAGAACCCGCCCAAGGGCGCGCCCGACTACGTCGAAGCCGTGACCGTGACGTACAACAGCGGCCGGAAGCATCCGCAGCTCGTGGTCACCGAGATCGCCTCCGCCGTGTGGGCGGCGCAGATGAACACCATCGTCTTCCACCCGTGGGCCTCGCTCGCCGGCGACCCCGACAACCCCGTGGAGCTGCGCATCGACCTCGACCCGCAGCCAGGCACGGGGTTCGCCGAGGCCGTGACCGCCGCGCACGCCCTGCGCGAGGTGCTGCGCGAGGCGGAGCTCGAGCCCTGGATCAAGACGAGCGGCAACCGCGGCCTGCACGTGTTCTGCCCGATCGAGCCGACGCACGAATTCCTCGACGTGCGGCACGCCGTCATCGCGGCGTCGCGCGAACTGGAACGGCGCATGCCCGACCGCGTCACGACCGCGTGGTGGAAGGAGGAGCGCGGCGAACGCATCTTCCTCGACTTCAACCAGGCCAACCGCGACCGCACGATGGCCGGGGCCTACTCGCCGCGGCAGTCGCCGGGAGCCACCGTGTCGACGCCGGTGTCGTGGGACGAGCTGGATGCGGTGGATCCCTCTGCTTTCACGGTCCGCACGGTCCCCGAGCGCCTCGCCACGGTCGGCGACCCGTGGGCGGGCCTCCTCGAGCGGCCCGGCCGCATCGACACGCTCCTGGAGTGGTGGCAGCGCGACCTCGACGACGGGCTGGGTGAACTGCCGTTCCCGCCGGACTTCCCGAAGATGCCCGGCGAGCCCCCGCGCGTGCAGCCCAGCCGCCTCAACCCGGAGAACTGGCCGAAGGAGTAGCCGGACCTGGCGCATCGGGCTCCCCGCACGCGAGACTGGACACGTGCAGCTCCCCGTCATGCCGCCCGTCGCCCCGATGCTGGCGAAGTCCGTCTCGGACATCCCCGACCTCGGGCACACCGAGCCGAAGTGGGACGGGTTCCGCACGATCGTCTTCCGCGACGGCGACCAGGTGATCCTTGGCAGCCGGAACGAGCGGCCGATGACCCGCTACTTCCCCGAGCTGATCGAGGCGATCCGAGCCAACACCCCGCCGCGGTGCGTCATCGACGGGGAGATCGTCGTGGTCACCGGCGACCGTCTCGACTTCGAGGCGCTGCAGCAGCGGGTGCATCCCGCCGATAGCCGCGTCCGCATGCTCGCCGAACAGACCCCGGCCTCCTTCATCGCCTTCGACCTGCTCGCGCTCGGCGACGCCGACCTCATGGACCGCCCGTTCGCCGAACGTCGCGCCGGGCTCGTCGAGGCGCTGGCGGATGCTGCCGCCCCCGTCTTCGTCACCCCCGCCACCGGCGACATGGCCCGGGCGCGCGAGTGGTTCGACATGTTCGAGGGTGCGGGCCTCGACGGCGTCGTCGCCAAGCCGCTGACGGGCACGTACCAGCCCAACAAGCGGACGATGTTCAAGATCAAGCACGAGCGGACGGCCGACTGCGTCGTCGCCGGCTTCCGCTGGCACAAGACCGGCGACGTCGTCGGCTCTCTGCTCCTCGGCCTCTACAACGACTCCGGGCAACTGCAGCACGTCGGGGTGACCGCATCCTTCTCGATGGCTCGGCGCAAGAGCCTCCTGGACGAACTCGCGCCCTACCGAGACGTCGACCTCGACGCGCACCCGTGGGGCGGGTGGGCCGCGCAGGGCGACCGGCCCGACCTGCCGGGCGCGGGCAGCAGATGGAACGCCGGCAAGAGCCTGTCGTTCGAGCCGCTGCGCCCCGAGCTCGTCGTCGAGGTCGCGTACGACCACATGGAGGGCGACCGCTTCCGCCACATCCCCAGCTTCCGCCGCTGGCGCCCAGACCGTGATCCGCGCTCGTGCACGTTCGACCAGCTCGAAGAAGCCGCGGACTTCCGGTTCTCGGCCATCTTCCCCGAAGAGGGAGGTCCCTCGTGACCACACCCGCCCCGCGGTCGCAGCAGGCTCTCGCCGAGCGGATCCGCGTCCTCCTGACCGCCTACCCGGATGTGCGCGAGGTGCGCATGTTCGGCGGTCTGTCGTTCATGGTGAACGAACGGATGGCCGTGGCCGCTGGCCGCGTCGGAGACCTGCTCGTGCGCGTGAATCCTGCCGACTACGACGCCCTGCTCGAGGACGGCGGCGTTCCCGCGTTCATGGGCAAAGACCGGCCGATGGGGCCGGGATGGCTCAGCGTGCCCTCCGAGCGCGTCCAGGACGAGTCCGACCTCGCGCACTGGCTCGACGTCGGCATCCACTCCGGCGACGCGAAGGCCTGACCGGTTGCCGGGACGTGCGGGCATGCGCCAGGTCGTCTTCCTCCGCAACGTGAACCAGGGCCAGCGCGGGCACCCCTCCACCGCTGACATCCTCTCCGCGTTCGCCGACGCGGGGTACCCGGATGCCGCGACCTACCGCAGCAACGGCACGGTCGTCGTCGACGCGGAGATCGACGACGAGGGTGTGGCCGACGTGGTGGCGGCGCTCGCGGTGCGCAGTGGGGAGGAGCGCTCCGCCCTGCGCCTGCCGATGGCGGAACTCTCCGTCATCGTGCGCCGCTTCGGGGATGAACCGGCTCGCCGGGAGCTCACCGTGCACGCGGCGGGCGCCGTCGCCGCCGACGATCCGCGACTGAGAAGCGACGCCGAGCGGTGGGGATGCCGCGTGCTGGGCGCCGGCGACGGGTGGGTGGTCTCCGCCCACGACCGCGACGAGGGGGTCAGCGCCACGCCCGCGCTGGAGCAGTTCACCGGCATGCCGGCGACGTCGCGCGGTCTGCGCACGATCGTCGGCCTGGTGAACCGGTTCGGCGACTGACAGGCCGGGGATCTCCTGGCGGTCAGGCCTCGAGCGTCTTCGGGCGCGCCCAGCGGGCCGGGCGGTCCGGGCCGTCCCACACCTGGATGACACCCCACACCGCCGCGGTGATGGGGACGGCCAGGACCGCGCCGACGATCCCGCCGACGACCGTGCCGACGGTCAGGGCGACCAGGATGACGAAGGCGTGCAGCTTCATCGACCGGCCCATCAGCACCGGCTGCAGGAAGTTGCCCTCGAGCTGGTTGACGAGCACCACGATCCCCACGACGATGAGGGCGATGAGCGGGCCGTTGGCCACGAGCGCGACGAGAGCCGCGAGGATGCCGGCCACGGTCGCGCCGACGATCGGGATGAAGGCGAGCAGGAAGACCAGCACCGCCAGCGGGATCGCGAGCGGCACCTGCAGGATCAGCAGGCCGATCAGGATGCCGATGGCATCCACGGCGGCCACCGTCGCCGTGCCGCGCACATAGGCGCCGAGCACCGTGACCGTCTTGTCGCCGATGCGGCGGGCGCGCACGTAGTTCTCACCGCGGAAGGGGCGCAGGAGGAACTCCCACATCTGCGGCCCGTCCTTGAGGAAGAAGAACAGGATCGTGACGAGCAGGACGAAACCGGTCACGAAGTTGGCCACGGCGCCGACGCCGGCCAGCGCGCCGGAGCCGAACTGCGCGCTCGTGACGAAGTCGGTGACGGTGTCGACCAGCTCGTCGAGCTGGTCGGGCTGCACGAAGTCGAAGGGGAGGTCCTGGACCCACGCCACCAGCTTGCGGAAACCGTCCTCGGCCTGGGCGTAGAGGTCGTTCCACTGGTCGCGCACGGCCCACACGATCAGCCAGCCCAGCGCGGAGAGGATCACCACGATCGCCAGCAGGGTCGCGATGGTCGCCAGCAGCGAGGGCACGCCGCGCCGCCGCATCCAGCTCATCACCGGATTGAACGCGCACGCGAGGATCAGCGCGATGACCAGGGGAATCGTCACGAGCGTGAGCGTCTGGATCGCGAAGATGATCGCGCCTGCCACCACTACCACGACGATGATCTGGATGGCGCGGATGCCGAGCTTGCCGAAGGCGTCGGCCCACAGACTCCACGGAGCCGTGGTGGCCTTCAACTCGACGTCTTTCGACTCCAGCTGCACGCGCTGCGGATCGTTGCGGAACCATGCCATGGGACGAGGCTAATGCCCTCCGCCGGATGCCGCGGCGAAACCGGGACGTTTACGCGAACGCGCTCATGCCGGTGATGTCGCGGCCCAGCAGCAGCGCCTGCACGCTCTCGGTGCCCTCGTAGGTGTGGATCGCCTCGATGTCGGCCATGTGCTGCATGACCCCGTTCTCCAGCAGGATGCCGTTGCCCCCGAGCAGGTCGCGCGCGGTCGCGGCGATCCGGCGGGCGGTGCGCGTGTTGTGGTACTTCGCGAGCGACGCCTGGGTGGGACGGAGTCCGCCGGTGGACTCCAGGTCGGACAGACGCCGGCAGTACAGCTGCATCGCGGTGAGGTCGGCGAGCATCTGCGTCAGCCGCTCCTGCACCATCTGGAACTTCGCCAGCGGCTTGCCGAACTGCATCCGCTGGGTGGCATAGGTCAGCGCCGCCTCGTAGCAGGCCGTCGCGTGCCCGAGCGCCGACCACGCGACGCCCGAGCGCGTGGAGTACAGCACGGTCGAGGCATCCTTGAAGCTCTTCGTGCCCGGCAGCACGGCGTCGGCGGGCACGCGCACGTCGTCGAGGGCGATGTGGGCCTGGTGGATACCGCGCAGCGACGCCTTGCCGGTGATCACGGTGCCGGTGTACCCGGGGGTGTCCTGCTGGACGAGGAAGCAGCGCACGGCGCCGTGGTCATCGGCGCCCTCGTCCTGCACGCGCGCCCACACGAACGTGACGCCGCCGGACGCGCCGTTGCCGATCCACTTCTTCGCCCCGCGCAGCACCCAGCCCTCGTCGTCGCGGATGGCGGTGGTCTCCAGAGACACGGAGTCGGAGCCGTGGTCGGGCTCGGTGAGCGCGAAGGATCCGAGGACCTCGCCGCGGGCGATCGGCTGCAGCCAACGGGCCTGCTGCTCGGGGCTGCCGAAGAGGGCGAGTGTGCGCAGGGCGAGCCCGCCCTGCACGGCGAGCACGGTGCCGAGCGACCCGTCGCCGCGGGAGATCTCCATGTTCACCAGGCCCGCTGCCAGCGGCGAGGAGCCGGGAAGATCGGGGTGGTCGATCCCATCGGTGTACAACTCGAGCTCGCCCATGCGCCGCGTGAGGTCGAGGGGGTAGGTCGCGGCATCCCATTCCTGCTGCATCCGCGGGCCCACCTCGTCGATGAAGGCACGCGCGCGCTCCCACGCGGCCCGGTCGGCGTCGGGGACATCGGCGAACACGGCGTAGTAGTCGGTGTCGCGGCGCGCGGTGACGTCGTAGCGGGCGACGCGCTCGCCGGGAAGGGAGGGGGACTCCGGAGTGCTCATGCACTGAGTATCGCGTATAGAGGAACTCAGTTCCAGGAGGGGCGCGCGGCGGCCGGCCGGCGAGGCCGCTGTCCCCACTTCCGCGCCACTTCCGTGCAACCGCGCCACATCAAAGTGCAGCGAACGCACGTTTGTGGCGCGAACGCGGGGCGGCCGGGGCCGTCGGGGCCGCCGACGCGGCGGGCGCGAGTTCAGCGCGAGCCGGCGAGGGCGGTCGACGCCGCGTCGTGTGCGGATGCTGCGCCCAGATCCGCTGCGGCCAGGACGAGGCCGCGCAGGTCGGTGCCGGCGCCCGCGGTCGCGCGCTGCCACGTCGCGGCGTTGCCTTCGGAGAGGATCCGCTCGACGCCTTCGCTGACCACGGCCAGGTCTCCGTGGGCCGCCAGGCCCGGGGCCGCGAAGTCCACCATGGCGCGCACGACCTCGGCAGCCGGTGCCGGACGGCGCGTGCGCGGGTCCAGCAGCGTGCCGCTCAGCCCGCGCAGTGCCGCATCCCACGTCGCCAGGCGCAGCGCGTTGAGCGAGATGGCGGCGGGCGCCTCACCTCGCCGCGCGGCGTCGGCGGCGGATGCGACCATGCCGCGCACGAGCCCCGCCAGCAGGGCCGTCGTCGCCGGAGTCAGAGGCACGTCGCACACGCGGACCTCGACGGTCGGGAAACGCGCGGACAGGCGCGCGTCGGCGTACAGCATCCCTTCGTCCAGGACCGCGCCGGTGGCCAGCAGCTCCTGGGTCGCACGGTGGTAGGTCTCGGCGTCGCCGAAGACTTCGGCCGGCCCGCTGGAGGGCCACAGGTTCCACAGTTCGTAGCGGTAGCTGTCGTACCCGGTGTCCACGCCCGCGCTGAACGGGGAGTTGGCCGACAGCACGCGCAGCGCGGGGAGCCAGCCGCGGATCCGGTCGAGGACCGCGACGCCCTCGGTGGCCCCGGCGATCGACACGTGCACGTGCAGGCCGCACGTCATGCACTGGGTCGGCGTGATGCCGTATCGCTGGGCGATCAGCTCGTGCCGGCTGCCGGGGGAGGGGTGCGGAACGGCCGGGATCGGGGAGGCGGCCAGCGGCGCCACGCGCGTACCGAGGCCCTGGGCGACGCGGTCGACGGTGGCGCGCGCGTATGCGGCTTCGGCCTGCAGGTCCGTCAGCGACCGGTGCGGAGCGCCGACGATCTCGATCATCTCCTGATGCATCTCGGGCACGACCGCCGAGCGGAGGTTCTCGAACGCGGTGCCCGCGATGACGGCCGCTGCGGCGGGGACGGGCACGCCCGTGTCGGCATCGACGAGGAGCATCTCCTCCTCCACGCCGAAGGTGCGCAGAGCGATCTTCGGGCGCTGACGCATGACCCACCTCCTGCCGTCGAGGAGAGGGTCTCTCCGAGGGACCCTGGGTCCTAGGGGGTTGACATCAGCGCGGGAGGAACGCCTGCAACCGGCGCGCCACCTCGGCGGCCGGCATCCCCCGAGGGAAGGCGGCGATGGTGACGTCGTCGTCGGCCGGCGCCGGCGCGTCGGGGTGCACGCCGAAGCGGCGGAGCACGTCGTCCAGGGCCCGGCGCAGCGTCGCGTGCGGCACGCGCTCGCCGCGCAGCAGCCGCCGCAGCACGTGGTTGTGCACGGCGGTGACGAGGGCAGCGAATCCGACGGCGTCCAGCGGATCCAGCCCCGGTATAGCCCGGCGGAGGTACTCGTCGAAGAGCCGCTCGTAGCGGAACACCGTGACGATCTCCCGGTCGCGCAGCACCGGCACCTCGCGCACGATCGTGTAGCGCCGGCGGGCGAGGTCGGGGTCGGCCGCGAAGTGGCGGAAGACCTGCATGGATGCGTCGCAGACCGCGGTCCACGGATTGTCGTGGGGCTCGTTCAGGTAGACCTCGAGGGCGTGCAGCAGCTCCTCGTGATCGGCGAAGACGACGTCCTCCTTGCCGCCGAACTGGCGGAAGAACGTCGATCGCGACACGCCCGCGGCGCGTGCGATCTGCTCGACCGACGTGGCATCGAACCCGTGCTCGGCGAAGAGCTCGATCGCGGCGGCGACCACGCGCGTGCTGGTGCTCGGCGGGGGCGCGGCGGTCATGGCCGGAAGCCTAGCGGGCGGCGACCTGCACCGGTCGCGCGCGGATGTCAACCGCTGGGGCGATCGGGCGGCGACGGGTTTGACTGCCGGGATGACGACACCACTGTGGAAACAGGATGCGACCCCCGTCCCCGGCACGGACTTCGAACCGGGGCGGTCCTACGACGTGGTGGTCGTGGGGGCCGGGATCACGGGCCTCGCGACCGCATACCTGCTGGCCCGTGCCGGGATGGGCGTCGCGATCGTCGAAGCCGGCGAAGTAGGCAACCTCGCCACCGGCGGCAACACCGGCAAGGCCTCCCTTCTGCAGGGGACGGTGCTCTCCACGCTGCGCAGCGGTCATCCCGCCGGCCTCGTGCGTGCCTATGTGGAGGCCAACCGCTCGGGGCAGGAGTGGCTGGGTGCCACCGCCGACGAGCTGTCCGTCCCCGTGGTGCGGCGGACGGCGTTCACCTACGCCCAGAGCGACGACGCGCTCTCCTCCGTCGAAGCGGAGAAGGACGCCGCCCGTGAGGCGGGCGTGCCGGTGCGGCGGGCGACGAGGGACGAATTGGATGCGGTGCCGTTCCCGCTCGCGTCGGCCGTGGCGCTGGACGACCAGCTCTCGATCGATCCGATGACCTTCGCCACGGCGCTGGCCCGTGCCGCGGTGGCCGCCGGCGCCGTGCTGCACACCGGCGTGACGGTGCGCGGGGCCAAGGTGCTGCCCCGCGCGCACGTGCAGACCGACGACGGGCCGCTCTACGCCGACAGCATCGTGCTGGCCACCGGCATGCCGATCCTCGATCGCGGCGGTTACTTCGCCAAGGTCCACGGCACGCGCTCGTACTGTGTCGCGTTCGCCACCGACGGCCCGATCCCGGAGGGCATGTACCTCTCCGCCGACTCCCCGAGCCGGTCGGTTCGCGCTGTCTCGGCCGGCGACGGACCAGCCGGCTACAGCGGGATCATCGTCGGCGGTGCGGGGCATCCGGTGGGCCGCGGCGGGTCCGAGCGCGAGCGGGTGGACGAGCTGGTCGCGTGGGCGCGGCAGCACCTGCCCGTCGGGGAGGAGACGCACCGGTGGAGCGCGCAGGACTACCAGTCGCACAACCTCATCCCCTTCATCGGGGCGATGCCGCGGTCCCTCGGTCGCGTGCGCTTCGCGACCGGCTACGGCAAGTGGGGGCTCACCAACGGTCCCGCCGCCGCGCAGCGCATCGCCGCGGAGATCCTCGGCGACCAGGACAAGCCGCAGTGGATGACCGCGCTGGGCACGCGCATGACGATGCCGTCCGACCTCGCTCGCGGCGTGGCGGAGAACGCCAAGGTGGGCCGTGCCGCCGCGCAGGGCTGGGCCGAAGCCGAGCGGACGCCCGTCCCCGTGCCCCAGCCCGCCGAAGGCGCCGGGGTCGTCGCGCAGCGCGGCGGACGTCCGGTCGGCATCTCCACGGTGGACGGGGTCACGCGGGCCGTGGATGCGGTGTGCCCGCACATGGGCGGGGTGCTCTCGTGGAACGACGAGGAGTGCACGTGGGACTGCCCCCTGCACGCCAGCCGGTTCCAGGCGAACGGCGCCCGCATCGAAGGGCCCGCGCGCTCCGACCTCAAGCCGCTGAGCTGAGCCGGGCCGTTCAGGCGACCAGGCGCACGAGCCCCGTCGCGAGCAGCGTCAGGATCGTCGTCCACAGCACGATGGCCGCGGCCTGCCACGCGATCACGCGCGCCGGCGAGACGCCGGTGGCGGTCAGCGCGGCGGCGGTGAACTGCGTGGGCAGCAGCAGCGGGCCCAGCAGGCTCACCCCGGGCGTGCCGTAACGGTGGTAGGCCCGCTGGAACTTCTCGCGGCGCGGTGACGGCGCCTCGGCGCCCGATCCACCGCCGCGGGTGGTCACGGCCGTGCGGACGCGGGCGCTGACGAGCACCACGAGCGCGACGCACGCCAGGTTGCCGATCACGCCGGCGATCGCCGCGACGAGCGGGTGGATGCCCCCGACGATGCCGATCGTGGCCGCCCCCTCGCCCTCGATGAACGGCACGGCTCCGGCGAGGGCGACGATCGCGGGCTGCAGCGCCTCGGGCACGCGTGCGACGAGATCCTGGAAACCGAGGACGAGATCTGCGAGGGGGCTGGACATGGCTGCTCCTGGTGGGATGGGCGCGGTCTTTCCGCGGTGATTCCATCCCAGCGGATGGCGCGGGCGCGGGTGAGTGCCGAGTGTCATCGCCCATCGGGAGGATCCACTGGCGACGGGGTGACAAATGTCATGGCCGTACGCTGGCGGATGTGAGTCGTCCCGACCCGTCCCCCGCCTCGGCGCTGGCCCGCGGTGTCACGGCGACCTGGTGGTACACCGCATCCTCCGTCGTCTTCTTCCAGATCACGATGCTCGCGCTGTGGGGGCTGGATGCGGCGCTGCGCGTGGACGGCTTCCGCGGTGCCGTCCCGGTCGGCTTCCTCGTGTGCGCGCTGCTCTCGGTCGCGGCCGGAGGGGTGCTCCTGGCCGAGTACCGGCGCGAGCGCCGCGCGCAGGAGGGGGATGAGCCCTGGTGGCGCATGCCCCGGTGGAGCGCCGTCGCCCTGGCCGTCTCGCTCCTGTCCGCGATCGCGCTGGGACTTCTGGCGGATGCGGTCGTTCTGGGCGTCGGGCTGGTGGCGTTCACGCTGTGCGTGCGCCCGTGGCCGCCGGGGGTCCGCATCCGCCTCGTGATCCTCCTCGTCGTCCTGATCGTCGCCGCCTGGTTCGTCGACGCCACCCGCGTCCCCGCCGGGGAGGACGGCATCTTCGCCGTGTCGGCACTGTTCGCCCTCATGCTGGCGCCGGCGACGGCCCTGTCGCTGTGGTGGTGGGACATCGTGCTGGCCCTGGATCACGCGCGCGCCGTCGAAAGCCGGCTCGCGGCGGTGCAGGAGCGGCTGCGACTCGCCGGCGATCTGCACGACCTGCAGGGCCACCACCTGCAGGTGATCGCGCTGCAGCTGGAACTGGCCGAACGCACGATGGAGCGCGACCCCGCCACCGCCGCCGAGCACGTGCGCGCCGCGCACCGCAGCGTCGACGACGCCCGCCGCGGCACGCGCGAGCTCGCATCGCGGTTCCGCGGCGTCCCGCTCCCCGACGAGCTCGCCAACGCCGCCGACCTCCTCCGCGCGGCAGGCCTCCGCGTCGAGCTGGAGGTCGCCGCCGACGCCGCCCATGCCAGCGCGGAGGTGTTGGGCCCGATCATCCGCGAGTGCACGACGAACATCCTCAAACACGGCGGCGGGGAGTGGGCGCGGGTCGGGCTCGTGCGGGACGGATGGATGTGGCGGCTGGAGGTCGCCAACGACACGCGCCCAGGCGTCGGTGCATCCGGCCCCGGATCGGGCCTGGCGGGTATCGCGGAGCGGGTCGGCACGGTCGGGGGACAGGTCGACACCGGCACCGCGGACGACGCGTTCCGTGTCGTGGTGACGATCCCCGCCGCCACGAGTGCCGACCACCCGGGGGGTGTGCCGCGATGATCCGCGTGCTCATCGCCGACGACGAGGACATGATCCGCTCCGCGCTGGCGTCGCTCCTGCGCCTGGAGGACGACCTCGACGTCGTCGCCGAATGCCCCGACGGGCAGACCGCGCTCGCCGAGGCGGTGCGACTGCGTCCGGACGTGTGCCTGCTGGATCTGGAGATGCCGGGGCTCGACGGGGTGGACACCGCCGCGCGCATCCTCCGCCAGGTGCCCTCGCGGTGCATCGTCGTGACTCGGCACGCGCGGCCCGGTGTGCTCCGCCGCGCCCTCAGCGTCGGCGTCGACGGCTTCCTGCCCAAGTCCCGTCGCGCCGAGGACGTCGCCGCGGTCATCCGCGACGTGGCGGCCGGTCGCCGCTACGTCGACCCCGAGGTCGCCGCCGACGCGCTCACCGACATCCGCAGCCCTCTGACCGATCGCGAACTCGACGTGCTGCGGGCCGGACAGCGCGGCGAGACGATCGCGCAGATCGCCGCCGCGCTGCACCTCTCGGCGGGAACCGTGCGCAATCACGTCTCGTCGGTGCTGGGGAAACTCGGGGTGCCGACGCGGCAGCAGGCGGCCATCGTGGCGCGCGAGCGCGGCTGGATCTGACGGGTCCCGGGTCGGCCGCGGTCGGGGCCGAGTAGTAGGGTGGGGGACTGGCCGGTCTCTTGATATCAAGACATCCGGCCCCCACCCACTGACCGTCCAGCGGAGGATTCCCTGTGGATCTGTACGAGTACCAGGCACGCGATCTGTTCGAGAAGTACGAGGTGCCGGTGCTTGCCGGCATCATCGCCGACACCCCCGAGGAGGCGAAGGCCGCAGCCGAGAAGCTCGGCGGCGTCGTCGTCGTGAAGGCCCAGGTGAAGACCGGTGGCCGCGGCAAGGCGGGCGGCGTCAAGGTCGCCAAGAACCCGGATGAGGCGTACGAGGCCGCGCAGGCGATCCTCGGCCTCGACATCAAGGGCCACGTCGTCCAGCGCGTCATGGTCGCCGCCGGCGCCCGCATCGCCAAGGAGTTCTACTTCTCGGTGCTGCTGGACCGCGCCAACCGCTCCTACCTGAGCCTCGCCAGCGTCGAAGGCGGCATGGAGATCGAGCAGCTCGCGGTGGAGAAGCCCGAGGCGCTCGCCCGCGTCGAGGTGAACCCCCTCGACGGCATCACCCCCGAGAAGGCGCTCGAGATCGCTCAGGCCGGCGGCTTCGACGACGAGCTGGCCCCCAAGGTCGCCGACGTCTTCGTCAAGCTGTACAACGTCTACAAGGGCGAGGACGCCACGCTCGTCGAGGTCAACCCGCTCATCCAGTCCGAAGACGGCGAGATCATCGCCCTCGACGGCAAGGTCTCCCTCGACGAGAACGCCGCGTTCCGCCACCCCGACCACGCGGCCCTCGAAGACTCGGCCGCAGCCGACCCGCTCGAGGCGAAGGCCAAGGAGCACGACCTCAACTACGTCAAGCTCGACGGCCAGGTCGGCGTCATCGGCAACGGCGCGGGACTGGTCATGTCCACGCTCGACGTCGTCGCGTACGCCGGTGAGAAGCACGGCGGCGTCAAGCCCGCCAACTTCCTCGACATCGGCGGCGGCGCATCCGCCACCGTCATGGCCGCGGGTCTGGACGTCATCCTCGGCGACGAGCAGGTCAAGAGCGTCTTCGTCAACGTCTTCGGCGGCATCACGTCGTGCGTGGCCGTGGCAGAGGGCATCGTCAAGGCCCTCGAGATCCTCGGGGACACCGCATCCAAGCCGCTCGTCGTCCGCCTCGACGGCAACCAGGTCGAGGAGGGACGCGCCATCCTCGCCGGTGCCAACCACCCCCTCGTGACCCTGGCCGCGGGCATGGACGAGGGCGCCGACAAGGCCGCCGAGCTGGCCAACGCCTGATCTCCGGGACGAAAAGGATTCAGTAATGTCGATCTACCTCAACAAGGACTCCAAGGTCATCGTCCAGGGCATCACCGGCGGCGAGGGCACCAAGCACACCGCACTGATGCTGAAGGCCGGCACGCAGGTCGTCGGCGGCGTCAACGCCCGCAAGGCCGGCACGACCGTGTCGCACCAGGACGCCGACGGCAACACCGTCGAGCTGCCCGTGTTCGCCTCCGTGGCCGAGGCCATGGAGAAGACCGGCGCCGACGTGTCGATCGCGTTCGTGCCGCCCGCCTTCACGAAGGACGCGATGATCGAGGCCATCGACGCCGAGATCCCGCTGCTCGTCGTGATCACCGAGGGCGTGCCCGTCGGCGACACCGCCGAGGCATGGGCGTACGCGAAGTCCAAGGGCACCACCCGCATCATCGGGCCGAACTGCCCCGGCATCATCACCCCGGGCGAGGCGCTCGTGGGCATCACGCCGGCCAACATCACCGGCAAGGGCCCGATCGGCCTCGTGTCGAAGTCGGGGACGCTGACGTACCAGATGATGTTCGAGCTGCGCGACCTGGGCTTCTCCACCGCCATCGGCATCGGCGGCGACCCCGTCATCGGCACGACGCACATCGACGCCCTCGAGGCGTTCGAGGCCGACCCCGAGACAAAGGCGATCGTCATGATCGGCGAGATCGGCGGCGACGCCGAGGAGCGTGCGGCCGACTACATCAAGGCGAACGTGACCAAGCCGGTCGTCGGCTACGTCGCAGGATTCACGGCCCCCGAGGGCAAGACGATGGGCCACGCCGGCGCCATCGTGTCCGGCTCGGCCGGTACCGCCCAGGCGAAGAAGGAGGCCCTCGAGGCCGCCGGGGTCAAGGTCGGCAAGACGCCGTCCGAGACCGCCGCCCTGATGCGCGAGATCATCGAGTCGCTGTAACCCGCAACGACGAAGGGCCCGGATGCGAGGCATCCGGGCCCTTCGTCGTCCCCCGCGCGTCCCCGGCCCGGCCGCGCTCCTCGCGCCATCCGCGAGACTGCAGCGCACTGGCGAGACGGCGACATAATGACGCGGTCTCGCCGGTGGCGTGCAGTCTCGCGGGGATGGGCCGGGACGGGACAGGACGGGCCGGGGCCGGGCGGGTCAGCCGAGGAGGTCCTGGATGGGGCCGCGGGCGAAGAAGATCACGAATCCGACGGCGACGACCCACAGCAGCGGATGCACCTGCTTGGCGCGTCCGGAGAGGGCGTTGACGACGACCCAGCTGATGAAGCCCGCACCGATGCCGTTGGCGATCGAGTAGGTCAGCGGCATCACCGTGGCGGTGAGGAACACCGGCAGCAGCACGCGGAAGTCGCTGAAATCGATGTGCTTGATCTGCGCGAGCATCATCGCGCCGACGAGCACGAGCGCCGCGGCGGCCACCTCGCCGGGCACGATCGAGGTGAGCGGCGTGAAGAACATCGCCAGCAGGAACAGCACACCCGTCACGACGTTCGCCAGGCCCGTGCGTGCGCCCTCGCCGATGCCCGAGCCGGACTCGACGAACACGGTCGCCGACGAGGACGACGTGCCGCCGCCGACGACCGCACCCAGACCCTCGACGATGAGCGCCGACTTGATGCGCGGGAAGTCGCCCTTCGCGTCGGCGAGGTCGGCCTCCTTCGCGAGCCCCGTCATGGTGCCCATCGCGTCGAAGAAGTTCGAGAACACGAGAGTGAAGACGATCATCACGAGCGCGATGAAGCCGACCTTGCCCAGGTCGAAGGTGAAGTCCACCTGGCCGATGAGGCTCAGATCGGGGATCGCGATGATGCCGCCCTCACCGGAGACCGCCAGGCCGTAGGGCCAGATGAGGTTCACGACGTGCGCGAGGATCGTGCCGCCGACCAGGCCCAGCAGGAGCCCGCCCTTGACCTTGAGGGCGATGAGGATGCCGGCCAGGAACAGCGTCACGACGAACATCACGGTCTGCACGGTCGCGACCGAGCCGCCGACACCGAGGTCCAGCGGCGGGGAGGGGTTGCCGGTCGCGGTGACGAAGCCGGCGTTGACGAACCCGATGAACGCGATGAACAGGCCGATGCCGACCGTGATCGCGAGCTTCAGCTGCACCGGCACGGCGTCGAAGATGAGCTTGCGCAGCCCGGTGGCAGCCAGCAGCACGATGACGAGACCGTTGATCATCACGAGGGCCATCGCCTCGGGCCACGTCACCTCGCCGACGACGGAGAAGGCGAGGAACGCGTTGATGCCCAGGCCCGCGGCGAACGCGAACGGCAGCCGGGTGACGAGGCCGAACAGGATCGTCATGACGCCCGCCGTCAGCGCCGTCGCGGCGGCGACCGCATTCGCGCTGAGGGTGTTGCCCGCCACGTCGGGGGTGGAGAGGATGATGGGGTTCAGGATGACGATGTAGGCCATCGTCACGAAGGTGACGACACCGCCGCGCACCTCCGTGCCGACGGTGGAGCCGCGCGCGGAGATCTCGAAGAATTTGTCCATCCGGTTCTTCGGCGCGGATGCGGAGGCTGGCGTTTTGGTCGCGTTGGTGCTCATGGGACCTCTGGTTCGGGAGAGTGGGAAGGCGCGGAGCGAGGACGTAGTCTGGGCGCATGCCGCTCACAGGAGAGTATCTGCCAGGGACAAGCGAATGGGCACGCCGCCAGGCGGAGGCGTTCGAAGCATCCGCCGGTGCGGAGGCGAACGAGCTCCGCGGGAAGCCGATCATCGTGCTGACGACCGTCGGGGCGAAGACCGGCGGCCTGCGCAAGACCGCCCTCATGCGGGTCGAGCACGAGGGGCGCTACGCCGTCGTGGCCTCCAAGGGTGGAGCCCCCGAGCCGCCGGCCTGGTACTGGAACATCGTGAAGAACCCGCACGTGCAGCTGCAGGACGGTGACACGCTGCGCGACTACACCGCGCACGAGGCCGAGGGTGCCGAGCGGGAGGAGTGGTGGGCCCGCGCCGTGCAGGCGTGGCCCGACTACGACCAGTACCAGACGAAGACCGAGCGCCGCATCGCACTGTTCGTGCTGGAGCCCGTCGAGGACTGAGTCCGCGGATGCGGCGGTGGTGACGGGCCCGCCGACGCACCGGCGCTGAGGGTCGGCCGCGGGCGGAGGTGGCGCCGCTCGGGGTGCCGTCCGGCCGGGGCACCGCCGCGCGGGTAGGGTCGTCAGCGCATGAACCGCCTGCTCGTCGCCCTCCTGGCCGCCTTCGACGCCCTCGTGGCGGCCGCGGGCGGCCTCGCCATCGCCCTGGCCCCCCTGGCCCTGCTGTGGGTGTTCGCCCTCGGCGGCGGGGCCGACTGGGCCGCGCTGTGGCCGGCGAGTGCGGCGGTGTGGCAGTTCGGTCATCTCGTCCCGCTGACGATCCACCTGCCCGGCACGTACCTCGCCGCGGCGGGGATCGATCCGTCGGCCGCCGACTTCGTGCTCTCCCTGGCTCCGCTGGGCTTCGCGGTGTTCACCGCCCTGTTCGCCGCACGTTCGGGGGGCCGCGCCGCCCGCGCCGGCGAGCCGCTCACCGGCGCCGTGTCGGGGTCGCTGGTCTTCGCCGCCGTGACGGCCGTGGTGGCGCTGAGCGGCGCGACGCCGTTCGCCGAGCCCGCGCTGTGGCAGGCGCTGCTGTTCCCCGCCCTCGTGTACGCGGTGCCGTGCGCCCTGGGCACCGCCGTGGGCGCCTGGGCGGAAGGCGAGGGGATCGCCGGCCGGCTGCGCGAGCGCGTCGAGAGTGCTCGCGGTGGATGGGGCGCCGTGCCCGGGCTTCTCGTGCGGGGCGCCGCGATCTCCGTGCTGGGGGTCGTGGCAGTGGGCGCCCTGGTGTTCGCCGTCGCCGTCCTCGTGCGCGCGGGGCAGGTGGTGGCCCTGTTCGAGGCCGGCAACGTCGACGCCGTGGGCGCGACGGTGCTCGCGGTGGGGCAGCTGGCGTACCTGCCGACGCTCGTCATCTGGAGCGCCTCGTTCGTCGCCGGACCCGGCTTCGCGCTGGGCACGGGGACGGCCGTGTCCCCGGCGGGAACGCAACTCGGCGTCATCCCGGGCATCCCGGTGCTCGGGGCGATCCCCGAATCCACGTCGCCGTGGCTCCTGGTGCTCGCACTCCTGCCCGTGGCGGTGGGGGCGCTGGCCGGGTGGATGCTGCGCTCCCGGCTCGTGGCGGAGCATCCGGGCCGCGAGCACTTCGCACCGCGCGTCGTGGTGGTGGCGGGCATGAGCGCGCTCACGGGCGCCGTCTTCGCGCTCCTGGCGGTGTGCGCGCGCGGCGCGATCGGCCCGGGCCGGCTCGCCGAGACGGGACCCGAGCCCGGGCCGCTGGCTCTCGCGGTCGGCCTCGAGATCGCGGTGGGCGCGGCCATCCTGATGCTCGCGCCGCACCGCGGGTCCGCGTCATCCGGGCTCGGTGCGGCGGCCGGCGCCGCGCCGGTGTTCGGCGCGACGGGCGACGACGAGCGGCGCGACGAAGACGCGCGCTGGGACGAGGGCGCCCCGGAGCGTCCGCGGTGGGGCGGCGAGCCCCGCCACGACGCCCGCTGGAACTCCTACTCCGGGTGGGAGCGCGCTGTGCCGGCCGAGGCCTGGCCGGAGCCGCCCCCGCCGCCGGAGGCCCGGCCCGACGCGGCTCCGCTCCCCACCCTGCCGACCTCCGCCTTCGGCACCGGCCCGCTGGGGTCGGCTCCGCGCGAAGACGCGCAGGAGGACGCGTCCGAACCCGAGCCGGACGGCTCGCTAGACTGACCGGGTGCTCACGGTCGCCGTCCTCATCTCGGGATCGGGCTCCAACCTCCGCGCACTGCTGGATGCCGCCGCGGCGCCCGACTTCCCCGCGCGCGTGATCGTCGTGGGCGCCGACCGCGAGGCCGACGGGTTCGCCCACGCCGAGGCATACGACATCCCGACCTTCCTCGTGCCGTGGAGTGCGTTCGACTCGCGCGAGGCATGGGCCGAAGAGCTGGACGCTCAGCTGCGGGCCTGGCAGCCCGACCTGGTCGTCCTGAGCGGGTTCATGCGGCTCCTGCCGACGAGTTTCGTGGCGGCGTGGTCGCCCCGCATCCTCAACACCCACCCCGCCTACCTGCCCGAGTTCCCCGGCGCCCACGGCGTCCGCGACGCGCTGGCGGCCGGCGCGACGCGCACCGGCGCGAGCGTCATCGTCGTCGACCCCGGCGTGGACAGCGGGCCGATCGTCGCCCAGGAGCGGATCGACGTGCTCCCCGGCGACGACGAGCGCTCGCTGCACGAACGCATCAAGATCGTCGAGCGGCGCCTCCTGATCGACGTCGTCCGCGGGGTCGCCACGGGGGAGCTCGACCTCGCCGCGATCGCCGGTGCACCGCATCCCGCCCCTTCGGCCCCCGCTCCCTCGACCTCCGCGCCCTCAGACACCTCGGCCCCCGCTCCCTGATCGCCCTCGCCCAGAAGGAACACCTCCATGGCTGGACCCCGTCACGACCCGACGCTGTACCGTGAACGCGATGTCGTCCCTATCCGGCGCGCACTGGTGTCGGTCAGCGACAAGACCGATCTGCTGCGCCTCGCCGAAGCCCTCGTCGCTGCCGACGTGGAGATCGTGTCCACCGGATCGACCGCCGCCACGATCCGCGACGCCGGGCACCCCGTGACCGACGTGGCCTCGGTGACGGGTTTCCCCGAGTCGCTCGACGGGCGCGTGAAGACGCTGCACCCCGGCGTGCACGCGGGCCTGCTGGCCGACCTGCGGCTCTCCGACCACGAGCGCCAGCTCGACGAACTGCACATCGCGCCGTTCGAGCTCGTCGTGGTCAACCTCTACCCGTTCGTGGAGACCGTGGCATCCGGAGCCGCCGGCGACGACGTCGTCGAGCAGATCGACATCGGCGGACCGGCGATGGTCCGCGCCTCGGCGAAGAACTTCGCCAACGTCGCGATCGTCGTCTCGCCCGAGAGCTACCCGGCCATCATCGAGGCCATCGGCGGGGGCGGCACGACGCTGACCCAGCGCAAGGAGCTCGCCGCCCGCGCCTTCTCGCACACCGCGGCGTACGATGCCGCCGTCGCGGCCTGGTTCGCGGAGGGGACGCTCGTCGAAGACGGCCTGCCCGAGCACCTCACGATCAAGGCCGAGCGCCTCAGCACGCTGCGCTACGGCGAGAACTCGCACCAGCGCGCTGCGATCTACACGCGCGTGGGCGGGCACGGCATCGCCCAGGCCACGCAGCTGCAGGGCAAGGAGATGTCGTACAACAACTACGTCGACGCCGACGCCGCCCTGCGCGCCGCCTTCGACATGGTCAAGCCCGCCGTCGCGATCATCAAGCACGCCAACCCGTGCGGCATCGCCGTGTCGGCGCCCAACGCGCTGGATGAGATCGCCAGCGCGCACCTGCGCGCCCACGAGTGCGATCCGGTCTCCGCGTTCGGCGGGGTCATCGCCGCCAACCGCACCGTGACGCTGAAGATGGCCGAGAACCTCCGCGACATCTTCACCGAGGTCATCGTCGCGCCGGACTTCGAGCCGGAGGCGCTCGAGGTGTTCAAACTCAAGCAGAACCTGCGCGTCCTGCGTCTGCCCGTGGACTGGCAGCAGGAGCGGATGGATGTGCGGCTGGTGTCGGGCGGCCTGCTGCTGCAGGACGCCGACCGGTTCCCCGACGACATCGAGTCGGTCGCCGACGCGTGGCAGCTCGTCTCGGGCGAGCGCCCGGCCGCGGAGGAGATGACGAACTTCATCTTCGCGTGGAAGGCGTGCCGCGCCGTGAAGTCCAACGCGATCGTGCTGGCGAAGGGCTCCGCCACCGTGGGGATCGGCATGGGACAGGTCAACCGCGTCGACTCGTGCCGGCTCGCCGTCGAGCGCGCCGGGAACCGCGTCGCCGGTTCGGTCGCCGCATCCGACGCCTTCTTCCCGTTCTCCGACGGACCCCAGGTGCTCATCGACGCGGGCGTATCCGCGATCGTGCAGCCGGGGGGATCCGTGCGGGACGATGAGGTCATCGATGCGGCCCGCGCCGCGGGCATCACGATGTTCTTCACGGGCGAGCGTCACTTCTTCCACTGATCCATCCACGTAAACGAAAGGCGGTTCCCATGTCGGATGTCCTCGCAGAGCGGTGTGCTGCGCTCGCCCAGCCGGTTGTCGACCTCATGGCGGCGGCGATCGAGTGCCAGACGGGTAACCCGGAGACCTTCGACCGGGTGATCGCGCTGGCCGGTCAGGTGCGCACCGTCGCCGAGCAGGGGGCCGACGGCATTTCGCAGCCGGATTACTCCGCGTGGGCCACCGGCGCGCCCGCCGTGCTCACCGCGATGGAGCGGGCCGCCGAGCGCCGCGACGCGAAGGGCGTCTGGACCGCGTTCGCCGACCCGCAGGTGGGTCTGCACCGCGTCGGCACCGCGTGCCAGGGCTACCCCCGCTGGTAGCCCGGCCGCTGTAGCCGCTCCGGCCGCGGCGTGCTGTCGGCGTGCTGTCGGCGTGCTGATGCTGCCGCCCGAACTCCGCAAGACCGCGCCCGGGAACCGGTTGCTACGCGCGGTTGCGCCGGATTTCCGGCCGGATTTGAGGAGTTCGGGTCGAGCGGGAGGCGGCTGGGTCGACGGGGACCACACGCAGCGGGCGCCTCCACCTCGAGCCACGACGGATCAGCCGGCGCGGCGTGCGGCCCTCGGGTTCGCAGGGGCCGCCGCCCGAACTCCGCAAGACCGCGCCCGGGAACCGGTTGCGACGCGCGGTTGCGCCGGATTTACGGCCGGATTTGAGGAGTTCGGGCAGGCGAAGTGCGAAGGGAAGCAGCGCCGGCGCGGGCGGGTTCGCAGGGCACGGGGAGGGCTCGGCGGACGCGGGCGACGTGCGGGCGACGTGCGGGCGAGCCGGGTCAGCAGGGGCCGGGGGGCGTCACGTCGGGCTCGGCGCCCCAGTTCGTGAACGTCACGTCGACCGCCCCGACCTCATCGGCACGCACCAGGCGCGACGGCAGGGCCGGGCCCGAGGTCGCCACGGTGAGCACGCCGGCCGCACCGTCCTCGCCCAGCAGCAGGTCCACGGAGCCGTCGGCGGGCGCGGTCAGGCCCGACGCATCCGACGTCAGCTCCGTGACCAGGTCGACCGGCTGCACGAGCGGCATCCACCGCTGCACGGCCGGGTCCTCCGGCGACACGCACGACCACTGCCCCGCGGGCAGGGCGAGCTGCCCCGCGACGGCGGGGGAGGGGCGGACCCACGCATCGCCCTCGTCCACGACGATCGAGGTCGCGGCGCCGTCGACGGTGACTTCGGCGGTCCACGTCTGCTCGTCGCCGATGCGGGTCACCTGAAGCTGGCGGCCGGATGCCGCGTCCCGGTAGCTGCCCGCGAGCTCCACCGCGCCGGCGGCCCGCATCGCGCGGATCACGCTGTCCCGCGCCCCCGGCGGCGGCAGCAGCGCCACGCCGTTGCCGTGGTCGGCGGGATCGTAGGTGGAGAGGTCGGCCGTGGTCGGTGTGGGCACCGGCTCGGCGGGCGCCCCGGCGCATCCCGCCAGCAGCGCGACGGTCGCCGCGAGCACGGCCAGGGCGCGGATGCGGCGGTCAGTCATCCGCCACGCAGGCCGACGCGCCGCCCTGATCGGCCACCGTGGCCGCGTCCAGGGCCACCTCGGCGGTCTGGTTGCCCTCGGCGGGGCGCACGACCACGCACGAGCGGTCGTCGATGAAGCCCATGCCCGTCGGGATCCACGCCTCGGTGCCGGTGACCAGCTGCGACACGTCGAGTTCGTCGCCGCCCGGTCCGCCGACGACGATCACCTGGTAGGCCACGTCGGGGCCCGACCACGACACGTGCACGTTGTCGTCGCCGGCGTCGAGGGTGAGGCCGGTCGCGGCAGGGCGCGGGTTCAGCAGGCCCAGCACGAGGAAGACGGCCAGGGCGATGAGGGCGAGCAGCGTCGTGATGGCCGAGACCAGGAACGCCGGATGCTTCCACATGGGCCGCGGCGTGATCTGGGCCTCTTCCAGCTCGGGCAGCACATCCGCGGCGGTTTCGAGGGGGCGGATCTCTCCCGCCGTCGCCGACAGGCTCGATCGGCCGGCGTCCCAGCCGATGCGGGCGGGAGCGGCGTCGGCCGGTGGCTGCTCGAACCGCGTGGGTGCGAACACCGGCGCGCTGGTGATCGGCGCCGCCGAACGGCGGGGGGCGGCCACGGTGGCGGCGGGGATGCCCTGGGCGGGTCGCCACTCGGTGTGGCCGGCTTCACGGTCGGCGGGGTCGGCCAGTGCCGCTCCCGAGCGCGCCGCACCGGGGCCGTCGGCCGCGTCGCGTTGCGCTCGGCGCGTCGGGATGCTCTCGCTCATACCACGCTCCGGAACCCCGGTTCGGAGCCGGGCACCCGCTTATCATAGTCAGAATCCTCACTTCCTTTGGAGGCGCTATGCCCCGCTCGCCCCTGCGCATCGTCAGCGCGGCCGCGGCGTTCCTGGTGTGCATGGGCCTCGGGGCGACCTCCGTCGCCGCGGCGGCGCCCGAGGATCCCGCCGCCGACAGCGGGGTGATCGAGATCCCCTATGGTGAGCCTGTCGACGTGCGCCCCAGTGCCGGCTGGACCGTCGACTGCGCGGGCGTCGGCACGCTCGACGACGTCGATGTGGCGTGCACCGACGAGGGTGTCACCCTCTCGGCCCCCTATGACCCCGACCACCCCGAGCAGGTGCTCGTGGTGCCGCTCCGGGCCGGCGACGCCGCTGCGCAGGTGCGGTACCGCGTGCGGCTTGCTCCTCCGGCCGCACCGGAGATCGCGGCATCCGCCATCGACGTGCCGCTCCCCGTCGGGCGGCAGAGTCTCATCCCGCTGACCCTGCTCGAGCTCACGTGCGTGCTGTGCGCCGACGCGCGCGTGGAGATCGGCGAGGTCCTGCCGGCCACCGCGCTGGTCGGGGTGGGGCCGGCGCACCTGGCCGTACGGCCGGGCGAGCCCGGTCCGATCTCGGTGAAGCTGACCGTCACCGACGACGCCGGCCAGTCCGTCGACGCCGAGCTGACCCTCTCCGCCGTCGCCGCCACCGACGGCGGTCCGGTCGCCGTGCACGCGAACGGACCCGAGCTCCGCCCCCTCGCGGAGCTCGTCGCCGGGGACGACATCACGGTGTCGTGCCTCGCTCTCAGCCCGCGCCTGTCGTGCGGCGCCGACGGCGAGCTCACCCTCACGGAGGAGTCGGATGCTGCCGTGCAGGCGGCGTTTCGCGTGATCGACGCCGACGGCCGCCAGGCGCTCGGGAGCATCACGGTCGGCCCCGATCTGCCCGCCGCACCCGTGGCGCCGCTGTGGACCGACGCCGCCGATCTCGGCATCGTCGTGCCGGCGCCGCCGGAAGAAGAATCCACCGCACCCTCGCTTCTCACCCCGCTCGCCCGCATCCTGCAGGAGGTACCGGCGTCATGACGCTCCGGCTCACGATCGATCGTCCCACCGACGCCGCCCGCCGCCCGGAGTCGTGGGTGGTGAAGGTGGATGCGGCCACCACCGTGTCGGAGCTGGCGGAGTCGCTGAAGGTCGATCCGGATCTCCTGGCACCCGGCGCCGACACGGCCGAGAGCTTCGCCGAGTCCGGCGTGCACAGCGGTGTGCGCGTCCCCGCGGCCTCACCCGTCGTGATCTCTCCCGGACGCCTGCGGCTGGAGTTCGTCGCCGGTCCCTTCGCCGGCGAGGTGGTGCCACTCGAACCCGGCCAGGAGGTGTCGATCGGGCGCGGCAACGACGCGCATATCTGCGTCGCCGACCCGCACCTGGAGGGCCGTCATGCGATCCTCACGGCGGTGGGCGGCATGTCGCCGGACGGCTCGTTCGCGCCGCTGACGGCGACCGTGTCGCTGGCCGATCCGCAGGGCCACCTCGTCGTCAACGGCGCCGAGACGGCCGCCGCCGTCCAGATCGTCCCCGCCGACCTGGTGCAGCTGGGCAGCAGCATCGTCCGCATCGGACTGGCCCCGGCGCCGGACGCCGACCTCACCGTGGACGAGGTCGGCACGCGCGCGTTCAACCGCCCGTCCCGCATCCGCCCGGCGCGTCAGGTCCCCGTCGTCGCCCTCCCCGGTGACAAGCCCGACGAGGCGGACGGATCGCCGTTGCCGTGGCTGTCGGCGCTCATCCCGATCGTGCTGGGCGTGACCCTGGCCGTGGTGTTCCAGCGCCCCATCATGCTCATGATGGCTGCCGCCTCGCCCATCATGGTCGTCGGGTCGTTCATCATGAACAAGCGCCTCGCCGAGCGCAAAGGCCAGCGCACCGAGGCCGAGTGGGTGCAGGACATCCACGACGCGCGGGCCCGGATCGCCGAACTCACCCGCGATCAGCGCCTGGACGCGTGGTACCGGCACCTGGATCCGGTCCTCATCCGCGACATCGCCACGCGCCCGCTGGCGCGGCTGTGGGAGCGGCGCCGCACCGACACCGACGCCCTCCGCGTCCGCGTCGGCGTCGCCGAGACGCCGTTGGAGGTGCGGTTCGAGGGTGGACCGCAGAAGGAGCGCACGCTGGAGCGCCGCGTGGGCGTCTCGCCGGCACCGGTGTCGGTCGACCTCGCCGCCGGCCCCGTCGGCGTGAGCGGCCCCGCCGACGTCACCGCGGGCCTGGCGCGTGCGATGATCACCGACCTGGCCACGCTCCGCTCGCCCCGCGACCTGCAGTTCATCGTCCTGTGCGACCGCGAGCAGGAGTCCACGTGGTCGTGGGTGCAGTGGCTTCCGCACCTGAACGCCGGCGCCGGGCCGGTCGCCCTCATCGGCAACACCGACCACACCCGCCGCGAGCGCCTGCGCGAGCTGGGCGCCCTCCTGGACGCCCGGATGCGGGTCGCCGGCGAACGCCGCGGCGCCTCAGCGGACGCGCAGATCGTGCTCGTCATCGACGGCGCGCGGCGCTACCGCATGCTCCCGGGCATGGTGACGATCCTGGAGAAGGGCGCCCTGTTCGGCATCCACGTGCTCGCGATCGACAGCGACCGCTCGCGCCTGCCCGAGGAAGCCGCATCCGTCGTGACCGTCGACGGGGTCGATCCGCTCCTGGGCCGCGTCGAGTCGGCGGAGGAGTACTACGCGCCGGTGCTGCTGGATCAGGTGAGCCTCGCGTACGCCGAAGACGTCGCGCGGGCGCTGTGCCCCATCGAGCACGTGCGCGGCGTCGGCGATGACGCCACGCTTCCCTCCAGCGTCCGGTACAGCGAGCTCATGGGCATCGACCTGGACGATGCGCGGCCGATCGCCGAGCAGTGGCAGCTGGTGCCGCGCCAGTCGTACGTCGTGGTGGGTGCCGGCACCGAGGGGGAGTTCGCGATCGACATCGCCTCCGACGGCCCGCACGCGCTCGTGGCCGGGACGACCGGTTCGGGCAAGTCGGAGTTCCTGCAGACGCTCGTGATCTCCCTCGCGCTGGCCAACCGCCCGGACGCGCTGAACTTCGTGCTCATCGACTACAAGGGCGGCTCCGCCTTCGCCGATTGCAGCCGCCTGCCGCACACCGTCGGCATGGTGACCAACCTCGACGCGCGCGAGACCGAGCGGGCCCTGGCCTCCCTCGACGCGGAGCTGAAGCGTCGCGAGCGCGTCCTGCGCGACGACATCGGCGCGAAGGACGTCGACGCCGCGTGGGAGAAGGACCCGGATGCCGCGGCACGGCTGGGCCTTGCGCGCCTCATGATCGTCGTCGACGAGTTCGCCGAGCTCAAGACCGAGCTGCCCGACTTCATCAACGGCCTCGTGCGCATCGCGCGCGTGGGTCGCTCGCTCGGGGTCAACCTCGTGCTCGCGACGCAGCGACCCTCCGGCGTCATCACTCCGGAGATGCAGTCCAACATCAACCTGCGCGTCGCGCTGCGCGTGACCGACCGCGCCGACTCCGGCGACGTCATCGGAACCCCCGATGCCGCGCTCATCCCCGCCGGCTCGCCCGGTCGCGGGTACGTGCGCGCGGGACTGGATGCGGCGCCCATCCCGTTCCAGACCGCGCGGGTGGCCGCCCTCCGCCTCGGGCACCAGCGCACCGCGCGGGTGCTTCCTCCCGCCGCACGCGTGGAGTGGCAGACGCTCGGCCTCCCGCCGCGCTACCCCTCCGCGACCGAGCAGGCCACGCACCGCCCCGACCAGGACGACACGGATCTGCGTGCCCTCGTCCAGCTGGCCGGGAAGGCCGCGCAGCTGCTGGGCGTGCCCAAGAGCCCGTCGCCGTGGCTCATGCCGCTGCCCGACGTGCTGCCGCTGGACCGCTTCGACGACGGCGCCGTGCCCGAGGGTGCCGTGATCCTGGGCCTGGAGGACGTCCCCAGCGAGCAGACCCAGCGGCCGCTCGCGTGGAGCATCCTCGACGACTCGCACCTGCTGCTGTTCGGCGGCAGCCGCTCGGGCCGCACGACGGCGCTGCGCACGCTGCTGTCGCAGGCCGTGCTGCGCTTCACCCCCGCCGACCTGCACCTGTACGTCGTCGACTGGGGCAACGGTGCGCTCCTTCCCCTGACCGGGGCGCCGCACACGGGCGCCGTGATCACCCCGCAGGACGCCGAGCGGCTGCCGCGCCTGCTCGGACGCCTCGCCGGCGAGCTGTCCCGCCGCCAGGGCGTGCTCGCCCAGGCGGCCGTCGGCAGCATCGCCGAGCAGCGCCGCACCGCCGATCCGCGTGAGGCGCTCGCCTACGCGATCGTCGTGATCGACGGCTGGGAGCGGCTGTCGGCCTCCCTCAGCCCCGACGAGATGGTCAGCGTGCGCGACCAGATGCTGCGCCTGCTGCGCGAGGGTCCGGCTGTCGGCATCCGCGTGGTCGTGACGGCTGACCGCAGCATCCCATCCGACCGCATCGCGAGCTTCATCGACACGCAGTATGCACTCCCCATGCGCGACGTGAACGACTACCGCGGCGCCGGCATCATGGTGCGCGAGATCCCGGCCGACATGCCGGCCGGCCGCGTCCTGTTCGGCGCCGACGGAGCCGAGGGCCAGATCGCCGTGGTGTCGGCCGACACGTCCGGCGAGGCTCAGGCGGCGAACCTGCGCGGCACCGTCGAGCACGCCGCCGCGCACTTCGCCCGGTTCCCGCAGCTGGCCGAGCTGCCCTCCGCCCTGAGGGTGGACCCGCTGCCCTCGCACATCGGACTGTCGGATGCTGCGTTGCTGCCGCTGGCCGAGCCGGATGCGGCGGAGACCCCCGTGGTCGGCGTGGGCGGCGACACGCTGTCGCGCTTCACGATCGACTGGCCGGAAGTCGGCGGCTTCATCGTCGTCGGCGACCGCCGCAGCGGCAAGACCGACGCGCTCGCGCTCATCGCCCACCAGCTCGGATGGGCGGGCACGCCGATGGCGGTCGTCGCCGCCGCCGGATCCGTGCTGGCGGAGGTCGCCGCGGCCCACGACGTCCCCGTGCTGACCTCGGCGGCCACCGCCGAGCAGATCGAGGAGGCTCTCGCGGGGGAGGGCCTGGTCACCGTGATCGTCGACGACGCCGAAGCGATCCGCGACTCGGTGCTCGAGCGTGCGCTGGTGGCTGCCCGCACGCGCCTGCGCTTCATCATCTCGCTCGGCGCCGACTCCGCCGGCACCGCGATCAGCGGTGTGGTCACCGACGCCAAGCGCGGGCGCACGGGCCTCGTGCTCTCGCCCACGTCGACGATCCTGGGCACCCAGCTGTTCAGCACGCAGATCCCTCGGCCCTTCGTCGGCCGCGGGGCGCCGGGGTCGGGCGTGCTGTTCGCGACGGGTGGCTACAGCGCGGTGCAGGTGCCCGATCTGCGCGCCTGACCCGGTCGCGACCCGTGGCCGCAACCGGCTTCCCGCGCGCGTAAGCTGGGGGGGTTGTGTGCGGACGGGGGTCCGCACCATTCCGATGCGAGGATGCGCTTCATGAGCACGCAGTGCCGGTTCTGTGGTGCGGCCGTCCGGCCGAACACGATGTTCTGCCCGTCGTGCGGTCAGATCGTGGTGGCGGATGCGCCCGCGGCGACCGCCAGCGTCCTCCCGCCGCCCTTCCGCACGACCGGTGGCGGCACGCGCGAACCGCAGACCGTCGCCGCACCCGTCGCGCCGCCCGAGCCCGTGGCGCCCGTCCCGCTGCCCGACCTCGCCCCGCCCGTGGCCCGGCCGGCCGCCGTGGCCCCGCCGGCGCCCGTGGCTCCGGCCGCGCTGGCGCTGCGCATGCCGCAGGGCGCCGAAGTCGCCATCGACCAGGTGCTGGTCCTCGGACGCAACCCCGCCGGACGCGCGGCCGATCACGGCGGCGCGCCGATCGAGGTGGCCGACCCCACGCGCTCGGTGTCGCGCGTGCATCTGATCGTGCGTCCCTCCGGCCCTGGTGAGGCCTCGGCCGAAGACGCCGGCTCGGGCAACGGCACCCTCCTCGAGCGCGGCGGTGCGCGGCATCCGCTGCGCCCTCGCGACCCCATCGCCATCCACGCCGGCGACCGCCTCATCCTCGGCGACGTCGTGGTCGAAGTGGGGACGGCGCGATAGATTCGTCGCCATGACGGAGAGCGCGCCCGCCGAGAGACTGACCGAAGCGGTCGCGTTCGACGCCGACCGCGGCCAGCTGCGCGCTGCGCTGCGCCGCAACACCGTCTACGTCGCGGTGTACCTTGCGCTGGTCGCGCTCGTGGGAGCCGGCATCGTCGCCCTCGCGATGAGCGGCATCGGACGGCTCGCGACCTACTTCCTCCTGAGCATCTTCCTCCTCGTCCTGCTGGCCAGCGTCGTGCTGGGCCTGCGCCTCCGCCGTCGGCTGCAGACCTTCCTGCGCGCGGGTGATCCGCTGCTGCTGCTCTCCCCGCACGCGCTCGTCTTCGCCGGCATCCCGCCGATCCCGTGGGCGGACGTGCTGGGCGTCGTCTACTGCGACGAGCGGGCGAACCTGTCATCCGGCGGGGGGATCGGGCGCTGGATGAAGCGCCTCACCTACCGCGCGGGCGGTTCCCAGGTCACGCTCGTCGTGGGCGTCGCCCGGCCGAAGCGGTTCCGTGAAGGGGCCGCCGGCGGGCTCACGCGGTATCTCAGCTCGTCGTTCGATCTCGGCGGCTTCACGCTGCCCGTGGACACGGCCCTCAGCGACGTCCAACTGAGAGCGCTCGCGGGGTCGTTCCGCGCGCTGGCGGAGGGGGCAATCGTCCGTTACCTGGAGACCGATGACGCCCGTCGCGTCGGCCGCGCGGCCGCCTCCATGGCCACTGGCCGGCCCATGCGGCGGGACGCGTGACATGAGTTTCCTTTCATACTTGACACCCGAAGCGCAATAGCTATATTCGGACCGCCGTATATGTGTTAGAACTATGCGGAACCTATGACCCGGGCGGCTGATCGCCCTGAACCACGGAGGATCACATGGCGGACATCAAAGTCACCTCGGAGTCGCTCTCGGGCGTCGCGAACCAGCTCTCTTCGGGAGCCGCTTCGATCGAGTCGCAGCTGAGCAACCTGAAGTCGCTCGTGCAGGGACTCATCGCGGGCGACTGGGGCGGCGCAGCCTCGCAGTCGTTCAACGAGCTGTACGAGCAGTGGGATGCAGCGGGCCTGCAGTTGAAGGAATCCCTCACCGGGATCAGCGACCAGCTCTCGAAGGCCGCGCTGGCCTACGAGGAGTCGGAGAACAACATCAGCAACAGCTTCCGCGCCTGAGCATGATCGTCGGGGGCGCCGGCTGACGGCGCCCCCTGTCGTGGGTGGGCGGCGGAAGAGCTTAGGGAGCAGGAGCAGCAGATGGGGCAATTCTCGGTATCGACACCGGCCCTGGGGTATTCGGCCTCGGCGATGGTCGGAGCCGTCGCCCAGTTCGACGGGCACGTGTCTCAGATCTCCGGCGTGGTGACATCCATCGTGGGTGCATCGTGGAGCGGCGACGCCGCGGAGAAGTTCGCGGAGAGCTGGGCGGAGTGGCAGACCAACGCCGGTCTGGTCCGCGACGCCCTCACCGACATCGCCGCCCGTGTGCAGGGCGCGGAGACGGGCTACACCATGACGGAGATGCAGGTCACCGCCGCATCCCGTTCATCCACCGTCGGCACACGCCGGCAGGGTGGGGGAACCGCGTGAGCCTGCACACCTTCGACCTCGCGCAGCTGCGCGAGCTGGAGACGGCGCTCGACAACCTCATCACCTACTGCACCGACCTCGAGACGCACGCCGCCGGCGCCACCGCCGCAGCCAACGCCCAGTGGGCGGGCGTGGCCAGCGTGGAGTTCCTCGGGCTCGTCGGCACGTGGCAGCTCGGCGCGGCGGCGATCAAGACGCACGCCGAAGACCTGAAGAAGTGGGTCGGTGAGGCCGCATCGGTCTACGAGGCCGCCCAGAACAACAATCGCACGATGTGGGCCAGCGCATGACGACGAGACGAATCGACCCGACCCTGTACGTGCAGGCTGCCGACGCCTTCGACGCGGTGGCCGAGTCCGCCGACACGGTCGGCAGCACCGCCCGCTCCTCCGCGAATGGCTTTGCGAGCATGGCCGGCTCCGACCCCGGCGGCGAGCAGTTCGCGGGCGCCTACGACGATGTCGCGGGCGCCGCGCTGCAGAACATCTTCGACATCGGCGTGCGCGCCAACAGCCTGGACCGCCTCTTCATGGCCAGCGGGGGCAACGCCGCGTCGGCGGAGGCGGTCGCATCCGGGCAGCCCTTCGACGCCGGAAGCTTCACGCTCCGGCCGCCGCGCAGCCCGCAGAGCGTCGCACCGCCCCCCTCCGCCTTCGGCGGCAGCACCAACGAGCCCACGGGCTGGGATCTGGTGATGGACGTCGTCGGGATGATGTGGCCCAATGCCGACACCGACAAGCTCGACGACGCCGCACGGGCGTGGAAGGACATCGCCCGCGACGTCCGCCGCCTGGCGACGGACGTGCGTCAGGGCGACAACCCCGTGGCCTCCCTGGACAGCGTCGAACTCGTCAAGGCCCGCACTGAGGTGAGCGACTTCGCGACCGACATCGGTGACGTGGCCGACCTCATCGAGGACCTCGGGACCCAGTGCAGCGACTACGCCGATGACGTGCGTGAAGCGCACAAGGAAGTCATCGAGATGCTCGTGCAGCTCGCGATCGAGATCGCCGCGACGGTGGCCATCAGCGCCGCGCTGAGTGCGTTCACCTTCGGCGCCAGCGCCGCTGCCGGCGCTGCAGCCATGACCGCGCGCATCGCCGTGATCGGCGGTCGCATCCTCACGATCCTCACCCGCGTGGGGGGTACGGCTGCCCGCGTGGCCGTGCGCATCCGCGCCATCCGAGCCAGCCTCATCCCCTTCGCGCTGCGCCACAAGCGCCAGGTCCAGGCCGCCATCGATCTCGCCGCCGGGACGGCGGCTGCGCTGACCGCGGAGGTGGTCGTCAAGCGCGGCGACGCGAACCTCCTCGCGGTTCTCGGCTCCAGCCTCGTCGGCGGCGCGGTATCGGACGTCATCGCCAGGCCGTTCGGTCGGTACGGCGAGAATGTCGTCGTCAGGGCTCTTGCCGGCGGCGGCGGGGGAGCGGCGGGTGCCGCGACCGACGGTCTCATCAGTGACGGCAGCGTGGACCCCCGCTCTGTCGTGATCGGTGGTCTGGGCGGCGTGGTGACCTCCGGCGGAGGATCGCGCAGCGGCTCCGGCCGCGGCTCGTCGTCGGCTGCCGACCCGGGTCGGGGCAACATCGACGTCAACGAGAACGTGCCGGTCGTCACCGGCGGCAACAACGCCAACAGCGGCGGCCCCGACGGCGGTGGCCGCCCCGGTACGACGGACTATGAGGGTCCGAACGTCTCCGGCGGCAACGAGGTCAGCGGCGGCGGTGGCGACGGCGGTCCCGCCGGCACGACCGACTACGAGGGCCCTAACGTCACGGGCGGCAACGAGGTCAGTGGCGGCGGTGGCGACGGCGGCGGCGGTCCGCGCGTGCCCGAAGGCGAAGCACCCACACCGACCGGCGGCGAGGGTATCCCCTCACCGGGCGGGAACGGTGGGGGCGGCCCGCGTGGCGGCAACGACCCGGTCGATGTCCCGACCCCGCCGGTCAACACCGGCGGTGGCGGCGGGAACGGCCTGCCTCCGGGCTCCGGCTCGGGTAACGGCTCCCAGAACCCGGGCGGGTACGACCCCGAGACGCCGATCTTCCACGACGTCGAGAACGACCTCGGGATGGATGTCGACGGCGACGGATTCCCGGCTTCATCCGGCGGAGCCGGCAACTCTGCTCCGGCCTCGAGCGATCCCGACGCGCCGACTGCCGGCAGCGGACGCCCGGGCGATGGCGACGGCGGGCGCCCTGGTGATGCCGACGGCGGACGCCCTGGTGATGCCGACGGCGGACGCCCCGGTGATGCCGATGGCGGACGCCCCGGTGATGCCGATGGCGGACGCCCGGGTGATGCCGATGGCGGACGCCCGGGTGATGCCGATGGTGGCCGCCCGGGTGATGCCGACGGCGGTGCCGATCCGGCTCCGCACACGCCGGATGCCGATGGCGTGCCCGTGACGGGAGATGCGCCGGACGCGGGCGGCTCCCCGGCCACGCCGGGTGACCCGTCGGGCAACCCGACCGACGCCGGCGATGCGCCGGCAGGAGGCGCAGATCCGGCGGACGCACCGGACTCCGCGCCGCTCACCCCTGAGGAGTTCGCGAAGCTCACGCCGCAGGAGCAGTATGACGCGGCGATGAACGAGATCTCGGGTGGACGGACGTTCGCTGACGATGCTGCGGCAACCCAGTTCGGTCAGGAGCACTGGGCCGGGATCAAGGATGACCTGACGGACACGCAGCGGGATGCGGTGCTGGACTACACCCGTGAGGCGCCCGGTACCAGCGGGGTGACCTATCGGGAGATCAACGGAGCGCTGCGAGCCGGGGATCCCTACCCCGCTCATCTCCAGCCTCACATCCAGAACATCGACGCTGCCATGAACTCCCGGCCGCTTCCCTCTGAAGTAGTCGTCACGCGCGCCATGAACGTGGACCACTGGCCGGTGACGCCCCAAAGCGCGCCAGGGACCAAGTTCGACGAATCGTCCTACCTGTCCACCTCCCTGGGCGGTGTCGCGGACTCGTTCAAGGGCAAGGATGTCGTCCTGCACCTTTCTGTGCCGGAGAAGACCCCGGCGATGTGGGTGGAGTCGGTGTCGGCGTTCGGTGGCTCCGAGCGAGAGTTGCTCTTGGGTAGGGGTCTATCGTGGACCGCGACCCGTTCCGTTCTGATCGACGGACAGTGGCATGTTTTCGGGAGGATCGGATGATCGCCAGCGTGTTCTCGGACGAGGACTTCTCAGGAAAGGTCTCAGGAGACCTGCCTACCTACCATGCCGGGCCGCGTGGACCGATTCGTGCCGTCGCCATCCGTCGGGAGGGGGTCGTCGAGGCATACCTGTTCCACGGCGTGGACGGCGACGAGAAGGATGCAGCCGGTCTGATCTCCCGTCGCGAGGGCGACTTCCAACCACAGGGATCCGGTTATTGGATCGAGGAGCTGCGTCGACGCCACGACGACGGAGTGCCCGCTGCCGAAGCCGTTGCTTCCCTCGCGGGGACCGCCGGCCCTGCATACGCTGGAGCAGCCGACACGTCCTTCGAGAGCTTCGAGAGCAAGGCCTCCGCACGGGAAGCGCTCGAACCGCGCAGGGATGATGCGCCTCGGCGGAACGAACCCGAAGCGAAACGGCCCGAGCGGACCGAGATCGACGCGGCTCTGCGAGCGGGGGGTGCATTGGCGCCCCGCATCGCAGAGAGCGTGCGCGCCCTGGATTCGGCTCTTCAGGTTCGTCCCACACCGGAGCCGGTGGTCGTGACGCTTGTCCGTTCTCGGGACTCGCTGCCCACCGACCTCACGATGGGAACGCGCATCCACGAACCGGCGTATCTCCTTTCGCTGCTCGCCGGCCAAGACGTCCTTCCTCCCGAGGCGGAGGTGGTCGTGAAACTCCACGTACCGGCCGGCGTGCCGGCCCTCTATCAGGATGCGTCGCTCCCGGGAGAGCCGGGTACGCTGCTGCTGGCGCGCGGGTTGGACTGGGAGGTCTTGCGGGTGATCGACATGCCGGGTCAGATCGTCGTGACCGGCCGGGTGTCGCCGCCTCAGTGAGGTAGATTGCCGCCCGGCCAGGCAGTGCAACGGGGAGACACGCAGACATGGCCGAGCACGAAGAGCGTAACGGCCAGACGGCCGATTCATGCGCCCAGCTCGCGCGGTGGTTGACGGACGAAGGTCTCGAACTGCTGCCGTCCAAAGACGCGCATCTCCTCCTGGACGATGGCGAATCGCGTGTGCGCATCGATCGGACAGGCGACGGATGGGTGCTGAGCAGGAGCCTGCGCGACGCGAAGCCGCTCAGGGAGGTGTCTTCACGCCGGTGGCAGGACGTTGAGCGCTACGTGGTGATGCTTTACCTGGGATCCGCGCGCGAATCGCGCGGGCTGAGTCGGCTGGCGCCACTGGTGGAGTTGGACGCAGAGGGCACTGCGGTGGTCAGGGAAGGGTGGAATCTACGGAGCGGCGACGAGGGCGGCGTTCTCCTCACGGGGCCTGACGGCGCACAGATATGGTTCTCCAGCGACATCGCGGCCGCGGCGTTCTCCCGCTATGCGGTGTACTCGGCCGACGAGCTTCGGGCACAGGGCTCCATCGCGGACGCCCCGCTGGCGCGTCGGCGCGAGCTCCGTTCCTCCACGCCTGGTCGTGACGAGGCCGAGGCGACATGATCCCACCGGAGTACTCACCTCTCCGAGTTCGATGCTCTGCGGTGGACGGGGCCGTGGATCGAGAGGAACGCGAGTGGCTGACGACACCCTGAGTGCAGCGGTTCTGACGTATGTCGGATACGACCGGGCCGCCGCGGTCCCTGGACGTTTCCCCTCCCGCATCGACGACCCGAAGCTACGGCAACACGTTCTGGACATCATCGCCGAAGCAGACGCAGACGCCGATCCGCGGACCGCGGAGAAGCTCTCGGCGTGGGGCGACGCGCTGGTGGCGGGTGTCCACGATCGACACCCGGAGTTGTCCGAGGAAGCTCTCGCAGCAGTGAAGGGGCTCCTGACCTTCGAGTACCGCTGAGCCGCGCCCGCGTCGGCTCGACGCGTCCGCGCCCAGGTTCGGGTGCGGTGTGCCGTCCCGGAGCATCGTCGGCTGCCCGAACTCCTCAAAACTCCGCCGAAACAGCCCGGTTCCGGCCGGGAGCGGCCGCCTCCGGCTCATCGTTGAGGAGTTCGGGAAGCGGGAGTAGCCAGCAGCTGAGATGCGCCGTTCGCAGCTCCTATCCCGTCTCCGCACGTCGGGTTGCAGGTCCCTACCCGGGTCCAGGTCCACGCCAGGGTCGAGGCTCGGGGTCAGGGCCTCGCCGGCTGCCCGAACTCCTCAAGACTGCGCTGAAACAGCCCGGTTCCGGCAGGAAGCGGCCGCCTCCGGCTCATCGTTGAGGAGTTCGGGAAGCGGAGGACCCGGGGAGCGGCGGGACCCGGGAAGCGGGGAACCCGGGAAGCGGCAGTGCGGGGGAGCGGCGGTGCAGGAAAGCGGCTCCCATCCTGATGCACGGTCCGCGGCGGGCGGTCAGTGCGACGCGCTGTCGCGGCCGTACGTCTCAAGGAACCGCAGCCACACCTCGCTGACCGTCGGGTACGACGGAACGGCGTGCCATAGCCGGTGCAGCGGGACCTCGCCGACGATCGCGATCGTCGCGGAGTGCAGCAGCTCCGCGACGCTCGGACCCACGAAGGTCACCCCGACGAGAACCCCCCGGTCCTCGTCCACGACGGCGCGGGCCTGGCCACGGTAGTCGTCCGACCACTCGCTCGCGCCCGCGACCCACGACAGGTCGTAGTCGATCACGCGCGTGCGGATGCCGGCCTTCTCGGCCCTCGCCGCGGTCAGACCCACCGAGGCGACCTCGGGATCGGTGAAGGTCACCTGCGGCACGGCCGCATGGTCCGCGGTGGCCACGTGCGCCCCCCACGGCGCATCCTGCACGGGTGCGCCGTTCGCGCGCGCGGCAATGACGTCGCCCGCCGCGCGGGCCTGGTACTTGCCCTGATGCGTCAGGAGCGCGCGGTGGTTCACGTCGCCGGCGGCGTACAGCCAGTCGGTACCGCGGACGAGGAGGGTGTCGTCGACGTCGAGCCACGAGCCCGGCTCCAGGCCCACCGTCTCCAGCCCCAGGTCGCCCGTGCGCGGCACGCGGCCGGTGGCGACGAGCACCTCCTCCACCTCGAGCGTCGTGCCGTCTGACAGCTCCAGCCGTGCGGGGCTCTCGCCGTCGCGCCGTGCCGAGGAGATCGTGACGCCCGTGCGCACGTCCGCGCCGAGATCCCGCAGGGATGCCGCGACCAGCTCACCCGCGAACGGCTCCTCGTTCGTCAGCAGGCCCGATCGCGCGAGCACCGTCACACGCGTGCCGAAGCTCGCGTAGGCCGTCGCCATCTCCGTCGCGACGACGCCGCCGCCGAGGATCGCGAGCGACTCGGGCGCGGTCTGCGCGGCGGTCGCCTCGCGGCTGGTCCAGGGCTGGATGGCGCGGAGCCCGGGGATGTCGGGCAGGAGCGCGGCCGAGCCCGTGCACACTACGACGGCGTGACGGGCCACGAGGTCGGTGACCGCGCCGTCGTCGGCCGTGACGCGCACGCGTTTCTCACCCGCGAGCGCGCCATGGCCGCGCACGAGGTCGATGCCGGCCTTGTCGACCCAGGTCACCTGGGAGTCGTCGTTCCAGTCGTGCACCATGCGGTCGCGCCGGGCGAGCACCGCGGCGACGTCGAGGGTGCCGGTGATGGCCTGCTTCGCTCCATCCACCGCCTGGGCCGCCCGCAGGGCCGCGCCGCTGCGCAGCAGCGCCTTGGAGGGCATGCACGCCCAGTACGAGCATTCGCCGCCGACGAGCTCGGCCTCGACGAGCACGGCCGACAGCCCGCCCTGCACGGCACGGTCGGCGACGTTCTCGCCCACCGGTCCTGCCCCGACCACGATGACGTCGTACTCGCGCGCACTCATGCCCGACACGCTACTCGCGCCACGGCGGCGGGGGTCCCTACCCGTGGAATCCGCGATCCCGGGGTTTGTCAAGGCCTGTCGGCGCGTCTCTGAACCGGTTTAGATCAACTGCGTCGAGGGTCCGTCGCGCGGATCCGGGCCCGGTCACGAAGGAGTGCGGATGGGACACGGCCAGCGAGCCACGATCGCCGACGTCGCCCGGCGGGCGGGCGTGAGCAAAGGCCTGGTGTCCTTCGCGCTGAACAACCGCCCGGGTGTCGCACCCGAAACGCGCACGCGCATCCTCGCCGCCGCCGGCGAACTGGGCTGGTCTCCGAGCGTGCGCGGCCGCTCGCTCAGCGTCGGGCGGGCGTTCGCGTGCGGACTGGTGATCGGCCGCAGCCCCGACGTCATCGCCGCCGACCCCTTCTTCCCTGCCTTCATCGCCGGATTGGAAGACGCCTTCTCCGTCTCCGGTCAGGCGCTCGTCCTGGCCGTCGCCACACCCGGCCGCCACGAGGCCGAGACCTACCGGGGGCTCGCCGCCGATCGGCGCGTGGACGGGGTCATCCTCACCGACCTGCGCGTGGCGGATCCGCGCATCTCCCTAGTCGAGGGGCTCGGCCTGTCGGCCGTGACCCTCGGCCGGCCCGACGGAGCGAGCCCGTTCTCCTCGGTGTGCGTCGACGACGGTGTAGGCATCCGCCTGGCCGTGGAGCACCTCGCCGCGCTCGGCCATCGCGACATCGCGCACGTCGCCGGTCCCGCCGAACTCCTCCATGCCGCCCGGCGGCGCGCAGCCTTCGACGTCGCCGCCACCCGGCTCGGACTGCGTGCCTCCGTCGTGGAGACCGACTTCAGCGCCGCAGACGGCGCCAGGGCGACGGCGCACGTGCTCGACCGCCCGGAGCGACCCACGGCGGTCGTGTACTCCAACGACAGCATGGCCCTCGCCGGCATGGGCGTCGCCCAGCAGCGCGGGCTCTCGGTGCCGCGCGACCTGTCGATCACCGGCTTCGACGACACCGAGATGGGCCGGCACGTCCATCCCTCGCTCACGAGCGTGGCGACGGATGTGCGCGGCTGGGGCGCGATCGTCGCGCGCACGCTGCTCGTGGCGGTCGCCGGCGGCGCGGCCGAGCACCTCACGCTTCCCGACCCGCGCCTGGTCACCCGGGCCTCGACCTGCTCACCCTCGGACACCGCGACCTCGGCCGCACCTTTGGAAGGAGATTGACATGCGACGACGCATCCTGATCACCGCCGCGACGGCAACCGGCATCCTCGCTCTCACCGCCTGCGGCGGGGGCGGCGGTGGCGGGGGCGGCACGGAGGGCCGCGGCGAGATCACCATCTGGTACTCCAACAATGAGTCGGAGATCGCGTGGGGCGAGCAGATGGTGGAGGCCTGGAACAGCGAGAACCCCGACGAGCAGATCCGCGCGCAGGAGATCCCGGCCGGCTCCTCCAGCGAAGAGGTGATCGGCGCGGCGATCACGGCCGGAAACGCGCCGTGCCTGATCTTCAACACCTCGCCCGCCGCCGTGCCCGGCTTCCAGCGTCAGGGGGGCCTGGTGAACCTGTCGGAGTTCGAAGACGGTGACGACTACATCACCGAGCGCAGCGGTGAGGTCGCCGAGCAGTACCGCTCGGAGGACGGCGACTTCTACCAGATGCCGTGGAAATCCAACCCCGTCGTGATCTTCTACAACAAGGCGTTGTTCGAACAGGCGGGCCTCGATCCGGAGAATCCCGCCCTGTCCACCTACGACGAGTTCCTGCAGACGGCGCGCACTCTCAAGGAGTCCGGCGTCGCGGACTTCGCGATCAACCCCGCTCCCACGAGCGAGTTCTTCCAGTCGTGGTTCGACTTCTACCCGCTGTATGCCGCGCAGACCGGCGGCACGCAGCTCGTCGAGGAGGGCGAGGCGACCTTCGACGACGAGAACGGCACCGCCGTCGCGGAGTTCTGGCGCACCCTGTACGCCGAGCAGCTCGCCGGCAACGAGCAGTACCAGGGCGACGCGTTCGCCGACGGGTACGCCGCGATGGCGATCGTCGGGCCGTGGGCGATCAACGTGTACGGGGAGGATGTGGACTGGGGCGCCGTTCCCGTACCCACCCAGGACGGCACCGACCCCGCAGAGACGTGGACCTTCAGCGACGCGAAGAACGTGGGCATGTTCACCGCGTGCGAGAACCAGGCCACGGCGTGGGACGTGCTGAAGTTCGCCACCAGTGAGGAGCAGGACGGCATCTGGCTGGAGGAGACCGGGCAGATGCCGCTGCGCCAGGACCTCAGCGAGACCTACGCCGACTTCTTCGAGGCCAACCCCGCCTACGCGCTGTTCGGCGACCAGGCCGCCCGCACGGTGGAGGTGCCCAACGTGCCCAACTCCGTGGAGATCTGGCAGGCGTTCCGCGACGGGTACTCACGCGCGGTGATCTTCGGCGAGGACGACGTGCAGACCTTCCTCACCGATAGCGCCGAGCAGATCAACGAGCTGGCGGCGGGTAACTGACATGACCGAGGTCGTGCCGGGGCGGCCGGTGGCCCCGGCCGCCGCGGCCCCGGCGGTTCCCGCGGGCGAGGGCCGACAGCGCCGTGGCCGGCGCGGACTGCTGGGGGAGAACCCGCTGGGGATCCTCTTCTCCGCCCCCTACATCGTGTTCGTGGCGGTGGTCTTCGCGTACCCGATCGTCTTCGCGGTGTGGATGTCATTCCAGGACTACTTCTTCGCCGCGCCCGGCGCGGTGGTGGATCGTCCGTTCGTCGGGTTCGCGAACTACGTCACGGCGGTGACCGACCCCGCGGTGTGGCGGTCGTTCCTCAACGTGGGGATCTTCCTTCTCATCAACGTGCCCCTCACGGTGATGCTGTCGCTTCTGCTCGCGACGGCGCTGGACCGCGTGGTCAAGGCGCGCACGTTCTTCCGCGTCAGTTACTACGTGCCGTACGTCAGCGCATCGGTGGCCGTCGTGGCGGTGTGGCTGTTCCTCTTCTCCAACAACGGACTGGTCAACAACGTCCTCGGGCCGCTCGCGCCCGATCCGTCGTGGCTGGTGAACTCCGCCCTGGCGATGCCGACGATCGCACTCTTCGTCACGTGGAAGGGGCTGGGCTTCTACATCCTGCTGTACCTCGCGGCACTGCAGAACGTGTCCAAGGAGCTGTACGAGTCGGTCTCGGTCGACGGCGGCGGCCGCATCCGGCAGTTCTTCTCCGTGACCGTGCCGGGGGTGCGCCCGGCGACGCTGCTGGTGGTGCTGCTGGCCACCATCACGGGCGCCAACCTCTTCACCGAGCCGTATCTGCTCACCGGCGGGGGCGGCCCGAACGGGGCGTCCACCTCGCCCGTCCTGCTGATCTATCAGAAGGGCATCGAGCAGCAGAACCCGGATGTCGCCGCCGCCATCGGCGTGATCCTCATCTTCTTCGTGCTGATCATCGCCGCCGTCCAGCGGCGCTTCGTGGGAGGGGAGGAGCGATGAGACGCGCACTGGGTGGCAAGGTCGCGATGTACGTCGTGCTGTCGCTGGGCGCCGTGGCCTTCCTCTTCCCCTTCTACTACATGGTCATCGGGTCGCTGCAGACGGATGTCGACCCCACGCCCGCCGGGGCCTTCCCCAACCCGGCGAACCTCACGCTGGAGAACTACGTCGCCATCAACGCGCGGATCAACCTGCTTCGTGGTCTGGTGAACTCCGGGATCTTCGCCGGCGGCGTCATCCTCGGCACGGTCGTGTTCGGCGTGCTCGCCGGGTACGCCCTCGCCGTGCTGCAGTGGCGCGGCCGCGGCGCGGTGTTCTCGCTCGCGCTACTGGTGCAGGTGATCCCGTTCCAGCTGCTCATGATCCCGCTGTACGTCATGATCGCGCGCGACTACGGTCTGTCCGACAGCTACCTCGGGATGATCCTGCCGTTCTTCATCAGCTCCACCGCGGTCGTGATCTTCCGGCAGTACTTCATGCAGCTGCCCCGAGAGCTCTTCGACGCGGCGCGCATCGACGGGGCGGGGGAATTCCGGCTGCTGTGGAACGTGGCGCTGCCGCTCGTGCGACCGGCGCTGCTCACGGTCGTGCTGCTGACCTTCATCGGGCCGTGGAACGAGTTCCTGTGGCCGTTCCTCATCACGAAGGAGGCGTCGATGCAGCCGCTGGCGGTGTCGCTGGCGAACTTCATCTCCAACATCGCCGCCTCCACGTCCAATCCGTTCGGCGCGATGATGGCCGGTGCTGTCGTGCTGGCGGCCCCCGCCGTCGCCCTGTTCCTGGTGTTCCAGCGGTACTTCACCTCGAACGACCTCGGATCGGGGGTGAAGGGATGACCCGTGCCGTGCCCTACCGGCTGACGCGCGCCGGGATCGTGATGACCCCCGACCCCGGCGACCCGAACGAGGCGGAGGGCGTGCTCAACCCCGGCTCGGGCCGCGGACCCGACGGGGAGCTGTACCTCCTGCCGCGCCTGGTCGCCGCCGGCAACGTCTCGCGCGTGGGCCTGGCACGCGTCGTGGTCGAGGGCGGCGTGCCGGTCGGGGTGGTCCGCGAGGGCGTCGTGCTGGCGCCGGACCGCGGCTGGGAGCGGGGCGCCGATCACGCCGGGGTGGAGGATCCGCGCATCACGTGGATCGACGTGCTCGGGCTGCACGTCATGACCTACGTCGCGTTCGGCCCCCTCGGGCCGCGCACGGCGCTCGCGGTGTCGGACGACCTGCGCACGTGGCGGCGGCTCGGACCGGCGCTGTTCCGCTACCAGGACGACCTCGACACCGACCTGAACCTGTTCCACAACAAGGACACCGTGTTCTTCCCCGAGCCGGTCCGCGCCCCCGACGGCACGGAGGCGCTCGCCGTCCTGCACCGGCCGATGTGGGATCTGGGCGAGACGCGCCCGGGACAGGGCGTCCGGCTGCCGGCGGGTGTCGAGGACCCCCGCCAGTCCGTCTGGATCAGCTACGTGCCGCTGGCCGCCGTGCTGGCCGATGTCGGCAACCTCACGCTGTGGGAGCATCACCGGTTCGTCGCCGGTCCGCAGTTCGCCTTCGAGGAGCTGAAGATCGGCGGCGGGCCGCCCCCGCTGCGCGTCCCGGAGGGCTGGCTCGTGCTGCACCACGGGGTCACCGGCGTCATCGACGACGCGTTCGCGCAGCAGCAGAACGTCAACTACGCCGCCGGCGCGCTCCTGCTGGATGCGGCCGACCCGGGCCGCGTCCTCGCGCGCACCAGCGAGCCGCTGCTGGCTCCGGAGACGGCCGACGAGCGCAGCGGCATCGTGCCCAACGTCGTCTTCCCCACCGCGATCGAGCAGATCGACGGCCGGCACTTCGTGTTCTACGGCATGGCCGACAGCAAGATCGGCGTCGCGCTGCTGGAACGCTCCGATGCCACCTCATCCCCCTGACCCGGAAGGACACCCCCTCATGCCCGCACGATGGAGTGCGCGCGCGACCGCCGTGATCGGCGCCCTCACGCTCGCCGTTCCGCTGCTCGTCGCAGCCCCCGCCTCGGCCGCCGCCCACACCGCCGCCTCGGTCCCCGCGACCACGGCCGGAGCCTCGGTCCCCGCGGCCACGGCCGGCGCGGCGCCGCTGGCGAACCTCGCCCACCTCGACTTCCTGCTCGATACGGCCGCCCCGCCCGCCGGCGTGGCCGGCCACACGACCTACCGGCTCGCGGAGGAGCCGGAGCTGATCCAGCCGTGGACCTACGCCGACGCGCGTGACGGCGGCACGTTCGAACGCGTCGGCGGCGGACCGCTCGATCCCGCCACCGGCACGTGGGGCCAGGGCGCGTTCAACGCCGACGACACCGCCCGCGCCGCCGTGGTCTACCTGCGCCACTGGCGGCTGACCGGCGCGGATGACAGCCGCCAGACCGCATACGAGCTGCTGCGCTCGCTCACCTACCTGCAGACCGCCGAGGGTCCCAACGCCGGCAACGTGGTGCTGTGGATGCAGCCGGACGGCACCCTGAACCCGTCCGCGGAGCCGGTCGAACTCCCCGACCCCTCCGACAGCGGGCCCAGCTACTGGCTGGCGCGCACGATCTGGGCCCTCGGGGAGGGCTACGCCGCGTTCGCCGACGCCGATCCGGCCTTCGCGGCGTTCCTGGAGGAGCGCCTCGCGCTCTCCCTCACGGCGCTCCAGCGTGATGTGCTGTCGCGCTACGGGCAGTGGTCCACCGCCGACGGCATGCGCGTGCCCACGTGGCTCATCGTCGACGGCGCGGATGCCTCGGCCGAGGCTGTGCTCGGACTGGCCGCGCGCGTCCAGGCCCGACCCGATGACACCGCCGCCGCCACAGCCCTGCGCCAGCTGGCCGAAGGCATCGGCGCGATGGCCTCCGGCACGACGCGCGCGTGGCCGTACCGTGCGATCCTGCCGTGGGCGAAGTCGCCCGCGATCTGGCACGCGTGGGGCTCGCAGATGCCGGCGGCGCTGGCCGCGGCATCCGAGGCCCTCGGCGACCCGGCGCTCGCGGCGCCGGCGATCGCCGACGCCGCCGTGTTCACCCCGACCCTGCTGACCGCCGGCGGTCCCGACAACGGCTGGAACCCCACGCCTACCGACCGCGTGCAGATCGCGTACGGCGCGGACTCGCGCGTGCAGTCCCTGCTGGCCGTGGCGGATGCGACGGGATCGACGGCGTTCACCGAGCTCGCCGGAATCCAGGCGGCATGGTTCTTCGGAGCCAATCATGCCGGCACGCGCATGTACGACCCGGCGACGGGCGTGACGTTCGACGGCCTGCAGCCCAACGGCGACGTCAACCGCAACAGCGGCGCCGAATCCACCATCCACGGGCTGCTCACGGCCCTCGCCCTCGACGCGCGGCCCGACGTGGCGCAACGGGCCACGTCCGTCACCGAGATCACGGCGCGCGACGGACTGGAATTCGTCGAGGCGGAGAGCACGACCGAGACGAACGGGACGCTGAGCACGCCGGAGTCGTGGACGGGGGAGTCCGGCTGGTCGGGCGACGCGCTGACCCTCACGCGCGGTCAGCGCGCGGTGTTCGACATCGGCACCGACGCCACGCGCCGCTGGGTCGAGCCGGTCGTGTGGTCGTCCCCGGGTCAGCGCACCACGTCGCTGTGGCGCGGCGGCGGGCTGCCGAGCGGACTCCTGCGGCTCACCGGCCCGGAGCAGGGCATCTCGCCCACCCCCGGCGCGCTGCTGCCCCAGTCGCTGCAGGCGCCGGTGCTGGGCGACCGATCCCGCCTGCGTGTCGACGTGCTGTCGGGGGACGTGGTGCTGGACGGGATGATCGTGCGCCCGGTCGTGTCGCGACTCGTGGTGGAGGGGGCCGGTGGCCGCACGGAGCTCGTGCACTCGAGCGCCGCTCTGCCGCAGCCGGCGACCGTGGACGGGGGCGGGATCGTGCGCGTCTACGACGACGACGGCGCCCTCCTGCGCACGCACCCCTACGAGGGCCGGACGACGATCGTCCTCCCGCCTGGGGGACTCGCCATCGCGACGCGCTGACCCGCGGAGCCGCCGCGCCGCCATGTCCGAATTCCGCCAGCCGGTGGGGGCGGGGAGTGGCAGGATGGAGGCATGGGCACCGGAATGACCTTCGACGAGCGGTATCGCGTCATCCAGTCGCGCGACCGCCGCTTCGACGGTCAGTTCGTCACCGCCGTCCGCACGACCGGCATCTACTGCCGGCCGAGCTGCCCGGCGCGCACCCCGAAGCCCGCGCATGTCACGTTCTTCGCGACGTCGGCCGCCGCGCACGAGGCCGGGTTCCGCGCCTGCCGGCGCTGCCTGCCGGAGGCGGCGCCGGGTTCGCCGGAGTGGAACGTGCGCGGCGACGTCACCGCTCGTGCGATGCGTCTCATCGCCGAGGGGGTCGTCGACCGCGAAGGCGTGCCGGGCCTCGCTCGGCGTCTCGGATACTCCTCGCGGCACCTCACGCGGCTGCTCACGGCGGAGCTCGGCGCAGGCCCGCTCGCCCTCAGTCGCGCGCACCGCGCGCACACCGCGCGCATGCTGCTGGTGGGCACCGATCTGCCCGCCGCCGACGTCGCGTTCTCTGCGGGGTTCTCCAGCGTCCGCCAGTTCAACGAGACCGTCGGGGAGGTGTTCGGCATGCCGCCGCTGCAGCTGCGCGCCCGCCGCCGGTCGACCGACTCTGTGGGCGGGGCGATCGATCTCGTCCTCCCGCACCGCGGTCCGCTGGATGCCGACGGGCTGTTCGCGTGGATGGCGGCGCGCGCCCTGCCCGGCGTCGAGACGGCGGATGCTGCGCACTTCGCCCGCGCGCTGCGCCTTCCCGGCGGCCCGGGCTGGTTCGCGCTGCGGGTGGACGAGGTCGGACGTGTGCGGCTGCGCGCACGCCTGGCCCGCCTGTCCGACCTCTCGACGCTGGTGACCCGGGCCCGTCGGCTGTTCGATCTCGACGCCGACCCGGTCGCGATCGATGACGCGCTCGCGCAGCATCCCGAGCTCGCCCCGCTCGTAGCGAAGACCCCCGGCATCCGGGTTCCGGGAGCGGCCGATCCGCACGAGATGCTCATCCGCGCCATGGTCGGGCAGCAGATCACCGTGGCTGCCGCCCGTACAGCGCTGAGCGCGCTCGCCGACGCCCTGGGTGAGCGGGTCGCCGATGTGGAGGGCACCTCGGTGCTGTTCCCGACGATGGCGGCGATCGCCGAACACGGCTCCGAGGTGCTGCGCGGACCCGCGGCCCGCATCCGCGCGATCACCGGCGCGGCCGCCGCGCTCGCCTCAGGGGATCTCGTCCTCACCAGCGGCGACGACCGTGCCGGGCAGCGCGCGGCGCTGCTCGCGATGCCCGGCATCGGCCCCTGGACGGCGGACTACGTGCGCATGCGCGTGCTGGCAGACCCCGACGTGCTGCTGCCCGGCGACGTCGCCGCCCGCGCGGGCGCCGCCGCCGCGGGGCTCCCCGCCGATCCGGCCGGACTCACGGCGTGGTCGGCGCGGGTCGCACCGTGGCGCACGTACCTCACCGCCCACCTGTGGCGCGCGGCGCCGGTCCGCCCGACTCGTGCGCAGAACTCAGGAAGAACCGCCGTCCGGCGGCTCCGGGAGGCGCCGGAGGTGCCGGATCTCCTGAATTCCGAACAACCGTCCCGGCTGCCCACGTCCGCCGGAGCCGATACCGAGGAGGTCCTCGCATGACCACGACCGCCATCATCCAGACCCTCCAGACCCCCGACGGGGCCTTCACGCTGCTCGCCGACGAGTCCGGTCACGTGCTCGCCTCGGGCTGGACGCCTGACGCCGACGCCGTCGTCGCCCGGCTGCCCGGACTCCGTCGCCCCGCCCGTGTGGTCGAGGGCACGACGGATGCGGCCACCGCCGTCCGCGCCTACTACGACGGGGACGTCGCGGCGATCGACGACGTGCCGGTCCGTCAGTTCGGCACCGTCCTGCAGAACGCCGGCTGGGCGGCCCTCCGCCGCATCCGGCCGGGGGACCCGCTGACCTACACCGGGTTCGCCGCCGCGCTGGGGCAGCCCGCCGCGGTGCGGGCGGCGGCATCCATCTGCGCGCGCAACGCCCCCGCGCTGTTCGTGCCGTGCCACCGGGTCCTGCGCACCGACGGCTCGCTGGGCGGGTTCGCGTGGGGTCTCCCGGTCAAGCGGAGCCTGCTCGCGCGCGAAGCGATCACATGAGCGGAACGGTTGTGCCCAGCAGATTCTCAGGTTAAGCTGGGCGGCTGTCGCGCCGGAGGTGCGGCACGATCTCGCCCCGCCTGAGGAGGTTGCCATGGACACGACCGTTTCCGCTGCACAGCCGGTCGCCCTGCGCATCCGCTTCCGCGGGCGCATGGAGCTGACCGCCGGATGGGCATTCCCCGCAGCATCCGCGGCATAACGCCGCCCGCCTTTCCGTTCCATCCTGTATGCGGCTGACGGCCGCCTCTCGTCGAGCACGCTCGGCCCCCTTTCGACGCCCGGTCCGGCGTCCGGCTCCCACCCTTCGAGGATCATGACCCGCTCTTCCACCCCCGCCCCCTCCACGATCCGCTCTCTCGCGCGGCTCCTGCCCTTCGCCACGCCGGTTCTCGGGCGCCTGTCGCTGGGCGCGGTCAGCGCGCTCCTGGCGAGCCTCCTGGCACTGGGCATCCCGCTCGTGCTCGAGGTCATCGTCGGCGAGAGCGGGCCGATCACCTCCGGTGACCCCGCCCTCATCGCCGTGGGCGCCGGCGCGATCCTCCTGCTCGGACTGCTCGAGGCGCTCCTGGTGTGGGCGCGCCGCTGGTTCGTGCTCGGACCGGCCACGCAGGTCGAGTACGAGCTGCGCACCGAGTTCTACTCACGTCTGCAGCGCCTCCCGGTCTCCTTCCACGATCGCTGGCAGTCGGGGCAGCTGCTCAGCCGCATGATGCAGGACATCTCCGTCATCCGCCGCTGGTTGGCCTTCGGCCTCATCCTGCTGATCGTGAACCTCCTCACGATCCTCGCCGGCTCGGCCATCCTGTTCACGTGGCACTGGGTGCTCGGCGCCATCTTCGTCGTGTGCGCGCTGCCGCTGTGGATCGCCGGCTACCTCTTCGAGAAGCGCTACGGGATGCTGTCGCGCCAGAGCCAGGACCAGGCCGGTGACCTCGCGACCTCCGTCGAGGAGAGCGTCCACGGCATCCGCGTCCTGAAGGCGTTCGGCCGCGGCCGGCATGCCCTGCACAAGTTCGCCCGCCAGGCCGAGACCCTCCGTGAGACCGAGCTGGCCAAGGCCCGCGCCGTCGGCTGGATCTGGTTCTGGCTCGTACTCCTGCCCGACATTGCCTTCGCGGTGTGCCTGGGCGCGGGCATCGTGCTCGTCCAGCTCGGCCAGCTCGAAGTGGCCCAGCTCATCGCGTTCTTCGCGATGGCGACGATCCTGCGGTGGCCGGTGGAGTCCATCGGGTTCCTGTTCTCGTTCCTCGTCGATGCGCGCACCGCCACCGACCGTATCTTCGAGGTGTTCGACGAGCGCAACACCATCACCGATCCGGCGGAGCCCCGCACGATCGCCGAGGTCCGAGGCGAGCTCGCGTTCGAGGACGCGCACTTCCGGTACCAGGATGCGCCGGCCGCCAGTCGCGACCTCCTCGACGGCATCGACCTCGTGCTGCGGCCGGGGGAGACCATGGCGCTCGTGGGCCTCACCGGCTCGGGCAAGACCACCCTCACGACCCTTCCTGGGCGGCTCTACGACGTCACCGGCGGGCGCGTGACCCTCGACGGCGTGGACGTGCGCGACCTGGAGCTGCGGGAGCTGCGGCGGCACGTGGGCATGGCGTTCGAAGACGCCACGCTCTTCTCCGCCTCCGTGCGCGACAACGTGCTCCTCGGGCGCGAGGAGCTCGTACCCGGCTCTCCCGAGGCCGAGGCGGTGCTGCGCGAGGCGCTCGAGGTCGCTCAGGCCGGCTTCGTCCACGATCTGCCGGAGGGCCTGGACACCGTCATCGGCGAGGAGGGGCTGAGCCTGTCCGGCGGGCAGCGTCAGCGGCTGGCGCTGGCCCGTGCCGTCGCCGCGCGGCCCGCCGTGCTCGTGCTGGACGATCCGCTGTCGGCGCTGGATGTGGACACCGAGGCCCTCGTCGAGGAGGCGCTGCGGCGCGTGCTGGCCGACACCACGGCGCTCATCGTGGCGCACCGTCCCTCGACCGTCATGCTCGCCGACCGCGTCGCGCTGCTCCAGGGCGGCCGCATCACCGCGGTCGGCACGCACTCGGACCTGCTGCGCGAGAGCGAGCACTACCGCCACGTCATCTCGAGCCTCGAGGTGGAGGCCCTCCGCAAGGCCGAGACCGGACGCATCCAGACCCAGGAGGAGGTGGCCCGATGAGCGCGACGACCGTCACCGGCACGAGCGGCGAAGACCGCTCCGACTACACGCGCGAGGAGAGCCGCGCCATCCGCCGCCGCTCGCTGCGGCTGCTCGGCTCCCTGGTGTCGCCGCTGAAGTGGCAGCTCGTGCTCGCCGGCGTCGTGCTGATCGTCTCCACCGCGCTGCGCGTGGCGGGGCCCGCCCTCGTCGGCTACGGCATCACCACGGCTCTGCCCGCCGTGGTGGACCGCATGGACTGGATGCCGGCGATCCTCGTCGTCGCCGTCTACCTGGTCACCGGCATCGCGGGGGCGGCGCTCATCGGCTGGTACGCCGTCGTGGCCGCGCGCCTCACGCAGGCGATCATGTTCGACCTGCGCAAGCGCATCTTCCTGCACACGCAGCGGCTGAGCCTGGAGTTCCACGAGTCGTACACGTCGGGGCGCATCATCTCGCGTCAGACCAGCGACCTCGACACGATCCGCGAACTGCTCGACGGTGGGCTGAACGAGCTGGTCTCCGGGCTGCTGTACGGCGGGTTCACCCTCATCGCGCTGCTGCTGCTGGACTGGCAGTCCGGCGTCATCCTCCTGGTCATGGGCGTACCGCTGTTCCTGCTCATGCGGTGGTTCTACCTGCGCTCGCAGGTGGTCTACCGCGAGTCGCGCGTGATCAGCGCGAAGGTGATCGTGAAGTTCGTCGAGACGATGACCGGCATCCGCGCCGTCAAGGCGTTCCGCAAGGAACCGCGCAACGACGAGGAGTTCGGTGCGCTCGCGAGCGACTACCGCGACATCAACATGCGCTCGATCCGCCTGTTCGGCACGTTCGAGCCCGGCCTGATGGCCGTCGCATCGGTGACCCTCGGCGTCGTCGTGCTGTGGGGCGGGCTGCGTGTGCTCGACGGCGCGCTGGCGCTCGGATTCCTGCTGTCGGCCGTGCTGTACGTGCGCAACTTCTTCGCGCCCATGCAGGAGGTGGCGTTCTTCCTGAACTCCTACCAGTCGGCCACCGCGGCGCTGGAGAAGGTCTCCGGCGTGCTCGAGGAGCAGCCGACCGTGCCCGACCCGACGTCGCCGATCGACCTGTGGAAGGCGCGCGGACACGTCCGGTTCGAAGACGTCGTGTTCGGTTACTCCGGCGACCGCGTCATCCTGCCCGACTTCTCCCTCGACATCCCGGCCGGGCAGACGATCGCGCTCGTCGGCACGACGGGCGCGGGCAAGTCGACGCTCGCCAAGCTCGTCGCGCGCTTCTACGACCCCACGTCGGGACGCGTGACGCTGGATGGCGTGGACCTGCGGGCGCTGCATCCGAAGGACCTGCGCCGCGCGATCGTGATGGTCACCCAGGAGGCGTACCTGTTCAGCGGCACGGTCGCCGACAACATCGCCCTCGGCAAGCCCGACGCGACGCTGGAGGAGATCAAGGCCGCGGCCCGCGCAGTCGGCGCGCACGAGTTCATCGAGGCGCTGCCCGACGGGTACGGCACCGACGTCAACAAGCGCGGTGGGCGCGTGTCGGCGGGGCAGCGGCAGCTGATCTCGTTCGCGCGGGCGTTCCTCGCCGACCCGGCCGTGCTGATCCTCGACGAGGCGACTGCGTCGCTGGACATCCCGAGCGAGCGCCTCATCCAGGACGCCCTGCAGACGCTGCTGTCCGACCGCACCGCGATCATCATCGCCCACCGTCTGTCGACGGTCGCGATCGCCGACCGCGTGCTCGTGATGGAGCACGGTCGCATCATCGAGGACGACGAGCCCGACACGCTCATCGCGGGCACCGGTCGCTTCGCGCAGCTGCACGCCGCGTGGCGCGAGTCTCTCGTCTGACCCACGCCCCCGCGTCACGTGCGGTTTGCGCCGCACGAAGGTCGGAGGATCGCACCTCGGTCGGACGATGCGCCCGGCATCCTCCGACCTTCGTGCGATCCTCCGACGCGGCGGCGGGCGATCAGGCGGCCAGGTGGGCGCCGGCGGCGATGGCGCGGGCGACCGTGCGCGCCACCGCGGGCCAGTCGTGCATGATCTGGGCGTACGTGAAGCGCAGCACGGTGTAGCCGCGCAGGCGCAGCTCGGCATCATGCGCGACGTCGCGCGTGCGGTCGGCCGAGCTGGAGTGGAAGCGATGCCCGTCCACCTGCACCACGAGCCGCTCGCCGATGAGGACATCGACCGGACGCCCCGCGAGGACCACCTGCTGGCGGAACAGGACGCCCCACGGGCTCAGCCGGTACGTGAAGAAGGTCTCCAGCCCGGAGTCCGACAGGCCCGTGACGCGGCTCGCGCACCACGCCGCATCCCGCGTGCTCCAGCGCACGCGGGCGAGGGCCTCCACGTGCAGCTTCTCGATCCGCACCGCCGATTCCCACACGGCCAGGGCATCAGCACGGGGAAGGCAGGATGCCACGTGGGCGAGGGCGTCCTCCACCGACTCCTCCAGGGCGTAGGCCGACACCGGTGCGATGGGCGCCGCCCAGTGCACCACGCCGTCGAATCCGCTGAGGCCGTCGGACCTGGCGTGGGGACGCAGGGCCAGGTGCATCCTTCCGGCCGCGTCGTCGGTCAGCCACCAGCCCCGGCGCCGGGCGACCGAGACGCACGCGATCCGTCCACCCATCCGAGCCGCCGTCAGCTCAGCCGGCGGCGCCTCGGGCAGGGCGAGCCACACGCGTCGCACGCGGGTGATGCCGGTGTGCGGGCCCACCGCGGCGCGCAGCCGGGCGGGGGAGAATCCCGCATCCAGCGCCGTCTCGCGGTGCGCGATGCCGCCCTGCCCGCGCAGCCACGCCGCCAGATCCTGCATGGCCCCATCGTCGCCGCAACGACGTCCGGTCCGCCGCATCCGGCGGCATCCTGGGGATGAGCGCGTCCCGGCGCACCTTGGGGAGGAGACATGATGCCGCGCGAGCGTCGGAGAATCGCACCAAGGTCGGGCGATGCACGCCGGATGCTCCGACCTCGGCGCGATTCTCCGACCGCGGTGGCGCGGACGGGGCGGAGGGAGGCCGGGCGGGGGGTTAGAGGCGGATCTCGGCGATGACCTCGCCGTACTCCGTTTCGCCCGTGGGGGTGAAGCCCACGGCGCGGAAGAACGCCTCCGGGCCGGCCTCGCCGGGCTCGTAGATGACGTCGACATGGTCCATACCGCGGTTGCGGGCCTCGGCGAGCAGGCTCTCCACCGCGAAGCGGCCGATGCCCCGGCCCTGGTCGTCGGCGTCGACGTTGATGCGCCACAGCACGGAGCGGAAGTGCTCCTGCGGGGCATCCGGGTCGAAGTTCGCGCTGACGAAGCCCACGACCTCATCGCCGTCGAGGATGACGCGCTGCCACGAGGTCTGCGGATTCACCACGGTCGCGGCGATGCCGTAGCTCAGCGGTGCGAGGAACTGTTCCTGCCCCGGCTTGAGCGACAGGGTGTTCACGGCGACGATCGTCGCGGCGGACAGTTCTTCGAGGCGGAGGGCGGCCATAGGCACAGGCTAGCCGGGAAGCGCGCGCGGAGGAAAGCGCGTTACTCCGCGCGGCAGAAGTATCTCGACGTCAAGATATCTTGCCGTCGTGCGATAGGCTGAGCGCAACCCCGCGACGCCCCATTGGAGAGACGACACGTGCCCGACTCCACCATCATCTACACCCACACCGACGAGGCTCCGGCCCTGGCGACCGCTTCGTTCCTGCCCATCGTGCAGGCCGTGACGCGGCAGGCGGGAGTCGACGTGGAAACGCGCGACATCTCCCTCGCCGGCCGCATCCTCGCCGCCTTCCCGCAGCGCCTCGCGCCCGAGCAGCAGGTCGGTGACGCCCTCGCCGAACTGGGCGGCCTGGCCACCCTGCCCGAGGCGAACATCATCAAGCTGCCCAACATCTCCGCCTCGATCCCCCAGCTGAAGGCCGCGATCGCCGAACTGCAGGCGCAGGGCTACGACATCCCCGACTACCCGGATGAGCCGGCCTCGGCCGAGGACAAGGACATCCGCGCGCGGTACGACCGCATCAAGGGCTCCGCGGTGAACCCGGTGCTGCGCGAGGGCAACAGCGACCGCCGCGCGCCGCTGTCGGTGAAGAACTACGCCCGCAAGCACCCGCACCGCAACAAGGCGTTCCCCGAAGGCTCGAAGACCCGCGTCGCCACGCTCGGGCACGACGACTTCCGTTCCAACGAGAAGTCGGTCGTGATCGCCGGCGACGACGTCCTCAGCATCCAGCACGTCGCCGCCGACGGCACCGTCACGGTCCTGAAGGAGAACCTGAAGGTGCTTCCCGGCGAGATCGTGGATGCCACGTTCCTGTCCGCGAAGGCGCTGGATGCGTTCCTCGCCGACACGCTCGAGCAGGCCAAGGCCGACGACGTCCTGTACTCGGTGCACCTGAAGGCCACGATGATGAAGGTCAGCGACCCGATCATCTTCGGTCACGTCGTCCGGGCGTTCTTCTCCGACGTGTTCGACCGCTACGGAGACGCCATCGCGGCGGCCGGCCTCACGGCGAACGACGGCCTCGGCGCGATCCTGTCGGGTCTGTCGTCGGTCGAGGGCGGCGACGAGATCGCCGCGGCGATCATCGCCGACATCGAGCGCGGTCCGCGGCTGTCCTACGTCAACTCCGACAAGGGCATCACGAACCTGCACGTCCCCTCCGATGTCATCGTCGACGCCTCGATGCCGGCCCTCATCCGCAACGGCGGCAAACTGTGGGGCGCCGACGGCGGCGAGGACGACACCCTCGCGGTCATCCCGGACTCGTCCTACGCGGGCGTGTACCAGGCGGTCATCGACGACGTGAACGCGCACGGCCCGCTGGACCCCGCGACCATCGGCACCGTCCCCAACGTCGGCCTCATGGCGCAGGCGGCGGAGGAGTACGGCAGCCACGACAAGACGTTCGAGATCTCCGCCCCCGGCGTGGTCCAGGTGCGCGACTCCGCCGGGAACGTGCTCATCGAGCACGCGGTGGAGCCGGGCGACATCTGGCGTGCGACGCAGACCAAGGACGTGCCGGTGCGCGACTGGGTCAAGCTCGCCGTGTCCCGCGCGCGGGCCACGGGTTCGCCCGCGGTGTTCTGGCTCGACGCCTCCCGCGCGCACGACGCGCAGCTCATCGAGAAGGTCACGGCGACCCTCGCCGAGCACGACACCGAGGGCCTCACGATCGAGATCCTTCCGCCGGTGGAGGCCACCCGCTATTCGCTGGAGCGCATGCGCCGCGGCGAGGACACCATCTCGGTGACCGGCAACGTGCTGCGCGACTACCTCACGGATCTGTTCCCGATCCTCGAGGTCGGCACGAGCGCCAAGATGCTCTCCATCGTTCCGCTGCTGGCCGGCGGCGGGCTTTTCGAGACGGGGGCGGGTGGCTCCGCGCCGAAGCACGTGCAGCAGCTCGTGGCCGAGGACTACCTGCGGTGGGACTCGCTGGGGGAGTTCTTCGCCCTCGCCGCGTCACTGGAGCACCTGGCCACCACCACCGGCAATGCCAAGGCGCAGGTCCTGGCCGACACGCTGGATGCGGCGACGGGCACGTTCCTGGAGAACGACAAGTCGCCCGGGCGTGCGCTGGGCACGATCGACAACCGCGGCAGCCACTTCTACCTCGCCCTGTACTGGGCGCAGGAGCTGGCCCGCCAGACGGCGGACGCCGACCTCGCGGCCGTCTTCGGCCCGGTGGCGGAGTCCCTCGCCGCGAACGAGCAGAAGATCGTCGACGAGCTCCTCGCCGTGCAGGGCTCGCCGGTCGACATCGGCGGCTACTACCACCCCGACGCCGACAAGGTCGTCTCGGTCATGCGCCCGTCCGCGACTCTCAACGAGATCGTCGACGCGATCGCCTGAGCCGGTACGACGAAGAGCGGATGCCCCGGGGCATCCGCTCTTCGCGTTCGTCAGGAGAGGCGCTCGGCCAGCCACGCCACCTGGCGGGTGAGCTGGTACGCCTGACCGCCCTCGTGGTCGTTGTGCGGGAACACGTCGATCTCGCGGGGTCCGGTGTAGGCGTTGTACGCCGCGAAGACCGTCGAGGGCGGGCACGTCTGATCCAGCAGGGCCGTGGAGAAGAGTGCGGGCGCGTCGGCGCGCCGGGCGAAGTTCACCCCGTCGAGGTAGGACAGGGTGCGGAACACGGTCGCTTCCGCCCCCCGGTGCACCGCCAGGTACCGCACGACCTCGTGGTACGGGTCGCGATCGGTGAGCCCCACGGCCCGCTCGAAGTGGCACAGGAACGGGACATCCGGCATGACCCCCACGAGACCCGTGCACAGCCCTGCCGCGGCCAGCGCGATGCCGCCGCCCTGACTGCCGCCGGTCACGGCGATGCGGTCGGGATCGGCACCGGGCAGGAGACGGGCGGCGTCGACCGCGCGCACCGCGTCGGTGAAGACGCGGCGGTAGTAGTGGTCGATGGGGTCGTCGATGCCCCGGGTGAGGTATCCGGGGGTGGCGGGGCCCGCGCCGTGCGGATCGGCCGTGTCCCCGCCGCTGCCCCAGCCTGACCCCTGGCCGCGCGTGTCCATGACGAGGTGGCCGTAGCCGGCGGCCGACCACGCGAGGCGGTCGACGGGCAGCCCGCGGCCGCCGCCGTAGCCGAGGAACTCCACGACCACCGGAAGCGGCTCGGCCCGGCCGGCGGGGCGCAGGTACCACGCCTTGACGGGGTCGCCCGCGAAGCCGGGGAACGTCACGTCCCATACGTCCGCCGTGCGCAGCATCGTGGCCGCGCGGACCACGATGACCTCGCCCCCGGCGGCCCGGGATTCGGCGAGCGTCCGGCCCCAGAAGGCGTCGAAGTCGTCGGGCTCGGCGACCTCCGGCCGGTACTGCTCCAGTTCGCTCAGCGGCAGGTCGAATCGCGGCATCCCGCCACGATAGCGCGCTGCAAGCGGGTCAGTAGTGAACCGAGACCTGCGTGCCCTGAGGGGCCCAGTCGTAGATGAACTTCGCGGCGCTGACCGGGAGATTCACGCAGCCGTGGCTCATCACGTTGCCGAAGTTGTTGTGCCAGTACGCACCGTGGAAGGCCTGATCGCCGTTGAAGTACGACACCCACGGCACGTTCTCGGTGCAGTAGGGGGCGCCGGGGAAGCAACCCATGTCCTGCATCGGCGTCTTCCAGCCGATGCGGAAGCTGCCGGGAAGCGTGGGGGAGCCGGGCAGGCCCGACGACATCGACCACGACTGCACGACCTGGTCGTTCTCGAAGAGGGTCGTGCGCTGCGCGCTGAGGTTCACGTCGATGCGGCGGACGAGCGCCGTCGTGGCGAATTCGGTCTCGGTGACGGTGAGGGGGAAGACGGCCTGGCCCTCGTTGAGCATGCCGGCGAACTGCTCGGCGATCCCGTCGGTGCTTCCCAGGGCACGGCCGGTCACGCCGGCGGTCTGCTCGCGCAGGACCTCGCCGGCGGTGTCGGTGATGACGGTCGCGTTGACCGGCTCGCGGTTGACGGCGGCCGGCAGCGCGTCGACGACGGGCTGGATCGCGGCAGGGTCGGCGGCGATGGCGAAGGCGCCGTCTTCGGCGGTGACGCTCAGCCACGACGCGGCGACCGCGCGGTCGACCGGGACCGTGCGTTCCTCGCCGACGTAGAAGCCGACGACATCGAGCATGTCGTTGAGGCTCGTCGCGATCGCGGTGGCCTCCTCCGTGGTGGCGGCCGCTTCCACGGGGGCGATGGCGGCCTCGAGCGAAGTCGTGGTGGCGCCGGAGTCGAATGCTCCCTGCAGACCCTCCTGGACGGCGGTCAGGTCGATGCCTTCGCCGGTCTGCGCCTCGGTCACGACGTAGCTCGCCGACGCCGGATCGAACGACACCGCAGCATCCACGGGGTCGACGTAGAGGTCGCCGGCGACGGCGCGCAGCGCCTCGGTCGCGCGGGACTCGTCCAGCGTCACGGGCACGTCGATGCCGGCAGGGAACCACGTGGTCGGATTCCACAGGGGGTGCTCGGAGAAGGCGGCCTCCGCGGCGGCGGTGGCGTCCACAGTCGCCCCCAGGTCGGCGCCGGTGACCTGGAACTCCCCCGCGGGACCCTCCAGCACGAGGGTCGTCTCGGCCAGGCGTTCGGAGATGGCGTCGGCGGCGGCGCCGGCGGTGAAGCCGCCCACGTTCACGCCGGCCACGGTCGTGCCGGGGGCGATGAGGACGAGGGATGCGGCCACGAGCGCGACGGCGGTGGCACCGGCCGGGAGGCCGATCCACAGGAGCGCACGCTTCTTGGGCGCAGCCGGTTCGGCCGGGGCCCACTGGTACTCGGAAGCGTCACCGTCGCCGGTCGAGGAGGCGGCGTCGTGCGCGCGCTCTTCGTCGGCGTCGGGTCTCGTGGCGAGATCCGTCATGTCGTGGCACCCCTTCTCGTCATTCCATGGTAAGGGAGCGGCCCGTTCGGGGACGCAACATTCCGGTCACGGTCATCCCGTTTCGCACAGTTCCTGGTATGCGGCGGCCGACTCCTGGAACCGAGCGCTCAGCGCGGAGATATCGCCCGCGCGGGAGACGTCGCCCTCCGCCATGGCGGCCATCGCCTCCGCCGCCTGCGCGAACATGTCCCGCAGGGGCGGGAGGAGTGCTGCGACGTCGTCGTTCGTGACCTGTGCGGAGATCGTCCCGAGCTCGGCGGAGGCGGACTCCAGTGCGGTGACGACGGATGCCGGGTCGGACGGGTCGGCGGAGGCGAACGTGGCGGTGGCGCCGTCGATGGACTCCTGGACGATGGCGCACGCGTCGGACGTCGACTGACCTTCGTTGCCGGCGGCGTCGGCGGCGGGCGTGGATGCCGCGGGGGAGTCGTCGGCGGCCGGCGCCGTGCATCCGGCGAGCGCCGCGGTCAGGGCGATCGCCACCGCGAGGGGGAGCGCGCGGAGGGCAGGGCGACGGCGCATGGGGTCTCCTCGGTCCAGGAGTGCACCACCCTAGGCGTGACGGCGGGCGGGCGGCCGGCGTTGGTGATAACGACTGGGTAAATCCGCGCTCGCGCGTGACGAAAGTCCTTGCGCCAGGGTTAGTTCGTAAGGTCTACTAACAAACATGACCATCCCGGGTGCCGCCGTCCGTCCGTTCGGAGCGGGGCGCGCCCTGCGTCCCCGGGCGAAGGTGCTGCCCGAGCAGGCCCGCGCGCACAACCGGTCGCTCGTGCTGCAGACGCTCTTCTCCGATGGGGCGATGTCCCGCGCCGACCTGGCGCGGGAGACCGGGCTCACGCGCGTGACGATCTCCGACCTCGTGGCCGCGCTGATGGCCGAGGGCTACGTCACCGAGATCGGCATGCGCGAAAGCGCCCGTCCCGGCAAACCGGGCATGCTCGTCGACGTGGACCGCGCCGGCCACCGCATCGTCGGCATCGACCTCTCCGGCAGCACCGCGATCCTCGGCGCCGTCCTCACCCTCGGCGGGGAGATCGTCGCGCGGCGCGAGGTGCCCGTCCCCGGTGCGGACGCGGATGTCGTGGAGGTCGTCACCGGCCTTGCGCGGGAACTGATCGCCGACTCCCACGCGCCCGTCCTCGGGGTGGGGGTGGGCTCGCCCGGCGTCGTCGACGACGCCGGCGTCGTGCTGACCGCTCCCAATTTCGGCTGGGAGCGGATGGACCTGCAGCAGCGCCTGACGGGCGCGCTGGGTCTTCCCGTTCTGGTGGCCAACGACGCCAATGCCGCGGTGCTGGCCGAATACACCTTCGGCGGCGCGCACGACGACGTGCTGCTGGTGAAGGTGGGGCGCGGCGTGGGCTCGGGCCTCCTCGCCGGCGGCAGGCCCCTGCGCGGCGGACGCTTCGCCGCGGGGGAGATCGGCCACGTCACGGTCGGCACCGACGGCGGGCCCCGCTGCGTGTGCGGGAAGCTCGGATGCCTCGAGGCGTGGCTGTCGGTGCCCGCCCTGTCGGCGCGGCTGGAGTCGGCGCAGGGCTCCGCGCGCGAGGGCGTCCTGCGTGACGCCGGCGAGCGCCTGGGCATCGCACTCGCGCCGGTCGTGGGAGCACTCGACCTGTCGGAGATCGTGCTCTCGGGGCCGGTCGAGCTCCTCGCCGGTCCCCTCGCCGAATCGGCCGCATCGACCCTCCGCGGGCGCACGCTCGCGCAGTTCCACGACGGTGTGCGGGTGCGGATGACCGCGCACGGCGACGACATCGTCCTGCGCGGGGCAGCCGTCATGGTCCTCTCCGCGCGCCTCGGCGTCTCCTGAACTCACCCGACCACTCCCACCGTGCACCATCAACGACGAAGGAAGGCATCATGAACAGAAAGCTCGCGTCCCTCGCTCTCGCCGGCGCGTCGGCGCTCGCGCTCGCCGGCTGCGCCGGCGGAGGAGGAGGCGGCGGCGGCGACGGCGCCGAGATCCGCGTGTGGCTCGTCGGAACCGACACCCCGCAGGCGGCCAGGGACCATCTCGTGGAGACCTTCGAAGAGGAGAACCCAGGCAGCACCCTCGTCATCGAGGAGCAGACGTGGGACGGCCTCGTGGACAAGCTGACGACGAGTCTGTCCAGCTCCGACAGCCCCGACATCGTGGAGTTCGGCAACACGCAGGCGCCTGCCTTCACGTCGGTGGGTGCGCTGCTGGACATCTCCGACATCTACGAAGACCTCGGCGGGGACGACCTGCTGCCCGGCTTCGTCGAGGCCGGGTCGTTCGACGGGGCGTTCTACGCTGCGCCGCTGTACTCGGGGGCGCGCGTCGTCTTCGCCGACCCGGCGTTCGTGTCCGAGCCGCCCGCGACACTGGACGAGTACGTCGCCCAAGGGATGGAGCTCGCCGCGGCCAACCCGGGCATGTCGGGCGTGTACTTCGCCGGACAGGACTGGTACAACGCACTGCCGTTCATCTGGGAGCACGGCGGCGAGATCGCCGTGCCGGACGGCGAGGAGTGGGATGCGCAGTTCTCCTCACCGGAATCCCTCGCCGGGCTCACGCAGGTGCAGCAGCTCATGACCACCGCCTCGACGGCGCCGAAGGACGGCGACAACGCCGAACCGTGGACCCCGTACTGCGAGGGGGCGGCGATCCAGTTCTCCGCGCCCAACTGGGCACTCGGCCTGGCCAGCGAGTGCGAGACCGACGACCCGCCCGCCGCTCCGCTCGTGTACGCCCTGCCCGGCGCGGACGGCGACGTCGCGCAGGCGTTCGCCGGCGGATCCAACATCGGCATCTCGGCCAACTCGGCCAACCCCGACCTGGCCAAGAGCGCCCTGCAGATCATCCTGAGCGACGAGTTCCAGACTATCTACGGCGAGAACGGCCTCATCCCGGCCAAGCAGTCCCTCGCCGCGACGCTGGGCGACAGCCCGGAGGCCCAGGCCTTCACGGCCGCCGCCGCCAATGCCAAGCTCACCCCCGCGTCGCCGAACTGGGCCGAGGTGGAAGCCTCCCGCGTGCTGGAGGACTTCTTCGTCCAGGTCGCCCAGGGCGGAGACCTCCCCGCGCTGGCGGAAGCGGTCGACACCAAGATCGAAGACATCCTCAACGGCTGACCCCGCACCCGACATCGGACTCGCCATGCCACGTGTGCACACCGCCCCCGCCCCCGCCGTCAGCGGCGTGGACGGGGAGCGGCTGGTCGCCCCCACGCCCCGCGCCTCTCCCGCCCGGCGGCGCGGGAGGCGCGGGGGATGGACCCCGTACGCGCTGCTGACGCCGGCGCTCATCGTCCTGGCGGCGCTGTCGGCGTGGCCGCTCCTGCAACTGGTGATCATGTCGTTCCAGGAGTTCGGGCGCGCGCAGGTCTTCGGCGCGCCGGCAGAGTTCATCGGTGCCGGCAACTACGTCGCGGTGCTGACGGATCCGGAGTTCTGGCGCGTGCTGTCGCGCTCGCTGGCGTTCGCGGCGGTGTGCGTCGTGCTGACGATGGTCCTGGGCGTGCTCGTCGCACTGCTCATGCGGCGCCTCGGGACGGCGCTGCGCACGCTCGTGTCCGTCGGCCTCCTGCTGGCCTGGGCGATGCCGCCGCTGTCGGCCACGATCGTGTGGGGCTGGATCTTCGACACGCAGTACGGCGTGCTCAATCACATCCTCAGCCGCTGGTTGGGCCTGCCGTTCGAGGGGCACTCGTGGCTGCTCGCGCCGGAGAGCTTCTTCCTCGTCGCGACGGTCATCATCGTGTGGGGCGCGGTGCCCTTCGTCGCGTTCACCGTCTACGCCGGCCTCACGCAGGTGCCCGACGAGGTGATGGAGGCGGCGCAGCTGGATGGTGCGGGATCGACGCAGCGGTTCCTGCTCGTGGTGATGCCGTATCTGCGGCCGCTCCTGACGATCGTGACGATCCTGCAGGTGATCTGGGATCTGCGCGTGTTCACGCAGATCTATTCGCTGCAGTCCATCGGCGGCATCGCCGATCAGACCAACACGCTCGGGGTGTACATCTACCGCGTGTCCCTGGGGTCGGGGGACTTCGGCGTCGGCGGGGCCATCTCGGTGCTCGTCGTGCTGCTGCTGGTGGCCCTGTCGGCGTTCTACGTGCGCCGCACCGTGAAGGAGGAGACGCTGTGACCCCCCGCCTCCGCCGGCGCGCGGGCTCGATCGCGGCCGGGATCGCGGCGATCGCGGTGTTCGTGGCCTCGGCGTTCCCGGTGTACTGGATGGTCAACACCTCACTGCAGCCCAATGGGCAGGTGCGCGGCAGCGAGCTGCGGTTCTGGCCGGAGAACGCGACGCTGGAGAACTACCTCGGCGTCATCTTCCGTGCCGACCGCGCGCCGTTCCTGCCGGCGCTGGGCAACTCGCTCGCCGTCACCCTCCTCACGGTGCTCGTGGCGCTCGTGGTCGCCTTCCTGGCAGCCCTCGCCGTCTCGCGGTTCCGCTTCCGATCCCGCGCGGCCTTCCTCGTGGCGATCCTCATCGTGCAGATGATCCCGGCCGAGGCGATGATCATCTCGATCTTCCGGCTGGTGGACGGATGGCACCTGCTCAACTCCGTCATCGGCCTGACCGCGGTGTACGTGGCCACGGTGCTCCCCTTCACGATCTGGACGCTGCGCGGATTCGTGCAGGGGATCCCGGTGGAGCTGGAGGAGGCGGGCATGGTCGACGGCCTCAGCCGCGCGCAGGCGTTCTGGCGCGTGACCTTCCCGCTCCTGGCGCCGGGGCTCGTCGCGACGGGCGTGTTCGGCTTCATCCAGGCCTGGAACGAGTTCGTCTTCGCCCTCGTGCTCAATCCCCGTCCCGACGCGATGACGCTGCCGGTGTGGCTGCGCACCTTCCTCGACCCCAACGGCGGCATCAACTGGGCCGAGCTCATGGCCGGGTCCACGCTCGTCGCGGTGCCGGTGGTGGTGTTCTTCCTTCTCGTGCAGCACCGCATGACCAGCGGCCTGGTCTCCGGGGCGGTCAAGGGCTGATGCCGGCACACGCACCGGCGGAGGCGGCTTCCCGCATCCGCATCGGCCTCGACGTGGGCGGGACCAAGACCGACGCCGTCGCGCTCGCCGCCGACGACTCGGTGCTCGCGCGCGTGCGGCACGCGAGCGGATGGGGCGCCGAGGCGACCGTCCGCGGCATCCTCGCCACCGTCGCCGAGCTGACGGCGGATCCCCGCATGGCCGGTCGCACTGTCGCCTCGATCGGCATCGGCGTGCCGGGGCAGGTGGATGCCGACGGCGCACGCGTCGTGCACGCGGTGAACCTCGGCATCGACCGGCTCGACCTGGCCGCACGCGTCGGCGGCTCGCTCGGCGTGCCGGTACGCGTGGAGAACGACGTCAAGGCGGCCGCGGCGGGGGCGTGGCACCTGCACGGGGGAAGGGAGACGCTCGCCTACCTCAACGTCGGCACGGGCATCGCCGCCGCCCTCATCGTGGACGGGGCGGTGTGGCGGGGCTCCCGCGGGGCCGCCGGCGAGGTGGGCCACGTCTCGGTCGACCCCGCGGGGCCGCCCTGCGCGTGCGGTCAGCGCGGATGCATCGAAGCGCTCGCCGGTGGAGCATCCGTGGCCGCACGGTGGGGCACGGCCGCGGCGCATCCCGTGCGGGCGGTGTTCGACGCGGCGGAGGCCGGTGACGAACGCGCTCGCGCGCTGCGCCGCGACGTGGTCGCCGGGATCGCGGCGGCGGTGCGGATTCTCGTGCTGACCACGGATGCCGATACGGTCGTTCTGGGCGGCGGACTCACCGCACTCGGCCCGCGCCTGACCGACGACGTCGCCGCGGCGCTGCACGACAGCGCTGCGGGGTCGGAGTTCCTGCGGTCGGTGGGGGTGGCCGAGCGCCTGAGGGTGCTGCCGGCCGGATCGCCGGCGGCCGCGGTGGGTGCCGCGCTGGTCGGCACAGAAGTGGAGGTACTCAGTCGTGGCTGAAGTCGTGATCGTCCCCGATCGCCGGACCGCCGGGGCCCTCGTGGCCGACGAGGTGGCGCGGCTCGTGCGCGAGCGCCCCGACACCGTGCTGGGAGTCGCCACCGGCTCGACCCCGCTGCCGGTGTACGAGGCGCTGCGCGAGCGCCTGGACGGCGTCGACCTCTCCCGCATGCAGGCGTTCGCCCTCGATGAGTACGTCGGCCTGGATCCGCAGCATCCGGAGAGCTACCGCTCGGTGATCCGGCGCGAGGTCGTCGAGCCGCTGGGCCTGGACCCGCGGCGCGTGCACGTCCCCGATGGATCGGTGGAGGGGATCGCGGAGGCGGGGGAGAAGTACGAGCAGGCCATCGCCGCCGCCGGCGGAATCGACCTCCAGCTGCTGGGCATCGGCACCGACGGCCACATCGGGTTCAACGAGCCGGGGTCGTCGTTCGCCTCCCGCACGCGCGTGAAGACCCTCACCCGCCAGACCCGGGAGGACAACGCGCGCTTCTTCGACGACGTCGACGAGGTGCCGCGGCACTGCATCACGCAGGGACTCGGGACGATCCTGGATGCGCGCCACCTCGTGCTGCTCGCCTTCGGGTCGGGCAAGGCCGAGGCGGTCGCCGGAGCCGTCGAGGGCCCCGTGACCGCGTCGCTGCCCGGCTCCGCGATCCAGCTGCACCCCCGCGTCACCGTCGTGATCGACGAGGAGGCCGCCGCGGGGCTCCGCTTCGCCGACTACTACCGCGAGACCTACGCGCACAAGCCGGCCTGGCAGGGCCTCTGACGCTCCGGCGGCGCGTCGGTCAGGGGGCGAAGACCTTGCCGGGGTTGAGGATGCCGGCCGGATCGAACACGCGGGCGATCTGCCGCTGCAGCTCCCACTGATCCCCGCCCAGCTCGTCGGCGAGCCACCGCCGTTTGAGCACGCCGACGCCGTGCTCGCCGGTGAGGGTGCCGCCCAGGGCGAGGGCGGCCTGGAACAGCTCGCCCGCCGCCTGCCAGATCTCCTCGGGCACCTCGGGACCGGGGACGACGAAGTTGGGGTGCAGGTTGCCGTCGCCGGCATGGGCCACGGTGGGGATCGCGATGCCGTAGCGGCGCTCCAGATCGGCGATCACGTCGAACATCGCCGGCAGCGCGCTGCGGGGCACCGAGACGTCTTCGATGAGCGTCGTGCCCGCCGTCTCCCACGCCGGATGCATCGAGCGGCGGATGGAGAGGAGGTGAGCGGCCTGCGCCTCGTCGGCGGCGACCACGACGACGCCGCCGGCTGCCACGAGCGTCGCCGCGATCGCGTCGGCCTCGGCCGTCGCGGCCGGACCGTCGGTCTGCACGAGCAGCTGCGCGGCGCCGGGGGCGGGGGCGGGCAGCCCCAGGTAGGCGTGGGTGCGGGCGAGGCTCGTCGCATCCATGAGTTCCATGATCGCCGGCTGCACACCCGAGGCGGTCACGGCGGCGGAGGCGACGGCGGCCGTGCGCACATCGGGGAAGGTCGCAGACAGCGTGCGCACCTCGCCGGGGATGAGCCGCCGCAGCTTCAGCGTCGCGGCGACCACGACGCCCAGCACGCCCTCCGATCCGATCACGAGGGACGTGAGGTCGAGACCCGTGACGCCCTTCACGCTGCGGTGGCCGAGGCGCAGGAGCCGTCCGTCGGCGAGCACGAGGTCGACGCCGAGGACCGCGTCGCGCACGACGCCGTACTTGGCGCACAGCAGCCCGCCGGCGCCCGTGGCGATGTTGCCGCCGACGGTGGAGATGTCGCGGCTGGCGGGGTCGGGCGCCCACCACAGGCCCTGTTCGGCGAGGACCGCGTTCAGATCGGCGTTGATGATCCCCGGTTCGACGACGGCGAGCAGGTCGTCACGGCGCACCTCGAGGATGCGGTCCATTCCGCGCAGCGACAGGGAGATCTCGCCCTCACCGGTGTTGGCGGCGCCGGCCAGTCCCGTCCCCGCGCCGCGGGGGACCACCGGCGTCCCGGTCGCGGAGGCGATCCGCAGAACCGCCTGCACGTCGGCGACCGATCCGGCGTGCACGACGGCCAGCGGCAGGCCGGCGGCGGCGTGCCCGGACTTGTCGGCGCGGGCGGCGTGCAGCGCGTCGGGCGTCGTGTCGACGCGGTCGCCCAGCTCGGCGACGAGCCGCGCGACGACGTCGGAGCTCACGACAGGCGCCGGCGTCCGATGACCAGCCCGAACGCCACGGCGACGACGCCGTAGCCGAGCCCGATCCACGGCTGCCCCATGCTCCACCATGCGATCGTGGCCGACAGGTACACGAGCAGTTCGACCACGGCGCGGATGAAGGGATGCACCGCCAGCACGGCGCGCGGGGAGACGAACAGCGCCCAGATCAGGATCGCGACCACGGGTGCGCCGATGCCGAACACGAGGTTCCAGGGGAAGGCCCAGGCGGTGAAGCCCCACAGGGCGAGGGTTCCGAAGGCGACCAGGCCGCACAGGACGGAGATGACCTCCACGACCGAGACGGCGGGCCGCGTGCCCGGTTCTGCCGGGGCTTCGGGACGCACGTACGGGGTGTCGGTCATGGCCCTCATTCTACGGCGGGCCTGCCGCGCGAACGCTCAGGGGACGGGTGCCCCGGCGGCCCACACCGCGCGCACGGTCAGGTCGGCGTCCAGGAGCACGGCGTCGGCGCGGGCACCCGGGCGCAGGTGTCCCACCTCGGGCGCGCCGATGGCCTGGGCCGGCGTGGCCGTGACCGCGCGCAGCGCGTCGGCCAGTCCCACTCCGGCTGCCACCGCCGTGCGCACCGCCTGGTCCTGCGTGAGGGTCGACCCCGCGATCGCGCCACCGTCGGCCAGGCGCGCGACGCCGCCGGAGACCTCGACGTCGAGCCCGCCGAGGGTGTACCGGCCATCGCCCACCCCCGTGGCGGCCATCGCGTCGCTGACCAGGGCGATCCGCCCCGGCGCCGCCGCGAACGCGATCCGGACGAGCTCGGGGTGCACGTGCACCCCGTCGGCGATGAGCTCGACGGTCACACGCTCATCCGTCAGGGCGGCGCCGGCGGGTCCGGGCGCGCGGTGGTGCAGACCCGGCATCGCGTTGAACACGTGCGTCAGGATGCGGGCGCCGGCGTCGAACGCAGCAGCCGTCAGCGCCGCATCCGCGCCGGTGTGCCCGATCGCGGCGACCGCGCCGGCCGCCGTCAGCTCGCGGATGGCGTCGAAGGCGCCGGGCAGCTCGGGGGCGATCGTGATCTGGCGCACGGTGCCCTCGCCCGCCGCCAGCAGGGCGTCGACGACGACGGGGGAGGCCAGGGCGGCCGGGTCGTGCGCACCGCGGTGGCCGGGGTCGAGGAACGGGCCCTCCAGGTGGGAGCCGAGGATGTCGCCATCGGCGCGGGTGAGCTCGGCGATCAGGCGCGTGCGCCGGACGAGGTCCTCCATGGGAGCGGTCACGAGCGACACGACGGCGCTCGTCGTGCCGTGGCGGCGGTGCAGCGCGCGGGCGGCGCGGATGGCGTCGGCCCCGTCGTCGAAGGCGAACCCACCGCCACCGTGCCCGTGGATGTCGACGAACCCGGGGGAGAGGATCGCTCCCGGGCCGGCGAGCTCCGCCGCATCCACGACGGTGTCGGCGGGGGCGTGGCGCCACGTGCTTCCCGTGCCGTGCTCGGCGACGCGGCCGTCGGCGAAGCGCACCCACGCCGCATCCGTGCGCGTGCCGCCGTCGATGAGCGACGCGGAATGGACGATCGTGCTCATTCGCTCTGCCACGGGATCTCGGGCGAGGCGGTGAAGGCGATCCCCAGCGCCGACCACAGCGGCCCCAGGCCGCCCACACGCGCGCGGAACGACTCCCACGTGCGTGCGGCGCTCGCCGACGGGGCGGGGGACCAGCCGATCTCGGCGACGGCGGCCAGGCGCGGGAACACGAGTGCATCGATGTCGGCCGGCGTCCGCACCGTCTCGGTCCACAGCGGCGCCTCGACCCCGAGGATGTCGCCGGGCTCCACCCCCGGCAGGAGTCCCGCCGGCTCCCACTCGTAGGCGCGCTGAACGCTCGTGGGGCCGTCCGCCCACATCAGGCCGAGCGGGAAGTCGGCATCGGGCTTCATGTCGAGGTATGCGGCATCCGAGGGGGAGAGGATCACCGACGACGCCCGGGCGGCCGTCGTCGAGGGGCTCGGGGTGACGAAGCCCCAGTACTGCGCGACGAGCCCGGCCGGCAGCGGCTCGACGGCGGCGGCCTCGTGCCACGCGATCGCGGTCTTGCCGGCGGCGGCGATGATGCCGACCGTGCGCGCGATGACCGCGGCGTAGTCGGCGCGGTCGGTCCCCAGTGCCTCGTCGCCGCCGAGGTGCAGGTATGGGCCCGGAGTGAGGGCTGCGAGCTCGCCGAACACGTCGGCGAGAAAGGCGTCGGTGCGTGCGTCGCCGATCCGCAGGGACGAGAATCCCACCGCGATGCCGGTGTAGGGCTGCCCGGCGACGGGCACCGCCGCGCCGGCCGCCTCTGCGTCGGCGCGCACCTCGTCGGTGAGAACGGGGTCGGCGGCGATGTCGGGGTAGGCCAGGCCCACCGCGTGCGTGTGACCGGGGATGTCGATCTCGGGCACGATCGTGACGTGCCGGGATGCCGCGTGCGCGAGGATCCGCGCGTAGTCCTCCTGCGTGTAGAAGCCGCCGTCGTCCCCGCCCACCGCCGTGCCCGCCGCGCGGGCGGTCAGCTCGGGGCGGGAGCGCAGCTGCAGGCGCCAGCCCTGGTCGTCGGTGAGGTGCAGGTGCAGGTGGTTGCACTTGAGCGAGGCCGCGCGGTCGATGAACGACATGACCGCCTGGACGCCGAAGAAGTGGCGTGCGACATCCAGCATCACGCCCCGGTAGGCGAACCGCGGGGCATCCTCGATCTCCACCGGCGGGAGCACCCACGCGCCCTCCTGCTGACGGAGCAGCTGGGCGAGGGTCTGCACGCCGTAGAACAGCCCCGCCGCATCCGCACCCGTGACGGTGACCGACGCCTCCTCGACGGTGAGGACGTAGGACTCCGGCGCAGCCGGGTCGTCCGGCCCATCCGCGGCGACGCGCAGGCGGATGCTGCCGGATGCCGCGCGGGCCGGCTCGATGCCCGTGCGAGCCCGCACGAGGCGGGACAGTTCGGCGGCCGCATCCGCATCCCCCGCGACGGTCGCGCCGGCGAGGGGGAACGGGGCGCCCTCGCGCGTGCGCAGGGCGGCGGGGAACGGCACCACGGTCGGTGTCGGCACGATGCTCCTTCGCGGCCGGCGGGGCGGCCTCGGCTTGCGTCTGACGCCGGTGGCAGTGCGGCGTTTCCCCACTGTATCCCCGAGGCGGTACGCTGGGCTGGTCGCAACTGGCGTTGAGGTGGGGAACCACCGGGGAGCGACCGAACGACGGCATTCGACCGCACGCCTGGGCCGATGTAGGACTTTCCCATTCCGCAGCCGACGTCGAGGAGACTCCCGTGTCCGACCCGTATTTCAACGCCCCCCTTGCCGAAGTCGATCCGGAGATCGCCCAGGTTCTCGAGCGCGAGCTCGACCGCCAGCGCGGATACCTCGAGATGATCGCATCCGAGAACTTCGTGCCCGTCTCGGTGCTGCAGTCGCAGGGCTCCGTGCTGACGAACAAGTACGCAGAGGGCTACCCCGGGCGCCGCTACTACGGCGGCTGCGAAGAGGTCGACGTCGCCGAGGAGCTCGCGATCGCCCGCGCCAAGGCGCTGTTCGGCGCGGAGTTCGCCAACGTGCAGCCGCACTCGGGCGCCACCGCCAACGCCGCCGTGCTGCACGCGATCGCCCGCCCCGGCGACACGCTCCTGGGTCTGTCGCTGGACCAGGGCGGCCACCTCACGCACGGCATGAAGATCAACTTCTCCGGCCGGCTGTACAACATCGTCGCGTACGGCGTCGACACCGGGACATCCCTCATCGACATGGACGAGGTGCACCGCCTGGCCGTCGAGCATCAGCCGAAGGTCATCATCGCCGGGTGGTCGGCCTACCCCCGCCAGCTCGACTTCGCGCGGTTCCGGGAGATCGCCGACGAGGTGGGCGCGCTGCTGTGGGTCGACATGGCGCACTTCGCCGGCCTCGTGGCCGCGGGCCTGCACCCCAACCCCGTGCCGCACGCGCACGTGGTGTCCTCCACGGTGCACAAGACGATCGGCGGGCCGCGGTCGGGCTTCATCCTCACCAACGACCCCGAGCTGGCGAAGAAGATCAACACCGCGGTCTTCCCCGGCCAGCAGGGTGGCCCGCTCATGCACGTGATCGCGGCCAAGGCGACGGCGTTCAAGCTCGCCGCGACGCCGGAGTTTCGGGAGCGTCAGGAGCGCACCATCCGCGGCGCCGCGATCATCGCCGAGCGCCTGTCGCAGCCGGATGTCGCGGCCGCCGGCATCTCGGTGCGCTCGGGCGGCACCGACGTGCACCTCGTGCTCGTCGACCTCCGGGACGCCGAGATCGACGGCAAGCAGGCCGAAGACCTGTTGCACGAGATCCACATCACGGTCAACCGCAACGCCGTCCCGCACGACCCGCGGCCGCCGATGGTGACCTCGGGGCTGCGGATCGGCACGCCCGCCCTCGCGACGCGCGGCTTCGGCGACGCCGAGTTCACCGAGGTCGCCGACGTCCTCGCGCAGGCGCTCCTGCCCGGCGCCGACGTCGAGGCGCTGCGGATGCGCGTGGCCGCCCTGACCGCCGCGTTCCCGCTGTACCCCGGCCTGTCGGCCTGACCCCGCCCAGGACCCGGCGCGCCCGCCCTACCCGCACCACCCGCCCCACCCCACCCCGCGCACCGCGCCCCGCGCCATCCGCGAGACTGCACGTCACCGGCCAGACCGCGACATGATGTCAAGGTCTCGTCAGCGGCAAGCAGTCTCGCGGAGCCGCGGACCAATCAGAGAGGATTACGGATGACGGCTGTACGACTGGACGGCAAAGCCGCCGCAGCGCAGATCAAGACCGAACTGGCCGAGCGTGTCGCAGCGCTCAAGGAACGCGGGATGACCCCCGGGATCGCCACGGTGCTCGTGGGGGCCGATCCCGCCTCGCAGCTGTACGTGGGGATGAAGCACCGCGACTCCGAGGCCATCGGCATGAACTCGATCCAGGTGGAGCTTCCCGCCGAGTCGACGCAGGAAGAGGTCGAGGCCGCGATCGACGCGCTCAACGCCGATCCCGCGTGCCACGGGTACATCGTGCAGCTGCCGCTGCCCAAGCACCTGGACACCGACGCGATCCTCGAGCGGATCGATCCCGCGAAGGACGCCGACGGGCTGCACCCCACCAACCTCGGGCGCCTCGTGCTCAACGTCAACGGCCCCATCACGACGCCGCTGCCGTGCACGCCCCGCGGCGTCATCGAGCTGCTGCAGCGCAACGGCTACGACCTGTCCGGCAAGGACGTCGTGGTCGTCGGCCGCGGCGTCACGATCGGCCGCTCCATCGGGCTGCTGCTCACGCGGCGCGAGATCAACGCCACCGTGACCCTCACCCACACCGGCACCGCCGACCTGTCGCACCACCTCCGCCAGGCCGACGTCATCGTGGCCGCCGCGGGCGTCAAGCACATCGTGCGAGCCGAGGACGTCAAGCCGGGAGCCGCCGTGCTCGACGTCGGCGTCACGCGCGAGACCGATCCCGAGACGGGCAAGAGCCGCGTCTACGGCGATGTCGCCCCGGATGTCGCCGAGGTCGCCGGATGGCTCTCGCCCAACCCCGGCGGCGTGGGCCCGATGACCGTGGCCCTGCTCATGACCAACGTCGTGGAGGCCGCCGAGCGCGCCGCATCCTGACCCGCGCCGCCCCCGCCCCTCCGCGAGACTGCACGCCACCGGCGAGACCGCGACATAAAGCCGCGGTCTCGCCGGTGCGCTGAAGTCTCGCGGTGGGTGTGGGGGTCAGAGGTCGTCGAGCATGCGGCGCTGCTCGTCGGTGAGACCGTCGTTGCGGCGGGCGGATGCGGCGGACCCGGATGCGGCGGACCCGGATGCGGCGGACCCGGGCGCGGGCGGCGGGGTGAACCCGGCCGACCCGGGGGCGGGCGGGGCGAAGCCGCCGGGAGCCGGCGGCACAGGCGGCACCGAGCCGCGGACGTCGGGGCCGGTCGTGGCGCGACGGCCGGCGGTGGCACGGTCGTACAGCTCCGCCGCGCGGGCCTCGATGCGGTCGTCGACGAGGTCGTAGATCGCCCACGCGATCAGCAGGAAGATCGGCGGCACGAACCAGCCGAACACGAAGCCGCGCACATTCACGCCCGTGAAGAGTACGAGCAGGACCCAGATGATCGCGGCGACGCCCAGCACGACGACGTACTGCACGAGCTTCTCAGCCAGCCACGACCGCTGCGCAGCCGACCGTGCCGCCATCGAGCGGAACCAGCGGTGGATCAGCGGCTTCAGCCAGATCGTCGCAGCCGCGAGCACGGCCCCGGCCCACAGCGCGGCCAGGCCGACGCGCACGCCCGGCACGAGCGCGCCGATGACCAGCAGCACGACGACGTCGAACACGTACAGCGAAGCGAAGCGGATGATCCAGGCCCTCATGCTCCCAGCCTGACACAGGATGCGGCGGCCGTCGCGGTCAGCGCAGCTGCACCAACCGGGTGACGTCATCGCTCGGGAGAGCGTCCACCACCGCCGTCACGGTGATGTCGGTGAGCGTCGCGCGACCCCCCACGATCGTGAGGAAGGCGGTGTCGGCCGCGTCGCGCCCCGTCGCGATCCGCACGAGCGACGAGCGCGGCGCGAGGGTCGTGGCGTCCACGACCTGCCACGCGCCGTCCACCCACGCCTCGGCGACGGCGTGGAAGTCCATCGGCGCCAGACCCGGCGCGTAGACCGACACCACGCGCGCCGGGACGTCGCGCGCACGCAGCAGCGCGACGCACAGGTGCGCGAAGTCGCGGCACACTCCCCGCCGGTTCAGGAGGGTCCGCACCGCGCCGTCGGTGGGCAGACTCGCCCCCGACATGTACGCGAGCTCGGTCCCCACCCATGACGACACCGCCGCGAGCAGCTCGGCCGGGTCGTGGATGCCGGAGAACTCGGCCCACGCGGTGGGGCCCAGGGCGTCGGACTCGGCGTAGCGGCTGGGCCGCGTGTACACGAGGAGGTCGGTCGGTGAGGTCGGCAGATCGCCGGCGGGCTCGTCGACGCGCGCGGTGTACGACACCTCCAGCCGCCCCGTTCCGCACCGGATGCGGTGCAGGCGCGTGCCGTGCGCGTCCGGTAGCTCCTCGACATCCACTTCCGCGCCGTCCAGTGACGCCACGAGCCGCTCGGTGGCGGAGGGGTACACGGAGGAGACGGCGACCGCGAACACGAGGTCGGCCGCTTCGGTCACGTCCAGGACGATGGTGCTGGCGACATCCCGCTGCATGATGCCAGCGTGGCACGGATCCGTGCACGCGGCTCCGCTCTGGTAGGAACGGAGCATGCTCACCCTGCACGGCGCCGACCGGATTCTGATCGACGCCCGTACGGAGCGCAACGGGAAGCTCGTTCTCGACGACGAAGGGCGCGTGGTGCCCGCGCAAGCGGCGGGCGCCGCGGGCGGCGAGACGCTCGACGTGTCGGGCTGCGTCGTGACGCCGGGGCTCGTGAACGCCCACCACCACCTGCTCCAATCCGGATTCCGCACCCTCCCCGGCACGCGGGGCGTCCCGATGCGCGAGTGGCTGCCGACGATGGCGGCGGCATATGCCGCCGCCGGCATCGACGCGTCGCTCGCGGCGGCGACGGCGGGCGTCGGGATCGCCGAGTCGCTCCTGTGCGGAGTGACCACCGTCGCCGACCATCACCTCAACTGGCCGCAGGCCTCGAGCGATCCGGTCGCCGACGCCGTGGCGATCGCCCGGGCGGTCGCCGCGACGGCGCACACCCTCGGGGCGCGCCTGGTCTTCGTGCGCGGCTCGGCGCGGGACGACCCCGGCGAAGCCGCCGCCGGCGCGGACGCGATCGCGAGCGCCCTGCTGGCCCCCGGGCACACCGGTGGCGTCACGGATGACGGGATGCTGCAGCTCGCGGTGGGGCCGGCCGGCGTGCACTCCGACCCCGCGGCGACCTTCCGTGCGCTGGGGGAGGTGGCCGCCCGCCACGGGCTGCGCCGCCGGACGCAGGCCAACGAGCAGGTGGACACCGAGATCGCGCTCGAGCGGTACGGCCGGCGTCCGCTGGACCTCCTGGCCGAGTGGGGCTGGCTCGCCGAAGATGTCACCATCGCCCACCTGTGCGACGTCACCCCGGAGGAGATCCGGCGGCTGGCCGAGGCGGGCGTCTCCGCGACGCACGCGCCCGGATGCGACGTGCCGATGGGGTGGGGTGTCGCCCCGGTGGCGGAGCTGCTGGCCGCCGGCATCCCCGTGGGCCTCGGCACGTCGGGGGGAGGGTCCAACGACGCCGGGCATCTGCTGGCCGACGCGCGGCTGGCGATGCAGGTGTCGGCCCTGGTGGGACCGCCCCTGCCGGCGCGCACGGTGCTCGGCATGGCGACGGAGGGGGGCGCGACCGGCCTCGGCCGCAGCGACCTCGGTCACCTGCGTGACGGGGCGCGCGGTGACGCGTGCGTGTGGGACCGCCGCGGCGTCGCGGATGCCGGTGTCGCCGATCCGGTCGCCGGGCTGCTGTGGGCCTCGCCGGGCCGTCGTCCCCGCCACGTTCTCGTCGGCGGTCGGGTCGTGGTGCGCGACTACCGGCTCGTGAGTGCGGACGAGGACGACCTCGCCGGTGCCCTGGGGGCGCGGCTGGCCGCGTCAGAGGTCTAGCACGAGGGCGGGGCACGCCGCGCGCGAGACGCACACCATCATGACGGTGTCCTCGGCCTGCTCGAGCGGTGTCAGCACGGAGTCGCGGTGCTCGACCGCGCCTTCCAGCACGGGCGCCTCGCACGTGCCGCACGTCCCGCGCCGGCAGCTGGAGAGCACCATCGTGGCGGGGGACTGCTCCTCGATCGCCTCGAGCACCGACTGCCCGGGCGCGACGGTCACGGTCTCGCCGCTGAGGGCGAGTTCGACCTGGAACGGGCCCGGCCACACCGGCGGCCCGAACTCCTTCGCCTCGAACCGCTCGACGTGCAGCGCCGCCTGCCGCTCCGCCGGCATCGCGGCCTCCGCCGCCGCGATGAGGCGGGCCGGACCGCACACGTACACCGCGGTCGCCGCATCCGCCTCGGCGCACACGGCGGCCACATCCAGCCGCATGCCCTCGTCGGCCGCATGCACGCGGACGCGGTCGGGGTGTCGTTCGCTCAGCTCGCGGACGAAGGCCATCGTCTCGCGCCCGCGGCCGGCGTAATCGAGCGTCCATTCGGCCCCGGCCTCTGCCGCCGCCTCGGCCATGGCGCGGATGGGGGTGATGCCGATGCCGCCCGCGACGAAGCGGTAGCGCGTGCCGGGGGTGATCGCGAAGTCGAAGTGGCTGCGCGGCCCGCGCACGCGCACGCGCTCGCCCACCCGCACCTCCTCGTGCAGGCGCACCGATCCGCCGCGGCCGGCGTCTTCCCGGAGCACGGCGATGCGCCACGTGGACCGGTCGGCGGGATCGCCGCACAGCGAGTACTGGCGCTCCACCCGCTCGGCGCCGGCGGGGGAGGGGAGGATGACGTCGACGTGCGCGCCGGGGGTCCATGCCGGCAGGTCGCGCCCGTTGTGCGCGACGAGATCCAGCGCGACGACGCCGGCGGCGATCTCGGTGCGGGCGGCGACGACCAGGTCGCGTTCGACATCGCTGAAGTAGCTCACGTGTGCTCCGGTGGGTTCGTCTTCGCGGCTCAGGCTAACCCCCGTCGCGGCCGCGTCCGGACCCGCGCGGGGTGTCGTCGCGGAGTCGTCACGCAGCGCGGCGAGTCGTAACAGGCACGCAACAGCAGGGGTGCGCGGCGGAAACAGCCGGGGCGTTCAATGAGGTCACCATGTTGGCCAGACCAACACGCTCGACGGAAGGGGACCGATGATCCCGGTTCACCCGGACCAGCTCACCCCCGGTTCGACGGTCGCGCAGTTGCGTGACGTCTGGACGAGCGCCGGCGCGACGGGGACCCTCGCCTTCGACGGCGACGTCGTCGCCTCACCCGGGAACCCGCCGGCCGCCGGCGAGGTCGTGGATGCGGCGGGGTGGATCGCGATGCCTCCCCTGTGCGACCTGCACGCCCACCTGGACAAGGCGTACACGTGGGAGGCGGCGGGGCGCCCGGAAGGGTCGCTCGAAGACGCCGTCGCGTGCTGGAGCGGATTCGGCCGCACCCTCGGCTTCGAGCAGATGAAGGCCAACGGGCGTCGTCAGCTGCGCGCCGCACTGAGCGCCGGCGTCCTCGCGATCCGCTCGCACGCCAACTACCACGAGGGCCCCGACCCGCTCCGCGGCATCCGTGCCCTCGTCGAACTCCGCGAGGAGTTCCGCGGCCTCGTCGACCTGCAGGTCGTCGCGATGCACGGTCATGACCGCGACGACGGACTCGTCCGCGACGGGATCGCGCTGGGCGCCGACCTCGTGGGGGCGGCGCCGCACCTCTCACCCGACTCCGCCGGCGAGGTCGCCCGTGCGCTGCGGCTCGCGGAGGAAGCCGGCATCGGCGTCGACCTCCACACCGACGAGACGCTCGATGCGCGGTCCACGGATCTGCTCACCCTGGCACGCGGCACCCGGCACTGGCCGGCCGAGCGGCCGCGGTCTGCGGGGCACTGCGTGAGCCTGGCGGTGCAAAGCCCGGGGCGGCTGACGACGATCCTCGATGCCGTCGCCCAGGCGCGCGTCAGCATCATCACCAACCCGCTGACGAACCTGTATCTGCAGGGCTGGCGCCATCCCGTCGCCACCCCGCGCGCCATCCCCCCGCTCGCGTCGCTGCTCGCGGCGGGCGTTGAGGTGGCGGCGGGCGGCGACAACGTGCAGGATCCGTTCAACCCCCTCGGCAACGGCGACATGGTGCCGGTCGTCGGGGCGCTCGTCCTGGCCGGTCATCTCTCGCCCGCACGCGCGTGGGAGGTCGCCGCCGCCGGCGGCCGGCGCGTCTTCGGGCTGGCGCCGGCCGACGGACGGCCAGGGGACGCCGCCGACGTGCTGCTGGTGCGGGCCTCCTCGGTCGCCGAGGCGGTCGCCGAGCACGCCCCCGATCGCATCGTCATCCGCGCCGGGAGGGTCGTGGCGGTGCGCCGCACCGCGATCGACACGGTCGCCCAGGATGCGCTCGTGGGGGAGGCCGCATGACCGCCCACGCCGTCGCGTCCCCCCGCGCCCCAATCCCCGTCCGAACGCGGACCCACCCCCTTCCCTCCAGGAGGCATGCATGAGCACTGCAACGACCATGGCACCGCAGGCCCTCGCCACCGCCACTGCGCCCACCCTCCGCTTCGACGACGTCACGAAAGACTTCGCCACCGGGACCCGCGCGCTGGCGGGCGTGTCGCTGTCGGTCTCGCGCGGGGAGTTCGTCTCGGTCGTCGGACCGTCGGGATGCGGCAAGTCCACACTGCTGCGGCTCGCCTCGGGCCTCGAAGGTGCGTCGGCGGGCACCGTCGACAACAGCGCTGACGTCACGAGCTTCGTCTTCCAGGATCCGACGCTGCTGGAGTGGCGGTCGGCGCAGAAGAACGTGGAGCTCGTCGGAGAGCTCGCCGGCGTGCCGGCGGCCGAGCGGCGCCGTCGCGCGGCGGAGGCGCTCGACCTCGTCGGGCTGGCGGGGTTCGAGCCGCAGCATCCCCGCGCCCTGTCCGGCGGCATGCGCATGCGCGTGTCGATCGCGCGAGCCCTCGTCGCCGAACCGGGCCTGGCCCTCTTCGACGAACCGTTCGGGGCCCTGGACGAGATCACGCGCCTGAAGATGCAGACCGAGCTGCAGCGGCTGTTCCAGCTCAAGCAGTTCGCCGCGATGTTCATCACCCACTCGATCTCGGAGGCGGTGTACCTCTCCAGCCGGGTCATCGTCATGAGCGGTCGCCCCGGACGCATCGTCGAGGACATCCCGCTCCCGTGGTCGTATCCGCGACCGCCGGAGCTGCGCTACGAACCGGAGTTCGGCCGCATCGCCGGTCACCTGTCGAAGACTCTGGAGGGTCACGCATGAGCGACGACGTCCTCACCGCCGCCCGGCCGGAGCCCGCCGTGACCGCCGGGCCGGCGCCCGCCCGCCCTGTGCGTGGGGGCGCAGCCGTCCGCGCGGGTGGACGCGCGCTGCCGATCGTCCTGGCGATCCTCGGCATCCTCGTGCTCTGGTACGCCGTCTCCTACCTCCTGCTCGCCCCGAGCCGGCGGTTCCTGCTCCCACCGCCGCACGCCGTGTTCGCCGAGAGCCTCGGCAATCCGCAGGTCATCGCGCCGATGCTCGCCGCTTTGGGCCAGACGACGATGGTCGCCCTCATCGGGCTGGCGATCGCGGTGGCCGTCGGCATGGGATGGGCGATCCTGATGTCGCAGTGGCGCCTGGCCGAGCGCGTGCTCTACCCGTACGCGGTGATCCTGCAGACGATCCCCATCCTCGCCCTGACACCCCTCATCGGCATCTGGATGGGCTACGGGATCCCCGCCCGGATCGTCGTGTGCGTCATCATCGCGGTCTTCCCGATGATCTCCAACACGCTGTTCGGACTGCAGTCGGCCGAGGCATCGGCGCACGACCTGTTCACCCTCAACCGCGCGTCCCGCTGGGCGCGGCTGTGGAAGCTGCAGCTGCCCGCGGCGATCCCGTCGATCTTCACCGGCCTGCGCAACGCCGCCGGACTGTCGGTCATCGGCGCCATCGTCGGGGACTTCTTCTTCCAGCAGGGCAGCCAGGGTATCGGCGGGCTGCTGCGGACGTACACGCTGCGGCTGAACATGGAGCCGCTGTTCCTCGCGATCATCTTCACCGCCCTGTTCGGCGTCCTGGTCTTCTCGGTGTTCGCCGCGCTGGACCGAGTGATCGTCGGGCGCCTGTTCGGCCTCAAGCCGCGCTGATCCCCGCATTCCTCCGCCCTCACCCGACCCGTCCTCAGAGGAGAACCCGTGTCCACATCCGCCCGTGCGCGCATCACCCGTCTGCTGGTGACCTCCGGCACCCTCGTCGCCGTCACCGTCGCCCTCGCCGGCTGCGGCAGCCCGGAGAGCCAGCCCGCCGCCGTCAACACCGCCGCGCCCGCTGACGCCGGCGGCGCGCTGGATCTGACCGACAGCTGCCCCGAGACCGTCGTCATGCAGCAGGACTGGCAGCCCGAGGCCGAGCACGGCGCCATGTACTCCCTGGTCGGCGAGGACTACGTCATCGACGCCGAGGCGAAGTCGGTCAGCGGCTCCCTCATCGCGCAGGGCGTGGACACCGGCGTCGACATCGAGGTGCGCCCAGGCGGACCCAACGTCAACTTCCAGCCCGTGCCGGCGCTCATGTACCTCGACCCCGAGATCCTCATCGGCGCGGTGAACTCGGATGTCGCCATCGTCGCCGCGGCGGATCAGCCCACCGTGGCCGTGACCTCACAGCTGACGTGGAGCCCGCAGATCCTGATGTGGGATCCGGAGAGCCACGACGGGGCGAGCACGATCCCCGAGGCCGCTGCCGGCGGGGCACCCGTCGTGACCGCCGGCGACGTCATCCCGACCCTTCTGGTGTCCAAGGGCATCATCGAGGCGTCCCAGATGGATCTCAGCTACGAGGGCACCCCGCAGCGGTTCGTGTCCGACCCCACGATCCTGCAGCAGGGGTTCGTGACGGCCGAGCCTTACATCTACGAGGAGGAAATCTCGGAGTGGGCCAAGCCGGTCGGCTATCAGCTGCTCTCCGAACTCGGATACTCCATCTACCCCGAGCCGCTGGCCGTGCGCCCGGAGACGATCGAGGAGTACGGCGACTGCCTCGCCAAGCTCGTGCCGATCATGCAGCAGGCGCAGATCGACTTCCTCGCCGAACCCGACGACACCGTCGCGCTGATCCTCGAGCTCGTGGAGGCCTACCAGACCGGGTGGACGTACTCGCAGGGCGTCGCGGACTACTCCGTCGAGCAGCAGAAGGCGCTCGGGATCGTCACCGACGACCCCGCGACCGGCGTGTTCGGGCACCTCGATCCCGAGCGCATGGAGTCCATCGTCGCCGACTTCGTGCCGATCCTCGTCGAATCCGGCAGCATCAGCGCGTCGGACGCGGAGCAGATCTCCGCCGAGTCGCTCTACACGAACGAGTTCATCGACATGGACATCTCGATGGAGTGACCCTGCCGATCGATCCAGCCGACGCATCCGAAGGGGACACCGCATGACGAGGCCGACCGCCGCGCACTCACTCGGGGTGCCGGAACTCCTTGACCACGAGCGCCCGGCAGGTCGTGCCCGGGGACGTGCGCCACAGATGGCGGACGCCACCCTGATAGTGGATGGAGTCACCGGCGGCGAGGGGGATCTCCTCCTCCTCCAGTACGACGGTCAGCGCGCCCTCCAGCACGTAGACGAACTCCTCCTCGTCGTGCTCCCACCAGATGCCGTCGTCGAAGCTGCCGCTGAAGATCATCGGCAGGAAGGGCGGCGCGCCGGCGGGGCCGAGGACCTTCACCGGTCCGCCGCCGGAATCCAGCGGCGAGCCGGCACCGGCGCGCACGACGTGGTGCCCACCGCGGCGCCGGGGCGGCGCGTCGTCGGTGAGCAGCGCCTGCTGCGTCGTGCCGAGGGTGCGCGCGATCCGGAACAGCGACGCCATGCTGAGCCGCTCGAGTCCGCGCTCCACCTGGCTGAGGAACGAGTGGGACAGCTCCGCCTGGGCAGCCGCCTGGGCCAGCGTCATGCCGCGCTCCTGACGCAGGGCCCGGATGCGTGCGCCCAGGGCGCGCGCGGCCTCGTCGGGACTGGCCGGCCCGCCCGGGCGTCTCCGTCGCGATTCGGCCACTGCTGCAGCGTACCCGCCGGCGCCCCCAGGCGCGCGCGGCTCCCGCTCGGACGCGGGAGACCCCATCCGGCAACGAGGAAGGACGAACATGGACGGTCGTGACCCACTGGAAGCGGAGCTGACGGCGCTCCTCGGACCCCGCGGGGTCAGCAGCGACCTGCGTCAGCGGGAGAAGGCGTCGGTGGACGGCGCGCGGATGTCGCCGATCATCGCCGAACTGCTGCCGCTGGGGATCGCCGATCTCGTGGCCTTCCCCACGACCGCCGCGGAGATCGGCGCCGTCGTGGGGGTCGCCGCCCGCCACGGCGTGGCGATCACCCCGCGCGGGAAAGGCACCGGCAACTACGGCCAGGCCCTCCCGCTCCTGGGCGGACTCGTGCTCGACACCTCGCGCGCCCGCAGCGTCATCGAGGTGTCCGACGGAGTCATCACCGCGGATGCCGGCACCCCCATGGCGACCCTCGAGCAGGCCGCCCGCGCCACCGGTCAGCAGCTGTGGATGTACCCCTCCACGGTGCACTCCACGATCGGCGGCTTCCTGGCGGGGGGATCCGGCGGCACCGGGACGATCGCGCACGGCGCGAACCACATGGGCTTCGTCGTCGCGCTCGACGTCGCCACGCCCGCATCCGGCGGCGAGCTCGTGCACGTGGAAGGGGACGAGGCCCTCGCTTTCGTCCACAACTACGGCACGGCCGGCATCATCGCGCGCGCCTCGGTACGGCTGGAGCCGCTGCAGGACTGGCGTGGCGTGTACGCGTCGTTCCCCGACTTCCCCGGGGCGCTGTCGGTTCTGCGCGAGCTCGGCCGCCTGCAGCCGGCACCCCGCCTCGTCTCCGCGGACACGCCGCACATCACGGCGCAGCTGCCCGCCGACCCCGCCTTCCCGGCGGGGCGCAGCTCCCTGCGGATGATCGCCGACCCGGCCACGGTGGCGGCCGCGCGGGCACTCATCGAGGGCGCCGGCGGCCGCGTGGAGGACGTCCGCGAAGGGCCGCAGGTCTCGGCGGCGATCTCCGTGCTCAGCTACAACCACCCCATCGAGTGGCTGCAGAAATCCGAGCCGGGCGTGTACTTCCACGTCGAGGTGTCCGGCGACGCCCTCGTGGAGCGCATCGACGAGGTGCACGCCGTCTACCCGGGCGGGATGCTGCACATCGAGGCCGGCCACACCGTCCCCATCGGTATGCTCGCCGGCGTCTACGAGAGCCCCGAGGCGGTGTACGACGGCATCGACGCGCTCACCGCGCTGGGGGTCGGCGTGCACAACCCGCACCAGTGGAACGTGGACTTCCGCCTCGCCGAGACCGTGGCACGCGCGGCGGAGACCGACCCGGACGGCCTCCTGAACCCGGGCAAGCTGAACCCCGCGTACGCCGGGCCCACGAAGGGCGCCATCCGGTGAGCGACCCGTCCGCGCCCGCGACCCGGTCGTGGGCCGACCTGTCCGGTCCCGCCCTGGACGCGGCGCTGTCCGAGCGCTCGATCGCGGTCGTCCCCGTCGGCGCCATCGAGCACCACGGCCCGCACCTGCCGCTGCGGACGGACGCGCTGATCGCGGAGGCCGTGGCATTCGCCGCCGTGACGCGTGCCGCCGCATCGGGGCTGGACGTGTGGCTGCTGCCGACGGTGTCGTACGGCAAGTCCGACGAGCACTACTGGGCCCCGGGAACCGTGTGGCTGGAAGGCACGACACTCCTGGAGCAGCTCGTGGAGATCGGGCGCTCGATCGCCCTCACCCGCGCGCGCACGGTGGTCTTCGTCAACGGCCACGGCGGCAACGTCATGCTGCTGGGCTGGCTCAACCGCGAGCTGCGCCGCCGCTTCGGGCTGCGCTCGTTCTCGATGTCGGCGGGCGCCGGCGGCGCCGGCGACGGACTCGAGGGGCGCCCCGACGAACTCGGGCAGGGCATCCACGCCGGCTTCGCCGAGACCTCCGTCGTGATGCACCTCGCGCCGGGCCTCGTCTCCCCGGACCTGCCCCCGCGCAACGTGCCGGAGCGGATCGCCGGGCTGCGGCACATCGGATTCAACGCCAAGCCGGTGATGTTCGGCTGGACCAGCGACGACTTCGGGCCCACGGGCGTGATCGGCGACCCCACCGGAGCCAACGCCGCCCACGGGCGCGAGCTGTTCGAGCGCGGCGTCGCGTTCGTCGCCGACGCGCTCGCCGAGATCGACGGATTCGTCTATGGCTGAGAATGAGCGGCAGTTGACGGTGTCTGCCCCCGTGATCGACGTGACGACCGATCCGGTACAGGGCGATGCGCCGCCCGCCGATCCGGCCGCGCTCGCCGCCTCCTGGCTTCCCGAGCCGGACGAGGACCGGATGCCGATGACGCTGTCCACGATCGACGAGGATGGGTATCCCCGCGCCCGCACCGTGCTGCTGACGGAGTTCGACGGTGAGCGGCTCTATTTCCACACCGATGCGGAGAGCCGCAAGGTCGCTGACCTCGCCGCGAACCCGCGGGTGGCGCTGACGCTTCTGTGGCCGGCGTTCACCAGGCAGATGGTAGTGCAGGGGATCGCCGAGCGGGCCGGCGACGCCGAGATCGCGCGAGCATACGAGCTCCGCTCGCCCTACCTGCGCCAGCTCGCGTGGCAGAACACGGCCGACTTCGCCGCGCGGAGTCTCGCCGAGCGCGAGGCGGAGTGGGCCCGATTCCGTGCGGCGCATCCGAAGCCCGAGCAGCCGGCCGGGTGGGTGGGGTTCGCCGTCCGCCCCCACCGCTACCTGTTCTGGACGTCGCATCCGGATGCCGCCAGCCGCAGGCTCGAGTTCGTGCGCTCCGCCGACGGCTGGACGCGGCACCTATTGGCGGGCTGAGCGACAGCTCAACCCGTGGGCCAGTGCGACCGCCCCCTGGGCGTAGTCGCTGATGCGACGGTCGTGATCCGCTTGATGGGAAGCGAGGCCAGCATCAGGTGACGTTCCGGTCCCCCCTGCGAGCGGTGACCAAGTCCGCTCGCTCCAGGACCGCAGGTGCTGCAGCACCACGGTCGGGTCCACCTCCGGGACCAACCGGCACCGTCGTCAGGACGCGCCGCTCACCGGCTCGTGCCCGCTGGGAGGGCGCCGGCTCGGTGGAGCCCTCCTACGTCTGACCCCTCTCCGAGGCGCACCGCTCCTCCTCCTCAGAGCCCGCGTAGGACGAGTCGCGAAGACGAGGTCCGCCGGCTCGGTGACATCCGACCCGATGGAGCCGCTACGCCACCTCGTCCCCGTCGTCGGACAGGATCTGGTCAAGCACGCACACGATGTGCACCTCCGCCATGGCCGAAGTCTGACGGAGGTCTCGATCGATCAGCTGCCCGATCTTCCCGATGCGGTATCCCAGCGTATTCGCGTGGATGAACAGGCTCGCGGCAGCCTCCCGGTGCCGGAAGTCGCTCGCGGCGAGCGCCCTTAAGGTCTTCACCAGTTCGGAGCCATGGCGGGCGTCGTGCAGGCGCAGTGGGCCCATCACGCTCGTCAGGAAGCGCGCCAGGGTAGCCGAAGCCGCAGCTTCCAGGAGCACGTGGGACAGGCCGATCTTCCCCCCGTCGATGAGGCGAGCTGAACCGCGCCGGCGCGCCGCGAGATCCAGCAGTTTCCCGGCGACGCCGATGACGCCCTGGAGGTCGGCGAGATCCTCGACATGGTCGAACTTGACCGTGGTCCAGGTGCCCCGCTGCGATTGTAGTGACAGGGCCAGCGCGTCGCCGAGGGGAGATGCTCCCGCCGCGACGGACTGCAGGGCGACCAGTCGGCGACCCAAGCGCGAGACGAAGGCTGTCGGGCGTCCGAGAACCGGCCGGACCGACTGCGCGATGCGCGATGCGACCTCGGCGTCGCCGTCCACGGCATCCAGCGACGACACGGCGACGTGCACAGGGAACTCCAGCGCGAAGTCGTGGCCGCTGAAGAGCCTCCTGACGGCCTCGACCTCGCTGGCGCCCTCGGCCGCGAGGAGTCGCTCGAGCAGGTCTTCCAGCACCCGTTCGCGGGTCTGGTCGCTTTCGGCCATCACGGCCAGTTCTCGTTCCAGCGCCACGCCGAGATATCCGAGCACCTGGATGCTCGTGTCGTCCGCATCGACCGCAAGAATGCGCAGCTCACCCAGTTGGGCCGCTTGCACGGTCAGCGCGCGATCGAGCACCACCATGCCGCGTGGTGCGCAGCCCTCGCCGCGGCCGGCGAGCAGCGGCAGCCAGCTCTCGGCATGCGGCGGTGCGGCTTGGGCGATGCTCCGCCCGGCAGTGTCTCGGACGACGATCGCCGTGTCCGCGGCCGTCGCTGCCGCGGACACGAGGGACTCCAACCCGGCGCGAGAGAGAGAGGCCCGCGTCAACGCCTGATGGAAGTGCTCGAGCCGGAGCCGGTCCTGGAGGTTGCGCTCGAGCGTCTCGAGCTGGGCCGCGCGTTCGGTCTGCAGGATGGAGGCCCTGATGGCGGCAGCGGCGAAGTCGGCGACGGCGGCCGCCGCGTCCATCTCCACCGCCCCGAAGCTGTGCGGCTCAGCGAAATACAGACTGAGCACGCCGAGGACCTTGCCCCGTGTGCTCAGCGGAAAGGTCGCCATGGAGCGCACCCCGCTCTTGCGGGCGACGTGATGCCAGTACGCCAGGCGCGGCTCGGCGGTGATGTCCTCGATCCTCACGGGCGCGCCGTACCGCCAGGCTTCGGTCACCGGTGTCCAGTAGCTGCTCAGCTCGGACTCTTCGATGCCGTGTTCGAGATAGTTCGCCGGTAGCCCGTAGCTCCCGGTGACCGTGGTGGCACCGTCTCCCCAGATGACCAGTGCCGAGCGGCATCCGGTGACGCGCGCCGCGGAATACGCAACGTGCTGGAAGAACGAGGAGATGTCCTCGCACTCGTTCAGCTGGCGCGCCAGCGCCGCGAATGTGCGCAGCCACTCCACATCCGCTCCGACCGCTGAACGGTCGGCCTGGATCTGCTCCATCACGATGTCTCGCCCCCGAGCGACAGGCTCAGGAGAGCGCTCCATCGTCGCCCTCCTGACCCTAAGTCGAATGCTCCGGCGCCGCTACCCTTCGACCGCCACTGCGGAGTCCTTCACCAGACCCAGCGGGATGCGGTTGCGGATCGCCGCTGCGCGCCAGATGAACACCGCCGCACCGATAGCGAAGATGACCGCAGCCACGATGAGCGCTCCGGTGTAGCTGCCGGTTGTGTCGCGGAACAGGCTGAACACGTACGGCGCCCCGATGGAGCAGACGCTGAAGATCACGACGATGACGGAGAAGGCGATCGCGAAACTGCGCTCGCCCAGTTCGCGGAGGATGAAGTAGCCCATCATCTCCGTCTCTCCGCCGGCGACCGCGGCGAAGGCGATGATGCCCACGAGCGCCATGCCGAAGCTGAGGGGGCTTCCCAGTCCCAGCAGCAGGGCGCCTACGAATCCCAGACCCAGGAAGACGACGGCCACAACGTAGCGGGGCAGGACATCGAGCAGGAGGCCGGAGACGACGCGGCCGAGCGCGGCGGCGACGAAGAACATCGACAGGATCGTGGCGGCGGACGCGGGATCCAGGCCACCCGTGGTCAGCACGGGGAACATGTTGGCGAGGAAGCCGCCCACGGGCATCACCATGAAGGCGAAGGCGATGCCGAGGGCCCACACGTCGCCGTTGCGCACAGCGCTGCGCAGGGTGGTCAGCGGCTCCTGCTGGTCGACCGCCTCGATCAGAATCGCCGTGTTCTCCGTCGTCTCGGTGGGGTCGGCCTGGACGTCCTTGCGGATCCGGATGCCCCACAGCGACACCGGCACGGTAATCACCAGGAGGATGCCGGCGATCACGAGGTAGCCCGCGCGCCAGCCCCACTGACCGATGACCGAGACGAGGATGGGCGACAGGATCGCCACCGACACTCCCGCGGTCAGGCCCATGAGCGACAGTGCCTTTCCGGCGCTCTTGCGGAACCAGCTGACCACGGTGCGGTTCCACGGCACCATCGACACGGCGGCGACGAAGGCGCCCGCGACCAGGCCGAATCCGTAGTAGACCGGCAGGATCAGAGGGAGGGAGACGAAGATGCCGATTGAGGCCACCAGACCGATCAGGCCGAACAACACGACGCGCTTCGGCCCGAATCGCTGCACGGCCTTGCCCACGAACGGAGTGGAGATCGCGGTGACGACACCCATGATCGGTGAGAGGAGAACCTGCGAGGACGTCCAGCCGGTGTCGGCGATGATCGGTTCGATGAACAACGACGACGTGTTCGTGATCATCACGCCCGCCGTCCCCCACCCGACGGCAGCGGCGACCGCAGGTTTCCAGCCCGCGCGCCATTCGTTGGGGGTCTTGGTGAGTACTTGATTCATTTCATCTCCATTGATGTGCGGATCGGGTGTCATGTTGTGATGAAGACCGGGAGGACCTCTCCTCGGGTGGGCATCGGGTACGTGGCTGCCACGCGTGTCCCCGCGCGCAGCTCGGTGAGATCGTCGCACTCCAGAGGGGCGAGGATCCACGGGCCCTCGTCCAGGGCGATGAGGCCCCCGAGAGAAACGACGGCCTGAGAGCCGGAGTCGTCGGGGCGGGCGCGCCCCACGATCCAGGCCACGAGCTTTCCCCGCCCGCTGGCCTCGCTCCACACCAGCGGCGCGGCGGGGTCGCGCGGGTCCGACCGGACGCCGGGACCGAAGTAGGTCCCGTCCCCGGCCCGACGAAGTAGGAAGCGGCCGTCGCGCGTAGCGTCGAAGAAGCGTGCGGAGGCCTCGTCGCGCTCCACCGGGAACCGCGCAATCGGAGATGTCATGCCGCCACCGCCTCGGCACGCAGGGTTGCGACAGGGCTCAGGATCAACCCGCCGTGGTGTTCGAAGAATCCGCCGTTGCCGGTGACCAGCACGACGTCATGGTCGGCCACCTGGCGCTCACCGCCCTCGCCGCGGCACTGGATGATCCCCTCCGACAGCGGCGTCATGCCCCACATGTAGTAGCTCGACAGCTCGCCACCGCCTGTGTTCACCGGGAGGCTGCCCCCAGGCGCGATGGCGCCGCTTTCGACGAAAGGGCCTCCCTCGCCCTTCTGGCAGAACCCGTAATCCTCGAGGGTGACGAGCGTGGTGTAGGTGAAGCAGTCGTAGAGCTCGGCGACGGTGACGTCGGAGCGATCGATACCCGCCATCGCGAACAGGCGTGGAGCCGCCTCGGCAGCGCCGGTGCGGATGCCGAAATCGCCGCCGCGCTCCATCGACTGGGCCAGGTGGCTCTGCGCCCACGCGACAACGTTCACGGCGGCATGCGGCCCGTCCGCCGCCCGTTCGGCCGAGGTGACGATCACGGCGATGCCCCCGTTGGACACCAGACAGCAGTCGTAGAGCCCGAGGGGATCGGTGATCATGCGCGCCGAGAGGTATTGCTCGAGGCTCAGCGGTGTCCGGTGCTGTGCGAGCGGATTCCTCGTCGCCCATGCGCGCGTGGATACCGCGACCGCTCCCAGCTGCTCCTTGGTGGTGCCGTAGGTCTCCATGTGACGCCGCGCCCCGAGGGCGTACATCGCGGTGGCGGAGTTCACTCCCGACGCGAGCGCATATCCGGCAGTACCGGCGGCGGTGAACCCGCTGTACGCGCCGGCAGACCCCCGGTCTTGCACCAGCGGCGCATCGGCGAACACGCACGCGACCGTCGTGGCCGCCCCGCTCAGAATCGCCAAGGACGCCTGCTGCACCATCGCGGTCGCCGTCGCTCCGAAGGAGTTCACCTCGGCCAGCATCCGGAGATCGCGCATACCGAGGTCCTCCGCGATCCGCAGGCCGATCCGTTCATGGATCCCGCTGCTCACCAGCATGCCGTCGATGTCGCCCACAGCGACGCCGGCATCGGCCGCCGCGCGCACGACCGCCGTGGTGGCGAACTCCGCCGCCGTCTGGCCGAACACCTTGCCAATCTCGGTCATCCCCAAGCCGGAGATGGCCGGCGTTCTCGTCTGGGCCCATAGTGCCACGGGTTCACCTTCCTGCTGCGCTGGGGGTGGTGAGGCGGATCGTTCCGCCCGGCTGGTGCTTCTTTGTATCCGTCGCGCCGACAGCGCCACAACGCGCCCGGCCCATGTTCGTGCTGATCCCGAAGGAAGGGCCTGGCTGTTGGGGACGACCACAATGACTTTCCTTCCGGGCGCCGTTCAGATGGGAAACGGACCGATACGAAGGAGTACCCGTGCCCGCAGCGACCGATAACACGTACTTGCAGGGACTGCGCGTCCTCGAGGTGGCCGACGAACTGGGGGAGTACGCGGGCAAGCTGCTCGCGGGCCTCGGGGCCGACGTCGTCAAGGTGGAGCCCCCGGAAGGGGAGGTGACCCGGGGGTATGGACCATTCCTCGACGACGTTGCGCACGGCGACCGGAGTCTTCACTTCTGGCATTACAATCACGGCAAGCGCAGCGTGGTGATCGACGTGGACACCGCCTCCGGCGTCGACGCCTTTCGTCGGCTGGCCGCCGACGCGGATGTCATCCTCGACACCCGCCCTCGCGGGTATCTCGAGCAGCGCGGACTCGGCCCAGCGGCGCTCGCGGAGGTGAACCCCGGACTTATCTACGCGAAGATCACGCACTTCGGCGAGGATGGCCCGTGGGTCGAGTATCAGGGCAGCGACCTGATACATCTCGCTCTCGGCGGCATGATGATGAACTCGGGATACGATCCCGATCCGCGAGGGCGCTACGACACCCCGCCCATCGCGCCGCAGATGTGGCACGCTTATCACATTGCCGGCGAGCAGATGGTGATGTCGATCATCGCCGCGGCATGCCACCGGATGGTCAGCGGCCGCGGGCAGTACCTGAGCGAATCCGTGCACCAGGCCAGCGCGACCTGCACAGAGAGTGACCACCCCATGTGGGTGGCGTTGCGGATTCCGTACATGCGGCAGACCGGGCGCCACGCGTCGCCGGTTCTGACGACCCGCGCGATCGCCCCTACCAAGGACGGCCGCTACGTGATGCCCTACACCACCTACGTCAAGAACTTCCCCGACAGCTGGCCCGCCGACATCGCGACCCTGCGGGAATACGGCATGCAGGGCGACCTGGACGACCCGCAGTGGGAAGAACCCGCGTACCGGGTGGCGCACGCCGACCTGATCGCGGACCGGATGGACAAGCTCATCGCCCGGTCACGGTTCGACGCCGACCTGTGGCGGGAGATGCTCGCGAAAGGTCTCACCTGGGCGCCTGTGCGCGCGCCGGAGGAGAACCTCGACGACGAACACTGGCGGATGCGGCACACCTACACCGAGGTGGAGCATCCGGAGTTGGGACGGACTTTCACTTATGTTGGTGCCCGGTGGTACAGCGAGCAGGTGTCGTGGCGCCTGGACCGGCGCCCGCCGCTGCTGGGGGAGCATACCGACGAAGTGGCGGCGGACTGGTCCAACGCGAGCGCAGCCCGACGGCCGGTCTCCGGCCCGCACCGTGCCGCGCCCCCCGACACCGTCGGCGCCAGCGTGCACGGTGCTCCGCTGCCGTTGGCCGGCGTCCGCATCGTCGATCTGAGCTGGATGCTGGCCTCGGCCGGGGCCGGTCGGTTCCTCGCCGCCATGGGTGCGGAGGTCATCAAGGTGGAGCACATGTCGCGGCTGGACGGCATGCGGTTCGCCGGCATGCCCTACCCCGATCGCGCAGAGCGCGACGCGGCGACGGCACCGATGCGGTACCCGCAGCAGAAGAGCGTCAACCAATCCGCGAACTTCAACGAGATCAACACCGGCAAGCTTGGCCTGTCCCTCGACCTGAAATCCCAGGAGGGAAGGGCCGTGCTCGAGGACCTTATCCGGACCGCGGACATGGTCGTGGAGGGATACTCGCCGGGGACGATGGATCGGATGGGGCTCGGCTACGAGCGTCTGCGTGAACTCAATCCCCGGATCATCTACGTCCAGCAGTCGGGTTTGGGCCAGCGCGGCACCTACGGCGGCGCCAAGGCTTTCGGGCCCACGGCACAGGCGTTCTCGGGCCTGACCGAGATGTCGGGGTTCCCTCGACCGTGGCCCCCGGCAGGCATCGGATACTCCTACCTCGACTGGTTCGGCGCCTACAACATGGCCACCGCGATGCTGGCGGCGTTGTACCACCGCGACATGACCGGCCGCGGCTGCTGGATCGACTCTTCGCAGGTGGAGACCGGCATCTACCTCCAGGGCTCGGCCTTGCTCGATTTCACCGCGAACGGGCGTTCGTGGAGCCGGTACGGCAACCGCTCGCCGTACAAGCAGGCGGCGCCCCACGGGGCGTACCGTGCCGATGGAGAGGATCGGTGGGTGGCCATCGCGGCGTTCACCGAGGGTCACTGGCGCAGCCTTGTGGAGGTGCTCGGTTCTCCCGAGTGGGCCGGCGTCGATCGATTCGCGACCCTGGCGGGGCGTCTGGAGAACCAGGATGAGCTGGATGCGCTGCTGCAGACGTGCACGCGGCAGTGGGACCGCTACGAGCTGATGCACGCACTCCAGGCGCGCGGGGTACCCGCCGGCGTGACTCAGGACGCGCACGACAAGGTCGAGCTCGACCCGCAACTGCGCCAGCGTCGCTGGCTCGTCGAACTCGTCCACTCGGAGTTCGGTGCGTGGCCCGCGAAGGACTTCCCTGTGACCTTCAGCGCCACGCCCGTACACATCGGTGGACTGAAGGATCGGCATTCGCCGTGTTACGGCGAGGACACCGACGACGTGCTCACCCGGATCCTGGGGATGTCGCCCGCCGACGTGGCCGAGCTACAGCAGCGTGCCGTGGTGTGAGCGCACAGCAGTGCGGAGACGGTCCGGTGCGCCACCGCATCAGGCGTCCCGCGACCATCGCTCGGCGAACGCCTCCGCGCCGCGCGCGAGAAGGGAGACGTCCGACCCTACAAGGAGAAAGGCTGCGCCGGCGTCGGCATAAGCCTCGGCGGCCGCCGGATCAAACGCATTGACCCCCACCGCCGTTCCTGCCGCGCGCACGGCGTCGAAGGCACGGTGGACGGCGGCCACGACATCCGGATGCGTCTGCTGCCCCAGCAGCCCCATCGAGGCGGCGAGGTCGCTCGGGCCGACGAACACGCCGTCCACGCCGTCGACGGCGGCGATCTCGGCCGCCGCGGCGACGCCCTCGACGTTCTCGACCTGCACGAACAGCGACACGTGCGCGTCGGCGTCCTGGAGGTACCCGTCGACGCGGTTCCAGCGACCGGAGCGGGCCAGCGCCGAGCCCACGCCGCGGACGCCGCGCGGCGGGTAGCGCACCGCCGCGACCAGCTCGCGCGCCTGCTCGGGCGAGGACACCATCGGAACCAGGATGTTCTGGGCCCCGAGGTCAAGCACCTGTTTGATGGCGACCACGTCGCCGGACGGCACCCGCACCACCGGGGTCACCGGGTAGGCAGCGATCGCCTGCAATTGCGCCAGCACGCCCTCCAGTCCGTTGGGGGAATGCTCCATGTCGATCAGGAGCCAGTCCAATCCGCCGCCCGCGCAGATCTCGGCCACGAGGGGGCTGCCCGAGCACACCCATATGCCTGCGAGCGGGCGGTCGGCGGCGGCGAGGGCGTCGCGGAAGGTCGGGGTCAGAGAAAGCGGCATGCGATGGTCCCCATCGGTCCGTAGTCGGCCAGGACGGTGTCGCCCGGGTGCACCCACATGGGCCGGGTGAAGGAGCCAGCGAGGATGACCTCGCCCGCCTCCAGCCGGTCGCCGTGCTGGGCGAGCTTGTTCGCGAGCCACGCGACGCCGGCAGCGGGGTGGTTCAGCACCGCCGCGGCGACCCCGCTCTCCTCGATCGTCTCGTTGCGGTACAGCAGCGCCGACACCCAGCGCAGGTCCACCGCATCCGGTGCCGTGGGGTTGCCGCCGAGGATCATGCCCCCGTAGGCGGCGTTGTCGGCGATGGTGTCGACGATCGTGCGGCCCTCGAGCTCGATGTGGGAGTTGAGCACCTCGAGGGCGGGGACGACGTACTCCGTCGCGCGCAGGACGTCGAACAGCGTGCACGCCGGGCCCTCGAGCGGATGCGCCAGCACGAACGCGAGCTCGACCTCGATGCGCACATTGGAGTAGTCCGCGTGCCGCAGCACCGAGCCGTTCTCCCACACGGTGTCGTCGAACATGACGCCGTAGTCCGGCTCACTGATGCCCGTGGCCGCCTGCATGACCTTCGAGGTCAGGCCGATCTTCCGGCCGACGAGGCGCCGGCCGTCGGCTACGCGAGCGTCGCGCCACATCCGCTGGATCGCGTAGGAGTCCTCCACCGTGGCCTCGGGGTACCGCGCGGTGATGCGCGGGATGACACCGTGCGTGCGGTCGGCCTCGGCGAGCTCGGCCGCGATCGCGGCGATGGTCTCTGCGTCGAGCATGGGTGGTCTCCTTCGTTGTCAGACTAGCGAGCCCCGATTCCCGAACTCCGCAATTCCGGGGCCGGATCCGGCCGAAACCCGCCGGGCGGGCCCGGCCGGGTCCGATCTTGAGGAGTTCGGGTGGCAGGGAGGCGGCTCCGCCGGGGGAGGCGGCTCCGCCGGGGGAGGCGGCTCCGCCGGGGGAGCAGCCCGGTCGGGCCGCCGGCTTTCCGAACTCCGCAATTCCGGGGCCGGATCCGGCCGAAACCCGCCGGGCGGGCCCGGCCGGGCCGATCTTGAGGAGTCCGGGCGGCGGGCCGGGGTCAGAGCTGGTGGCCGAGCTTGTACTCGCCCTGCTTGTACTCCGGCATCGACTCCTCGCCCTCGTCGCGGCGCGTGTAGGAGAACCCGTCGGCGCCGATGGTGACGGCCATCTCCGACGTGTCGGTGCGGGCGACGACCTCCTTCGGGTTGCCGTCGAGGTCGAGCACGAGCGATGCCTCGGTGTACCACGACGGCACGACGGGGTTGCCCCACCAGTCGCGGCGCTGGTTGTCGTGCACGTCCCACGTGATGACGGGGTTGTCCGGGTCGCCGGTGTAGTAGTCCTGCGTGTAGATCTCCACGCGGTGCCCGTCGGGGTCGCGCAGGTACAGGTAGAACGCGTTCGAGACGCCGTGGCGGCCGGGGCCGCGCTCGATCGCGTCCGAGCGGCGCAGGGCGCCGAGCTTGTCGCAGATCGCGAGGATGTTGTGCTTCTCGTGCGTGGCGAAGGCGACGTGGTGCATGCGCGGCCCGTCGCCGCCGGTCATAGCGGTGTCGTGCACGGTGGGCTTGCGGCGCATCCACGCCGCGTAGACGGTGCCCTCCTCGTCCTGGATGTCCTCGGTCACGCGGAAGCCCAGGTCCTGCATGAACTTCACCGCGCGCGGGACGTCGGGGGTCACCTGGTTGAAGTGGTCCAGTCGCACGAGCTCACCGGGGATGTGGAGGTCGTACCGCCACGCGAGACGCTCGACGTGATCGGTCGCGTAGAAGAACTCGTACGGGAAGCCGAGCGGATCCTCCACGCGCACCGAGTCGCCGATGCCCTTGGTGAAGCCGCCTTCGCGACGCTCGACACGGCAGCCGAGCTCGGAGTAGAAGGCGACGGCCTTGTCCAGGTCTTCCGGCGTGCGCACGCGGTAGGAGAACGCCGCGACGGCGGCCACCGGACCCTGCCGGAGCACGAGGTTGTGGTGGATGAACTCCTCCGTCGAGCGCAGGTAGATCGCCTCGCCGTCCTCCTCCGTGACGTACAGGCCCAGTACGTCGACGTAGAACTGCCGCGAGGCGGCCAGATCGGTCACGACGAGCTCCATGTACGCGCAGCGCAGGATGTCGGGCGCCGGCGCCGAGGGGGTGGGGATGGGGTTGTCGGTGGCGATGGGCGCCTCCTGCGACACGTAGAAGCCGGAGGAGGTGAGGGTCATATCGTCGCGGTGGGACATGTCGCTTCCTTGCGGATCGGGAGGGTCAGTGGGATGCGGCGGCGTCGGTCTTGCCGAAGGTGGGGTTGTGCACCGCGCCGAGGGTGATGTGCACGGCCTGCTGGTCGGTGTAGAAGTCGATCGAGCGGTAGCCGCCCTCGTGCCCCAGGCCGGAGGCCTTCACTCCGCCGAACGGGGTCCGCAGGTCGCGGACGTTGTTGGAGTTCAGCCACACCATGCCCGCCTCGATGGCCTGCGCGAAGTTGTGCGCGCGCTTGAGGTCGTTCGTCCACACGTAGGCGGCGAGGCCGTACTTCACGCCGTTGGCCAGGGCGAGGGCCTCCTCGTCGGTGTCGAACGGCGTGATCGCCACGACCGGGCCGAAGATCTCCTCCTGGAAGATGCGCGCGTCGGGGGCGACGTCGGCGAACACCGTCGGGGCGACGTAGTTGCCCGTGGGGAAGCCCTCCGGGCGACCGCCGCCGGCGACCAGGCGCGCCTCGGTCTTGCCGATCTCGATGTAGCTCATGACCTTGTCGTAGTGCTCGGGGTGCACGAGCGCCCCGACCTCGGTGGCCGGGTCCTGCGGGTCGCCGACGACGACGCGCTCGGCCTGTGCCGCGTAGCGCTCGACGAACTCGTCGTACACGTCTCGCTGGACGAGGATGCGGCTGCCTGCGGTGCAGCGCTCGCCGTTGAGGGAGAACACCCCGAAGATCGTCGCGTCGATCGCAGCCTCCAGGTCGGCGTCGGCGAACACGATCGCCGGCGACTTGCCGCCCAGCTCCATGGACAGGCCCTTGAGGTACGGCGCGGCGTTGCCGAAGATGATCTGTCCCGTGCGGCTCTCGCCCGTGAAGGAGATCAGCGGCACGTCGGGGTGCTTCACGAGTGCGTCGCCGGCGTCTTCGCCCAGGCCGTTGACGAGGTTGAACACACCCTGCGGGAGCCCGGCCTCCTCGAAGATCCCCGCCCACAGCGAGGCGGACAGCGGCGTGAACTCGGCGGGCTTCAGCACGACGGTGTTGCCGGTGGCGAGAGCCGGGCCGAGCTTCCACGACTCGAGCATGAAGGGCGTGTTCCACGGCGTGATGAGGCCGGCGACGCCGATCGGCTTGCGGTTGACGTAGTTCATCTGGCGCCCCGGCACCTTGAACGCGTCGTCGGTCTGCGCCACGATCAGGTCGGCGAAGAAGCGGAAGTTCTCCGCCGCCCGCCGCGCCTGCCCCAGGGCCTGCGTGATCGGCAGTCCGGAGTCGAAGGACTCCAGCTCCGCCAGGCGCGCGTCGCGCGACTCGACGAGGTCGGCGATGCGGTGCAGGATGCGGGCGCGCTCACGCGGCAGCATCCGCGGCCACGGCCCCTCGGCGAACGCGCGCCGCGCGGCGGCGACGGCGAGGTCGACGTCGGCCTTGGTGCCGGCCGCGGCCTGCAGGTAGGTCTCGTTGGTCACCGGGTCGAGCACGTCGAACGTGCCGCCCTCGACGGAGTCGACGAACTGACCGTCGATGTAGTGCTGGATGCGCGTGGGCAGGTCGGTGGGGATGTGGCGCGGGTCGGTCATGGCGTTCTCCTGTTCAGGACGTCGGGAGGCCGAGGGCCTCGCCGGGGTGCTCGTGGGTCAGATAGGCGTCGAGGGTGGCCGAGCGGTGCCGGCGGGAGGCGTGCTCGATGTCGGCGAGGGGTGCCCCCGCCTCGATGAGGGCGAGGATGTTCTCGTGCTCGCGCACCGACTCGGCGGCGCGGCCGGGCACGAAGCTGAAGGTCGACTCGCGCAGATGCCCGAGGCGCGCCCACTCGGCGCGGACCAGGTCGAGCATGCGCGGGTTCGCGCACCGCTCGAACAGCGTCGCGTGGAACTCCTGGTTGAGGCTCGTGAACGCGCGCGGGTCGAAGTTCTCGAGGGTGCGGATCATCTGCTCGTTGATGGCGCGCGCGCGGCGGACGTCGTCGACCGTGAGGGCGCGGGCCGACAGCGCGGTGGCGGCACCCTCGAGGATGCTGAGGGCCTGCATGCTGAAGCGGTACTGCGAGTCGTCGACCATCGACACGCGCGCGCCGATGTTGCGCTCGAAGGTGACGAGGCCTTCCGCCTCGAGCTGGCGGATCGCCTCGCGGACGGGGACGACGCTCATCCCCAATTCGCCGGCGATCGACCCGAGGACGAGGCGGTAGCCGGCGGTGAACTGCTGTCCGGTGATCCGCTCCTTGATCCAGGAGTAGGCCTGCTGCGACTTGCTGCGCGACGTGTCCGGCGCGTGGGCGTCCGCCTCGGGATCCTGTCGCAGGGTCACCGGCCGCTCCGCTCCGCGTCGTAGCGCGCGCGCCATTCGGCGTTCATCGGGAACAGGCCGTCGACGGGATGCCCCGCCTTCACCTGAGCGGCGATCCACGCGTCCTCCTCCTCCTGCGCGAGGGCGGCGTCTGCCACTTCCTCGGCCAGGGCCGGGGGGATCACGAGAACGCCGTCGCCGTCGCCGACGATGATGTCGCCGGGCTCGACCGTCGTGCCGCCGCATCCGATCGCCACGTCGACATCCCACGGCACGTGCCTGCGGCCGAGGACGGCGGGGTGGGCCCCGCGGGAGAAGACGGGCAGCCCGATCTCGGCGACGGCGTCGTAGTCGCGCACGCCGCCGTCGGTGACGATGCCTGCCGCCCCGCGGGCCTGGGCGCGCAGGGCCAGGATGTCGCCGAGCGTGCCGGAGCCGGTCTCGCCGCGGGCCTCGATGACGATGACCTCGCCCTCGCCGACGGAGTCGAAGGCGCGCTTCTGCGCGTTGTACCCCCCGCCGCGGGCGGCGAAGAGGTCTTCGCGGCCGGGGACGAAGCGCAGCGTGCGCGCCGTGCCGACGAGCTTGCTGCCCGGATGCATCGGACGCACGCCGTCGATCGTGACGTTGTTCAGCCCGCGCTTGCGCAGCTGCTGTGACAGGCCCGCGACGGGGACGCGCGTGAGCTTGTCGCGCAGCTCGGGGGAGAGGACGGGGGCTGCGGGCAGGCCGGCCGCTTCCCGCGAACCCCACGCCTCCGCGCGCTGGGTGTCGTTGACGGCGGGGAGGGACCCCAGTGACGCGTCGAACGCGTGCGCCCCCTGCACGACGGTGGTCTCCAGGCGCCCGGTCGAGGCGTCGCCGGCGCTGACCTCGACCTCGACGCGGTCGCCGGGGACGACGACGCTGGAGCCGGCCGGCGTGCCGGTGAGGATGACGTCGCCGGTTTCCAGCGTGAAGTGCTGCGAGAGGTCGGCGACCATCTGGGGGAGGGAGAAGATGAGCCCGGCCGTGGTGTCGTCCTGCACGAGGTCGCCGTTGACCCACGTGCGCAGGCGCAGCCCGGCCGGGTCGACGTCGCGGGCGTCGAGCAGGCCCGGCCCGATGGGGGTGTACCCGTCGCCGCCTTTTGAGCGGACGTTGGAGCCCTTGTCGTTCTCGCGCAGATCGTACAGGCCGAAGTCGTTGGCGGCCGTGACGGCGGCGACGTGGTCCCACGCCTCCTCCGCGCGCACGCGGCGCGCGGGCTCGCCGATGATCAGGGCGATCTCGCCCTCGAAGGCGAGCAGCTCGGTGCCGTGCGGGCGCTCGATGCTCGCGCCGGTGGGGGCCAGGGAGCTGGCCGGCTTGAAGAAGTAGGAGGGGTGTGCGGGGCGGCGCCCGCGCTGGTCGGCCCGGGATGCGTAGGCCAGGTGCACCGCGATGATCTTGCCGGGGCGGCGGGCCAGGGCAGGGATGCGGGGATCGTTCAGGTCCGTCGGGGTCATCCGAGCTCCTTCGCTCTTGCGTCGTATCTCAAATCGTATATCATTCATGCCAGGCGGGCAAGATGCCGCCGCATCCCGACACAGACGTCTTCCCCCCGACAGCGGCGTCCGAAGGAGTTCCGACATGAGCAGACCCGTCCCCACCGGCCCCGAGGGCTTCACCTCCACCGGAACCATCTCCAGCCCCACCGACCGGCGCCGCGTCGTGTTCGCCACGGTCGTGGGGACAACGGTGGAGTGGTACGACTTCTTCCTCTACGCCTCGGCGGCCGGCCTCGTCTTCGGGCAGCTGTTCTTCGCCCCCGCCGGCGAGGGCTTCGCGCAGATCCTGTCGTTCATCACCGTGGGCATCAGCTTCCTCTTCCGCCCCCTCGGCGCCTTCCTGGCCGGCCACCTCGGCGACAAGTACGGCCGCCGTCTCGTGCTCATGCTCACGCTCGTCCTGATGGGCGTGGCCACGACGCTCGTCGGTCTGCTCCCCACCTACCAGGCGATCGGGATCGCTGCGCCGATCCTCCTCATCGTGCTGCGCATCCTGCAGGGCATCTCTGCCGGCGGCGAGTGGGGCGGCGCGGTGCTGATGGCCGTCGAGCACGCCCCGAAGACCCGCCGCAGCCTGTTCGGCGCATCGCCGCAGCTCGGAGTGCCGCTCGGGCTCCTGCTGGCCAGCGGCATGCTCGGGCTCATGGCCATCATCGCCCCCGGGGACGCGTTCCTGGAGTGGGGCTGGCGCATCCCGTTCCTGCTGTCGTTCGTCCTGATCCTGATCGGCCACTACGTGCGCCGCCGTGTGGAGGAGAGCCCGGTGTTCCTCGAGCTCTCCGAGCGCAAGGAGCAGACACGCATGCCGATCGTGCAGCTGTTCCGCAAGCACGCGCTGCTCGTGATCATCGCGGCGATGGTCTTCGCCGGGAACAACGCCGTCGGCTACATGACCACGGGCGGCTACATCCAGCGCTACGCCACCGACCCGGAGGGTCCCGTGGGCCTGCCCACCGCCGATGTCCTGGGCGCCGTCACCATCTCCGCCGTGTCGTGGCTCGTGTTCACGTGGATCGCGGGATGGGCGGGAGACCGACTCGGCCGCCGCAACACGTACATCATCGGGTGGATCGCGCAGCTGGTGGGCGTCGTGCTGCTCTTCCCGCTCGTGAACACCGGCAGCATCGGCCTGCTGACCCTCGGGCTGGTCGTGCTCACGGCCGGCCTGGGCTTCACGTACGGCCCGCAGGCGGCGCTGTACGCCGAGCTCTTCCCCGCTTCGATCCGGTTCTCCGGAGTGTCGATCTCCTACGCCATCGGTGCGATCCTCGGCGGTGCGTTCGCTCCGACGATCGCGCAGGCGCTCGTGCAATCGACCGGATCGACCGACGCGGTCACGTGGTACCTCGCCGGGATGACCCTGCTGGGGCTGATTGCCACGCTGCTCCTGCGCGACCGCAGCGGCATCCCGCTGGGTCCCGACCACGAGGAGCTGCAGGCCCGCAGCCCGATCTACGGCGCAGCCAAGGCCTGATCCGGGGCGGCGTCAGCCGGCGTGGGCGATCTCCTGCCAGAACGGGGCGATCACCGCGCCGCTGACGCGCAGGTCCAGCAGCAGGAACGGGCGCTCCTCGGGGGAGCGGGCCGTCCATTCGGCCACCGCATCCAGGTCGGCGACGGTGCGTACGACGACGCCCTCCGCGCCGAAGCCGCGCGCGACGGCGGCGAAGTCCACCTCGGGGATGAGCATCGGATCGAGGGCGAGACCCTTCACGCCGTAGTTGTTCACCTCGGCGCCGTACTGCGCGTCGTTCCACACGACCGCGATGCCCCGGCCGGCGGCCACCCGCACGGCGGTCTCCAGGTCGGCGAGGGCCATGAGGCCGCCGCCGTCGCCGGTCGTGAGCACGATCGTCGACTCGGGGCGCGCCACGGCGGCGCCGGGGACGCTGGGAAAGCCCAGCCCGATCGACTGATAGGCGGTGCCGACCATGATCATGCGGTCGGGGGATGCCACGGGCCAGTACATGTTCGACCAGCCCAGGAAGTGCCCGCCGTCCGAGACGATCACGCGGTCCTCGGGGAGCAGCTCGGCCAGGCGCAGCGCCGCCGACCGGGGATCCAGGCGGCCATCCGGTCCGGTCCCGGCCCCCGGCTCCTGCTGGCGTGCCGCCGCCACGTCGACGCTGTGGCGCCAGTCCGAGGGGCGCGCGCCGCGCGCACGAAGGCGCCGCAGGATCTCGCCGGCGACCTCGGCGGCGTCACCGCGGACATAGCCCCCGACGTTCGGATGCGTCGCGGTGGGCGCCACGTCCACCTGGAAGACGCGCGCGCCGGGGGCGAAGAGCTCGCCGAAGCGCATCGTGAACTGGTTCAGCGCGGCGCCGAAGACCACCGCCACGTCGGCCTCCCGCACGAGCGCCATCGCGCCGGGTGCGCCGAAGCCGCCGGCGACGCCGAGGTCGAAGCGCGCGTCGGGGAAGAGCCCCCGCCCGAGCGCCGTGCTCGCCGTGAGCGCCCCCGTCGCCTCGGCCAGGTCGCCGAGCACCGCCCCGGCGCTGGCCAGCCACGCGCCGCGGCCGCCGAGGAGGACGGGGCGGCGGGCGCCGGCGAGCGCCTCGACGATCCCGTCGAGGACGGCCTCGGCGAACGGGGTGCGCGGCGGCAGCTGCGGGTCGGGCACCGGATCGGCCGTGGCGGGGACGGGGCCGGCGTCGCGCGTGGCGAGGTCGTACGGGATCGCGAGGACCACGGGGACGCGATACGTGTGGGCGTGCTCGATGGCGATCGCGACGGTGGCCGCGGCATCCCGGTGCCCCACGGTGTACGTGCGGGCGCCGACGCCGTCGGCCAGGGCGATCTGGTCCACGCCCCACGGCCGCAGGCCCGAGGTCGGCTCGTCGCCGACCAGGAGGACGAGCGGCGTGCGGGCCTGCACGGCTTCGGCCAGCGCGGTGAGGGTGTTGGTGAAGCCGGCGCCGTAGGTCGCGGTCGCCGCGGCGATCCGCCCCGACGCGCGGAAGTATGCATCCGCCGCCGCGACCCCCGCCGCCTCGTGGCGCACCGCGACGAAACGAGCCGCGGTGTCGCGCTCGAGAGCGTCGAGGAAATAGGCGTTGCCGTTGCCCATCACGCCGAACACGGTGTCGAGAGAGCGCGAGAGCGTGGCGGCGACGTGGGCGGAGACGGAGGGCATGGCGAAGCCTTTCGAGACGGGGGACGGGGTGGGCCGTATGTGTCTCGCGCGCTGGCCGAGCGGCTGCGTGCCCCTTTTCCGGGCACCGGCGCGGGGGAGTCGCCGGACGGTGGCAAGTATAGGACGGTCACCGGATGCGCGCGGCGCCTCGACGCGCCGTCCATCGCACGCGCGAGGCTGTACGCGGTGTATATCGATGGCGATGCGTGCTGGTGGCCACAATGGAGGGGAAGGTATCGATCGAGGAGGACGGAACATGAGCGTGTCGCGCGAGGAAGAACTGCTGGCATCGGTCCCTGACGGCCTGTATATCGCGGGGCAGTGGCGCGCGGCGGAGGGGGGCAAGACGCTCGACGTCGCCGACCCCGCCACCGGCGACGTCATCCGCTCGATCGCCGACGCCTCGGTCGCCGACGGCGCCGCGGCCATGGACGCCGCCGCGGAGTCCTTCCCGGCCTGGGCGGCGACACCCGTGCGCGAGCGCGCCGAGATCCTGCGGCGCGCCTTCGACCTGCTGCAGGCCCGCCGCGAGGACATCGCGCTGCTGATGACGCTCGAGATGGGCAAACCGCTCGCCGAGGCGCGCGGCGAGGTGGCCTACGGCGGGGAGTTCCTGCGGTGGTTCAGCGAGGAGGCCGCGCACGTCCAGGGCCGCTACGGCGCCAACCCCGAGGGCACCGGCCGCATGATCGTCACGCAGCACCCGGTGGGTCCGTGCTTCCTCATCACGCCGTGGAACTTCCCGCTCGCGATGGCCACGCGCAAGATCGCCCCCGCCCTCGCCGCGGGGTGCACCGTCGTGATCAAGCCGGCCTCGCTCACGCCGCTGACGACCCTGTTCTTCGTCAAGCTGCTCGAGGAGGCGGGCGTCCCCGCCGGCGTCGTCAACGTCATCACGACCTCCACGACCGGACCGGTGTCCGAGCGCATCATCCGCGACCCGCGCCTGCGGAAGCTCTCGTTCACCGGATCCACCCCCGTGGGCCAGCGTCTGCTGCAGCAGGCCGCCGAGGGCGTGCTGCGCACGTCGATGGAGCTCGGGGGCAACGCGCCGTTCGTCGTGTTCGACGACGCGGACCTGGACAAGGCCGTCGAGGGCGCGATGCAGGCGAAGTTCCGCAACATCGGCCAGGCCTGCACGGCGGCCAACCGCTTCATCGTGCACCGCTCGGTCGTCGAGGAGTTCACGCGCCGCGTCACCGAGCGCGTGCAGGGCATGCGCATCGGGCGCGGCACCGAGGACGGCGTGCAGATCGGCCCGCTCATCGATGACCGCGCGGTCGCGAAGGCCACGCAGCTGGTCGGTGACGCCGTCCAGCGCGGCGCCACGGTCACCGTCGGCGGCGCGGCCGTGGACGGCCCCGGCACCTTCTACCAGCCCACCGTCGTCGCCGACGTGCAGCCGGGCAGCGAGATCCTCCGCGAGGAGATCTTCGGTCCTGTCCTCGCGATCGTGCCGTTCGACACCGAGGACGATGCCGTGCGCATCGCCAACGACACCGAGTACGGTCTGGTGTCCTACGTCTTCACCGAGAACCTCGCCCGCGGGCAGCGCATGATCGAGCGCCTGGAGACGGGGATGATGGGGCTGAACGTCGGCGTCGTATCCAACGCCGCCGCGCCCTTCGGCGGGTGGAAGCTCTCCGGCCTCGGGCGCGAGGGCGGCGCCGAGGGCATCCACGAGTACCTGCAGACCAAGTACACGCTCACGGCCAACCCGTTCGCCTGAGCGACGGGGCGGGGCGGATGCGGGGGCATCCGCCCGGCGGCCGCCGGAGGCATACTGGACCGATGACGCGCAGGCACGACAGGGCAAGCGGGCCCTTCGCCGGGCGCTCCCTGTGGTGGTGGGGGAGCGCGGCGGTCATGGCCGTCGCGGTCGTCGGCGCCGTCGTGCTGCTCGCGCTGCCGTTCTGACCCGCGTTTCGCGCGGCGGAAATGGATCCGCGTCGCCGCGACCCCCGCGGTATGGTTCACGGCATGAGTGCCTACCCGGTCGCCCCGGTCCTGTACGAACTGCCGGCCGACCTGCAGTCGGAGTCGGTCCTGCAGAGCTTCATCGATTGGATCGCCGAGCACCGCGGCATCCGCCTCGACGGCTATCGCGACCTGTACGACTGGTCGATCACGGATCTCGACGGGTTCTGGGAGTCGGTCTGGCAGTTCTACGGCGTGCACTCGAGCACGCCGTACACGGCCGTGCTCGCCGAGGAGCGCATGCCCGGCGCCGTGTGGTTCCCCGGCGCACGGCTGAACTACGCCGAGCACGTGCTCCGCGGCGACGGCACTCGCTGCGCTTTCGTCGCGTACTCCCAGACCCGGCCCCCGCAGGAGTGGACCGTCGACGACCTGCGGGCGGAGGTGGGGCGCGTGCGCACCGGCCTCGTCGAAGCAGGGGTGGGCCTGGGTGACCGGGTGGCGGCGTACCTGCCGAACATCCCGGAGACGATCGCCATCGAACTGGCCGTGGTGAGCCTGGGCGCGGTGTGGGCGACGTGCGCGCCGGAGTTCGGCGCCTCCAGTGCCATCGACCGGCTGAGCATCATCGAGCCGAAGGTGCTGTTCGCCGTCGGCGGCTATCGGTACGGGCGCAAGAGCATCGACCGGACGGCCGAGGTGGCGGAGATCACGGCGGCGATCGGGAGCCTCGAGCAGGTCGTCGAGGTGGCCTATCCCACCTACGTCCTGCCCGACGCGATCCGGTACGACGACTTCGGCGACGGCGGCGCGGACGACGTCACGTTCGAGCACGTCCCCTTCGACCACCCGCTCTTCGTCATCTTCACTTCGGGCACCACCGGCAAGCCCAAGGCCATCACTCATTGCCACGGCGGGATCCTGCTCGAGCATCTCAAGAACCACGGTCTGAGCTGGGGGCTGCGGGAGGGCGATCGCCTGATGTGGTACTCCACGACCGCGTGGATGGTGTGGAACACCCTTCCCTCCGTGCTCCTGGTGGGCGCGTCCGTCGTGCTGTACGACGGCGACCCCACCTTCCCCGACACCCGCGAGCTGTGGCGTGTCGCGGAGGAGACGAACCCCGACGTCCTGGGCATGAGCCCGGCGTACATCCGCGGAAGCCGGGCCGCGGGGGTCGACCCCCGCACCGAGTTCTCCTTCCCCCGGTTGCGGCAGCTGTGCGCCGTGGGCAGCCCGCTGCCCCGCGACGGCTACCGCTGGGTGCATGAGCAGTTCGGAGACCGCGTCCTCCTCAACGTCGGATCCGGCGGTACCGACGTGTGCAGCGGCATCGTGCAGGGCGCGCCGCTGCTCCCGGTGTACGACGGGCAGATCTCCGGCTCCGCGCTGGGTGTGGCCGCCGCCGCGTTCGACGAGAACGGCGAGGCGGTGCTGGATTCCCCCGGGGAGCTGGTGATCCGCCGGCCCATGCCGTCGATGCCGGTCGGGTTCTGGGGCGATGACGACGGGTCGCGCATGCACGAGGCGTACTTCTCCTCGTACCCCGGCATCTGGCGGCACGGCGACTGGGCGGTCTTCCACGCCGACGGCTCGTGTCAGATCACCGGGCGCTCGGACGCGACGCTGAACCGTGGCGGCGTGCGCCTAGGGACGAGCGAGTTCTACCGCGTGATCGACGCCGCACCCGACGCCGAGGACGCCCTCGTGGTGTTCCTGGAGGGTGAGGGCGAAGACGCCGAGACCGGCCGGCTGCTGCTGTTCGTGCAGATGGCGGGCGGGGCGTCGCTGGACGACGAGCGGCGGGCATCGTTCGCGCGGATGCTGCGCAGCGAACTGTCGCCGCGCCATGTCCCGGACGAGATCCACGCCGTCCCGGCGATTCCGCTGAACCGCACGGGGAAGAAGCTGGAGGTGCCGGTCAAGCGGCTCCTGCAGGGCCGCCCCCTCGCGGAGGTCGCTCAGCTGGGGGCCGTGGCCGATGCCGGCGCACTGGAATGGTTCGCGGAGTTCGCCCGGACCCGATCGGCACCGGTCCTGGACGCATCCACCCCGTGATGACCGGAGGCCGCCGCCCCGAGGGGCGACGGCCTCCGACCGGCTGTGGCGTCTAGCCGTTGAAGCTCTCGATGCACGAGGTCACCGGGTCGATCGAGAGGGCCGGGTCGTCGTACTCCGCCTCGTACTTCTCGATCAGGGTCCAGTAGTCCTCCAGGACGCCCTCCGCGTTGGTCAGGCCCGCGGCGGTGGCGTTGCGCACCCAGAGTTCCTCGTTGGTGTAGGTCTCGCCGTCCACGAGCGCGCCGAGCTCCTCGAACTCGGCCACGGTCTCCTCATCCCATGCCGTGAGCGTCTCGACGTTGGGGATGGACGAGATCATCTCGCACTGCTCGTCGGTCCCGACGAAGTGGGTGCCGTCGGCGCTGTCGTAGCCGTTCTTCCACACCTCGATCTCCGCGCCCGAGTTCAGCTCGTCCGCGACCTCCTCCAGGGTCGCCTTGATGTCGTCGGGGAACTCGTCGTAGTAGTCCTTCGCCCAGTACATGGCGAACTCGGAGTACACGCCCTGGCCGGTGTCGACCCAGTGCTTGAGGACCTCACCGAGCTTCCACGCCACGACGAAGTCCATGGCGCCGGCGGCCGCGCTGACGAGGCCGGTGGAGAAGGAGTTGTACGCCTCGTCGGCGGTCACCTGTGTGGGGACGACACCGGCGGCGGCGAAGTTGGGCGCCGCGATGGTGCCGGCGGTGCGCATCGTCAGACCCTCGAGGTCGGCCGGTCCTTCCAGCGGCGTGTTGGACCCGACCAGGATGTTGCCGACGGACCACGTCGACACCGAGTACAGGTTCTTCGCGTCCAGGAACGCCTTGACGTCCTCGTTGGTCTCGGTCAGCTCGGCCATCGCCGCGGTGATCGCCGCGGAGTTCGTCGGGCCGAACGTGATCTCGGGCAGGGAGTTCGGCACGAAGATCGACGGCTGGTAGTTGGGCACCGTGACCAGCAGCTGGGCGCTGCCGTCCTCGATGCACGCGTACTGGTCGGCCTGCGCACAGATCTCGTTCGCGGTGGTGCGGTTGAACGTGATCGCGCCGTCGGTGCGCTCCTCGACCTGATCCATGTACCACTCCTGGGCGGGGCGGAGGACGGACTGGTCGGCGGCGACCGAGGTGATCGTGACCTCCCATTCGCCCTCGGCATAGTCGCCGCCGCCCTCGCCGCCGGAGCTGGGGGCCGGCGAGCCGCTGCAGCCCGCCAGGACGGCCACCGCCGTCGCTGCGGCCGCGACGGCCGTGGCCAGTCGTCGTTGGTTGCGTGAAAACATCGGTGTTCTCCTCGGTGTTCAGTGTGATCGGGACGGTGCGGGTTTCCTCGGAATGGTCGGGAACGGGAGCGACCCTCAGGTCAGGGCGCGGGAATGGTGGGGATCTCCGCCGGCGTGCCGTGGAAGGCGGCGTTGACGGCGTCGGACACGAAGGACGGCAGCCACAGGGTCAGCTCCGGCCACAGGTACAGGATCACCAGGACGACCAGGTCGACCACGATGAACGGCAGGATGCCGACGAAGACGGTGCCGCTGCGAACCTTCGCCACGCCGGCGGCCACGAAGGAGTTGATGCCCACGGGTGGCATCACCATCCCGATCTCCATCAGTTTGATGATGAGGATCCCGAGCCAGATGCTCATGAGGAGCTCGGCGGCGGCCTGCGTCGGGGCGTTGGGGAAGAAGTCGGTGGCCAGCGCCATCCCGATGGGGTGGATGATCGGCACGCTCAGCAGCAGCAACGACATCTCCTCGAGGAACATCCCCAGCGGGATGAGGCAGATCAGCAGGATCGCCATCAGGATCTTCGGGTCCAGCTCCCATTCGCCGACGGCATCCTTGATCCCCTGCGTGACACCGGCGTGCACGAAGAACCTCGAGAAGATCACCGAGCCGAAGATGATGAAGAACACCATCGACGTCGTCGCTGCGGTGTCCAGCAGCGAGTCGCGGATCTGGAGCCCCAGGCCCTTCGCCCCCAGCTTGCGCCGCTCGATGATGAGGATGATGACCGAGATCACCGCTCCGAACGCCGCCGACTCGGTGGGGGTGAACAGGCCGGAGAAGATGCCGCCGATGATGACCGTGGCCAGCACCACGACGTACACGACCCCGCGCCAGGGGAGGTTCCGCCAGTCCTTCGTCTTCGCGCTGAGCCCGATGCTCATCGTCAGCGTGCCGGTGTCGGTGCGCCGCGTGTTGCCCTCGGCCTGCGCGCGGGCCCGAGTCTCCCGCTGCAGCGACTCGTAGGAGGCGATGAAGTTGAGGTCCTCCGGCTTGCGCAGCTTGTCCACGCCCACCCGGCGCGCCCCGATGGCCATGATGTACACGACGTAGCCGAGGAAGGAGATGGCCACGGGGATGAGGCCGGCCACGAGCATGGGCGCCACCGACGTGTTCGTGATGACGGCGTAGATGACGATGAACGTGCTCGGCGGGATCAGGATGCCCACGGTGCCGGCGACGGCGACCATGCCGGTGGCCAGGCCCGCGGGGTACCCGTGGCGTCGCATCTCGGGCACGGCCAGCTTGGACATCGTCGCGACCTTCGCGATCGACGAGCCCGACACCGCGGAGAACCCCGCCGCCGCGATCACGGTGGCCACGCCGAGGCCTCCGGGCAGGCGCCGCGTGAAGTAGGCGGCGATCTCCAGGGCGTACTCGGCGATGCGCGCCCGCACGGCGAAGAGGCCGACGAGCATGAACATCGGGATGATCGTGAGGGTGAAGCTGTAGGAGTTCTGGAAGGTCTCGTTGACCATCACGGAGACCGCGACGGTGGGCGATTTGACCATCATCAGCCCGAGGGCGCCGGAGATGCCGAGCGCGAAGCCGATCGGCACGCGGATGGCCAGGAGGAGGAACATCAGCGCGAGCGTGAGCCAGATGGCGACGGTGGAATCGATCATCGTGCGCCTCCCTCCGAGCCGCGTGCCGGGGTCTGGTCGATCTGCTGTTCGTGCTCGGCCAGGCTCGCCGCGCGCAGCGCGTCGCGGTCGCTGAGGGCGGTGGGGTCGCTCGGCGGGGCGTCGTCGAACTGCATGACGTCGTCGTAGGGTCGCCGGCCGAGAACCGACCGCACCAGGTTGAGGATCACGACCAGGAAGAAGGGGATCAGTGCGGCGGCGAAGACCCAGCGCCACGGCCACAGCGGGGCGAGGCCGACGCCGTCGACGACGGTCTCGGGAACCGGCCACGTGCGGGTGATCGCGCGGTCCACCGACGCCCAGAGCAGCCACAGGAGGTAGCCGCTGGCGAGGGACCAGATGACGATGTCCAGCACGCGGTTCGCCTTCGGCCCGAGCCGTTCGGTGACGACCTGCACGGACACCTGCTCGCCGCGCACGGTGGTCCACGCCATACCCGCGAACGTCGCGGTCACGAGCAGTCCGCTCACGAGGTTGGTCACATCGAACGGATCGCCCAGCCATCTGGCGACCACCGAGCCCACGAAGGCGGCGACGATGCCCAGTGTCGCCAGTGTCGCGATCATGGCCGAGACGGCAGCCACCCAGATCACGGCGTTCTCCACGACGCGGATCGGGTCGTCCTTCAAACCGGGTGCACTCACCTTCGAGCCCTCCTCGTCACCAGGAGAGGTCCCCTGGCGTCACGGAGGCTGACGGTACACGAACGGTGCACGCGTCGCGACGGTTCCCGGAAGGTCCGCATCAGCGCGTCAACCACGCCGTCGCCGCTTCCTTGAACGTGCGGGACGAGACCGCGCTCGTGTGCGAGCGCCCCGCCACCGGCACGAAGTCCGCGCCGACGGCGCGGGCGAGCGCCTCCCCGCCGGCGGCGACGATGTCACGGTCGCCGTTGACGATGCACATCGGCGCGGCGGGCGCGGGGTCCGCGGGGAGGATGGCGGCCGCGTCCCGGCCGACTCCTTCCACGACGTCCAGGAGCACCCCGACGTCATTGCCCGGCACGAGGGATACCTGCTGAACGAGAGCCGCGGTCGGGCCGTGGAGGATCGGGGTGCCGCGGAAAACAGCGGCGCGCGCGGCCTTCAGGTCGATGTCGGCGAGCGGGGACGTGGGTCCGAAGCCGCCGAGGACGAGCCGCCGGATCCGTCGCGGCTGCGCCATGGCGAGGGTCCATCCCAGGCGCGAACCGAGCGAATAGCCGAGATACCCGACCTCCTCGGCGCCGACGGCATCCAGCACGGCGACGAGGTCGGACACGAACAGGTCCAGGCGGTAGTTGCCGGGTCCGGCCGGCCGGGCACTGCTGCCGTGACCGCGCAGGTCGACGGCGATCCCCCGGAGGCCGGCGCCGGCGAGCGCGTTTTCCCACCCAGTTCGTCGCCAATTCTGTGCACCATTCGACGCGAATCCATGCACGACGAGAACAGGCCGGCCGTCCGCGGAGCCGATCTCCTCCCACGAGATGGCCGCGTCCCCCGTCAGAACCGTCGGCATCAGTCGTCCTCGGGCGGGCGCAGCTTGACGCGCTTGACCGGCACGTCAGCGTCGACGGCGGGGATCCTCCCCACGATCCCGGCGCTCTCCTCCGGCACCTCGAAGGTGATCAGCGCGTCGCCCACGCGCACCGTTTCGCCCTCCTCCGCGCCGAGGCGGGAGACGACGCCGGAGGTGGGCGAGGGGAGCTCCACGGCCGATTTCGTCGTCTCCACCTCGACCAGGACGTCGTTGCGCTCGACGAGATCGCCGATCCCGACGTGCCACTCCAGGATGACCGCATCCTCCAGACCCTCGCCGAGGTCGGGAAGCGGGAAGGACAGTTCAGCCACGTCGGTACTCCAGTACTCGCTGCATCCCCAGCAGGATGCGATGGACACTCGGGATCTGCTCGTCCTCGAGGGCGCCGGAGGGGGTCGGCACGTCGTAGCCGGTCACGCGCTGCACCGGCGCGCGCAGCGTGTCGAAGAGCCGCTCCGAGATGCGCGTGGCGACCTCGGCGCCGAGGCCCGCCGTGCGGGCCGCTTCATGCACCACCACCGCCCGGCGGGTGCGACCGACCGACTCCACGATGGTCGCGGTGTCGATGGGGGAGAGCCACCGAAGGTCGACGACCTCCGCCTCCACGCCGTCCTCCGCGGCGATCTCGGCCGCCTTCAGCGACCGATCGACCATCGCGCCCCAGCTGAGGATCGTCACGTGCCTGCCGGGACGGACGATCCTCGCTCCCTCAGCGCCGCCGGAGTTCCCGAAGTCGACCGGCCCCTTCTGCCAGTACCGCGATTTCGGTTCGAGGAAGATCACCGGGTCGGGACAGCGGATCGAGGCCCGAAGCAGGTGGTAGGCATCGTGCGCGCCTGCGGGACTGACCACTTTCAGGCCCGCGACGTGCGCCCAGAACGCCTCCGTGCTCTCGCCGTGCAGCTCGGGGGCCCTGATGCCGCCGTAGCTGGGGACGCGCAACGTGATCGGCATGGGCAGCCGTCCCCGGCTGCGGTAGCGGTAGCGGGCGACCTGGGAGACGATCTGGTCGAACGCCGGATAGGCGAAGCCGTCGAACTGCACCTCGGGGACCGGCCGGAACCCGGCGATCGCCAGGCCCACCGCGGTGCCCAGGATGGCCGATTCGGCCAGCGGAGTGTCGAAGACGCGGACCGACCCGAAGCGGGCCTGCAGGCCATCGGTGACGCGGAAGACGCCACCGAGCACGCCGACGTCCTCCCCGAAGACCAGGACGCGCGGATCGGCCTCCAGCTCGTCCGCGAGCGCGCGATTGAGGGCCTGCTGCACGGAGAGGGTCTGCACGGTGGAGGCTGCGCCGTCCGGATCGGGCCGCATCGTGGTGGTCATGCGCGAGTGCTCTCTTCCCACGCGGCGCGCTGCTCGAGGAGGTCGTCGGTGAGCTCCTCGTAGACGTCGGCGAAGAGCTCCTCGCCGCCGCGAGGCGGGAGCGTGGTCAGGTGGATGCGGATGCCTTCCAGCCACCGGGCGGCTTCGGCGTCCACCTCGGCGACATCGGACTCCTCGATCACCCCCCGCTCCAGGACGCTGCGGCGGTAGCGGATCACGGGGTCGTCCCCGGCGTCGCGGCGCTCGTCGTCCAGGGTGCGGTACCGGCCGGGGTCGTCGGAGGTCGCGTGCGGTCCGCGGCGGTAGATCTTCGACTCGATCAGCGTCGGCCCGCCGCCGTGCCGGGCACGCTCCACCGCGTCGGTCACCGCCGCGCGCACGGCGAGCACATCGTTTCCGTCGACGGCGACCCCGGGGAAGCCGTATCCGGCCGCTCGCGCGGCGATGGAGCCGCCGGCGACCTGCTGGGAGACGGGGACGGAGATCGCCCACTGGTTGTTGGTGACGAGGAAGACCACGGGGAGCTTCCACACGCCGGCGAAGTTCATCGCCTCGTGCGTGTCGCCCTGGCTGGTGCCGCCGTCGCCGATGCAGGCGAGGGCGACGCCGTCGCATCCGTCGATCCTCTGACCCAGCGCCCATCCGACCGCGTGCGGGCCGTTGGAGCCGACCACCGCCTGGATGGGGGTGACGTGGGCAGCGACCGGGTCGAACGATCCGCCGTTCCAGTCGCCGTTGTGGTTGGCGAGGTAGGCCGGCATGTCCACCCCCAGGGCGAGGGCGAGACCCAGTTCGCGGTACATCGGGAACACGAAGTCGCGGTCGGTGTCGATGGCCGCCGCCGCTCCCACCTGCGTGGCCTCGTGACCGATCGAGGGCGGGAAACCGGGGATGATCCCCTGGCGGTGCCAGCGGACGAGCTCGACGTCGAGCGCGCGCGCCCGCACGACGAAGCGGTACATCTCCCGCTCCTGCTCGCGGGTGGGTTCGGTCACGGCGGTTCCCTCACTGTTCGGACGACGATGGATCTGTGGGCGGAGCGCCGGGGAGCCAGCGCGTCAGCGCCGACGGATGGCGAGCGAACTCGCTCCGCGACGCGGCAGCGAACACCTCCTGCGCGTAGGGGAACAGGCCCGAGCGGAACTCCATGCCACCGAGGAGCTCGGCGATGTTGCGCTGCACCTCCACGAGCCCACCGAGGGGCATCCCGCCGGCGTCGTCGTCGTGGGCGAGCGCCTTGGTCAGTCCCTGCCGGAGCGTCGCGCCGTCGGCGAGGCCGCCGTAGAGGATCGCCTGGGCCGCGTCCGGATCGAGGTCGAGGCGTTCGATGAGCCAGGCCGTCTCGGCGGCGGCGACGAAGTTGATCGAGACCAGGAAGTTGTTGATGAGCTTCAGGGCCAGGCCGCGGCCGGGTCCGCCGAGGTGCGCGATCCGCGCGGTGTACGCCTGCGCGATGGGGCGCAGCTGCTCCACCCCGGCCGGATCTCCCCCCACCGCGCACACGAGGGTTCCCGCGGCAGCGCCCATCGGCCCGCCTGAGACGGGCGCATCGAGGTAGGACGCGCCCCGCTCGGCGAAGGCGGCGGCCACGCGCTCCGCCACGTGCGGGGCGTAGGTCCCGTGGTCGGCGAAGAGCTGACCGGCCCTGGCGTGGGGGAGCAGTCCGCCGAGGTACACCTCTTCGATCGCCGGGCCGTCCAGGAGGCAGCCGAGGACCACGTCCTGGGCGGCGACCTCCGCGAGATTCCGGGCGGGCACGGCGCCCGCCTCGAGCACGGGCGCCAGCTTCGCCGGAGACCGGGCCCACACCGTCACCTCGTGCCCGGCGGCGAGGAGGTTCCGGACCATCGGCGCGCCCATCGCGCCCACGCCGGTGAAGCCGATCCGCGTCATGACGGAACCTCCCGTCCGCGGAGGTCCTCGTCGACGAGGAAGTCGAAATCGCAGCCCTCGTCGGGCTGGAGCGCGTGCCGGGCGTACAGACTGCCCCAGCCCCGCCGCGGCGGCGCGACGCCTCCGGTCACCGGGGCGCGGGCGGCGAGCTCTTCGGCGGGCACGAGCAGGTCGAGCCGTCCCGCGTGCGTGTCCAGTTCGATCTCATCACCGTCCCGCACCAGCGCCAGGGGCCCGCCGACGGCGGCCTCCGGGGAGACGTGCAGGACGACGCTGCCGCTGGAGGTTCCGCTCATGCGCGCATCCGTCACCCGGAGCATGTCGGTGACCCCCGCGCGCACGAGCTTGGCGGGGATCGGCACGTGTCCCACCTCCGGGATGCCCGGCCCGCCCTTCACCCCGACCCCGCGCAGGACCAGAACCGAGTCGGCGTCGACGTCGAGGTCATCGCGGTCGATCCTGGACCACATGTCGGCGACACCGTCGAAGACGACCGCCCTGCCGCGATGCCGGCGCGCGCTCGCCGCGGCGCCGGCGAGCTTCATCACGGCGCCGCCGGGCGCGAGCGACCCCCGCAGCACGCTGATCCCGCCGTCGGGCGTGAGCGGCTCGGCGGCATCGGCGATCGGTCCGTCGACGGACGCGGGTGCCAGGCCGTCGAACACCTCGCCCCACGTGCGGCCCTCCGCGGTGGCCACGTGCTCGTGCAGCAGATGGCGGATCCGCGCCGCGACCGCCGGGATGCCACCGGCGGCGTCGAGGTCGCTGAGCAGCGCCTTGCCGTTCGGTTTGACGTCGGTGATGAACGGCGTCGACCTCGACCACTCACGAAGCCGCTCGTGTCCGATGCGCAGTCCGGCCCTGCCCGCGAGAGCCTCCAGATGGATGAGCGCGTTCGTCGAGCCGCCGAGCGCGCACGTGACGCGCACCGCGTTCTCCAGCGATTCCATCGTGATCCGTGATCGCGGACGGACGCCGCGTGAGACGACGTCGACGATGAGCCGGCCGCTCTCCTCGGCGATGGCGTCGCGCTCGGGCGCGGCCGCGGGTGCCAGCGCCGAGCCGGGCAGGGCGAAGCCGAGCAGCTCGCCGATCGCCGCCATGGTCGTCGCGGTGCCCATCACGTTGCACGTGCCGGGGCCGGAGTGGATGACGCCCTCGAACGCGGCCCAGTCCTCGTCGCTGAGGGCGCCCACGCGGCGCTGATCGATGACGTCCCACTGGGCGTCGACGGTCGTCGGCTCGCCCTGCCAGCACGCGACCGGCCGCGGGCCGGCGGTGACCAGCACCGCAGGCGTGCCGGCGCTGATGGCGCCCATGAGCACGCCGGGGACGGTCTTGTCGCATCCGCCCAGCAGCACGACGCCGTCGATCGGCGACGCGAGGATCGTCTCCTCGACGTCCATCGCGAGCAGGTTGCGCAGGTACATCGAGGAGGGGCGGCTGAACGGCTCGCTGATCGAGATGGTGGGGAATTCCAGCGCGAGCCCGCCCGCGGCTTCCACGCCCCGCTTGACGGCCGCGGCGAGGTCGCGGAAGCCCGAGTTGCACGGGTTCAGCTCGCTCCAGCTCGTGCAGATGCCGATGACCGGATGGCGCCGGACCTCCTCGGCCGTGTAACCCTCCGCGCGGAGGAACGCGCGGTGCACCATGCCGTCGGCGCCCGGGTCGCCGAAGATCCGCCCGTCCAGCCGGTGTATGTGCTCCTGCGACATCCTCGTCCTCTCCCCGTTCACCCGCCGGCGGGATCACGCACCCTTGGAATCGCCGTCGATGGGGAACGCCTGGCCGCTGATCGAGCGCGCCGCATCCGAGGTGAGGAACGCGATCAGTTCGGCCACCTCCTCCGCGGTGACGAAGCGCTTGAGGGACTGATTGGCCAGCGCCGCCTCCCGCTCCTGCGCGAGCGTCCGCCCACTCGTGCGCACCCGCCCGGCGAGGACCTCTTCCATGCGGCCGCCGGCGACAGCGCCGGGGAGCACGGCGTTGACGGTGACATCGGCGGAGCCGAGCTCGAGGGCCAGGGTCTTGGCGAATCCGACCAGGCCCCACTTGCTGGTGGCGTAGGCGAGCCGCTGCGGGTATCCGACGCGGCCGGCCAGGGAGGACATCACGACGATGGCGCCGCGTCCGGACTCGGTGATCGCGGGGACGGCGGCCTGGGTGATCCAGAACGTGCCGTCGAGATTGACCGCCAGAACGTGCCGCCAGTCGGCTGCGGAGATGTCCTCGATCGGCGCGGTGGGCCCGCCGATGCCGACGTTGTCGACGAGGACGTCGAGGCCGCCCATGGCCGAGACGGCTTCGGCGACGAACGCGCGCGCGGCGGAGCGGTCGGAGATGTCGCACTCGCGCATCGTGACACCGGGATCGTGGTTCGCCGCCGCGTCGCCGAGGTCGCACCCCCACACGGTGTCGCCGCGGCGGACGAAGGCCTCCACGACGCGAGCACCGATACCGCCGGCGGCACCGGTGACGATCACGCGGCGCGGGAGGTGCTGCATCCCGTCGCCTCCGACCGGGCCCGCGGTGCTGCCTGCGCTCATTCCGGCGGCGTCTCGGTCTCGTAGTCGAGGACGAGCGTGCCCTCGGGAGCGTAGTTCGGCACGTCGGCCGCGACCGCCCGGCCCTCCGGTGACGACAGCGCGGCGGCCATGGTCGCGCGGTCGGGGAAGTCGGCCTCGTACACCGCGAAGTAGGGGCTGGCTTCGCCCTGGGCGCTGATGGCGGTGGAGAAGCGGTGGTCGAGCATGCCGGGCATCCGCGAGGCCAACGGCAGGTGCGTGCTCCGGTAGTAGCTCTCGAAGCCGGCGGGGTCGGGCGGCTGCGGATACAGCACGACGAGCTTGTGCATGTCGGACCTTTCGACGGGAACCCCTCCATCGTGGCCCGGGCAGCGCCGACCGACACCCGGACTGCACGGAGGAGGCACAGATGTGCGCCGGTGGACCAGTCCGCCTGCGCGCGCCGCCCCAGACTTGTGCGAAAGCGAACGAAGTGGATCGGAGCACGCGGCGATGGTGGAGAACAGGACGCTCGTGGTGGGCTTCGTCGGACTGGGGATGATGGGCACGCCCATGTCGCGCAACCTCGCCGGTGCCGGTTTCGACCTGCGGGTCCATGACGCCGACCCCGAGCGCACGCGCACGGTGGCCGCGGAACTGGGTGTCGCCGCCGTCCTGGACCCCGCCGACCTGGCCGCCTGCGACGTTCTCGTCACGATGCTGCCCACCAGTGCGATCGTCCGCTCGGTCTTCCTCGACGACGACGGGGCGCTGGCGATCCCCCTGCGCGAGGGCACGGTGATCGTCGACATGAGCTCATCCGATCCCGCCGAGACCGTCGAGACCGGTCGCGCGCTCGCCGCCTTCGGCGTGCGCCTCGTCGACGCCCCCGTCTCCGGAGGCGTCCCGCGCGCGGCCAAGGGGACGCTGGCGATCATGATGGGCGCCGACGACGAGGAGGCGGCGGCCCTCGCCGAACGCGTCGTGGAGCCGATGAGCAGATCGGTGTACCGGACCGGCGCCCTGGGGACCGGCGATGCGATGAAGGCGCTGAACAACTTCGTCGCCGGCGCCGCGTTCGCCGCCACATCGGAGGCGCTGATCGCCGGACGGCAGTTCGGCCTGGATCCGCAGCTCATGGTCGACATCCTCAACGACTCGACGGGGCAGAGCTTCTCCTCCACGCACGTCTTCGGTCCGCACGTCGTGGAAGAGCGGTACGCCAGCGGTTTCGCGCTGCCCCTGATCACCAAGGACATCCGCATCGCGCGCGAACTCCAGCGCGGCCTCGGTCGCGACGCGCCCGTGTGCGAAGCTGTCACGGCGGCCTTCGGGGAAGCCCTGGATGCGCTCGGCGGTGTGGACCACACCGAGGCCTACCGGCACTGGAGCGGCGAGAGCCGCTGACCCCGCGCCCTCACCGATCGCGAAACGGAGCAGTCAATGGAGCCTTCGGTGCCCGGCCTGGAGCCGGCCTTCGACGTCGACGCCGCACTGGGCCCCCTGCAGGATCACGGCATGACCCGCGCCGGGCATCGCCGCATCATCCCGGTGGCCGGCGGCACGATCCGCGGGCTCTTCGACGCCGAGATCCTCCCCGGCGGCGCCGACTGGCAGATCCTCCGCGAGGACGGATCGGTCGACATCGACACGCGCTACACGGCGCGGACGGCCGACGGGGAGTACGTGCACCTGCGCACCGCCGGCGTGCGCAGCGGCGACCCCGCCACGCTGGAAGCTCTCCTGCGGGGCGAAGCGGTGGATCCCAGTCGCTACTACTTCCGCGTGGCCGTGTACGTCGAGACAGAGGCACCGCGGCTGCAGCACCTCCAGCAGTCCGTCTTCGTCGCCTCCGCCATCCGCGAGGCGGACGCCGTCCGCTACCGCGCGTACCGCGTGACCTGAGTCCGCGCCCCGGTCAGTGACCGCTGTCGCGCGCCATCATCCATGAGGCGACACCGGTGATCTTGGCGTCGATCACGAGCGGACGTCGCACCGAGTCGTCCTCGAGCCACGTCGCGACCTCGTCCAGATCGGCCAGGCTGGTCACCGTCATGGCGTCGCACCCGTAGCCGCGCGCGATGGCGGCGATGTCGGTGTCGGGGAACCGGATCAGACCCATCCGGGGGACCTCGTCCGGGAACAGGTGCACCTCGGCGCCGTAGGCGGAGTCGTTGAACACGATGATCACCATCCGCATCCCCAGGCGCACCGCGGTCTCCAGCTCCACCGACGTCATGAGGAACGCGCCGTCGCCGGTGCCGAGCACGGGCAGGCGCTCGGGCTGGGAGCAGCCGATGCCGATCGCGCTGGCCAGGCCGAGACCGATCGACTGGAACGCCAGGGGGATGCTGTAGCCGCGCACGTCGGGCACCCGGAGGTGCGCGCCCGCGTAGCAGTTGACGTTGCCCCCGTCGGTGATGACGAGCCGCTCCAGAGGCAGCATCCGATCGAGGGCATTGATCGCCTCGGCGGGATCGACCCGGCCGTCGACCCGCTCAGGGTCGACGGGCTGATCCGACCAGTACCGCGCGGCGGCGACGCGCTCGCGGACCTCGGGAGTGCGATACCGGGTGCGCGGCGCGCCGGTGCGGCGAACGTCGGCCGTCACCGCCTCCGCCACCGCCGCGGCATCCCCGATCACCCCGAGGGCGACCGGGCGGTGGGCGCCGATCGCCTCCGCGCGGTCGTCCACCTGGACGATGGCCGCGTGCCGCGTGAGGTCGCCGCCGCGCGTGGTCCAGTCGTTCAGCGCCACGCCGAAGGCCAGGAGGAGGTCCGCGTCGCGGATGAGGTCGGCCGCACCCTCGGTGGCGAAACCGCCCATGATGTCCAGGGCCCACTCGTCGCCCACGAACAGCCCGCGTCCGGCGGCGGAGGTGACCAGGAGGGCACCGGTCGCCTCCGCGAGGGCCCGGAGCGGCTCGCGAGCACCGTGCGCGCCGCGCCCGGCGACCACGACGGGTCGCTCGGAGTGCGACAGCATCCGCACCATCGCGGCGACCGATTCCGGCGACGGCCCCGCCGGCGTGGGGGCGGCCACCGGTTCGGGCGCCGCCGGATCGGGGGCATCTTCGTCCTGGAGGTCGATCGGCATCGACAGTACGACCGTGGCGCGCTCGTACAGCGCGACGCGGTAGGCGCGCGCGGCATCGGCGGTCGCGGTGCGTGCGGAGTGGATGCGCATCGGGATCGCCCCCACGGCGGCCGCGGCGGCATCCTGGTCGATGAAGAAGTTCGAGCGGACATCGCCCGCGGCGGTATCGCCGGAGAGCACGAGGACCGGCGTGTGCGCCTTGGCCGACTCGGCGATGCCGGTCAGCGCGTTCGTGAGGCCGCAGCCCTGGTGCACCGACAGCACCGAGACCTGTCCGGTCGCGCGGGAGTACGCGTCCGCCATGCAGGCGGCGCCCATCTCGTGCCGCGCGCCGACGTAGGGCACCCCGCCGTCCACCAGGGCGTTCGTCACCCGGAGGTTGCCGCTTCCCACCACGCCGAAGGCGTACGCCACCCCCAGCTCCGCCAGCGTCCGGCCCACCGCGTCCGCCACACTCAACCGCTCACTCATGGTTCTTCTCCGATCTCTTGAGTCCGATGTGCGACGGCACGCGAAGAGCCGTCTCCACCCGCACCATCTCCGCCGTGACCTCCGCGGGGGACGCGGCGCCCAGCAGCGCGAGCGTCCGTCGCAGTCCCGCCTCGACGATGCCCAGCGCGTGGTCCACGCCGGCCTCGCCGCCGGCGGCCAATCCGTACAGGTAGGCGCGGCCCACCAGCGCCGCGTCGGCTCCGAGGGCGAGCGCCGCCGCGACGTGCGCGCCGGATCGGATGCCGCCGTCCACGGCCACGAACATCTCCGGCCCGACCGCGCGGCGGATCGCCGGCAGCGCCTCGATCGGGGCGATCGCGCCCTCCAGCTGCCGCCCGCCGTGATTGGACACCACGAGGCCGTCCACCCCGTGCGCGCGCAGGGCCACGGCGTCCTCGGGCGAGAGCACGCCCTTCACCACGATCGGGCCGTCCCACAGACCCCGGAGCCACTCCAGGTCGCGGAAGGTCACCGCCGGGTCCAGGAGAGCGTTGGTCTGCGCGACGAAATCCGTGCGCGCGGCGCCGCCGGTGGCGAAGTCGATCGGCTCGGTGGTCAGGACGCGCCACACCCATCGCGGATGCCGCGCGAAGCCCACCGCCGTGCGCAGGGGGACACTCGGCGGGAACTGCAGCCCCGCTCGCACGTCGCGCAGTCGCTCTCCCGCCACCGGCACGTCGACGGTGAGCATCAGCACCCGGAAACCGGCCCGGCGGGCCCGCTCGATGATGGCGCGCGCGGCGTCTCGATCGCGCCACAGGTAGAGCTGGAACCAGCGATCCAGCGACGGCGCCGCCCGGGCGATCGCCTCCGGCGCGGTCGAGGCCATGGTGGACAGCGCCGCCGGGATCCCGTGCGCGGCCGCCACGCGCGCCACCGCAGCCTCGCCCTCCGGGTGGAAGACGCGCGTGAGCCCGACCGGGCCGAGGATCAGGGGCGAGTCCGCCCGCCGCCCCAGCATGTCGACGCTCGTGTCGACGGTGCTGACGTCGCGCAGGATGCGGGAGACGAGCCGCACCCCGGCGAAGGCGTCCCCGTTGCGTCGCGCGGCCACCTCGTCGCCGGCGCCGCCGTCGAGGTAGTCGAAGACCGGCCCGGGAAGGCGCCGTCGAGCCCGCTCGCGCAGCTCGGCGACGTCCACCGCGGAGCGCACGGACCGGCGCGGCAGCCCGCCGCGCAGCCGCACCATCCGCACGGCGTGGGCGATCGACGCCCGCCAGGTCCCGGTCATCGGCTTCCTGCCACCACGACCCGCAGCGCGTCGGTGAGCGCTTCCAGCGCCGGCACGGGCACGCCGGCAGCCCGGGCCCGCTCGATGACGGCGCCCGGGATCGATTCGACCTCGGCCGCGCGGCCGGCTGCGACGTCCTGCAGCATCGATGCGCGATGCTCCCCGTGCACGGTGAGGGCGTGCTGGGTGGCGGCGTGGATGCGTGCGGCGTCCACGCCCACGCCGTGGGCGTGGGCCACGGCGACGACCTCGTCGACGACGCGGGCGATGAGGCGCCGCCCCGGCGGGATGTCCATCCCGGCGTTGGCCGCCCCGGTGAGGGCGGCCAGAACGTTGAGAGCGGTGTTGAAGGCGACCTTCTCCCACACGGCCGCGTCGATGTCGGAAGTGGCCCGCGCGTCGAATCCGGCGGAGGCCAGGACGGCGGCGACCGGGTCCACCGCCGCCGCCCCGGCGGCGTGGAACGCGCCGAGCTCCAGATGCCCTCCGCCCAGCGAGCGCACCCCGGTGAGGCCCTCCGCGTCCGCGGGCAGGGCGGCCACCCCCGTGACGATCCGGTCGGCGGGGAAGACCTCCGCGATGGTCTCCGGGTTGCCCAGCCCGTTCTGCAGCGTCAGCACGCGGGCGCCGGTGCCGGCGAAGCGGGCGATGGAGGCGACGGCGGGGCGCGTGTGCATGCCCTTGGTGAAGATGATGTACAGATCCGCCGCGCCGCTGAGGTCCTCGGCGCGGCACGCCGGCACCGGGACCTCGCGCACGCCCGCGTCGTCCTCCAGGCGGACGCCGCGCTCCGACAGCGCCCGCAGCAGATCCGCATCCACGTCCACGAGCGTCACGGCCGTTCCCGTCTCGGTCAGGCGGGCGGCGAACAGGCGACCCATCGCGCCGGCACCCGCGACGACGACGGATGCGACGCTCCCCGCACCCGACGCCGTCCCCGGCGCGGGCGCGCCCCGGTCACCTGGCGACATCCGGCGTGCCGTAGACGTGGAACTCGGGTGGGATGGGTGCCCCCCACCCCGGCTTGGTCGCCCATTCCTCCGCCGTCCACACGTACGGTTCGCGGTCGGGGGCGAAGACGAGGTAGCCGCCGTTGGCGACCTCGATGCGGTTGCCGCCGGGTTCGCGCGTGTAGAGGTAGAACCCCTGGATCGCGGTGTGGCGCGACGGGCCCGCCTCGATGTGGATGCGCGCATCGGCGAAGATCTCCGCGGCGCGCAGCACCTCCTCGCGGGTGTCGACGAGGTAGGCGAAGTGGTGCAGCCGCGCCGACCCGCTGGTGCGCTCCTGGGTGTAGATGAGTTCGTGCCCCTGGATGGTCGCGCTCATCCACGCGCCCGCCTCGGCCCCATCGGGCAGCTGGATGATCTCGTACGTCCGCAGCCCGAAGCCCTGCTCCCAGAACCGGCGGTTGGCGCGCACGTCGCGGGCCAGCAGGTTGAGATGATCGACGTGCCGCACGCTCGCGCCCCGGCCGGCGTAGGCCTGGAAGTTCACCGGGATGACGGGGCGCTTGCCCTCAGGGGCGACATAGCCCTCGGTGTCGAAGTAGAGCCGGAAGACGTGCCCGTCCGGGTCGGCGAACTCGTACTCGCGGCCGTCGCCCAGATCCTGCGGCACCCACGCCCCGCCGTGCCCGTTCTCCTCCAGCCACGCGACGCGCCGCTCGAGGGCGTCGGCGCTCGCGGTCCGCCAGGAGGCGTACTCCAGACCGGCCTGCTCGGAGGGGGTGAGCTTCAGACTCCACCGCTCGTAATCCCCGAAGGCCCGCAGGTAGTGCGACCCGTCGCGCTCCTCGACCTCGTCCATCCCGAGCAGGTCGACGAAGTACGCCAGCGTCTCCTCGAGCGTGGGGGTCAGCAGTGCATGGTGGCCCAGGTGGGCGAGTTCATGGCGGGGCGAGTCGGGCACGCGGCACTCCTTCAGGACGGATGGGGGATCGCTGCCGCGGGGGCGAGCGCGGGATCGCGGAACACGGGCGTGATGATCCGCTCGGCGATGCGCCATCCCAGCGCGGTGCGGCGGTAGAGGTCGGAGAAATCGGCCACCATGAACACCGGGACGCCCGGGGGAGGCGGGTCGTCGTTGCTAGCGAAGGTGTGCCAGCTCGAGCGGCCTCTCACCTCGTCGCCTCCGGCGGGTTCGAGCAGCAGGTTGCCGAGCCCGTGGCGCGTCGTACGCGCCCCCGTCCGCGCACGGAAGGAGGCGATGACCGCCTCGGCGTCGTGGAATTCCCGCCCGATGCTGATGTAGTGCACGTCCTCGGCCAGGATCGTGCGCAGCGCATCGAAGTCGTGCAGGTCCAGCGCCCACGCGAAGCGCGCGTTGAGGTCACCGATCGAGGCCCGCGCCTCGGCGTCCAGCGGCGTCATCGCCGCTGGACGGGGTTCGACAGTGTGCCGATCCCCTGGATCGAGACCTCGATGACCCCGCCCAGGCGGGCCAGGTCGACGTTCTGCACCGCGCCGCCGCGCGCGGAGCGCTTCAGGGCCGTGCCCATCGCGATGACATCGCCGGCCTCGAGGGTCAGGTACTCCGAGGCGAAGGAGATGACCTCGGCGACGGAGAATCGCAGGTTGGCCGTGTTGTCGTCGGTGACGAGGGCGCCGTCATGGGTGCACGTGATCCGCAGGGCGTGCGGATCCGGGATCTCATCGCGCGTGCTCACCCACGGGCCGAGCGGTCCGAAGGTGTCGGAGCCCTTGTATCGCGCCGGATAGCTCACCCAGCTGTCGACGTACCGGATGCCGTCGGCGCTGTCGGGGTCGGGGTGGATCGCGCGGTAGTGGAAGGTGTCGGCGTCCCGCATGGTCGGGGAGGTCAGGTCGTTGATGATCGTGTAGCCGAACACGTGCGCGAGGGCATCCTCGACGGCGATGTCGGCCCCACCTCGCCCGATCACGACCGCGAGCTCGGGTTCGGGGTGCACCCGCCCGTACGCCTCCTTGACCACGATCGGTCGGCCGTGCCCGACGAGCGAGGAGGACGGCTTCACGAACATCGCCGGCGTGGACGGACCGCGCATGATCCGGTCGGGATTGGCGCTGTTGTTCAGCGCGACGCACAGCACCTTCCCGGGGCGGCGCACCGGCGGCAGCCACGACAGCGATGCGACGGGCCGGACGTCGCCGGATGCCAGCGCGGCGGCCGCTGCGGCGCGCCACTGGGCCTCGGGGACTGCGAGCATGACGTCCAGGTCGGGGTACGGCATCGCCGCCGCCTCTTCCGGCGAGGCCTGGACGACCACCGTCGTGGCGGCGCCGTCCTCGATCGTCCCGAATCTCATCGGGCGGTCAGACGGTGATCACTTTGGTGCCGGCCACGGCCTTGAGGCCGTGCACGCCGAACTCCAGTCCGTATCCCGACCCCTTCGTCCCGCCGAAGGGCACCACGGGATTGATCGTGCCGTGCTGGTTGATCCAGACGGTGCCGCTCTGGATCCGCTCGGCGATGAGCCGCGCCTGCTCCGGGTCGCCCCACACCGATGCGCCCAGGGCCTGATCGGAGGCGTTGGCGCGCGCGATGACGTCGTCGAGGTCGGTGTAGCGCACGATCGGGAGGACCGGCCCGAACTGCTCCTCAGAGACCAGCAGGGCGTCGTCGTCGATGTCGGCGACGATCGTCGCGCGGTAGAAGTGGGCGCCGAGGTCGGGCGCCGCCTCTCCTCCCGTGACGATGCGCGCCCCGCGGTCACGCGCGTCCTCGACGAGGCCCGACACGATGTCGAACTGCTGCCGGGTGGAGAGCGGGCCCAGCGCGCTGCGCTCGTCCATGCCCGGCCCCAGCGGTGCCGCCTCGGCCAGGCGGGCGAGCTCGTCGACGACCTCGTCGTAGAGGGAGTCGTGCACGTAGAGGCGCTTGAGGGCGGCGCAGGTCTGACCGGAGTTGATGAACGCTCCCCAGAAGAGCTTCTCGCCGAGGGCCTTCACATCCGCCCCCGGCAGGACGATGCCCGCGTCGTTCCCGCCGAGCTCGAGGGTCAGGCGCGCGAGGTTGTGCGCGGAGCTCTTGACGATCTCCCGCCCGGTGCGCGTGGACCCGGTGAACATGATCTTGTCGATGCCGGGATGGGCGGCGATCGCCGCGCCCACCTCGCGGTCGCCGGGCACCACGGTGAGGACGCCGGGAGGAAGCTGCCGGTTCATCAGCTCCGCCACCGCCATCACGCTGAGCGGCGTGTACTCGCTCGGCTTGGCCACCACGGCGTTGCCCATCCGCAGCGACGGCGCGATCTGCCAGATCGCGATGAGCGCCGGCCAGTTCCACGGGCTGATCGCGCCGACGACCCCCAGCGGCACGTAGTGCAGCTCGCTCCGAGTGCCCTCGCCCTCGAAGATCACCTCTGGTTCCAGCGGCAGGTCGGCGGCGGCGCGGATCCAGGCGGCGCAGCCGGCGGCTTCGAAGCGGGCGCCGAGGCCGTTGAGGGGCTTGCCCTGCTCTTTCGCGATGATCTGCGCGAGCTCCTCGGCGTGTGCGTCGATCTCGTCGGCGGACGCGTGCAGGAGCCGGCTGCGCTCCGCGTGGCCGAGGGCCGCCCACGCGGGCTGCGCCGCCCGCGCGGTCGCGACGGCGTCGTCGAGGTCGGCTCGGGTGCGCGCCGCGACGTAGCCGATGGGCTCGCCGGTGGCCGCATCCGGCACCGCGCGACCCTCCTGCGCCGTCACCGAGATGTCTTCCAGCAGTGTCGTCATGATGGCTCCTTTCTGCGTGTCGCCTCGGCTTCGCCGTCGAGGACGTCGCCGATGCCGCGCGCGTCGAACACCTCGCGGAGCACGCGCACCCCCAGCACCGCGGCGGGGATGCCGCAGTACAGCAGCCCCTGCAGCACGATCTCGCGCAGTGCGACCGGTGAGACGCCGTTCTCCAGGGCGCCTTCGGTGTGCACGCGCAGTTCGTGCTCCTTCCCGCTGGCCAGGAGCATCGCGAACGTCACCTCGCTGCGGGCGGCGAGGGAGAGCCCCGGCCGCTGCCACACGTCGCCGAAGGTGAAGCGGGTGACGAAGTCCTCGAGTTTGTCGTTGAGGTCGGTCGTCGTGTCGACGCGGCCCTCGGCGCCCTGGGGGCCGAACATCGCGCGGCGCTGCCGGATGCCGATGTCGTACAGTTCGTCGCGGATGACCACCGTGTCGCCTCCTGGTCGGTTCAGGTCGTCTCATCCGAGAGCGAGAAGGCACCGTCGGACCACTCGAGTCTCGTCCGCGGGGGCTGCGGCCGCTGGTCGCGCGGTGCACGCGACTGCCGCATCGGCGCAGGATCGATCAGTCGCCCAGGCGCGCCATCCGCAGCTCGCGCGGGGTGATGCCGTAGGTCGCCCGGAACACCTTGCTGAAGTGGCTGGCGTCGGGGAAGCCCCAGCGCTGGGCGATCTCGAGGATCGACAGCGACGCCTGGGCGGGATCGCTCAGCGCCATGCGGCAGTGTTCCAGTCGCCGCGAGCGGATGTAGCCCGAGACGGTGAGGTCCTCTCCCCGGAAGAGGTATTGCAGCTGCCGGACGGACATGTAGTGGGCCTTGGCCACCTCGACGGCGTTGAGGTCGGGTTCGTGCAGGTGCGCGTCGATGTACAGCTTGAGCCGGCGCATCTCGACCTGGCGCGTCTGGCCCCAGTGGTCCTGGTCCTCGGACAGCTGCGCGTAGACCAGGGCGGTCAGCAGGTCCAGTGAGCTGTGCAGGATCCGCATCCCGGCGACCCCGTCCAGGGTGTCGAGGTTCTCGGAGAGGTGACGCATGAACGGCGAGATCAGCGCCCCCACTCCGGAGTCGCCGGACAGCCGCACCGCGGTGATGCGGCGGATGAGGGACTCCGGGACGTCGAACGCGTCCTGCGGGAACGCCATCACGAGGCAGTGCACGTCGCCGCTGAATTCCAGCGTGTACGGCCTGCTGGTGTCGTAGATCGCCAGGTCGCCCGGGCGCAGGACGCTCTGCCGCCCGTCCTGGGCGACGAGCCCCGTGCCCTCCACCTGCAGGGTGATCTTGTAGTGCTTGGGGTCGTCGGGGGAGATCAGCGCGGGGGTGCGCAGCACCCGATGCGCGCTCGCCGCGATCTCGCTCAGGCACGTGCCCTCCACGATGCGCCAGCGGATGCTGCCGGTGAAACCGGGGCCGCCGATCACGTGCAGCGGCACGAAGCGGCTGCCCGCGACCTCCCGCCATTCGCCGATGGATCGCGCGGTCGCCGTCTCGACGCCGGTGTACTCGGTGGTGGAAGCGCGCGCCATTGTGTTCTCCCCGCAAGACGAAAGAGGGCCCACGCGTTCCTGAGCAGGCTCGCCGATGAGCACCTCGAGGGGGAGCATAACTCCGCCCGGCCGACGGCCGCCAGCATTCGTGCCCGAGCCGATGCGATTCGCCCGGCACCGCCGGATGCCGGTAGACAGGTGCGATGGACTCGGTGGGGGGCGCCAGGCCGCGGCGGCTGGATGTGCGCACGTGGTCGCGCCGCCGCCGGTTCGCCGTCCTCGCCCTCCTGGGCGTGCTCGTGGCCGGCGGACCGCTCGGCACCGACATGTACACGCCGGGGCTGCCGCAGGTGATCGACGACCTCGGCACCGAGACGGGCCTGGTCCAGCTCACCCTCATGGCGTACAACGTCGGCCTGGGGGTCGGGCAGTTCGCGTGGGGACCCATCAGCGACCGCGTCGGGCGCCGGGGGCCCGTCATCCTCGGCTCGGTCGGATTCGCCGTCGCGGCGCTCCTGTGCTCCTTCGCACCGAACATCGGCGTGCTCCTGGCCGGTCGCGTCCTGATGGGCTTCGCCGGGGCGGCCGGCATCGTGGTGGGCCGGGCGATCGCGCGCGATCTGTACTCCGGCGCCGAGCTCACGCGCGTCTTCGGCATCCTCGCCGTCGTCTTCGGCATCGCTCCGGTGATCGGCCCCCTCGTCGGCGGGTTCGTGCTCAGCGTCGGCAGCTGGCGCTCGACGTTCCTCCTGCTCATGACGATCGGCGTGCTGCTCGCCGTCGCCAGCGCCGTCGGCATCCCCGAGACGCTGCGGCCTGAACTGCGCGTGCGCGGCGCGTCGACCGAGAGACGGGAGGCGTGGATCGCCCCGTTGCGCAACCGGCAGTTCGTCACGAGCGTCCTGATCCTCGTGGGCGCGTCGACCTCGATGATCCTCTATCTCAGCTCCGTGCCGATCGTGCTCCAGCGCGAGCGCGGTATGGACGTCGTGGGGTACTCGATGCTGTTCGCGTTCAACGCGGTCGGTGTCCTCCTGGGAGCGCAGGTGGGCCCATGGCTCAGTCGCCGCCTCGGCGGCATCCGGGTGCTCGTTCTGGCCCTCCTGCTGAACCTCGCCGCCGCCCTCACGGTGGCGTTCAGCTCGGCGCTGCGCAGCCCCCTGTGGGTGCTGGATGCGGGCATGTGGTTCACGGTCTTCGCGGCCGGCATCTGCATGCCGCTCGCGATCGGGCTGGCTCTGCAGCCGTTCGCGAAAGGCGCCGGAACCGCCGCCGCGATCGCCGGCGGCTCGCAACTCGCGCTCGGTTCGGTCGTTCCCGCGATCGTCGTGAGCGTCGTGGAGACCTCCGGCGTGGTCCTCGGCATCGCCCAGGCCGCGGCGACGATCGTGACCCTGGGACTGGTCGGAGTCGCGGCGATGTCGGCGCGCCGGGCGCCGCGCACACGGGACGCTGGGGACTCGGAGCCGGATCTCACCGAGCCCGCGTAGGGTGTGGCGCCGACCAGGCTGACAGCTGCGGCGCTCTATGCGCGGGGCGGTGGCGGCTCCCGGCCGCCTTCCCGAACTCCTCAAGACCGGCCTGGAAGCACCGCGGATCCAGCCCTGGGTGTCGGTTCTGCCCCGGTCTTGAGGAGTTCGGGAAGCGGTGGTGGGAGGGCAGCGGCCGAGATGCGCCGCACGCCATCCGATGCGCTCATCCCAGGTCCGAGCCCGCGCCTGGGGTCGGATTCGGCTGTGGTCTGCCTCTCCGCATTCCCGAACTCCTCGGAACTCTGCCGTCGCAGCCCGATTCCGGCCGGGAGCGGCCGCCTCCGGACCGGTCTTGAGGAGTTCGGGAAGCACCGGGGCCTGGATGCAGCAGGGCCGGGAAGCAGCAGTGCCGGCCGTCAGCCTCCGGTCGCTGCGCGCAGGGCGTCGGCCGAGCGCTGCAGTCGGCGGGCGATCGCGGCCGTGTCGTCGACCTCGCCGACGTAGATGACCGCCAGCGCGACGGGGCGTCCGCCCCGCAGCCGCACGGGAACGGCGACCGCGCGGACGGTGGGGATCACCTCGTCCGAGCTGACGCCGTAGCCGCGCTCGCGGATGGCCGCAACCTCGGCGACGAGCGCGGGGGTCGGGGGGACGGGCCACTCGCCCTCCGGCAGCATCGACAGGAGCGCCTTGCCGGTCGCGCCGGCGGACAGGGGATGGTGGGCACCGGGGCGCTGCGCCATCGAGGCCACCGCCGTCTGCGGCTCCACCGAGGTCAGGGTGACGCACTCGCTGCCGTCGATGACGCCCACGAACGCGGTCATGCGCAGCTCGTTGGCGACCGCGGTCAGTTCGGGGAGGGCGCCGGACACCAGGTCGCGCGACACCCCCGCCGCCAGCGCCGACAGCCGCACCCCGAGGGCGACACGTCCGGTGTCGTCGCGCTCGACGAGGCCGTGCTCCTCGAGCGTGCGGATCAGCCGGTACGCGATCGACCGGTGGACGGCGATCTCGCGGGCGATCTCGTCCGTCGTCAGCGCCCCGGGCGCTTCGGCCAGCGCCTCCAGGATGCGCACGCCGCGGCTCAGGGTCTGCGACGGCGGGGCGGGAGGGGAGGCGGGCATGACGATCCTTCCGTTGGGGCGGGGTGTACGCCGTGCACCGGCCGCGGTATCCTGACGTGATCCATAATCGAATCACGTATTCGATAATCGAACAAGCCCCTCGAGGTGCGACCTCGACGACGCTGTCAGGGAAGGAATCGACGACGATGCAGTTCCACCATCACGGGTACGTCTCGGGAGACCCGCGCGTCCTGCCGGCGGCCGGGACCGGCCTGAACCGGCCCGACGACCTCCCCGACGTCACCGACGTGCTCATCGTCGGCTCCGGCCCTGCGGGGATGCTGCTGGCCGCGCAGCTGTCGATGTTCCCCTCGATCACCACGCGACTGGTGGAGCGGCGCCCGGGGCGTCTGGAGATCGGCCAGGCCGACGGCATCCAGGCCCGCAGCGTGGAGACCTTCCAGGCCTTCGGATTCGCCGAGCGGATCGTGGCCGAGGCGTATTGGCTGACCGCGATGAACTTCTGGGCGCCCGATCCGCGGGATCCCGCCCGCATCGTGCGCGGCCAGCGCACGAAGGACGATGCGCACGGCATCAGCGAGTTCAAGCACCTCATCGTCAACCAGGCGCGCGTGCTGGACTACTTCGCCGAGTACGCCGCTCACGGACCGGCGCGCGTGCGTCCGGATTACGGATGGGAGTTCGTCGGGCTCGAGGTCGGCGAGGGCGAGTATCCCGTCGCCGTGACGCTGCGCGGGACGGCCGGGTCGCAGGACGGTGTCGAACGCGTCGTCCACGCGAAGTACGTCGTCGGATGCGACGGAGCCCGCAGCCGCGTGCGCGAGGCGATCGGGCGCAAGCACGTGGGGGCCCAGGCGCTGCACGCGTGGGGCGTCATGGACGTGCTGGCAGAGACGGACTTCCCCGACATCCGCACGAAGTGCGCGATCCAGTCCTCCAGCGACGGCAGCATCCTGCTGATCCCCCGGGAGGGCGGGCACCTCTTCCGCATGTACGTCGACCTCGGCGAAGTGCCCGAGGACGACAACGGCGCGGTGCGCAAGACCTCGTTCGAGCAGATCGTCGCGAAGGCGAACCGCATCATGAGCCCGTACACGCTCGAGGTGCGCGACGTCGCGTGGCACAGCGTGTACGAGGTCGGCCACCGCGTCACCGACAGGTTCGACGACGTGCCGGCCGAGCTCACCGGGCAGCGCGACCCGCGCGTGTTCATCTGCGGCGACGCGTGCCACACCCACAGCGCCAAGGCCGGGCAGGGCATGAACGTGTCGATGCAGGACGGGTTCAACCTCGGCTGGAAGCTCGCACAGGTGCTCGAGGGCCGGAGCCCCGCATCGCTGCTGAGCACCTACTCCGGCGAGCGTCAGGTGATCGCGCAGAACCTCATCGACTTCGACCGCGAGTGGTCGTCGATGATGGCCCGCAAGCCGGAGGAGTTCGAAAGCCCCGACGCGCTGGCGAAGTTCTACGTCGACACCGCGGAGTTCCCCGCCGGGTTCATGACGCAGTACGAGCCCTCGATCCTCGTCGGCACCGGCGAGCACCAGGAGCTCGCGACCGGCTTCCCGATCGGCAAGCGCTTCCGATCCGCCCGCGCGATGCGCATCTCCGACGCGAACCCCGTGCACTTGGGCCACCACCATCGCGCCGACGGACGGTGGCGCCTGTACGCGTTCGCCGACGCCTCGCCGGCGGGGGAGCCCTCGGCCCTGGCCGAGTGGGCGCAGTGGCTCGCGACGTCGCCGGAGTCCCCGGTGGCGCGGTTCACGCCTGCCGGCGCGGACATCGACAGCGTCTTCGACGTCAAGGTCGTCTACCAGCAGCCCCTCGACGGCGTCGAGCTCGACCGCGTCCCGCGTATCTTCCTGCCGAAGGTCGGCCCGTTCGCGGTGACCGACTACGAGAAGGTCTACGGCATCGACCCCGACGCCGGCGACATCTTCGAGGAGCGCGGCATCGATCGTGGCGGATGCGTCGTGGTCGTCCGCCCCGACCAGTACGTCGCGCACGTGCTGCCCCTGACGGCGACGGAAGAGCTTGCGCGCTTCTTCGCCGGCAACATGCTCGCGCAGGACCGGGCGCCGGCACCCGCGGCGGTGTAGCTCGCGGCGCCTGCGTGCCCGCCGTCGAGGACGCGAGATGTCCGCGACGGCGGGCACACTGGCACCATGGCCGCCCTCGACCTTCTCGCCCACCGGCTCCGCGCGCACCGGCTCGCGGCGCCCGCCGCCTCGCCGGTGGACGCGGCGCGGCACATGCTGGCCGTGCAGGCGCAGGAGTTCTGGGGCGGCCGCTGGGCGCTCGCCGTCCGCAGTCGCGGGGCGGTCACGCTGGGCGAGGTCGACGCGGCGTTCGAGCGGGGCGAGCTGGTCCGGGCCTGGCCTCTGCGCGGGACGCTGCACATCCTGCCCGCGGAGGACCTGGCGTGGATGCTGTCCCTCACCGGCGAGCGGCAGTTCCGCCAGGCCGCCCCGCGCCACCGCGAGCTGGCGCTGGATGCGGACGACTTCGCCCGTGCGGAAGCGCTCACGCGCGCGGCGCTGGCCGGGGGCTCCCGCCTCACGCGCGCGGAGTTCCTCGCGATGCTCGCCGCCGGCGGCATCGACCCCGCGGGGCAGCGGGGCATCCATGTGCTGCACGTGCTCGCGCTGCGCGGCGTGATCGTGTGGGGACCCGTGGTGTCCCGGGAGGGCGGACCCTCACGCGAGCAGTACCTCGTGCTCGCTGAGGACTGGATCCGAGACCCGTACCTCCCGGCCGATCCGCTCGCGGAGCTGGCAGCGCGTTTCGTCGCGGCGCACGCTCCGGCCGGCGCGCGAGACCTGGCGTGGTGGGCGGGCCTGCCGCTGGGGACGGCGCGGCAGGCGATGGCGGCGGCGGGGGAGCGCGTCGTCGCGGTCGAGGACGGAACCGACCCGCTCCATGTCGCCGCCCACGCCCCGCCGCGGCGCGCCGCATCCGCGCCCCCCGTCCTCGCCCTGCCGCCGTTCGAGGAGTACTACATCTCCTACGCCGACCGCACCCGGGCCTGCGCGCCGGAGTTCCTCGCCGCGGTGGGCCCGGCCAAGAACGGCATCGTGCGTCCGATCCTCGTCGACCGCGGGCGGGTGGTCGGGGTGTGGACGCATTCCCTCGCGGTGGACCGTCATGCGGAGCATCCCGAGCCGGAGCTGTTCGCCGACGCGGATGCCGCGGAGGTGGCTGCTGCGCTGGAGCGGTACGCGGCGTTCGTGGGGCGCCCGGGCTGAGGGATCATCAACGACCTCGTCCACCACTTCGCCGACGACGCGTACGACGAGGCGGCCGACGCCAGGGAGGCGCTCGGGCCGGGGGCGCAGTGGATCCCGCCGACGCGGCGGACATCCGCACGCGCACCTCGACGCGCAAGGATCCCGACGCCGTCGTGCAGTTCGTCAGCGGCAGTGCGCTGGACCCGGAGCTGTGCACGCCCGGGCACCGCATGAGCGCCGCGGCGTGGGCCTTCGACGACAGCCCCGACGTGTACGCGGTCACGGAGGCGTACGTGTGCGGGGAGTGGACGGCCGTCGCCACCGACGACGGCTGGTTCGCCTGGACGCCGAACTCGGCCGCCGAGAGGCAGGCCGCCGGCGCCGCCGGCTGACCGCGCCGTCAGCTCCCGGCGTGGCGCTCCAGGAACGCGAACACCTCGGTGTCGTCGACGCCCGGGAAATCGCCACGGGGGAGGGGGGAGAACATGTGCCGGTGCACTCGGGCGCTCGGCCACGCCTTCCCCGCCCAGCGCGCCGCGACGTCGGCGGGCGGGCGGCGGCAGCACGACTCCTCGGGGCAGCGCGACTCGGCGCGCTCCTGCGTCTCACGCCCTCGGAACCACTTGGCGTCGTCGAAGGGCACACCCACGGTGATGGAGAAATCCCCCTCCGAGGTGGAGCCGGTCTGGGTCGAGCACCAGAAGGTGCCGGCGGGGGTGTCGGTGTACTGGTAGTGCTCGGTGGTGCGGTTCTGCTCCGAGAAGGCGCGTCGTGCCGAGAACCGGCGGCACGCCACCTGTCCCTCCACGGAACCGGTCACATCCACCGGCAGCGGCAGGTCGTCGTTCTCATACACGCGGGAGATCGCGCCCGATCCGTCCACGCGCAGGAAGTGCAGGCGGATGCCGAGGTGCTCGGTGGCGAGGTTGGTCAGGCGCATGCCGGCGGCCTCGTGGGTGACCCCGAACGCGTCGCGGAAGTCTTCGACGGCGAGGTTGCGGTCTTTCTTGGCCTGCCGCAGGAACGCGACCGACGTCGTCTCGGGCATGAGGCAGCACGCGGCGTAGTAGTTGATCTCCAGTCGTTGCTGCAGGAAATCGGCGTAGTCGTTCGGGCGCTCGTGCCCGAGCAGGCGGTGGGCCATCGCCTGCAGCGCCATCGAGCGGAGGCCGTGGCCGCCGGGGATGGAGGCGGGCGGCAGGTAGATGCGGCCGTTCTCCAGGTCGGTCACCGAGCGCGCCGAGTGGGGCAGGTCGTTGACGTAGATGAGCTCGAACCCCAGCTGCTCGGCCATGATGCTCACCGTGCGGTGGGTGAGGGCGCCGGTGACGTGGCCGGCGGCCTTCAGCTGCTTCTCGGCGAGCCGTTCGATGTCGGGGAGGTAGTTGCCCCGCTCGCGCATCCGCAGGCGCTGCTCGGTGTTGGCGCGCCGCGCCTCCTCGGGCGTGGCGATCGCCTCCCGCTCGCGCCGCTGCAGCTCACGGTGCAGGCCGAGGATCGATTCGAGCGTCTCGTCGCTGACGCCCTTGGTCACCTTGACGGGCGGGATGCCCAGCTGCCGGAACACCGAGCCGGCCTGCGCGCGTTCGAGCTCGATCTCCAAGGCGGCGCGGCGGTTCGGTGGCTCGGCCGAGAGCAGGTCGGCGACCTCTGTGCCCGTCGCGCGGGCGATCTCCTGCAGGAGGGAGAGTTTGGGCTCGCGTTTGCCGTTCTCGATGAGGCTCAGCTGGCTGCCCGCGACGCCGGTCAGGGCACCCAGTTCGTCCAGGGTGTAGCCCGCCGCCAGCCGGTGGTGCCGGATGCGGTGGCCGAGCGTCGCGAGTTCGATCGCAGCAGGAGGCATTCCTTGAGCCTAGCGAAAGAATCGGAAGTTTTGACGCGCAGATGTGTGGAAAGACCGGGTGATCTCGCGCCAGAGTGGAGGAAGCCTCCCGTTCTGAACGCCGACCAAGGAGCACCGATGGCTCTCGCCGACATCCCCACCCGCCGCCCCGCCCGCATCGCCACCCCCGAGGCGCCGATGCGCCGATTCGGCGCGCGGCCCGACGTGCGCGGCCCGGGCATGGAGGCCCTGGCCGCATGGGTCGATGAGATCGCCGCGCTGACCCAGCCTGACAGCATCCACTGGGTCGACGGCTCCCGCGCCGAGAACGATGCGCTCCTGCGTCAGCTCGTGGACGAGGGAACGCTGCTCAAGCTCAATCCGGAGTGGCGTCCGGGGTCGTACCTGGCGCGCTCGCACCCCGGCGACGTGGCTCGCCTGGAGTCGCGGACCTTCATCGCCTCCGAGCTGGAGGAGGACGCCGGGCCCACCAACAACTGGATCGCCCCGAGCGAGATCCGCACGACCCTGGACGGCGTCTTCGCCGGGTCGATGCGTGGCCGCACGATGTACGTCGTGCCCTTCTCGATGGGCGCCGTGGGCGGACCGCTGTCGCACCTGGGCGTCCAGATCACCGACAGCGCCTACGCGGTCACCTCGATCGGCATCATGACGCGCGTGGGCACCGAGGCGCTGCAGCGCATCGCCGACGGCGACCCGTGGGTCAGGACCGTCCACTCGGTGGGGGCGCCCCTGGCACCGGGGCAGACGGATGCGGCGTGGCCGTGCAACGACGAGAAGTACATCGTGCACTTCCCCGACACCCTCGAGGTGTGGTCGTTCGGCTCCGGCTACGGCGGCAACGCCATCCTGGCGAAGAAGTGCTTCGCGCTGCGCATCGCCTCGGTCATCGGCCGCGACGAGGGGTGGCTCGCCGAGCACATGCTCCTCATCCGCGTGATCGATCCTGCCGGCCGCGCGTACCACGTCGCGGCCGCGTTCCCCTCGGCGTGCGGCAAGACCAACCTCGCCATGCTCCGCCCCACGATCCCCGGCTGGCGCGTGGAGACCCTCGGCGACGACATCGCGTGGATCCGCCCCGGCGAGGACGGGCGCCTGTGGGCCATCAACCCCGAGGCCGGCTTCTTCGGCGTGGCCCCCGGGACGGGGGAGTCCACCAACGTCGCGGCGGTGGAGACGATGTGGGGCAACACCATCTTCACCAACGTCGCGCTGCGCCCCGACGGCGATGTGTGGTGGGAGGGTCTGACCGATGACGCCCCGCCGCACCTGACCGACTGGGAGGGGAACCCCTGGACGCCGGAGTCCGGCCGCCCCGCCGCGCACCCCAACTCCCGCTTCACCGTCGCGGCGGCCCAGTGCCCGCAGATCGCCGCCGACTGGGACGCGCCCCAGGGTGTGCCGCTGGATGTCATCCTGTTCGGCGGGCGCCGCGCCACCAACGTCCCGCTCGTGGTGGAGGCCACCGACTGGACGCACGGGGTGTTCCTGGGCTCCACGATCTCGTCGGAGAAGACCGCCGCCGCCGAGGGGACCGTCGGGGAGCTGCGCCGCGATCCCTTCGCCATGCTGCCGTTCTGCGGCTACAACATGGCGGACTACTTCGCCCACTGGCTGAAGGTCGGCCAGCAGCTGCGGTTCGACCGTGCGCCGCGCATTTTCCAGGTCAACTGGTTCCGCAAGGGCGCCGACGGCCGGTTCCTGTGGCCGGGCTTCGGTGAGAACGCCCGTGTGATCGACTGGATCATCCGCCGCATCGAGGGTCAGGCCGGGGCGGTGGAGACGCCCATCGGCCGCATCCCGCGCGCCGAGGACCTCAACCTCGACGGCATCGATGTGCCCGAGGCCGACCTGCAGGAGCTGTTCGCCGTCGACACCGACTCGTGGCTGCAGGAGGCCGACCTGACCGAGGAGTTCTACGCGACCTTCGGCGGCCGCATCCCCGCCGCCCTCAACGCGGAGCTGGCCTCCCTGCGCTACCGCCTGAAGCAGACCCGCGCCTGACGCCCCTGCCGCCCCCTGCCCGCTCGAAACACCACATCCCGGCCGAGACACCACGCGACGCGTGGTGTCTCGGCCGGGATGTGATGTCTCACGCCGCGGCGTTCAGACGAGCAGCTGGTGGCGGGCGAGCTCGCGATACAGGGGCGTGGATGCGACGAGCTCCGAGTGCGTGCCCTGGCCCACGACGCGGCCGTGGTCGAGCACCACGATGAGGTCGCTGTCGACGACCGTGGACAGGCGGTGGGCGATCACCAGGAGCGTGCGGCCCGCCGCGACGGCGTCGATGGCCTCCCGCATCCGCTGCTCGTTCACGCCGTCCAGGGACGACGTGGACTCATCCAGCAGCAGGATCGGGGGAGCGGCCAGGAGTGCGCGCGCGATCGCGAGACGCTGACGCTCGCCGCCCGAGAGCATGACGCCGGCCTCGCCCACGGGGGCGTGCAGGCCCAGCGGATCGCGCTCGAGCACGTCGCCGAGGTTCACCGCACGCAGCACGCGCTCGCAGTCGGCATCCGTCGCCTCGGGGGAGGCCAGGCGCAGGTTGTCGGCGATCGTGCCGGCGAGGGTCGGGGCGTCCTGCTCGACGTACCCGAAGCGCGCGCGGAGCGTGTCGCGGTCCAGGCGCCGGGCGTCGACGCCGTCGATGAGGATCGCGCCGCCGGTGGGATCGTAGAACCGCTCGATGAGGGAGAGCACGGTGCTCTTGCCCGCTCCCGAGGGCCCGACCAGCGCGACCCTGGCACCCCGCGGCACGTCGAAGGACACCCCGCGCAGCACGTCGCGGTCGGCCTCGTCCTCCGCTGCGGCGACCTCGTCCGCCGCCCGTTCGAGGTGCGCACCCTCCAGCACCGCGCGCGCCTCCTTGGCGGCGGCCTCGCGCGCCTGCACGACGTGCTCGGGGTAGCGGAAGCGCACGTCGCGGAACGCGATGGCGGGGGCTCCCGGATCGGACGCGGCCGTGGCATCCGGCTGGTCGGACGCGGTCTCGGTGGGCAGCTCGAGGATCTCCTGGATGCGGCCGAGGGCGCCGAGGGCCTGGCTGACCGAGGTGATCGCCCCGAACGTCGAGCCCAGCGGCGCGATCAGCATGAACAGGAACATGATGAAGGTCACCAGGCTCGCGATCTCGATCGCGCCGGAGGCCACGCGGAATCCGCCGACGCCCAGCACGACCAGCAGCGACACCTGCAGCGCGACGCTCGCGATGGGCACCACGAGCGCGGAGACCTTCGCGATCCGCACGCCCACGGCGTACGCCTCGCCGGCCAGGCCCGTGACCGATTCGGTCTCGCGTTCGGTCGCTCCGGAGGCGCGCACCGTGCGGATCGATCCCACCGCGCGCTCCACGGCGGAGGCGAGCTCGCCGACCTTCACTTGCTGCTCGGTGGAGGCGGTGCGGATCCGCCCGCTCAGGAGCACCACCACCAGCACCGACACACCGATCACCAGGACGATGAGCGCGAGGAGGACGATGTCGATGACCGCCATCGCGATGAGCGCGCCCACGAAGATGAGGACGTTGCCCACGGCATCGGCGAGACCCTGGGTGAGCACGGCGTACAGAAGCGTCGTGTCGGTGCCCACGCGCGAGACGAGGTCGCCGGTGCGGCGCGCGTCGAACTCGCTGATCGGCAGGTGCAGGATGCGGGCGATCAGGCGGCGCCGGCTCGAATAGACCACCGCGGTGCCGGTGCGCTGCAGGAGGTAGTGCTGGTAGCCGGAGATGACGGAGGCGGCCACGACGAAACCGACGAGGATCCAGATGAGGCTCCCGAGGTCCGAGCCGTCCTGCACCCGCGAGATCACTTCGCCCACCAGCAGCGGCTGGGCGAGGGTGGCGACGGCGCCGAGGACGCTGAGGACGGCCACGACGACGAGCACGCGCTTGTGCTCGAAGATGAACGGCAGCAGCTGGCCGAGGGTGGCGCGCGGGCCTTCGGGCTGGGCGCGACGCCCGCGGCGCGCGCGGGCGGGGGATGAGGTCGACATGGGTTTCCTCGATCGGGTGGGGGTCACTTTCGACCGTACTTCTTGTGCACGGCCTGCTTGCTCACGCCGAGGGCTCCGGCGATGGCTTGCCAGGAGAATCCCTGGTTGCGAGCGCGACGGACCTGCACCTCTTCGGCGCGGGCGAGCTCTCGGCGCACCTCGGCGAGGCGCCGCAGTTCGCGGATCGGCTCGGGTTCGGGCATCGCCCCGATGGCGGTCCGGATGCCGTCTCCGCTCATGAGCGCTCCTCTCGTCGTTGGTCAACAATAGTTGACGCGGGACGGGAGGTCAACATACGTTGACGTGTGCGGATGTCTCGTGCGGATGTCGGAGCGCGTGGCTAGGGTGGTCCGGTGCCAGAACCGGTGATCCATGCCCGCGACCTCGTGAAGGCCTACCGGACGAAGGGCAAGCCCGACTTCCTCGCCGTCGACGGGCTGTCCTTCGACGTCGCCCCCGGAGAGTCCTTCGGACTTCTCGGACCCAACGGCGCGGGCAAGTCCACGACCATGAAGATGATCGGCGCCGTGTCCACCCGCACAGGCGGAGACCTCAGCATCCTGGGCCTGGACCCCGACGCGTACGGTCCGGAGATCCGCTCGCGCCTGGGCGTCGTGCCGCAGCAGGACAACCTCGACGGCGAGCTCAACGCCCGCGAGAACCTCTACATCTACGGGCGCTATTTCGGCTTGCCCGGCAAGGTGTGCGCGCAGAAGGCCGACGAGCTGCTCGCCTTCGCGGCGCTGGAGGACAAGGCCAAGAGCAAGGTGGATCAGCTCTCCGGCGGCATGAAGCGGCGCCTCACGATCGCCCGCGGCCTCATCAACGACCCGCGCATCCTGCTGCTGGACGAGCCGACGACGGGTCTGGATCCGCAGGCGCGCCACGTGCTGTGGGACCGCCTGTTCCGCCTCAAGGAGCGCGGCACGACGCTCGTACTGACGACGCACTACATGGATGAGGCCGAGCAGCTGTGCGATCGGATCATCGTGGTGGACAAGGGCCGCATCATGGCCGAGGGCACTCCGGCCTCCCTCATCCGCGAGCACTCCAGCCGGGAGGTGCTCGAGGTGCGCTTCGGATCCGACCGCAACGAGCAGGTCGCCGCGCAGGTGCAGGGGATCGGCGACCGCGTGGAGGTGCTGCCCGACCGGGTGCTCGTCTACGCCGGCGACGGCGAAGCCGCCCTCGAACGCATCACCGGGCTGGGCCTGCAGCCGATCACCTCGCTGGTGCGCCGCTCGAGCCTGGAGGACGTCTTCCTGCGCCTGACCGGAAGGTCGCTGATCGAATGAGCGACGCGACCCGCACCCACCCCTCGCTGGACGAGCTGCGCGCCGAGGCGCTGGAGTGGGGGCGCAAGCCGCGCGCGCGCGGATCGTGGTACGTCACCGAGCACATGGTGCGCGCGATGCGGGCCTACGGCTGGACGATCGTCGTGGGCGCACTCGGGCAGCCGATCCTGTATCTGCTGGGACTCGGGCTGGGGCTTGCCGCCCTCATCCAGACCGACATCGACGACGGCGGTCGGGCGGTGCCCTACCTCGTCTTCATCGCGCCCGCCCTGCTCATGACGGCCGCGATCTCGGTCGCCTCCGAGGAGTTCACCTACCCGGTCATGGCGGGGTTCAAGTGGCGCAGGTACTTCTACGGCTTCAACGCCTCCCCGCTGTCGTCGCCGCAGATCGCCAACGGCGTCATCCTCGGCGCGACGGCCCGCATGTTCATCGCCGTCGCCGCGTACTACCTGTTCATCTGGGTGTTCGGCGCCGTGCCCGATCCTTCTCTCGGCTGGATCGCGATCCCGGTGGGCGTGCTCGCGGGCGTGAGCTTTGGCATCCCGCTGATGGCGTACGCGGCATCCATCGAAGACGACAAGGGCCAGTTCGCCCTCGTGCAGCGGTTCATCTTCATGCCGATGTTCCTGTTCTCGGGCACCTTCTACCCGCTGGAGACGCTGCCGGGGTGGCTGCAGTGGATCGGGTGGATCTCGCCGCTGTGGCATGCGTCCGAGCTGGGCCGGATGCTCACGTACGGTCCGGTGGACGGGGCGGCCGCCGGCGTCCACCTGGCGTATCTGCTGGTGCTCGCGGCGGTGGGCTACCTGCTCGGCCGGCGCATCTTCGAACGGAGGCTGGCGAAGTGACCCTCGCCGCCGCATCCGACACCACCCGCCGCCGCGGCGGCGTGCGGGCGCTGTGGGCGGGGAATCCGCAGGCCGTCGTGCAGCGCGGACTCCTCGCCGCGCGCTCGTCGAGCTGGATCGTCGTGCTGTCGGGATTCTTCGAACCGGTCTTCTTCCTCGCCTCGATGGGTATCGGGCTCGGTTCCCTCGTCGGCGACGTGCAGACCTCCGCCGGCCTGGACGTCCCCTACGCCGCCTTCATCGCACCCGCGCTGCTGGCGGTGTCGGCGATGAACGGGGCGATCTACGACTCGACGTGGAACGTCTTCTTCAAGCTCAACTACGGCCGGCTCTACGAGGGGATGCTGTCGACCTCGCTGGGTCCGCTGGATGTCGCGCTCGGTGAGATCCTGTACGCCCTGCTGCGTGGGCTGCTGTACGCCACCGGCTTCATGATCATCATGCAGGTGCTCGGGCTGAACCTGGCGCCCACCGCGATCCTCGCCCTGCCGGCCGTGCTGCTGATCGCCTTCGGGTTCGCCAGCGTCGGCATGGCGATCACGAGCTACATGAAGACGTTCCAGCACATGGACTGGATCAACTTCGTCCTGCTGCCGATGTTCCTGTTCTCGGCCACCTTCTACCCGATCACGGTGTACCCCGAGCCCGTGCAGGTGATCGTGCAGGCGCTCCCGCTGTGGCACGGGGTCGAGCTCATCCGGGGGCTGACGACCGGGGCGCTGAGCGCCGGCATGCTGTGGCACGTGCTGTACTACGTCGTCATGATCGGCATCGGCCTGGTCTTCACGACCAAGCGGCTGCGCGCCCTCTTCCTGGACTGACGCCCGGCCGGCCGGCCGCGGCGGCGGCGGCGGTGGCGTTGGGCCCGGGGCGCGTCGGCGGCGGCGGAGGCTGTGACGCGTGGGTGTTTCGGTGTGCCCTGCGTTTCCGAACTCCTCAAAACCGCGGGCTCGCGCGGCTCCGAGGGCCCGAACCGGCGGTATCGGCGCCGGATTTGAGGAGTTCGGGCGAGTGGGTGGCGGCCGGGTTCCGACGGCGAGGTGGGCGGCGGGTGGCTGCGCCGGGGGTGAAGCCGCAGACGGATCCGCGGAGCGGAGGCCTGCGCCGCGTTCCGGACTGGTCGGCCGTAGGTCCTCCGGCCTCCCGAACTCCTCAAGAACGCGGACGAATGGGCCGAAACCGGCCCAGATCGGCGCCGTCCGGCGTGGTCTTGAGGAGTTCGGGAAGCTGGTGGCCGCGACAGGACAGCGGCGGCGGCGCGGCGGGGTGGCAGCGGCAGGACCCCGGGGCGGCGGGCGGATGCCGCGGAGCGAGGCCCCGCGGCATCCGCCCGCGCACGTCAGAGCGAGCCGGTGGCGCCCAGACCGATGTTCTCGTCGTAGTCGACGTCCTTCGTCTCCTTGGAGAGCACGAGCGCGATGAACGTCAGGATCGCCGAACCCGTCAGATACAGCCCGACCAGCCACGGCTGCCCGTCGGCGGCAGCCCACAGCGCGACGGAGATCAGCGGGGCCACGGCGGCGCCGAGGATCGACGACACGTTGTACGAGATCGCCGAGCCGGTGTAGCGCACGTTGGTGGGGAACAGTTCGGGCAGCACCGCGCCCATCGGCCCGAACGTGAGCCCCATCAGCAGGAAACCGAGGACGAGGAAGGCCTGGGTCAGGGCGCCGGTGAACTGCGGATCCAGCTGCGGCATGAGGAAGACGTTGAACATCACGCCGCACACGGCGATCGCGGCGGTCACCCACAGCAGGAGCTTGCGGCGTCCGATGGCGTCGGCGACGGGGCCCGACAGCAGCGTGAAGATACCGAAGAAGACCACGCCGATGATCTGCATGATGACGAAGTCGGTGTAGCCGAACCCGAGCCCGGGGACGTAGGCCGCCGCGTCGAAGGGCTGCCCGGCCGCCTCGGCGGCCGCGCGTGCCCCCTCGGTGGTGGCCTTCGTGCCGTACGAGAGCGTGAAGCTGGTCATCAGGTAGAACAGCACGTACGTGGCGAGCATGATGAACGTGCCCAGCAGCAGCTGGCGCCAGTGCCGGCGCACGACCTCGCCGAGGGGGAACTTGCGGATGGCTCCGGTCTTCTCGGCGCGCGCGAAGGTGTCGGATTCGACGAGCTTGAGGCGCACCCACAGGCCGATGATGACCATGACGGCCGAGAACAGGAACGGCACGCGCCATCCCCATGCGAGGAACTCCTCGGATCGCTGCGCGGGACCGTCGGGGTGCGGCAGCGCGAAGTTGATCACCAGGAACACGGTGTTGGCGATGATGAACCCGATCGGGGCGCCCAGCTGCGGGAAAGTGCCGTACCACGCACGCTTGCCGCGGGGGGCGTTCTCGGTGGCCACCAGGGCGGCGCCGGACCACTCCCCGCCGAGCGCGAAGCCCTGTGCGAGGCGGAGGAACAGGAGGATGAGCGCAGCCCACCATCCGATGTCGTTGTTGGTGGGCAGCAGGCCGATCAGGAACGTCGCGATGCCCATGGTGAGGAGGGAGGCGACGAGGGTGGCTTTGCGTCCGAACCGGTCGCCGAAGTGTCCGAAGACGACCGCCCCGATGGGACGGGCGACCATCGCGGCGCCGAACACGGCGAACGACGACAGCAGCGAGGTGGTCTCGTTACCGGTGGGGAAGAAGAGGATCGGGAAGACGAGCACCGCGGCGGTGGCGTAGACGTAGAAGTCGTAGAACTCGATCGTCGTGCCGACGAGGCTCGCGGTGATGACGCGCGAGCGCGGGTTGGCCGGGGCGGGGGCGGGGGGATTGGCGGTGGTCATGGGTACCTGTCGGGGAGGCGCGGGAGCCGTCGTTGTGCGACATCACGGCGGTGGGTCAAGGCACCGGCGCGGGGTGGTGCGCCCGGGCTCGACACAGGGTCACCGAGTGCGTGCGGAGGATCGCCGGCACGACCGATCAAGTCTACGCGCGGGCTCACCACAGCACGGCGATGGCCGCGTTGGCGAGGGTGAGGATGCCGACGAGCCAGAACATCACCGGGGGAAGGGACCCGGTGCGTCGCTGGCGCGCCGATCCGATGCCCAGCAGGGCGCCGATCACCACCAGGATGGCGAACTTGATCCCCAGCTTGACGTAGTTCAACTCGTAGTCGATGCCCCACGGCGCGGCGAGGATGAGCCCTGCCACGCCCGCGATGGTCAGACCCCAGTCCATGACGCGCGTGAACCGGATGCGGCGTGACACCGCTTCGGTCACCCACGCGCCGAACAGGACGGCGAAGCCGACGAGGTGGAGCAGGACGACGACGGAACGGAGGATCTCCATGCCGGTAACCGTAGGGTCATCCGCGGTGCCGCGCCAGCGGGGCGTCGCCCAAGCACCCCCGGAAGGAGGCCGTCAGCCGCGAAGATCCCGCAGGACGAGGGCGGTACGCAGCGCGGCTTCGGCAGCCTCGGCGCCCTTGTCCTCCTTCGAGCCGGGGAGGCCGGCACGATCCAGCCCCTGCTGCTCGTCGTCGAGGGTCAGCACGCCGAACCCGACCGGGCGCCCGGTGTTCAGCGCGACGCTGGTCAGTCCGTCGGTCGCGGCCGACGACACGTACTCGAAGTGCGGGGTCCCGCCGCGGATGATGACCCCGAGGGCCACCACCGCGTCGGCTCCGGATTCCAGCGCGACCTGCGCGGCGACGGGAAGCTCGAACGAGCCGGGCACGCGCACCAGTCGCCAGGACGCACCGGATGCGTCGAGCACGCGACGGGCGCCGGCGATCAGTCCGTCGGTGATGACCTCGTGCCACGTGCCCGCGATCACGACGACGTCCAGTCCGCTCCCGTCGATGCTGCCGGTCTCCGGCGATCCCTTGCCGCTCATGCCTCGGCCCCTTCCTTCATCTGCTGCAGCGCTTCGGTCAGGTCGGCCTCCGCGATGATGTGCCCCATGCGGTCGCGCTTGGTCTCGAGGTACTGGTGGTTGTTCGGTCCGACCCCCACCAGCAGCGGCACCTGCTCCACGACCTCCAGCCCGAGTTCGCGCAGCTGCGCGACCTTGTCGGTGTTGTTGGTCAGCAGGCGCACGCGGCTCACCCCGAGGTCGGCGAGGATCCCGGCCGCGGCGGCGTAATCGCGCGCGTCGGCGGGGAGTCCCAGCGCGAGGTTGGCGTCGACGGTGTCCAGGCCCTGCTCCTGCAGGCTGTACGCCCGGAGCTTGTTGATGAGGCCGATGCCGCGGCCCTCGTGTCCGCGCATGTAGACCACGACGCCGCCGTCCTCGTCGATCGCGTCCAGCGCGGCGTCCAGCTGAGGGCCGCATTCGCACTTCAGCGAGCCGAACGCCTCTCCCGTGAGGCACTCCGAGTGCACGCGCACGAGCGGTGCGTCCTCGGTGAGATCTCCCGAGACGACGGCGACATGGTCGGTGCCGGTGACGCGGTCCTTGTACGCCAGGAAGCGGAACGCGCCGTGGGAGGTGGGCACGTGCGCCTCCGCGCGAAGGCTGACCCGCCGCGTGTGGCGCTCGCCCGCCGTCGTGGCGGCGACCGGCTCCTCCTCATCCAGGTAGGCGATCAGCTGCTCGATCGTGATGACGGGGACCTCGTCCCGCGCCCCGAGCTCGATGAGGCCGGGCAGACGCATCATGCTCCCGTCCTCGGCGACGACCTCCGCGATCGCTCCGACCGGCTGGAGCCCCGCGAGGCGCATGAGTTCCACGGCCGCCTCGGTGTGTCCGCTGCGCTCGCGCACGCCGCCGTCCACCGCCCGCAGCGGGAGGACGTGGCCGGGACGGATGAGGCTGGCGGGGCCCGCGCCGGGATCGGCCAGCACGTTGAGCGTGTGGGCGCGGTCGGAGGCGCTGATGCCGGTGCTGTTGCGGTCGGCGGCGTCGACGCTCACGGTGTACGCGGTGCCGCGCGCATCCTGGTTCACCGCGACCATGGGCGGCAGGTCGAGGCGGTCGGCCCACTCGCCGGGCATGGGCGCGCAGATGAATCCGCTGGACCAGCGCACGGTCCACGCGATCCATTCGGGGGTGGCGAGCTCGGCCGAGAGGATGACGTCGCCCTCGTTCTCGCGATCCTCATCGTCCGCGACGATGACGGGGCGGCCGGCTCGCAGGGAGTCCAGGGCCTGGGGGATGGTGGCAAGGCTCATCGGGAGCCTCCTTCGGTGGGTGTGGGAAAAGCGAGGAGTCGCTGGACGTGACGGGCGAGGATGTCGGTCTCCAGGTTCACGGCATCGCCGACGGATGCTCCGCCCAGGGTGGTCGCGGCGAGGGTCTCGGGGATGAGCGACACCTCCAGCCACGGCTGGTCGGCGTCGGGCTCGCTCACGGCGCTGACGGTGAGGGAGACGCCGTCGATGGCGATGGAGCCCTTGTCCACGATGAGCGGCGCGAGGTGCGCGGGCACGGCGACGCGCACGACCTGCCAGCGCTCGCCGGGCCGCACGTCCACGACGGTGCCGGTGCCGTCGATGTGGCCCTGCACGATGTGGCCGCCCAGGCGACCGTGCGCGGGGGTGGCGCGCTCGATGTTGACGGTGCGCCCTGGTGCGGCGCCGGCCAGAGTGGACATCTCGAGCGTCTGCTGCATGACGTCGGCGGTGAACCAGTCCGGGCCCTGGTCCACGACCGTGAGGCACACGCCGCTGACGGCGATCGAGTCGCCGTGCCCGGCATCCGTGACCGCACCGGGTGCCCGTACGGTCAGACGCACGCCGTCACCGGACGGTTCGACTGCGGTGAGGGTGCCGAGTTCTTCGACGATTCCGGTGAACATCAGAGTGCTCCTTCGATGGCGGGATGCGCGGTGATCAGCAGGTCGTCGCCGAGCGTCTCGACGGAGGAGACGACCAGGCGGCGCTGCTGGGTGATCGTGTCGACGCCGAGGCGGCCGAGAGCCGGACGGTCGGTGCCGTCGGCGCCGGAGCCGATGAGGGTGGGGGCGACGTAGGCGAGCACCTCGTCGACGAGGCCTTCGCGCAGGAACGCGCTGGCGATGGTGGGGCCGCCCTCGACGAAGACGCGCTGCGCGCCGAGTGTGCGCAGTTCGGCGAGCACGGCGGGCAGGTCCTTCCCCGGCCGCTGGATGAGCTGTCGCGGATGGCGGCGGAGCGCTGCGTCAGGGGGCACCGGACGGTCGCCGAGCACGACGGGGAGCGGCTGCTTCTCGTGCAGGGCGCCGTCGGGGCGACGGGCGGTGAGCGCGGGATCGTCGGCGAGGACAGTGCCGGTGCCCACGACGATCGCGTCCGCCTCGGCGCGGCGGCGGTGGACGTCGGCGCGTGCGGCGGGCCCGGTGATCCACTGGCTCGTGCCGTCGGGGGCTGCCGCGCGCCCGTCGAGGCTCTGCGCCCACTTGACGGTCACGAAGGGACGTCCGAGGCGCTGAACGGTGAGCCAGCCGTCGAGGAGCTCGCGCACGCGGTCCGCGTCGACGCCGCTCTCCACGGACACGCCGGCTGCGCGAAGGCGTTCGGCGCCGCCGGAGGACACCGCGTTGGGGTCGTCGAGGGCGTACACGACGCGGCCGATTCCGGCCTCCAGGAGGGCGACCGCGCACGGTCCGGTGCGTCCGGTGTGGTTGCACGGCTCCAGCGTCACGACGGCCGTCGCCCCGCGGGCGCGCCCCACCGGCAGCTTCGAGAGTGCGTCGACCTCGGCGTGCGCTGTGCCTGCTCCGCGGTGCCAGCCCTCGGCGAGCACCTCGCCGTCGGGGGAGAGGATGACCGCGCCTACCTGGGGGTTGGCCCCCACCGGGCCGCGCGCGGCGAGCTCGAGAGCTCGCGCCATCGCCTCGCGTTCCGCGGCATCCGCCATGTCGATCCTCCGGTCGGTCCGGGGTCGCTGCGGCAGGGCGGCGCGTCGCGCCGACCGTGCTGCCTCCCATCCGGACTCGCGACGGAGGACCGTCGCATCACCGTCGGTTCCGGATTTCCACCGGATCGGCCTTCGTCCCCGCTAGGCGGACACTCGGGCTCGCGGACTGTCACCGCCGGTTCGGATTCTCACCGACCCCGGAGCACGTTGATAACTCGATACTAGTCAACGCGCCGACACCAGGATCATTCCCGATCCGTCTCGCCCGCTCACTTCAGCAGGCGCGACAGCCGCCGGTCGGCGAGGATCTTCCCGCCGGTCTGGCACGTCGCGCAGTACTCGAGGGAGTTGTCGGCGAAGAACACGCTGCGCACCTCGTCGCCGCACACCGGGCAGGCTTCACCGCGCCGGCCGTGGACGCGCATGCCGCGACGCTTGGCGTCCTTCAGGTCGGCCGGCGGCTTGCCGGATGCTGCGGCCACGGCATCGGCGAGGGTTGCCGTCATCGCCTCGAACAGGCGGTCGATGTCGGAGTCTTCGAGGGTGGAGGCCAGGGCGTAGGGAGACATCTTCGCGACATGGAGGATCTCGTCCGAATAGGCGTTGCCGACCCCGGCGATGATCGACTGGTCGCGCAGCACGCCCTTGATCTGCGTGCGGCGCCCGGCCAGGAGCCGGGCCAGGTCGTCGCGCGTGAAGCCCGGGTCGAGCGGGTCGGGCCCCAGACGTGCGATGCCGGGGACCTCGGCCGGATCGCGGACCGCGTAGACGGCGAGCGACTTCTTCGTGCCGGCCTCGGTCAGGTCGAACCCCGAGCCGTCGTCGAAGCCGACGCGCAGGGCGATAGGGGTCTTGCCGGGCTTGATCACCGTGGCCGGGAGCGCGTCGTACCAGCGCAGCCATCCCGCTTTGGCGAGGTGGAAGACGAGGTGGACGCCGCCGTCGGTGGCCACATCGAGGAACTTCCCGTGCCGCTGCACATCGGACACCGTGGTGCCGGTGAGAGCGGTGATCGGCGGGTCGTAGGTCTTCAGCGCCGCGATGGCGGTGACCGTCGCGCGTGTGATGGTGCGGCCGACGACTCGTCCCCGGAGGAAGTCGGCGAGCCCCTGCACCTCGGGCATCTCCGGCATGCGGTCATCCTGCCACGGATCGCGGCCTCAGTCTCCGAGAACGCTCCACGGCTGCGGGGTGCGGTCATCGCCGGGGAGGAGGCCCGCGATCCACGCGTCGTCACGTCCGAAGGAGTTCACCAGCGCGTGGCGGAGGGTCCCTTCGTAGCGGAAGCCCAGTGCGCGCGCCACCCGGGCCGACGCCCGGTTGCCCACGACGGCGCGCCACTCCAGGCGTGCGGCGCCCAGGCCGTCCGGCGCCAGGGCCCACTCCACCACCGCGGCGGCGGCCTCGGTGAGCAGGCCCCGTCCCCGCGCGCCGCGCGTCATCCAGTACCCGATCTCGGGGGAGCCGGTCGTGAGGCGGTGCATCCCCAGCATGCCCACGAGGCGGTCGTCGAGGCGGATCGCCCACGTGGCCTCGATGCCATCGGCCCAGCGGCCGGGCACCGCGTCGACGAAGGCCTCGGCGTGCTCGAGCAGGTACGGCGAGGGCACCGCCGTGTAGCGCTGGATGTCGGCATCCTGGCACGCCTGGAAGATCGCCGGCACGTCGTGGCGCGTCGGCGGCGACAGCTCGGTTCGCGGCGTGCGCAGCTCCACGGGCTCCATGCGGGCACCCTACCGCCGCATCGGCCGGCAGGTCGCGCGCGGGTGCGCTGCCGCGTCACGTGTGGACGCGCTCACACGGCGGCGGCGCGCCACCTTTCTGGGAGACGCGCGCTCACACGCCGACGCGGATCACACGCGGCGGAGCAGTCCGATGCGGTCGTAGACGTCGGCGAGGGTCCGGTCGGCGACGGCGGCGGCACGCTCGGCGTTCGCGGCGAGCACCCGGTCCAGTTCGGCGGGATCGTCGAGCATCGCCAGGGCGCGGTCGCGCACGGGGGTGAACTCGTCCACCACGACCTGTGCGAGATCCTTCTTGAAGTCGCCGTAGCCGCGGCCGGCGTACTCGTCCTCCAGGGCGGCGATCTGTCGGCCGGTGAGGGCGGCGTAGATGACGAGCAGGTTCGACACCCCGGGCTTGGCCTCGCGGTCGAAGCGCACGCTGCCTTCGCTGTCGGTCACGGCGCGCATGATCTTCTTCGCCGTCACCGACGGGTCATCCAGCAGCCCGAGGACTCCCGCATCCGATTCGGCGGACTTCGACATCTTGGCCGAGGGGTTCTGCAGGTCGTAGATGCGTGCGGTGTCGCGCTGGATCACCGGCGTCGGCACGGTGAAGGCCTCGCCGTAGCGGGAGTTGAACCGTTCGGCCAGGTCGCGGGTCAGCTCGATGTGCTGCTTCTGGTCGTCGCCGACGGGAACCACGTCGGTCTGGTACAGCAGGATGTCGGCGGCCATGAGAACCGGGTAGGTGAACAGCCCCACGTTGGTCGCGTCGGCGCCGTACCGCGTCGATTTGTCCTTGAACTGCGTCATCCGCCCGGCCTCGCCGAAGCCGGTGAGGGTGGACAGGATCCACGCGAGTTCGGTGTGAGCGGGGACGTGCGACTGCACGTACAGCGTCGAACGCGACGGCTCGATCCCGGCGGCGATGTACTGCGCCGCGGTGCGTCGCGTCTTCTCCCGGAGCTCGCCCGGGGCGTTCGGCTGCGTCAGCGCGTGCAGATCGACGACGGAGAAGAACGCGTCGTAGGAGTCCTGCAGGTCCCGCCACTGCATGAGCGCGCCGATGTAGTTGCCGATGTGGAGCGAGTCGGCGGATGGCTGCATGCCGGAGTACAGGCGGGGCTTGGTCACCCGCCGATTCTAGTCGCGGCAGGTGTCGCCCCCGGTACGTCCGTCCCGCCCCGCTCCCGCCCTCCCGCTCCCGCCCGCCCGCTCGCCCGAGATGGCCGCGCCCCAGGCGCACCGGGGATGCTCGCTCCCCGGCTGACCTCCCCGGTGCCTGCGCCCCGTACAGCAGTCGCAGTCGCCCGAACTCCTCAAGAACGGCGGGGAGGGCGGCCGAAAGCCGCCGAACCGGCGGCGGAAACGGCGAGATTGAGGAGTTTCGGCAGCGGCGGCCAGCGGACCGGGCGGATCAGCGGACCGCGCGGCGCGCCGGGTCGGGATGGGTCAGCGACCGCGGCGGCGGAGGGTCAGTGGCCGAGGGTGTAGTCGGCGATGACGGGGGCGTGGTCGCTCCACCGGGTGTCCCACGAGGCAGCGCGCACCACGCGGTAGTCCACCACGCGCTCAGCCAGGGCGGGGGTCGCGAGGTGATAGTCGATGCGCCAGCCGGTGTCGTTGTCGAACGCGCGGCCCCGCATCGACCACCACGTGTACGGGCCGTCGACGTCGCCGGCGAAGCGACGGCCGACGTCCACCCAGCCCAGGCCCGTCCCGGTCGTGCCGTCGGCGCCGGTCACATCGGCCCCGGCGTCTCCGAGGAAGCGGTCGAAGTAGGCGCGTTCCCGCGGGAGGAAGCCGGCCTTCTTGACGTTTCCCTTCCAATTGCGGATGTCGAAGGTCTGATGGCCGACGTTGAGGTCGCCCATGATCAGGGCCAGCGGATGCTCCGCCGCCAACTGCGGCATGCGCCGCTCCATCGCGTCCAGGAACGCCCACTTGGCGTCCTGCCGCGGCGTCTCGGCCTCACCGGTGGGCACGTAGGCGCTGACGACGGCGAGGCTCTCGCCGTCGATGTCGAAGTCGGCCTCGATCCACCGCCCCGCCGAATCGAGGGGCTCGGGCCCCAGGACCGTGCTCATCCGGGCGTGCGGGAGGCGGCTCGCGATGGCGACGCCCGCGCGCCCCTTGGCCAGCGCCTCGTCGTGGACGACCTCCCACCCGGGGAGGGCGGCCTGCAGCTCGGCCGTGGTGGCCCGCACCTCCTGGAGGGCGAGGATGTCGGCGCCGGCTTCGGCGAGCCATTCGTTCATGCCCTTGCGGGCGGCGGCGCGGATGCCGTTGACATTGATGGAGACGATGCGGACGCGACGAGGCACGACGACGAGCCTAGCCGCGCCCCCCGACACCGAGTCTCGACGCCGAGCGGATGGTACCGAGTGCCCGCGCCCGAGCAGCCCGCGGCCGACCGCTCCGCGGCCGAGCGCACACGGCGGCGCGGCTCAATCCCAGGGCAGGGCGGAGTCCGGCACGGCGGGGGCGTTGCGCTCGGCCTCCCGCAGTTCGGCCTCCGCCTGGGCCACGCGCCGTCGCGCCGCGCGCCGGGCGTACCACGGTGCGTCCGCGGCCGCACGCTCGGCCTCGCGCACCCGCACCCGGGCGGCGATCACGAGCGCCGCGCGCTCGGTGGCGCGGGCATCCGCCTCGCTCTCGATGCTCTCGAACCGGTCGGCCGCGGCCACCGCGATCCACGCGGCCGACACGAGGAGCACGATGCCGTTGAGGCGGAACCACAGGAGGAATCCGATGAAGACCGCGAACGTCGCCAGGAGGGGGTTGGCCGGGGTGTAGACGAGGAGGAGGCCCGCACCCAGCTGCAGCACGACGATGGCCGCGGCGCCCAGCAGCGCGCCCGGCCAGATGCGCTGCCAGCGCAGCGACGCCCCGGTGAGGAAGCGGAACAGCGACGCGAGGGCGAGGGTGTTGAGACCGAACGCCACCACCAGCGACACGGCGCGGGTGAGCACGGCCGACCATGCGCCGTAGTCGTCCCAGCCGACCAGCTGGAACAGGAGGTCCACCGCGCCGGTGGTGATCGAACCGAGGCCCGCGCCCAGCAGCAGAGCCAGACCGAACAGGGTGGCCGCCAGGAAGTCGCGCGCCTTGAGCAGCAGGTAGTTGCGGCGATCGAACGGCAGCCCGAACGTGTCGCGCACCGCGCGGCGCGTGTAGGTGACGAATCCGATCGCCGTCCAGACGACCACGACCGCCGCGACGGCGCCGGTGACCGTCAGGAGTCCGGTGCTGCCGGTGGCGACCGACCGCACCTGCTCGGGCTTGACCAGTCCGGAGTCGCTGATGAGGTCGGGGATGTAGCCGTTGATGATGTCGATCAGTGCCCGGATGGCATCGGAGCTGCCGCCCAGCCACGCCCCGACGGCCGCGAAGGCGAGGTAGATGACCCCGAAGATCGCGAACAGCGACTGATAGGAGATGCCCGCGGCCAGCAGGAAGCCGTTGTGCTGCAGGAAATGCCGCCACACCCGGATGGGGAACCACTCCAGCGTCCGCCGTGTGATCGCCGTGGCCCGTTCCAGCGGCTGGTCGAAACGCTGCCGCAGGGAGCCCGGGAGGGGCGCGGGGTCCGCGCCGGCGGATGCGGCGGACGAGTCGGTCACGCTGCCAGGATAGCGAGCGGCATCGGATGCGCCCGGGGTCCCGGTACGCCGCTGGGAACGCCGATGCCACACGCCGCAGGGACGCCGACGCCGCACGCCACCGGGAACGCCGACGCCGGCCGGGCGAGCCCGGCCGGCGTCCACGTGAAGGTCAGCGCTTGCCGCTGAGGACCGCCTGCTTCACCTCGGCGATCGCCTTGGTGACCTCGATGCCGCGGGGGCACGCCTCCGTGCAGTTGAAGGTCGTGCGGCAGCGCCACACGCCTTCCTTGTCGTTGAGGATGTCCAGGCGCACCTCGGCGGCGTCATCGCGCGAATCGAAGATGAAGCGGTGCGCGTTGACGATCGCGGCCGGGCCGAAGTACTGTCCGTCGGTCCAGAACACGGGGCACGACGAGGTGCACGCGGCGCACAGGATGCACTTGGTGGTGTCGTCGAACACCTCGCGGTCCACGATCGACTGGACGCGTTCCTTGCCCGGTTCGGGCTTGGAGCCCGCGATGAGGAAGGGCTGCACCTCGCGGTAGGAGGCGAAGAACGGCTCCATGTCGACGATGAGGTCCTTCTCCAGCGGCAGGCCCTTGATGGCCTCGACGTAGATCGGCTGCGAAATGTCGAGGTCTTTGATGAGGGTCTTGCACGCGAGGCGGTTGCGGCCGTTGATGCGCATGGCGTCCGAGCCGCAGATACCGTGCGCGCACGAGCGGCGGAACGACAGCGAGCCGTCGACCTCCCACTTGATCTTGTGCAGGGCGTCGAGCACGCGGTCGGTGGAGTACAGCTCCACGTCGTAGTCGACCCAGCGCGGCTCGCTGTCGACCTCCGGGTCGAAGCGGCGGATGTTGAAGGTCACCAGGAACGACTGGATGCCGGTGGGCTCGGGTGCCTGCTCGACGCTCTGCGGATCGTTGGCGACGTCGATGGTGGCGGTGGCGGTGGCCATCTCAGTACTTCCTCTCCATCGGCTGGTATCGCGTGATGACCACGGGTTTCCAGCCGAGTTCGATGTGGTCGGCGGGATGCGACGAGTGCGGGTCGCCCGTGAGGTAGGCCATCGTGTGCTTCATGTAGTTCTCGTCGTCGCGCTTGGGGTAGTCGTCGCGCATGTGGCCGCCGCGGCTCTCCTTGCGGTTCTGCGCGGCGTAGACGACCACCTCGGCGAGGTCGAGGAGAAAGCCGAGCTCCACAGCCTCGAGCAGATCGGTGTTGTAGCGCTTGCCCTTGTCATCGACGTGCACGTTGAGGTACCGCTCACGCAGGTCGGCGATGACATCGAGCACGTGGGCGAGCGACTCCTCGGTGCGGAACACCTGCGCGCCCTTGTCCATCTCGTCCTGCAGCGCCTTGCGCAGCACGGCGATCCGCTCGGTGCCGGGGTTGGCGCGCAGGCCCTCGATCATGCCGCGCACCTCCTTCGCCGGGTCCTCCGGCAGCGGCACGAAGTCGGCGGTCTGGACGTACTTCACGGCGTTGCGGCCGGCACGCTTGCCGAAGACGTTGATGTCCAGCAGCGAGTTGGTGCCCAGGCGGTTCGAGCCGTGCACCGACACGCACGCGCACTCGCCGGCGGCGTACAGGCCCGGCACGACGGTGGTGTTGTCGGCGAGCACCTCCGCCTCGACGTTGGTGGGGATGCCACCCATCGCGTAGTGCGCGGTCGGCATGACCGGAACGGGCTCGACGACGGGGTCAACGCCCAGGTACGTGCGGGCGAACTCGGTGATGTCGGGGAGCTTGGTCTCCAGCACCTCGGCGCCCAGGTGCGTGCAGTCCAGCAGCACGTAGTCGCGGTGGGGTCCTGCGCCGCGGCCCTCGGCCACCTCCTGCACCATGCAGCGGGCCACGATGTCACGCGGCGCGAGGTCCTTGATCGTGGGGGCGTAGCGCTCCATGAACCGCTCGCCGCTGGCGTTGCGGAGGATCGCGCCTTCGCCGCGGGCACCCTCGGTGAGGAGGATGCCGAGACCGGCGAGACCGGTCGGGTGGAACTGGAAGAACTCCATGTCCTCCAGCGGCAGGCCCTTGCGCCACACGATGCCGACGCCGTCACCGGTGAGGGTGTGCGCGTTGGAGGTGGTCTTGAAGATCTTGCCGAAGCCGCCGGTGGCGAAGATGACGGCCTTGGACTGGAAGACGTGCAGCTCGCCCGTGGCCAGGTCGTACGCGACGACGCCGGCGACCTGCGTGGCGCCGGCGGCGTCCTTCACCGTGATGAGGTCCAGGACGTAGAACTCGTTGAAGAAGTTGATGCCCAGCTTGACGCAGTTCTGGAACAGCGTCTGCAGGATCATGTGGCCGGTGCGGTCGGCGGCGTAGCACGCGCGGCGCACGGGGGTCTTGCCGTGGTCGGCGGTGTGCCCGCCGAAGCGGCGCTGGTCGATCTTGCCCTCGGGGGTGCGGTTGAACGGCAGACCCATGTTCTCCAGGTCGATGACCGCGTCGATGGCCTCCTTGGCGAGGATCTCCGCCGCATCCTGGTCGACGAGGTAGTCGCCGCCCTTGACGGTGTCGAACGTGTGCCACTCCCACGAGTCCTCTTCGACGTTGGCGAGGGCGGCGGCCATGCCGCCCTGTGCCGCGCCGGTGTGCGAGCGCGTCGGGTAGAGCTTGGAGATGACGGCCGTCTTCGCGCCGGGCCCGGCCTCGATCGCCGCGCGCATGCCGGCGCCGCCGGCGCCCACGATCACGATGTCGAACTGGTGGTAGTGCACGCCGTCGCGGACGACGGAATCGGCGGTGCTGGGGATGCTCACGGGTTGGATGCTCTCGTTCTTCAGTCGGAGGGTCAGGCGCCCTGGCACATGGCCCACAGGGAGCTGGACTCGGTGACGCCGATGCAGGGGTCGAAGGTGAAGACCACGAGCGTGCCGAGCAGGATCAGGAATCCGGACGACAGCCACAGCGCCCACACGAGCACGCGGCGGACGGTGGGGGAGGTGACGTAGTCGTTGACGATCGTGCGCATGCCGTTGGCGCCGTGGATGAGGGCCAGCCACAGCATCAGCACATCCCACCACTGCCAGAACGGCGAGGCGAACTTGCCGACGACGAAGGCGAAGTCGATCTGGTGGATGCCGTCACCGGTCATGAGGTTGACGAACAGGTGACCGAAGATGAGGACGATCAGCAGCACGCCGGAGGCGCGCATGTAGACCCAGCCCCACTTCTCCAGGTTCGAGCCCTTGTTGCGCGTGCGCGGTGCGGGGATGGTCGAGGCCAGCTGAGCGGTCATCAGTGCGCCCCTCCGAAGTCGGCGAACACGTTGATCAGGTGACGCGGCGTGAAGGCGAGCATCGTGACGAGCCACACGCCCAGCACGATCCACCACAGCTGGCGCTGGTGGCGGGTCGCCCAGCCCCAGAAGTCCACCAGGATGATGCGCAGGCCGTTGAACGCGTGGTACGCGATCGCCCCGACGAGGGCGACCTCGCCGATGCCCATGATCGGGTTCTTGTACGTTCCGATGACCGCGTCGTACGCCTCGGGGGAGACGCGGATGAGCGCCGTGTCCAGGATGTGCACGAGGAGGAAGAAGAAGATGGCGACGCCGGTGATGCGGTGCAGGACCCACGACCACATGCCTTCTCGGCCGCGGTACAGAGTGCCCCGCGGAACCTTCGAGGTGGTCTCGGCCACCGATAGCGTCACGCGCGCTGGTTCAGGCACGAGCGTCCTCCCTGATCGAACACGGCTTGGCGGGGGTGGTCCGTAGCCCCGCGGAGCGGGAAGCTCCTGCGACACACGGGCGCTCGATCATCCTACGACCGGGGGCATAATCACGGGGATTAGGCAGGCCTAACTATCTCGATGTCGAGATACCCGCGCACGACCCGCGGATGCTCCGTCACGGCGCCGTCACGTGGATGACACGGCGCGGCGAACCGGCACGGCTAGCCTGTTCGCATGCCTCAGCAGCCCATCGACGACTTCTACGCCGTGATTCCCGCCGGAGGGATCGGCAGCCGCCTGTGGCCGCTGTCGCGAGCCGAGGCCCCGAAGTTCCTGCACGACCTGACCGGGTCGGGCCAGACGCTCCTGCGCGACACGTGGAACCGCCTGGAGCCGCTGGCCGGCCCCGACCGGATCGCCGTGGTCACCGGGCGTGCCCACCGCGCCGCCGTGGAGCGCGAACTGCCCGGCATCCCCGACCACAACGTGTTCCTCGAATCCGAGCCGCGCGACTCGTCGGCGGCCATCGGGCTGGCCGCGGCGATCCTGCATCGCCGTGAGCCGGACGTGATCATCGGATCCTTCGCCGCAGACCACGTCATCCGCGGGACGCGCACCTTCGAGTTCGCCGTCCAGCAGGCCGTCGCCGTGGCCCGCGCGGGATACATCTGCACGATCGGCATCCAGCCCACCGAGCCCTCCGTCGGCTTCGGCTACATCCGCAAGGACGGTGAGCTGGACGTCGACGGAGCGCCCGAGGCGGCGCTGGTCGAGCGGTTCGTGGAGAAGCCCGACCTGGAGACCGCGCGCACCTACTACGCCGACCGTGCGTACCTGTGGAATGCCGGCATGTTCATCAGCCGCGCCGACGTGCTCCTGGCGGAGCTGGCCGCCAACGAGCCCGAGCTGCACGCGGGTCTCCTCGAGCTCGCCGAGGCCTGGGACGACCGCGAGCGCCGCGGTCCGGTGGTCGATCGGGTGTGGCCGGATCTGAAGAAGATCGCGATCGACTACGCCGTCGCCGAGCCGTCGGCCGAGAAAGGCCGCCTCGCGGTCATCCCCGGTCACTTCGACTGGGACGACGTGGGCGATTTCGCGAGCCTGGCCAAGCTCAACTCCCACGGCGGCAAGAACGAGCTGGCGATCCTGGGCAGCCACGCGCGGGTGCTCGCCGATGCCTCCAGCGGCATCGTGGTGTCGCAGACCGAACGCATCATCAGCCTCATCGGCGTGCAGGACATCGTCGTGGTCGACACCGCCGACGCGCTCCTGGTCACCACGAGCGAGCACGCGCAGCGGGTCAAGGGCGTCGTCGACGCGCTGAAGCTCACCGGCCGCGGTGACGTGCTCTGACGCCGTCGCGGACCCGTCGACCGGCCGAATGCGGCGGCCAGGTTTCGAAACGATCGCAAATCTGTAACTCTTCTGGCGCGCGCGCCTATCAGAGTGTGTGGTCGCGCGTCTCGCGACGTAACGTTCTGGGTATCCCGACCGGGGGCCTGATGTTTGCGCGCCCGGACATCTCAGAGAGGACTGCAGTGTCTGCATTCACCCCCAAGCGGACGGCCGCCGCGATGGCGTTCATCGGAGCCGCCGGCCTTCTGCTCTCGGCATGCGCGCCCGCGCCTGAGGAAGGCGACGCCGGCGCGGAAAGCACCGACTTCCTCGCCTGCGCCGTCTCCGACGAGGGCAGCTGGAACGACAAGAGCTTCAACGAAGCCGCCTACCAGGGCCTGCTCGACGCGGAGTCGGAGCTCGGCATCAAGATCGCCGACGCGGAGTCGGCCAGCAACGAGGACTTCACCCCGAACCTCACGCAGATGGTGGAAGCCGGCTGCGACGTGACCTTCGCGGTGGGCTTCAACTTCTCCATCAACGACGTCATCTTCGACGTCGCGGACGACAACCCCGAAGCGCGCTTCGTGTGGATCGACGGATGGAACCAGGGCCAGGAGAACCTCAAGCCCATCACCTACGCGATGCAGGAGTCCAGCTTCCTCGCCGGCTACCTCGCGGCGGCGTACTCCACCACGAAGACCATCGGCACCTACGGCGGTGACGACATCGAGTCGGTCACCTCGTTCATGACCGGGTACTACAACGGCGCGAAGTACTACGAGCAGGAGACCGGCACCCCGATCACCATCGTGGGCTGGGATCCGGCCACCGGCACCGGCGACTTCGTCGGCGACTTCTCCAACACCGGCGTCGCCAAGACCTTCTCCGAGGGTCAGCTCGCCGCCGGCGCGGACGTCCTCTTCCCCGTCGCGGGCACGCTGTTCACCGCCACGGCGGAGGCCATCCGTGAGGCCGGCACCGGCGTCATGCTGGGCGTGGACAAGGACATCGCCGTCACGCAGCCCGAGCTCGCCGACATCACCCTCACCTCGGTGGAGAAGCGCATGACCCAGCCCGTGCTGGACGTCATCACCGCCATCATCGAGAGCGACGAGTTCACCGCGGAGCCCTACGTCGGCACGCTGGAGAACGACGGCACCGCCCTGAGCGGCTTCGGCGACTTCGACAGCGAGATCCCGCAGGAGCTGAAGGACAAGCTCGACGAGCTCAAGCAGGCCATCATCGACGGGACGATCGACCCGCTCGCGGGCGCCTGACCCCTCGTCACACCCTGGCACACGCCGGGGCGGCAGAGTCCGCCTCGGCGTGTGCCGTTTCACGCCGGTTCCGGCAGGATGGGTCGCACCATGAAACTCGAGCTCCGCGGGATCACGAAGCGGTTCGGACCGCTCGTGGCCAACGACGCCGTCGACCTCACCGTCGAGTCAGGGCAGATCCACGCCCTGCTGGGGGAGAATGGCGCCGGCAAGTCGACCCTCATGAACGTGCTGTTCGGTCTCTATCAGCCCGATGAGGGCGAGATCCTCCTGGACGACGTCCCGCAGCACTTCTCCGGGCCCGGCCAGGCGATGGCCGCCGGCATCGGGATGGTGCATCAGCACTTCATGCTGATCCCCGTCTTCACCGTGGCAGAGAACGTGATCCTCGGCCATGAGCCCAGCCGCGGCGGGGTCCTGGACCTGCCGGCGGCACGGGCTCTCGTGCGGGAGATCTCCGACCGGTTCGGGTTCGACATCGACCCGGATGCGGTCGTCGGCGACCTGCCCGTCGGTGCTCAGCAGCGCGTGGAGATCATCAAGGCCCTCGCCCGTGATGCTCGCGTGCTCGTCCTGGACGAGCCCACCGCCGTCCTCACCCCGCAGGAGACCGACGAGCTGATGGCGACGATGCGCCGCCTCGCCGACGGCGGCACCTCCATCGTCTTCATCACCCACAAGCTCCGCGAAGTGCGCGCCGTCGCCGACACGATCACCGTCATCCGGCTCGGCCGGGTGGTGGGCGAAGCCGCCCCCACCGCCACCAACGACGAGCTCGCCGCCCTCATGGTCGGGCGCGCCGTCGAGCTCACCGTGCACAAGGACCCGCCCCGGCTGGGCGCCGAGGCCCTCGTGGTGGAGAACCTCACCGTCTTCGGTCCGGCCGGCGAACGCCTGCTCGACGACGTGTCGTTCACGATCCGCGCCGGCGAGGTGCTGGCCGTGGCCGGCGTGCAGGGCAACGGCCAGACCGAGCTCACCGAGGCCCTCGTGGGCCTGCGCGACCGCGTGCAGGGCAGCATCCGCCTCGACGGTCAGGAGCTCTCCTCCGCGCACGTGCGTCACGTGCTGGACAGCGGTGTGGGATTCGTCCCGGAAGACCGCAAGGTCGACGGGCTCGTCGCCGAGTTCACGGTCGCCGAGAACCTCATGCTCGACCGCTCCTTCGCCGGCCCGTTCACGAAGGGCCCGGCCATCGACTTCGCCCACCGCGACCGGTTCGCCGACGAGGCGATCGCCGAATTCGACATCCGCACGCCGCACCGCGACGTCCTGGTCGGGCGCCTGTCCGGCGGCAACCAGCAGAAGGTGGTGCTGGCCCGCGAACTGGGGCGCGACCTCAAGCTCTTCGTGGCCTCCCAGCCCACGCGGGGGGTGGATGTGGGGTCCATCGAGTTCATCCACGAGCGCATCGTGCAGATCCGCGACTCGGGCATCCCCGTGCTGATCATCTCCACCGAGCTGGACGAGGTGGTCGCCCTCGCCGACCGGATCGCGGTCATGTACCGCGGCGCGATCATCGACATCGTCCCCGCCGACGCCCCGCGTGAGCGCCTCGGCCGCCTCATGGCAGGAGTGCACGAATGAGCCAGGCGCAGACGGACCCGGCGGCGACCGAGCAGCCCCCGCGCACCCGCCCCTCCCTGGGCGACGTGCTGCACGACATCGCCTCGGGCGGAATCGTCCGCACCGCGGCGGCGATCGTGCTCTCGCTGGTGGTCGCCTCGGTGCTGATCGTCGTCACCAACCAAGACGTCGGGCGCACGCTGCCGTACTTCTTCTCCCGCCCCACCGACTTCCTCCAGGCGGCCGGCCAGGCGATCGGCGACGCGTATGCGGCGCTGTTCCGCGGCTCGATCTACAACTACACGGCGTCCTCGGCGGAGTCGGCGATCCGTCCGCTGCTGGAATCGCTGCGCTTCGCCGGCCCGCTCATCGCGGCGGGGCTGGGTGTGGCGCTGACCTTCCGTGCGGGCCTGTTCAACATCGGCGGCCAGGGCCAGATGGTCATCGCCGCGATCTGGGCGGCGTGGGCGTCGTTCCAGCTGCACCTGCCCTACGGACTGCACCTCGTCGTGGCGATCCTCTTCGGGCTCGTCGGTGCCGCGATCTGGGCCGGCATCGCCGGGTTCCTCAAGGCGGCCACCGGTGCCCACGAGGTCATCGTGACGATCATGATGAACTACATCGCGGTGTCGCTGGCGACCTTCCTGATGCGCACGCCGGTGCTGCACGACATGGACTCCGGCAACAACCCCACCACCCGGCCGCCGGATCCCACCGCCGTCTTCCCGCGGATCTTCGCGGAGTTCGACCTGCGGTGGAGCTTCGTGCTGTGCATCGTGGCCGTGGGAGTGTTCTGGTGGCTCATGGAGCGCTCGTCGCTCGGCTTCCGGTTGCGGATGGTGGGGCTGAACCCCGATGCGGCCCGCACCGCCGGCGTCGACGTCAAGCGCATGTACATCGTCGCGATGGTGCTGTCGGGCATGTTCATCGGGGTGGCGGGGCTCAACCAGGCCCTCGGCCGCGACGGCAACTTCGGCCCGACCATCGACGCCGGCATCGGCTTCGACGCCATCACCGTGGCGCTGCTCGGCGGCTCGCGTGCCGGCGGCGTGCTGCTGGCCGGGCTCCTGTTCGGGATGCTGCGGGCCGCTGGCCCCACCATGCAGCTGGCCGACGTGGCCCCCGAGATCCTCGGCGTCATCCAGGGGCTCATCGTGCTGTTCATCGCCGCGCCGCCGCTCGTGCGGGCGATCTTCCGGTTCCTGCCGGTGCCCCGCGAGGTCACAGAGCTGAACACCGGCCGCAAACCGCAGCTCGAGGCGAAGGAGGCGGGACAGTGACCACGACCGCGCCCGTCGCCCCCGCCGCCGCGCCGCACACGGCCTCCCTCGCCCCGCGCGCGTGGCGAACGCCGATCCTCCTCGGCGCCCTCGCCCTCATCACACTGGTCTTCTTCGGCCTCCTCGGAACCGACGAGTCGGTGTCGTTCACGTGGTCCAGCCGCGGCGACGCCGTCCAGCTCGACCCCTTCGTCGCCTCCGCGCGCGTGATGGGGCTGGTGACCGGCGTGCTGGCCGTGGCCGCGGCGGCGTTCGCGTTCTGGCTCGCGGCGCGCCGCCGCAAGGTGCCGGTGTGGGTGACCCTCATCGTGGGCCTGGCGTTCCTCGTCGCGCTCGTGTCGTGGGTGGGCGCGGGCGGCTCGGTGCCGGTGATCTTCCTCCTCACCGGCACGATCGCCCTGTCCACGCCGCTGGTGTTCGGGGCGATCGCCGGTGTCATCGGCGAACGCGTCGGCATCGTGAACATCGCGATCGAGGGCCAGCTGCTGGCGGGCGCGTGCACCGCGGCCATGGTGGCCTCGGCCACCGGCAACCAGATCCTGGCGCTGGTGGCGGCGATGGTCTCCGGCGCCCTCATCGCGATGGTGCTCGCCTGGTTCGCCATCAGCTACCTCGTCGATCAGGTGGTCGTCGGCGTCGTGCTCATCGGCCTGGTCACCGCGGTGACCAACTTCCTCTACTCGGCGGTGCTGTCACCCAACTCCGCCACGCTGAACGACCCCGGCACGCTGCCGCGCATCGCCATCCCGCTCCTGTCCGAGATCCCCGTTCTCGGACCGGTGCTGTTCGAGCAGCGCCTGACGACCTACATCATGTTCCTGCTGGTGCCGCTGGCGTGGTTCGTGCTCTTCCGCACCACGTGGGGCCTGCGCATCCGCGCCCTCGGGGAGCACCCCCTGGCGGCGGACACGGTCGGCATCAACGTCAACCGCTGGCGATTCTGGACGGTGACCGTGGCGGGCCTGGTCGCGGGCCTCGGCGGGGCCACCCTCACGATCGGCTCCGTGGGCGCCTTCGTCCGGGAGATGAGCGCAGGCCAGGGGTTCATCGCGCTGGCCGCCGTCATCCTCGGGCGGTGGAACCCGTGGGGCGCGGCGATCGCGGCGCTGCTGTTCGGGTTCGCGAGCAACTTCCGCATCTGGGCCGGTCAGGCCGGATCCCAGGTTCCCACCGACATCATCGAGATGGTGCCCTATGTGGTGACCATCGTGGCCGTGGCGATCGTGGCCGGCCGGGTCATCGGCCCCAGGGCCGCCGGCAAACCGTACATCAAGGAGTGACGTGACCGACATCCACTGGGACGAGCTGCGTTCGGCCGCGACCGACGCCATGCAGCGGGCCTACGCCCCCTACTCGCGCTACAAGGTCGGTGCCGCCGCGCTCGTCAGCGACGGTCGCATCGTCTCGGGCTGCAACGTGGAGAACGCCTCGTACGGCGTGGGCCTGTGCGCCGAATGCGGGCTCGTGTCCGACCTGCACATGTCCGGCGGCGGCCAGCTGGTGGCCTTCGTGTGCGTCAACGGCGAGGGGCAGACCATCATGCCGTGCGGCCGGTGCCGGCAGCTGCTGTTCGAGCACGCCATCCCGGGGATGCTGCTGGAGACGGTATCGGGCATCCGCACGATCGACGAGGTGCTGCCCGACGCGTTCGGGCCGCGTGACCTCGACGTCCGGCAGACGCGCAGCGAGGACGCCGGGAGATGACCGATCCGGCAGCATCCGCCCCGGTGGAGCCGCACGACGCCATCGACGTCATCCGCGCCAAGCGCGACGGCGGGACGGTGCCCGAGCCCGCGCTGCGCTGGATGATCGACGCCTACACGCGCGGGTACGTCACCGACCCGCAGATGTCGGCGTTCACGATGGCGGTGCTGCTGAACGGCATGGACCGCGACGAGATCCGTGTGATGACCGACGCGATGATCGCCTCGGGGGAGCGCATGGACTTCTCCTCCCTGGGCAAGCCCACCGTCGACAAGCACTCCACCGGCGGCGTGGGCGACAAGATCACCCTGCCCCTGGCTCCGCTGGTCGCCAGTTTCGGCGTGGCCGTGCCGCAGCTGTCCGGGCGCGGACTGGGGCACACCGGTGGAACCCTGGACAAGCTCGAGTCGATCCCCGGCTGGCGCGCCGCGCTGTCCAACGACGAGATCCTCGCGCAGCTGGCCGACGTGGGCGCCGTGATCTGCGCCGCCGGGTCGGGCCTCGCGCCCGCCGACAAGAAGCTCTACGCGCTGCGGGATGTCACCGGCACCGTCGAGGCCATTCCGCTGATCGCTTCCAGCATCATGTCGAAGAAGATCGCCGAGGGCACCGACGCGCTCGTGCTGGATGTCAAATTCGGCTCCGGCGCCTTCATCCCCGATCCCGACCGGGCGCGGGAGCTCGCCCGCACGATGGTCGCGCTGGGCACCGATTCGGGCGTTGCCACCACGGCCCTCCTCACCGACATGAGCACGCCGCTGGGCCGTACGATCGGCAACGCCAACGAGGTGCGCGAATCGGTCGAGGTGCTCGCCGGCGGCGGCCCTGCCGACGTGGTCGAGCTGACGGTCGCCCTGGCGCGCGAGATGCTCGCCCTCGCCGGCCGCCCCGACGCCGACGTGGAGAAGGCGCTGGCCCACGGACGTGCGATGGACGTGTGGCGCCGGATGATCCGCGCCCAGGACGGCGACCCGGATGCGGCCCTCCCGCAGCCGCGCGAGACCCACACCGTCACCGCCGATCGCGGCGGGGTCCTGACCCGCGTCGACGCCCTCCCCTTCGGCATCGCCGCCTGGCGGCTGGGTGCGGGCCGAGCGCGTGCGCAGGACCCGGTCATCCACGCGGCGGGCATCGACCTGCACGTCCAGCCCGGCGACACCGTCACCCCGGGGCAGCCGCTGTTCACGCTGCTCGCCGACGACGGCGCGCGCTTCGGCCGTGCCCTGGACGCGCTCACGGATGCGTGGAGCATCGGCGACGACCCCCTCGAGCCCGCCCCCCGCGTCCGCGAACGCATCACCGCTTGACCACCGCCCCCCGGAGGAACCCATGGCTATCGATCCCGACGGCGACACCCGCATCCAGGGGCGGTCGCTGCGCGCGCTGCCCAAGGTGTCGCTGCACGACCACCTCGACGGCGGCGTGCGTCCCGCGACCGTGCTCGACCTCGCCGATGCCGCAGGGCTCGAACTGCCCGCATCCGACGTCGACGGCCTCGCCGACTGGTTCGCCGAGCAGGGCGATTCCGGCTCGCTCGAGGAATACCTGAGGACCTTCGAGGTGACCGTCGGGGTCACCCAGTCCCGCGCGGCGCTCACGCGCGTCGCGCGCGAATTCGTCGAGGATCTCGCCGCAGACGGCGTCATCTACGGCGAGGTCCGGTGGGCACCCGAACAGCACGTGACCGGCGGGCTCACCCTCGAGGAGGCCGTCGAGGCCGTGCAGGAGGGCATCGAAGAGGGTGAGGACGCCGCGCAGGACGCCGGCCGCGACATCCGCGTCAGCCAGCTGCTCACCGCGATGCGTCACACCGACCGGTCACTGGAGATCGCACGCCTCGCGGTGGACTGGCGCGACCGCGGCGTCGTCGGGTTCGACATCGCCGGGCCCGAGGACGGCTTCCTCCCGGCCCGCCACCGGGCGGCGTTCGACCACCTCGCGGAGGAGTTCTTCCCCGTGACGGTGCACGCCGGCGAAGGCGCCGGGCTCGACAGCATCCGTTCGGCGCTGCTGGACGGCCGCGCCCTGCGGCTCGGGCACGGCGTGCGCATCGCGGAGGACCTCGACGTCATCGACCGTGAGGGCGACGAGGTGCGAGTGCACCTCGGCGAGCTCGCGCGGTGGGTGCGCGACCGTGAGATCGCGCTGGAGCTGTCGCCGTCGTCGAATCTGCAGACCGGTGCCGTCGCGGCGTGGGGAACGACGCTGGAGGACCACCCGTTCGACCTGCTGTACCAGCTCGGATTCGCGGTGACGGTCAACGTCGACAACCGCACGATGAGTCGCACGTCGCTCACGCGCGAGCTCGCGCTGCTCGCGGAGGCCTTCGACTACGGGCTGGATGACGTGGAGGCCTTCCAGCTGAACGCCGCTGCCGCCTCGTTCCTGCCGATCGAGGAGCGCGAGGAGCTGATCGACATCATCTCCGACGCCTTCGCCCGCCGCCGCTGACCCGGCCCGGTGGCTGCGGCCGGTCGGGCCGGTGCGGGTGCGGCCGGCCCGCGCTGCCGGCCCGCTGCTGCCCGCTGCTGCCGCTCTCGCCCGAACTCCTCAATGGCGACGCATCCACCGCCGGTTCGGCCGGTTTTCCCCGCGGCGGCGCGAAGTCTTGAGGAGTTCGGGGAAGCCGGAGGCGTCCCGAGCCGCGAGGACTGCCTTCATCGCGGCGACGACGTCCTCGTACCGGAACAGGATGTCCTCGGCGACGGGGCGCACGGTGGTGTAGCCGAGCGCCGCGGCGGCCAGGTCGCGGCGACGATCGCGCCGTTGCGCCTCCCACCCTTCGTGATAGGCGCGACTGTCGCACTCGACGATGAGCCAGCCGTCGATCACGAGGTCGACCCGGCCCACCGTGGGGATCCGCACCTGCACGTCGACGCGGCATCCGAGCGCCCGGAGGAGGAGGCGCATCAGGGTCTCCGGACCGGATTCGCTCCGTTTGTCCAGGAGGCCGCGGAGGGCCCGATAGCGGAGGGGCAACCGGGCGAAGATGCCGGCGATGTCGGCCTCATCCACCACACCGAGATGCCACGCGGAGTCGAGGGTGGCGACGGCATCCCGGGGAGCCTGGCACCGTACGGCCTGGGCGAGGGCCTCGATGATGTCGGCGGCGAGGGTGTGCGATGCCCCGGTGGAGGGACGCCAGTGCGGCACCGCCTCGACGGGGCGAGGTGGGAGCCGGCTCGCGCCGTTGTCGAACTGCACGTGCAGCGTCGCGACGGAACGGACGAACACGCCGAGGAGGGCGAGCAGAGTGACGCAGTCCAGCCGCCCGCCCAGGCGTGCTGCCTCCAGGAGCGGGGCGGGCAGATCGCCGGGAGCGTAGCGACCTTGGCGCACCCGGATCAGGCGACCGAGGTCGACCATCGCACGGAGCTGCACCTTGGTCCAGCCGGCGGCCCGCAGCTCCGCTGTCCGCCAGAACCGCGCCGCGAGGACCGGCACCACCTCGGGATCTGCTGTCGTCATCCCCCCAACCAACCGCGGCGACGCCCTTCGGGGTGGGGGACGGCACGCATTCGTGGATGAGGGCGCTCGAACCGTACCTGGGGAGGAGTCCCCGCCACTTCCCGAACTCCTCAAGAACGGGTGGGAGGCGGGCGGAGAAGGACCGTATCGGTCTCTTCGCCCGCGAATCTGAGGAGTTCGGGATGCGTCGAGACGTCGACGCAGTCGCGCGGGGGCGCGGCGCGCGGAGGCGGACGGGGGGGTGACGCGGCTCGCCCCGTGCCGAACTCCTCACATCCGCGCCCGCAGGGGGTGCGGAAAGGCCGGATCGGGCCGATCCGCGCCGGAATTGAGGAGTTCGGGAAGTGCGGAGGCCGAGAGGCAGAGGAGGGCGGCGGAGGGAGGAGGCGTCAGGGGACGGGGAGGAAGGCGGAGAGGGCGGCGGTGAGCGCAGCGGCCATCGTGGCGTCGGAGACGGCCGGCGTGCCGTCGCCGTCCTGCGGCCCGTAGGCGCCGAAGGAGGAATGCGAGGCGCCCGGGATCTCCACGAACACCGTGCCGGAGGGGAGGGTCGCCGCGGCGTCGGCGATCTTCTCGGGCGTGGAGAGGCCGTCTTCCGACCCGGAGATGCTCAGCACCGGAAGCCCGCTGCCGCTGAGGTCGGCCGCGCAGTACGAGGCGAAGAGCACCAGAGCGTCCGCCTCCGTCGCGAGCTGACACGCGCGCACTCCGCCCAGCGAGTGCCCACCCACCGCCCACGACGACACGTCGGGGGCGAGCTCGGTGAACGCCGACAGCGCCCGCGGGTCGAAGAACGCGACGCCCAGCCACGGCCGCGTGATGACGACCGTGAGCCCCTCCTCGGCCACCGCCCCGGCGAGGGTCGGGGCGTACGCCCACGGATCGACCTTCGCGCCGGGGATGAAGACGAGCCCGTCGCCGCTCCCGCCGCCTGCTGGAGCCAGCACGATCCCGGCCGCGCCGTCGGTCACCGCGATCGCGGAGTCCGCCCGCACGTCGGCGACCGGCCGGGGCTCGGCGCGGTACACCCCGACCTGACTCCAGATGACGACGCCTGCCAGCGACAGCACGGCAACGCCCCCGACGGCCCCCAGAACCCACGCGAGGATGCGCCGGCCGCGGCGTCGCGGAGACGCGGGGGAGCCGCCCGCCGTCACGAAGGGATCTCGGCCTGGCGGGATTCCACGATGCGCTGGATGCGGGGGAACAGCGGATGCTGCGGCTCGAGGCCCGTGACGGCCTCGGTGAACTCCGCCGCCGGCAGCTCGCGCAGCATCCGCTGCATGTCCACGGCCTGGGCGTCCTCGGGGTCGTCGAAGGCGAGCGCTGCCGCCATGGCCGCGACGAGGGCGTCGACGGGGAGCCCGTGTTCGATCGCCTCGGCGGCAGGCCCGACGAACCGCTCGTGGCGGGAGAGCTTGCGCAGCGGCTGCCGTCCGACGCGCCACACGGTGTCCGGGAGCGCGGGATTGCGGAAACGCCGCAGGATCGTCTCCCGGTACTCGTGCTGGGCGGCCGGATCGAGGTCGTGCTTGCGGATGAGCAGCTCGGAGGTCTCCCGCAGCGCCGCGTCGACCTTGCCGGCGATGGCGGGTTCGGCGAGGGCGTCGGAGATCCGCTCGATGCCGGCCGCGGCGCCGAAGTACGCCGTCGCGGCGTGCCCGGTGTTGACCGTGAAGAGCTTGCGTTCGATGTAGGGCGCGAGGTCGTCGACGAAGTGCGCGCCGGGGATGTGGGGCGGCTCGTCGCCGAAGGGGCCGCGTTCGATCGCCCACTCGTAGAACGGCTCGACGGTCACGTCGATGCCGCCGCCGGGCTCCTGGGCGGGGACGATGCGGTCAACGGCCGTGTTGGCGAACACGGCGCGTGCGGAGACGGCGTCCCACGCGTCGCCGGCCGCGGCGGCCATCTCCTCCCGCAGGGTGTCGGTGGCCCCGATCGCGTTCTCGCACGCCATGACCTTCAGCGGCGCCGCGGCGGGGTCGCGCAGCCCCAGACCTGCCACGATGTGCGGCGCGACGAACCTCAGGATCGTGGGTCCGACGGCCGTCGTCACGATGTCGGCCGAAGCGATCGCCTCGACGAGCGCCGGCGCATCCGTGGCGCTGTTGATGGCCCGGAAGCCGGTGACGACCGTGTCGACGCCGCCCTCGCCCACCTCGTGGACGGTGTACTCGGATGCGGCGTTGATGGCGTCCACGAGAGGCTCGGACACGTCGGCGAAGACGAGGTCGTACCCGCCCTGGTGCAGCAGCAGCCCGACGAATCCGCGCCCGATGTTGCCGGCGCCGAAGTGGACGGCGGTGCTCACTGGTTGACCGCCGAGAGCGCCGTGTACAGCTCCTCGGGGGTCTGCGCCTTCTTCAGCCGCTCCACCTCGTCCTCGTCGGAGAACAGGATGGCGATCTGGGAGAGGATCTCCAGGTGCTCATCGCCCTTGCCGGCGATGCCCACGACGAACGTCACCGGCTCGCCGCCCCAATCCACGCCGCCGTCGTAGCGCACGACCGACAGTCCCGACTCCAGGATGGTCTGCTTGGTCTCGTTGGTGCCGTGGGGGATGGCCAGCTCGTTGCCCATGTAGGTCGAGACGGTCTCCTCGCGCTGCTGCATGGCGTCGAAGTAGCCGCTCGTGACGGCGCCCGCGGCCTCGAGGATGTCGGCGGCCTCCTTCATCGCCTCCTCCCGCGTGGCACTGCCGGAGTGGATGCGCACCTGCCCGATTCCGAGGACTTCCCGTGTCATGGTCCTGCCTTTCGATTGATCGTCGTGATCCCACCCTCCCAGCCGGGAGCGCGGACGGAAAGGCCGTGGGGCCGGGGGCATCACGCCGGCCCGGCCCCGCGGCTGTCGTGTCAGTGGGACTCGTCGTGCTGGTCGCGCACGAGCTCGACCACCTCGTCGTACTTCGGGGAGTTCATGAAGTTGTCCACCGACACATGGATCGCATCCGGGCTCTGCCGGCGTGCCCGGTCGGTGAGCTGGTTCTGCGTGATCACCAGGTCGGCGGAGTCATCGAGGTTCGCGATCGCCTTGTTCACGACCGTGACGTCGGCCACTCCGGCCTTCTTGATCTTGTTGCGCAGCACGCTTGCGCCCATCGCGGAGGAGCCCATGCCCGCGTCGCACGCGAACACGATGTTGCGCACCGGCTTGGTGGTCACGACGCGACCGCCGTCGAGCTGTCCGCCGGTGCCCTCCTCGGTCTCGAGCCGGTCCACGGCGTCCTCGGCGCTGCGCACGGTGGCGCGGTCCTTGCCGTCGGAGGCGCGCAGCGCGTCCAGTGCGGCGGAGGACTTGCCCTTGTTCGCGGCGGTCTTGGACACCGCCTCGGAGAACTGGTCGGCCTCGGCCAGCAGGTCGCGCTTGCGCGAGGCCCGCAGGATCACCGACGCGATCAGGAACGTCACCGCGGCCGACAGTACGACCGAGAGGATGACGGCGAAGTACGATCCGTTGGCGGTCTGCGCCACCACCGCGACGATGCTTCCCGGCGCCGCGGGCGCGCGCAGCGCACCGCCCAGCAGCATGTTGGTGGTGACGCCGGTGGCGCCGCCGGCGATGAGGGCGACGATGAGCACCGGCTTCATGAGCGCGTACGGGAAGTACACCTCGTGGATGCCGCCGAAGAACTGGATGATCGCGGCTCCGGGTGCCGACGCGCGCGCGGCGCCGATGCCGAAGAACGTGAAGGCCAGCAGGAGGCCCACGCCGGGGCCGGGGTTGGCCTCGAGGAGGAACAGGATCGACGAGCCGTCCTGCGACGCCTGCTCGATGCCCAGCGGAGTGAGCACGCCGTGGTTGATGGCGTTGTTGAGGAAGAACACCTTCGCCGGCTCGATGAGCACGCTCGTCAGTGGCAGGAGGTTGGTCTCGACGAGCCAGCCCACCGCCGCGCCGAGCACGTCCATGAGGCCGTTGATGAGCCATGCCAGCGGGTAGAACCCGAGGATCGCCATCGCGAAGCCCCAGATCCCGGCCGAGAACATGTTGACCAGCATCTCGAAGCCGGCACGGATCTTGCCGTCCCACAGCTTGTCGAGCTGCTTCATCGTCCACGCGGCGATGGGCGCCATGATCATCGCGCCGATGAACATGTTGATCTCGCCGAGCTGGTTGTCGGCGGGGAGGGTCTCGTTGATCTGGGCGATCAGGTAGTCCGAGCCGGCGATGACGCCGAATGTCGCGATGGAGCCGACCACGCCGCCGCGCACGCCGTACACGATGTGACCGCCGAGGTAGGCGATCAGGATCGGCAGCAGGTAGTGGATGAAGGGCCCCACGATCGTGGCGAGCTGCGCGTTGGGCGTCCAGCCCTTCTCGATGAAGAAGGCCGTGAAGATGCCCCACGCGATGAGCGCGGGGATCAGCGGCATGATCATGCCGGAGAGGAAGGTGCCGAAGCGCTGGACGGCGACGCGCGCGCCGCCTCCTGAACGCGTCGCGGGTGCGGACGCCGTTGTCATGGCTGTGTCACTTTCTGTGAAGCGGAGGCGGCTCGTGCCGCCTCGCGAGCGGAGGCCGCGCCGTCTGCGGCCAAGGCGGCCTCGGCGACGCGGCGGGCGTCGTCGAGGGTGTGGGAGAGCAGGCTGGCGCGCACGTCGGCGAGAGCCGTGGGCGCCATGGACAGCGTGGTCGCGCCCAGGCCCACCAGGACGACGGCCAGGAGCGGATCGGCTGCCGCCTCACCGCAGATCCCCACGGGCTTTCCCAGGGCGGCGCCGGCGTCCCCGACTTCGCGCACGAGGCGCAGGACGGCCGGATGCCACGGGTCCTGGAACGCCGCGACGGAGCCGAGGAGGCGGTCGGCGGCGAGGGTGTACTGCGTGAGGTCGTTCGTGCCGATGGAGGCGAAATCGGCGTGGGCGAGGATGCGGTCGGCCAGCAGCGCCGAGGAGGGCACCTCCACCATGACCCCGGCCGTCTTGACCCCGTACTCCCGCGCCAGGGCGACGAAGTACTCGGTCTCCTCGACCGTGGAGACCATCGGCGCCATGACCCACAGGTCGGCGGGGCCTTCCGGCGTCGCGCGGGTGGCGGCATCCGCCTCGGCCAGCGCGGTCAGCTGCTCGCGCAGGATGTCCTCACTGGCCCGCAGCGCCCGCAGACCCCGCAGGCCCAGCGCGGGGTTCTCCTCGTGCGAGTCGTTGAGGAACGGCAGCGGCTTGTCGGCGCCGGCGTCCAGCACCCGCACGACGACCTTCTTCCCGGGGAACGCGGAGAGCAGGCGCGTGTACGCGTCGCGCTGCTCGGCCACCGTGGGGGCGGCGTTGGCGCTGAGGAAGAGGAACTCGGTGCGGAACAGGCCCACGCCCTCCGCGCCCAGCTCGACGGCCTGGACGGCGTCCTGCGGCTTGCCGAGGTTCGCCAGCAGCGGCACGGCGGTCCCGTCGGCGAGGGCTCCGGGGGTGACCGGGGCGGCCGCCGCGGACGCGCGCTCGGCGGCGCGGTTCTCCGCGCGGTCCAATTCCTCCTGGCTCGGGGCGACCGTGACGACTCCCGCGGCGGCGTCGACGATCACGACCGTGCCGTCGGCGAGGGAACCCGCGTCGGCGGCCCCCACGACGGCGACGATGTTCTTCTCCCGCGCGAGGATCGCCGTGTGCGAGGTCGGCCCGCCCTCGGTGGTCACCAACGCGAGCACCATGTCGAGGTTCAGCAGCGCGGTGTCGGCGGGGGCGAGGTCTTTCGCGACGAGCACGAACGGGTGCCCCGGGTCGGGGATGCCGGGAGCGGGAACGCCGCGCAGGCGCGCGATGACGCGCTGGGCGACGTCGTCCAGGTCGGCGGCGCGCTCGCCGAGGTAGCCGCCGAGTGCCGTGAGCTGGTCGCGGAACGACGCGAACGCCTCCCACACCGCCCGCTCGCCGGTCTTGCCGTCGGCCACGCGCGTGTCCACCTCGGTGAGGAGGGCGGGGTCCTCGGCCATCATCGCCTGCGCTTCGAGCACGTCGCGCGCCGCGCCACCGGCCTGGGCACCGCGCTCCTCGAGCTCTCGGGCCACCGCGCTCACCGCGTCGCGGACGCGCGCCCCCTCGTCCTCGGCGGACCGCGTGCTGGCGACGTCCTCGGGTGGGGGGAAGGGCTCGGCCATGCGTGCCACGGGGCCCTGGGCGACGCCCAGTCCGATCCCCACGCCACGAAGCTCGGTCATCTCCGCGGTCCCCTCACTGTGCGTCATGGTCGGTGCTGAGCAGGTCGGCCAGCGTGTCCAGCGTGGCCTCGGCACCCTCGCCGTCGGCGGTGAGGGTGACGTAATCGCCCTGTTCGATGCCCAGGGCGATGACCCCCAGGATGCTCGCGGCGTTCACGGGGGCGCCAGAGTCCTTGGCGATCGTGACGGGGATGCCGGAGTCCTTGGCCGCCTGGGCGAACATCTTCGCCGGGCGGGCGTGCAGTCCGTGGGACGATCCGATCCGCACCGTGCGGGTGAGGGAGGGCATGCTTCCTGCTTTCTCGCGTTTACGCGTTCGTTTCCGTGGTGGAGAGGGGGTCGGCTCGGTCGGCGAGGGTCGCGCGCACGAGGTCGAGGGTGCGCTCTCCCGTGAGGTCGCTGAAGACGTCGTCGGGGAGGACTGCCACGGCGACGTCGAGGGCGGCGGCGCTGCGTTCGATCCGCTCGCGTTCGGCAGCCAGGTGCGGGCCCACCAGGACGATGTCGGCGGAGTCCAGGTCGATCGCGAGCGAACCGGTGGTCCCGGCGACCGCCGAGTACGGCAGACCCTGCTCGTGGGCGGCGCGGCGCACGCGCTGAGCCACGAACGTGCTCGACGCACCCGCTCCGCAGATCACCAGGATCCTCATCGACCAGCCTCCTCCCCGGCCATTGTTCTTCGTCGGCGCGGGCCGGACAACCAGGTCCCTTTCCCACCCCCCGGAACGACGGATCGAGCCGGGGCCTCCGACCCTGCTCGGCGCGTGCGGCGCCATGATTGACTGGTGACGGCCCCGTACCCGGCCGTGGAGGACGATCGTGACGGCAGCGAGGACGGCGACGCCATGACGCGAGCCCGTCAGGACCGGCTTCTGAGCCTGCTTCTGCGCGACGGACGGTGGGCGACGGCCGCCGCGCTCGCCGATCTGCTGGGGGTCACCCCGCGCAGCATCCGCTCGTACGTCACGGCGCTGAACGCGCGCGCCGGCGGGGGGACGGCGGTGGAGTCCGGTCCTCTCGGCTACCGGGCCGGGCCGGATGCGGCGGCGGCTCTGCGTGCGGGGCCCGCCGCGGATGCGGGGACTCCGCGCGACCGGCTCCACACGCTCGTGCGCGCGCTGCTGGGCCGTGCCGAGGGCATCGACGTGTTCGAGACCGCCGACGCGCTGCACGTGAGCCCGGCAACGCTGGAGGCCGACCTCGCCCGCGTGCGGGGGCTGCTGGGCGGGACGGAACTGACGCTGGAGCGCTCGGCGTCGATCGCGCGGCTGCGGGGAACGGAGATGGCCCAGCGACGCCTGCTCAGCCGACTGGCGCACGACGAGATGGATGCCGGCTCCTTCGATCTGGAGGCGCTGCGCCGGACGCTGGGCGAAGGGTCGGTGGGGGCGGAGGCGTTCGGGCCGTTCAAGGCCGATCTGGCCGCGGAGCTGACGGCACTGGGCTACTACGTCAACGAGTACGGCATCGGCGACGTCGTGATGCACATCGCCATCGCCGCCGACCGCATCGCCCGCGATCGCGCCATGGACGGCACGGCGGGGGAGATGCCCCCCGCGCACGCGCAGGTCGCCGAGCTCCTGGACCGGCTCGCCCAGAGGCACCTGGGCGTGCGTCTGGGCGCCGGGGACCAGCAGCATCTGGCGACGCTCGTCCTCACGCGCGTCGTGGCCCCCGGGGCACCCGCCGCGGATGACGCGCGCACGCGGCTGGATCCGCGCGTGGAGAGCGCGGTGCGCACGGTGGTCGAGCGCGCGGCATCCGAATTCCTCGTCGACATCGCGCACGAGGGGTTCATCCTGCGCCTGGCCCTGCACGTGCAGAACCTCCTGCACCGCTCCCACGCGCAGGCGTGGTCGCGCAATCCGCTGACGCGGTCGCTGAAATCGACCTATCCGATGATCTTCGAAGTGGCCGTGTTCATCGCCAGCCAGCTGCACGAGAGCCTGGGCATCCCCATCGTCGACGACGAGATCGCCTACATCGCGATGCACGTGGGCGGTCGCCTGGAGCGCAGTCGGCGCGAGGAAACGCTCCTGACGGCGACCATCGTGTGCCCGGGGTACTACGAGCTGCACGAGCTGCTGCGCTCGAGCGTCGACCGCTCCCTGGGTCAGGCGATCGAGGTCGTCGGGGTCGAGACGCGCGTGGATCCGGACTGGTCGGCGATCGACACCGACCTGATCCTCACCACGATCGACCCGCCGGAACCGGGGGAGCGCATCGTGCGGATCCAGCCGTTCCTCACCGACTCCGACATCGACCGCGTGCAGGCCGCCGCCGCGCGCATCCGTCGCGGCCGGCGTCTGCGGCGGCTCCGCGGCGAGCTGGAGCGCTACTTCGACTCCTCCGCCTTCGTGCGGGGCCTGGAGCCGGACGGGGGAGAGGCCGGGGTCATCCGTCAGCTCGGGGGCATGCTCGTGCGGCAGGGCGTCATCGACCACGACTACGTCCAGCGCGCCATCGAGCGCGAGCGGCTGTCGTCGACGGCGTTCACGGATGCCCTCGCCGTCCCGCACGCCATCGGCATGACCGCATCCCGCACGCAGATCGCGATCGGCATCGCCGACCCCTCGATCCCGTGGGGGGAGGGGCGCGTGCAGGTGGTCGCGTTCGTGGCCTTCTCCGAGGCGGATCGCGAGGCGTTCCAGACGGTGTTCGAGCAGTTCGTCGAGGTGTTCTCCGAGCGCGACAGCGTGCAGCGCATCGTGCGGCGCGCCACGGATTTCACGGCGTTCCTCGACGAGCTCGTCGCCGTGATCGACGGCTGAGCCGGCGCCCCGCTGCGCGCGTCAGGCCGACGCGTCGCCCCGATCCAGGCGCGCCTGGAGCCCGCGGCGCACGGCGGGCCACTCCCCGGGGAGGATGGAGTACACCACCGTGTCGCGCAGGATCCCGTCCGCGCCCACGCGGTGGTTGCGCAGGACGCCGTCCTGCTTCGCGCCGAGTCGCTCGATCGCGGCGCGGGACTGCCGGTTGTGCCAGTGCGTGCGGAACTCCACGGCGATCGCATCGCACGCCTGGAAGGCGTGCGTCAGCAGCAGGAGCTTGGCGGCCGTGTTCACGGCCGTGCGCTGGACCGGCAGGCCCAGCCACGTGTGGCCGATCTCGACGTGCCGGTTGGCCTGGTCGATGTTGCAGAAGGTGGTCTCGCCCACGGCGACGCCCTCGTGCACCACCGCCCACGGGTTCATGACGCCCTCGTCCCGCCACCGCAGGCGCCGCGCGATGTCGTCGGCGACCGCATCCGGTGCGGGGATCGTGGTGTACCACGCGTGCTCGAGGCCCCGCGCGGCGGCGGCGAGGTCGTCGGCGTGGGCAGGGGTCAGCGGCTCCAGCCGCACGTGCGCGTTCTCCAGCACCACCGGGTCGGCCAGATCCATGCCGCAGATCCTACGACGGCGGCCGCTGCCGGCGCTCCTCCAGCAGCGCCCGCGCGCCGTCGGCGAGGGCGGTCAGTCGTGCACCGGCCTCCTCCTCGGACGACCCGTGCACGTCGAGGTACATCTTGAGCTTGGGCTCGGTGCCACTGGGGCGGACGATCAGGCGCGCGCCGTCGTCGAGCCACATGCGCAGCACGTCGCCCGGGGGCAGCCCGTCGACGCCGGTGAGCAGGTCGTCGATGCGTGCGACGGTGCTGTCGCCCACGTGCGCGGGCGGGTCGGCGCGCAGCGACGCCATCATGGCGGCGATCTCCGATACGTCCGAGACCCGGATGGAGATCTGGTCGCTCGCGAACGCGCCGAACTCCTCGCGCAGGTCGTCCAGCTGCCCTTGCAGGTCGGAGCCCTCTGCGCGCGCCCGGGCGGCGAGGTCGAGCAGGGCCACGACGGCGGAGATCCCGTCCTTGTCGCGCACCGTCCCGGGGTTGACGAGGTAGCCGAGGGCCTCCTCGAAGCCGTAGACCATGCCGGGCGCGCGGGAGATCCACTTGAAACCGGTCAGCGTCGCGTGGAAATCCAGCCCGTAGCGCTCGGCGATGGCCTGCAGTCCGGGGGAGGACACCAGCGAGCACGCCAGCGAGGCGCCCGCGGTGCCCGCCGCGGCCCGCGCGGCGCGGCGCCCGAGCAGCAGCCCCACCTCGTTGCCGCTCAGCCGGCGCCAGCCGCCCTCGGCGGAGGCGTCGGGAATGGCGACGGCCATCCGGTCGGCGTCGGGATCGTTGGCCAGGACGAGCTCGGCTCCCACCGCCCGTGCCGTCTGGAACGCCAGGTCCATCGCACCCGGCTCCTCGGGGTTGGGGAAGGCCACGGTGGGGAACGCTCCATCGGGCTCGATCTGCTCGGCCACGACGGTCGGCTCGGGGTAGCCCGCTGCCGCGAGGATGGCCCGCAGGGTCTCCCACCCCACGCCGTGCATGGCCGTGTACACCCAGTTCAGCCCGGCCGCCCCAGGGGGTGCCGGCGCGACGGCGGCGGTGGCGGCGACGTAGGCGTCGACGACCTCCTCGGCCGCGTTGGCGTACCCCACCGAGCGCGGGATCGCACCGATGTCACCGCGATCGGCGACGGCCTGGATGTGCGCGGCGATCTCGGCGTCAGCGGGGGAGACGATCTGCGCGCCGTCGTCGGCGCCGCCGAGGTACACCTTGTACCCGTTGTCCTGCGGGGGGTTGTGGCTGGCGGTCACCATGACGCCGGCGGCGGCGCCGAGGTGGCGCACGGCGAAGGCGAGCACCGGGGTCGGCAGCATCCGCGGCAGCAGCACGGCGTGCAGGCCCGCACCGGCGAAGATCTCGGCGGAGTCGCGGGCGAACACGTCGGAGTTGCGGCGGCCGTCGTAGCCGACCACCACGACGGGCGTCTCGCCGGGCGCCGACCGCTCGCGGACGTAGGCGGCCAGACCCGCGGCGGCCTGCGCCACGAGCACCCGGTTCATGCGGGTGGGGCCTGCCCCGAGGGCTCCGCGAAGCCCCGCCGTCCCGAACGCCAGCCGGCGCGAGAACCGGTCCACCAGCTCCGAGGCGGCAGCGGCGTTCTCCGCCTCCGCGCGGGTGAGCAGGTCGCTCAGCTCGGCGCGCGTCTGCGGGTCGGGATCCTGAGCGAGCCACGCCCGCGCGGCGGCGAGCGGCTCCTGCGGGACGCCGTTCACAGCGCCTCGATGATGCGGGCGAGCAGGGAGGAGATCACCGGCTCGGCCTCCCGGCCCGCCTCGAGCACCTCTTCGTGGCTGAGAGGCGTGGTCTGGATGCCGGCGGCGAGGTTCGTCACGAGCGACATGCCGAGGATCTCCATGCCGGCCTCGCGCGCGGCGATGGCCTCCAGCGCCGTGGACATGCCCACGATGTGACCGCCGATGGTCTTGGCCATCTGCACCTCGGCGGGCGTTTCGTAGTGCGGCCCGCGGAACTGGCAGTACACCCCCTCGTCGAGGGTGGGATCGATCGTCCGGGCGAGTTCGCGCAGGCGCGGCGAGTACAGGTCGGTGAGGTCGATGAAGGTGGCGCCCTCCAGCGGCGAGGCCGCCGTGAGGTTGATGTGGTCGCTGATGAGCACGGGCTGGCCGGGGCGCCACGTCTCGCGGATGCCGCCGGCGCCGTTGGTGAGCACCATGGTGCCGGCGCCGGTGGCCGCCGCCGTGCGCACGCTGTGCACGACGCGGCGGACCCCGTGGCCCTCGTAGAAGTGCGTGCGGGCGCCGATCACGAGCACGGAGCGGCCCGCGGGCGTGCGGACGCTGCGCAGCGTGCCGACGTGGCCCGCGAGGGCGGGCCTGCTGAAGCCGGTGACCTCGTCGGCGGGGACGGTGGCGACGGTCTCGCCGAGCAGATCGGCGGCCCGGCCCCATCCGCTTCCGAGCGTCACGGCGATGTCGTGGCGCTCGACACCGGTGTGGCGGGCGATGTCGGCGGCGGCGCGTGCGGCGATCTCGAACGGATCGGCGGTGGGGTCGTCGAGGGGGTTCCCCGCTGTGTGTGGCATCCCCCCACTCTAGGAACGAGCGCACCGCTGTGCCACACGGACGGGACGGGGCCGCAGACCAGACAGAATGGATGCCATGTCCCTCAGCTTCGAGCGCACCCAGAGCGTCGCCATCCTCGGTGGCGGACCCGGCGGCTACGAGGCGGCGCTGGCAGCCGCGCAGCTCGGCGCGGAGGTCACCGTCGTCGAACGGCAGGGGATCGGCGGTGCCGCCGTCATCACCGACGTCGTGCCTTCCAAGACCCTCATCGCGACCGCGGACGCCGCCGTCGCCATCGCGGGAGCGAGCGATCTGGGCGTGCAGGTGTTCGCCAAGGACGGCGACGGACGGCCGCTGACGCCGCAGGTGGCGGTGAACATGGCCGCCGTCAACCGGCGCGTGCTCTCCCTGGCACGGCAGCAGTCCGAGGACATGCGGTCGGCGCTCGTGGAGGCCGGCGTGCGTGTCATCTCCGGGCACGGGCGCCTGGACGGCGATTCGGCGGTGATCGTCTCCAACGAGGCCGGCGGCACCGACTTCGACCGCGTCGAGGCCGACACGCTGGTGGTGTCGGTGGGGGCGTCGCCGCGCGAGCTGCCCTCCGCGCGGCCGGACGGCACACGCATCCTGACGTGGACGCAGCTGTACGACATGCGGGCGCTCCCCAAGCACCTCATCGTCGTGGGATCGGGTGTCACGGGAGCGGAGTTCGCGTCGGCGTACATGAACCTCGGCTCGCAGGTGACGCTGATCTCCAGCCGCGACCAGGTGCTGCCGGGGGAGGACCCGGATGCCGCGGCGGTGCTGGAGAACGTCTTCCGCCGCGGGGGGATGACGGTGCTGTCCAAGTCGCGTGCGCAGAGCGTCGTGAACACCGGCGACGGCGTCGTGGTCACCCTCTCGGACGGCCGCACCGTGGAAGGCAGCCACTGCCTCCTGGCCGTGGGCGCCGTGCCCAACACCGCCGGCATCGGCCTGGAGGAGGCCGGCGTGCAGCTGACCGATTCGGGGCACATCCAGGTCAACCGTGTCGCCCGCACGTCGGTGCCCAACATCTACGCCGCCGGCGACTGCACGACTTTCGTGCCGCTGGCATCGGTGGCCTCGATGCAGGGGCGCACGGCCGTCTTCCACGCGCTGGGCGATGTCGTGATCCCGCTGGAGCACCGCCGGATCGCGGCGAACATCTTCACCGCCCCCGAGATCGCCACCGTCGGGTGGACCGAGCAGGACATCGCCGACGGCCGCATCAACGGCGTCGTGCGCAAGCTGCCGCTCTCGGCCAACCCGCGCGCGAAGATGCAGCGCATCACCGACGGATTCGTCAAGGTCATCGCACGTCAGGGCAGCGGAACGGTCATCGGCGGCGTCATCGTCGCCCCGCGCGCGTCCGAGCTGATCTATCCGCTGGCCATCGCCGTCGAGCGGCGCCTCACGGTCGACCAGGTCTCCCGCGTGTTCGCGGTCTACCCGTCGCTGTCGGGGAGCATCACCGACGCCACGCGGGCGATGCACATCGTCGACCGTCAGGACGCCGAGGAGCTCTGAGCCGCCGCATCCGCGGTCGCGGCGCCGCGAGGCGGATGTCAGGCGAACGTCAGGCGATCGTCAGCAGGAGGTGACCGGCGGCCACCGTCGTGCCGGGAGCGGCGTCGATCAGGCCGACGATGCCGTCCTTGTGCGCCTGGATGGGCTGCTCCATCTTCATCGCCTCCAGCACCACCACCAGGTCGCCCTGCACGACGGACTGGCCCTCTTCGACGGCGACCTTGACGATCGTGGCCTGCATCGGCGCCTTCACCGCGTCGCCGGTGGCTCCCGTCACGGCGGATGCGGCGTGCGAACGTCGTGACGGCGGCACCGCCGCGGGGCGGCCCGGCGCGTGCGGGGCGGTCGCGATGCGCTCGGGGAGGTTCACCTCGAGGCGCTTGCCCCCGACCTCCACGACGACCGTATGACGCGCCGGCGGGGCCGTGACGGGCTCGGGCTCGCCGTCCCACGGCGGGATGTCGTTGTCGAACTCGGTCTCGATCCAGCGCGTGAACACGCCGAACCGGCCGTCCTCGGCGGTGAAGGCGGGGTCGCGCACGACACGGCGGTGGAAGGGGAGCACGGTGGGGAGCCCGGCGACTTCGAACTCGTCCAGCGCCCGGCGCGCCCGCTCCAGCGCCTGCGCGCGGTCGCGGCCGGTGACGATGATCTTCGCCAGCAGGGAGTCGAACGACCCCGACACGGTGTCACCGGCGGTCACCCCGGAATCCAGTCGGATGCCGGGTCCGCCGAAGGTCTTGAAGACGTGGATGGGGCCGGCCTGGGGGAGGAAGCCGCGCCCGGGGTCTTCGCCGTTGATGCGGAACTCGATCGAGTGGCCGACCGGCTCGGGGTCGCCGTAGCCCAGTTCCGCGCCCTCGGCGAGGCGGAACTGCTCGCGCACGAGATCGATGCCGGTGACCTCCTCCGACACGGGGTGCTCGACCTGCAGCCGCGTGTTCACCTCGAGGAAGGAGATCGTCCCGTCGGCGCCGATGAGGAATTCGCACGTGCCGGCGCCGACGTAGCCCACTTCGCGCAGGATCGCCTTGGACGCGGTGTAGAGGATCTCGTTCTGCTCCGCGGTGAGGAACGGCGCGGGGGCCTCCTCGACGAGCTTCTGGTGCCGGCGCTGCAACGAGCAGTCGCGCGTGGAGACGACCACGACGTTGCCCGCCGCATCCGCGAGGCACTGGGTCTCCACGTGCCGCGGGCGGTCGAGGTACTTCTCCACGAAGCACTCGCCGCGCCCGAAGGCGGTGACCGCCTCGCGGGTGGCCGACTCGAACTGCTCGGGCACCTCTTCCAGCGTGCGGGCGACCTTCAGGCCGCGTCCGCCGCCGCCGAAGGCGGCCTTGATGGCGATGGGGAGTCCGACCCGCTCGGCGAAGGCGACGACCTCGTCGGCGCCGGCGACGGGACCGGGCGTGCCGGGGGCGAGCGGGGCGCCGACCTTCTCGGCGACATGGCGCGCGGTGACCTTGTCGCCGAGCGCCTCGATGGCCTCCGGCGACGGGCCGATCCAGGTCAGCCCCGCCGCGATGACGGCGCGGGCGAAGCCGGCGTTCTCGGCGAGGAATCCGTAACCGGGGTGCACGGCGTCGGCGCCGGAGCGTCGCGCGATCGAGAGGATCTTCTCAATGGACAGATAGGTCTCGGCGCTCGTGGCTCCGGAGAGGGCGTACGCCTCGTCGGCGAGGCGGGCGTGGAGGGCGTCGCGGTCCTGGTCGGCGTACACCGCCACACTGGCGCGACCGGAGTCGCGGGCGGCGCGGATGACTCGGACTGCGATCTCGCCGCGGTTCGCGACCAGCACCTTGGCGATTTCCGGCATGGGTGTCAGCCTACTCACGGCCCGCGGTGCGCTTTTGCGCCACCTGCACAAGAAACGGCGAAGAACGTGTGGGGGAGTCTACGAAGGGGTCGCACGGTTCCACAGCGCGGTCCACTCCCCGCCGAGGTCGCGGATGAGCCCGCGCACCGTGGACAGCGACATCCCGACGACCGTCGAAGGGTCGCCCTCGACCCGCTCGATGAACGCCCCGCCGAGGCTGTCGACGGTGAAGGCGCCCGCGACGTGCAGGGGCTCGCCGGTGGCCACATACGCCGCGATCTCGTCGTCGGTGACGTCGGCGCGGAAGCTCACGGCGGCCTCGGCCACCGCGTGCGCCTCCGCCGCCGGCGTGTCGGGGGACAGACGGATGACGCTGTGCCCGGAGTGCAGCACGCCCGTGCGGCCCCGCATCGCCTGCCACCGTACGGCCGCCGCATCCGCGGTGTACGGCTTCCCCAGGATCTCGCCGTCGAGCTCGAACATCGAGTCGCCCCCGACGACGAAACCGGCGAAGTCCGGTTCGGTCGCGGCCAGCCGTGCGGCCACGTCGGCCGCCTTGCGCCGGGCGAGCAGCAGCACGTGCTCGGCCGGGGGCAGACGCCGCCCTTCGGTCCGCTCGGTGTCGGCGATCACCGCATCCTCGTCCACGTCGGGCGCGAGCGTCCGCGGCTCGATCCCGGCCTGCCGCAGAAGCTGGAGGCGGGCGGGGGAGGTGGAGGCCAGGCACACGTGCATGCTCACACGGTAGCTGTCGCGTGAAAGGCTGGCGGGATGGAAACCGGAGACCTCGTCGAGCTGGAGATCACCGATGTCGCCCACGGCGGCGTGTTCGTGGCACGCCTGGAGGGTCGTGTCGTCTTCGTCGCGGACGCGATCCCGGGCGAGCGCGTCCGCGCACGCCTGAGCGACACGCGCAAGAAGTCCTTCTGGCGCGCCGAGACGGTCGAGGTGCTGACGTCCTCGCCCCACCGCAGGCCGCACGTGTGGGCCGCGGCCGACGTGACCACGCCGCCGGAGCAGCGCCCCGGTGGGGCCGACTTCGGGCATATCGACCTGCCGCACCAGCGCGAACTGAAGCTGAAGGTGTTCCGCGACGCGCTGGAGCGCATCGGCAAGGTGGATGTGCCGGTCACGATGCAGGAGGCGGTGCCGATCGTCGACGCATCCGGTGCCGTGCTCGCGCAGGAGAGCCCGGATGCCACGCAGTGGCGCACGCGCGTGAGCCTGCACGTGGACGAGGACGGCCGCATCGGCCCGTTCGCCGCGCGCAGTCACCGTGTGATCGAGGTCGACGACCTGCCGCTGGCCACGCCCGCCGTTGCGCGGGCCGCGGCCGGGCTGCGCGGCCAGCGACCAGGACGCGTCGACCTCGTCCAGCCCGCGGATGGCCGCGCGCGGATCCTCCCGCGCCCCGACGGGGAAGCGCCCCCACCGGCGGAGGTGATCCTCGAGCAGGCCGGCGGGCGGGAGTTCCGCGTGGACGCCGGCGGATTCTGGCAGGTGCACCGCCTCGCCGCGCACAGCCTCACCACGATCGTCGCCGAGGAGCTGCGGGCCGTGGCGGCGGTGGACCCCGACGCCGCGCACCTGGACCTGTACGGCGGCGTCGGCCTGTTCGCCGCGACGCTCGGCGACGTGGGCGGGCCGGGCACACGGGTGACGTCGGTCGAATCCGATCCGCGCGCCACCGAGCACGCCGGCGAGAACCTTGCCGAGTGGGTCGGCGCGCGCGCGGTGACCGCCCGCGTCGACCGCTTCGTGCGGCAGCTGGCGGCGGAATCCTCGCCGGTGGAGCGCGAGCGGCTCTCGCGCGGAGTCGTCCTGCTCGACCCGCCGCGGGCGGGAGCCGGACGCGACGTGGTCGAGGGGATCCTCGCCCTCGCGCCGGCTGCGGTCGTGTACGTCGCGTGCGATCCGGTCGCCCTGGCACGGGATCTGGGGATCTTCCGCGACGCCGGATACCGCGCGCCCCGCCCCGTTCGCGCGGTCGATCTCTTCCCGCATTCGCACCACGTCGAGGCGGTCGCGGTGCTGACCCCGTGACACCGATACCATGACGACTATGACGCGAGTCGCCCTGATCGATGATCACGAGTCGGTGCGGCTCGGGCTCGAAGCCGCGATCGCCCGCGAAGAGAGCATGGTGGTCGCCTTCTCCGGCAGCACCGTGACCGAGTACCTGGTGTGGCGCGGCGAGTCCACGCGCGCGCAGGCACCGGCCGACGTCGTGGTGCTGGACCTTACGCTCGGCGATGGCACCACGGTGTCCGAGAACGTCACCCGCCTGTTCGCCGACGGCTCCAGCGTCATCATCCACAGCGTCGCCGACCGGCCCGCGGCCGTGCGCGAGGCGCTGTCGGCGGGAGCTGCGGGCATCGTCAGCAAGGCCTCCCCCATTCACGAGGTGCTCGGGGCCATCCGCACCGTCGCGCAGGGCGAGCTGCTCAACAACGTCGAGTGGGCCAGCGCCGTGGAAGCGGACCGGGAGTTCGCCGACGCGCAGCTGTCAGCGCGCGAACGCGAGGTCCTGCGCCTGTACGCCGCGGGCCTGCCGCTGAAAGCCGTGGCCGACCGGCTCGGCGTGGCCTATTCCACCGCCAAGGAGAACATCACCCGCGTGCGCGTGAAGTACGTCGAGGTCGGCCGCCCGGCCCCCACGAAGATCGACCTGCTGCGCCGCGCGATGGAGGACGGCATCCTGCAGCGCCCCGAGGGCGAACTCGATGGTTGAGGCCGGCAGGTCGGTGCTGGAAGCGGCCTGGGGGCGCCTGCCGAACTCGCGGGAGGCCACCGAGAACCTCGGTTCGTTCACCCGCGCGCGCATCGAACGCGTCATCACGCTGCTGGTCGGCCCGGGCTCCCTGATCCTGGGGGCGCAGGCCGTCTTCGCCTCGTTCGGCCCCGGCGACGAGCGCCCCGGCTGGCATCTGCCCATGGTGCTCGCCGTCTTCGTGCCGCTGACGGCCATGGTCATCGCGTGTGTGGCAGGGCGGTTCCCGCGCCTGTTCAGCGGACTGTTCGCGATCATCTACGTCATCGCCCTCGCGGTGTGGCCGTTCGCGACCGCCGGGGGCGCGCGGCCGGTTCCCACCGAGGAACCGTGGATCTTCTACCTCATCAACGTCGCCACCGTCGCCACGATCGTCGCCTTCCCCCTCGCGCTGCAGATCGTCTGGACCGTGCTCACGCCGCTGCTGTTCGGCTTCGTGCGTCTGGTGCAGGCGGGCTTCGACGAGCGGTTCTTCCTGCCGGTGGGCCTGGACGTCTCGTTCGCGCTGATCCTCGGCAGCGTCGTGGTGGTGCTGGGGTGGACCTACCGCTCCGTGGCGGCCAACGTCGACGAGACGCGGGCGCGCGCGGTGGCCAGCTACGCCGCGGCTGCGGCGGCGGCGGCGACCGAAGGGGAGCGGGTGGCCGTGGCGGCCCTCATGCACGACAGCGTCCTGGGGGCGCTCCTCGCCGCCGAGCGGGCCACGACGCCCCGCGAGCGGACCCTTGCCGTCAGCATGGCGCGGGAGGCGCTCACCCGACTCGCCAATGCCGAGAAAGACCCCTGGGAGGGCAGCGACGAGCCGGTCGACGCCGACCGGCTGGCCGACGACCTGGAAAGCGGTGCGCGGGAGATGGGCGTGCAGCTGCAGGTGGCCCGATCGATCGATCCCGAGGCGCCCCGCGTCCCCGGGCGGGTGGCGCGCGCTCTCGTCCTGGCGGCGCTGCAGGCCGTGGCCAACGCCGTCCAGCACGCCAACGCGCAGGGCCTGGCCGTGCAGCTGCGCGGACGCGCCGAACCCGGCGGCGTCGTCGTGCGCGTGCGCGATGCCGGCGACGGATTCGACGTCGACCAGATTCCGGAGGATCGCCTCGGCATCCGCGGCTCGATCCTCGCGCGCGTGACGGCCGTGGGCGGACGCACCGAGATCGAGTCCGGCTCGAACGGGACGACCATCACCCTCGAGTGGGACAGCGGGGACCGCTGGTGAGCGTTCGCACGATCGTTTCCGTCCTGGCCGTGGCCTTCACCGCCTACCTGGCCGCGCGGGGGTTCTGGTGGGGCACCGGCGAGGTCGACCATCCGGTGGTCATCTACCTCGCGCTGCCGCTGTACCTGGTCGTGACGTGGCTGACGGTGTTCTGGGGCGTGGGCTCGAGCTCGGCGGCACCGGCAGCCACCCCGTCCACCCGCAAGGGCGGGCTGCCCCTGTGGGCGTGCGCGCTGGCGCTGGCCGTGGCCGTGCTCGTCCCCAACGCGATCCTCTTCGCCGTGGCCCCCGGCTCGCGCACGCAGCCGTTCGCGACGTGGGTGATCGGTGGCATCGGGGCGCTCATGACCATCATCATGGTGCGCCGCCGGCCGTTCTTCGCGTGGGCGGGCCTCATCCTCGCCGGGGTGTCGATCTCCCTGTGGATCGGGCCCCTCTCCGCCCTCGCTCTCGGGCTCGTCGGCTCCATCGTCTGGGTCGCCGCGGCCCAGCTGCTGATGTTCGCGCTGGACAACGCCGCGCGCGACACGGTGCGTCTGGCGGAGCTGCAGCAGACGGCATCCGCATGGCAGGCCTCGCAGTCGGGGCGGCAGCGCGAGCGACGCGTGCAGGTGCAGCGCGCCCTGCAGACGGCGGGGCCGATCCTCGGGCGCACGATCGAGACCGGCGGCAACCTGCGGCCCGCCGAGCGCCTGGAGGCGCGCCTGGCCGAGGGGCGCCTGCGCGACGAGCTGCGCGGTCCGCGCCTGCTCGACGACGTCGTGCGCGAGCAGCTGGAGGCCGCCCGCCGCCGCGGCATCGCCGTGACGATGCTCGACGAGGGCGGCCTGGAAGACCTCGCCGAGCCGGAGCTGGCGGCCATCAGGGCCGAGCTGGCTGAGATCCTGCGCTCGGCGTCGTCGACGCGGCTGATCATCCGCACATCGCCGCACGAGGAGGTCGCCGTGACCATCGTGGGCCGCTCAGGTGAGGGCGACCGCCTGTCGGACGAAGACAGCGTCGAACTCTGGCACGAGATCTCCCGCACCCCCTGAGCCGCCGGCAGAGTGCGCGCGCCGTCCGCTCCATCTGCCGCACGGCGAAAGTGCATCGTCTCGCCGAGGTGATGCACTCTCGGGGGCGCGGACGGGGCTGGCCCACCCGACTCACCGATCCGGCCGGGGGAGGTTCCGGATCGGTGAGTCGGGGGGAGGCGAGGGGCGGCGAAGCCGCCCGCCCCTCGCCCTGGCGAGCGGTTACCCGAAAACCGCCCGCGAGATCGAAACCGGCTGAAGAGCGGTTCCGACCGAACGCGTGATGCGTTCCAGCTCATTCAGTATGCGACGGGCGCAAGCCCCCCGTCTGTAGGCATTTCGGGGGACAGACCGCGGGACCTTCGGGGGACACGCCGGGACCTTCGGGGGACACCTCAGCCGGAGAATCCGCCCCATCCGGCCTCGCGGGACAGGGTTGCACGCGCTGCCCTGGCGGAGAGCCGCCACCGCGACCGCGCCCGGGATTCGGGGGCCGTGGCCTGCGCCGACTCCTCCGTGTACGCCTCGCTCACGACGGCGAGCAGGGCGGCGAGCTCGTCCTCGGTGGGGTTTCCCCGGCGCACGTCCAGCGACACGGGGGCGTCGGCGGGATCGGGGGTCACAGCGGGATGTTCCCGTGCTTCTTGGCGGGCAGGCTCGCCCGCTTGCCGCGCAGCGCCCGCAGCGCCTTCGCGATGGCCACGCGTGTCTGGGCCGGCTCGATGATGCCGTCCAGTTCGCCGCGTTCGGCAGCGAGGAACGGGGAGGCGACGCTGTAGGTGTATTCGCTGGCCAGGCGCGCGCGGACGGCCGCGACGTCTTCGCCGGACTCCTCGGCGCGCTTGATCTCACCGCGGTAGAGGATGTTGACCGCCCCCTGACCGCCCATGACGGCGATCTCCGCGGTCGGCCATGCGAGATTGATGTCGGCGCCGAGCTGCTTGGAGCCCATCACGATGTAGGCGCCGCCGTAGGCCTTGCGGAGGATCACCGTGACCAGGGGCACCGTTGCCTCGGCGTAGGCGTACAGGAGCTTCGCGCCGCGGCGGATGACGCCCGTCCACTCCTGGTCGGTGCCGGGGAGGTAGCCCGGCACGTCGACCAGCGTGACGATGGGGATGGAGAAGGCATCGCAGAAGCGCACGAACCGGCTGGCCTTCTCGCCCGCGTCGATGTTGAGCGTGCCGGCCATCTGCGACGGCTGGTTGGCGATGATGCCGACCGTGCGGCCCTCGATGCGCCCGAACCCGATCACGATGTTCGGCGCGAACAGCGGCTGGACCTCGAGGAAGTCGCCGTCGTCCACGACGTGGGAGATGACGCTGTGGATGTCGTAGGGCTGGTTGGGGGAGTCGGGGATGACGGTGTTGAGGAAGCGATCCGCATCCGTCGTTTCGAACTCGAACGCCGTCTCGTAGACGGGGATCTCGTCGAGGTTGTTGTCGGGCAGGAACCCCAGCAGCGTGCGGGCGTAATCCAGCGCGTCGTCCTCGTCCTCGGCGAGGTAGTGCGCCACGCCCGAGCGGGTGTTGTGCGTGTACGCGCCGCCGAGCTCCTCCATGCCGACGTCCTCGCCGGTGACGGTCTTGATCACGTCGGGGCCGGTGACGAACATCTGGCTGGTCTTGTCGACCATGATCACGAAGTCGGTGAGGGCGGGGGAGTAGACCGCACCGCCGGCGGCGGGACCCATGATGATCGAGATCTGCGGGATGACCCCGGAGGCGGCGGTGTTCAGGCGGAAGATCTCGCCGTACTTGCCGAGGGCGACCACGCCCTCCTGGATGCGGGCGCCACCGGAATCGAGGATGCCGATGATCGGGATGCCGCCGCGGAGGGCGAACTCCATGACCTTGATGATCTTGTCGCCGGCGACCTCGCCGAGCGATCCGCCGAAGGTGGAGAAGTCCTGCGCGTACACCGCGACGGTGCGGCCGTGGATGGTGCCGGTGCCGGTGACGACCGAGTCGCCGTACGGGCGTGCGCGGTCCATCCCGAACGCGGTCGTGCGGTGGCGGACGTACTCGTCCAGTTCGACGAAGGATCCCGGGTCCACCAGCAGCTCGATGCGCTCGCGGGCGGTGAGCTTGCCCTTCGCGTGCTGCTTGGCGCGCGCGGCCTCCTCGGGATCGACCACCGCGGCCTGATACCTGCTGCGCAGGTCGGCGATCTTGCCGGCGGTGGTGGAGAGATCGGGCTGCTCGGTCACGCGTTCCACCCTATCGGCGGGGTGCGCCGCGGCGTTGGAGGGTGCGCACAAGGCATCACCGCATCCGCTGTGCGCTCCAATCCATCGGGCGCCGGATCGGGCGCCGTTCTTCATAATCGGCGCGTGGCGGTCCCGCGCGCGGATCGCGATCGCAGTATCGTCCTGCCACGGTGACTCACAGATCCCCCCTCCGCAGGTCCCACATCGCACGAGCATCCGCGCTCGTGCTGGCAGTGGTGTGCGTCCTCTCGTCGTCGTTGACGACGTCGTCCGGCGCCATGGCGGCACCGACGCCTGAGACCACCGTGTCTCCGCCGTCCCCGTCCCCATCGGCCACCGGGGAGGAGCCCGCGCAGACGCCGTCTCCCGAGCCCCCTGCGCCCGCGGACGTCGAAGACCTCGCGCAGCCCCCGACTCCTTCGCCGACTCCGAGCCAGAATCCGCTGGCGCCCGACCGGGTGACGCCGCCGACCGACGAGGTCCCCGACGACCGCCCCATGCCGGTGGAGCCGGAGCCGCGCAGCGCTCCGCGGGCCGTCGTGCCGCAAGACGCCGTCGCTGTCCCCAACGCATCCCGCGTATCGGGCCAGGACCGATACAGCACGAGCGTGGCGGCCGCCCGGAACGCTTTTCCGAGCGGAGCTGCCACCGTTCTCGTCACCGCGGGCAATGCTCCGGCCGATGCCATCGTGGCGGCGGGTCTGGCAGCGCGGCTGCAGGCACCGCTGCTCTATGTGCGGGCGGATTCGGTCCCGGCTGCCGTCGCCGAGGAGCTCACGCGGCTGGCTCCCGAGGGCATCGTCGTCGTAGGGGGCACGGGGGTCGTCCAGGAAGCCGTCCTCACCCAGTTGCAGCGGTGGGCGCCCGACGTGCGCAGGTACGGCGGCGGTGACCGGTATGAGAGTTCGCGGCTGGCCTTGACCGGCGTCGGTGGAACGATCGACACGGTGTATGTGGCCGGTGGGCAAGGAACCGTCGATGCCGCCCTCGCGTCGGTGACGGCTGCGTCCAACGGGCGCGGTGTGCTCCTGGTGAGAGGCGCGGGGGCTCTGGACGAGCCGACCCTGACTGCTCTTCGCTCGATCGGAGCCACCAAGACGGTCATCGTCGGAGGTCTCGGCACAGTGAGCGCGCGACACGAACAGTCTCTTCGTACAGCAGGGTTCACCGTCTCGCGGCTCGTGGCCCCTAACCGGTATGCGCAGTCCATCCTCATGGCCGGCCAGCGCACCGCACCGGCCCAGCGGGCGATCGTCGTCAACTCCTTCACCGACCCCGACCTGGCCGTCGCGGCTGCCCTGGCCGCCGCCAGCGAGCAGCCCCTCTACTACGCGATCGAGCCCTGTACCCCCGACGCCGTCGCCGCCGACATCAGCGCCCGTGGGGTCGCGGTCACGGCGGTGGGCGGACCGGCTTGGCTCGGTCCGGCGGTGCTGGTGAACCGGAACTGCTCGGCGGAGAAGGATCTTCGGCAGCGGAACCTCAACGCCGCCATCCGAGCCACGACGGCGCAGTATCCCGGATCTTTCTCCGTGTCGGTACGTCAGATGGACGGGCTCGGAGTGGTCACAGATGTCAATGGTGGGGTGCTCCGCGAACCGGCGAGCATGATGAAGCTGTATGCAGCGTGGGCGGTGCTGCACAAGATCGAGCGCGGGGAAGCGTCGTGGGGGACGATGCTCCCGTCAGGACTGGACCTCTCCACGTGCGTCTACGTGATGATCCATGCCTCCGACAACGGATGCCATTCCGACATCGTGCACTGGATCGGCATCGGAAACCTGAACGCGTTCATCCGCGCTTCGGGATGGAGTCAGACGACCTACGGAAGCGTGCCCTCCGGCACCAGCGTGCTCTATGCGGGCAACAGGACCACGACGAACGACCTGGTGCTCCTGCTCGACCGGCTCCATGGGGCGAAGATGATCTCCCGCCCATCCGCGGATCACCTCCTCACCCTGATGTCGGCACAGATCTGGCGCTCCCGGATCGCTTCGGGCATCCCCCCAGGGGTCCGCCAGGCCACGAAGCCCGGCGCGCTGTGGATCGATTCCGGTCTGCTGCAGGGCGACAGCGGAGTCGTCTGGGGACCCAAGTCGACCTATGTCATCTCGATCGTCGGCGATCAGGCACCGCCGCAGGCCGCACTGCGGGCGATCTCCCGGACCGTTTACGAATCCTTCAACGGGTCCTTCGGAACGGCCGCGTGGTATCCCGTCGAGCAGATGGTGACGGTGCGTGCGACGGCGCTGCGCACGTCCCCAGCGGGGGCGATGACAGTCGTCGTGCCTGCGGGCGTGCCGATCGAAGTCCTCGACGCGGATCGCAACTGGTACAAGGTCCGTTACGGGAACCGGCAGCTCTGGACTGTGGTCAACGACCTCCGCAACCGCTGATGCGCCGTGGGGCGCCGGCGCCGGCGTCGCCGCGCCGCACCCGCCCCTCCGCCGCCCCCAGAACAGGAGGATCGCCGAGAACAGGATGCCGGGCGGCCTTCCCGTCCTGATTCCGGCGATCCTCCTGGTTTCGGACGATCGGCACCGCCGCTGTCAAGGCCGGACGACGAGCCAGGCCCCGGCCTAGGGTGGGGCCATGCCGATCCCCGAAGAGGGCTACCCGCTCGCCGCCGCCGTCAGCCCGCGTGTCCAGGTCGTGGAGACCACCGACTCCACCAACGCCGATGTGCTCGCCGCCGCCGAGGAGGACCCCGCCGGCTGGCCGCACCTGTCGGTGCTCGTCACCGTTGACCAGCGCGCCGGACGCGGCCGCCTCGATCGCGCCTGGACCGCCGCCCCCGGGACGGCGCTCGCCCTGTCGGTGCTCGTGCGCGTACCGGGGCTCCCCGCGCACGCACGCGGGTGGATCCCGCTAGCCGCGGGTGCTGCCATGACGCGGGCCGTGGCGGCGCAACTGGCCGGCACCGGCAACACCACGGCGCTGAAGTGGCCGAACGACGTGCTCGTTGACGGCGGCAAGATCTGCGGCATCCTCGCCGAGGTCGTCCCCGGCGACATGGACGCCATCGTGGTGGGCGCCGGCGTCAACACGCGGATGACCCGCGCCGATCTCCCCGTGGCCACTGCGGTCTCCTTCGCGTCGCTCGGGCTGGACTGCGACGACGACCGCCTGCTCGCCGACTACCTGCGCGCCCTCGACGAGCACGTGCAGGCGCTGCTGTCCTCCCACGGCGACGCCGCCGCATCCGGCGTCCTCGGTGAAGTGGAGGCGCTGTGCACGACCCTCGGCAGCGACGTGCGGGTCTCGCTCCCGGACGGGACCACGCTCGCGGGGCGAGGCCAGCGCATCGACGGCGACGGCCGCCTCGTGGTCGCGACGGGGCTCGAGGAGATCCCGGTATCGGCCGGAGACGTCGTCCACGTGCGCTGATCCGCGTGGGAGCACCGCGATGTCGGCGCCCGGCGCCACAATAGGAGCGTGACCTCTCCGACGACGTACGGGGGGCGGCCTCTCACCCCCGCCCCGGGCGTGCCCACGCCCGAGCTGCGCGTCGCCCGTTTCCGTCCGCACGCCCGCCGGCTGTTCTGGTCGGCCCTCGTGCTCATCGCCGTGGCCGGCGCCGTCGGCTACTTCTACGGCAATCTCCGCGCGCCGTTCGAGGACTGGATGCTGCTGACCGCCGCCGCCGCGGCCGTGCTCCTCCTGGCCGTGCTGCCATGGGCAACGTGGTGGGCGCACACCTACACGATCACGACGCGGCGCGTCATCGAGCGGTCGGGCCTCTTCGGCACGAGGCGCACGGAGCTGCCGCACATGCGGGGGTACACGATCCAGGTGCGCCGCGGCCCCCTGCAGCGGCTCTGGGGAGCGGGCACGCTGATCCTCTCCAACGGCGTGGATGCGCCGATGCGCCTGCGGAACGTCCCCAGTGTCGAGCTCGTGCACGAAGTGCTCGTCGACCAGGTCGAGGTGAACCAGATCCTCGCCCACCGCGACGCCCAGCCGGCGACCGTCCCCACCGCGCAGATGTGACCACCCCGCGCTCGCCGTCGTGGGCGCCCGCGGCCTGCGCGAGAATGGGGGCGACGGAAGGGGACCCATGGCGCTGCGAGTAGGGATCATCGGAGGCGGCCAGCTCGCGAGGATGATGATCGCGCCCGCGGTCGAGCTGGGCGTGGACGTCCGCGTCCTCGCCGAAGAGCCGGGCATGTCGGCGGAGCTCGCAGCCACCGCCACCGGCGATTACCGCGACGCCGACACCGTCCTCGCGTTCGCACACGACGTCGACGTGATCACCTTCGACCACGAGCACGTGCCGCAGGACGTCCTGGCCGCGCTCGTGGACGCCGGCGTCGCCGTGCACCCGGGGCCCGAGCCCCTCGGCGTTGCACAGGACAAGCTCGTCATGCGCCGGCGCATGCAGGAGCTGGGCGCACCGCAGCCGGAGTGGGCGGCGGTGTCGGATGAGACGCAGCTGCAGGAGTTCCTCGACGCCCACGGCGGCCGCGCCGTGGTGAAGACCCCGCGCGGCGGCTACGACGGCAAGGGCGTGCGCGTCGTCTCGGCGGCCCACGAGGCGCAGGACTGGTTCACGACGCTCGCGGAGGACGCCCGCGGGGGAGAGCTGCTGGTCGAGGAGCTCGTGGACTTCTCCCGCGAGCTCGCCCAGCAGGTGGCCCGTCGTCCGTCCGGACAGGTCGCGGTCTACCCCGTCGTGGAGACGGTGCAGCGCGGCGGCGTGTGCGCCGAGGTGCTCGCCCCCGCCCCCGGCGCGAGCGCGCGACTGAGACAGGCTGCCGCCGACCTCGGCGTCGCCATCGCGGAAGGCCTGGGGGTCACCGGGATGCTGGCGGTGGAGCTGTTCGAGACGACGGATGAGCGCATCCTCGTCAACGAGCTCGCCATGCGCCCCCACAACAGCGGCCACTGGACCCAGGACGGGGCGGTGACCAGCCAGTTCGAACAGCACCTCCGGGCCGTCCTCGACCTGCCGCTGGGCGCGACAGAGTCGACGGCACCGTGGTCGGTCATGGTCAACCTCCTCGGCGGGCCGGCGGAGGGCGGACTTCTCGAGCGGTTCGCGCCGGCGATGGCGGAGCATCCGCGGGCCAAGGTCCACACGTACGGCAAGGCGCCGCGGCCCGGCCGCAAGGTCGGGCACGTCAATGTCGCCGGCGACGATCTCGACGACGTCGCGTACGAGGCGCGCGCGGCAGCAGCCCACTTCCTGGACTGAGGCCCGCGCCGTTGCGGCGATCTCGCAGGCAGTCGCCCTAGCCTGGTGCAGTGACCCGACCGCTGCACTCCTCCGAGACGCCTGTGGTCGGCGTCGTCATGGGCTCCGATTCGGACTGGCGCGTCATGAGCGACGCCTCGCAGATGCTCACGGAGCTGGGCGTCCCGCACGAGGTGGAGGTCGTCTCCGCGCACCGCACGCCCGACAAGCTCATGCGCTACGGCCGCGACGCGCGCGCGCGCGGACTGCGCGTGATCATCGCGGGAGCCGGCGGAGCGGCACACCTGCCCGGCATGCTCGCCTCGGTCACCTCCCTGCCCGTCATCGGCGTGCCCGTGCAGCTCGCGACGCTCGACGGCATGGACTCCCTGCTGAGCATCGTGCAGATGCCGGCAGGCATCCCCGTCGCCACCGTGTCGATCAACGGCGCCAAGAACGCGGGCATCCTCGCCGCGCGCATCCTCGGCAGCACCGACCTCGCCCTCGGCGACCGACTGGTCGCCTACGCGCGGGCGCTGGAGACGCAGGTCGAGGAGAAGAGCCGGCGGCTGAAGGACTCCCTGTGAGCGTCGGCACGGCGCCCCGCACGCGCCCGGCCGCCCGCAGCGTCGTGGAGACCCGACCGCTGCGCAATCCCGACGCCGGGTCGCCCCAGGTGATGACGCGGCGCGGATGGTGGCTCGTCGTCCTCAATTTCCTCCTGCCCGGGTCGGCACAGGTGCTCGCCGGCAGCCGCCGCCTCGGCCGCTTCGGCATCGGCGCGACGCTTGCACTGTGGATCGGCCTCATCGTCGCGGGGCTGTTCGCCCTCCTGTGGCCCACCGCCCTGGTCTCGATCGTGTCGGGGGCGTGGCTTCCGGAGTGGCTCGGGTGGTTCCGGTGGGTTCCGCTCACCCTCGTCCAGGTGCTCCTCGTCGGCTACGTCGTGCTCTGGGTCGTGCTCACCGTCGACACCCTGCGCCTGGTCCGCCTCGTCCGCACCGGCAGGATCGCCCGTTTCGGCATCGCCGCCGTTTCGGTGCTGCTCCTCGTGGGCGCTGGGAGCGGTGCGGTGTGGGGAGCGCAGGCAGCCGGAATAGCGCGCGACACGCTGGGCGACATCTTCGGGCAATCCGGGCCCGTGGTGCCCCCCTCCGACGGGTACTACAACATCCTCCTCCTCGGCGCCGACAGCGGCGAGGGGCGCGACTCGATGCGGTTCGACAGCATCTCGGTCGTCTCGGTTCACGCCGACACCGGCGCCGTCACGATCACCGGCATCCCCCGCGACATGCCGAACTTCCCCTTCGCTCCCGGGCCCATGCAGGACAAATACCCGGACGGGCATGAAGGCTTCGCCAGCTCCACGTGCGGCTGGGGGAGCGGTATCAACCAGCTGCGCACGGAGGTGGAGGTGTGCCAGGACGGCACTGAGCTCTACCCCGACGCCGCGGCGAACGGATCCGCTCCCGGCATCGAGGCGACCAAGGACGCCGCCGAAGGCATCCTCGGCATCGAGATCCCCTACTACGTCTTCATCGACATGCACGGCTTCGCCGCTCTCGTCGATGCACTCGGTGGCGTCGACATCACCGTCGAGGAGCGCCTGCCCAAAGGCGGCGGTCCGCAGTATCCCGGTCAGCCTGCCGAGGACTGGGCCATCGGGTGGATCGAGCCGGGGCCGCAGCACATGGACGGCGACACCGCCCAGTGGTTCGCGCGCTCGCGCTACACCACGAGCGATTTCGACCGCATGGAGCGCCAGCGGCAGCTGCAGCAGGCGATGCTCGCCCAGTTCACTCCCGAGAACGTCCTGACCCGGTTCCAGGACGTCGCCGCCGCCGGCACCGCCGTCGTGGAGACGGACCTGCCCCAGCCGCTCCTGCCGACGCTGGTGGACCTGGCCATGAAGGCGAAGGAGCTCCCCGTCTCGACGATCGAGCTCACGCCTGACGGCGGCATCGATGAGTTCGATCCGAACTACGCGTACATCCAGGAGCTCGTCCGCACCACCCTGCATCCACCCACGCCGGAGCCGGGCGCGTGACCGCCACGCTGCGCGTCGTGCTCGACCAGCTCGTCTCGCCCACCTCCCGTGACCTGGCGGAGGCGTCGCGCGCGCTCACGAACGCGCTCATCGCGACCGCCCCGCGGGGAGCGGATGTGGCCGGCATCATCCCGCGAGGCGAAGACCCCGCAGTGGATGGACTCGTCGATCTCTCGCGCCTCGGTCTGCCGCGGCGCGAGCTCGCCGCATCCTGGCAGTTGGGGATGGCACCCGGCGTCGGGAAGGGCATGATCCATTCACCGACGCTGCTGGCCCCGCTGGTGCGGCACGACCGCGTCAACGAGACGCATCAGGTGGTCGTCACGCTGTGGGATCTGCGCGCGTGGGAGGCGCCCGAGGCGCTGTCGCGGCCCGAGGTGATGTGGCACCGGGCGATGCTCAAGAGGGCGGAGAGATACGCGGACGCCGTCGTCGTCCCCACCCACGCGATGGCCGATGCGCTCGCGGGTATCGCTCCCCGTCTCGCCGGCCGCATCCGCGTCATCGCCGGGGCTGCGCCGGAGGGATTCCGCGTCCCCACGGATGTCGCGGGGCGGCTGCGCTCGCTCGACCTGCCCGGGACGTTCGTCGCTACGGCAGGCGGAGCGGCCGCATCGGATGGGCTTGCGCCCGCTTTCGCCGGAATCGTGGGCGCCGGGTGGGACGGGGACGTCGTCGTCCTGGATTGCCCTGATGGGGAGGAGCCCGCTGTCGTGGAACTGGCTGCCGCTGCCGGTGTCCCGGAAGCGCGTGTCCATGTCCGCGGTTCGCTCGAGCCGTTCGACCGGGCTGCGGTGCACGGCAGCGCGTCGATGTTCCTCGCTCCGTCCGAGCGCTCGGACTGGCCGTGGCGGGCCGTGGAGGCGATCACGACCGGCACGCCCGTCGTCGCGGCGGACTCGCCCGCGCATCGCGAGGTGCTCGCGGACTCGGCCGCCACCGCGTCACCCGCCGGCTTCGGCGACGCGATCTCGTCCGCCCTCGGGGAACGCTCCGAAGTGCTGCGCGTACACGCCAGCGACCGCGCGCGCGCCTTCTCGTGGGTCAGCGGCGCCGAGCGCATCTGGCAACTGCACGCGGAACTGTAGGCGCAGTCGCGGACGATCGTTGGTGTTCAGGGCCAACTTCCGCAACACTGGTCACATGTTTCACACCCGAGAGCGCCCGCGGCGGGCGTCCAAGCTCGCCGTACTCGCGCTCGCCGGCGTTCTGCTGGGCTCGGCGTTAGGGGCGGCGTCCCCCTCGGGTTCGGCTCAGGCCGCCGGGGGGTCGATCTTCGACGGCGGGATGATCATCAGCGACGCCGAGTTCTTCGACGGAGCTGCGATGTCGGCCGCGCAGGTCCAGGCGTTCCTCAACGACAAGGGCGGATCATGCGTACCGGCACCGGGTGGGCCTGCGTGCATCAAGGATTACCGGGCCGACCTGCCCGCGATGGCCGCCGACCGGTACTGCAAGGCTGTGCCGGGGAAGGCGCGCGCCACGGCAGCGGAGATCATCGCCGCCGCGGGTCAGGCGTGCGGGATCAGCCCGCGGGTGCTTCTGGTGATGCTCCAGAAGGAGCAGAGCCTGGTGACGCGCACCAAGCCCACCACGACCCACTACGACAAGGCGCTCGGCCAGAGCTGCCCCGACACCGCGCCGTGCGACCCTCGCGCGGCGGGGTTTGTCAACCAGATGTACCTCGGTGCACGCCAGCAGCAGATCTACGTCCAGAACCCCACCTGGTACAACTACCGCCCCGGTCGGGTCAACACGATCCAGTGGCACCCGGACAAGGCTGCGTGCGGCACCTCGCAGGTGTACATCCACAACCAGGCCACGGCGAACCTTTACATCTACACGCCCTACCGTCCGAACATCGCGGCGCTCGCCGCCGGATGGGGGACCGGTGACGACTGCTCGTCGTACGGGAACAGGAACTTCTACAACTACTACGCACAGTGGTTCCGCGGTGTCACCGGCGCTCCCGCGGCGCAGGTCGCTCCGTGCACCGTGCCGCCCGCGACCGAGATCGCTCCGCGCGGTGACCGGCTCGTCGTGACCGCAGCCTCCCTCAATGCCCGCGGTGCGCCGACGACCGCGTGCGGCACCGGAGCGGTGAGCCTCGCGAAAGGCACCGTCGTGCAGGCCTCCGGCACGTACGGGGCGTGGACGAGGGCCAGCGTCAACGGCGTGCAGATGTGGCTGACGACGAAGTACCTCTCTACGTTCACCGTGGTACCAGGCACGCCCACGATCAGCGGGAACGCCGCATCCGGCCAGATCCTGACGGCCGCAACCGGCACCTGGACTCCCCAGCCGTCCTCCTTCTCCTATCAATGGAACCGCGACGGCAAGGTCATCGCGGGAGCTACCGCATCGTCGTACCGCGTCACGAATGACGACGCCACCGCGCGCATCTCCGTGACCGTCTCCGCCCACTTTGGTGGAGAGAAGACCCAGAGCACCTCTGCGAGCGTGTCCGCTCGCGGATTCGCGGCGGACCGGTTGGACGGCCAAGACCGCTACGAGACGGCGGTCGCCGTCTCGCGGGCATCCTTCGCCAACGGGACGAGCACGGTCTACCTCGTCGTGGGGACGGACTTCGCCGACGCGCTGGCGGCAGCCCCGCTCGCGGCGAACAAGGACGCCGCGCTGCTGCTCACCCGGCCCGGGGCGCTGCCCGCCTCGACCGCGGCGGAGCTGAAACGGCTCGCGCCGCAGCGCGTCGTGCTCATCGGCGGCACGGGGGTTCTCGACGCGGGCATGCCGGACCGGCTACGCACGCTTCTTGGTTCCTCGCTGACCGTTGACCGGATCGGGGGCACCGACCGATACGACACCGCCCGCATGATTGCGGCCCAGTTCGGATCAGCGCCCACTGTCTACGTCGCGACGGGCAGAGACTTCGCGGACGCGCTCGGCGCGGCCGCTATCGCCGGCCACCGTAGCGCTCCGGTCATCCTCGTCAAGGGTGAGACCGGACGGGTCGACGACCAGACGCTGCGGACCCTCACCGCTCTTGGGGCGAAGGATGTGGTCATCGCCGGAGCGGAAGGCGCAGTTTCGAAGGGCATCGCCGACCAGTTGAGTTCTCGGGCGCTCGCAGTCCAACGGTACGGCGGCATCGACCGCTTTGCCACGAACGCGGCACTCAACAGCGCGTCCTTCGGTGCAGGTACCCGGTCGATGGTGCTGGCGACAGGGCGAGACTTTCCCGATGCGTTGACCGGGGCAGTGCTAGCCGCGGAGCGCGGCGTTCCGATCTTCGTCAACAGGGGCGGCTGCGTGACCGGCGAGACTGCCGACTTCATGCTGCGCAATGGCGGGTCCGCCTTCACCCTCGTGGGCGGCGTGGGCGTCATGAACGCCTCAGTGGGCAAGTTCCAGCGATGCTGAGCTGACCGGTGGTCGCCGTCCACCGGGAGCACAGGAACGGGTCGACTAGACTGGCCCGGTTCGCTGGTACCCGGCGAATCCGCCCCGAGAACGATCGATCGTGAGCAACACACCCGACCCCTTCGCCGCCGTGCCGCGCGCCGAGTTCGACGTCCCCGGGCGCAGCCGCGGTCTCCTGGATGTCTTCCGGTGGCACTACCTGCTGCGGCTCCTGATCCGGACGGGCGTGACGACCCGGTATCGCAACTCGGTGCTGGGCTGGACCTGGTCGTACGTGCGCCCGGCGGCGCAATTCCTGGTCTTCTGGGCAGTGATGGGGTTGTTCCTCGACCTCAATCGCGGCATCCCCAACTACGCCGTATACCTGTTCAGCGGCATCGTCGTCATCAACCTGTTCAGCGAGGCCTTCAAGAACGCGACGACGTCGATCGTCGGCAACGCTCCGCTCGTGCGCAAGGTCTTCCTCCCGCGCCAGCTCTTCGCCGCGTCGGCCGTCGTCGTCGCCTTCGTGCACTTCCTGCCGCAGGTGGCCCTGCTGCTGGTCGTGTGCCTCCTCATGGGGTGGATCGTGCAGGTGACGATCCTGCAGGTGCTCGCGATCGTCGCGGCGGTGCTGCTGATCCTGCTCTTTGCGCTCGGCCTCGGGCTCTTCTTCGGAGCCGTCAACGTGCGTTTCCGCGATGCCGAGAACATCGTGGAGCTCCTGCTCCTGCTGGCGACATGGGCCTCACCGGTCCTGTATCACTGGACGATGGTGGCGCAGGCAGCCCGCACGGTGGGGATGGACTGGCTTACCGAGCTGTACCTGCTCAACCCGATCACGCAGGCTGTCGAGCTCTTCCACTACGCGTTCTGGTATCCCGTCACCGACACCGCCCGATCGACGTCGCCGGTTGTCGCAGACATGCCACTCGCGCCCGATCTGGGCATCAACACGCTGTGGGCTTTCCTCATCGGTGTCGTCGTGTTCTTCGTCGGCCAGTTGGTCTTCCGCCGCCTCGAGGGAAGGTTCGCGCAGGATCTATGACCACCACGACTTCTCTCAAGCCCAGCATCGTCGTCCAGAGGGCTGAGAAGACCTTCCTTCTTCATCACGCCCATTCGCTCAAGGACACGGTGGTCGCCACGTTGCGCGGCCGCAAGACCACGAGCGTGTTCCATGCTCTCAACGGTGTGGATCTCGTCATCAACGAGGGCGAGTCCGTGGCGATCCTGGGGCTGAACGGCTCGGGCAAGTCGACCCTGCTCAAGCTGATCTCCGGCGTCATGCAGCCGGACGGGGGAGAGGTGCTCACCCGAGGTCGCGTCGCCGGCCTCATCGAGGTCGGGGCCGGCTTCCACCCCGAGCTGTCCGGACGGGAGAACGTCTTCCTCAACGCCGCGATCCTGGGCATGAGCCGCAAGGAGATCGCGGCGCGGTACGACGAGATCGTGGCGTTCAGCGAGATCGAGCCGTTCATCGACCAGGAGGTCAAACACTACTCGTCCGGCATGTTCATGCGGCTCGCGTTCTCGGTCGCGATCCACGTCGAACTGGACGTGCTGCTGGTGGATGAGATCCTCTCCGTCGGCGATGCGCCGTTCCGCGAGAAGTGCCGGCTGAAGTTCCAGGAGCTCATCGCGCACAACAAGACCCTGGTGGTCGTCAGCCATGACATGGAGATGGTCCGCGAACTCTGCACTCGTGGCATCGTCATGAACAAAGGGGAGGTCGTCTACGACGGGCCGGTGGCGGGCGCCATCTCCCTGGTCGAATCGTGATCGGAGATTGGATCGCGGCGGTACCGGTCATCCTGGTCGCCGCCGCCGTGGTCTTCGTCCCGGGCGCGGCGGTGCTGGCGTTGCTGGGCTTGCGCGGGCTGCGCCTGTGGGGGCTCGCCCCGGTGGTGGGAACGGTCTCCGTCGGGGGGCTCGCGCTCGCAGTCGACCTTCTCGGTCTACCGTGGACGCCGCTCGTGTTCCTCGTCGGATGCGTGGTGCTGGTCGTTGCGGCAGCGGTAGCCGGGTGGGTGCTTCACTTGAGGCCGTCGCCCGCGCGGGCCGCAGCTCGGCGACGGACGGCTCTCCTCGTCGCCGGCATCGCGGTGGGTGGGGCGCTGGTCGTCGTCAGGCTCCTCTTGTACATCCAGACTCCCGACGGCATCTCCCAGACCAACGATGCGGTCTTCCACCTCAACGCGATCCGGTTCATCCTGGAGACCCAGTCCGCCTCATCGCTGCATGTCAGTGAGGTGATCGGAGGCAGGGGTTTCTATCCCGCGGGCTGGCACGGCATCACCTCGCTGGTCGTGATGATGACGGGGGCGAGCATCCCCATGGCGGCCAACGCGGTGGCGATGGTCATCGCCGGTCTCATCTGGCCGGCCGGCATTGCCCTGCTCGCCCGTGTCGCCACCCATGACGATGTCGTCGCCGCGGCCGCGGGTCTGCTTGCCGGCGCTCTGCACGCGTTCCCGATGCTCATGTTCCAGTGGGGAGTGCTGTACCCGAACGCTCTGTCGACCGCTCTCCTGCCCGCTGCGCTGTCGGCGGTCATCACCGTGCCGGCGTGGGTGCGGGGGAGAGAAGGATGGCCCCGCGGCTGGCGTGCCGGGATGGCCGCGGCGCTGCTGGTCCTTCTGTGCATCGGGGCGATCGGTGTCGCCCAACCTGCCGGGTTGCTGGTGTTCGGGCTCCTGTCCCTGACGTGGGCGACCTTCGCCACGCTGGGCAGACGGCGCGGCATCCTGCCTCTGCTCGCCATCGTGGCGATGTGGGGCGCTCTCGCTGCAGTGTGGTACTTCCTCTCCAGGTCCACGAGCGGAGCGCACTGGGATGCTTTCCGGGGAAATGCCGAGGTTCTGGTTGACCTTGCGTTGAACACCCACTTGCGGCTGCCCCCAGCGGTGCTCGTGAGCGTGCTGATGGCGGTGGGCCTCGTGGCCGCATGCCGGAAGGCCCGCCTCCGCTGGCTCGTCGTCGCCTGGATGGCCGTCAGCGCGCTGTACGTCGCCGTGGCGTCGATCGATAACCTCGGCGTGCGGTCCGTGCTGCTCGGCGCCTGGTACGCCGACCCGTACCGCATCGTCGCGCTTGTACCCCTCGTCGTGATCCCTCTGGCCGCCATCGGTGCGGCGACGGTCGCAGGGTGGGTGGCGAGTTTCCTGTCCGACCGTCGATGGGCCGAATGGCTCACGTATGGAGTGCTGGCGGCGGTGCTGGTGGTCGGCATCGTCCTGCGGCCAGTGCAGCAGATGCCTGAAGTCGTGGAGAACACCTTCGACATCGAGTCGCGCTACGCCGAGGACGAGACCTCCTATCTCAACTCCTCTGAGCGCGAGCTCCTCGAGGAGTTGCCCCGGTACGTGGACGAGGATGCGCGGGTTCTGGTGAACCCCTCCACGGGGGGCGCGTTCGGGTACATGCTCAGCGGTCTCGATGTCTATCCCCGGACGTGGTCTCCGCCCCGGCACCAGGCATGGAACGTCCTCGCCGGGAGTCTCCGGGATGCCGCGGACGACGCAGCGGTGTGCGATGCCCTCGCACAGTACGGCTACCCCGACTACGTCCTGGATTTCGGGCCTGGCGAGCAGGCGCCGGGACGCTACCTCATGCCCGGGATGACCGGGTTCGGCACCCAGGACGGGTTCGAACTGGTCGCCGGGACCAAGAGCGCGACGCTGTGGAGGATCACGGCATGCGCCCAGTGAGGGCTTCGAGGCGTTCGCTAGAGTTGATGGAAATGCCTCTCGCCGCCGACGGAAAGACACCCGCGATAACGCGTGTGGTCATCGTCAGCCGGTTGTTCCCGCCCGAGGTCAGCGCGGGAGCCTTCCGGCTGGGCGCGCTGGCTCGATCGCTCGCGGAGCGAGGATACGTCGTGAACGTGCTGAGCACCCGCCCCCCGGCCGCCGCACCGGCCGTCGAAGACCCCACCGATGTGCGTGTGCGACGATGGCCGGTGCTGCGCGACCGCGGCGGCAACGTGCGCGGATACCTGCAGTACCTGAGCTTCGACCTGCCCCTCTTCGCGCGCCTGCTCTTGCGCCGCTTCGACGTCGTCGTGGCCGAGTCGCCGCCGACGACGGGGTTCGTCGCCACGGTCGTCGCCCTGCTCAAGCGCCGCCCGGTGGTGTATTACGCAGCCGACGTCTGGACGGACGGCGTCATCTCGATGGGCGCGCCCCGGGCGGTGGTGTCGGTCATCCGCGGTCTTGAGCGGCTCGTTCTCCGCCAGGCTCGCGGCATCCTGTCCGTCAGCGAGGAGGTGTCCGATCGGCTCGTCCTGCTCGGCGCCGACCGCTCTCGCGTGGCGACGATCGGCAACGGGATCGACACCTCGGTGTTCACCCCCGAGATCGCACCGGCCTCACCCGGGCAGAGGTACTTCGTCTACACCGGGACGATGTCGGAATGGCAGCAACCGGACGTCTTCATCCGAGCCTTCGCATCGATCGTCGACGGTCATCCCGACCTGCGGCTCAAGTTCTTCGGTCAGGGCGCCGTCGAGCCTCGGCTACGCGACCTCGCTGGGGCGCTAGTACCCGGGCGGGTCGATTTCGGTGGGGTGATCAGTCCCCCTGAGTCGGCGGCATGGATCAGGGGTGCGGTCGCTGCGCTCGTGAGTATCGTGCCCGGGATCGGGTACGACTTCGCCCGACCGACGAAGACCTACGCGGCTGCGGCCACGGGCACGCCGGTGCTCTTCGCCGGACCCGCCGAGGGCGGCGAGCTCGTCACGAGCGCCGGACTCGGCACGGCGGTGGGCTTCGCGGTGGAGGACGTCGCCGAGGGCATGCAGCAGCTGCTCGAGGAGCAAGGCAGCGGTGAGACCGACCGTCGCCGCGCGCAGCGCGCGGAGTGGGCGCGAAAAAACCTCTCCCTGAGCGCCGTTGCGGACCGTGCATCCCATGTCGTGTCCGAGGTCGCGCGCCCCGCGCCAGCCAGCGGCGACCGGAACATCGACACACAGAACAATCCGTCAAAGGAGTCCGATTGAGCGAGTTCATCCCGCCGGCCAAACCCATCATCGGCGACGAAGAGCGCGACGCGGTCGATCGAGTGCTGCGCAGCGGAATGGTCGCACAAGGGCCCGAGGTGGCGGCGTTCGAGCAGGAATTCGCCGATCACTTCGTCGGTGGGCGCCCGACCGTCGCGGTGAACTCCGGGACCTCCGGGCTGCACCTGGGCCTGCTCGCGGCGGGCGTGCGACCTGGAGACGAGGTCATCGTGCCCTCGTTCACGTTCGCAGCGACCGGTAATTCCGTCGCGCTCGCCGGTGCAGTGCCGGTCTTCGCCGACATCGAGCCGGACACGTTCACTCTCGATCCCGCCGCTGTCGAGAAGGTGATCACCGATAAGACCAAGGGGATCCTGGCCGTCCACCTGTACGGGCATCCCGCGCGCATGCGGGAGCTGGGGAAGATCGCACGGGAGCACGGCATCGCTCTGTACGAGGATGCAGCCCAGGCGCACGGTGCGGCGCTGGACGGCAGCCCCGTGGGGACGTTCGGGGACTTCGCGATGTTCTCTCTGTACCCGACGAAGAACATGACCAGCGGGGAGGGCGGTATGGTCACCGCGGGGTCGCCGGAGATCGCCCGCATGGTCAGGCTGCTGCGCAACCAGGGCATGGAGCGGCAGTACGAGAACGAGGTGGTGGGATTCAATGCCCGCATGACCGACATCCACGCGGCCATCGGCCGGGTGCAGCTGACGAAGGTCGATGACTGGACCTCGACACGCCAACGGAACGCCGCCTTCCTGGACGCACATGTGGAGGGCGTCGTCGTACCGCCCGTCGCGGACGGCGCCGTCCACGTGTACCACCAGTACACGATCCGCGTCGCCGATGACCGCGACGGTTTCGTGAAGGCGCTCAAGGACGAGCACAATGTCGGCGCCGGCGTCTACTATCCGATTCCGAACCACCGCCTGCCCTCGCTCGCGCCGTACGCCCCGGGCCTAGATCTGCCGGAAACGGAGAGGGCTGCGCGCGAGGTGGCCTCGCTGCCGGTGCACCCCTCCCTGTCGGCCGCGGATCTGGACCGGATCGTCGCCGCCGTCAACGCCGTCGCCGGGGCGGGCGCCTGATGGCCGCCCTGCGCGCCGGCCTGCTCGGTGTCGGCATGATGGGGCGTCACCACGCCCGCGTGCTGCGCGAGGTCGACGGCATCGAGTTGGTCGCGATAGCGGACCCGGGTGGTGACCCACACGGGGTCGCCGGAGGCCTCGGCATCCTGCCCGACATCGACGCGTTGATGGACGCCGGAATCGACATCGCCGTGGTCGCCGTACCGACCCGCTTCCACGAAGAAGCGGCGCTGAAGCTTGCCGCGGCGGGTGTGCACACGCTGGTCGAAAAGCCCATCGCACACACGCTCGACGCCGGTCAGCGGATGGTCGACGCCTTCGAGAATGCCGGACTCGTGGGCGCGGTCGGCCACATCGAGCGTTTCAACCCGGCGCTGCAGGAACTGCGACGCCGACTGGAGGCAGGCGACCTCGGGAGTGTCTATCAGATCCAGACGCGGCGCCAGGGGCCGTTCCCCTCGCGCATCGCCGACGTGGGCGTCGCCAAGGACCTGGCGTCGCACGACGTCGACCTGACCGCGTGGGTCGCCCAGAGCGTCTACACGTCCGTCTATGCGCAGACCGCGGTCAAGTCCGGCCGAGAACACGAGGACATGATCGCTATCACGGGGCGCCTGGCCTCCGGCGTCATCGTGAACCACCTCGTGAACTGGCTCAGCCCGATGAAGGAGCGGGTCACGGTCGTCACGGGGGAGAAGGGCGCGTTCGTCGCCGACACGTCGGCGGGCGACCTAACGTTCTTCGCCAATGGCACCATTCCCCTGGAGTGGGAGTCTGTCTCTTCATTCCGGGGTGTCTCGGAGGGGGACGTCACTCGCTTCGCCATCGCCAAGCGGGAGCCGCTGCGGGTGGAGCTTGAGTCGTTCCGTGACGCGGTGTTGGGGGGAGAAAGCGACGTCGTCACGATGGCTCAGGGACAGCGGACGCTCGTCGTCGTCGAGGCGGCAGTGGATTCTGCGAGGACCGGCGAGTCCATCGCCGTCTAACCGATGAAGCTCATCTCCTCGACCCTGCGGCGGCTGATGCCGTACCTACCGGCATCGGCGCGCCGGTTCCTGCTGTGGTACTGCACCCTCACCGCGGTCCTCGCCGTCGTCGACGTCGTCGCTCTCATGCTCCTCGCGCTGACCCTCGCTGCCGCAGCGGCGGGCAATACGGTGAGACTGCCCATCGTCGGGACGCTGCCGGAGAGCGCCGTGCCGTGGCTGATCGTCGTGTTGTCAATCCTCGTGGTCGGTAAGTCTGCGGCCAACGTGGGCCTCCAATGGATCGCGACGCGGAGGTTCGCCTCCTACGAGCTCGCTGTGGGCGGACGCCTCTTCTCCGCCTACATCCGCGCGCCCTGGACCGAGCGCCTCGGTCGCAATACGGCCCAGATCGTGCAGATGGCCGACACCGGCATCGCGAATGTCATCGCGGGCTTCCTGCTGCCCATCACAACGCTTCCTGGGCTCGTCGTGACGTCTGTCGGTGTCGCGGGTGTCATTGTCTTCGCACAGCCGCTCACGGCGCTCATCACCGTCGTCTACCTCGGCGGCATCGCCGCGCTGCAGTACGCGGTCTTGGGTTCCAAGACCCGGCAGGCGGGCCGCGTCGCGCGGGACTCCGCGCTCAAGGTCGCCGCACTGATCTCCGGGATGGTCGCCTCGCTCAAGGAGATCACGCTCCGGGGCAAGGCAGACGAGGTGGAGGCGGTCGTCCGGGACCAGCGCGCCTTGACATCGCGCGCTCGCGCCAACGTCAGCTTCCTCTCGTCGGTACCTCGATTCGTGTTCGACGCGGCCATCATCGGCGGGTTCCTCCTCACCGGCGGTCTCGCGTTCGCGTTGGACGGAATGGAGGGGGCGATAGCGGCGATCGCGCTGTTCGGAATCGCCGGGTTCCGCCTCGTGCCTGCGCTCACCGGATTCCAGTCGGTGATCACCCGCACCGTCACCGCAGCGCCGTATGCGGATGCCGTTATCAGCGACATCGAGACGAGCGAGGAATATCTCCGCGCTCAGGAGCATCTCGGTAAGCAGCCGCTTCCTGCTGCCCCGCAGCTGCTGTCGTTCCACGACGTCGGCTTCACCTATCCGAAGGCCGCGGTGCCCGCGGTATCCGGCGTGACGATCGAGATCCCGATGGGCTCCACCGTGGGCATCGCCGGCTCTTCGGGCGCCGGTAAATCTACGCTGGTGGACCTGCTGCTCGGACTGATCACTCCCACAGCGGGGCTTCTCACCATCGACGGGTTGCCGCTGGAAGACGTGCTCGGCGCCTGGCGCTCGCACGTCGGCTACGTGCCGCAGGACGTCACGCTGTTCGACGGAACGATCGCGCAGAACATCGCCCTCACCTGGGGGAAGGACGTGGATCTCGAGCGCGCCGAGCACGCGGCGCGTCGAGCGCAGCTGTGGGACGTGATCGAGCAGCGTGAAGGCGGCCTCAGTTCGCGTGTCGGCGAGCGGGGGCTCACGCTCTCGGGCGGGCAACGTCAGCGGCTCGGCATCGCGCGGGCGCTGTATTCTGACCCGCTGATCCTGGTCCTCGACGAGGCGACGAGCGCTCTGGACACCAAGACGGAGGCTGACGTGGCCGCCGCGATCCAGGGCCTGCAAGGCGAAGTCACCGTCATCGCCGTGGCGCACCGACTGTCGACGATCCGCCCCTTCGACCAGATCCTGTTCATGAAAGAAGGACGCGTCGAGGAGTCAGGGTCGTTCGATGAGGTCGTGGCCGCGAATCGTGAGTTCGCGATGCAGGCGCAGCTGGCGGGTCTGGTGTGAGGGTCCCGGACCTCACAGCGGCGCTGCGGTCCAAGGGCCGTATCGCCGCGCGACTGGTCCGGGCACGACTGCCCGAGGCCGTGAGCGTGCGGTTGCTGCCTCCCGCGTCCCGCTACGACCTGGAAAGCGTGCCGCCACCGGTGCCGGCGCCGGACACCCCGGTCCGGCTCTTCATCGGACCGGCGAACTTCGCTGCGCAGGGCTACACCTGGGCGCGCGCAGCCGAACGGCTGGACGGCGTCGGCGCCGTGAACATGCAGTACCGCGGGCATGCCGATTACGGCTTTCCCGCTGACTACGCCGTAGCCGAGAACGTCTGGAGCTTCTCCCGGAAGTGGGGGATGCGCCAGCGCGACGCTGTCGGCTCCGGGTTCACCCACGTGTTGTTCGAGGCTGAGCGCTCCCTGTTCGGAGCGGCGTTTGACAAGGTCGTCGCGAGGGAAGCCGCGTGGTTGCGCCAGCGGCATGTCGAGGTCGGCATGGTCTGCCACGGGACGGACATCCGGCTGCCCAGCCGCCATGCCCGGCTGGACGAGTGGTCGCCGTTCCGCGGCGCAGATCCGCAGTGGGTCGGCGCGTTGGAAGCACGCGCGCGCGCCAACCACGCGATCTTGGATCGTGTGGGAGCGCCGGTGTTCGTCTCCACCCCTGAGATGCTGCTCGATCGCCCCGATTCGACATGGCTGCCGATCGTCGTTGATCCGAATCGCTGGGCGACGAACGCACCCGTGCTCGAGCGTCCCGTCCCCATCGTGCTGCACGCCCCGACCAATCCACTCGTGAAGGGCACGAATCTGATCGAACCGGTGGTGCGCGCGTTGCACACCGCGGGCGAGGTCGACTATCGGCGCGTGGAGAAAACCCCCGCAGACCGGATGCCGGGTCTGTACGCCGACGCGGATGTCGTGCTGGAACAGTTCGCGTTGGGCATGTACTCGGTGACATCCGTTGAGGCGATGGCTGCGGGCCGGCTCGTCATCGCGCATGTGCACGACCAGGTCCGCGACCACGTGCGAGAGGTGACGGGGCTGGAGGTGCCTGTGGTCTCCGCCACACCGGCGACACTGGGTGCGGTGCTGCGTGACGTCGTCGCGCGACCTGATCACTATCGTGAGGTCGCCGCCCGAGGACCGGCGTTCGTGGCCGCCGTGCATGACGGCGCCTACTCCGCCCGCGTTCTCTCCGCGTTCCTCGGAGTCCAGACGTGAGGCGGCACGTCCTGCTCACGGCCTGGGCCTTCCCGCCGGCGCGGACCTCAGGAGTGCACCGCGCCGTCGGGATCGCGAACGCCTTCGCTGCTGAAGGCTGGGAGGTGACCGTGCTCGCTGCTCCGGAGCGAACGTTCACCGACAATGCGATGGTCGACCGCTCGCTCCTCGCCGCAGTGGATGAGGGTGTCAGAGTCGAGCGCGTGCCGTTCTCGGCGCAGGCGTACGACACCGACGTGGCAGCTTGGTCGCCACTGCGTGCGCGGCACCCGGAGCTGTGGAACGGCCTGCGGCTCGCCCGGGAGCGCCGTGTCTTCCCGGAGCCGGGCTTCGGGCTGTGGCGCCTCGAACTGGAGCGCGCCGCTGAGCGCGTACATTCTGCGCGCCGCGTCGACCTCGCCATTGGTACGGCCAACCCGCATGTGGACTTCGTCCCGGCGAGCCATCTCAAGCGCGGCCATGGGGTGCCCGCGATCATGGACTATCGCGACGCCTGGAACGTCGACGTCTTCTCCGGCACGGATCGTGCGTCCGCGACGCCGGCCGAGCGCCGCTGGGAGCGCGAACTCATGGCTGAAGCGGACCGCATCTGGTTCGTCAACGAGCCGATCCGCCGCTGGCATGCCGAACGCCACCCCGAGTCTGCGGACCGGATGCGCGTCGTGGCCAACGGCTTCGATGTGACAGGCGGGCGTACCCCGGCGGTGCCCTTCCGCCCGCCGACGGACGCACTGACGTTCGGCTACGTCGGGACGATCAACTTCGGACAGTTCCCCGCTGAGGCGCTCTTCGCCGGGTGGGAGCTGGCACGGGAGCGGGATCCTCTCATCGCGCGGTCTCGCCTCGTGCTGCGCGGACACCTCGGGCGCACCGGTGTCGCAAACGAGGACCTGCAGAGCCTGCTGGACGCCGCAGCCGCACAGGGTGTGAGCTACGAAGGTCCGGTCGCGAAGGCTGATCTCGCCGATGTGTACGCCCAGTTCGACGCTCTCGTGCTCGCCCTAGCGAGCGGGCCGGGGGTCACCAGCGGCAAGGTCTTCGAATTCGCCGCGACCGGTCTGCCGGTCGTCTCCGTCCATGACCCTGCGAGCGCCGCGACGAGCATCCTGCGTTCATCGCCGGTCTGGACGCCGACAGTGTCGCTGTCGGCGGAGGATGTGGCGGCGGCCCTGTCGGAGGTCGGGCGGCGGACCCTCGCCCAGACCCCCGAAGACCGCGCGGCGGCGATCGCCTGGGGCGCGCAGTGGGAACGCGGCAAACAGTTGGCGAGCGCTGTGGCCGATGCCACGGCGCTCGTAGATGAGAGGAAGACCTGATGCACATCGTGGTCCTCGCCCCTTCTGCGGGCTTCGACGAGGGAACGCTACCCGGACTGCCCGAGGGGGCGCGTGTGACCCTCATTGCAGGGGAGCGTCCGGCGGACCCGCAGGTCGAGACGATCGTTCTACCGCTCCGCGGCAGGATCGCCGCGCGACTGCGAGCTCTCGCTTCCAGGTCGATGCCCGGACGCATCCTGATCCGGCTCACGCCGCTCGATGCCGGTGCGACGTTCTGGCGGGCGACGCGCTCCACGCCGGCCGCCCGCGGGGCCATCCGCACCGCCGACGTCCTGGTGGCAGCGGAGCGCGATGCCGGGTACGCGGCGTGGCGGTGGGCGCGAGCCGCACGCAGGGCGGGTCGTGATCTGCCCACCGTCTACGGCTACCCCGCCGCACGCGCGGCGGTCGAGCGGCGCGCGCGATGACCGCCCGTAAACCGCACCTGCTCTACACGGCCTGGAGCTTCCCGCCCAGCCGTGCGGGCGGCGTCTACCGAGCGCTGGCGACGGTGAACGCCTTCGCCGACGCCGGGTGGGACGTGACCGTGCTGACCGTCCCGCGGGGCATCTTCGTCGATTCCACCGGCGCGGACTTCCGCCTTGAGGAGCAGATCCGGCCGGGAGTGCGCGTGGTCCGTGATGAGCCGCACGTGCCTGCGTTCCAGAACGACATCGCCCGGTGGCCCCGCGCACGGGCGCGTCATCCCGAGCTGTTCAAACTCGCCGACATGCGCAAGGACTTCCGGCACTTTCCCGAGCCGAACTACGGTCGCTGGCGGCCGTCGCTCGAGCGCGCCGCCGAGCGAATCCATGCCGAGCGCCGGGTCGACCTCGCGATCGGGACCGCGAACCCGCACGTCGATTTCATCCCGGGGTGGCACCTGCATCGCCGATTCGGCGTGCCCTACGTCATGGACTATCGCGACGCCTGGCAGCTCGATGTGTTCACGGGGCACAAGCTCATCACTGCGCTGCCCGTGGTGAACCGCTGGGAGGCGAAACTCATGGCGAACGCCCGAGAGGTGTGGTTCGTCAACGACGCGATCAGGCAATGGCACGAGCGGCAGCATCCGCAGCCCGCGAGCCGAATGCGCGTCGTGGCCAACGGATTCGAGGAGTACGGCTCCCCGCTGACCGTCCCGGTGCGCGCCGGTCGCGAGCAGGGCCTGGTCTTCGGCTACATCGGCACCATCACAGACAAGGTCCCGTTCCGTGAGCTTGTGGCGGGGTGGGCCATCGCTCGGGCGCGCGGGGGCCCGATCTCGAACGCGCGACTATCGTTGCGGGGCTACCTCGGCCACTTCGGCACGGTCAGTGAGCAGCTCCAGACTGCCCTCGATCGGGGCCGTGACCTCGGCATCCGCTACGAGGGACCGGTGAGCAAGGCCGACATCGCCGGTGTCTACGCCGGCTTCGATGCACTCGTATTGGCGCTCGGCGCCGGCCGCTACGTCACGAGCGGAAAGGTCTACGAGTACGCCGCGACCGGCATGCCGGTGGCGGCGATCCATGACCCGGGCAACGCTGCAACGGATGTCCTTCAGGGTTCACCGGTGCACGTGCCGGTTGCAGAGGTGACGCCCGAGGCCATCGCCGATGCACTCGAGGAGACAGCGCGCCGTGCGCTGGATCAGACGCCGCAGGAGCGGAGCGCCGCACAGCAGGCCGCGTCGGGATACTCGCGCACCGCTCAGCTCACGCCGCGGATCGAGACGCTCCGCCCGGAGTGAGCGTCAGCGGGTGAGGTCGCTGTAGATCGCGGTGAGGAGTTCGCGCACGCGGCTGGGCGTGAACCGTCCATGTACGGTCGCCGCGATGTCCTCCGCCGACATGCGGGCGGTGCGCCGTGCGACGTCGGCCACCGCGTCGGCGTAGGCCGGCCCGGTCTGGTCGGTGACAAAGGCCGAGACGGCGGCATCCGCGTAGTCGACAGCACCGGTTGCCGCTCCGCTGACGATCGGTCGACCGTGTACCAGTGCCTCCGCGGTCACCACGCAGAAGTTGTCACCCTGCGTCGGGAGCAGGAAGATATCTGCGGCATCCAGCTCGGCGGCGACACCCTCTGCGGGGAGAGCGCCAGTGAGGGCGACGACATCCCCGAGCCCTTCATCCCTGATACGTGCGTCGAGGTGCTCCTGCAGGGGGCCTCGGCCGACCCATCGCAGGTGAACGTCCCGACCCCGGCGCCGCAGCTCTGCGACGGTGTCGAGGGCGATGTCCGGTCCCTTCCGCCGGATCAGCCCTCCCACAGCGACGAGGCGCAGAACTCCCGGTCGCCGCGGAGAGGCCACCGGGCGGGCGTCCGTCACAATGCACGGCACGATGTCGGTCGGTCCGTGGCGGTGCTTGCGAACCGCCGCGGCGAGTCGCTCGCACTCCGTCACGACGACGTCGGGGCGCCGCAGCACCGGCAGCAGCACCCGACGGATTGCCCTCTCGACGCGACTGAGCGTCTGGGGTGCGGTGATCCCCGACCAATGCTCGGTGTGAACCCACGGACCGGCGGATGGCCGACCGACCAGCCAGGGCAGCAGCAGGGGGAGAGCGTGGGTGTGCAGGACGTCGGCGTCCTGAGCGGCGAGGCGGACCTGGCGTCGCGTGCGCAGATGATCGAGGGGGTTCGCCCGCCGCATCGCGCGGCGGGCGATGCGGACGCCGGGGAGCGTCACCGGGTCGCCGGGCGCGTTGTTGGCGTCCAGATGCAGCACCCGGACCTCATGCTCGACCGCCAACGCTGCGGCTTCGCGGGCGACGAAGAGACCCGACTCCGGCTTCCCCGTCGTAGGGAACCACGGCGTGACGATGAGGATGCGCACCTCCCCACGATACCGGGCGCCACGCGGGACGACCCCTAGACTTGTTCCCCGTGAAGATCGTCAGCGTCGTGGGCGCGCGCCCGCAGTTCGTCAAGCTCGCCCCCATCCACCATGCTGCGCAGGCTTCAGGCGTCGACCATGTCATCGTGCACACGGGCCAGCACTACGATCCGATGCTGTCGGACGTGTTCTTCGAGGACCTGGGGATCGCTTCGCCCGATGTTCACCTAGGCGTCGGCAGTGGGTCGCACGGTGTGCAGACCGGCGCGATGCTCGCCGCTCTCGACGCGGTCTTCGACGCCCAGCAGCCGGACTGGGTCCTTGTGTACGGCGACACGAACTCGACAGTTGCGGCGGCCCTCTCCGCCGTCAAGATGCACCTGCCAGTCGCGCATCTGGAAGCGGGGCTGCGCAGCTTCAACAGGCGGATGCCGGAGGAACACAACCGCGTGATGACCGACCACGTGGCTGACCTCCTCCTCGCCCCCACGCAGGTCGCCGTCGATCATCTCGCCTCGGAGGGCCTGGCACCGCGGACGGTGCTCGTCGGTGATGTGATGACCGACGTTCTCTTCCAGGTGCGTGATCAGGTCGCCGGCCGTCCTTCGCCGCTCGCCGCCGAACTCGGGTTGTCTGCAGGGGCATACTACGTCGCGACGATCCACCGTGCTGAGAACACCGACGACCCGATTCGCCTTGCCGAAGTGGCGTCCGCGCTTGCGGGGCTCGACAAGCCCGTCGTCCTTCTCGCCCACCCGCGCGTGGTCGCGAAGGCCGCGGCCCACGGAATCGCGCTCACGCAGGGGGCGTTGGTCGCGCACTCGCCGCTGGCCTACCCCGACCTCATCGCGTCGGCACTGCACAGCGCGGGGGTTGTCACGGACTCTGGTGGTCTGCAGAAGGAGGCGTTTCTGCTGCGGGTGCCTTGTACCACGGTGCGCACCGAGACGGAGTGGGTGGAGACGGTGGAGCTCGGGTGGAATGTCCTCGCCGGCACCGCCGAGGAGGTTGCCGCCGGCGTGCAGCGGGCCCGTCCGACCGACACCGACGCCGCCCCGTACGGTGACGGCCGGGCAGCGGAGCGCGTCGTGGACGAGCTCCTGCGTCACGCCGGCTAGGAAGCCCGCGCGACGCTTCACTCGGCGACGAAGCCGAGAGGATCCGGCTCGAAGTGCTCCTCCCGCAACCGAGCGTTCTGGCTCCAGTCGCGGCGCAGCAGGTCGGACCAGTCAGTGAAACGGGTGTCACCGGTCAGGCGGGCGAGGGTATCCAGCTGCCAAGAGTGGATCAGGTGATAGCGCCAGTTCTGCCATGCGGGGGAGCGGCATTCGGGAGCCCAGCAGTAATACGAGACCTGACCGGGGATACGGATCTTCGGCATGACGGTGAGCACTGAGGTCGCCGCGCCGTCGAGATACCGTCGGGCTGTGCGGTCTCCGGTCAGTTTCCAGTAGTCGTACACGCCGAACAGAGCGAAGATGTGCCCATTGAGGACCCGCAGCGGCGGCAGGTTGCCTGCGTACTCCTCGAACCACAGAAGGTTCTGATCAGTGACCGTCGTCCAGGGCTCAGCAGCAGACCGAGGCTGCTGCAGCCCCGCCCAGGTGTGATCGGCGGCAGCCCGCCAGCCCGTGTCGCCGGTCTCTTCGAAGAGGCGCACGAACAGGCTCAGTGCCTCGCCCTGACTCATCGCCGACCACCAGGGAGCCTTCAGCGTCTGCCCGTTCGCGTTGCGCCAGTCGAAGAGATATGGGAAGTGCCACGCGTCGCCACGGTCCGTGTGGATCTCCACGAGGCGCTGCGCGTGTCGGAGCGCCCTGTCCAGCCACACTGTGTTGCCGGTGTTCTGGTATTCGAGCAGCGCCGACAATCCATATTGCGCATATGCGACGGGGTGGTCTGCCCGCGTACCTCCCGGCCCGAAATTCATCACCCGCAGCCCCGTTGCATCCAGCACGATGCCCGGGTCGTGGACGTTGACCGGCGGCCGGTCCAGGTAGGGCGCCTCGGTCGTCGTGGAGAACGTCCAGTGGGTCGTCGCCCAGGAGGGGGGCGGGGGAGCGGTGTCACCGCAGCTCGTGTTCCGAGCTGCAGCGTCGGAGACCACCGCGATTCCGCCGACGACGACGCGCGGCACGGTGCTGGCAGCGGCGATGGCGGTGCGCGGGGCGAGGGGCACGCATGTGGCGCGGGAGAGATACAGGGCGGCACCGGTCTGGGCTGCCACCGCGGCTGCTGCGAGCGCGTCGGGGAAGTCCTGCCCCGTGGTGACGAAGATCGTCGCGGGTTCGCTTGCTCGGAACGCCGCTGTAATAGCCGCTGCGGTGTCATAGCGTGTCGCGCCTCCGTAGCGGCGGACCGAGAAACCGGCGGTTCGCAACTCCTGCTCGATCCCGATGCTTACGGCGCCGTGACCCCCGGCGAGCCAGATAGTCCGGGCCCCGCTGTCTTCGATGAGCCGCATGGTGGCAGTGTCGAGCGTGGCTTTGTCACCGTCCACGAGCAGGGCGGGGATCTTGCGTGACCCAGCCGCAGCGCCCGCCGCCAGGGCATCGGCGTACCCGCGCCCGGTGGCCAGAATCATCTCGGTGCTCGAGGAGAAGAAGCGGCTCACTATCGTCCGTGACGTTTCGTACCTGTTAGTTCCGTGAATGCGTTCGACGGGAGCGATGGTCGCGAGCTTTGCGCTGACGCTCTCCGACACCACCGTCGGTCCGCCCAGAACGTAGATGGTATTCGGGGCGAGACGTCGGATTTCCGCCATCACCGTGTCTTGTATCCATGAGGAGGGCGTCAACAACACGGGTCCGCCGATGCTGCCTGCCGCGGCGGCCGCACTCAGCGCGTCGGGGAAGTCTGCCCCGGTGGCGACGAAGACCGCGTTCTGGCCTGGCGCCAGGCGTTTGCTGAGCTCCACGGCGGTCTCGTACCTGCTCTGCCCGGCCGCGCGGGTGACCGTCGCGCTCGTTGCTGCGCTCGCAACGGTGGTCTCTTCGATCGGTTGCTGAGCGGAGGCGGCGGCGGGTGGCGCGCTGAGCAGACCCACGGCGAGGGCCAGCACCGTGGCGGCGGCGGCGGAGCGTAGTGGGACGAGACGCATGACGACTCCTTCGGCGTCGCGGGCGGGGTGCGTTCACACGCTACCGGTCGCGGACGCCCGGCCCGCATCTGTCGCGTCGTGTTGCCTGTCGCACCGCGGAACGACCCCAAGCCACACACCTAAACTGGATCCATGCGCATCGCCGTCGTGGCCCTCGGAAAGATCGGGCTCCCGCTCGCCGTCCAGTTCGCCGATTCCGGCCATGAGGTCATCGGCGTGGACGTGAACGCGACCACCGTCGCGGAGATCAACGCCGCGCGCGAGCCGTTCCCCGGAGAGGCGCACCTCCAGGAGAAGCTGACCGAGCTCGTCCCCGCCGGTCGCCTGCGGGCGACGACGGACTACGCCGACGCGATCCCCGGTGCCGACGCCGTCGTGCTCGTGGTGCCGCTGTTCGTGGACGACGCGACGTGGGACCCGGATTTCGCGTGGATGGATGCTGCCACGCGTTCGCTGGCGCAGCACCTCACCCCGGGCACCCTGGTCTCGTATGAGACGACCCTGCCGGTGGGCACGACGCGCAACCGCTGGAAGCCGATGCTCGAAGAGGGCTCCGGGCTCACCGAGGGCACCGACTTCCATCTCGTGTTCTCGCCCGAGCGTGTGCTCACCGGCCGCGTGTTCGCGGACCTGCGCAAGTACCCGAAGCTCATCGGCGGTCTCTCGGATGCCGGTGCGCAGCGCGCACGGGAGTTCTACGAGGCCGTCCTCCAGTTCGACGACCGAGTCGACCTGCCCCGCCCGAACGGGGTGTGGGATCTGGGAAGTGCGGAAGCAGCCGAGATGGCCAAGCTCGCCGAGACCACGTACCGTGACGTCAACATCGGGCTCGCCAACCAGTTCGGCCTCTTCGCGGCCGAGCACGGCATCGACGTCTACCAGGTCATCGAGGCGTGCAATTCCCAGCCCTACAGTCACATCCACCGCCCGGGGATCGCCGTGGGCGGACACTGCATCCCGGTCTACCCGCGCCTGTACCTCTCGACGGACCCCGGCGCCGACATCGTCCGCACGGCCCGGCTCCTGAACGCCTCGATGCCGGAGCGGCTGGTCTCCCGGGCCGCTGACCTGCTCGGGTCCCTCGACGGCCTCACCGCGGTGGTGCTGGGGGCGGCGTACCGGGGAGGAGTGAAGGAGACCGCATTCTCCGGCGTGTTCCCGACGGTGCAGGCGCTCGCCGAGCGCGGCGCTCAGGTGCGCGTCCACGACCCGCTTTACAGCGACGACGAACTGCGCGCGATGGGGCTGGAGCCCTACCACGTGGGCGACTCCGCCGACCTCGCCATCCTCCAGACCGACCATGCGCAGTACCGCGCACTCTCGGCTGCCGACCTCCCGGGCATCCGGCTCCTGGTCGACGGACGCAACGCGACCGACCCGGCCGCGTGGGCGGGCACTCCCCGCGTCGTCGTGGGCGTCGGCTGACCTACCGCGCGAGGTAGGCGGCCAGCGCCGTCGAGCCGGGTGAGGGACGGAATCCCGTCGCCTCGATCCGGCTCAGTTCGAGGACGCTGTTGCGCGGGCGCGGTGCGACGGGAGCCGTGGCGTTCGCGAAGTACTCCTCGGTGGACACACCGGTCACCCGACGGGGGTCGTGTCCGGTGAGAGCGAAGACGCGGCGCGCGATCTGCGCCCACGACTCCGGGTCGCCGGACGCGGTGAGGTTGTAGGTTCCGTGGGCCGGCCGCGTGGTGAGGAGATGGCGGATGCCGCGGGCCAGATCGTCGGTGAAGGTCAGGCGCCCGATCTGGTCGTCGACGACGCGCGGGTCCACGCCCTTCTCGGCCAGAGCCGCCATCGTGCGCACGAAGTTGCCCCCTTCGCCGATGACCCAGCTGGTGCGGAGGATGTAGTGGCGGGGGGCCGTGGCGACGATGGCGTCGCCGGCGGCCTTGGTCTGCCCGTAGACCCCGAGCGGCGCTACCGCATCGTCCTCGGTGTAGGGGGCCGCCTTCGTACCGTCGAAGACGTAGTCGCTGGAGACGTGGACGAGGGTGATCCCGTTCGCCGTCGCGATCCGGGCGAGGTTCGCCACGGCTGTCACGTTCGCCGCCCATGCTTCGGCGCGACCTTCGGGGGTCTCGGCCTTGTCGACGGCGGTGTAGGCGGCGGCGTTGATGATCGTGGCGTAGTCGCGCCACCGCCGCGCGGTGTCCAGGTCGGCTGCGGTCAGATCGAGGTCGTCGCGGGTGGCGTACTCGATGTGCGGGTGGTCCCCGAACTCCGCCCGCAGCGCGCGCCCGAGCTGGCCGTTCGCGCCGGTGATCAGCATCCTCGGGGGGGGCATCGGCGTGACGTCGGCGAGGCGCGGGTGATTCTTGTCCTTCTCGCTGATCTGCACCTGATCCAGTGGAATGGGCCACACGATGGCCGACGTCTCGTCGGCGAGGTTGAGGAACGTGTACTCCGCGGTGGGGGACCAGTGGTCGTTGACGAGATACGTGTACGCGGTGTTCGGCTCGAGGGTCTGGTACGAGTTGCCGACGCCACGGGGGACGAAGATCGCCCGGGAGGGATCCAGCTCGGTCGTGAACACCGCTCCGAAGGTCGGGCCTTCACGCAGGTCGACCCACGCTCCGAAGATGCGGCCGGTGGCGACGGAGACGTATTTGTCCCACGGCTCGGCGTGGATGCCGCGGGTGGTGCCGACCTCGTCGTTGAAGGAGATGTTGTTCTGCACGGGCCCGAAATCCGGCAGTCCGGCGGCGACCATCTTCTCGCGCTGCCAGTTCTCCTTGAACCAGCCGCGCGCGTCGCCGTGGACGGGCAGGTCGTAGACCACCAGCCCCGGAATGGGGGTGGTGGTAGCGGTGAGGGGTTTGCCGAACTCGATCCCCACGGTCACTGGCCCTTGGCGGCGTAGAAGGCTTCGACGCCGTCCTTGGCCGGCGCCCACCAGTCCTCGTGGGCGCGGTACCAGTCGATCGTGGCCGCCAGACCCGCGTCGAAGTCGCGGTAGCGGGGCTGCCATCCGAGTTCGGTGCGCAGCTTGGTGGAGTCGATCGCGTAGCGCAGGTCGTGGCCGGCGCGGTCGGTGACGTGGTCGTACGCGTCGGCGGGCTGGCCCATGAGAGTGAGGATGAGTTCGACGACGGTCTTGTTGTCCTTCTCGCCGTCGGCACCGATGAGGTAGGTCTGTCCGATCTCGCCCTTGTCGAGGATCGTCAGGACGGCGGAGGAGTGGTCGTCGGCGTGGATCCAGTCGCGGACGTTCTCGCCAGCGCCGTAGAGCTTGGGGCGGATGCCGCGGATGACGTTCGTGATCTGGCGGGGGATGAACTTCTCCACGTGCTGATACGGCCCGTAGTTGTTGGAGCAGTTGCTGATCGTCGCCTGCACCCCGAACGAGCGCACCCACGCCCGCACCAGCAGGTCGGAGCCGGCCTTGGTCGAGGAGTACGGCGACGACGGGTTGTACGGCGTGGACTCGGTGAAGCGGGCGGGGTCGTCCAGTTCCAGATCGCCGTAGACCTCGTCGGTGGAGATGTGGTGAAAGCGGGTGCCGTGCCGGCGGGCGGCTTCCAGCAGCGTGTAGGTGCCGACGATGTTGGTGTCCAGGAACGGCCGCGGGTCGTTCAGGGAGTTGTCGTTGTGGGATTCGGCGGCGTAATGCACGACGGCATCCACCCGCCCGAACAGGTCGTCCACGAGCGCGGCGTCGGCGATGTCGCCGACGACCAGCTCCACCCGGTCCTCAGGCAGCCCGGCCAAAGACGCCCGGTTGCCGGCGTAGGTGAGCTTGTCCAGCACGACCACCTCGTCATCGGTGTGCTGGACGACGTGGTGCACGAAGTTGGAGCCGATGAACCCGGCTCCACCGGTCACGAGCAGACGACGACCCATCAGCGGCCCCTCTCCAGCAGTTCCAGCAGGTACGTGCCGTACCCCGACTTCACGAGCTTCTCCGCGCGGGAGCGGAGCTCCTCGTCGGAGAGGAATCCCTGCCGCCAGCCGACCTCTTCGGGAACACCGATCCGCATCCCCGTGCGCCGCTCCATCGTCCGGACGTAATCGGCGGCATCCGTCATCTGGTCGAACGTGCCGGTGTCCAGCCATGCCGTGCCGCGGGGGAGCACCTCCACCTGAAGCCGGCCGGCTTCCAGGTATGCCCGGTTGACGTCGGTGATCTCGTACTCGCCGCGGGCGGAGGGGGCGAGACCGCGCGCAATCTCGACGACGTCGTTGTCGTAGAAGTACAGACCCGGCACCGCGTAATTCGACTTCGGCCGCGCGGGTTTCTCCTCCAACGAGATCGCCCGGCCCGCGTCGTCGAAGTCCACCACGCCGTACGCGGACGGCTCGGCGACCCAGTACGCGAACACCGCGCCGCCCTCGACGTCGGTGTAGCGCGCCAGCTGCGTGCCCAGGCCCGGCCCATACAGCAGGTTGTCACCCAGGACGAGGGCGACCTTGTCGTCGCCGATGAAGTCGGCCCCGATCGTGAACGCCTGCGCCAGGCCGTTCGGTGACGGCTGCTGCGCGAAGGTCAGGTTCACCCCGAACTGCGACCCATCGCCCAGCAGACGCTCGAAGAACGGCGCATCGTGCGGCGTGGTGATCACGAGGATGTCGCGGATGCCCGCGAGCATGAGCGTGGACAGCGGGTAGTAGACCATCGGCTTGTCGTACACCGGGATCAGCTGCTTCGAAACGCCCAGCGTGATCGGGTGCAACCGAGTACCCGAACCGCCCGCAAGAATGATGCCCTTCACCGCATCATCGTCTCACGCAGCGGGAGGGCACCAGTAACCGACCTCCGTGAGGCGGTCGTCCCGCATCTGGAACGAGGTGATGCTGGAGAGAGCGCACCGTCGACGTCGGGGGTCGTGCGCGAGACGCCGTCCCGTGGCCACGCGGTGGGTGATCCAGATCGGGAGTTGATGCGAGACCATCACCACGTCACCTTCCCCTGGAACAGCGAACGCGTTCTGCAGCTCGCGGCCCATGCGTACGGCGACGTCTGCGAACGGCTCGCCCCAGGAGGGTCTGAACGGATTGACCAGGTATCGCCACGCCGAGGGGCGGGCCAGGATCGACAGGCTGACGTCGTATGCCTTGCCTTCGAGCAGACTCGTGGCCTCCAGCAGGCCGACCCGCTCCTGGGGTGACAGGGCGAACGCGTGAGCGATCGGGTCCGCGGACTGCTTCGCCCTCAACAAGGGAGAGGTGAACAGGGCCGCGATCGGCCGGTGCCGGCCGGCCAGTTCCTCGGCGGCGAGGGCCGCGAGGTGGCGGCCGCGGTCGGTGAGCGGGAAACCCTCCAGGCGCCCATAGACGACGCCCCCCGGGTTGTCCACTTCCCCATGCCGGACGAGGTGAACCTGCCGGTCGGACGTGCTGCGCGTAACCATCGCCTCGACGATACCGGGGAGCGCGCGGCCCGGACGCTACGCTGATCCACACCCGACTTTGCAGGAGCAGCCCATTTCCGATCCCGACCTCCTCGCGGACGAGCCACCCCGGCGAGTCGCCACCGTCTTCGCTGGAATCGTGCGGACGGCGCGCCCGCGCCAGTGGCTGAAGAACCTTCTGGTGCTCGCCGCGCCGCTGGCAGCCGGCGTGCTCGTGGACGGCGGCAGCCTGTGGCGCATCGCGGTCGCCTTCGCGTCCTTCTGTCTGGCCGCATCCGGGGTCTACCTTCTCAACGACGCCCTGGACGTCCACGCGGATCGTGAGCACCCGACCAAGCGGATGCGTCCGATCGCGGCGGGCATCGTGCCGATCCGGCTGGCGTACGCGGTCGCGATCGCGCTCATGGCGCTGGCGGTGGCCGCCGCCGCCCTCGTGGGCTGGCCGCTGGCGGTCGTCGTGGGTGTATACCTGCTCCTGCAGGTCGCCTACTGCGTCTGGCTCAAGCACGTCGCCGTGATCGACATCGTGATCGTCTCCTCCGGGTTCCTGCTGCGCGCCATCGCCGGCGGCGTCGCGGTGGGCGTGCCGTTGTCGCACTGGTTCCTGCTCGTCGCCGCATTCGGCTCGATGCTGATGGTGGGCGGCAAGAGGTACGCCGAGCTCGTCGGCGCGCATGACGGGGCGAGGTCGCGGCGGTCGTTGAAGCAGTACACCGATACCTACCTGCGATTCGTCTGGCAGTCCGCGGCGACGATCGTGATCCTGGTCTACGGCATGTGGGCGGTCACCGGCGGGCAGTACGGAACGAACACGCTGCTCGCCTACACGCTGGTGCCGTTCGTCATCGCGATCCTCCGCTACTGCCAGCACATCGACGCCGGTGACGCGGAAGCACCCGAGGACATCGCCCTGCATGACCGCCTGCTCCAGGTGCTCGCGCTCGTGTGGGTGCTGACACTCGTGGCGGTGCTCTACCTACCCCTGGGCTGAGGGGTCAGCGGGCCGGATCGGCCTGGTCGATGAGTGCGAGATCGTGTGCCACCATCCGCTGGACCAGGCCGTCGAAGTCCACCGTCGGGCTCCAGCCGAGACGCGAACGGATGCGGGACGCGTCCCCGACCATCTCGGCGACGTCGGCGGGCCGGACGAAGCGCGGGTCGGAGACGATCAGTCCGTCCGTCGCGGAGACTCCGGCCGCGCGCAGCGCCGCTTCGGCGAAGTCCGCGACCGAGTGCGAGCGACCTGACGCGACGATGAAGTCATCCGGCTCCTCCGCATCGGCGATGGTCAGGAGGGCCTCGACATAGTCCGGAGCCCACCCCCAATCGCGGCGTGCGTCGAGCGCGCCGAGGGTGAGGTGGTCCTGCAGGCCGCGCGCGATGCGCGCGGCTCCCGCGGTGATCTTCCGGGTGACGAACGTCTCCGGCCGCCGCGGTGATTCGTGGTTGTAGAGGATGGCCGTCGATGCGAACGACCCGCGGCCGCGCCAGAGAGAGACGAGCTGATGCGCAGCGGCCTTGGAGACGCCGTAGGGTGTCACGGGTCGGATGGCGGTGGCCTCCGTCTGGGGCGACTCAGCCGCGTTGCCGAAGATCTCCGAACTGCTGGCCAGGACCAGGCGCGCACCCTCCGCCGACGCCATGCTCTCCAGGAGGGCCGCGGTGGAGACGGTGTTGACCGCCATGGTCTCGGCCGGCCGCTCCCACGATGCCGCGACGGAGGAGACCGCTCCGAGGTGGAAGATGTACTGCGGCGAGGCGTCGCGGACGACCCGCCGGAGCGCCTCCGCATCGTCCAGCGCGGCCGTGCGGGGTCGGACCTGGGCGGGCAGCCCGGCGGTCAGCTCATCGCCGGGGCGCGTGACGGCGGTGACCGATGCGTCCCGCTCGAGGAGCCGCTCGAGGAGGTAGGAGCCGTCCTGTCCGGTCGCGCCGGTGACGAGAACGCGGGCCCCGGGGTTCATCGGGCCTCGGCGGCAGCGTCTCGGAGATCGGCTTCGACCATCATGGCCACGAGTTCCCGGAAGCCGACTTTCGGCGCCCATCCGAGCACCTCACGCGCTTTGGCCGCGTCGCCGACGAGCAGATCGACCTCGGCCGGGCGCATGAACTCCTGCGACTGCTGCACGTGGGGCTCCCAGTCCGCGATGCCGGCCGCATCGAACGCCGCATCCAGCAGCTCGCGGATGGAGTGGGTCTCTCCGGTCGACACCACGTAATCGTCGCCATGGGGCTGCTGCAGCATGAGCCACATCGCCTCCACGTAGTCGCCGGCGAATCCCCAGTCACGCTGTGCGTCCAGATTGCCCATCACGAGCGTGTCCTGCAGCCCGTGCGCGATCCTGGCGACGGCGCGTGTCACCTTGCGCGTGACGAACTCGGGCCCGCGCCGCGGCGACTCGTGGTTGAACAGGATTCCGCTGGAGGCGTGCATGCCGTACGACTCGCGGTAGTTGATGGTCATGTAGTGGCCGAAGACCTTCGCCACGCCGTACGGCGACCGCGGCCACAGCAGCGTGCTCTCGCGCTGGGGGACCTCCTGCACCTTGCCGAACATCTCCGACGACGATGCCTGGTAGAACCGAACCGACGACGGATCATCGCCCGCGTACAGCCGCGTGGCCTCCAGGATGTTCAGCACCCCCTTGCCGGTCACATCGGTGGTCAGCGCCGCGTTCTCCCAGGAGTAGGCGACGAAGGAGATCGCTCCGAGGTTGTACACCTCGTCCGGCTGCGCCTCGGACAGGACCCGGACCAGGCTCGAGACGTCGGTCAGGTCGCCGGTGACCAGGCGCACGTCGGGAACGGTGCGCCGCACGAGCTCGATCTTCGGGTTGTTCTGCCCGCGGATCAGGCCGTAGACGGTGTAGCCCTTCGAGATGAGCAGCTCGGCGAGGTACAGGCCGTCCTGTCCCGTGATGCCGGTGATGAGCGCGCGAGGCATGGCGTCCGCTTTCCGATGGGAACCGCCGTCCGGTGCGACGGCGCTTAAGCACCCTACCGGGTGGCCCTCTCCGCTTCTTCGAGCACCTCGTCGATGAGCTCCTGGTAGCGCTGGACGCCCCTCTCGTTGGCGAAGAGCGCCCGCGCGCGCTCCGGTCCGTCCGCGGGCAGAGCGAGCGTGGGCAGCTTCCGCAGCGCTGCGGTGATCGCCGCGGAGTCACGCGGCGGCACGATGGTTCCGAAGCCGGTCTCCTGCACGGGGGTGCGCACGCCGGGCATGTCGGTCACCAGGGCCGGCACTCCGGCCATCATCGCCTCGACCTGGACGATCCCGAACGCCTCGAAGGAGTTCACGGACGTCAGCGCGAAGGTGTCGAGGGACGCGTAGAAGTCTGGAAGGTCCTCGTCCGCGAGGAAGCCCAGCATGCGGATCCGCTCGTCGCGGCCGATCGCCTCGCGCACGCGCTCGATGACCGACCCGCCGGCGATGTTGGCGAAGTCGCCTGCGATGAGCAGCCGCGCCTCGGGGTCGGCGAGCGCGGTGAACCCGCGGACCAGGTATTCGATGCCCTTCTCCTCCACGATGCGTCCGAGGAAGCCGACGTGCAGCCCGTCGCCCTCCCGGAACCGTCCCGTTCCGCCGCGGCGATCGTGGCATCCCGGGGGGATGACGAGCTGATTGCGCGCGAGAGCGCGCGACACCCGCGAATGCGCCGCGTAATCCGAACTGGAGACGATCACGGCCCGGGAGTTGCCCGCCGCCGCCGTCGTCGAGGCATCCATGGCCCGCGACTGGAGACGGCCGGGCAGGGAGGGCGGCATCGCGATGTCGCACTGGTACGTGAAGAGGACGGGCGTCCCTGCCCGCCGGGCTCCGGCGGCGATGGGTCCGGCTTCCAGCATCGGCGCGTGGATGTTGACCACATCCGCCGTCCGTGCGGCTCGGATCACCGCGGGCACGAGGCCCGGCGCGATCACGCCTTTGCCCAGGCGGACCCGAACGGGGAATCGGCGGACACGGACGCCGTTGATCGTCTCGGACCGGGGGAGTGAGCGGTCGTGCTGCGTGGTGAGGACGAGCACGTCATGCCCTCGCGCCGCCAGCCCCTCGGCCACATCGCGCGCGACATTGGTCAGGCCGCTGACATACGGGGCGTAGTAGTTGAGCGTGATCAGGATGCGCATCCGGTCATCCTCTCGTGAGATGCGTGCGAAGAGACAGCGCGCTGCCCACCAGCGCGGCGAGGGACGACAGCAGGAGCGCGATCGAGCAGGCGAGCTCGATCGGGAGGAAGGTCCCGGCGGCCACGACCGTCACCACCGCCGCCCCCAGAGCGCCCGACCAGGCGGCGAGGGCCAGGCGGTGGCGACCGGCGGCGATCACCGCCTGGGTGAAGACGATGAGGCCGGCCATGCACACCACGCCCGCCACGAGGATCCCGAGGTCCAGCGGGGGCAGGGCGCGGCCGGGACCGAAGATGAGCTCCACCGCCCATGGTCCGGCCAGGTACCCCACCACCGCGCCCGCGGCAGCCAGACCGGTGACACCCAGCACGAGGGTGCGGATCGCCGCCAGCAGCCGGACGGTCTGCCCTTCGCGGAGCATGACGGTGAAGGGCGGCACGAGCATCGCCTGAACCGGTGTGATGAGGAACAGGGGCAGCCGCGCGAGCGTGAAGCTCGCCTGGAACGCGCCGGCGGCCCCGACCGGCCCCAGGGCGAAGACGATCAGCGGGGCGGCGTTGGCCAGCACCTGTGACGAGAGGGCCTGGGGCAGGAGCGTGAGCATGGGGCGCGCGAAGGACTCGCCACCGACCGGGTCCGGGCCGAACGGCGCGCCGCGCGGATAGACGGCGACGTGGGCGATCGCGATGGCCAGTGCCACGGCGACCATGAACAGGGCCGCGCGTGCAGGCTGACCGATCGCCGCCACGGCGATCCCCGCGGCCAGCACCACTCGCAGCGCCGCGTCCACGACCAGAGCGAGGGCGAACGTCACCTGGCGCCCGAAGGCGAGGAGCAGACCGCGCGTGACGTACTGCAGCGGTGAGACCACGGCGACTGCCGCAAGCCCCACGAGGACGGGGATGGACACCGGGTTCTGCGGGAAGGGGAGGGCGGCCGCGACGCACGCGATGACGACCGCCGCCCCTGCGAGAACCCACGACGTGCGCCAGGCGGCGGCGGCGGTCCGGCGTGAGAGGGTGCCGTGGCGCGCCGCCAGCAGCTGCTCGGCGGGGAGGAAGGCGCCGAACCCCACGATGAGAGCCAGGGACCAGAACACCGAGAACTCGTCGAACTCCGCGGCCGGCAGCGACCGCGAGATGATCGCGAGGAGGACGTAGGTGAGCACACCGGCGACGACCGTGCAGGCCAGCGCGATGCCGGCGACCTGCGGGGGAGACGGTGGCTTCGGCACCGGGAAAGGGTATCGGGCCGACACCGGCCGCGCGGATCGGGTTCTCAGCGGATGCCTGCGACAATGGGGCGGCTGCACCTGCGACCGTCGTGTCTGCTCGGCTGCCCCAGATCCGCACTCGAGAGATTCGGATGTCCGTGAGATCCCTGAACCTAGTCGCGCGGCGGCGTGGCGCCGCCCTCCTGGTCGCCTCGCTCGTGGCGATCGTGGCGGGCTTCGCCCTCGCGCTCGCGCCGGTGCTGCAGAGCAAAGTCGAGGTGCGCTGGCCGCAGGCCTCCGACGACGTCCGGTCTACTGCGCTCCTTCTGGCCAACCTCACCCCGCACGCCGTCGACGTGGAGTTCGACGGGGCCGCGCTGGAGGCGGCCGCCGACGGTGGCGGCCTGCTGCTGTCCACGGTCCGCACCGACCGACCCGCCGCCCGAGCGGCGGGCCTGGTCCTGGAGACGGACGGGGCGACTCTCACGGTCACCCTGCGCCAGAGCGCGCAGACCGTGGTGATCGAGCCGGGATCGTGGCACCTGCGCTCGAGCATCGAAGGGATGACGCTGGAGCGCGACGGGGAGCCGGTGCTGTCCTGGCAGAGTGAGGTGCCCCCGGAGATCGACGGCCTGCTCACCGATGTGCAGGAGCTCCCCACCGGTGCCGTGTTCCAGGCGACGGTTCAGGTGCTCGACGACAACAACACCGTCGCCTCCCCGCTCAAGCTCCTCATCCTCGTGGTCGCCGCGCTGGCACTCATCGCCGTGGCCGTGCTGCTGATCCGTGACGATCGCGCGCGGCCGCTTCCACGTGCGGCCCGTCGGCGTCGGGACGACGGCGAGGGGCGGTGGGTGCGGGTCGCCGTCGCGGCCGTCGACGTCGCGGTCGTGGGGGCGCTCGTGCTGTGGGTGTTCATCGGGCCGATGACCGCCGACGACGGCTATTACGCGGTGATGGCGCGCAACAACTCCGATGCCGGCTACGTCGGCATGTACTACCAGATCTTCAATCAGACCTTCGTCCCCTTCGTGTGGTACTGGCAGTTCCTCGATCTGTGGCAGACGGTGTCCGTCAGCGCGGTCTGGCTGCGGATCCCCTCACTCATCGCCGCCGTGGGCGGGTGGATGCTGATCCGGTACTACGTCAGGCGCCATCTGGAGGTCGCCGGAGCCGTCCGCGCCGGGTTCCTCGCCGTCGCGGGCATGGTCACCGTCCTGTGGTGGTGTGCCTTCGCGATCGGTGTCCGCCCCGAGGCGGTCGCGGCCGTCGGGGCGATGGCCGTCCTGGTGCTGGTCGTGACCTCGGTACGCACCGGCCGCGCGTTCCCCGCCTTCGTGGCCGCCGCGGTGGGGGCATTGAGCTTCGCGGCTCACCCGACCGGGGTCGTCGCGTTCGGCCCGCTGCTGGTGGGGATCGTTCCCCTGTGGCGTGCGCTGTCCGGCGACGGATGGCGGGCGGGAGCCCGCCGCACGCTGGCCATCATCAGCGGCGGGGCGTTCGCCCTCATCGCCGCTTTCCACGACGGCGCGCTGTTCGAAGCGATCAACGGGCAGCGCCGCTTCGCCGCGGTCGAGACACCGCTGGATTGGACCGACGAACTCGGTCGGTACGGTCTGCTGCTGGAGAACGGGCCCCAGGGAACATATGTCAAGCGAGCGGTGGTGCTCGTCGCGCTCGTCCTCGTGCTGTGGTTCCTCATCGCGTGGGCGTGGGATCTGCGAGCGCGGACGAGACTGATCGGCGACGCCGCCTCCCTCATGGGGTGGACCTTCGCCGTCGGGTTCGTGCTCATCTGGATCACCACCAGCAAGTGGTCGCATCACTTCGGAGCCATGGCAGTCATCGGGGCGGGGTTCGTCGCCTGGATGCTGACGGTCCTCCCGGCACGCGTCCTGGCGGCACTGCCCACCGCCCGTCAGCGGTGGCTCCTCGCATCGATCTTCGCCGCCTCCCTCCTCCCACCCGTGCTGCTGGCGCTGGAGGGCCCTCAGAACTGGTTCTCCTGGAACGCCCACCTGTCGGATTGGGGGCAGGCTCCGGGTGTCGGCCCGGTCGTGTTCGCCCAGCCCGCACTGTGGGTCGGTGTGGTCGTCGTCAGCGTGGGAGTCCTGCTCGCGCTGTCGCGGGTGCGGCGCACGCCGGTCCGCCTGCCGATCCTCGCCGCGGCGGTCCCCGTGACCTGTTTCGCCCTCATCGGGGTCTACATGTTCGGGACCTTCGGCATCGCGGCGGCGCGGGGATGGGACGACTTCTCGACCTCCGCGGCGAACGTCCGCGATCCGCTGGCGCGCGACTGCCTGCTCGAGGAGGCGATCACGACGTGGGATGCGGCCGGCGGTGTGGTCGCGCCCGCCGTCGACACGCAGGCCGGCGCGCCGGAGGGCATCCCCGAGCGCCTGCCCGACGGCACGCCGACCGAGCCGATTCTGGCGACCGGCTCATCGGTGTGGACGAGCCTGCAGGACGGCGTCCCGTCCGTGGGCTCGCACGAGTCCGGCTGGTTCGATGTGCCCCCCCTCGCCGACGGGGAGCAGCTGGTCGTCGCCGTCGCCGGGCACCTGACGCGGGACGCATCGACGAAGCTCACCCTGGAGCGACGGGACGGATCCGGCGAGATCACGACGGCACCCCTCACCGATGAGGTCGACCGTCATGGCTGGCGCACTCTGCTGCTCTCGCCGCTGATCGCAGAAGACACCGAGGAGATCCGGCTCGTCGCCCAGACCAGGACGGAGCTGCCCGGACAGTGGCTTGCGGTGAGCGATCCGCTGGTGGCCCCCGCGCGGAGTTTCGCGCAGGTGTTCCCTCCCGGAACGCCGGTCTCGGTCCACTGGCTGATGTCGTTCTGGTTCGCGTGCACGACGCCCCCGGCCATCTCGAACGGGATCGTCGAGCCGCCGGCAGGGGCCACGTCGTGGGGCGACTTCGCGTGGGACATGAACCCCTGGTCGCCGGGGCGGGGCGGTATCCTCGCCGGCGCTTCCCGCCTGGCCGACATCCGCACGCTCGCAGGAGACATGGACGGCTTCGGCGCGGCGTGGGGGCGCGTGCAGGTGTTCGACTATCCGGTCGCCGAGGCGGCCTACGAACTTCGCACCGACCGTGTCCTGACTCCGGGCTGGCGAAGCGCCTTCCCGGAAGCGTCCCAACTGGTGGTGGCGGAGCGGTGAGCGTGATGGGGAAGGGATCTGCACTCGATGTGGACTGAACTGGTTGCGGCAGCGGTCGTCGCCGCGCTTCTACTGTTCCTCATCGGCGGTGTGGTCGGGTGGGCGGGTGGGCTGCGCGGATTCGCTCTGCTGGCGACCGGCCCTGCGCTGACGGTGGCCGTCATCGCAGTCGCGAGCGTCGTGGCGCCCTGGGTGGGGCTGGCGTGGTCGGTCATCCCGGCGCTGATCGCCCTCGTCGTCGCGGCGGCACTGAGCCGCGCCGTCGGCGGGCGACGATCGAGGAAGGCGGCGGCGTCGCGGCGGCGGGTGGACCTCTGGCTGACCGGCACCGTCCTCGTGGCAGCGGGCGTCGCCACGACGCAGGTGATGCTGTCCATCGGGGCGCCCGACGCGATCTCCCAGACGTTCGACAACGTCTTCCACCTCAACGCGGTGCGGTGGATCCTGGACACGGGGTCGGCGTCGTCCCTGACGCTCGGACAGATCACGGCGCAGAGCGAAGGCCTCGCCTTTTACCCCGGCGCATGGCACGCGCTCGTCGCGCTCGTGGTGCAGCTGTCGGGAGTCACCCTCCCGGTCGCCGTGAACGCCACGGTGATCGTCGTCTGCGCGCTCGTGTGGCCCATGGCGGCGATCGTGCTCACGCGCGCGCTGTTCGGCCGCACCCCCGCAGCCACGGTGGGGGCGGGACTGCTCAGCGTCGCGATGCCCGTCTTCCCGATCCTGCTGCTGGACTACGGCGTGCTCTACCCGTATCAGCTCTCCCTCGCCCTCGTCCCCGTCGCCCTGGCCCTCACCCTCCACGTCCTCGGGTGGAGCCGGCTGCGGGATGCGGCGTCGTCGTGGCAGCGCGCCCTTCTGCTCGCCGCAACGCTGGGGGGCATCGCTCTCGCGCACCCTGGCGGGTTCGTCGCATGGCTCGCGCTGTCGACCCCCATCGCGGCGCTGCTCGGCTGGAGTTCGGTGAGGCGAGCCCGCTCCCGGCAGGCGCGCGTGCGAGTCTTCGTGGCGGCCGCCGTCTATCTCGTGGCCGGTGCGGCACTGCTGCGCATCCTGCGGCCCCCCGCCGATGCCCGCGGATGGGCGATCCAGTCGTCGATGGGGGAGGCCTTCGTCCAGGGGCTCGTGGGCTCCGCATGGTACGGCGTCGTGCCCGTCGTGGCTGCCGTCGCCGTCCTGGCCGGACTCTTCTTCACGGTGCGCAACCGCTCGCGCGGGGCGATCCTGGCAGCCGGGATCTTCCTCGTGGCGCTGCTGCTGTTCATCATCGTGGCAAGCCTTCCCATCATCCCGCTCCGTGACATCTTCACCGGGAGCTGGTACAACAACATCCCGCGACTGGCCGCCCTCCTGCCGCTGGGCGCCGTGCCACTGGGGGCCTACGGCATCGCGTGCTTCGCGCACGCGATCTCCCGGCGCATCCCGGTACCGCGTCGGCGTGTCGCTCTGCCGGTGCTCGGCGTCGTCGGTGCCCTCGTCGGCCTGGCCGTCAGCCAAGCGGCTCCGCTGTCACCGGTGCCGGCGGCGATCGCGTCCGCGCAGCGCAACTTCGACGATTCCGGACACCCCCCGCTGCTCTCCCAGGACGAGCGGACCCTGCTGGAGCGCCTCGACGCGCACGTTCCGCCTGGCGCTGTCGTGGCGGGCAACCCCTGGACGGGGACATCGCTGGCTTACGCGCTGGGCGACCGCCCCGTCCTGACGCCGCATCTGCTCAGCTACGAGGACGAGCGATTGCGCCAACTGGGCGCGGAACTCGGATCCAGCACGGCGGGAGACGACACGTGTGAACTCGCCCATGAGTTCGGAGTGCGCTTCGTGCTCGAGTTCAGCCCGGAGGAGGTGCACGACGGCCACCATGCGTATCCCGGTTACGAGAACCTCTCCGAGTCGCCCTCGATGGTGCTGCGCGACCAGGTCGGCGAAGCACGCCTGTTCGAACTGGTCGGGTGCGGCTGATGATCGTTCGTCCAGGCACTGCGGATACCATGGAAAGGATGTCGGAAAGCGTGGAACGTGTCCTGGTCATCGTTCCGGCGTGGAACGAGGAGCACAACGTCGGCGCCACCGTACGCGGCATCCGAGAGGCCGGTCCGTACGACATCGCCGTCGTCGACGACGGTTCCACGGACGCCACCGCCGAGGTCGCCCGCGACGCGGGGGCCGTGGTGCTCACCCTTCCGTTCAACCTGGGCGTGGGGGGTGCGATGCGCACCGGGTTCACCTACGCCCGCCGGCACGGCTACCGCAAAGCGATCCAGGTCGACGCCGACGGTCAGCACAACCCGGCCGACATCGCGCGCGTCCTCGACGGTCTGGAGCACGCCGACATCTCCATCGGCGCACGATTCGCCGACGTCGGGGACTACCCCGTGAAAGGACCGCGCAGGTGGGCGATGGTCGTCCTGGCGAAGGTGCTCTCGAACGTCGCGAAGACGCGTCTGACCGACGTGACGAGTGGCTTCCGCGCTGCAAACGACAGAGCCATCGATCAATACGTGCGGTACTACCCCGCCGAGTACCTCGGTGACACGATCGATTCCCTCGTGGCCGCCGTGCACGGCGGCCTGCGGGTCACCCAGGTGCCCGTCGCCATGCGGCCGCGCGCCACCGGCCGGCCGAGCCAGAACGCCGTGGGCGCCACGATCTACCTTCTCCGGTCGGTCTTCGCCCTGGGGCTCGCCGTACTGCGCCCCCGTCGTCGTCGAACGGAGCCCCCCGCATGACGGTCATCGGCGCAGTCGCCCTCGCACTCATCATCCTGACGATCGTGATGATTCTGCTGCTGAGGCGCTCCATCCGCGAGAAGTACGCCGTCATGTGGCTCGTGATCGGACTGGCCGTCCTCGTCCTCGGGCTGTTCCCCGGCTTGCTCACCGCCGCGACGGCGCTCCTGGGAGTGCAACTGCCCGCCAACCTGCTGTTCACCCTCGCCATCGTGCTGCTGCTGGGGGTCTCCCTCCACCTGTCGTGGGAACTGTCACGCGCCGAGGACGAGATCCGACGCGTGGCGGAAGAGACGGCGATCCTGCGGGCGGAGATGGACACCCTGTCGGCGGCCGTCGAGCGTCTTTCGGTCGACCGGGACGCCCCGGATGGCGATCAGGAGACCGGTCAGCGGACCACGTAGGCGGCCAGCCGACGTGCGTCACGCATCCGGCCGCCGAACAGTGCCACCGCCGACTCCGCGGCGGCGTTGAGTCGTGAGACGGTCCGCCGGCGCGCCACCCGTGCCGCGCGGTTCCAGCCGCGGGAGCGCAGGCGTCCCGCGTAGTGCTGGAAGAAGCGTCGCTCCTGGTCGAACCGGAGTCCGCTCACGGCGGTCGCCTGGGAGAACGAGCGCGCGTGCCGCCGGTACTGGAAGCACACATCGTCCGTGACCCGAAGTGTGCCCCCGGCCATCGCGATATCCAGAAGCAGAGCGAGGTCCAGCGCGACGTCGTAGCTGGCGTCGAATCCGTGGACGGCGACGCTGGCGCGCCGCCACAGGAGCGACGGGAAATACGCCCAGTCGGCCCGCGCGAGGCTCACTGCGAACGGCTCTCCGACGAGCACCCGGTCGCCGTTGCGCGTGCGGGGGCGCAAGAGATTCTTGACGAGGTCGGGGAGAGGGTGAGCAGGCTTCCCATCATCGTCGATGACCTGGACCCCGGGTTGGACGATGTCGGCAGCTGGGGTCCGCGCGGCCGCCCGGCGAACCGTCTCGAGATAGCGCGGCATCATCACGTCGTCGGCGCCCATCATGACGAACCACTCCGCCGTGGACAGGTCGAGGCAGCGGGCGAAGTTGCGCGCGACCCCCAGGTTCTCCTCGTTGCGGATCGCCACGATGCGCGGGTCGTCCAACGATGAGATCCACTCATGCCCCGCAGAGGAAGGCGAGGCGTCGTCGACGCAGATGAGGCGCCAGCGGGTGTCGGTCTGAGCGCGCACGCTGTCGACCGCCAGGCGCAGATACTCGACGTCGCCATAGTGGGGGAGAAGGATGTCGATGGTCTCATCGTCCACCGTCATCACCTCGTTCCGCGGGCTTGCCGGACACACCGTGCAGACCGTCGCGCCATCCCCGCCAGCCGTCCGTCAGGCCGGCGGGCCGACGGCGCAGCAACGAAGAGACGGACACCTCGCTCAGACGGCGCAGCGCTGCCGCGCCGCGCGACCAGCGCGGGATGCCGGCGCGGTGCGCGAAGCGCGCCATGTTGCGCATGCCGAGGTACACGGGATGCTCACCCGGCTCCTGTGCCCCATGGGCGTCACGGTCGATCACGGTGCGCCACCCGGCACGCGCGAGGCGCCACGATGTGTCGACGTCCTCGAAATACAAGAAGTACTCCTCGTCGACGCCGCCCACGGCGTCGAGGGCGTCGAGGCGGAACATCACAATGGCGCCGTCGAGCCAATCGACGTCCGACACCCGGGTGTCCGGCTCGCGGGTCACATGGGTCGCGCGACCGCCGCGGGTCAGCCGTCCGCCGGCGGAGAAGATGGTCCCCGGATCGGAGACACGCCGCAAGACGGGGCCGGCCGCCCCGATGTCGGGTGCGGATGCGAGCGTCTCTGAAAGCCGTTCGGCCAGGTGCACGTCGAATTCGGCGTCGTGCGTGAGAACGAGCAGGGCGGGCACGCTGTCGCGTACCGCCCGCCTCGCCTCGTTGACCGCTGCGCCGTAGCCCGGGTTGTCGGCTCTTGTCACCACCTGCACGAGTCCGCGGAGTCCCGGGGGGATCTCCACCTCGCCCAGGTCGCCGGCGTTGTCCACGATCACGACAGCGGCCGGTGGCTGGGACTGGGTGGCCAGTCGCGCCAGCACGCCGTTGACGAGGTCGCGGCGGCGATAGGCGATGATCAGGGCGGCGTAGGCAGTCATGGCGGGGAGCCCTGGGGGCGGGCGTAGGCTGTTGCGGTGGCGAAGTATGAGCGGAAGTCGGTCCGCGATGGTCACACTCCGTTGATCGTCAGCGTCACGAAGTATATCCCGTACGACGGCATCCCCCACGCGGGCGGGCAGTATGCGAAGGATCATTTCGACGCGCTCTCCGGGATCGCGCGGCTCGTCGCGGTGGCACCCTCCACGACGGCCAACCGCGACGCCGCGACGCGGCCGGGAGCGCCCCCGGAGGTCGTTCTCATCGAAGGGACAGGCCTTCTCCGCGCCGGGCGGGCGAAGCTGCTGACCGACCTCGCCTCGGCCTGGCGGGGGAGTGACGCGCAAGGGTTCTTCCGACGCGCGACCGCGACGCCGGAATGGCCGTGGCAGCTGATCGCCGACGCCGACGTGGTCGAATTCCAGTGGTCGGAGATGGCGTCGCTCGCGCCGCTGATCCGAGCGCGATTCCCGGAGAAGCCACTTGTGATCGTGGCGCACGACGTCATCACCCAGCGGTGGAACCGCGCCGCCGGCGCGACGAAGAACCCGCTGGCGCGGACCGCCTACTCCGTGGCGGCGCGGCGCAGCGCCACCCGTGAGCACGCCGACTTCTCGGCGGCCGACCGCATCGTGGTCTTCAGCGAGAAGGACGCGGCGCTGGTGCGCGAGCTCGCTCCCGCCGCACACCCGGTCGTGGTGGCGCCCGGCTTCCGCCTCGGCTCGACGCCCGCCGAGGGAAGCGAGGAAGAACCCGTCGTGCTCTTCACGGGTGCGCTCGGCAGGCCCGACAACGACCGGGCGGTGCGCTGGTTCCTGCAGAAGGTGTGGCCGCGCGTGATCGAGCAGGTCGGCGATGCCCGATTCGTCGCTGCCGGATCCGGCCCGGGACGCGGTCTGCGGCGCCTGGTGGCGAAATCCCACCGGGCCGAACTCACCGGCTTCGTCCCTTCTTTGGACCCCTACTACGCGGCGGCGCGGGTGTTCGTCGCACCGGTGCTCACGGGGGCAGGCGTGAAGTTCAAGACGGTCGACGCGCTCGTGCGTGGGCTCCCCATCGTGGCCACTCCCGTGGGTGCCGAGGGCATCGAGCGGGAGGACGTCTTCGTGGGAGTCACCGACGACCCCGTCCGGTTCGCGGACCTCGTCGTGGCGGCTCTGCGCGGCGCACATGCGGAGCGTGCCGCAGCGGGAGGGCAGTGGGCGGCAGAGGTGTACGGCATGGATGCGTTCGGCCGGCGGGTGCGGGCGCTGTACGGTCAGCTGATGCCCGATCGGCTCGCCTAGGATCGACTGTCGACGACATCGCGTCGTCCCCGGCGTGCGCGCCGCGGCCCCGACGATTGCCCCAGCCCATGAACCCAGCCGGACTTGCGCGCGTGGTCGCCACGATCCCCGTCTTCCGCGCCCCCAGCGACCTGCCCGCCCGAGTAAGGGCCCTGCGGCAGCAGGTGGCTGCGGTGGTGCTCGTCGACGACGGCAGCGGCTCCCTCCCCTCTGCCGCGTTCGACCTTCCGGGCGTCGTACAGGTGGCACTGGAGGCGAACTCCGGAATCGCTCACGCGCTCAACGTCGCAGTCGAGAGGGCCCGCGGCCTGGACGCCACCCACATTCTCACGCTGGACCAGGATTCCACCGTGCCCGACGGGTACGTCGCCCGCATGCTCGCTGCGCTGCAGTCGCGTGCCGACAGCGGGCGGCTCGTCGCGGGCGCCGTGCCCTCCTCGGCCGGCGGGGCCGCGGTGCTGCGCGACATGGACGACGTGCCTTTCGACCCCATCCAGTCCGGTCAGCTCATCCCGCTCGCGGTCCTGGACGCGGTGGGTCCCTTCGCCGAGGAGCTGTTCATCGACGCCGTCGACTCCGACTTCTGGCTGCGAGCAGATGCACTCGGCTATTCGTTCGCCGTTGTCGACGAAGCGGAGATCGAGCACGGGCTGGGGGAGCTGCAACCGATCCGGATCTTCGGACGGCAGCTCGTGCTCGCCGGCAAACCCCGGCACGTGCTGTACCACTCGCCGTTCCGGACGTACTACATGGTGCGCAACAGCACTGTCCTGAACCGTCGCTACGCCCATCACCGGCCGCAGTGGATGCGGCGACGCAGCCGCAAGATGTTCGAGATGGTGGCGGGCTGCATCGTCCTCTCCGCCGACCGTCGATCGCAACTGCGGGCGGTACGCGCTGGGCGCCGTGACGCGCGGCGGGGCGTGCTGGGCAAGATCGACCCCGCCACGCTCGAGTGGATCATGGCGCCCTCGAGGGCGCGTCGATGACCAGGCTCGGCGCCCTCCTGCGCCACGAGCTTCTGCGCCGAAGCATCCTGTTCGCCGCACCGATCCTCGCCTCGACGGTGGTGGGCGTCTTCTCCATCCCGGTCCTCGTCGCCACCGTGGGAGCGCGGCAGTGGGCCGTCCTGGTCGTCCTGCAGTCGATCGGACAGTTCTTCGCGATCCTCGTCGCCTTCGGGTGGGGGGCGACCGGCCCCAGTATGGTGGCTGCGCGTCCACGACACGAGCGCCGGCAGTTCTACCTCGACTCCCTCGTGGCCCGGGGTGTCGTGTTCGTGGTCGCCATCCCGCTTGCGGCGGTGCTCGGCATGCTCGTGACCGGACAGGGGCTTGTGAACGCGTTGCTCAGCGCCGTGGCCTACGCTGCGCCGGGCATCGGGGCGGCGTGGTATTTCATCGGCGGCAACCGTCCGGCCGCACTGTTCTTCTTGGACGCCCTGCCCTTGATCGTCGGGCAGGTCGCCGGTCTGGTGGCCGTCCTGATGTGGCCCGACCTGACCGCCTACCTCGCCGGAGTGGCGGCCTTCGCCGTGCTGGGGTCGATCCTGTCGGCCGGCTACGTCCTCACGCGAGCCGATGACGGTCCGCTTTCGTGGCGCGCCCGCCGCTCGCTGGGTTCCCTCTACTCCTCGCAGCTGGGCGGGACGGCGACCATGGTCTCGGGGAGCATCTACTCCACGCTGCCCCCGACTCTGGTGCAGATCGTGGCGCCGGCAGTGCTGCCCGTCTACGCCATCGCCGACCGGCTGTACAAGTACGCCGTCCTGGCGCTCGGCCCCATCCTGCAGGCCGTGCAGAGCTGGGTGCCGGAGACGGCGGGGGAGCAGACCCGCCGCCGGGCGCGTCGCACGCTGGAACTGGGCGCGGCGATCGGGCTGGTCGGCGGCCTCTGCATCGCGGTCCTGTCTCCCCCGGTCTCCTCCTTCCTGACCGTGGGGGAGGTGCGGATCCCCGTCGTCGCCGCCATCCTGCTCGGACTGGCCTTCGCGGCGGAGGCCGTGGCTCAGGTGGCAGGCCTGGCCGGGCTCGTCGCGTTGGGGGGAGTGCGCCATCTCGCGTGGTCCTCGATCGCCGCCGCCATCGTTGGGCTACCACTGTTCGCCGCCCTCACGTGGTGGCTGGGTGTCGTCGGCGCAGCCGCGGCCATGCTCCTGGTCGCCCTGGGCACCGCCGCATACCGTGCGTGGCATGTCATCCGCCTGGCGCGGCTGGCCGACCAGGGCCACCCACGGCCGGCCGAATAGACTGGCAGGGTCCCCGCCCTCTCCAGAAAGCGACCCTGCATGGATCTCCTCATCGTCGGATCGGGCTTCTTCGGCCTCACGATCGCCGAGCGCGCGGCAGCCGCCGGCCGTCAGGTCACGGTGATCGACCGTCGTCACCACATCGGCGGCAACGCCTACAGCGAGGACGAGCCGGAGACGGGGATCGAAGTGCACCGGTACGGAGCGCACCTCTTCCACACCTCCAATCCGACGGTGTGGGAGTACGTCAACCGATTCACCGACTTCACGTCGTACGTGCACCGGGTGTACACCAATCATGAGAACGTCGTGTACCCGCTGCCGATCAATCTCGGGACGATCAACCAGTTCTTCACCGCCGCGTTCTCGCCGGACGAAGCGCGTGCGCTGATCCACCAGCAGGCGGGGGAGTTCGACCCGAAGAAGGCAACGAACCTCGAGGAGCGCGCCATCGGCCTGATCGGGCGCCCGCTGTACGAGGCGTTCATCCGCGACTACACGGCGAAGCAGTGGCAGACGGACCCCACGAACCTCCCCGCCGAGGTCATCTCGCGCCTCCCGGTCCGCTACACCTATGACAACCGGTACTTCAACGACACGTGGGAGGGACTTCCCGTCGACGGCTACACGGCGTGGCTCGAGCGGATGGCCGACCACCCGCGCATCGACGTCAAGCTGAACGTCGACTTCTTCGACGAGACCCAGCCGCTGCACAAGGCGGCGACCGTGGGACAGGTCCCCGTCGTGTACACCGGCCCCGTCGACCGCTACTTCGACTACACCGAAGGCGCGCTGTCGTGGCGGACCCTCGACTTCGAGGAGGAGGTGCTGCAAGTGGGCGACTTCCAGGGCACGAGTGTCATGAACTATGCCGACGCCGACATCCCGTACACCCGCATCCACGAGTTCAAGCACTTCCACCCCGAGCGGGCCGACCGTTACCCCGCCGACAAGACGGTCATCATGCGCGAGTACTCGCGTTTCGCGACGCGAGACGACGAACCGTACTACCCGGTGAACACGCCCGAGGACCGCGCCGGGCTCCTGGCCTACCGCGAGCTCAGCAAGGGGGAGAAGGGCGTCCACTTCGGGGGACGGCTGGGGACCTACCAGTACCTGGACATGCACATGGCGATCGGATCGGCGCTCTCGATGTGGAACAACCACCTCGCCTGAGTGAGTCTGTCGCAGCCGCTCGCCGCCGCGCCCTAGGATCGATGCCGTGACCACCGCCGTCGGCGCACCCGGATCCGCCCGGCGCTACCTCCACTCCCTATGGCTTCTGTCGGCGCGCGACCTGCGAGTGCGGTACGCCACCAGCGCCCTGGGCTACCTGTGGTCGGTGCTGGATCCGCTCGTGATGAGCCTGATCTACTGGTTCGTCTTCACTCAGATCTTCCAGCGCACGGTCGGAGAGCAGCCGTACATCCTGTTCCTCATCACCGCGCTGCTTCCCTGGGTGTGGTTCAACTCCGCGGTGACCGACTTCACGAGGGCCTTCAACAAGGACGCCCGACTCGTGCGGTCCACCGCCATTCCGCGGACGATCTGGGTCAACCGGATCGTGCTCAGCAAGGGCATCGAGTTCCTCTTCTCCCTCCCGGTCCTCGTGCTGTTCGCCGTTCTCGGCGGGGCGACGGTGGGATGGGGGCTCCTGTGGTTCCCGCTGGGCGTGCTGCTGATGGCAATACTCCTGGTCGGACTCGGTCTCATCGTGGCGCCACTGTGCGTGCTCTTCGCCGACCTCGAGCGCACCACACGCCTCGTCCTGCGCGCGTTGTTCTATGCGTCGCCCATCATCTACGGCGTCGCCGACCTGCCCAGCGGCTTCTCCTGGCTGGCGGTGTGCAACCCCCTCGCCGGGATCTTCACCCTCTTCCGGGCGGGGTTCTTCCCCGGTCAGTGGGACGGCGCCGCCGTCATCAGCTCCGCGGTGATCTCCGTCGTCCTGCTCGGCGCCGGGCTCCTGCTCTTCCGGCGGCTGGAGCGGCCCCTCCTGAAGGAACTGTGATGAGCACGAACGATCTGGCGATCCAGGCGCGCGACCTCGGCGTGCGCTTCCGCCGGAACAAGCGCGGCAAGCGGACGATCAAGGACCTGTTCGCCGGCTCCACGCGGCGCACGCGCCCGGGGGAGTTCTGGGCCCTCCGCAACGTGACCTTCGATGTGCGACACGGTGAGTCGATCGGTGTCGTCGGACGCAATGGGCAGGGGAAGTCCACCCTGCTGAAGCTCGTGGCAGGCGTTCTCATCCCGGACGAAGGCGGCGTGACCGTCCACGGCGGCGTCGCCCCGCTCATCGAGATCACCGGCGGCTTCGTCGGCGACCTGTCGGTGCGGGAGAACGTGCGGCTGGCCGCGGGGCTGCGTGGCATGTCGCGCGCCGAGGTCAACCGCCGCTTCGACGGGATCATCGACTTCGCCGAGATCCGCGACTTCGTCGACACGCCGTACAAACACCTGTCGAACGGCATGAAGGTGCGTCTGGCGTTCTCCGTCGTGTCGCAGCTGGACGAACCGATCCTGCTGGTCGACGAGGTTCTCGCCGTCGGTGACCGGGCATTCCGCGAGAAGTGCTATCGCCGCATCGACGAACTGCTGGCGGAGGGGCGAACGCTCTTCTTCGTCAGCCACAACGAGAAGGATCTCCGTCGCTTCTGCACGCGAGGGCTCTACCTCGACAAGGGGACCCTCGCGATGGACGCGCCGATCGCCGAGGTGCTCGACCGTTACAACGCCGACTACGCGACCGGCTGAGACGCGGTCAGCGGCGGCATCGGCTTCCACGAGCGATCCCGCGCGATGCGCCCGCCGTCCCGCAGCCCCCGGAAGAGGTGGCTCGTGCCGCGCACGGTCCGCTCGACGGCCAGCAGCCGAATGAGCTCCTTGACGAAGGTGAGGGCGGTGCCGGCCGCGAACGGAACCGGACGGTACACGCCCAGCGCGCGGTAGTACTGCTTGATGAGCGCGCGGTTGCGCATGATGTAGTACCGGTACGCATCGCTCGAGGCGTTCATGTGGCGGATGCCCATGTCCCACTGCTTGATCTCGCGCGTGCGGCGCAGAACGAACTCGTCCACGATGACCGACGTCGTGTGGCGGGAGGCGAGCCACCCGTACAGCTGGTCGTCCCAGTAGATGAAGAACCGCGGGTCGGGGAGGCCGATCTTCGCGACGATGTCGCGGTGGATGAACATGCCCTCGAAGCAGCCGGAGTTCATCTCCTTGTATCCGGATGCATCGAACCCGGCCGGCGCGAAGGGGATCGGGATGCCCATGGACTCGGCGATGCGGTACTGCCAGTAGAACTCACTGCCGTCGTAGTCGTAACGGCGCCCCTGGATGCTGCGGAACCGCGGCGCCCACTTCCCCATACGGGCGAGGCCGTCGGGGATCACCTCGACATCGTCGTCCATGAGCCAGATCCACTCCGAGCCCAGCTCGTAGGCCACGCGCATGCCCTCGCTGAATCCGCCGGAGCCGCCGGTGTTCGTCTCGAGCCTGCGGTAGACGAGCTGAGTGCCGACGCGCTCCCGGAACGACTCGACGACGTCAGCCGTGTCGTCCACGGAGGCGTTGTCGACTATGACCACGTGGCCCGGCTTGGGGTCCATCCGCTCGATACTCTCCAGCAGGCGCGTCAGGAGAGCCGACCGGTTGTACGTGACGACCGCGATGGTCGCCGAGGACGGTGAGAAGGGGGCGGCCGCGTCGCTCACCGGGGATCCTGCAAGTAGGAGCGCCAGCTTTCCAGGGAGACGAGGTCGGGAAGCGCACGGCGGTACTCGGACGCCAGCCGACGCCACTGCCGCTTGAGCTGCCAGTGCAGGACCAGGGTGTCCATCAGCATCCGACGGTACGCCGCGCGGTCGCGCACGTAGACGTTCTTGCCGGACCCGTCCGCCGAACTGACGAGCGCGCTGTCGTAGCGGGGGAGCCGCCACCAGTTGGCGTCGCCTTTTCCGAACTCGACCTCGGGGGTCTCCAGATTCTCCGGTCTGGGCACGTGGAACCAGTGCTTGATGAGCGTGCCGAGGGTGAACCACCGCAGGCGAAGACCGGTGGGGCTGTCGAAGGTGTTGCGCCGCAGACGGCGGAACACCTGCCGCCCATGGCGCGCCTGGAGGATGCTGTCGGTGCCCTTGTGGATGCGGGTTTCGGGGAAGTCAGCCGCCAGGGCGCGAGCTGCCGGCATCGCTGTGGCCAAGGTCGGCCACATATGCTGCGGCCCCGACAGGACGTCCCGCAGCGCACGCATGCGCAGCGCGACGGGGTAGTACTGCATCATCATCAGGTGCTTGAGGTCGATTCTGCGGCTGTGTCGCAGCAACGTGCCACCGCGCGGGGCATTGGAGTGCAAGAGGGCCGCGACCAGGCGGTTGCGCGCATGGAAGTAAGCCTGCCAATCGATCGCATCGTCCTTGCCCAGCCAAGACACATGCCACAGGGCCGCACCGGGGAGAGAGACCGTGGGGAAGCCGGCCTCTCGGGCGCGGAGGCAGAACTCCGCGTCGTCCCACTTGATGAAGGCGGGCATCGCCAGCCCCACGCGGCGGATCACCTCTGTGGGGATGAGGCACATCCACCAGCCGTTGTAATCGGCGTCCATGCGCATGTGCAGCATGGGGGACTGCCGCAGATTGGCCTCCCCGAAGTGGTGGGGCATGCGCTCCTGGAAGAGATTGCGCCACATGAAGGGCCGTTCGTCGACCACTTCAGCCCACGCATGCAGTTTGGGCCGGTCGAGCAGGTCGAACATGTGGCCGCCGACCAGGAGAGGGCGGGACGCGAACCGCCCGAACATGATCGAGCGCCGAAGCGATTCCGGCTCGATGATGACGTCGTCATCGAGGAGCTGGACGAACGCGGTGTCTGGACGCTCCAGCGACTCGCTCATCGCTCGGGAGAAACCCCCCGATCCGCCGAGGTTGGCCTGCCTCAATATCGCCAGCGTGTCGCCCAGCCGCTCAGCGACCTCGCCGTAGCCCGGTTCATCAGACACCAGCTGATCCCCCTGATCCACCACGAAGACGCGGTCGATCAATTCCAGGACGTCGGGGGCATCGGCCAGACTACGCAGGGTCTGGACGCAGTAGTCCGGTTTGTTGTACGTCGTCATGCCGATGGAGGCGAGACCGCGCTCGCGCGGTTCCTGATCCGTGGTCCACTCCGCGCCTCGCACCTCGACGTCGTCGCCGTCGGCCACGACGTCGAACCACATCCAGCCGCCGTCGCTGAACCGCGTCACCTCCAGGTCGAACGAGAGCTCTCCGCCCTCGTCGGCTTCACCAGGCAGATGGGCTGATTCCATCCGCTGCGGCGTCCCCCCACCGTTGGATCGGTACACCAGCACGGTCGCGCCGCCTGAGAGCCGCACGGTCAATCGGACCCGTCGGACCGGCGTCCAGTGCTGCCAGTACGATGCCGGGAAAGCGTTGAAATACGTTCCGAAGGACACGCGCTCCCCCCCGGGGATCCGGAGCGTCGTGCGGTCGAGCACGTTGCCCACGTGGGCGCGATCGCTGACTCGGACCGGGTCCTCGTCGATGATGGACCAGGTCTCCGCGTCGATGTACAGCGGGAGGAGGTCGGGGTCCCGGTCGAGCGGGAGAATCACATTCTGCAAGACTGAGGGCACGTGAGAACTCCGGATGTCGGGCGTGGAACGCGTGCCAGCCTACCTTGTCGTGACTGAGGGCACGCCCGCCTGACCGTCACTTCATCGGGTGCGAGGCGCGCCTCCGCGCGCGAGTGCCCCTACCCGCGCCCGCCGCCCAGGCCCTGAGCGTCGCCGGGAAGCGGCAGGAGCTCCGGGGCACTCGGGTCGTCCATCGCCCCCACGCGCTCGCGCCACGACCGGCTCTGGCCCGCGCGCACGGCGCACAGCACGAGCATGAACCAGCCGAAGCCGCTGAGGGTGAAGCTCTCGAACAGCGAGTCCACCAGCAGCGCGATGAGGACGAGCGGCGTCCAGGCGTGGACGACCGACCGGCGCTCGCTGGCGACCAGCCATGCGCGTACGAGCGCGATCAGCGCCAGCGCCAGGAACAGCAGGAGCCCCACCCATCCGGCCTGCACGAGGACGTCAAGGTAGGCGTTGAGGGCGGAGGCGTGGGATTCGCCGAGGCTCAGGTTGATCGCGATGAAGGGGTAGTCGGTCGCCGTCCACGGCCCGTACCATCCCCACCCCTCCACCGGCCGGAACCGCACGAAGGGGAAGAGGGTCCGCCACAGGTCGGTGCGCAGGGAGAAGTCGGTTCCGGCGCCGAGGACGTCGATGATGCGGTTGCGCAGCAGATAGCCGATGCCGACACCGGCGACCACCAGGGCGCCGATCGTCCACTGCAGGACGCTGCGCCGTTCGGGCCGGGCGCTGCGGACGACGGCCAGCGCGGCGGCGGCCACGCCCACGGCGACGGCGAGGACGAACACGGTGGGGGAGTCGGTGAGCACGGCGGTGACGCCGCCGAGGACCACGGAGAAGACGGCCACTCCGGTGCGCACCGAGAGCGTGCGGTACTCGATGAGGAACGTGATCAGGGCGATGACCGTGGCGAAGCCCAGGAGGTTGCGCGTACCGAAGATGCCCTGGATGGGGCCGAGCTCGGCGATGCGCCCCTGAATGCCGAGGAATCCGAAGGGGATGTCCAGGAGGATCCCGGAGAGGATCTCCAGCCCGAGCGAGATCGACAGCAGCCAGCGCAGGACGTCGCCGAGGGCGCGCACCGTCTGCAGAGTGTCACGGACGAGGGCGACCACGACGGCCAGCAGGGCGGTGGCCGCCAGGGACAGCCATCCCGACACGGTGTGGGCGCGGTCGGTGGTCCATGCGAGGGTCACGAGCGTCCAGATCAGGAACATCAGCACCGTCGTGGGTGCCAGGCGCACGAGGGAGTACTCCGCGCGCCGGGCGATCAGCATCCCCACCCCGAGCACGCACAGGCCCGCGATGATCGTGAGGAACGTCACCTCACCGGCGACGCGCTGGATCGCGAACGCGGAGAAGACCGTCGCGAGCGTCGTGAAGGTGTAGGCGCGCGCGAAGGATGCCGAGGCCAGCAGTGCCGGAAGGCCCGGGAGGGGAAGCGGCACAGCCCCGCTCACGGCACCCGGCTCTGCAGGTCGCCGCGCTCGATCGACAGGCTCTGCTCGGCGGGCCCCACGCCCACCAGCGGGGCCTGGTCGATCTTGAACGACAGCAGAATGAACAGCATCCAGCCCCACACCAGCAGCGGCCCCGATTCGGACACCCCCTGCACCAGCATGAGCGTGGCGAACAGCGTCGGGAGCAGGCTCAGCGGCGAGTAGGGGCGGTCGGCGCGCAGGTGGAACCGGGGGCGGTCGATGGCGAAGAACCACGCCCGCCAGATGAAGGCGAGGTAGGCCAGCGCGAGCAGCACGACGCCGACGATCCCCAGCTGCAGGAACGCGTCCAGCCACATGCTGTGTGCCTGCAGCACGCTCTCGCCGTGGTCGATGATCCACCCGTCGAAGCGCGGATCCTCCGGCAGCCACGGCGTCGCGAAGCCCCATCCGATGACGGGATGCTCCGACGCGCGCTCGAACACCTGCTGCCAGATCTGCTCCCGCCCGGTGAGGTCGGCCGAGCGGCCCAGGATGCCGAAGATCGCGTCCCGCGCGAACCACAGCGCCGACCCGCCCCCCAGGCCCACGACGGCGTAGAGGATGTACCAGCGCGTGCGCTCCCCGGGTCGGCGCGCGGTGCGCATGAGCAGCACGGTGCCCAGGACCACGGCGATGGCGACGACGGAGAGGTAGGCGGTGGCCGAGCCGGCGCGCACGAGCAGGAAGGCCGCCGCGGCCATCCAGGCCAGCAGCAGCCCCCGGCGCGGTGCGCGATCGGCCAGGCGGATGGCGAAGACGACGAGCGCGAGCACCGCGACGCCGGCGAGCAGGTTGGAGTTGCCGAAGATGCCCTGGATGCGCGCGTCCCAGTCGAACAGGTTGTCCCGCGACCAGTAGACGATCGGGTCCATCTTCTCGGTGGGGCGCACCCATCCGGGCAGGATCGGACCCTGGATGACGATCGATACCCACAGCTCGAACAGCAGGCTCAGGCCGAGAACCCACTTCAGCGCCGACGCGATGGTGCGGACGATCTCCGCCCAGGTCAGGACGGCGGCCACGAACAGGCCCTGCGCGGTGGTGGTCGCCAGCAGCAGCCATGTGATCGCCGTCGTGGCGGGCCACGCGCTCCAGATGACGGAGGCGGCCGCCCAGGCGATGTAGCCCAGCGCGAGCCACGGCATCCGCCGCCCCTGCACGGGTGGGCGCACGACGAGCCACAGCACGATGGAGACGAGCCCCGACACGACCGCCAGCGCACCGGCGGCGACATCGCCGAACGCGTGCACCCATGCGGTGCCGCCCAGGGCCAGCAGCACCACGAAGACACACCATCCGCGCAGCAGCAGGTGCGCGGTCTTCTCCCGCGCGGGCGGGGTGGGCGGCGCCGAGACAGGATGCTTCGTGTGAACCGCCATGGCATCTCAGGGTAGCGCCCGGGCGGGTCGTAGGCTGGGCGCGTGCTCACCCGCATCTCGAACTCGCCCCGCGACTACGCATGGGGATCGCGCACGCTGATCGCCGAGCTGGAGGGGCGCGCGCCCTCCGGCGCGCCGGAGGCGGAGGTGTGGTTCGGTGACCACCCCGGATCCCCGGCCCTGGTGGAGGACGGGTCCGGCCGCACGCTGGACACGTGGCTGGCGGAGGAGTCGGCGGCACTGGGTGTGCCCACCCGCCTGCCCTACCTGCTGAAGCTGCTGGCCGCCGGCGCGCCCCTGTCGATCCAGGCGCACCCCTCCAAGGCGCAGGCCGAGGCGGGGTTCGCGCGCGAAGAGGCGGCGGGAGTTCCCCGCGACGCCGCCGAGCGCAACTACCGCGACGACAATCACAAGCCCGAACTGATCGTCGCCGTCAGCGACCGGTTCGAGGCGCTCGCGGGCCTGCGCGAGCTGTCTGCGACCCGCCGGCTGGTCCAGGCACTCGGCGACGGCCCGGGTCCGCGGGCCCTGCGCGCGCACCTGGAGGGCGCGGATGCGGCGGCCGCGCTGCGCGACACCATCGCGTGGCTGCTCGGCCCCGACTCCGACGGCGACGTCGCCGACGTCATCTCCGCGGTGGGCGGCGCGAGCGCGGCGGAGTTCACTTCGGAGCTTGCGCTGGCCCGCTCCCTGGCCGAGGCCTACCCCCGAGACCCGGGCGTGGTGGTGGCGCTGCTGATGAACCTCGTCATCCTGACGCGCGGCGAGGCGCTGTTCGTGCCCGCCGGCGTGCTGCACGCGTACGTGTCGGGGCTCGGCGTGGAGCTCATGGCCGCCAGCGACAATGTGCTGCGCGGCGGGCTCACCCCCAAGCACGTGGACGCCGGCGAGCTCATGGCGGTGCTGGACGCCGCACCCTCCGATCCGCCCCGCCTGCCCTCCCGCGAGGCGGGCCCTGGCGTCCAGATCTTCGACCCCGGCGTACCCGATTTCGCCCTGGCAGCGGTGACGGTGGACACCGGAACCCCCGAACTGGAGCTCAGCGGCATCGCGCTCGCCGTCGCCGTGGCGGGGATCGTCGAAGTCACCGGAGCCAGCGGTGAGCGGGTCACCCTGCAGCCGGGCCAGGCGCTCGTGGCCAGTGCCGTGGAGAGCCCGCTGCGCTTCGCCGGCGCCGGTCGCGCCTTCGTGGCGATGCCCGGCCGGGCATAACAACCCCGACACGCCGTGGGCGTGGTGAAGTTTGAAGTCGGGGGTGAGGGTTTATGCTCTGCGACTTGACCGCAGCGAATCACACCGGTGTAATTAGGGGTACACGCGGCCGGCGTGTGGTGGAGGAAGCGGGAGACGAGATGGCTGGATCACAGTATCGTTCCGGCGTACCCGACAACTGGTTCGTCGATCCCGTCCATCTGGGCGTGCCCGGGGTGCGCCGCGACGCGGACGTCGAGGACAACCCGCTCTCCTGGCAGTCCGACGCGCTGTGCGCGCAGACCGACCCCGAGGCCTTCTTCCCCGAGAAGGGCGGATCGACCCGCGACGCCAAGCGCATCTGCACCTCGTGCGACGTGCGCGACGCGTGCCTGGAGTATGCGCTGCAGAACGACGAGCGCTTCGGGATCTGGGGCGGCCTGAGCGAGCGCGAGCGTCGCAAGCTCAAGCGCCGCGCGAGCTGAACCCGATCCGCTTCCCCTCGGCGCGTGCGCCGCGGGACGCTTGTGAGATCGCCCTAGGCTGATTCCGTCATGCCCGCTCGAGTCCACGCGATCCTCGTCGTGCGTCCGGAAGGGCGCACGCCCGCTGCCGCACACCTGCGGGCCACGCTCGCGGCGCTGGCGGCGCAGACCCGGCCCGTCGACGCCCTGACCATCGTGCTGTGCGGCGGCGATGCCGAGCTCCGCGAGATCGCCGCCCGCTCGGGCGCGGAAGGGGTCATCACCGCCGCGCACGGCACCGGATTCGCCGCGGCGACCGCGATGGCCACCCCCCGCCTCATCGGAGAGGCCGTGTGGCTCCTGGCCCAGGACACCGCGCCCGACCCCGAGGCGCTCACCCGCCTGGCCGGCGCCCTGGAACTGGCGGCGTCCGTCTCCTTCGCCGCTCCCAAGCTCGTCCGCTGGGACGACCGCTCGGAGATCGTCTCGCTCGGGGTGAGCATGTCGCCGACGGGGCGGGCGATCGAGCTGGCGGCGGGCGAACTCGACCAGGGGCAGCACGACGCCGCGCAGGATGTGCTGGGCACAGACGTCCGCGGCGTGCTCGTCCGGCGCGAGGCGTGGCGGCAGCTGGGCGGACTCGATCCCGCGCTCGCGGGAGCGGACGAAGGGCTCGATCTCGGTGTGCGCGCACGGCTGGCGGGGGAGCGGGTCACCCTCGTGCCCTCCGCCGTGGTCGCGGTGGCCGGCGACGGCGTGGCGGGCCTCCCCGCCGAGCACCGCTCCACCCGCCGGGAGTTCGCCATCCGCACGGCGGAGCTGCACCGCCGTCTCGTCTACGCGCCCGCCGTCGCGGTGCCGCTGCACTGGCTCTCCCTGCTGCCACTGGCGGTGTGGCGCACGATCGCGCTCCTGGTGGCCAAGCAGCCCGGCCGGGTCGGACCGGATTGGTGGGCCACCCTCGTGGTGCTCGTGCGGTGGGGTGCCGTCGCGCGGGCGCGGCGGCAGATCCGCACCACCCGCCGCGCCGGCTGGTCGCGCCTGGCGCCCCTGCGGGTGAGCCACGCGCAGCTGCGCCTGCGGTGGGACGGGGACGGCGCCGATCCCTCCGCGCCGGTGCGCACCGAACTGCGGTTCTTCACCGGCGGCGGCGCCTGGACGGTGCTGGCAGCCGCGGCGGTCTCGGTGGCGGTCTTCCCCGCGCTCCTGGCCTGGCCGGTGCTGGGCGGCGGCGCCCTGCTCCCGCTGCGCTCGCGCGTGGCTCAGCTGTGGGCCGACGCCGCGTACGGTCAGCGTGCGCTCGGCCTGGCCGACATCGCCCCGGCCGACCCCTTCGCCGCAGTGGTGGCCGTGGTGGGCACGCTCTCGCCCGCCGACCCTTCGCGGGCCCTGGTGATCCTGTGGCTGCTGGCCCTGCCGCTCGCGGTGCTGGGTGCGTGGTTCGCGGCGACCCGGGTCACCGAGCGCTCCCTCCTGCGGATTCTCGCGGCGGTGACATGGGCGCTGGCCCCGCCCTTCCTCACCGCCCTCATCGACGGACGCCCGACGGCCGTGCTCGTGCATCTCCTGCTCCCGTGGCTGCTGTACACCGGCAGCGTCGCGCACCGGTCGTGGGCGAGCGCCGGCGGCGCGTCGGTCCTGCTGGTGGCGGTGCTGGCGTGCGCGCCGTCGCTGGCTCCGGCGGTGCTCGTGGCGTGGCTGGGCATCCTCGTCGCCGTCGTCGCGGCCCGCCGGGGCCGCGGCGTCGCCAAGATCGTGTGGCTCCTGGTGCCGACGGCGGTGTTCTTCGCCCCGCTGGCGTGGGCGCATGCGCGCGCGGGGAACCTGCTGGCGATCCTCGCCGATCCCGGACCGCCCACCGGCGGTGCCGTCGCCGCCGACGCGGGCGGGCGGCTGCTGCTGGCTGCCGGGTTCCCCACGCCCGACCCCGCCGGATGGAGCGCGTTCCTCGAGGGGGCGCCGGTGTGGTGGGTGCCGCTGCTGATCGCTCCGCTGGCCCTGCTCGCGCTGGCGTCGCTGGTCACCCCCCGCTGGCCCGCAGCCGCGGCGATGATGGCGCTGGCGCTGCTCGGGCTGGCCACTGCGTTCGGCGCCGTCGGGATCGCGGTCTCCTTCGCCGGGTCATCGACGGTGCCGCTGTGGCCGGGCGCCGGTCTGAGCCTCGCGTGGGCCGGCGCGCTGGGCGCCGCGACGGTGACCCTGGACACCGGTCTGGTGCCGCGCGTGCGGATGCTGCGGCCCGCCGTCGCGCTGATCCTCGCCGGCGGCGTGGCGGTGGCGGCACTGCCGGCCCTCACGGCGTCGGCGCGGGATGCCGCGGTTCTGACCAACGGCCCCGCCTCCACCCTCCCCGCCTACGTCGCCGCGGAGGGGCGCGGTGACGCCCGCACCGGCACGATCGTGATCGACCCGCGGGGGAGCGGGATGGTCGTGCAGGTCGTGTGGGGCGGCAGCGAGACACTCGGCGGGCAGAGCACGCTCCAGGCCACCCGCACGGCACCCACCGCGGCCGACCGGGAGCTGGCCGCCCTCGCCGCCGACCTCGTGACCTCCACGGGGCCCGATGCGGTCGCCGCACTCGCCGAGCGCGGCATCGGTTTCGTCATGCTCGCCGCCCCCACCGGCGACGTCGAGGCCGTCCGCGCGCTGCGGCTGGCCGCATCCACCGCCCTGGATCAGCGCGACGGACTGGATGCGGCTTCGCGCGGTGTCCTGTGGCGCGTGACCGGCGACGTCGAACCCCGGCCCGACGCGAGCGCCGCCGTCCACGACACCGCGCGGGTGCTGGCGCTGCTGCAGATCGCCGTCGTCGTCATCGGCCTGCTTCTGGCCGTGCCCACCGCCGCCAGCCGGCGGATCGCGCGGCGCACCCCGCGCATCGTCGGCCCCGCACCCAGGGAGGCCCGATGACCGAGCGTCGCCGATTCGGCTGGGCACTGACCAGCGCGCGGGTGATCGCCGGCGCCGCCGCCGCGGTGGCCGTGGTCGTCGCGGTCGTGCTGGCCATCGCCTTCCCCTGGCCCACGGTGTCCACCGAGCCCGTGCGCGTCGAGGCGACGCCGGCGCCGTCGGACACGGTGCTGGCGTGTGACGGGCCGTTGCTGGTGCTCGGCCGCGTCGTCGAGCAGGCCGGTCAGCTGGAGCTGGCCGCCGCGCAGTCCGTCGTTGCGGGGCCCGACACCGCCGATGCGTCCGAGCGGGCTCTCACGGGGCCCGTGCCGGATGCGGGGCCGCTGAGCTTCACTGCGGCCCCGGACGGGTCCGCGCCCGCCGCCGTCGCGGCGGCCGGGTCGGCGTCGGTGGATGCGGCGGATCTGCGCGGGTTCGCCGCATCCGCGTGCCGGCCGCCCCTCCTGGAGTCCTGGCTCGTGGGAGGTGCCACCACGACTGGCTCCAACGACCTCGTGATCCTCACCAACCCCGGTGTCGTCGCCGCGACGGTGCAGGTGACGGTGTACGGCGCGGCGGGAGCCCAGAGCGCGCCCGGCGGCGTGGATCGCGTCGTGCCGGCGCGGAGCCAGATCGTCGTGCCCCTCGCGGGGCTCCTGCGCGACGAGGCCAGCCCCGTCGTGCACGTGACAGCGGCTGGGGCGCCGGTGAGCGTGGCCCTGCAGTCCAGCCTCACCCGCACGCTCCTGCCCGGTGGCGTCGACCAGGTGAGCCCGCTGGCGGCGGCCGCCGACCGGCAGGTCATCCCCGGAGTCGTCGTGTCCGCCTCCGCCGCCGACGAGGGCGCGGAGGCACGAACCCTCGTGCGGCTGCTCGCCCCCGCCGGTGACGGCGAAGCGCGCGTGTCGGTGCGGGACGACACCGGACGCGCCGTGGGCGAGACGGCGACCGTCCCGCTGGCGGACGGGACCCCCATCGAGCTGGAACTGCCCGGACTCGCCGCCGGCACCTACTCCGTCGGAGTCGAGGCCGACTCCCCGGTCGTGGCCGGGGCATGGAGCACGACCGGGTTCGGGGAAGGATCCGATTACGCGTGGTTCGCCGCGGCGCCCGAGGTCGACCTGCCCACGGTGGTCGCGGTGCCGCGCGGGGCGTCCCCGACGATGTCGTTCGTCAACGACCGCGCCGCCGACGCCACGGTCGTCCTGACCTCGCCCGACGGCTCCACGCAGGACGTCGAGGTGCCGGCCACCGGCGCCGTGGAGGTCGAACTGAGCGAGTCCGGCGTGTATGCGCTGGATCCGTCCGCGCCGGTGCGTGCCGGCGTGTCCTTCGCCGGGGCCGGCGCGCTCGCCGGATACCCCGTGTGGGGAGCGGATGCGGCGGCCCCGCCGATCGTCGTCTTCCCGTAGTCGCTCAGAAGTACCGGAAGCGCTCGGGGCCGAGGTCCCACGGGTCGCGGTCGAGGTATTCGGCCGCGGCGCGGAAGACCGCGCTCTCGATCATCATGCGCCGGTGCAGGTCGTCGTTGCGGTGCAGGTGGCTGAGCCGCTCGATCGGTACGCGGTACAGGATGATGCGCTTCTGCTCGCGCAGCACGTGCCAGCGCGGGATGCCCTGATCGTCGGGGGAGGGGGGCAGGACGCCGATCTCGAACGAGACGTCCCGCAGCTCCTCCCACGCCGAGCGCAGAAACTCCGCGGCGGTGCCCACGGCCAGGTCGAACCGCTCCGCGCGGGTGTCCAGCGGGGGCAGCGGGGGTCGGACGACCGGGCTGCGGTTCTCGCGGCCGTGACGGCCGTGGCGCGGGGGTCTCGCGCGGAGACGTTCGCGTGTGCGTCGGCGGACCATGGCCCCATCCTACGACGCGGGCGGCGAGGCGCTGCGGCGATGACGGAGCCCGCGGTTAGGCTGGCGGCGATATGCGCGACAGACTCTGCTCCAAGGTGGCCTGCTCCCGTGAGGCCGTGGCGACACTGACGTACGACTACGGCGATCAGATGGCAGTCGTCGGGCCGCTGGGGCGCGTGGACGACCCGCACGCGCACGACTTGTGCGCCATCCACACCGACCGGCTCTCCGTGCCGCGCGGCTGGGTGGTCGTGCGTCACGAGACCCTGCGCGTCTGACCCACGCCATAGCGCGCGAGATCAGGCGATCTGCCGAGATCAGGCGCGATCGGGCGCATCCGGACCTGATTTCGGCGATCCTCCTGATCCGGGGCGGATGCGGCGGGTCAGGAGGCTGGGGGAAGCAGCGCGGCCACGCGCTCGTCCTGCAGGCGCAGGGCGCGCAGCTCGCGGTCGCGCCGCACGGCGGCGACGCCGTGGAGGAACAGGTCGGCATCCACGGGCGGCAGCGGCGCGACGAAGGGACGCGCCTGCACCGCGAGGGTCTCGGCGAGGCGCAGGCGCGCGGCGGAGTCCAGCTCGGGCGCCGACCGCACGAACTGCGCGATGCGGGCGGCGAGGCGGTCGGGAAGCCGCGCGACATCGGCGACGGCGGCCCAGCCGGCGAGGACCGGCGGCACTCCCGGCGCGGGATCCGGCAGGGGACGTGTGCGGGTGCGCTCGCTGTAGGTGCCGGCCAGGAGGTCACCCAGCCGCTGCGCGCGCGGGGTGAAGATCGCCACGAGCGCGGCGAGCGAACCCAGCGTGAACCACAACTCCAACACGCCGACGAGGGCGCGGAGGAAGGCGTGGCGGAACCCGATCGCCCCGCCGTCGGCGCGCACGATCCGGGCGCCCACGGCGAGCTTGCCGAGGCTCCGCCCCCGCGTGAGGGCCTCCACGGTCGTGGGCACGACGACGGTGACCAGTACGAGCACCGTGATCGCCAGCGGGCGGATCATCGCCTCGCTGAGCACTCCGGCCGCCGCCAGCCACGTCACCACCGCCGCCAGCAGCAGGAGCACGGCCACACCGGCGAGGAAGTCCAGCAGCGCACCGAGGGCACGGAGGAAGAACCCCGCCGACTGCACGTCCAGGGCGACGGCTTCACCGGTGACGGTCTCGTCCTGCGCGATGCGCACGAGGTCGGGGGAGGGGCCTTGCGCCATGGGTACAGTAAAGCAAATGGATCTCGACGCCCTGACCGCCGCACGGCGGGAGGAGTGGGCGAGGCTCGACGCGCTGAGCCGCGCGCGCCGCCTGTCCGGCGCCGAGGTCGACGAGCTCGTCACGCGCTATCGCGCGGCGTCGGCCGACCTCGCCGACATCAAGACCTCCGCCGGGCGCACGCCGCAGGGCGACTACGTCTCCACGCTCCTGGCCCGCACGCGGCTGCGGCTGACCGGCGTGCGCGAGCACTCCGGAGCGCTCGTGCCGCGCTTCTTCCTGCGTCAGCTGCCGGCGGCGCTGTACCGCGTGCGCTGGATGCTGCTGGCCGTGGCCGTCGGGTTCCTCGCGGTGACGGCGCTCGTGGCGACGTGGATCGCCGGCGATCCGACCGCCGTCGCGGCCCTCGGCGACAGCGCCGACCTCGAGTACTACGCCGAGGAGGAGTTCACCTCGTACTACAGCGAGAACCCCGCCGCGGTGTTCGCCGGGACGGTGTGGACCAACAACGCGTGGATCGCGGCGCAGTGCGTGGCGTTCGGGATCACCGGCATCTGGCCGCTCATGGTCCTCGTGCAGAACGCGGTCGGGGTCGGCACGGCGGCGGCGGTGATGTTCGCCTTCGACCGCGGCGACATCTTCTTCTCCTTCATCCTCCCGCACGGCCTCCTGGAGATCACGGCCGTGCTCGTGGCCGGGGCGGCCGGACTGCAGATCTTCTGGGCGTGGGTGGCGCCCGGCCCCCGCTCGCGCGGCGAGGCGCTGGCCTCGGCCGGCCGGTCGCTGGGCACGATCGCGATCGGGCTCGTGTTCGTCCTCGCCCTCTCCGGCGTGATCGAGGGGTTCGTGACGCCGGCGCCCTGGCCGGTCGCGGTGAAGATCACGATCGGCGCGCTCGCGCTCGCGGCGTTCCTGGCGTACATGCTGGTCGTCGGCGGGCGCGCCGTGCGGGCCGGAGAGGACGGCGACCTCACCGAGTACGAGGCCGGCACGCCTCGCCTGATCGCCGGCTGAGGGTCCGCGCCCGCGCTCCGGCGTGCCACGCGCGTCGGAGAATCGCATCCAGGTCGGAGGATGCCGGCCGCATGCTCCGACGACGGTGGGATGCTCCGACCGTGCTTCGCGCCCACGGATACGAGTGGCTCGCCCGAGTGATCGGCCGTTTTTTGAATAGCTCAAAACACGGCTAGGCTCGAAGCATGCTCGACGGCTCCGACACGACTCCCGAGGCGCTGCTGCGCACCGCGGGACTCCGCGTGACCTCGACCCGAACCGCCGTCTTCGACGCGCTCTCCGGCAAGCCCCACGCATCCGCCGAGGAGGTGTTCGACCGCATCCGCGTGACCCTTCCGGGCACGAGCATGCAGTCGGTCTACAACGCCCTCGGCGACTTCGTGGAGGCCGGGGTGGCGCGTCGGATCGAACCGGCCGGTCGTCCCGGCATGTTCGAACTGCGCGTCGGCGACAACCACCACCACATGGTGTGCACGGAGTGCGGCCGCATCGAGGACGTCGATTGCGTCGTCGGTGCCGCGCCGTGCCTGCACGTGCCGGAGGGGAGCGGATTCGACATCCGCTCCGCCGAGGTCACGTTCTGGGGAACATGCCCGGCCTGTCGAGCAGAAGCTGAAAACCCGAACCCTCTGAGAGGACCCGAATGAGCGACACCGCCGCCCCCGGCTGCCCCGTGTTCCACGATGGCGCTGCCCCGGACGACAACCGCCTGCCCGTGGGCGAGGCGCCCGCCGACAGCGAGCCCGCCGGCGCACTGCCCCACCCCACGCAGGGTTCGCCGAACCGCGTGTGGTGGCCGAACGGAATCAACCTGAAGATCCTCGCCAAGAACTCCGCGCAGCGCGATCCGCTCGATGAGGGATTCGACTACAAGGCGGCCTTCGAGGGCCTCGACCTCGCGAGCCTCAAGCAGGACATCAAGGACGCCCTCACCACGTCGCAGGACTGGTGGCCCGCCGACTTCGGTCACTACGGCCCGCTCATCATCCGCATGGCCTGGCATAGCGCCGGCACCTACCGCGCGACCGACGGTCGCGGCGGCGGTGGCGCAGGGATGCAGCGCTTCGCACCCCTGAACAGCTGGCCCGACAACGTCAACCTCGACAAGGCCCGTCGCCTGCTGTGGCCGATCAAGAAGAAGTACGGCCAGTCGATCTCGTGGGCCGACCTCATGATCCTCGCCGGCAACGTCGCGCTGGAGTCCATGGGCTTCTCCACCTTCGGCTTCGCCGGCGGCCGCGCCGACGTGTGGGAGTCGGATGACGACGTGTACTGGGGCCCGGAGACCACGTGGCTCGGCGACGAGCGCTACACCGGCAACCGGGAGCTGGAGAAGCCCCTCGCCGCCGTGCAGATGGGCCTCATCTACGTCAACCCCGAGGGCCCCAACGGCAACCCCGACCCGCTGCTGTCGGCACGCGACATCCGTGAGACCTTCGGTCGCATGGGCATGAACGACGAGGAGACCGTCGCCCTCATCGCCGGCGGCCACACGTTCGGCAAGACCCACGGCGCGGCCCCCGACTCGCACGTCGGCCCCAACCCCGAGGCCGCCGACATCGAGGAGCAGGGCCTGGGGTGGAAGAACGAGTACGGCACCGGCAAGGGTGACGACACCATCACCAGCGGGCTCGAGGTCACGTGGACGTACCACCCCACGCGCTGGGACAACGAGTTCTTCCACATCCTGTACGCGTACGACTGGGAGCTGTTCCAGAGCCCGGCCGGCGCGCACCAGTGGCGTCCGAAGAACGGCATGGGAGCCGACATGGTCCCCCTCGCCCACTCCGAGGGCAAGCGCGAGCCGCGCATGCTCACGAGCGACCTGGCGCTGCGCATGGACCCGGAGTACGACAAGATCTCCCGTCGCTTCAAGGACGACCCGGTCGCCTTCGGCGACGCGTTCGCCCGCGCCTGGTTCAAGCTCACCCACCGCGACATGGGCCCCAAGGCCCGCTACCTCGGACCCGAGGTGCCGCAGGAGGAGCTCATCTGGCAGGACCCGCTGCCCGCGGCCGTGCACCCGCTCATCGACCAGGCCGACGCGGCCGCGCTCAAGCAGCAGATCCTCGACAGCGGCCTGAGCGTGCAGGAGCTCGTCACCACGACGTGGGCCGCGGCATCCACCTTCCGCGGCAGCGACAAGCGCGGCGGCGTCAACGGCGCCCGCATCCGCCTCGCCCCGCAGAAGGACTGGGAGGTCAACAACCCGACCCAGCTGCAGAAGGTGCTCGGCGTGCTCGAGCGCATCAAGGCGGAGTTCGACGCACAGCAGGCCGGTGCGAAGACCGTGTCGCTGGCCGACCTCATCGTGCTGGCGGGCAACGCCGGCGTCGAGCAGGCGGCCCTCGCCGGCGGCGTGGAGGTCGAGGTGCCCTTCACCCCCGGGCGCACCGACGCCACGCAGGAGCAGACCGACGAGGCATCCTTCGCGTACCTCGAGCCGGTTGCGGACGGATTCCGCAACTACATCTCCCGGGACGCGAAGCTGCCGGCGGAGTACCTGCTGGTCGACAAGGCCAACCTCCTCACGCTCACCGCGCCGGAGATGACGGTGCTGGTCGGCGGGATGCGCGCGATCGGGGCGAACTGGGACGGCTCGCCCTTCGGCGTGTTCACCTCGACCCCGGGCGCGCTCACGAACGACGTGTTCGCGAACCTGCTCGACCTCGGCACGACGTGGAAGCCGCTGGACACCGGCAAGCACGCGTTCGAGGGCACGAAGGACGGCTCCGGCGAGCGCGTCGGCGTGGGATCGCGCGTCGACCTGGTCTTCGCCTCCAACTCCGAGCTGCGCGCCCTCGCCGAGGTGTACGCGAGCGACGACGCGAAGGAGAAGTTCGTCCGCGACTTCGTCGCCGCGTGGCGCAAGGTCACCGAGCTCGACCGCTTCGACCTCGTCTGAGATCGCGGCAGGAAAGGCCCGTCCCCTCCGGGGCGGGCCTTTCCGCGTTCCGCGAGAGTGCACCGAACCGGCCAGAGTGCACCGGATCCGGTGCACTCTGGCCGAGGTGATGCACTCTCGGCGGATGCGGCGGGCTACAGGCGCCCGGCGGCCTTCAGCGCGAGGTAGCGGTCGGCCACGCGCGGGGGGAGGTCGTCGGCGGATGCGGTGACCGCCTCGCCGCCGGCACGCTCGACGGCGGCGACCACCCGCTGAGCGTCCGCGGCCGCCCGTTCGGCGGCCGCGGCGGCGTACACGTCGTCGGCCGTCCTCGTCCGCGCGGCGTCCCGGCCGGCCACCTCCGGGGCCGCGGTCGGCGTGGCACCCCCACCGGCACCGGCGGGACCCTCGGACGCCGTGGCGACCAGGACACGCGTGCGGGCGGTCAGCGCCGGCAGCGAGCCGAGGAACCCGCGCGCGGCGGCGGGATCGTCGTGCGCGGTGACCAGCACGACCAGCGACGGGTGCCCCGCCAGAGCGCGCACGTGGCCGAAGGCCGCATCCCAGTCGGTGTCCAGCAGCTGCGGCTCCACCGGCGCCATCGCGTCCACGAGCGCCGGCAGCAGCGCCGGCCCCTCGACCCGGCTCACGCGGGCCCGCACGACGCGGTCGAACATCAGGACGTGCACGTGGTCGCCCGCGCGCGCGGCGAGGGCGGCCAGCAGGAGCGCCGTCTCCATGCCCGCGTCCAGGCGCGTGCCGTCGCCCACCCGCACCGCGGAGGTGCGACCGGTGTCCACGACGATCACGATGTGGCGGTCGCGCTCGGGGCGCCACGTGCGCAGCATCGTGGTGCCCGCCCGCGCCGTGGCGCGCCAGTCGATGGAGCGCACGTCGTCTCCGCGCACGTATTCGCGCAGGCTGTCGAACTCGGTGCCCTGCCCGCGCACCTGCACGCTGGTGTTGCCGTCCAGTTCGCGCAGCCGGGCCAGACGGGAGGGGAGGTGCCGGCGCGCACGGAAGGGGGGCAGTACGCGCAGCCGCCCGGGAGCCTCGAGCACGGCCTGGCGCCCCGCGATGCCCAGGGGGCCGCCGGAGCGGACCGCCACGAACGCGCTGCGGAGCTCTCCGCGCCGCACCGGCCGGAGCAGCTGGCGGAGGATGCGCCGCTCCCCGGGCGGCACGTCCAGCCGCAGACGCGCCGACCCCGCCCCCGCGGTGGGCTGCCACCCGTCACGGACCAGCGCCCGCATCGCCCGCGTGCCGCCGTTTGCCACGACCAGCTCGGAGTCGGCCGGTTCGCCCAGCAGGGTACGGGCCGGGAGGCGCCGACGGATGGTGAGCGCGCGCGGGTCCGCGGCCAGGGCCACATCCAGCGCCGCGGCACCCAGGCACAGCAGCATCCACCCGCCCACGATCGCCCACGCCGGCACGCCGGCGCCCGGCAGCAGGACGACGGGCACGACGCCGAGGGCGACGAGGAGGGGGAAGCGGCCGGTGACGAACACGGTCAGAGCGGCACGCGGGTCTGCTGCTGGATGGAGGTGAGGATGGCGTCGACCGAGACGCCCTCGATCTCGGCATCGGGGCGCAGCCGGATGCGGTGGCGCCACGTGGGCACGAGCATCGTCTGGACGTGGTCGGGCGTGATGGCGGGGTAGCCGCTCAGCCACGCCCAGGCCTTGGCCGCGGCCAGGAGCCCCGTGGTCGCGCGCGGGCTCACCCCCAGCTGGACCGACGGGCTCTCGCGGGTCGCGCGGGCGAGGTCCACGACGTAGCCGAGCACGTCGTCGGCGACGGTGACGGCGGCCGCCGCACGCTGGGCCGCGAGGATCTCGCCCGGGGTGACGGTCTGCGAGACGCCCGCCGCCTCCAGCGCCCGCGGGTCGAACCCGTCGGCGTGGCGGCGGAGCACCGCCAGCTCCGCGTCGCGTCCGGGCACCTCGACGACGAGCTTGAGCAGGAAGCGGTCCAGCTGCGCCTCGGGGAGGAGGTAGGTGCCCTCGTGCTCGATCGGGTTCTGGGTCGCGGCGACGAGGAAGGGCTCGGGGAGGGGCCGGGTGACCCCGTCGCTGGACACCTGACGCTCCTCCATCGCCTCCAGCAGCGCCGCCTGCGTCTTCGGCGGCGTGCGGTTGATCTCATCGGCGAGTACGACGTGAGTGAACACGGGCCCGGCGCGGAACTCGAATTCGCCCGTGCGAGCGTCGTACACGAGCGACCCCGACACGTCGCCGGGCATGAGGTCGGGCGTGAACTGGATGCGCTTGGTGTCCAGGCCGAGCGACCGGCTGAAGGCGCGGACCAGGAGCGTCTTGGCGACGCCGGGGACGCCCTCCAGCAGCACGTGCCCCCGCGCCAGCAGCGCGATCAGGAGCCCGGTCACGGTGCCGTCCTGCCCGACCACCGCCTTGCCGATCTCAGTGCGCACGCGGTGCATGGCGTCACGCAGGGCGGCGTCGTCGGGAGCATGTTCGCTCATCGTGTGGTCCCTTCCGGTCGGACGGCGGCCGCGACGGCCGCTTCGAGGTCGTGCAGGCGCTCGCTGAACTCGACCAGTTCGCGGTCGGTGGCGGGCGCGTCGGCGAGCAGGAGGTGGCGCACGGCTGCGGGGTCTTCGGACAGTCGCGTGGCCGCGGCATCCGCGACCGCCGCGGGGGACGCGTGGGCGCCGAGCGAGAGGATGCGGCGGAGCCGTGCCAGGGCGGCGGAGCGGAGCTGCTCGGCCGTGTGGGCGGTGTCGCGCGACCGGGCGTACAAGCGCGCGCGGCCGGCCGTGGTCTCCGATCCGCGGACGGTGACGGGGAGGGTCTCGGCCACGAGCGGGCCGAAGCGGCGGCCGCGCCACAGCGCCGCGGCCGCGCCTGCCAGCAGGAGCAGCACGATCGCGGGGGTGACCCACGGCGGGGTGAGCTCCCCGAGGGTGGGGGCTGCCCCGTCGGCGTCCGCGGGGGAGGGCACGTACCACACCAGGGCGGGCCGGGCCCCGAGCAGGGCGAGGGCGAGGGCGGCGTTGCCTGCGCGGTCGACGCCATCGTTGGCCAGGAGCGTGCGGCCGTCCACGGCGGTCACGGAGCGGCCGTCCTGCGCCGAGGTCACGAGCGCGTACGCGTCGTCGACGCGGTAGCAGGCCTCCCCGTCGGTGGCGGGGGCGAACAGCTCGCCCGCGACGATGTCGCCGGCGCTGCGGGCCGGCGGGAAGCTGCACGCGGGGGAGACCTCCTCATCGGCGAACGCCCCCGCCGGGGCGGCGCCGGGCAGGAGGAGCCGCAGGGTGCGCGAGCGGGGCTCCAGCAGCACGACGTCGTCGGCGCCGTCGGCGAGCTCGCGCACGGCGGCGTCGGACAGGCCGGGGGCGTCGGGCAGTACGAGGGTGGCGTCGGAGTCCGCCAGCGCTGACTGCGCGGCGGCCCGGTCGCGGGCGACGCGCACCTCGATCCCCTCCGCCTCCAGAACGCGGACGACGGCGCGCGCGCCGTCGGGACCGGCCGACTCCGGATCCAGCACGCCGCGCTCGGACCACGTGGCCGACTGGGCAAGGAGCCCGCCGACGAGCGCCACGACGACGACCGCCGCGGTGAACCCCGCCCACGCCAGGGCCGTGCGCGTGCGCCGGCGAGTCGTGCGCTGCGCGGAGCTCATCCCCCCACCTCGGCCGTGGCGGGGCGGGTGTGCACGAGGACGTCGTCGAGCCGCGCGATCTCCTCGTAGAGCTCGCGCGTCCCCGGGCGGCGCAGGTAGCGCACGTCGTCGAACGTCGTCGCGGCGCGGGCGAGGTCCGGTGCGGAGGGCGGGAAGGTCCGTGCGGCGGCGCGAGCGAAGGCCTGTGCGGTCGTGCCAGGTGAGGGGTCCACGATCGCGCGCTCGGCAAGTCCGCGCGCCAGCGCGCGGAAACGCAGCGCGATCGCGCCATCCCAGTTGCCGCGGGCGGCCGCTGCCGCCGCATCCGCCCGCAGCATCGCCGCCGAACGCCGCTCGTCGGCACCGAACAGCTCCGCGGGGCGACGGGAACGCGCCGACGAGCGGGGCCGGCCCCAGATGAGGAGCGCCGCCCCCAGGACCGCCACCACGACGACCGTCGCCACCACGGCGGCGGCCGGCCCCCACGCGCCGGAGAGGTCGGGGTTCAGCAGCTGGGCGAAGAAGTCGCCGACGGCCCGCGCCGCACGGTCGAGCAGCGTGGGCTCGGCGGCGTCGTAGACCGGGTCTTCCAGTTCGCGGCGCACCAGATCGCGGGCGTCGTCGGGGTCGGGGAGAAGCGGCGCGGACTGCGCCGGGACCGTGCCCGGTGTCACGGCTGCCGGGGTGCGCCCGGCGGCGCCCACGTCGTGGCGGGCGTCGCGGCAGGCCCCTCGGGAGCCGGGGCGGGGGGAGCGGCAGGCGGAGTCGGGGGAGCAGCGGGCGGCCCGGGGCGAGGAGCGCCCGAGGGCGCCGGCCACGACGGTGCCGCGGCGGAGCCGCCCGCGTACGGCGGCAGTCCCGCCGGGGCGGTCGGGAAGGCGGATGCGGCGCCCGGATAAGGGGCGGGCGGCCCGGCGTACGCGGGTGGTCGTGGCGCCAGCGCGCGGCCGACGTGTACGCGGTAGGGATCGGGGAGGTCGACGGCGCCGCCGTCGCGCTGCTCGACGTAGGCGAGCAGATCCAGGTCGAGGCCTTCGTGACGCATGCGGCAGTCGACGTAGACGAGCGCGGTGGCGGTGGACTGCACGATCAGCGCGACGCACTGGATGAGGATCGTGATGACCTGGGTGAGGACGGCGGTGACCAGGAAGGCGATGAGGAAGCCGGCATCCGGTTCGCCCGTAGGCGTGAGGATGGTGGTGAGCCCCGCCGTGAAGAACTGCAGCGGAAGGCCGACGAGCTGGGCGAGCACGCTGAACGTCAGGGAGATGATGACGATGATCCCGAGCGTCGGCCAGAACCGCGTGCGGGTCAGTTGCCACGAGCGCCGCAGCGCCGGCACGATGCCGGCGTGCTCCAGGATGATGGCCGCCGGTGCCAGCAGCAGCTTCGTGTTCAGCCACAGTGTGAGCGGGATGGACCCCAGCAGCGCGAGGATCCCGGCGAGGATCGCCAGCGGCGGGGAGGCCGCGCCGACGGCGAAGAGGAGGGCGACCACGACGGCCACGACCACCGCGACGGCCAGCAGCACCAGGAAGGCATAGCCCACCAGCCGGGCCGCCACCGGTCGCAGGCGCCGCCACAGTGCCCGCAGCGGTAGGCGCTCGGCGACGACGGCATGGGCGACCTCGAGCACCACGATGCCCTGCACCAGGACGCCCAGGGCGCCGGCGGCGAGGGAGAGCACGACGCCGGTGATCGCGGTGAGGGCGATGGAGCCGGCCATCACGGCCTCGAACTCCTCGGTGCCCTCGGTCAGCGTGTCCAGCCGCGAGAACGCCGCGAACGCGACGCCGCCGGTCACGAGCGTGAGGACGAGGAAGGCGAGCGCCTGCACGCCCAGGGCGAAGCCCAGCAGAACGCCGGGATTCTGCCGCAGGGCCGTGAAGGAGCGCCCGAGCGTGACGCCGAAACCGTACGGATGCAGCGGCACGATCCCCGGGCGGGGCGCCGGCGTCCAGGCCGGGTACGCGGTCACATGCGCCTCCTCGTGCTGGGCTTGTCCTATCGTGTCATACGCGGGCGAGGCGCCCGGCGCGTGTCCAGCCGCCTCGACTACTCTGTGGGAAGCGCACGGGGAGGCTGCTGCGTGTACCCGACGCGCAGCCGGGCGGATGTGAGGACGAGAACGCGCTCATGACAGCACGGATCCTGGTGGTCGACGACGACACAGCCCTTGCCGAGATGATCGGCATCGTCCTGCGCACCGAGGGCTTCGACACGGTGTTCTGCGCCGACGGCGCGAAAGCCGTCGACGCATGGCGGCGGGAGCGCCCCGACCTCATCCTGCTCGATCTGATGCTCCCGGGCATGGACGGCATCGAGGTGTGCGCGCGTGTGCGCGCCGAGTCCGGCGTCCCCATCATCATGCTCACCGCCCGCACCGACACCGCCGATGTGGTGAAGGGCCTGGAATCGGGAGCGGACGACTACATCGTCAAGCCGTTCAATCCCAAGGAGCTCGTCGCCCGCATCCGCACGCGGCTGCGCCCGACGGGCGCCGGGGGCACCGAGGTGCTGCGGATCGGCGACCTCACCGTCGACGTGGCGGCCCACGAGGTGCGCCGCCGCGACACCGTGATCGCGCTGACGCCGCTGGAGTTCGAGCTGCTCGTGGCACTGGCATCCAAGCCTCAGCAGGTCTTCTCCCGCGAGATGCTGCTCGAGCAGGTGTGGGGCTACCACTACAAGGCCGACACCCGCCTGGTCAACGTGCACGTGCAGCGCCTGCGGGCGAAGGTCGAGACCGATCCCGACAATCCCCGCATCGTGACGACCGTCCGCGGGGTGGGTTACCGCGCCGGCGCGGTGGTGTGAGGTCGGGATGACGACGGCGACGGCCTCGACGCCGCGCCGCCCCGTGCCCACCGTGGTGCGCGGCTGGCGTTCGTGGCCGGGCCGGATCACGGCGCTGTGGCAGCGGTCGCTGCGGTTCCGCACGATTCTGATCACGCTGGCCCTCACGGCGGTGACGGTGCTCGTCGCGTTCATCTGGATGGCCCTGGCGATCCAGAACGAGCTGTTCCAGTCGCGCCTGCGGCAAGCGCTCTCCTCCGCCCAGCGGGCCACCGTCGCCGCGCAGACCGAACTGGACGCCGCCGTCGACACCGACGATCCGGTCACCGCGCAGAACCTCATGAACAGCGTCCTGCGCACCCTGTCGCAGCAGTCCGCCGCCGACGCGTTCGCCTCGTACCGCATCGACACGGATGCGTCCTCCCTCGCACCGCAGAACATCGACTCCGTCGGCTTCGATCCGGCGATCGTGACACCCGAGCTGCGCGAGCTCGTGCGCTCCAACGTCGACACGCAGTGGTGGCAGTCGGTGCCGCTGACCACCGAAGCCGGGCAGGGGCCGGGCATCCTGGTCGGTCAGCAGCTCGTGGTCCAGGGCGTGGGGCCGTACGAGCTGTACCTGGCCTACAACCTGGAGGGCGCTTCGGCCACGCTGGCCTTCGTCCAGGTGACCCTGTGGATCGCGGGGCTCGCGCTGGTGGCCCTCATCGGCGGCATCACGTGGTTCGTGCTGCGGTCGGTGACCGTGCCGATCGGGGAGGCGGCCGAGACCAGCGCGCAGCTCGCCGCCGGCGACCTCGGCGTGCGCCTCCCCGTGCGCGGAGACGACGAGCTGGCCGTGCTGGGGCGCTCCTTCAACGCGATGGCAGACAGCATCGAGTCGCAGATCAAGGAGCTGGCCGATCTGTCGCTCGTGCAGCAGCGCTTCGTCTCCGACGTCTCGCACGAGCTGCGCACGCCGCTGACCACCATCCGCCTGGCCGCCGACATGATCAACGATCAGCGCGAGAGCTTCGATCCTGCCACCGCCCGCGCCGCCGAACTGCTGTACGCCCAGGTGCAGCGGTTCGAGAGCCTGCTGACCGACCTGCTGGAGATCAGCCGCTACGACGCGGGCTCGGTGCAGCTGGAGCTGGAACCGACGAGCCTCGCCCACCTCGCCGAGGACGTCATCGGCTCACTCCACCAGCTCGCCGAGCAGCACGGGTCGGATGTGCGCCTCCTGGCCCCCGGCGGCCACTCGCTCGTGGAGATGGATGCCCGCCGCGTCCGCCGCATCGTGCGCAATCTCCTGGGCAACGCGATCGAGCATGGGGAGGGCAGGCCGATCGTGGTCACCGTCGACAGCGACCAGAACGCCGTCGCGCTGGGCGTGCGCGACTACGGCATGGGGATGCGCCCGGGGGAGGCCGAGCACGTCTTCGACCGGTTCTGGCGTGCGGATCCCTCCCGCACCCGCACGATCGGCGGCAGCGGCCTGGGGCTGTCGATCGCGCTCGGCGACGCGCGGTTGCACGGCGGGCGCCTGGAGGTGTGGAGCGAGCTGGGCCGAGGGTCGCACTTCGTCCTGACGCTGCCGCGCCGCGGCGGCCAGCTCGCCGGCCCGTCGCCGATCACGCTCGACGTGGACGACGACTCCGCGTCGCTGGAGGCCATGGGCCTGACCCAGCCGATCGACCTCGCACGGGGTGCGTCATGAGGCGCCTGGCCGCGGCGGCCGCGGCCGCGCTGGTGCTCCTGCTCACCGCCTGCGCGGGCCTGCCCACCACCGGGGCGGTGCACCCGGGGCGCTCGCCGGTGGACGTCGAAGCCGATCCCGACATCCGTTTCATCCCCGACAGCCCACAGCCCGACGCCTCACCGGAAGACATCGTGAGCGGCTTCATCCGCGCAGGGTCGGGGTCTCAGGACGGCTGGGCCACGGCACGACAGTTCCTGACCGAATCGTTCGCGCCGGAGTGGAACCCGCTGGCGAGCGTCACGATCGACCGCCTGACCGACCGATCCGCCCCGAGCGCGCCGGTGGACGGCGTGAGCACCGTTGAGGTGACCGCCACAGGCATCGTCGACGCCGAGGGGTCCTATCAGCCGCAGAACGGCGGCGCGGCGACACTGACCTTCGCCTTGGCGGAGGAGGACGGCCAATGGCGCATCGCGGACGCGCCCGATGGCATCGTGCTGTTCGAGGAGCAGTTCCGCAGCGTCTTCCGCTCGGCGTCGCTGGCGTACTTCGATCCCACGTGGCAGTACCTCGTGCCCGATGTCCGGTGGTTCCCGCGCACCAACAGCGCGACGTACATCGCACGCGCTCTCGTGGACGGGGCGCCCAGCGCGTGGCTGGCCGGATCGGTCGCCACCGCGTTCCCCGACGACGTCGGCGCCGCCACGCGCGCGGTCACCGTCTCCGACGGCGTCGCGCAGGTCGACCTCGACGCATCGGCCCTCTCGCTCGGGCAGACGACGTTGGATCGCATGCAGGCGCAGCTGGAATCCTCACTGCGTTCGCCCGACATCACCGCCGTGCAGATGACGGCGAACGGTTCGCCGCTGCAGGCCCGTCCCGCCGCGACGGTCTCCACGCGCGTGGACGCCCAGTCGCTCGTGGAACTGGCCGACGGGCGGTTCGGCTTCCTCGACGGCGACTCCGTGGAGGCCGTCGCGGGCCTCTCACCCGCCGTGGAGTCCGTGGATGCGGTGTCCGTGCAGACGACCGCCGACCTGGAGCTCGCGGCCATCCGCACCGCCTCCGGCGCCGTGGTGCGCGCCGCAGCCGACGGGACCACGGCGCTGCTGGACCAGCGTCCGGGCCTGCTGTCTCCCACGATCGACCCCTTCGGGCTGGTGTGGGCGGTACCGGCGGCCGACCCCGCCGCGGTGCGTGCGTACGCCCCGGCGGGCGGAACGGTGGAGGTGGCCGACGCGTGGCCCGGTGCCACCGCGATCTCGGCGATGCAGGTCTCCCGCGACGGGGCCCGCATCGCGGCCGCGGTGACGGTCCGCGGCCGCACCGAGCTGTGGGTGGCGGGGATCCGTCGCACCTCCGACGGCGCCGAGATCGCGCTGGGCGAACCCAACCCGGTCGCCGTCCTCAGCGCGGATGGTGCCGGCCTGGCGTGGCTCGACGACGTCACTCTCGGCGTGCTCGTGCGGGCGGGTGGCGACGTGTCGCTGCGCGAGCAGCCGGTGGGCGGGCCGGGCACCGATCTGACGATCCCCGCCGGCGTGTCGGCGGTGGCGGGCGGCAACTCCAGCGCGAGGCTGCTCACCGGCGGAGGCATCCTGTACGTGCGGCAGGGCCCGACGTGGCAGCAGCTCGCGTCGGAGGTGCGCGTGCTGGCCGTGCAGCAGGGCATGCCGTAGCGTCCTGCACCGCTGTCGCCCGGCGCTGCGTTCTCCCCAGAGCGCCGCCGTCCGTTCCGGATGGGCCGGGCGCGGCAGCAGGATCGGCGCATGGACACCGCCCGCCTCCGCGTCGCCTTCGCCGAGGCGCTCGCCTTCGTCCTGCCCGTCGAATGCGCTGGATGCTCCGCCGCAGATGTCTCGCTGTGCCGGACGTGCCTCCTCCAGCTGCACGCGGCGCCGTCGCAGCAGGTGATCGACGGGCTCACGGTGCGCAGCGCTCTGGTCTACGACGGGGCCGTGGCCCGCGTCATCCGCGCTCTGAAGGAGGACGGACGCACCTCTCTCGCCCGGCCGCTGGGGTCCGCGCTGCGGGGCGCGGCCGCATCCTGGGACCTGGACGGGGTGATCGTCGTGCCGGTGCCGACCTCCGCCGCGGCCCTGCGCCGACGCGGCTACCGGGTGGCCGAGCTGCTGGCCAGGCGGGCCGGGTGGTATCCGCAGCGGTGCGTGCGCGCGACGCGCCGCACGGCCGACCAGCGCGCCCTCGGGATCGGCGGCCGGGCCGCCAATGTCGCCGGCAGCATGCGGGCGCGCGGAGTGGCCGGTGCCCGCATCCTGATCGTCGACGACGTGGTCACGACGGGGGCGACCCTGCGCGAGACGGCGCGCGCCCTGCGGGCAGCCGGGGCCGAGGTGGTCGGCGCGGTCACGGTCGCGGCGACGCCGCGGCGGATTTCTCGGGGTCGAGAGAGAAGGGGTCCCGTGAGGTGACACTTTCGGCCGGAGGGGGATAGCGTGGAAGTACAAGGCGACGGATGTCCGCCCTTGCACCGTGTGACCCGCAGGGCGGACCCGGAACAAGGAGGTAACGGATGGACACCAGTATCGTCGGCGTGGGGGTCGGGATCACCGACCGCTTCCGCACGGTCGTCGAGGAGAAGGCCGCTCGCATCGAACACCTCTGCCCGCGGGCGCAGGTTCTGGAAGTGAAGGTGACCCACCGCGCGTACCACAACGGCCGGATGGAGGACGACACCGTCGAGCTGACGCTCGTCAGCAAGGGCCCCGTCGTCCGGGCCGAGGCGGCGGACGCCGACAAGTTCGCGGCGCTGGATCTGGCCGTGGACAAGATGACCGAGCAGCTGCGGCGGGCGAAGGAGAAGCGCGTCGACTCGCGCAACCACCCGCGCGGCCCGAAGTTCGAAAAGGGCACGGGGGCCCTGGAGGGCATCGACGTGCAGCCCGCGTCGGCCGACGCCATCCACGCCGTCGCGACCGGCGACATCCCCGTGCTGCGTTCGGTGGACGACGAGCCCTACACGCCGGTGGTCATCCGCACGAAGCAGTTCGACGCCGAGTGGATGACGGTCGAGGAAGCCGTGGACCGCATGGAGCTGGTCGGGCACGACTTCTTCCTCTTCATCGACGCGCGCACCGACCACCCGAGCGTGGTATACCGCCGCAAGGGCTGGGACTACGGTGTGATCTCGCTGACGGCGGCGGCTCCGCCGGCCGCCCGCGCCGCATCCTGACCGCGGATCTTTCCACCGGGAACCCCCGCACCGCGGGGGTTCCCGTGCGTGGAGGCGGCTCCGTCGCGGGCCCGGGTCAGCCGTCGAAGATGTCGCCGAGGAGCGAGCCGATGACGAGGCCGCCGAGGATGCCGCCGCCCATGCCGCCGCCGCCCATACCGCCCATACCTCCGCGACCGCCGCGGCCGCCCCATCCGCTGTTCTCCCAGTCGTCGGGGCGGGATGCGTCGATGTCGCGCTGTGCGAGCTGCAGAGCCTCGCTGGCCAGCGCCCCGGCGCGGCGGGCCGTGACCTGGGCGGCCTCCCGGTCGTCCTCGGCGATCGGACCGAACGGGATCTCGGCCCGCAGGCGCTCGGCCTCGGCCAGGCGGGTGCGCGCGTCGGCGCCGATCCAGCCGCGGTGGCCGGCGATGACGCTGCGCGCCACCGAGATCTGACGGTCGGCGTCGTCCACGGCGTGGCGCACGTGGGATTCGGACGGGATGGGACGCGACGCGCGTTCACGCGCCTCGTCCAGCGCGGCGTTGGCGATCCGCAGGCGGGACAGCACCGCGAACGGGTCGTTCTTCTCACCCGGGGCGGGAAGGGCCGCCAGCGCCGTCTCCAGTTCGGTCATCGCGGCCGACACGGCGGGCGTCCGCGGGCCCGAGCGTGCCGCCACGAGGTCGCCGCGGGAGTCGTCGATCACGGCGGCCAGGGTGGACTCCGCGCGCAGCGCCTCGATCTCGTATCCGTCGACGGCGTCCAGCAGGGATTCCGCTCGACGCACGGCCTCGGTTGCGGCCTCCAGCGCCACCGACGCCTGCTCGCGCTGGCCGGCCTCCCGCCGCCGCGTGGACACGTCTGCGGTGTGCAGCGCGAAATCCAGCAGCTGCCCGGCCTCGTCGGGATTGCCCGAGACCTGCTGCAGCGCCGACGGGCTGTAGCGTCGCGACAGCCGCTCCAGCACCTCGCGCGCGTGGGGGAGGCGCGCCTGCAGGCGATCGCGGTCCGCGCGCACGCGCTGCAGGGTCTCCGGTGCCCGGCGTACCGCTTCGATGGACGGCTGCAGCGCCGTCGTCCGCTCCTCGAGGAGGTCTTCGGCCCACTGGCACAGCTGGATGATGCGCGCGTTGCGCGTGCGGAGCTCTTCGGGGGTGTCGGGGATGTGGTCGTGGTTGAGCTGGTGCAGGTGGAAGGCCTCGCCCATGTGCGTGCGTACGGCGGTGAGCGCCGCGCGCAGATCGGCGGTGGGCCCCTCGCCGAGCTCGGCGACGGCGAAGTCCAGCTCGTCGGTGGTCAGACGGATGCGCTCATCGGCGGCGACCAGGGCCAACTCCGCCCGCTTCGCCAGGTCGGCGTCCGCGGCATCCTGCTCTTCACGCTTGCGCTTACCCCAGAATCCGGCCATGCCTCGATCCTAGGAGCCGACGACGCCCCTCGCGTCGTGATTCGCCGATCGCCCAGCCCGGGCTGGTTCAGAATTCAGGAGACACGCCGTGGACGATGGCGCCATCGGCCCCGTGGCCCGCCGATCTCCTGAATTCTGAACGGGGAGTCCGGACGGAGGTCGTGCGCGGATCACGCGATGACCGTGCGCCGCGTGAGATCGGGCCGCCTCGGGGGTACCAGGGCGTTGGCCAGAGCGATCGCCAGCGGCAGCGCGATCCCGAGAGCCGCGAGTCCGAGCCACGGAATGTCCGTCAGGCGCAGCGTCCCCTGCGACTGGATCGACAGCCCGATCGCGGGGAGGATGCCGGCGACTGTGCCGGAGATCGTCCCGAACCCGGCGATCAGCAGGCCCTGCCAGAACCCGATGCGCCGTCGCAGGGCTGGAGTGCCTCCCACGGCGGCGAGGGTCGCATCATCGGGACGCCGCTCGAACCGCGCGAGACCGAGGGCCACCGCGCTCGCCCCCACGACGAGAACGGAGACGGTCGTGGCCAGGGGGATGAGCCACGTCAGGTCGCTCGGTGGGCCCGTTTCGACGTACGCCCACAGCGAGTAGTCCGGCGTGCTGGCCAGGTTCGCCTGCGTGTTGAGGCGGTCGCGGCTCTCAACCGAGATCGGATCGTCGAAGGAGGCTATGACGACCTCGGGCTGCGCCTGGATGCCGAGGTCGAGCGCGGTCTGCGGTGCCATCGCGACGACGATCGACCCGCGGGCACCCTCCTCGACGATGGCGTCGGCACTCTCCTCCCACATCGACTCGGAGCGCTCGGGGCCCTCGGCGGGCGGCCGCCAGGTGTTGTCGGGTACGCGTCCTTCGTAGAGATCGCGGCCGGACCACGCGCCCAACTGCACGGTGCCGTCGACGACATATCTCGGGTCGGTGACGACGACCGCACCCCTGTCGTAGGCGGCCCGCTCGCCGGCGGACAGCGAGACTCCGAGAGCCGCGGACAGCTCGTCCGAGGAGATGACGGAGATGTTGTTCTGCGGATCCCCCGCCCCCCGCCATTCCCACACGGACTCCGGATCGAGCAGATACCGCTCGGGCAGCACCGCCAGGGCCCGCACCATGTCATCGGGCACGTCGTCGGCGTCCGCATAGTCCCAGACCGGCAGCTGACGGGCGATGGTCGCGGTGCCGTCCGCCCCGGCGTCGGCGACCATGGTGCGAGCGGACTCGATCGCCCTCGTCGCCGAGTCCGCGCTGAGTGGCTCGGCGCCCGAGGCCGTGGGCGGCGGTCCCATCGAGACGACGACGCTTCCCAGGGGAGCGGTGTAGACGTGGGTGCGCGCGGAGTTCGCGGTGCCCATCGCGGAGACGGCGGCGACGAAGACGCCGAGGAAGACCGTCGCGCCGATGGCGGCGAAGGCCGGCACGGTGCGCGACGCGTTCGCGGCAGCATCCCGTGACGCGATGCGGGCGGCCGTCGAGGCGCGCGACAGCCCTCGCGAGACGGTCCACAGGAGCCAACGTCCCGAGAGCAGGATGCCGACCTGCGCCAGGATGGGCCCGGCCACGATCCCGTAGACCGGGATCATGCTCAGGGGTGAATCCCACCTCACGCCCGAACCGTTCCGGTTGAGGACGGCCAGGCCCACCCCGCACGCCAGTGTGATCCCCACCCCGACGAGCAGGAGCACCGAGCCCCAGACGGGGCGGGACGCGGTCGGCCGCTGCGGGCGGCGGGCCCCGCGAAGTGCGCTGATGGCATCGGCGCGCGCCACGGTGCGGGCCGGGACGAGCGCGGAGAGCGTGCCGACCAGCACGGAGAAGACGAAGATGCCGGCCACGCCCAGCCAGGGCACGTGGAATCCCCATGGGGAGATGCCGCTGCCGTCATCGACGATCGCGAGGACGCCGGCCGCCAGGCCCACTCCGAGCGCGGTGCCGACCGTGCCGCCGACCGCGCCCAGGACGGTCCCCTGCAGGGCAACGGTGCGGAACAGGTCGCGAGGGGATCCGCCGACGCTGGCGACGATGGCGAGCGCGCGTTGCTGGCGGCGGGCGGCCACCGCGAAAGCGGCACCCGCGAGCATCACGACGACATACGCGGCGAACGCGCCTCCGATCGCGATGACGGCGACCATGCTCCAGAACACGGCGGTCTGGTTGGCCTGGGCGCGCTGCGCGTCCTCGTTCAATCGCGTCGGCGGGTCGAGGAGGACCTCACGTGACAGTGCGACGACGCCCTGCTCGTTGAGCTCTTCCACGTCCGACCACGGCAGGGCAGGCTCCGGCAGATACCAACGGTGCTCGCCGGACACGAACTGGCGCGTCCGATCGGTCAGCGGGAGGAAGACTCCCGCGTCGGCGTCGGGTACCCCTGCCGCGTCGAGGGTGCCCACCACGGTGAAGGTCAGGTCCTCGGCGGGGAGTACAAGCCCACCGCCGATTCCGATGCCGAGACGCTCCAATGCGGCGGGAGTCACCATCGCTTCGGACGCGGTCGACGGTCGTCGTCCGTCGACGAGGTCGTACTTGCCGGCGAACTCCTCGTGCCATGTCTCGCCCGCCCAGGCCGTGACGGGCGCTTCCCCCGCCGCTGTGCCCACGCGGACAGTGCCGCGCTCGACGATCTCCACGACCTCCGTGCCGGGCGCAAGCGCAGCGGCAGGATCCTCCAGCGGCGCGCCCTCCCATGCCTCCGACACGCCATCGGCTCCGACGGGATAGCCGTGCCACTCCGGCTCGGTCGGGGCCTGCCAGAAGCCCGCGTCCGGTACGCCCGCCGGAGCCACCCACGCCTGCATCCGACCGAGCTCCACGCGTGCACGCTCCTCCGGCGTGCTCACCGAGCTCATCGCCCACACGGCGAAGCCGGTCATCCCAGCGATCGGGAGGGCGATGAGGATCACGACGAGAAGGCTGGAGAGCCGGGTCCGTGCGGCCTGTCTCCGAGCCAGGCGTACGGAGACGCGCCAGCGGCTCAGCGAGCCCGTGCGCCGGCGTCGGCGCGCCGGGCCGCGGGTACGCGTCCGTGCCGTCGTCACCGCGCGCTCGCCAGGAGCGAGTCGGCGCCCTCGCGCCGCGACTCGTCGACGATGCGCCCGTCGCGGAGGAACACGATGCGGTCGGCCCACGCGGCGTGCCGGGCCTCGTGCGTGACGAGGATGCCGGCCGCCCCCGCATCCACGCGGGCTCGCAGCATCCGCATCACCGACTCCCCGGTCACGGAGTCCAGCGCTCCGGTCGGCTCGTCGGCGAGGATCAGCCGGCGGCTCCCCACGACGGCGCGTGCGATCGCCACCCGCTGCTGCTGGCCTCCGGACAGGTCGTCGGGGTACGCGCCGGCGCGCTCCTCCAGGCCGACGGATGCGAGGGCGTCGCGGCCCGCACGCCGCGCGACGCGGCTGCGGAAGCCGTCGAGTTCGAGCGGCAGGGTGACGTTCTCGAGCGCAGTCAGCGTCGGGATGAGGTTGAAGTCCTGGAACACGAAGCCGAGGGAGCGCCTGCGGAGCGCGGCCACCTCCCGTGGCCGCGCGCTGGAGAGATAGTCGCCCTCGACGATCACTTCGCCCGCCGTCGGCTGCTGCAGTCCACCGGCGATCGAGAGCAGGGTCGACTTCCCCGAACCGGATGCGCCCATCACCGCCACGAGTTCGCCGCGCGCGACGTCCAGATCGATCCCGCTCAGTGCCGTGACCGACGTCTCGCCCGACCCGTACTGCTGCGAGACGCCCGACAGGCGCAGCACCGGCGCCGCAGCGGTCATCGCTCACCTCGCACGGATGCGGTGGGGGAGGAGGAGCGCGCAGGGCGGACGGGCTCGATCGGAAGCGGTGCAACGGGTGGGCCGGCGGCCAGGCGCTGCTCGATGTGATCCAGCCAGCGCACCTCCGCCTCCGCCTCGAAGATCATCGAATCCGCGATCAGCGACCACGCGAGCTCCTCGGGCCCATCCGTGGCGCCGGCGTACTTCGCGCGGTTGAGCCCCTGCAGTCGCGCCAGCGACGCCCGGCGCTGGCTCTGGATGATGGCCGCGAGGTCGGCGCCCGGCAGGGTCGAGGCCAGTGCGATCTTGATGGGCAGCTCATCGCGGGTCCCCGCCGGCCGCGCGACGGGCGTGTCCAGCCAACGGCGCACCTCGTCGCGGCCGGCGTCGGTGATCTCGTAGAACACGTGTCCCTCGTCGTCGACGAGGCCGCGGCGGACGAATCCGTCGCGCTCGAGGCGCTCCAGCGTGTTGTAGATCTGTCCCGCGTTGAGGGTCGACGTCGATCCCGTGCGGCGGTCGAACTCGACCCTCAGCTGATACCCGTAACAGGGGCCCTGCGCGAGGATCGCGAGCAGACCTTGGCGTACCGACATGTGAGCCCCTTTGCTTTCCCGGAAGATGCTTTTCGAGCATATGCTTTCCGGGAAAGCGGCGCCAGCCCTGCTTTCGGCGGATCCTCGCAGGATCCTCCGTGTCACGAACGGATAACATGGCACGGTATGCCTGCGTGCAGGCGGGCCACGTGCGTCAGCACACGGCCGAACCCGACAGATGGAGATCCTCCGTGGCCAATCCTCTCGAGAAACTGCTCCGTGCCGGCGAGGGGCGCGTCCTCCGGCGGCTTCAGCAGGTCGTGAAGGCCGTCAACGCGCTGGAAGAGGACTACTCCCACCTCACCGACGACGAGCTGCGTGGCGAGACCGCCGAGCTCCGTACGCGCTTCGAGGCGGGGGAGAGCCTGGACCGCCTCATGCCCGAGGCCTTCGCCGCCGTGCGCGAGGCCGCCCAGCGCACGCTCGGCCAGCGCCCGTACGACGTGCAGGTGATGGGCGGCGCGGCGCTGCACCTGGGCAACATCGCCGAGATGAAGACCGGTGAGGGCAAGACGCTGACGGCCACCTTCGCCGTCTACCTCAACGCTATCGCCGGGCAGGGCGTGCACGTCATCACCGTCAACGACTACCTCGCGACCTACCAGTCCGAGCTGATGGGCCGCGTCTACCGTGCCCTCGGGATGACCACGGGCGTCATCGTCTCGGGACAGACCCCCGAGGTGCGCCGCGCGCAGTACGCGTGCGACATCACCTACGGCACCAACAACGAGTTCGGATTCGACTACCTGCGCGACAACATGGCGTGGCGCAAGGAGGACCTCGTCCAGCGCGGCCACTACTACGCCATCGTCGACGAGGTGGACTCCATCCTCATCGACGAGGCCCGCACGCCGCTGATCATCTCGGGCCCCTCGTCCGGCGAGGCCAACCGCTGGTTCGCCGAGTTCGCCAAGATCGCCCGCACGCTCGAGGCGGGCGTGGACTACGAGGTGGACGAGAAGAAGCGCACGATCGGCGTGCTCGAGCCCGGCATCGAGAAGGTCGAGGACTACCTCGGCATCGAGAACCTGTACGAGTCGGCCAACACCCCGCTCATCTCGTTCCTCAACAACTCCATCAAGGCCCTGGCCCTGTTCAAGCGCGACACCGACTACGTCGTCATGAACGACGAGGTCATGATCGTCGACGAGCACACCGGCCGCATCCTCGTCGGTCGCCGCTACAACGAGGGCATCCACCAGGCCATCGAGGCCAAGGAGGGCGTGCCGGTCAAGGCCGAGAACCAGACCCTGGCCACCGTCACGCTCCAGAACTACTTCCGCCTCTACGACAAGCTCGCCGGCATGACCGGCACCGCCGAGACCGAGGCGGCGGAGTTCATGTCGACGTACAAGCTCGGCGTCGTGCCGATCCCCACGAACAAGCCGATGATCCGCAAGGACCAGTCCGACCTCGTCTACAAGAACGAGACGGCGAAGTTCGCCCAGGTCGTGGAAGACATCGTCGAGCGCCACGCCACCGGGCAGCCGGTGCTGGTGGGCACCACGAGCGTGGAGAAGAGCGAGTACCTCTCGCGCCTGCTGGCGAAGAAGGGCATCAAGCACGAGGTGCTCAACGCCAAGAACCACGCGCGCGAGGCGGAGATCGTCGCGCGCGCGGGGCGCCTGGGCGCCGTCACCGTCGCCACCAACATGGCGGGGCGCGGCACCGACATCATGCTCGGCGGCAACCCCGAGTTCCTCGCCGTGCAGGAGCTGAAGGCGCAGGGCCTGGACCCGGTCGAGACTCCCGAGGAGTACGAGGCGGAATGGGATGCGGTGTACCAGCGCGTACGCGAGACCGCGGCCGAGGAGGGCGCGAAGGTCGTCGAAGCCGGCGGCCTGTACGTCCTGGGCACCGAGCGGCACGAGTCCCGCCGCATCGACAACCAGCTGCGCGGTCGCTCGGGCCGTCAGGGCGACCCGGGCGAGAGCCGGTTCTACCTGTCGCTGACCGATGACCTCATGCGCCTGTTCCAGTCCGGGGCCGCCGAGGCGATCCTCGCCCGTGCGAACTTCCCCGACGACGTCGCGATCGAATCCGGCATGGTCTCCCGCGCCATCAAGAGCGCACAGGCCCAGGTGGAGGCGCGCAACGCCGAGATCCGCAAGAACGTCCTGAAGTACGACGACGTGCTCAACCGCCAGCGCGAGGCGATCTACGCCGACCGCCGCCACATCCTGCAGGGCGATGACATCGCCGACCGCGTGCAGCACTTCATCGAGGACGCCATCTCGGCCGTCATCGACGACCACACCGGCAGCGGTCACACCGAGAGCTGGGACTTCGACGCCCTCTGGACGGAGCTCAAGACCCTCTACCCGGTGGGCGTGACGATCGACGAGGTCGTCGCCGACGCCGGCGCGCGCGGCCGCATCACGGCCGAGGGCCTGAAGCGGGAGATCCTCTCCGACGCCCGCATCGCCTACGCCAAGCGCGAGGAAGAGCTCGGCGAGCAGGCGGTGCGCGAACTCGAACGGCGCGTCGTGCTCCAGGTGCTGGACCGCCGCTGGCGCGACCACCTGTACGAGATGGACTACCTCAAGGACGGCATCGGCCTGCGGGCGATGGCCCAGCGCGACCCGCTCATCGAGTACCAGCGCGAGGGCTACCAGATGTTCCAGGCCATGATGGGGCAGATCAAGGAGGAGTCGGTCGGCTACCTGTTCAACCTCGAGGTGGAGGTGCGCCGCGCCGAGGGCGAGCAGGGCGCGCAGGTGGAGGCCAAGGGCCTCTCGGCCGGTCCCGCCGAAACCCCGCGACTGGAGTACTCGGCGGCCAATGACGCCGGTGAGGTGGAGGTGCGCAACGAGCGCGGGCAGGTGCAGCAGGCCGCCACGGGTCGCCTGCGTCAGGCCGCCGCGGCGACCGGCGGTGCTCCCACCCGCACCGCCGAGGCCCCGCGCGGTGCCTTCGGACAGCGCACCGACGGTGCCGGCCCCGCCGCCCCCGCGGCCAACCGCGCCCAGCGTCGCGCCGCCGACAAGAAGAAGTAGGCCCCTTCGGCGGTGCGAGAGGTCGAAAGCGGTCGGGTCGGCTCGGGCGCCACGGGGCGGGGATTGGCCCGCTGAGGGTGCGCATGCCGGCACGCGGGCCGGGGATATCCTGATCCGATGAGCCCGCTTCGCCCCCTCGATCAGTCCTCCAAGCTGAAGGACGTCCTCTACGAGATCCGCGGGCAGGCCCTCGTCGAGGCCGACCGGCTGGAGTCGGAGGGTCACGCGATCCTCAAGCTCAACACCGGCAACCCGGCGTCCTTCGGCTTCGAGGCGCCGTTCCAGATCGTCCGCGACATGATCGAGGCGCTCCCGCACGCCCACGGCTACAGCGACAGCCGCGGCATCATGTCGGCGCGGCGGGCGGTGGTCTCGCGCTACGAGCAGGTCGCCGGCTTCCCCGCGCTGGATCCGGATGACGTGTACCTCGGCAACGGCGTCTCCGAGCTCATCACGATCGTCATGCAGGCGCTGCTGGACGAGGGTGACGAGGTCCTCATCCCCGCGCCGGACTACCCGCTGTGGACGGCGATGACGAGCCTGGGCGGCGGCACCCCGGTGCACTACCTGTGCGACGAGCTCGACGGCTGGCAGCCCGACCTGGACGACATCCGCGCGAAGATCACCCCGCGCACGAAGGCGATCGTCGTGATCAACCCCAACAACCCCACCGGCGCGGTGTACTCGCGTCAGGTCCTGGAAGGCATCGCGCAGATCGCGCGCGAGAATTCGCTGCTCATCCTCTCCGATGAGATCTACGACCGGATCCTCTTCGACGACGCCGCGCACATCCCCATGGCCGTCGTCGCGCCGGATCTGCTGTGCCTGACCTTCAACGGGCTCTCCAAGACCTACCGCGTCGCCGGCTACCGGTCGGGGTGGCTGGCCATCACCGGTCCGAAGACGCACGCGGCCGGGTTCCTCGAGGGCATCCAGCTGCTGGCGTCCACGCGGCTGTGCGCGAACGTCCCCGCTCAGCACGCCGTGCTCGCAGCGCTCACGGGCGTGCAGTCGATCGACGCGCTCATCGCGCCGTCGGGACGTCTGCACGAGCAGCGGGATGCCGCGTGGGAGAGCCTGGAGGCGATCCCGGGGGTCTCCTGCGTGCGCCCGCAGGGCGCGCTGTACGCCTTCCCGCGCCTGGATCCGGAGGTGTACGACATTCCCGACGACGGGAAGTTCGTCTACGACTTCCTCGTCGCCGAGCACGTCCTGCTCGTGCAGGGGACGGGGTTCAACTGGCCGACCCCCGACCACCTGCGCATCGTGACGCTGCCGGAGGCGCGCGTGCTGACCGACGCGATCGAGCGTCTCGGGAACTTCCTGGCGTCCTACCGGCCGTAGGATCGCGGCACCGTCGGCGCCGCGTCAAGGGTGTCCCGCACCTTCCCGCCGGGAGTTAATGTCGCCGGCATGGCGATCGAACTGAACCAACCGGCACTGCGTCACGCCCGCGCGCTCATCCGCGACGGGAAGGTGGTCAAGGACGAACGCGACGACTGGTCGGAGGCGGCCCCCTCGGCAGCCGACGAGAACGCGTTCATCGAGAAGGAAGGCTGGACGGAGTACGCGCACTGGCACCTCGGCATCGACAGGAGCGAGAACCGGGAGACCAAGGGCGCCTACTCGTTCCCGTTCGGTGACTTCCAGAAGGTGCGTCGCTCCGGCGTCATCTCGGGCGAGAGTCGAGCGGGGCAGTACGACCACGACGAGATCCGCGATGCCCTCAAGGGCCTGCTGGAGATGATCGACGCCGACTGACGCGTCACAGCAGGGCGAGTGAGGTCGCCCGCCACCGGCGGTCGATGCCCTGCAGGCGCATCGCGACGGCGCGCGTGCGCGCCGGCGTGACCACCACGACGACGGCCTCCACGACCCCGTCGGCGGGAACGCACACGCGCACCGAACGGATGGCGTGCACCGGACGCGTGGCGGGCACGCCGCGCGCGCTGCGGGCGCGGGTGGCGAGGTTGGCCCTCGTCAGCAGCGCCCGGTACGCGTCTTCGGTCAGCCAGCGGGCGAGCTGCTCGATCTCACGGACGCCGGCCAGCACCTCCAGCACGCCGCGCGTGAGGTTGCGCAGCAGGGCGTCGGGATCGGGGAGGGCGGAGCTGGAGGTGCGCTGCGGGGCGAAGAACTCGTCCACATCGGCGGCGCGGGCCGTCACGGGGTGTGCGGGGAGCGAGCCCGCCGGCATCGGTGCCATATGCGCGCCTATCTCGACAGGGGGATGTCGTGCGAGAGGAGATTTCTCGCGATCAGTAGAGCACACCCCCGGGCGCGGCGACCAGGTCCGTGGACGGATGTGGACAACTCCGGTCGTTTCCGGCACCGGTGCTCTAGCCTCGCGCCATGCGCTGGGATCGCTTCTTCGAGGACATCGAGGACCAGCTCGCCTCCGAGTGGGAGGCGGAGCGCGCTGCGCTGGAGACCGAAGCGGAGCGGCTGCGCCTTGCCCGCATCACGCTGCACGAGCGCCTCGCGGCGCTGGTGGCGACCGGTGACGCCGACCCCGTGGCCGCGGGGCTGGAGCTGCGGGGCGGGGCGACGCTGTCCGCGCCGGTGGCCGGGCTGGGGGCCGATTGGCTCCTGGCCTCCCCGTGGGGCTCGCGCTCGGGCGCCGCGCTCGTGCCGCTCAGCGCGATCGCCGGCGTCACCCTGCCGCACGCCGCGCTGCTGCGCTCCGCCCGGCCGGAGACGGCGGCGAGCGGATCGGCCGTGTCACGACGGGCCACGTTCGGATTCGCGGTGCGCGACCTCGTGCGCCGTCGCTCGGGTGTCACCGTCCACGAGGTGGACGGCAGGTCGGTCACGGGCACGATCGATCGTGCCGGGGCGGACCATCTGGACCTGGCCGTGCATGAGCGCGGGGCGATCCGCCGGGCGGCGGAGGTGACCGGCTACCGCATCGTGCCGTTCGCCGCCGTCGCGTGGATCGGCATCGACGGGCACGCCGAGTCGCTGCGGGTGTGAGCGGTCAATCGCGTGCGGAGGCGCCGCCGCGCCCCCACAGCTCGGGGAAGCTCGCGGCGTTGGACTGACGCCACAGCGCGATGCGGCGGGCCTCCTCGGCCTGATCCTCCAGGTAGGCCTCGACGCTGTCCTCCTCCACGCGCCACCGCGCGGGGCTGCCCACGCGCATGCCGCGGAGCCGCCCCTCGTGGACGAGGGCGACGACCTCGTCGACCGTGATGCTCAGCAGCTCCGCCACCTGAGCGGGAGCGAGCAGGTGCGTGCCGGCGGGGGGACGGTCGGGCATGAGCCCATTATGACCGGCACCCCCGCGGCCCTCGAATCGCCTCGCGGCGCTGTGGATAAACACCGATGCCCCTGCGGTGATCGGAGCACCATATCCGCATGACTGCCTCCGACCGTCCGCGTGCGCGATCGCGGCCCTTCTGGGGCGACGCCCGGTTCCTCCTCGGCGTGCTCCTGGTCGTCGTCTCCGTCGCCGGCGTGTGGCTGGTGGTGGGAGCGGCCCGCCAGACGGTCCCCGTGCTCGCGGCGGCCCGCACGATCGTGCCGGGGGAGAGCCTGGACGCCGACGATCTGCGCACGGTCGACGTCGCCCTGGGCGCGACGGGCGAGGCGTACGTCGCGCCCGGCGAGCTCCCCGAGGCGGCGGTGGCGACCCGCACGATCAGCGCCGGCGAACTCGTGCCTGCGCACGCCGTCGGCGCCGGCGCCGACGCGCGGGTGACGACCGTCGTGGTCGACACCGCGGCGGACGTGCCCGCCACGGTCGCCTCCGGCGTGCGGGTGGAGGTGTGGCACGCGCCGGCGCTCGAGCGCGGCCTCTTCGACACTCCCCGCATCCTCGTCGCCGACGCCACCGTGGCCGACGTCGTGCGCGAGGAGGGCGTGATCGGGCAGGCCGGGGCGACGCTCGAGCTCGTCATCCCGCGCGCCGACGTCGCCGCGACCCTCGCGGCGCTGTCGGGCGGATCCTCGCTCTCGGTCGTTCCGGTGGCCGGAGGGGCCCCGTGACGAGCGTGGCGCTGGCCGTCGACGGCCCGCACGGCGACCGGCTCGCGACCGAGCTGAGCATCGAGGGGGTGCGGGTCGGCGCGGTGGTGCGCGCGGCCGAGGTCTCCCGGCTCCGCCTGGACGGGGGAGAGATCGACGTCCTGGTCCTGCAGGTGGGGGCGTCAAGCCTCACCGCCGAGGTGGTCGCGGCGTGCGACGCGCACGGCGTGCGCATCGCGCCGCTGTGCGACGACGAGCCGGGGCGGCGCCTGGCCGCGCGGTTCGGGCTGACCGTCCCGCTCCGTCTCGCGGTCGAGGGGTGGGTGCTCGCCGACTCGCTGACGGCCCCCGCCGCTCCCCTCGCGCGCGCGGTCCCCGCCGCCTCCGGCCGCGTGGTGTCGGTCTGGGGTCCGCACGGGGCGCCGGGTCGCTCCACCCTCGCGATCGAACTCGCCGCGGAGCTCTCCCGCGGCGGACGAGCGGTCGCGCTCGTGGACGCCGACTCGCACGCGCCGTCGATCGCGCTGTCGCTGGGGCTCGCGGACGAGGGTCCGGGGTTCGCCGCCGCCTGCCGGCAGGCGGAGCGGGGCGGGCTGGACGAGGCGGAGCTGCGTCGCATCAGCGTCCCCCTGCGCACCGCCGGCGGAACCGTCGACGTGCTGACGGGGATCAACCGCCCTGGCCGCTGGCCGGAGCTCTCCGAGGCCCGCGTGGCGGCGGTGCTGTCGGCGTCGCGGTCGTGGGTGGACTGGGTGGTGGTGGATGTCGCGGCCTCGCTGGAGCGCGACGAGGAGGTCGTCAGCGACCTGGACGGGCCTCGTCGCAACGCCGCGACGCTGGCGACCCTGCGCGAGTCGGACCTCGTGGTGGCCGTGTGCGCGGCCGACCCGGTCGGAGTCGCCCGGTTCGTGCGTGCGCACGCCGAGCTCCGCGCCACCGTCGGGTCGACGCCCGTGGCGGTGATGGTGAACCGCCTGCGCGCCGGGACGCTCGGGATCGACGCGCGCGGGCAGGTGCGGCGCACGCTGGAACGGTTCGCGGGGGTCGAGGACATGTGGTTCGTGCCCCTCGACCCTCGCTCGGCCGATGCCGCGATGCTCGCCGCCCGCCCGGTGGCCGATACGGCACCGCGTGCGCCCCTCGCCGCGGCCGTGCGGCGGTTCGTGGGGGAGGCGGTGGCCCCCGCCCCCGCCGCGCAGGAGCGGCGGCGCACCGCGCGACGCACCCTTCGCGCCCGCGTCCCGCGCAGCGCGTGACGGCGGTCCCGGCGCGCCCGCATAGGGTGGAGAGGTGTCCACCCTCAGCGATCTCGTCTACGCCCAGGGCCGCTCCACGGAGGCCGACGTCGACTGGCTGCACCGCCTCGTCAGCGACGGCCAGCTGCTGGCCGACCTCGCCTTCGCCGACATCGTGGTGTGGGTGCCGACCCTGGACGACTCGTTCATCGCCGTCGCTCACGCACGCCCGAGCGGCGCGGCCACCCTCTTCTATCGCGACATCGTCGGCGACCGGGTCCGCCCGCAGTGGCGCACCCAGGTGCGCGAGGCCTTCCACAGCGGGCGCATCGTGGACTCGGCGTCACCGGACTGGTTCGAGGAGACTCCGACGCGGGTGCGAGCCGTGCCGATCGTGCGGGAGCTCGGCCAGGGCGGCGCGCCGGCGGTGACCGTCGGCGTCCTGACCCGCCACACCAACCTGGGGGAGACCCGCACCCCCTCGCGCCAGCAGATCACCTTCAACGACTGCGCGGACGACCTGTTCGGGATGATCTCCACGGCGGAGTTCCCCGACCTGTCCGCCCCCACGGCGCCGCGCCGTGGCGCCCCGCGCGCCTCGGACGGGCTCATCCGCCTGGACGTCGACGGGATCGCGACCTTCGCCAGCCCCAACGCGCTGTCGGCGTTCAACCGGATGGGCTTCGACGACGAGCTCGAGGGCGAATCGCTCGTGGAGGTCACCAGCCGCATCCTGCCCGCCAAGCGTCAGGTGGACGAGTCGCTCCCGCTCGTGGTGACCGGCCGCGCGCCGTGGCGCGCCGACCTGGAGGCCCGCGGCGTGCAGGTGTCGCTGCGGACCATCCCGCTGCGCGAGCGGGGGACGCGGATCGGGGCGATCGTGCTGTGCCGCGACGTGACGGAGATCCGTCACCAGGAGCAGGAGCTCATCACCAAGGACGCGACCATCCGCGAGATCCACCACCGGGTCAAGAACAACCTGCAGACGGTCGCCTCCCTGCTGCGCATCCAGGCCCGCCGCACGCACTCGGACGAGGCCCGCGAGGCGCTCACGCAGGCGATGCGGCGCGTGTCGGCGATCGCGGTCGTGCACGACACCCTCTCGGAGGGCCTCGCCCAGAACGTGGACTTCGACGACGTCTTCGCCCGCGTGCTCAAGCTGGTCGCCGAGGTCGCCGCCGCGCCCAACACGCGGGCCCAGACACGCACCACCGGGCGCTTCGGCACGCTCCCCAGCGAGTACGCCACGCCCCTGGCCCTGGCTCTCACCGAACTGGTGACCAACGCCGTCGAGCACGGCCTCGCCGGGCAGGAGGGCGACGTGGAGATCGCGGCCGTGCGCACCGACGACGTCCTCGAGGTGCGTGTGCGGGACACCGGGGTGGGGCTGCCGGAGGGACAGGTGGGACGGGGACTGGGCACGCAGATCGTCCGCACCCTCATCCAGGGCGAGCTCGGCGGCACGATCGACTGGCACACGCTCGTGGGAAGCGGCACGGAAGTGACCATCGACATCCCGATGCGCTACATCGCCCGCGGGGAGGGCTGAGCCCGTCACGCAACAGCGCCATGCGGACGCGTGAGCGTCCGCATGGCGCGGATGATGCGATGCGGCGGCGTCAGGACGCGCGGCGGGCGCGGGCGGCGCGGCGCTTGAGGGCGCGGCGCTCGTCCTCGGACAGCCCACCCCATACGCCCGAGTCCTGGCCGGACTCGAGGGCGTACTGCAGGCACACCTCGGTGACGGTGCAACGGGCGCACACCGACTTCGCCTTCTCGATCTGGTCGACGGCCGGTCCGGTGTTCCCGACGGGGAAGAACAGCTCGGGGTCGACGGTCAGGCAGGCAGCTTTGTCGCGCCAATCCATGGTGGTGCTCCTTGAGAGGAATCAGGTTGATCAGAGCCCGGCTTCGGGTGTCCGATACTCTGGTGGGGAGATGCGAGCGTCTGGCTCGCCCCACGTCGCTGTGGGAGCACACGGCTTTACATATCGTCCCATAAGCACCCGGACCGATCAAGAGGTGAACGGGAGCTTTCCAGCCGGTTGACAGCCTTTTCGTCCCCCCGTGCACCCGATCCCCAGGAGTTCCGCATGATGGTCCGACTGATCGCCGCCGCGATCCTCGCCTTCGAAGCGCTCGGGCTCGCCGTGCTCGTCGTGTGGCAGGTGGTGGCGATGATGGCCGGTGACACCGCCTCCCTCGCCAGTGCGATCGCCCTGGCCGCGCTGACCCTCGTCGGGGCGGTCGCGGTGGCGGCGTTCTCCGTGGCCACCGCGCGCGGGCAGTCGTGGGGCCGCTCCGGCGGCATCGTCGCGCAGGCCCTCATCCTCGCCGTCGCGCTGGGGGAGCTGACCGGCGAGAACGCGAACCCCGCGACGGCGGCGCTGATCGCGGCGCCGGCGCTGGTGTGCGGCGTGATGCTGATCCTGACCGTGCGATCGGCCGGGCGTCAGGCCCGCGCGGGAGAGCAGACCTGACGGATGGTTCAGGCGGCGGCGTCGATGCCCAGGAGCTTGCGGAGCCGCGCCACGTGGCCGGTGGCCTTGACGTTGACCATCGCGTGCTCGACGGTGCCGTCCTCGTCGATCACGAACGTCGAGCGCAGCACGCCCTGGATGGTCTTGCCGTAATTCTGCTTCTCGCCCCACGCGCCGTACGCGTCGTGCACGGCGTGGTCGGGGTCGCTCAGCAGCGGGAAGGCCAGGCCGTCGCGCTCACGGAACTCCCGCAGCTTCTCCGGCAGGTCGCGGGAGATGCCGAGCACCGTGTACCCGGCGCCCTGCAGGGAGGAGAGGCTGTCGCGGAAGTCGCACGCCTGCGTCGTGCACCCGGGCGTCATGGCTGCCGGGTAGAAGTACACGATGACGCGGCGGCCCCGGAAGTCATGCAACGAGACGAGGTGGTCGTCCTGGTCGGAAAGCGTGAAATCGGGCGCTGCGGTTCCGGGTTCGAGGGTGCTCACCCCTCCACCTTACGGTCGGAGAAGGTGGTCAGCAGCCGCTGCAGCGAATCCAGCCGCGCGGCGCCGCCCGGCCCGAGGCGCCCCTCGGCGACCGCCTCGACGATCGCGCAGTCCGGGGCATCCGGTAGGTGCGTGCATCCCCGTGGGCACTCCTCCGCGATGAGGGCGAGGTCGGTGAAGGCACCCAGGATGTTGGCGGGGTCCACGTGCCCCAGGCCGAAGGATCGCACTCCGGGGGTGTCGATGACCCATCCGCTGCCGCCGGCGCCGCGATAGCGCAGCGACACGGTCGAGGAGGAGGTGTGGCGCCCGCGACCGGTGACCACGTTGACGTGACCGATCGCCCGCTCGGATCCGGTGAGGGCGTTCACGAGGGTCGACTTGCCGACGCCGGAGTGACCCACGAACACCGTCGAGTGCCCGATGAGGGCCTCGCCGATGCGCTCGAGGGGGACATCGTCGGGCGCGCTGGTGAACACCTCCAGGTCCAGGCCCTCGAAGTGCGCGAGGAACGCCGATGGGTCGGCCAGATCCGTCTTGGTGACCACGAGCAGCGGGCGGATGCCGGCATCCAGCGCCGCGACGAGATACCGGTCGACCAGCCGTGCGCGCGGCTCGGGATCGGCCGCGGCGACGACGATGAGCATCTGGTCGGCGTTGGCGACGATGATCCGCTCCACCTGGTCGGTGTCATCGGCGCTGCGGCGCAGGAGCGACGTGCGCTCCTCGATGCCGACGATGCGGGCCAGCGTGCCCTCGGCGCCGGAGATGTCGCCGACGACCCGTGCGCGGTCGCCCGTGACGATGGCCTGCTTGCGCAGCTCGCGGGCGCGGGTCGCGGTGATCCGGCGCTCCTGGGGGCCGTCCTCGTCCACGAGCACCGCATAGCGGCCGCGGTCCACTCCCAGGACACGCGCGATGACGGCGTCGGCGTGCGCGGGCCGGCGCTTGGTGCGCGGGCGGTTCGCCTTCGGATTGGGCCGGACGCGGATGTCGGTCTCGTCGGGGCCGTCGTCCTGGTCGTCCTCGAAATCCTCGAGCCAGCTCATCGTCCTCGTCCGCGTCAGCGGCCGGCGCCTTCCCGCATCCCCTGCCACAGCGACGGGAACTGCGGCAGCGTCTTGGCCGTCGTGCCGATGTCGTCCACCCGGACCCGCGGGACCCGCAGCCCGATGAGGGCGCCCGTGGTGGCCAGGCGGTGGTCGTGATACGTGCGCCACGTCCCGCCGTGCAGCGGCCGGGGCACGATCCGGATGCCGTCCTCCAGCTCGTGCGCCTCTCCGCCGAGGGCCTGCAGGTTCGACACCAGTGCCGCGATGCGGTCGCTCTCGTGACCGCGGATGTGGCCGATGCCGTACAGCGTCGTGGGCGACTCGGCGAAGGCGGCGAGTCCGAACAGCGTGGGGGCCAGCTCTCCCGCCGCCGACAGGTCCAGGTCGATGCCCTCGATCGACTCGCCTGCGGTGACGGTGAGGTTGGTCGAGCGGCGGACGACCTTCGCGCCCATCTCGGCGAGGATCTCCACCAGGAGGGCGCCGGGCTGGGTGGAGTGCAGCGGCCACCCCGGCACCGTCACCTGGCCGCCGGCGACCATCGCGGCGGCCAGGAAGGGCGCCGCGTTGGAGAGGTCGGGCTCGATCGCGATGTCCTTGCCGCGCACCGGACCCGGCGGCACGATCCACTCGCCGGGCGCGGGGCGCTCGACGTGGATGCCGCGGTGGGCCAGCGACTCGATCGTCATGTCGATGTGCGGGATGCTGGGCAGGCGCGCCCCGGTGTGGCGCAGATGCAGGCCCACGTCGAAGCGGGGCGCGGCCAGGAGCAGACCGGAGACGAACTGGCTGGAGGCGCTCGCGTCGATCTCGACCTCGCCCCCGCGCACGTGGCCGTGCCCGCGCACCGTGAAGGGGAGGGCCCAGTGGCCGCCGTCGTCGATGTCCAGGCCCACGTCGCGCAGTGCCGCGATGAGGGATCCCATCGGCCGGTGCAGGGCGCTCTCGTGCGCGGTGATCGTCACCTCGCCCGAGGCGAAGCCCGCCAGCCCCGCGACGAAGCGCATGACGGTGCCGGCCTGGCCGCAGTCGATCTCGACGTTGCCCCGGAAGGGGGCCACGGGCGTGATGCGCAGGTCGGCGCTCGCGCCGTTGTCGTCCACGCTCTCCACGCTCACCCCGAGCGTCGTGAGGGCCCGCACCATCCGGGCGGAGTCGTCCGAATGCAGCGGGGCGTGCAGGACGCTGGGTCCATCGGCGATCGCGGCGAGGATCAGCTCCCGGTTGGTGAGCGATTTCGACCCGGGTACGACCACCGTCGCACGCAGAGGCCCGTCGGCGACGGGCGCGAGCCACTCACCGCGGGGCGCGGTGTCGGAGGTCGCGGGGGAATAGCCGTCGAGGGTCATCGGTTCCACCCTAGTGAAGGAGGAGCAGATGATCGCTGTCCTGGACAGGTCCCGGCCGGAGTCCTGGGTCGTGGCCGCGCCGTCGGACGTAGACTGGCGCGTGATGAACGACAAGGCCGATGCCACCGTCGAAGCGCGCGAGCAGTTCGAAGAGCAGGCGCTCCCCTTCATGGACCAGCTGTACGCCGCGGCGATGCGCATGACGCGCAACCCGGCCGACGCGGCCGACCTGGTGCAGGAGACCTTCGTGAAGGCCTTCGGCTCGTGGGGGACGTTCACGCAGGGCACCAACCTCAAGGCGTGGCTGTACCGCATCCTCACCAACACGTACATCAACACCTACCGCAAGAAGCAGCGGGAGCCCTACCAGGGCACCATCGACGACCTCGAGGACTGGCAGCTCGGGGGAGCGGAATCGACCACGGCCACGAGCGCACGCTCGGCCGAGGCGGAGGCGATCGACCGGATGCCCGCATCCGTCGTGAAGGACGCCCTGCAGTCGATTCCGGAGGATTTCCGGCTGGCGGTGTACCTCGCCGACGTCGAGAGCTTCGCCTACCAGGAGATCGCCGACATCATGAAGACACCGATCGGCACGGTCATGAGCCGCCTGCACCGTGGCAGGCGGATGCTGCGTGAACTGCTGACGGACTATGCGAAGGAGCGCGGCATCTCCGCCGCGACGGGAGTGACGAAATGAGCGACTGCGGCTGCGAGAAGGCGCGACGCGACCTTGAGGAGTACCTGCGCGACGAGGTCTGCAAGACCAGTCCCGAGGACATCGCCGAACACCTCGCCCACTGCCCCGGGTGCCGGGACGAGGCGCACTTCGCGCGAACCCTCACCGACGTGGTGGCACGTGCGTGCAAGGAGAGCGCGCCCGAGGAGCTGCGCGACCTCGTGATCGCGCGACTGCGCGCCGATCCCGTCGCCTGACGACGCGCTGACCGGCGCGGGTGTCGGACCCGGCCCCTAGGCTGGGCTCATGGCTGACGTCGACGCCCACTCGCTTCCGCTCGATCCCACCTCGGCCGAGCAGCTGGCCGCCGAGAATCTGGAGTACGCGCTCGTCGCGAACGACGGTCCCGGCTTCGAGGTCTTCCACTCCGCCGTCTCGCGCGGCTTCCTGGACGGCGAGCCGACCACAGAGCAGATCGCGGATTCGCGTGTCGCGCTGAGCCCTCGGCGCCTGACCGGCGTGTTCGACCGCGACGCGATCCACCCCGAGGTCCCCGTCGGGACGGTGGATTCGTGGGTCACCGAGCTCACCAGCGAGCCCGGGCGAACGGTCCCGGTGTGGGCCATCAGCGGCGTCACGGTGGCTCCCACCCATCGCCGCCGCGGCATCGCGCGCGCGATGCTCACCGGCGAACTGCGGACGGCTGCGGACGCGGGCTTCGCCCTGGCGGGACTGACGGTGTCGGAGGCGACGATCTACGGCCGGTGGGGGTTCGGGCCGGCGGTGTTCACCTCCGACCTCACGATCGACACCCGGCGCGTGCAGTGGACGGGCCGCCGCCCGCAGGGCCGTCTGGACTTCCTGAGCCAGGACGAGCTGCCCGACGCGCTCGCGGCGCTCCACGAGCGCACGCGGCGGCAGCGTCCCGGCGAGGCGGCCGGCTGGCCCGGGCTGTGGCGGCGCATGTCGGGGCTCCGCCCCGGCGATGACGACGCACGCAAGGTCCGTGCCGTGGCCTATCGGCGCACGGGCGAGCCCGACGGCATCCTCGTGTATTCCGTCGCGGAGAAGGGGGAGGACGGGTCGCGGCAGGAGTTGAGGATCCGCGGGCTGTTCACCGCGGACGACGACGCGTACGCCGCGCTGTGGCGCTTCGCGATCGAGCACGATCTCGTCGGCACCGTCGTGGCGACCCTGCAACCGGCCGATTCCCCGATCCGGTGGATGCTCTCCGACCACCGCGCCGTCCGCGAGACGCGCACCGACCACCACTGGCTGCGGATCCTCGACGTGCCCCGAGCCCTCGGCATCCGCTCCTACGCCGCCCCGCTGGACCTCGCGGTACGCGTGGAGGATCCGCTCGGCTTCGCCGAGGGGACGTGGCGGGTCGCGGTCGGGGAGGACGGCAACGCCACCGTGACGCCCACCGAGGACGCGCCGGAGGTCACCTTGGGGGCGAGCGCGCTGGCCTCCATCCTGCTCGGCGGCGTGCGCCCGGATGCCCTGGCCACCGCGGGTGGGATCGACGGCGACGCGGTGAGCGTGGCTGCGCTGACGCGTGCCTTCGCGCCCGCCGTCACGCCCGTCCTCAGCATCTGGTACTGACGCCGGCACCGTTGCACGGTCACGGATACCACGAAGGCCCCGGTTTCCCGGGGCCTTCGTGGTATCCGACTCCTACAGGGTCAGCGCCATGCGCATGAGCTCGGCGTGCTCCTGGGCGTGCACCTTCGGCGATCCGGTCGCCGGCGACGCCGCTGCCGCGCGCGAGACGCGACGGATCGTGCGTCCGCGCAGGTGCTTGACCACCTCGAGGGCGATGAACGGCCACGCGCCCTGGTTCTCCGGCTCGTCCTGCACCCACACCAGCTCCGCGTTGGGGTAGGTCTCCAGCACGGCGTTGAGCTCGTCGACGGGTGCGGGATAGTACTGCTCGAGGCGCACGAGGGCGACCTCGGGGTTCGGGTTCTTCTCCAGCTCGCCGCGCAGATCCCAGTGGATCTTGCCCGCGTGCATCAGGACGCGCTTGACGGCGGAGCGGTCGATCTGCCGGTCGTCGTCGAGCACCGGCTCGAACCGTCCGGTCAGGAAGTCCTCCACGCGGCTCGTCGCCCCGCGCAGGCGCAGCATCGCCTTCGGGGTGAAGACCACGAGCGGACGGCGCGGACGCTGGTAGGCCTGGCGCCGCAGCAGGTGGAAGTACGACGCGGGGGTGGAGGGACGCGTGACGGTCATGTTGTCCTGCGCGCACATCTGCAGGTACCGCTCGATGCGGCCCGAGGAGTGATCGGGTCCCTGACCCTCGTAGCCGTGGGGGAGGAGCAGCACGACGCTCGACTGCTGTCCCCACTTCTGGTCGGCGGCGGAGATGTACTCGTCGATGACCGACTGGGCGCCGTTGGCGAAGTCGCCGAACTGCGCTTCCCACAGCACCAGCGCGTCGGCACGCTCGACGGAGTAGCCGTACTCGAAGGCCATCGCCGCGTACTCGCTCAGCAGCGAGTCGTAGACGTAGAACCGGCCCTGGTTCTCGCTCAGGTTGGTCAGCGGGATCCACTCCTGGCCGTTCTCGCGGTCGTGCAGCACCGAGTGGCGCTGCACGAACGTGCCGCGGCGGGAGTCCTGCCCGGCCAGGCGCACCGGGGTGCCCTCCAGCAGCAGCGACCCGAAGGCCAGCAGCTCGCCGAAGCCCCAGTCGATGTTGCCGCTGCGGCTCATCTCCAGGCGCTTGTCCAGCAGCTGCTGCAGCTTGGTGTGCACTGTGAAGCCCTCGGGCTTGTTGACGAAGGCATCGCCGATGGAGTGGACGACCTCGCGCGGCACGCCGGTGGTGTCGGGTGCACCGCTGGCCGGCTCCTCCGACGCATCCGGATCCACGATCGGGTTGGCGCCCGTCTCGGCCTCGTGCGTCTGGGCGAAGGCGACCTCCAGGCGGCGCTGGAAGTCCTGCTTGGCCTGGTCGTACTCCTCTTCGGTGATGTCACCGCGACCGACGAGGGACTCGGTGTAGAGGCGGCGCACCGAGCGCTTGGCCTCGATGAGGTTGGTCATGAGCGGCTGCGTCATCGAGGGGTCATCGCCCTCGTTGTGACCGCGCCGGCGGTAGCAGACCAGGTCGATGACGACGTCGTGGTGGAACTCCTGGCGATACATGAATGCCAGTTCGGCCACGCGGACGACAGCCTCGGGGTCGTCCCCGTTGACGTGGAAGATGGGCGCCTGGATCGTCTTGGCGACATCCGTGGCGTACACCGACGTGCGTGCGTCGGTGGGGGTCGTGGTGAAGCCGACCTGGTTGTTGACCACGACGTGGATCGTGCCGCCGGTGCGGTACCCGCGCAGCTGCGACATCTGCAGCGTCTCCACGACGACGCCCTGCCCGGCGAACGCGGCGTCACCGTGCACGAGGATCGGCAGCCACGAGAACGTCCCGATGGGCTTGCGGTCCTGCTTGGCGCGGACCACGCCCTCCAGCACGCCGTCGACGGTCTCCAGGTGCGAGGGGTTGGCGGCCAGGTACACCGGCAGCTCCTCGCCGGCGTCGGCGAGGAACGTGCCCTCGGTGCCGAGGTGGTACTTCACGTCGCCCGAGCCGCGCTTGCTGCCCACGGCGACCGAGCCCTCGAACTCGCGGAACACCTGCCCGTACGTCTTGCCGGCGATGTTGGTCAGCACGTTCAGGCGCCCGCGGTGGGCCATGCCGATCGCCGCGCCGTCCAGGCCCGCGGATGCCGCGCCCTGCAGGATCTCGTCCAGCAGCGGGATGAGCGACTCGCCGCCCTCGAGGCTGAACCGCTTCTGCCCGACGTACTTGGTCTGCAGGAAGGTCTCGAACGCCTCGGCCTCGTTGAGCTTGGACAGGATCCGCAGCTGCTCGTCGTGACCGGGCTTGGTGTACTTGACCTCGACGTTGTCCTGGAACCACTTGCGCTGCGTGGGGTCCTGGATGTGCATGTACTCGATGCCGATCGTGCGGCAGTACGAGTCGCGCAGCACGCCGAGGATGTCGCGGAGCTTCATCTGGCGCTTGCCGCCGAACCCGCCCGTCACGAATTCACGGTCCAGATCCCAGAAGGTCAGGCCGTGCGACTCGATCTCCAGGTCGGGGTGCGTGCGCTGCACGTACTCGAGGGGATCGATGTCGGCCATCAGGTGCCCGCGCACGCGGAAGGAGTTGATCAGCTCGTGCACGCGCGCGGTCTTGTTGATGCGCTCCGAGACGTCGACGTTGATGTCGCCGGCCCAGTGGATCGGGGCGTAGGGGATGCGCAGCGCCGCGAAGATGTCGTCGTAGAAGCCGCGCTGGCCCGTCAGGAGCTCGTGGACCTTCTTGAGGAACTCGCCCGAGCCGGCGCCCTGGATGACGCGGTGGTCGTACGTGCTGGTCAGGGTGATCGTCTTGCCGATCGCCAGCTCGTTGAGCGTCTTCTCGCTGGCGCCCTGGAACTCCGCCGGGTACTCCAGCGCGCCGGCGCCCACGATGCATCCCTGACCCTTCATCAGGCGCGGCACCGAGTGCACCGTCCCGATGCCGCCGGGGTTGGTGAGGGAGATGGTCGTGCCCTGGAAGTCCGCGGCGCCCAGCTTGTTCGCGCGGGCGCGCTGGACGAGGTCTTCGTAGGCGGAGAGGTACTCGCCGAACGTGAGGCTCTCGGCGCGCTTGATGCTCGGCACCAGGAGGGCGCGCGTGCCGTCGGGCTTGGGGATGTCGATCGCGATGCCGAGATTGATGTGCGCCGGCGCCACGACCGAGGGCTTGCCGTCGATCTCCGCGTAGAAGACGTTCTGGCTCGGGAATTCCTTCAGCGCCTGGATGATCGCCCATCCGATGAGGTGCGTGAAGCTGATCTTGCCGCCGCGCGTGCGCGACATGTGGTTGTTGATGACGATGCGGTTGTCGATCATCAGCTTCGCCGGCACGGTCCGCACGCTCGTGGCGGTGGGGACGGTCAGCGACTGGTCCATGTTGGCCGCGAGCGTCTTGGGCATGCCGCGCAGCGGCGTGACCTTGTCCTCCTCGAGGCGCTCCGCCGACGCCGGGGCGTTGGCGGGTGCCTGTGCGGGGATCGGCTGCGGCGCCGCGGGCTTCGCGGTCGTGCGGGCCACCGGCTGCGCACCCACGACGGGGATCGGTGCGGTCACCGGCTTCGGCTCGGTGCCTCCGCCGTTCCCGTTCGCGCCCCCATCGGAGACGACGGGGTGGTACGCGTCGAGGATCGGCCACCACGCCTTGTCCACGGAGTTCTTATCGACCTTGTACTGCTCGTAGAGCTCATCGACGAGCCATTCATTGGCCCCGAATTCGCCCTCGTTCGAAGTACCGACGCCTGTGACCTGGCTCGACACGGTCGATCGCCTGCTTTCCTCGGTGAAGATCGGTGGGCTGCGCGGAAATCAGCCTCCGCGCACCGCCCCCCAGCCTAGCTCACCGGGCGCGCGGTGGCCCGTCCACCGGCCGACGGACCGTGCCGCGCGGCGGGGGGATCGGTAGCGTGGAGGTATGGAGTTCTCCGGCGCCCAGCCCGACCTCGACCTCACCTACGCGGACGTGTTCCTCGTCCCGCGCCGCTCCTCCGTCGCCAGCCGGCTGGACGTGGACCTGACCCCGGGAGACGGTACGCCCGCCCGCCTGCCGCTGGTGTCGGCGAACATGAACTCCGTCACGGGGGCGCGCCTGGCGGCGACGCTCGCCCGACGCGGCGGGCTGGGCGTGCTGCCGCAGGACATGCCGCTGCAGGAGCTGGACGCCGCCATCCGCTGGGTCAAGGCCCAGCCCGTGCCGTGGGACACGCCCCTCGTCCTGCCGCCCACCGCGACGGTGGCCGATGCCCGCCGTCTCCTCCCGGCCACACCGGGGCACGGGATCGTGGTGGCCGACACCGGTGCCGAGCACCTCACGATCGACCAGATCGTCAGCGTCGTGCCGGCCGGGGGGCTCGGCACCGCGCAGCCGGACGCGCTCCTGGGCGACCTGGCCCACGGAGGGGTCGCGTCGCTGGACGCCGAGGACGTCGGCAGTGCGCGGCATGCCTTCGACCTGCTCGTGGCCGCCGAGGCCGAGACGGTGTGCGTGCTCGAACACGGTCGGCTCGTGGGCACGCTGTCACGACGCAGCGCGCTGCGCGCCTCGCTGTATCCGCCGGCCGTCGACCGATCCGGCCGTCTCGCCGTCGCCGCCGCCATCGGCATCAACGGAGACGTCGCGGCCAAGGCGCGTGCCCTGGCCGCCGCCGGCGTCGACGTGCTCGTGCTCGACACCGCCCACGGGCACCAGGAGGGGATGCTGCGGGCGCTGCGCGTCGTGGCGGACCTGGGTCTCGGCATCCCGCTGGTGGCCGGCAACATCGTCACGGCAGAAGGGGTGCACGACCTCGTCGAATCCGGTGCCTCGATCCTCAAGGTCGGCGTGGGCCCGGGCGCCATGTGCACGACGCGCATGATGACCGCCGTGGGGCGCCCGCAGTTCTCCGCGGTGCTGGAGACCGCGCAGGCCGCCCGGGAGCTCGGCGCGCACGTGTGGGCGGACGGCGGTGTGCGCTATCCGCGCGACGTGGCCCTGGCGCTCGCGGCCGGCGCGGCATCCGTCATGATCGGCTCGTGGTTCGCCGGGACGATCGAGGCCCCCGGCGAACTGCTCGTGGACGACCAGGGCCGCGCGTACAAGGAGTCGTGGGGGATGGCCTCGACCAAGGCCGTGCACGAGCGCTTCGGCCGGCTGGACCCCTACGAGCTGGCCCGCAAGGAGCTGTTCGCCGAGGGGATCTCCTCGTCGAAGATCTACCTCGACCCCCTGCGGCCGGGCGTCGAGGATCTCGTGGACATGATCACCTCGGGAGTGCGCTCGGCCTTCACGTACGCCGGTGCCGCCACCGTCCCGGAGTTCGCCGAGCGCGCGCGCGTCGGCATCCAGTCCACCGCCGGCTACGACGAGGGCAAGGCGCTCCCCGCCAGCTGGTAGCCCCCGCGCTGCCGCGCCGGCCACCACGTTCGCGCCACTTCGGTGCATCCGCGCCGCTTTGATGTGGCGCGAACGCGCGGAAGTGGCGCGGTCGCGGTGCGCGCGGGGTCGCGGTGCGTGCCCGGGCGGTCAGGGGCGAGGCAGCGACGTGGGCAATCCGGCCGAGGTGAGGATGTCCCAGATGCGACGCGGGTGGTCGGCGTCCGTCGCCTCCCAGCGCGAGAACGCGCGGACGACGCGGCGGATCTCGTTCTCGCGGTTCTTCTCGTCGATGAGGGCCTCCTGCGGCGTGCGGCCGTCGAGGAAGATCGGATCGGAGTACTTCGCCCTGCCGTCGATCTCGCACCAGTGGTCGTACTCGGGGAAGTACAGGTCGGCGTAGGCGACGCGCCCGCTGGGGAGCACACGTCGTTCCTGCAGCCGAGGGTGGGGGAATCTCAGCCGGGTGATCACCACACGGCTGTGCGACTCGCGCACGTTCGCCGCCAGCGGCTGCGCGAAGGCGAAGGCCCGCGCCGCCCGCGCGTCGCCGCGGTGGCCGGGATCGGCATCCAGTCGGGCCCACAGTGCATCGATGGTCGTGAGGGCGCCGCCGCGACGGTTCACCCAGATCGCCTGATCGGCGATCGCGACGGCCGGCAGGAATCGCTCGCACCGGACGAGGTCGAGCGCGGTCTGGGCCGGGGAGGTGACGGCATGCGCTCCGGCCGGCACGGTTTCGAGCGTCGCGAGATCCCGGGTGTGCCGGCGGATGAGGCCGGTGGAGCGCCCGCCGGCGGCCTGCGTCGTGACGTCCACGGCGGTCGGCCACGCGCCGAGGACGTCGATGCCCCACCAGGCCGCGGCGGCGTGGTGGGAGAGGATCGCCGGCCGCCGCATCCGGCCCGCGACCTCGCGGACCCGCACCCGATGCTTCTCCAGGGGGGTGAGCGCGTCCCACTCCGAGCTGAGGGCGAAGACGCCGGCGGTCACGCGCACCCACGACCCGTCCTCCAGCGCGCGACGGAGGCGCCGGCTGTCGAGGGGATCGTCGCGCTCGCGCCGGCGGATGAGCGTGAGATCGGTCGAGGGAGGCAGCAGCATCCTCGGATCCTCGTCCGCCCCGTGCGCCCGGCAGGCGTCCCGCGATCCTCCCGTGGACAACCCGCCGCGCGCCGCCGCTGGGGAGGAGGGGCGCATTTCGGCGCTTTCCCACGAGCGCGCCTGTTCCGTGCATCCGCGCCACATGGAAACGGCGCGGATGCACCGAAGTGGCGCGGACGTGGTGCGCAGGGGAGGCGGGGCGCGGGGAGGGGAGAAGTCGCGCGGCGCGGGAGGGGCGCGCTGCCGTAGACTTTTCGGCACGATGGACGACCCTCCCTCTTGTAGACGCTCGCCCCACCGACCCACCTCCCGGAGAAACGGGGGTGATGCGTGATGGATTACGTCATGTTGGGCGTGGGGCTGCTGCTCACAGTCGGAACCGGACTGTTCGTCGCCAGTGAATTCGCCCTGGTCAATCTCGATCGCGCCGACCTCGAGGCGCGCCAGGCCGCGGGCGAATCCCGCCTGGCCCTCACCATCAGCGCACTGCGCATCACCTCGACGCACCTCTCCAGCGCGCAGCTGGGCATCACGCTGACCACGCTTCTCACCGGCTACACGATGGAGCCGGCGATCTCCAACCTGCTGCGCCCGGTGTTCACGGCGTGGGGATGGCCCGAGGGGGTCGTCGCGCCTCTCGCGACGTTCATCGGCGTCGCGTTCGCGACGGTGCTCTCGATGATCCTCGGCGAACTGGTGCCGAAGAACTTCGCCCTCGCCATCCCGCGGCAGACGGCGAAGCTCGTGATGCCCTTCCAGGTCGCCTTCACGACCGTCTTCCGCCCCGCCGTGGCCGTGCTCAACGGCAGCGCCAACGGGATCCTCCGCTCGTTCGGCGTCGAGCCGAAGGAGGAGCTCTCCGGCGCCCGCACGGCGGAGGAGCTGTCCAGCCTCGTGCGCCGCTCGGCCAGTGCCGGCGTGCTGGAGAAGGACACCGCATCCCTGCTGGATCGGAGCCTCACCTTCTCGCGGCTGAGCGCCGCCGACGTCATGACCCCGCGGCCCACCGTGCACGCGCTCGCCGCCGACGACACCGTCGAAGACGTCGTACAGCTGGCCATGCGCACGGGTCACAGCCGCTTCCCCGTGTACCAGGAGTCGATGGATGACATCGTCGGCATCGTGCACCTGAAGGCCGCCGTCGCCGTGCCACGGACGCGCCGGGCGGATGTGCCGGCCGCCGCGATCGCGACCGAGCCGCTGCGCGTCCCCGAGACCGTGCACCTGGACGCCCTCGTCGCCGAACTGCGTGCCCGGGGGTATCAGATGGCGATCGTCGTGGACGAGTACGGCGGCACCGCCGGCGTGGTGACGCTCGAAGACCTCGTGGAGGAGATCGTCGGCGAGGTGCTCGACGAGCACGACCGCTCCCGTGCGGGGGTCGTGCGGGTGGCCGGATCCGTCAGCTTCCCCGGCGATCTGCGCCCCGACGAGGCGCTGGACCGTGCCGGCGTCAAGGTGCCCGAGGGAGAGGTCTACGACACCGTGGGCGGCTACATCATGAGCGTGCTCGAGCGCATCCCCGCCGTCGGCGACGAGGTCCCCACCGAGGACGGCGTGCTCACGGTGCAGCGGATGGACGGGCGGCGCGTCGACCGCGTGCGGTTCACCGCGACGCCCCAGGACGACGACGTGGACGAACTGGTCCGCGCGGCCAAGGGGGGTGACCAGCGATGAGCGATTGGGCAGGGATCGCCTGGCTCGTGGTGCTGCTGCTGGCCAACGCCTTCTTCGTCGGCGCCGAGTTCGCCGTCATCTCCGCGCGCCGCTCGCAGATCGAGCCGCGCGCCGAGCGCGGATCGCGGGCCGCGAAGGTGGCGCTGTACGCGATGGAGCACGCGACGCTCATGCTCGCGACGTGCCAGCTGGGCATCACGATCTGCTCGCTGCTGATCCTGAACGTCTCCGAGCCCGCCATCCACCACCTCCTCGCCGCGCCGCTGGGTCTGACGGGCCTGAACGAGGCGATGGTGGATGTCATCGCCTTCGTGATCGCCCTGCTGCTGGTGTCGTACCTGCACGTCGTGATCGGCGAGATGGTGCCCAAGAACCTCGCGTTCTCGCTGCCGGATCGGGCGGTGCTGTTCCTGGCGACCCCGCTGGTGTGGGTGTCCAAGGCGTTCTACCCGATCATCGTGGCGCTGAACTGGACGGCCAATCACGCCGTGCGCCTGTTCCGGGTCGAGCCGAAGGACGAAGCCGCCTCGACGTTCACGCTCGAGGAGGTCGCGACGATCGTGAGCCAGTCGCGCCGGGAGGGCGTGCTCGATGACGCCGCCGGCACGGTCGCGGCAGTGGTGGAGTTCACCGACAAGAAGGCCCGCGACGTGGCCGTGCCGCTGAGCGAGCTGGTCACCCTGCCCGAGGCGACCACGCCGACCCAGATCGAGCGCGCCGTCGCCAAGCACGGCTACTCGCGCTACGTGATCGTGGATGCCGCGGGGTCGCCGATCGGCTACGTGCACCTGAAGGACGTGCTTCGGGCCGCGGAGAACGGCGACGGTCAGTCGCGGCCGATCGCGGCCAAGCGCATCCACCACATGGTGCCGGTCCTGGAGACCACCGACCTGGAGGACGCCCTAGCGCTCATGCGCCGTGCCGGCCGCCACCTCGCGCAGGTGCGCGATGAGGCAGGGGAGACCACCGCGGTGCTGTTCCTCGAGGACATCATCGAGGAGCTCATCGGCGAGGTTCAGGACGCCACGGCGCGCCGTCCCTGAGCAGTTCCGACCGCCCGGACTCCCCGAGGGGTGCCGGGCGGTCGGGGCGCCTCACGGGCGCCGGGCGCGTTCGTACTGCGGCGGCCACGCGACGTCGGCACCGAGCTCGTGCGCGGCGCGCAGGCCGTAGTGCGGGTCGCGCAGCCACTCCCGTCCCGACATCACCGCGTCCGCGTCGCCGCGGGCGACGAGCTCTTCGGCGAGGACGGGGGCGTCGATCATCCCCACCGCGCTCACCGGCATCGCGGCCTCCGCGCGCACGTGCGCGGCGAACCCGGCCTGGTAGCCGGGGCCCGTGGAAATGCGCTGATGCGAGACGAGGCCGCCGCTGGAGACGTCGATGAGGTCGGCGCCGGCCTCGCGGGAGGCGATCGCCGCGGCGACCGTCCCGGGGAGGTCCCAGCCGCCCTCGGCCCAGTCGGTCGCGGAGAGGCGGACGAACAGCGCGGCCGAGGGCGCGGCCTCGCGGACGGCGGCCACGACGCGCGTCAGCAGCCGGATGCGGTTCTCCTGCGATCCGCCGTAGGCGTCGGTGCGCGTGTTGGAGAGCGGCGAGAGGAATTCGTGCAGCAGGTACCCATGCGCGGCGTGCACCTCGAGCACCTCGAACCCGGCCGCGAGAGCGCGGCGCGCGGCGGCGGTGAAGTCGGTAACGACCTTCTCGATGCCGGCCTCGTCCAGTGCGGCCGGAGCGGCGTAGCCCTCGAAGGCGATCGCGGACGGCGCGACGGTGGCCCAGCCGCCCTGCTCGGGCGGCACCGTGCCGCGCTCGCGCGTGAGCGGCGACCATGTCGACGCCTTGCGTCCGGCGTGAGCGAGCTGGATGGCCGCCACGGCGCCGCGCGAGCGGATGTCGTCGACGATCGGGCGCCACGCCGCAGCCTGGGCGTCGTTCCAGATCCCGGTGTCCTCCGGCGAGATACGGCCCTCCGGTGACACGGCGGTCGCCTCGGTCATGACCAGGCCTGCTCCGCCGGAGGCGAACTGCGCCAGGTGCACGTGGTGCCAGGCGACCGGGACGCCGTCGGCACCGGCGGAATACTGGCACATGGGGGAGACCCACAGTCGGTTGCGGGCGGTGGTGTCGCGCACGGTGAGGGGGGAGAACAGGTGGGGCATCGCGGTGTTCCTCGCGTTAGGGTGGCGCGCATGGGCGCAGCGGATTGGACGGCCGACGACGTGCGCCGCATCCTGCGGCTGCCGACGAGATCCGATGACAAGTATTCCCGGGGTGTGGTGGGGTTGCGCACCGGATCGCAGGCGTACCCGGGTGCGGCCGTGCTGGGGGTGGAGGCGGCGTGGCGCACCGGGGTGGGGATGGTGCGATACCTCGGGCCCGAGGTGCCCACCTCGCTCGTGCTCGCCCGGCGCCCCGAGACGGTCGCCGCAGCGGGGCGCGTGCAGGCCTGGGTGATCGGCTCGGGGACGGATGCCGCCCACCGCACTCCCGAGGACGACACGGCCCTGCGGCGCGTCCTGGTGGCGGCGGAGCCGGTCGTCGTGGATGCCGGGGCGCTGGATCTGGCGCCGGTCGGATCGGCCCCGCGCATCATCACCCCGCACGGCCGCGAGCACGACCGCCTGCGCGCGCAGACGGGTCTGCCGCCGGCCGGGGCCGACGCGGACGACGACGCGCGCGAGGCGGCGGCCGTGGAGACCGCCGCACACCTCGGGGTGACGGTGCTGCTGAAGGGGGCGACGACGATCGTCGCGACCCCGGGGGGCTGGTTCCGGCGGATCGGTGTGGCGACGCCGTGGCTGGCCACCGCCGGCACGGGTGATGTGCTCGCCGGCATCGTGGGCGCGGTCGTCGCAGGGGCCGCGGATGCGGACGACCTGGGCCCGCTCGGGGCCACCGGTGCGTGGCTGCACGCCGAGGCAGGCGCCGCGGCCGCCGGCGCCCTGGGCGCGCGGGGCGGGCCGATCACGGCGATGGAGGTCGCCGCGGCCGTGCCGCGCGTGGTGGCCGGTGTCCTCGCCGGCGGATGAACCCGCCCGCCTCAGGTCGCGGCCGAACCGCGTCGAGGCGGCGGCCTAGGATGTGAGCGTGTCCCGACGCGTGCCGCTGTGGATCTCCTTCGTCCTGGTGCACGCGGGAGTGATCGTGACCGGTCACCTGCTGCCCAGCCAGCCGATGGGCGACGTGTACAACGTGTACGAGCCGTGGTCCCGCCAGGCGCTCATCGGTGCGGGCATCGTGGGCATCGACGAGCCGTGGGTGTACCCGCAGATCGCGCTTGTGCCCATGGTCCTGGCGTGGGGGTTCTCGCTGCTGGGCGGCTACACGATCGGCTGGGGGTTGCTGGCCACCGCGGCCAACGCGCTGGGCTTCGGGATGCTGGTGGGCCGTGGCCGCTCGCGCGGCCGCCGCACGGCGGCGTGGCTGTGGCTGGCGGCCATCCTGCTGCTCGGGCCGGTGGGGCTCTTCCGCCTGGACGCGGTCACGGTGCCCCTCGCCCTGGCCGGCTGCCTGTGGCTGGTCGGACGTCCGTGGCTGGGCGGTGCGCTCCTGGCGGTGGGCATGTGGATCAAGGTGTGGCCGGCCGCGCTCCTGGCGGCGGCGGTGCTCGCGGTGCGTCGCCGCGCGGCGGTGGTCGCGGCGGCGGCGGCCGTGTCGCTGGCCACGATCGCGGTGGTGGTGCTGGCCGGCGGCGGTGCGACGGTGTTCGGGTTCGTGGGCGACCAGGCCGTGCGGGGGCTGCAGCTGGAGGCGCCGGTGAGCACGCCGTACGTGTGGCAGGCGGCCCTCGGGGTGCCCGGGGCTGCGATCTTCTTCGCCGCCGACATCATCACCTTCGAAGTCGTCGGCGCGGGCTCGGACGCCGTGGCGGCGGCGATGACGCCGGTCCTGGTCGTCGTGGTGGCCGCCGTCGCCGTGGCGGGGGCCGTGCAGGCCTGGCGCGGAGCATCCTTCGCCGCTCTCTTCCCGCCGCTGGCGCTCGCACTGGTCCTGGCCTTCATCGTGACCAACAAGGTCGGCTCGCCGCAGTACATGACGTGGCTGCTGCCGCCGCTCCTGGTGGCGGTCGTGCTCGATCGCGCCCGGTGGGCGGGGCCGGCGGCCGTCGTGCTGTTCCTGTGCGGGCTCACGCAGCTGGTGTACCCCGTGCTGTACGACCGGCTGCTGACGGCCGAGGTCACGGCTGTTCTCGTGCTGACGCTGCGCAACGTGCTCGTGGTGGCGCTGTTCGCGTGGATGTGCGTGCGCATGGTCCGGGTGCCCGTCGGCGGGAGGCCTCGCGCCGTGGTCCCGTGGCGCGATAGCGTCTGAGCATGCTCGTCGCCTTCTCCGTCGCCCCCTCCGGAACCGGGTCCGCCGACGGCTCGGTGCACGACGCCGTCGCCGCCGCCGTGCAGGTCGTCCGCGATTCGGGCCTGCCGAACCGCACCACCTCGATGTTCACCGAGATCGAGGGGGAGTGGGACGAGGTCTTCGACGTCGTCCGGCGCGCCACCGATGCCGTGATGCCCTTCGGCTCGCGCGTGTCACTCGTGCTCAAGGCCGACATCCGCCCCGGGCACTCGGGGGAGATCGACGGGAAGATCGAGCGCCTCGAGACCGCGCTCGAATCGATTCGCGACAGCGACTGACACCCGCTCGCGCCGGGGCTACAATCGACCGGTGACCTCCTCGACCACGACGAGGAGGGCGACGGCGAGGGCGCTCCTCGCCCTCGCGATCGGCAGCTTCGGCATCGGCATGACCGAGTTCGTGCTGATGGGCCTCCTGCCCGACATCGCCGCCGAACTGCTCCCCGCGCAGTGGAGCGCCGAGCCGGAGAGCGCCATCGCGCAGGCCGGATGGCTCATCTCGCTGTACGCGCTGGGCGTCGTCGTCGGTGCGCCGACGATCGCCGGCTCCGTCGCCCGGTTCCCCCGCCACCGCGTCATGGTGGTCCTTGCGCTCGCGCTGACGGTGTTCAACGCGCTCACCGTTCTCGCCCCGACCTTCGAGCTCGTCGCGGCATCCCGCTTCCTCGCCGGGCTCCCGCACGGGGCGTACTTCGGCATCGGCGCGCTCGTGGCCGCCGACCTGCTGGGCCCCGGCAAACGCGCCCAGGGCGTCGCCTTCGTCCTCTCCGGGCTCACCGTGGCCAACGTCGTCGGCGTGCCGCTGGGCACGCTGATGGGCCAGCAGTGGGGATGGCGTGCGGCGTTCATCGCCGTCGCCGGCGTGTTCGCGCTGGCCACCCTCGCGATCGCGCTCACCGTCCCCGCGCACCCGGGGGAGCCCGGCCGGCGTCTGCGCGACGAGCTGCGCGTCTTCCGGGTCGGGCAGGTGTGGCTGGCCCTGGGCACCGGCGCCATCGGGTTCGGCGGGTTCTTCGCGATGATCAGCTACATCGCCCCCATGGTCACCGACCTGGCCGGCTCGCCGGCGTGGAGCGTGTCGGTCGTGCTGGTGATCGTGGGGCTGGGGATGACGGTGGGCAACCTCATCGGCGGCCGCCTGGCCGATCTCGATCTCCGTCGCTCGCTGGTGTGGGGCCTGCTCGCCCTGGCCGTGGCATCCGCCCTCCTCGCGCTCACGGCGGCGTGGATCGTGACCCTCTGCCTCTTCGCGTTCGCGGTCGCCTTCACCGGTTCCGCCCTGAGCCCCAGCATCCAGACCCGCCTGATGGACGTCGCCGGCGACAACCAGTCGATCGCGGCGGCGCTGAATCATTCCGCGTTGAACATCGGCAACAGCCTCGGCGCGTTCCTCGGCGGCCTCACGATCGCCGCGGGATGGGGGTTCGGCGCGCCGGCGTGGGTGGGCGCGGCGCTCGGCGTCGCGGGTGCGGGGATCGCCGTCATGAGCTTCCGCGTCGAGCGCGCCCGCACCACGCGCGGGTAGTCAGGCCCCCAGCAGCCGCCGCAGGTGCCCGGCGACGGCGGCGGTCTCGATGAGGAAGCCGTCGTGGCCGAAGTCGCTGGCGAGCACGACGGCCTCGTCGCCGTCGAGGGTGTGCGGGATGCCGCGGGCGATGCGGTGCTGCCCGTCGATGGGGAAGAGCCGGTCGCTGTCGATGCCGAGCACCAGCGTCGTGGCCGTGACGCGCCGCAGCGCGTCCTCGACGCCGCCCCGGTCGCGCCCCACGTCATGGGAGTTCATCGCCTCCACCAGCGTGATGTAGCTGTTGGCGTCGAAACGGCGGGTGAACTTGTTGCCGTGGAAATCCAGGTACGACTCCACGGCGAACCGGCCTCCGCTGCCCAGCGGGCTCACGCCCGACTGCCACGTGCGCTGGAAGCGCGAGTTCAGCTCCATCGGGCTCCGGTAGTTCAGCAGCGCCATGCGGCGGGCCAGGGCCAGTCCGCGGTGGGGTCCGTCTCCGTCGCCGGCGTCGTAGAACTCCCCGCCGGAGAAGCGCGGGTCGATGCGGATCGCCTCCATCTGGACGGAGTTCAGCGCGATCTGGTCGGCGGTGTTGACCGGCGGGGCCGACAGGACTGCGGCGCGGGCGACCCGGTCGGGCAGCCCCACGGCCCACTCCAGCGCGTGCATCCCGCCCATCGACCCGCCCACCACGGCCGCCCACCGCTGGATGCCGAGGGCATCGGCCAGCTGCGCCTGCGCGGCGACCTGGTCGCGGATCGTCAGGTACGGGAAGCGGGATGCCCACTCGTAGCCGTCCGGTGCGATGCTCGCGGGCCCGGTTGACCCCTGGCAGCCGCCCAGCATGTTCGGCGCGACGACGAACCAGCGGTCGGTGTCGATGGCGGCGCCCGGTCCCACGAGGTCGTCCCACCACCCGGCGGTGGGGTGGCCGGGGCCGGCCGGGCCGCGCACGTGGCTGTCGCCGGTGAGGGCGTGCAGCACCAGGACCGCGTTGTCCCGCGCGGGCGAGAGCTCGCCCCACGTCTCGTACGCGATGCGATACGCCGGCAGCTCGGCGCCGCCCTCGGTGCGGAACGCGCCGAACGAGGCGAACCGGCGCTCGCCGACCGGATCGCCGTCGCGCCACGCTCCCGTGGCGGGCGGGCGGCCGAGCAGGAGCCGCGCGTCGGCCTCCGTGACGGGTGCCGAGGGCACCGTGTCCTCGGAGGTCTGCCAGTCCATGTCCCCATTGTCGCGGAGCGGCGGCGGCGCGCCGTCACTGTTACGCGTCAGCCGGTGACGAGCCCCACCACGAGCGACACGGTCATCGCCACGAGAAAGGCGTTGAAGACGAACGCGAACAGCGTGTGGGCGCGCACCGCCCGCAGCGCCGTCCCCGTGCGCGGGGTCCCCGCCGACAGTGCGCCGACGGAGGAGACCAGCACCGACATCGACAGGAAGTCCTCGAACCCCGGCGCCTCGTCGATGTCGAAGCTGATCCGCTCGCCCGCCGCATCCAGCCGCAGATAGCGCAGCGCGAAGGCGTAGACCATCGTCGCCCACGAGGACGCGACCGTCAGCAGCACGATGACCACGCGTCCGACGTCGTGCGGCCCGATGCCGATCACCGCGGAGCCCAGCGCGCCGATGAGGGCGATGAGTGCCGCGCTGACGGTTCCGGTTCCGGTGCTGCCGAAGCCGAGCAGGAGCTCGGCCCCCGAGGGCCGGCGGTGGTGCTGCACATCGGCGATGCGGCGCAGCTCGCCGCGAGGGCAGCGCGCGAACTGCACGTGGGTCCAGGACAGGTAGATGACGGCGAACAGCGTCCAGAAGACGCACAGCACACTCAGCAGGCGCGCCGCGGAGCCGAGCAGATCCGTCGGGTTCGCCGCTCCCGTGAGCGCCAGGATCGTCACGCCGCCGGCGGTCAGCAGGAGGGCGGCTGCCGTGGAGAGGAGGCTGCGGAAGGTGTCGTCGTACGCGCGGGGGAAGCGCCGATGCGTCTGCCGTACCCCCACTCCACCATCGTAGGCGGGGCTCCACGTGCGCCCGGACGCCCCCGGACCGCTCGGGTCCGGGGCATCCGAGGCGCGTGGGTCAGGCGCGGGCGGCCTCCACCGACCGGCGCGCGGCGGCGAGGGCCTGCTCCAGGTCTGCCTTGAGGTCGTCGACGTTCTCCAGGCCCACCGACAGGCGCACGAGACCCGGCGTCACGCCGGAGGTGAGCTGCTGCTCGGGCGTGAGCTGGGAGTGCGTCGTGGAGGCGGGGTGGATGACCAGCGAGCGCACGTCGCCGATGTTGGCGAGGTGGCTGAAGAGGGTGAGCGAGTTGACGAACTCGCGCCCCGCCGCCACGCCGCCCTTGAGCTCGAAGGACAGCACCGCGCCCACGCCCTTGGGGGCGTAGCGGTTGGCAGCGGCGTACCACGGCGAGGTGGGCAGCCCCGAGTAGTTCACCGACGCGACGTCGTCCTGCGCCTCGAGCCACTCCGCGATCTCCTGCGCGTTCTGCACGTGGCGTTCGATGCGCAGCGACAGCGTCTCGATGCCCTGGATGAGCAGCCACGCGCTGTTGGGCGAGATGGCGGCGCCCAGGTCGCGCAGCAGCTGCACGCGCGCCTTGATGATGTAGGCCAGGCCATCACCGACGGCGGTGGTGTAGCTCGCGCCGTGGTAGGAGGGGTCGGGCTCGGTGAGGCCCGGGAACTTCTCCACGTTCTGCGACCACGCGAAGGTCCCGCCGTCGACGATGGCGCCGCCGATGACCGTGCCGTGCCCGCCGAGGAACTTGGTGGCGGAGTGGATGACGATGTCGGCGCCGTGCTCGAACGGGCGGATGAGGTACGGGGTGGCGATGGTGTTGTCCACGATCAGCGGCACGCCGGACTCGTGGGCGACGTCGGCGACGGTGCGGATGTCGAGGACGTTGATCTGCGGGTTGCCGATGGTCTCGGCGAAGAAGAGCTTGGTGTTGGGCCGCACCGCCGCGCGCCACTCGGCGGGGTCGTCCTGGTTCTCCACGAACGTGACCTCGATGCCGAGCTTGGCGAGGGTGTACTTGAAGAGGTTGTACGTGCCGCCGTAGATGGAGCTCGAGGAGACGATGTGGTCGCCGGCCTGGGCGATGTTGAGCACCGCGAAGGTCTCCGCCGCCTGGCCGCTGGCCACCAGCAGGGCGCCGGTGCCGCCCTCCAGGGCCGCGAGGCGCTGCTCCACGACATCCTGAGTGGGGTTCTGGATGCGCGTGTAGATGTTGCCGAACTCGGCCAGCGCGAACAGGTTGGCGGCGTGGTCGGCGTTGTCGAAGACGTACGACGTGGTCTGGTAGATGGGCGTCGCACGAGCCTTGGTGACCGGATCGGGCTGCGCGCCGGAGTGGATCTGCTTGGTCTCGAACTGCCAGTTCTCGGGTGCGGACATGTTCGTACTCCTGCGGTCTCGGGGGTGAGAGCGAGGTGCCCTCCCCACGAGCGAGGCTACGAAAGGGCCGCCGGGACGACAACCGGAGGGAAATGTTGCGTAACACCGGGCGGTAGCGTGGCGGCATGACACGACGTGCGGTGGTCACAGGAGCAAGCTCGGGAATCGGCCGGGCGACGGCGCGCATCCTGCGGGAACGGGGATGGGACGTCGTCGGGGTCGCCCGGCGCGCCGAGCGGCTCGTGGCGCTCGAGGAGGAGATCGGCATCGTCGGGTTCGCCGCCGACCTCACGCGGGCCGAGGACGTCGACGCCCTCGCGCAGTGGCTCCAGGAGTCCGGGCCCGTGCACGCGCTCGTGCACGTGGCCGGCGGTGCGCGCGGCGTGGACGCGGTCGAGGACGGCCGCCCGGAGGACTGGCGCTGGATGTTCGAGGTCAACGTCGTCTCGACGCAGATGCTCGTCGCCGCCCTCCTGCCGCTGCTGCGTCGCGCGGCGGCCGCCGACGGTCACGCCGACACGCTGTTCGTCACCTCCACCGCGGCGCAGGCGGCGTACGCCGGCGGCGCGGGGTACAACGCCGCCAAGGCGGGGGAGGCCATGCTCGCCGGGGCTCTGCGCCTCGAGCTGAACGGGGAGCCGATCCGCGTGACGCAGATCGCCCCGGGGATGGTGTTCACCGAGGAGTTCTCGGTCAACCGCCTGCGCGGAGACACCAACGCGGCCGACAGCATCTACGAGGGAGTGGAGAATCCGCTCACCGCCGACGACGTCGCCGATGTGATCGCGTACGCCCTGAACGCCCCCGGGCACGTGAACCTCGACCTCGTGACGATGCGTCCGGTCGCCCAATCGGCGCAGCATCTTCTGGCCCGCGGCCCCCTCCATCCGCGCCTGTGATGCGCGGTTAAAGGAGCTGCGCCTGCCCCACGGCGGCCTCGGCGTCGGGGTCGGCGAAGGCCACGCGCGGGACGAACATCAGCAGGACCGCGGCGAGGAACCCGCCCGCGGCGCACACCGTCCACACCGTGAGATACCCGAAGAGGGGCGCGGCGGTGGCGGCCACCGCAGCGCCCGCAGACCCGGCCAGGACGACCCCGAAGATCGCCGAGGCGAACGTGCCGCCGATCGTCTTGGTCGTGTTGGTCAGGGCGGAGGAGATGCCCGTCTGCCCGCGCGGGGCGGCCGCCGCGGCGGCGGCGGGCATCGCGCCCACGAGCGCCCCTGAACCGATGCCGGCGATCGAGAGGTTCAGCAGCACCTGCCACAGCTCGAGGTGGAACGGCAGGAACAGCGCGTAGCCGATCCCGACCAGGAGCGCCGCGCCGATGAGCATGAGCCGGGGGCTGGCCCGCCGGGAGGTGAGGGCGAACAGCACCGCGCCGACGATGAGGGACACCAGGTACACCCCGATGACGTTGGACCGGTCCGTGGCATCCAGCCCCAGGCCGTAGCCGAGCGCGGAATCCGTGCCGGCGTACGTGGTGAGCGGACCCTGTGCCCCGAGCAGGCTGATGCCCACGAGGAACGCGGTGGCCTGCACGGGCCACATCTGCGGCTGGACGAGCACGCGGATGTCGATCGCGGGGTCGGGCTGGCGCAGTTCGTACCAGACGAACACCGCGAACGCCGCGATGCCCGCGACCACGAGCGCGGCGACCACCCCCGCCCCCGGGCCATCGGGCACGCGCAGGAACGAGAGCCCTCCGGTCACCAGCAGCAGGGCGAACGCGAGGATCACGAAGCCGCCGATGTCCAGCCGCCGGCCCGGCACCGGCTCGGATTCGGGCACGCCCAGCCAGATCACCACCGTGACCAGCGTCACCGCGATCGCGGGGATCATGAGGGTCAGCTGCAGATGCTCCCCGGATGCGGCGAACAGGCGCCCCGCGGCGAGGGCGCCCAGAATCGCCCCCGCCTGCAGCCCGACCACGAGCAGACCGGCCGCGCGGCGGGTGCGCGAGACCCCGTGGGCCTGCCGGCGGCCGCGCTCGAAGATCAGCGCGATCTCCAGCGGGAGCCACACGACGTAGAAGCCCTGCAGCGACCAGGCCAGCAGGAACGTCCAGAACGTGTCCGCGAAGACCAGCCACCAGCTGGCCCCCGCCGTCAGCGCCGCCGCGAGGAGCAGGATCTTCTTGTGACCGAACATGTCGCCGAGCTTGGCCAGGACCGGCAGGACGAGGGCTGAGAGCAGCAGCTGCCCCGCCTCGAACCAGTTGACGTCGGAGTCGTGGATGTCCAGGGCGATCACGATGTCGCTGAACAGCGGCACGTAGTACCCCTGCAGGATGCCGCTGACGAGTTCGACGACGAGAAACCAGCCGATGAGCCCGGCGGTCACGCCCAGGCCCGGGCGGAGCGGCGCGGCGGCTCGGGTCACGCGCCGAGGATACACCGGCGGTGCAGCCGGGCCGCGCGGCGCCCGTAGGCTGGGATCTCCGGCACCGAGGAGGGCACGTGGGCGAAGGCACGGGAGAGCGCGAGACCCTGACGTGGGATCAGTTCGGGAAGGCCTCGCGAGAGCTGGCCCGCGCCATCCTCGCGGACGGGTTCGTGCCGGAGGTCGTGGTGGCCATCGCCCGCGGCGGGCTGCTGCCGGCCGGTGCGATCGCGTACGGGTTGGGCGTGAAGAACTGCGGCGCGCTGAACGTGGAGTTCTACACCGGCATCGGCACGGTGCTCGATGCGCCCGAGGTGATTCCGCCGGCGCTGGACATCGACTACCTCGAGGGTCGTCGCGTGCTGCTCGTGGACGACGTCGCCGACAGCGGCCGCACCCTCGCGCTCGCCGTGAAGCTGCTGCGCGACCGCGGCGCCGACATGCGCTCGGTGGTGATCTACACGAAGCCGACCACGATCGTGCGGCCGGACTACTCGTGGAAGGACACCGCGCTGTGGATCGATTTCCCGTGGTCGGCGCGCGGGTCGGTGCTCGACGAGGACGCGGTCGCCTGACGTGGCGCGGACCCTGCCGGAGCTCGCCGAAGCCGGGCTGATCGACCGGGGCTGGGCTGCGGCGCTGGAGCCGGTCGCCCCGCGGATCGCGGCGCTGGGCGACCGCCTGCGGGCCGAGACGGCCGCCGGGCGCGGTCACCTCCCGGCGGGGGAGCACGTGCTGCGCGCCTTCCAGCGCCCGCTCGCAGACGTCAAGGTCCTGCTGGTCGGGCAGGATCCCTACCCCACGCCGGGGCATCCGATCGGGCTGTCCTTCGCCGTGGACGCCCATGTGCGCCCGCTGCCGCGCAGCCTCACCAACATCTACGCCGAGCTGCAGGCCGACCTGGGCGTGCCCCCGGCGCCGCACGGCGACCTCTCGGCCTGGAGCGACCAGGGCGTCATGCTGCTGAATCGCGTGCTCACCGTCGCACCGGGCGCTCCCGCCTCGCACCGCGGCTGGGGGTGGGAGGCCGTGACCGAGCACGCCATCCGCACCCTGGTGGCCCGCGACGCGCCTCTCGTGGCGATCCTGTGGGGGCGGGATGCCGCCGGCCTGCGGCCGATGCTGGGGGACACGCCGATCGTGGCGTCGCCGCATCCGTCGCCGCTGTCGGCCCGGCGCGGCTTCTTCGGCTCCCGGCCGTTCTCGCAGGTGAACGCGATGCTGCAGGAGCAGGGCGCAGCCCCCGTGGATTGGCGTCTTCCCGCCGCCTGACGGGCTCCCGCTAGAGTGGCAGCCGTGCTGGAGGACGAGTATGACAAGACCCGCCGGCGTCTTCCGCGGCATCTGCGCCCCGCGCCCGCCCCGGAGCGGCCGTTCGCCTTCACGATCCGCCCCGCGGAGGAGCGCGACATCGCGGACATCCGCGAGATCTACAACTACTACGTGACCAATTCGGTCGTCACCTTCGACGAGAAGCCGTGGAAGATGGCGCAGTGGCGGGAGAAGTTCGCCCACCTGGCCAAGCTCGGCATGCCCTTCCTCGTCGCCGAGAGCCCCAGCGGGCAGATCCTCGGCTACGCGCTCGTACAGCCGTGGAAGCCGAAATCGGCCTACCGGTACACCGTCGAGGACTCGATCTACCTGGGACAGGCCGCCGCCGGCAAGGGGCTCGGATCGGCGCTGCTGAAGGCGCTGCTGGACGCCTGCGAGGAGGCCGGCATCCGCGAGGTGGTCGCGGCGATCAGCGACAAGGGCGCCGAAGCGTCCATCCGGCTGCACGAGAAGCAGGGCTTCACCGAGGTCGGCCGGATGGGCCGCGTGGGCTTCAAGTTCAACCGCTGGCTGGGCGTGGTCTACCTGCAGAAGAGCATCCCGAAGCGGCGCAAGCGCCCGGCGGCCGGCTGAGTCAGGATGCGGCGGCGCGTACGGCGTCCACGAGCTCGCGCCACGGCCCCTCCAGCCGGGCGTCGGCCAGCTCCGCTTCCCGTGTCCGGCCGTCCACGGCGCGGATCGCCCACACGAAGCGGTCCGCTCCCGCACCGGCCGAGCCGGCCTCGTCCCACGGGCATCGCCGGATCAGCTCCTCCCACCGGGGGGTGTCCTCGGGGGGCGGCTCGGCCCGCCACAGCCGCCGGCGGCCGGCGATGCCGCCGGTGCGCGTCACCGTGATGACGACGCGACGGGCGTCGCGATGCGAGTCTTCAGACTGCGGGTGATCCATCCTCGATGACGCCGACGCCCACCCATCCGTCGCGGGCCGCGGCGACCTCCTCCGAGTCCTCACCGTACTCCGCCCGCGCCGCCGCCAGCGTGGCCGCCGCGAACCCGGCGAAATCGATCGTCGAGCTGAGCCCATCGGTCAGGGTGCGGTACCAGATGCGGCCGGCGCGCTCCCACGCCTTCCCGCCCAGCGCCGCGGCGGTGAGGTAAAAGGCGCGGTTGGGGATGCCGGAATTGATGTGCACGCCGCCGTTGTCCTCGTCGGTCTCGACGTAATCCCTGAGGTGGCCCGGTTGCGGGTCGCGTCCGAGCACGTCGTCGTCGTAGGCCGTGCCGGGATCTTTCACCGACCGCAGGGCGACGCCCTGCACCGCGTCGCTGAAGATGCCCGCGCCCACCAGCCACGAGGCGTCCTGAACGCTGTGGCCGGCGGCGTGCTGCTCGGCGAGCACCCCGAACACGTCGGCGATCGACTCGTTGATCGCCCCCGACTGCCCCTGGTACTCCAGGCCGCCCTCGGCGTCGATCAGCCCGTGAGTCAGCTCATGCGCGATGATCGACAGCGACCCGGTGAAGCCGGTGAACACCTCTCCGTCGCCGTCGCCGAAGACCATGCGCTCGCCGCTCCAGAACGCGTTGTCGTATTCCACCCCGTAGTGCACGGTCGCCGCCAGCGACCCCCCGGCCCCGTCGATGCCGTTGCGTCCGAACGCGTCCCACAAGAAGTCGAAGGTCGCCCCGAGGCCGTCGAACGCCTCGTCGACGGCCTCGTCGCCGCTGGGCGGGTCCTCCTCGCCCCGCACGCGGACACCGGGGAGCTCCTCCCGGTTCTGCGCATCGGAGACGACCCGGTCCGGCGCGGGGGAAGTCTCCGCGACGAGCGTGCCCGATTCCTCGATCGACAGCCGCAGTCGCTCGCGGGCCGCGCCGCGCGCAGGGCGGGGGAGCGAGAGCGTGCGGGCGGCCGCCGCGGCCGCGCGGGCCAGGCGCGGGTCGGCGGTGCCGGCGATGCGGGCCAGGAGGAACGGCGGGACGATGGCGGGGATCATGCGACGACTGTACGACCCGCTTCCGACCTGCGGGCCGATCAGGGGCTGATGGTCGGGATCGAGGCCAGCAGCGCCCTCGTGTAGGAGGCCTGGGGCTGGAGGAGCACCTTCTCGGTGGGTCCTTCCTCGACGATGCGTCCGTCCTTCATCACGACGACCTGATCGCACAGGTTCTGCACCACCCCGATGTCGTGGCTCACCAGCAGCAGCGTCAGGCCGGTGCGCCGGCGGAGGTCGGCCAGCAGGCGCAGGATCTGCGCGCGCACCGTGACATCCAGGGCCGAGAGCGGCTCGTCGCCGACGAGCAGGCGCGGACGGTGCACGATCGCGCGGGCGATGGCGATGCGCTGGCGCTGCCCGCCGGAGAACTCCTGCGGGTAGCGCTCGGCCATCGACGCATCCAGCCCGACCTCCTCGAGCACCTCGCGCACGCGCGCCCGGCGATCGCCCGGGACGTTCAGGGCCCACAGCGGCTCGCCCACGATCCGCCCGATGCTCATGCGCGGGTCCAGCGACCCGTACGGGTCCTGGAACACGATTCCGGTCTCGTGCCGCAGCCAGTGCAGCGCGCGGCTGCTCATACGGGCGTCGACGGGGCGGCCGTCGAACTCCACGCTCCCCGCGGTGGGGACATCCAGAGCGAGCAGCAGCCGCATGAGGGTGGATTTGCCCGACCCCGACTCGCCGATGACGCCGACCGCGGACCCGGCGTCGACGTCGAGATCCACGTCGTCCAGCGCCGTGGTCTGCACGCGCGGGGCGAACAGCGTGCGGCGCGGGGAGAGGTGACGGCGGGTGAGCCCGCGGGCCCGCAGCAGCGTGTCGGTCATGCCGGCCCTCCCGGGTGCTCGGGCTCGGGGCGCCACAGGGTCGCGGTGGCATCACGCAGCAGCGCCCGTGTCACGGAGCTCACCGGCGCCGTCAGCAGCACCGTGAGCGGGCCCTGCTCGACCACGCGGCCGTGCTCGAGCACGACGGCGTGGGTGGCGATCTGGCTGAGCACGGCGAGGTCGTGGGTGATGAAGACCAGCGACATGCCCGTCTCCTCCGCCAGCGAGCCGAGGAGACGCAGGATGCCGGCCTGGATGGTGACATCCAGCGCCGTGGTGGGCTCATCGGCGATGAGCAGGCGTGGACCGCACACGAGCGCCATCGCGATGGCCACCCGCTGTCGCTGCCCGCCGGAGAGCTGGTGCGGGTAGCGCGCGACGATCGCACCGGGATCGGGGAGGGCGACGCGCTCGGCCTCGGCGACCGCGCGGCGGCGGGCTTCGGCGCGCGGGACGCGGGCGTGGATGCGCAGCGACTCTGCGATCTGCCGCCCGACCGTGCGGATCGGGTTCAGGGCGGTGGCCGGCTCCTGGAAGACGATGCCGATGTCGTTGCCGCGCAGGCGGGCGAGGTCGCCGTCGGGAAGGCCGAGGATCTCCTGCCCGTCCCAGCGCACGCTGCCGCTCGCGCGGGCCCCGTCGGGGAGGAGGCCCAGGATCGCCAGCGCCGTGAGCGACTTGCCGGAGCCGGACTCGCCGATCAGGCCCAGTCGCGCACCGTCGGGGACATCGAAGGAGACGCCGTCCACGACGCGCTCGCCGCCGATCTCGATCGCGAGGTCACGCACCTGCAGGCTCATGCGACCACCTCCGGCACGTGCAGACGGGCCGAGGGGGCGCGTTCGGCCAGCGTGGGGTCGGTCGCCTCGCGCAGGGCGTCGCCGAGGAGGTTCAGGCCCAGCACCGTGAGCGTGATCGTGAGGCCCGGCCACACCACCGACAGCGGATGCAGCGTGATGTAGCGCTGCAGATCGGCCAGCAGGACGCCCCACGACGGCTGCGTCACGGGCGCGCCGAACCCGAGGTAGGAGAGGCCGGCCTCCGCCAGCACTGCGACGGCCATGCCCCACGACAGCTGCACGATGAACACCGGCGCGACGTTGGGGAGGAGGTGGCGCCACAGGTTCTGCGCGGGGGACAGGCCGCTGGCCCGCCCGGCCAGCACGAAGTCGCTGTGCAGGACGCGGCGCAGCTCGGGTCGGGTGACGCGGGCGATGTTGACGCCGAATCCGATGCCCACGGCCCACACGACGACCCACAGGGAGCCGCCCCACACGGCGGAGATCATCATCGCGATGATCAGGACGGGGAAGGCGATGAGGATGTCCACGAGCACGGCGACGCTCTCGCGGACCCAGCGGCGGGTGAGGGCGCCGAGCGCGGCGAGGGCGAGCCCCAGCGTCGTGGCGATGACCCCCGCGCCGACGGCGACGAAGATCGTCGTGCGGGCCCCGGCCATGAGGAGGCTCAGGATGTCGCGTCCGTTGTTGTCGGTGCCCAGCACGTGCGGCCACCCCGGCGCAGCCCAGCGGTCGCCGAGGTCGACCCGCTGCGGGGGGAACGGCGTCCACACCGCCGCCACGATCGCGGTGAGCACGATGACGGCCACCACGATCAGCCCGAACCGCCCCGTGCTCAGGCCCCACAACCGGCCCAGCCACGCCAGGCGACCGCGGTGCGCGCTCATGCCGCCGTCTCCCGCTGCCGGGGGTCGAGGGCGCGGTGGAGCAGATCCACGAGGAAGCCGACGATCAGCACGAAGCCGGTCAGCACGAACAGTTCTCCCTGCACCTTGGGGAGGTCGCGCGCGCCCACGTCCGCCACCAGCATCCGCCCGATGCCGGGGAGGGTGAACAGCTGCTCGATGACGACGGCGCCCACGAGGATCCCGGCCACCTGCAGGCCCAGCACCGTCACGACCGAGAGCGCGACGTTGGGCAGGCCGTGGCGCACGAGGGCCTGCGTACGCGTGAGCCCCTTGGCGGCCGCGGTGCGCACGTAGTCCTGCCCGATCGCCTGGAGCGTCGCGCTGCGGACGAAACGCATCAGCATGGCGCCCTCGATGATGCCGATCGTCAGCGCCGGCAGGATCAGCGCGCGCAGCGCCGCCCCTGGATCACTCCACCCGCCGCGCGGGAAGCCCTGCGCGGGGAGGAGTCCGAGCCACACCGCGAAGACCACGACCAGCATCATGCCCGCCCACACCGCCGGCACGGCGGCAAGGGCCTGCGCCACGACGCTCAGGGCCGTGCCGTCGGGCCGCCGGCGCCGGACGGCGGAGAGTACGCCGAAGGGCACTGCGATCACCAGGGCGATACCCAGCGAGAGGATGCCGAGAGGAACCGTGATGCGGGCCTTGTCGGCGAGCTCGCCGGCCACGGACGAGCCGTTCACCAGCGACGATCCCAGATCGCCCCGCACGAGCCCGCCCATCCAGTCCAGGTACTGCGCGGGCAGCGGTGCATCCAGGCCCAGCCGCTCGCGGATCGCCGCGACCTGCGCGGGGGTGGAATCGGTGCCCGCGATCAGCAGGGCGACGTCGCCGGGGAGCACCCGCAGCGACAGGAAGATGAGCACGCTGGCAACGAGCAGCCCCACGACCAGCAGGGCCAGTCTCGTCAGCGCGTAGCGGATCACTCCGAAGACACCGTCACACCGGCGAGGTCGATCCGCGAGTTGACCGAGTCGACGGGGAATCCGGAGATCCCGTCGCCGACCGCCGTGATCGTCGCGCCGGTGTACAGCCAGTCGGCGGCGTGATCCTCCGACACGATGCGCGCGGCCTGCGCGAGCAGCTCCGCCGATTCGGCGGGGTCGACGGCGGCCTGCGCCTGAGCGTACAGGTCCTGGACCTCCGGGTTGTCGTAGCCGAAGTAGTAGGCGGGATCGGCGAAGTTGCCGAAGTCGCGCGGCTCCACGTGGAGCACGAAGCTCAGTTCGTAGTCGTGGTTGGTGTAGACGTCCTGCAGCCACGTGGCGAACTCGACCGATTCCACCTCGAGGGTCACGCCGATCTCGTCGAGGTCGGACACCAGCACCTGCGGCACGGTGGTGCCGTAGAAGGCGGGGATCGTGAGCGTCAGCTCGAGGTCGTCCGCGCCGGCCTCCTCCAGCAGTTCCATGGCGCGCTCGGGGTCGTGCGGCGCGACGTCGGAGAGGTCCTCGTAGCCGGGATCGAGCTCGGGGATGGGCCCGTACTGCGTCTGGCCGGCGCCGATCGCCTCGACGAGAGCCTCGTGGTCGATCGCGAGCCGCAGCGCCTCCCGCACGCGGACGTCATCGAGCGGTGCGACGGCGTTGTTGAAGGCGAGTGTGCCCTTGTCGGTGGTCTGGCCCGTCGTGAGCGTGAACCCGCTGGCCTCATCCAGCTGGGCGGAGAGATCGGGCTGGACGGCGGTGAGCACGTCGAGCGATCCGTCCAGGGCCGCGTTGACGCCGGCGGTGAAGTCGGGGATGTACTGCAGGACGACCTCGGCCACCCCGGCCGGATCTCCCCAGTAGGCGTCGTTGCGGACGAGCTGGATGCTGTCGCCCTGGTTCCACTGCTCGAGCGCGAAGGGCCCCGTGCCGTTGGCGGCGGTCTGGAAGTCGGTGGTGTCGCCGGTCTTGAACACCAGCCCCGCGGGCCCGGTGAGGGTGAACAGGAAGTTCTGGTTGGGCTCGGCGAGCGTGATGACGACCGTGCTGTCATCGGCTGCGGTGATCGAGGCGACGCCGGCGAACTCGGCGTTGCCGACGATCTCGGGGTCGTCCTTCACCTGGGTGAGGGAGGTCACCACATCGTCGACCGTCAACTCGCTGCCGTCGTGGAAGGTCACTCCCTCGGTCAGCGTGAAGGTGTAGGTCAGGCCGTCCTCGGACACCTCGTGCGCGCTCGCGAGCGACTCGACGATCTCGTTCCCCTGCGTGCGGGTGACCAGGCCTTCGTAGACGTTGTCGATGAGGATCTGCTCGAGGGCCGCGCCGCTGGTGCGGCGGATGTCGAGGTTCGTCGGTTCCAGCACGAGCCCCACGGTGAGCGAGGCGCCGGGATCGGGTTCGCCGGTCGAGGACGTGGCGGGGGCGCTGCCGCCTCCCGAGCACGAGGCGAGCGCCAGCGTTCCGGCGATCAGCAGGGTGGTCGCGGCGAGGGCTGTGCGGCGCGGCATGGAGGGTTCCTTTCGCAGGGCCGGCGTCATCTTCGATGCTGTCGGATGACGCCGGGGGCAGCTCGGTGCGACATCAGCCTATTGCGGCCGTCGCCTGGGAGTCGCCGTGTTACCTGGCAACGCCGGAGGTGCCCTCATCCTTCCCCGGGCTCTGCGGCCTCTCCGGCCAGCTCCCGCAGCAGGCGGCCGAGCTCGAGGGGGGCGTCCTCCTGCAGGTTGTGACCGCCCGCCACCGTCACCACGCGCGCGGCCGGAAGACGGCGGGCGAACTCCTCAGCGTCGGCGGCGGTCACGTACCCGTGTGAGCCGCGCACGAGGGTCACGGGTGCACGGACGGCGGCGAGGTCGTCCCATCCGGTCACCGACAGCAGTGTCGCGACGCCGTCGCTGCCCGCGGGGGCCTCGATCGCGCCGTTCGCGGCCGCCGCGGCGAGGTGGGCGAAGTGGTGCTTCCACTCGACGCGGCCGTCGGGGCGCACGCGCGAGTTCAGATACACCCCGCGCTCGGCGGTGCGCCGTGCTCCGCCGCCCAGCCCGAAGGCCAGCGCCCGGTCGACGAGTTCGTCCCGTGACGCCCAGTCGGTGGGGCCGGCGAAGAACGAACGGATCTGGGTGGGGCCGGCGTTCGGGTCGACGCCGGGGGTGATGTCGACCATCACGACGTGCGCGACCTTCTCCGGGACGGCGGCTGCCACGGCCGGGGCCGTGAGCCCGCCCAGCGACTGGCCCACCAGGAGCTGCGGCCGGTCCGTCCACTCCGCCAGGGCCGCCATGACGTCGGGGGCCAGGGTGGGACCGGTGTAGGCGGCGTCCTCGCGCCAGGACGAGTCGCCGTGGCCGGGCAGGTCGAGCGCGAGGGCGGGCAGCCCCATCGCCAGGACGGTCGTGTCCCACGTGTGCGCGTTGAGCCCGGCGCCGTGCAGCAGCGTCACGCGCGGCGGCTCCTGGCCGTACCGCAGCGCGCTGAGGGTACGGCCGTCCGGGAGCGTGAGATGCAGGCGCTGCACGGCGGGGAGCGGCCCGGGGATGCCGTTGTCGGCGGCCTGCTCGGGCAGGAACGAGAACTCGTCGAACACGTCGGTGGATTCGGTCACGGGGCTCCTTCGGGCCGGAAGCGGTTCGGCACCATTGTGCCCGTCGCGCCGCCGGATGGGGCGATTACCCTGGAGGGATGAGCGAAGAGGAGCGCGTGCACCTGTCGCGATCGGCACCGCAGGCGTACCAGGCGCTCGCCGGTCTGTCCAAGACGGCGGGCCTGCTGGCGGCCGAGGCCGGCATCGGACCGCGGCTGAAGGAGATCGTCCTCATCCATGCGTCGCAGCTGAACGGCTGCTCGTACTGCGTGCGCATCCATGTCGATCGCGCCGTGGCGGCGGGGATGGATGCCGACACCATCGCGCAGATCGCCGCGTGGCGCGACTCCGGTGTGTTCTCCGAGCGAGAGCGCGCGGCGCTGGAGCTGGCGGAGTCGTTCACGTTCATCTCCGAGGCGGGCATCCCCGACGAGGTGTACGACCATGTCGGCGGCATCCTCAGCGAGCAGGAGTACGTGGCGCTGAGCTGGCTGCTCGTGTCGATCAACGCCTTCAACCGCGTCGCGATCGCGGGGCGCTACCCTGTTCCCCCGCGCGAGGCGTCGCAGCCGTGACCGAATCCCTCGTCTCCGGAACGCTCAACTTCCGCGATGTCGGAGGTCTGCCGGCGGGCGACGGTCGTACCCGGTCGGGCGTGCTGTACCGCTCGGGCAACCTCGCGCACGTGGATGAGGCGGGTGCTGCGTCGCTGCGCCGGCTGGGGCTGCGCCGCATCATCGACCTCCGCGACGACGACGAGGTGCGGTGGGCGCCGAGCATGGTGGAGGGGCTCGACCTCGTCACCCAGCGGGTGCCGTTGTTCCTGGGCTCGGTGATGTCGTTCTTCGAGGAGGACGCCAACCTCCCCGGGATGTACTCGAGCCTCATCGACGGATCCGCCGACAAGGTCGTCGAGGTGGTCCGCGGCATCCTGAACGACCAGCCGGTGCTCGTGCACTGCACCGTCGGGAAGGATCGCACGGGTGTCACGGTGGCCCTCACCCTGGCGGCGGCCGGGGTCGATCCCGAGGCGGTCGTGGCGGACTACGCCCGCACGGAGGCGCTGCTGCCGGAGGCCCGCAACCGCGCGGTGGTCGCGCGCCTGCGGGCGCTGCATCCGGAGTCGCTGCATCTGGAGGACCTGGCGACGCGTTCGCCGGCGCCGGTCATGCGCGAGGTGCTGGAGCGGCTGGATGCGGTGTTCGGCTCGCCCGCGGATTGCCTCCGCGCACACGGCCTGGGCGACGACGAGCTCGAGGAGCTCCGCCGCATCCTCATCGTCCGCTCCTGACGCATCATCCGCTCCGGACAGGGGGAGCGGGCCGAGCGTTGCCTGCGAGGAGGCGAACAAAGGTTAGGCAACCCTTTGCTTGGGGGTATAGTGGCCGTGCCATGTCCGCTTCACCCGAACACAATCCGACCGCCTGCCGCGCGTCGCGTCACACGCGCGTGCAGCACCTGGTGACCGCCGACGAGTCTTCGCTCGCCGAGCTCGAGGCGCTCCTGTCGACGTTGCCGCTGTGCTCGACCGGTCGCGTGTTCATCGAGGTCCCGGACGAATCGTGGATCGGCCGCGTCGCCGCTCCCGCCCGCATGACCGTGACGTGGCTGGACCGCTCCCGTCGCACCGGCGCGGCCGGCACGCGCCGCGGGTGCGCGCCCGGCCAGGCCGTGGCCAGGGCGGCCTCCGCGTGGGCCGGCGAGATGCTCGGTTCCGAGGGTGACGCCACGCGCGTGGTCCTGCTGGGCGGTTACCTCGGCACCGCCGAGATCGTCGACGACCTCACCGAGCGTCGCGGCGTGGCTGCGGACTCGATCCACACGCCCGAGCGCTTCGGCCTCGCCACCGCCCGCTGAGGCCGCGGTGCCGTTCAGGCCCCACGCGGCACGTAGTTGCCGTCGGCCAGACCCGCTTCGATCTCGAACCGGTTGCGCAGGGGATTGCGGCCGGAGATCCAGTAGAGCACCGGCATCAGGAAGCCGAACCGCCGCCACTGGCGTGCGTGCACGGCTTCGTGGCGGAGCAGCGACGGCGTCACGCGGCCGTCGCCGGTGAGGAAGCAGCCGCCCATGGCCACCCCGCCGCGGGGGTAGGCCCATCGCGGCATCCCGCGGAAGATCCACATGCCCTCGCGCCGCTCCACGCGGCCCGTGCTCCACAACGACCCCCACACCCAGCCCACGGCCGTGCCGTACAGGTAGCCGAGGCGGCTCACCGGCGAGTCCAGCAGCACGCGCGGCAGCCGGTCCTCGATGCGACGGCTGCGGGCCACGGCCCGCTCGGCGTCCTCCCGCCATCCGGCCGGGGGAGCGGGGATGGGGCTCACGCGACGGCTCCCACCAGGCGCAGGATCGCGCCCAGGTCCTCGCCGGCGGCGGTGGGATCGGCCGGGGCGAAACCCGCCACGGTGGCCCCGACGATCGGCGTCCGCTCACCCAGGGTGCGCAGCGCGGCGACCAGGTCGGCCACGGGGATGCCGAAGGGGATGCCCCATGCCGACCCGCGGAACTCCGACGGGTCGAGCACGTCCAGGTCGAGATGGACGTACACGCGTGCGGCGCCGGTGGCAGCGACCGCGTCGGCCAGCGCGGCGGGGTCGGCCAGGTCGGACTCGGTGAGGTGACGGATGCCGTTGCCGGCCAGGTACGCATCCTCGGCGTCGTCGCGTTCCCGCGCGCCCACGAGCACGACGCGCTCGGGGGACACCGCGGCGGTGCCGAGCAGGTCGGGAACGCCTCCCAGGAGCGCGCGCAGTGCCATGCCCGCCGACGAACCCGAGGGCGAGCTCGCCGGATCGTTGAGGTCGGCGTGCGCGTCGATCCACACCACCGCGACGTCGTCGGCGGCCCAGCGCGCCGCCGCGGCGACGGTGACGCTGCAGTCTCCGCCGATGACGACGGCGCGGTCGGACGACATCGACAGCGCGTCATCCAGCAGCTCGGAGGTGCGACGCACGGCGCTGAGGCGCTGGATCCCGGTGCCCTGCCCGTCGCCGGCTTCCAGCGGCACATCGAGCACGACGGTCGCGGAGCGGGGCAGGTCTCCCGCGATCGCCTCCGCTCCGTCGCGCAGCAGCATCGCGCGCGTCGAAGGACTGCCTTGCCATTGCGGTACCACCACGAACCGGGTCACGCGTTCATCCTGCCACCCCGCCGGCCCCTCGCCGCGCGGATGCCGCGGAGGGCCGACCGCACGCGAGAGGGGGCCCTCGCCGAAGCGAAGGCCCCCTCTGCGACGCGGGTCAGACCGTGTCGGGGCTGGGGGCGTCGATGGCCGGCCGCGGCTGGGCCGAGCCGCCCACCTTCAGCGCGGCCAGCCGCGCCTCGACCTCGGTCAGCTCGCCGATGTCTTCCAGGCTGTTGAACTGGGCATCGATGCTGGATGCGGCGAGCTCCTGCTTGCCCGCGGCGAGAGCCTCCTCGCGGCGGATCTTGTCCTCGAACCGGCCGAGCTCGCTCGTGGGGTCCAGGACGTCGATCGAGCGGACCGCGTCGTGCACCTTGTTCTGCGCCTCGGCGACCTTGGCGCGCGCGAGCAGTTCGCTGCGCTTGCCCTTGAGCTGCTCGAGCTTGCCCTTCATGCCGTTGAGGCCGTCCTTGAGCTTGTCGACCACCTCGGTCTGGGACGCGATGGTCGGTTCGGCCGTCTTGGCCTCGCTCTCGGCGGAGATCTGACGCTGGAGGGCGATCTTGGCGAGGTTGTCGAACTTGTCGGCCTCACCGGCGTTGCCGGAGCTGCGCAGTTCGTCGGCCTTGCGGCTGGCGGCCAGGGCCTTGTTGCCCCACTCGGCGGCCGCCTGCACGTCCTCCTGGTGGTCGCGCTCGAGCAGGCGCAGGTTGCCGATGGTCTCGGCGATCGCCGATTCTGCGTCGGCGATCGAGTTGGTGTAGTCGCGCACCAGCTGGTCGAGCATCTTCTGCGGGTCCTCGGCCTGGTCGAGGAGCGAGTTGATGTTCGCCCGGAGGAGCGTGGAGATGCGACCGAAGATGGACTGCTTGGCCATCGCGGGTTTCCTTTCCTGTCGACGTCGTGTCGAGTGTGTCGAAGTTTTCTTAGGGGTGTTCGCTATGAGATTCGTGGGATCGGCGGGGTCATTGCGGGGATCAGAAGCGGCCACCTCCCCGGCGCGAGCGTCCGCCCCCGCCGCTGCGGCCGCCGCCTCCGAAGCCGCCCCCGCCACTGCGGCTGCGACCGCCGAAGCCGCCGCTGCGCCGGCCCGAGGATCCACCGCCGAAGCCGCCGAAGCCGCTGCTGCGCCGGCCGCCCCCGCCTCCGCTCAAGAGGGAGTTCAGCACGATTCCGCCGATCATGGCACCCATCATGCCGTCACCGGAGGACCCTCGGCCGCCGCCGTACCCCACGTCGAAGGCGCCGACGTCGTTCTGCGCCGAGTGTGACGCGGCCGCCGCCAGCTGTGCCGACCGCTGCGCGGCGGAGAGAGCGGCAGCCGGATCCGCCGCACGAAGCTGTTCGGCACGGTCCAGAGACGTGCGCGCCTCGGCCAGTCGCGTGCGGGCCTCCGCACCGACGGCGCCGCGGCGCGCGCCGATGAAGTCTTCCGCGGCCGAGACCTGCGCGCGGGCCTGCAGGAGGGCCTCATCCAGTTGGAGTGCGGCCCGGCGCCGGCGTTCGGCGGCATCCCGGCCCTCGGCGATGACGGCGTCGAGGGCGGAGTTGGCCGCCTCCAGTCCGGCGAGTGCCTCGAGGGGCCGCCGGCCGCCCGAGGACAGGGCCTGGCGACCGCGCGTGAGCTGCTCGCGCGCGGCGGCGACGGCGGCGGCGATCCGCCCCTCCGGGTCGGGCAGGGCGGATGCGGCGGTGATGTCGTTCTCGACCTCGCGCATCAGCTCGGCGGCGCGCGTGCCGGCGGCGGCGAGATCGGCGCCCACCCTGGTCACGGCGTCTTCGAGCAGGCGGGCCTGAGCGACCGCCTCCTGCGCGGCGCGGATGCCCACCGCGGCCTCGCCGCCGCGCCCGGCAGCGAGGGCGGACTGCGCCGCGGCCAGCTGCGCGTCGGCGAAGGCGACGCGCTCGCGCGCCTGGGCGGGGTTGTCGGCGACGGTGGCGAGGGCCTCGTCGGCGTACTCGGCGTGCAGTTCCGCCAGCTGCGCCTCGGCGGCGCCGATCGCTTCGGCGACAGCGGTGCGCTCCTGCTGCGTGCGGGCGAGCTCGGCGGGGGCGTTGGCCTCCAGGTCGCGCAGCGCGTCGAAGGCGTCGGCCTTGGCGTCGAGCGCTTCCTGGGATGCGGCGGTGAGGGTGAGGATCTCGCCGCGCCAGGCGCGGATCTGCTCCTCCGTGTCGGGGGTGGCGTCATCCAGCTGCTGCTGCAGCGTGAAGGCGCGGTCGAGGTCCGCCTTGGCCTGGGTCAGCACCGTCTCGAACTCGGCCACGGCCTCGTCGCCGAACTGGGCGCGGGCGAAGCCGAGTTCCTGCTCGCTGGTCTTGACCGCCTCGTCGGCGGCCACGAGCGCCGAACCGGAGCGGCGGGCCAGCTCCTCCAGGCTCATCTTCGCCGGTGACGCGTTCGGGCCGGATGCCGCGCGCTTGCGCCGCACGGCGAGCCAGATGAGCGCGATCGCGAAGACGGCGACCAGGAGCAGCACCACCAGGATGAGCGACCAGTTCACGCCGCCGGCGGAGGTGTCGGCGCCGGGCACGCCGCCGGTGCCGCCGGCCGCGGCATCCTCGAACCCGGCGGCGGCGGCCTCGATCGCGCCCGACCAGTCCTCGTCGCCGAGGGCCGGCCGTACGCGCTGCTGTTCGATGGCGCTCAGCTGGTCGCCGGTGAGCGGGCCGATCTCCAGATCGCCGGAGATGTAGTACTGGCGGCCGTCCACGGCGACGGCGAGGAGGTACTGCGTCGGTCCGAGGCCGTTGACGACGGCGGCGGTGTTCGCCCAGTCCTCCGGGCTGTCGGGGTCGGTGAACTCGTCGACGAACACGACCCACAGGTCCAGCCCGGTCTCGTCGAACAGCTCGTCGAGCCGTTCGTCGGCGGCGCGCACCTCCGCGCCGCTGAGCACGCCGGCGTCGTCGAGCACGTAGCCGCTGTCGAGCGTCACGGGCGGGGTGGCGTGCGCGGCGGGCGCGATCGCGAGGCCGATGGCGGCGGCCAGTGCCGTGGTCAGCGCCAATGCCCAGCGCGCGCGCATCCGTCCTCCTGAGGGGCTGTGGGGCAGGTGCTCCGAGTCTATGGTCCGGCTCGCGCGGGCCGGTACGGCCTCCGGGTGGATCGGCGTGGGTCCTCGCCGGTGCCGGAGGGCCGGGTTAGGGTCGGGGCTTCGGAGGAGACGGCAATGGATGATCGCTACGGAACCGACGTGCTGGCCAAGGGGTGGCGGGATGCCGGGAGGCGCGTCGTGCCGCAGGTGCCCGCCGAGCGCGACCTGGTCGTGGAGGTGGCCGCCGACGGCTACTGCGGCGCGGTGACGAGGGTCGCATCGGGGACCGTGGAGCTGGAAGACCGGCACGGTCGTCGCCGGCTGTTCCCCCTCGGGCCGGGGTTCCTCGTCGACGGCGCCGCGGTGGTGCTGACCGTGCCCAAGCCGGTGGCGCCGACGGGGACTCGGCGCACCGCGTCCGGGTCGTTCGCGGTCGAGGACGCCAAGGCGCGGGTCGCGCGCCCCAGTCGCATCCTCGTCGAGGGACGCCACGACGCCGAACTGGTGGAGAAGGTGTGGGGCCACGACCTCAGGGTGGAAGGCGTCGTCGTGGAGTACCTGCAGGGCGTGGATCTGCTCGCCGAGGCGCTGGAGGCGGAGCCGCCGAGCGCCGAGCGGCGGTACGGCGTGCTGGTGGACCACCTGGTGCCGGGGTCGAAGGAGACGCGGATCGCCGAGGCGATCGCGCGCGGGAGGCACGGCAAGCACGTGCGGATCGTGGGGCACCCGTTCGTGGACGTGTGGCAGTGCGTGCGCCCGGAGTCGCTCGGCATCGCGCGGTGGCCGGAGGTTCCGCGGTCGGTCGAGTGGAAGGTCGGCGTGTGCCGCGCCCTCGGGTGGCCGGCGGAGGACCAGGCGGATCTGGCCCGCGCGTGGCAGCGGATCCTGGGGCGCGTGACGACGTTCCGCGACCTCGAGCCCGCTCTCCTCGGCCGCGTCGAGGAGCTCATCGACTTCGTCACCGCCTGACCCCCTCACCCGGCCGGCCCGCGCCCGCCCGGCCCGCGCCCGGCGGAGCGCACGGCCCGGCGAAACACCACATCCCGCCCGAAACACCCCGCGACGCATGATGTGTCAGCCGGGATGTGGTGTCTCGCGGGGGGGCGACGCGCCGTCGGGCGGCGGGCGGGGCACTGGGTAGCCTGGAGGGTATGCCCGAAACCCCCGCCGCCCGTGGCGATTTCCGCGACCGGCCCGTGTCGTTCGTGCGCCGGAGCGGCCGGATGTCCGACGGACAGGAGCGGGCGTGGGAGCGCCTGTCGCCGTTCTACCTCCTCGAGGCGCCGCGGGATGCCGCGGCCACGAGCGTGCGCGCGGGCTCGGAGATCGACCCGGCCGCCGTGTGGGGGAGGACCGCACCGCTCGTCGTGGAGATCGGGTCGGGCCAGGGGCACGCGATCGTGCATGCCGCGACGGAGCATCCCGACACCGATCTCCTCGCCGTCGAGGTGTTCAAGGCCGGCCTTGCCCGCACGATGCTCGACGCCGACCGCGCCGGCGCGCGCAACCTCCGCCTCGTGGAGGCCAACGCGCCGGAGGTGCTCGAGCACCTGCTGCCGGCGGCCTCCGCGGATGAGGTGTGGGTGTTCTTCCCCGATCCGTGGCACAAGAACAAGCACACCAAGCGCCGCCTGATCGACGCCGAGTTCGCCCCGGTCGCCGCCCGAGCGCTGAAGCCGGGCGGGATGCTGCGGCTGGCGACGGACTGGGAGGACTACGCGCGTCAGATGCGCGCGGTCCTGGATGCCTCGTTCCTGTTCGAGCGCGCGTTCGAGGGCGACTGGGCCGAGCGTTTCGACGGGCGGGTGCTCACGGCGTTCGAGCGCAAGGGCGCCCGTGCCGGCCGCGCCATCCGAGATCTGGCCTACCGGCGGATCCCGGCGTGACCGACCTGCACGCGGTGCGTCGCGACCGGTTGCGAGCGGTGCGCCCGCTCGGCCACCGCGACTTCCGGGTGCTGTTCGCCGCGGTCGTGCTGTCGGTGTTCGCCGCCGGCATGTGGGCGGTCGTCATGGTCTACGCCGTGATCGATGCCGGCGGCGGCCCGCTGCAGCTGTCGATCGTCGCGACGGCGAACGCCGTCGGACTCCTCGCGTGCGCGATCCCCGGGGGCATCGCCGCCGACCGCGTGTCCCGCCGGCTCATCGTCCGCGCGGTCGCGGTGCTCGACGCCGTCGCCGTCGCCTCCATCGTGATCGCCGGCGCCCTGGGCGCCCTCACGATCCCGCACGTGGCGGTCGTGGCGTTCCTCCTGGGCGCGGGGTCTGGGTTCTTCTTCCCCGCCTACAGCGCGATCCTTCCCCGCATCCTGCCGCCCGAGCACCTCCTGGCCGCGAACGGCCTGGAGGGCGCCATCCGTCCGGCCCTCCAGCAGGCGGCAGGGCCCGCGGCGGCGGGCTTCCTGCTGGCCGCGCTCGTGCCCGCCTTCGCGACGGTCTTCGTGTGCGCCGCGTACACGCTCGCCTTCGTCCTCCTGCTCTTCCTGCGCCGCGAACCCGGCCCGGGAGCCGACGACGCGCCGCTCTCGCGCGGCGTCCTCCACGACCTCCGCGAAGCGGTCGCCTTCACCGTCCGCACGCCGTGGCTGCTGTGGACGCTGCTGTTCGCCACCGGGTGGGTGCTCGTCTCGCTCGGGCCTGAGCAGGTGCTGCTGCCCTTCCTCGTGCGGGAGCGGGTGGGGGAGGATCCGCGGTTGTTCGGATTCCTGCTCGCCGCCCTGGGCGCCGGGGGAGTGGTGGGCTCGCTCGTGGTGTCGTCGATGCGGATGCCGCGGCGTTACCTCACCGCGATGATCGTCGTGTGGGCGGTGGGGACCACCCCCTTCGCCGTCATCGGATTCACCGACTCGTACTGGCTGCTGCTGGTGTGCTGCTTCACGCTGGGCTGCGCATTCAGCTACGGCAACGTCATCTGGGGCACCCTGCTCCAGCGCCGCGTGCCGCGGCACATGCTCGGACGGGTGTCGAGCCTGGACTTCTTCGTGTCGCTCGCGCTCATGCCGGTGTCGATGGCCCTGTCCGGCCCGCTCGCCGAGGTCCTGCCGCTGTCGACGATCTTCCTGGCCGCCGGCACCCTGCCGCTCGCGTTCGGCCTCATCGCCCTACTCGCCGCCCGCATGCCGCGGGACGAGATCACCCATCCGCTGGAGGCCGCATGACCGCCCACGCCGCTCCGCCCGCCCCGACCCGGCCTGCGCTGTCGTGGGGGCTCGTCCCCGCGCTGCTGGTGTGCCTGGCCGCTCCCGCGTTCTTCGTGCTGCAGATCGCGTGGCTCGGATGGATCCTGCTGGCGGCGGGCCTCGTCGGCGCGTGGCTCGTCGAGCGGCGCGAGGGCACCGCATCCCTCCGCCGGCGCGACGAGAACGAGCCGCCGAGCCTCCTGCGCGACCTCTCGCTCATCGCGCTGGGGCAGCTGATCGTCAGCGCGATCCCGCTGAAGGCCGAGCTGGACAACATGGCGATGCTGCGGTTCACCGTGGCCCTCGGCGGCGCCGTGCTGGTGCCGTATCTTGTGTCGCGCTACGTGTACCGCGACTACGCGATCCGCTTCCCGTGGCGCGGGGGCGGGCGGTGGACGGCGCTGCAGTGGGGCTGGCTCGTCGCCGTTCTCGTGCTCGGGTGGCTGATCCTGCCGTTCTACTTCATCACGTCGGGCGTCTACACGAACTGGCCCGTCGTGGACACCCCGGAGATGATCGCGCGCCTGTTCGTGGGCGTCGGCGCCGTCGGCATCTGGGACGAGCTGTTCTTCATCTGCACCGTGTACGTGCTGCTGCGGCGGCATTTCCCCGACTGGCAGGCGAACCTGCTGCAGGCGGTCGTGTTCGTGTCGTTCCTGTGGGAGCTCGGCTACCAGGCGTGGGGCCCGGTGCTGACCATCCCGTTCGCGCTCGTGCAGGCGATCCTGTTCCTGCGCACCCGCTCGCTCGGGTACGTCGTGACGGTGCACCTGTTGTTCGACGCCGTCGTCTTCGGCGTGCTCGTGCACGCCCACAACCCCGGCCTGATCCCGATCTTCCTCCTGTAGCCCCCGCCCCCCGCCTCCGCCGCCCGCCGAAACACCACATCCCGTCCGAAACATCCGGCGACGCATGATGCCTCGGCCGGGATGTGGTGTTTCGAGCGGGGGTAGCCTGGGGAGCGGATGCGGACCGCATCCCCGGACGAGGGATCAGTACCCGGACAGCGACAAGACTGGCCAAGGAGCTGTGTCATGTCGTGGATCGTTCTCGTCGTCTCCGGTGTCCTCGAAGCGGTCTGGGCGACCGCGCTGGGCAGGTCGGAGGGGTTCACCAAGCTCTGGCCGACCGTGATCTTCGGCGCCGCGCTCGTGGCGAGCATGGGCGGTCTCGCGTGGGCGCTGCGGGAGATCCCCACCGGCACCGGCTACGCCGTCTGGGTCGGGATCGGCGCCACCCTGACCGTCGCCTACGGCATGGTGACCGGCACAGAGCCGGTGTCGCTCGTGAAGATCCTGCTCATCCTCGGCCTCGTCGGCTGCATCATCGGACTGAAGCTCGTCAGCTCCTGACGGACGCGCCGCGCGGAAGGCCGTCGAGGGGCGCGGATGAGCGGCGCAGCCGGTGTCGGGGGAGGGCGCGCGCCGGTGATAACCTCGATCAGTACGCCTCCGTAGCTCAGTGGATAGAGCGCCGGTTTCCGGTACCGTAGGTCGCAGGTTCGACTCCTGTCGGGGGCACTTCGGGGTGAACGTGGACGGGTCTCGATCCGTACCCCAGTAACGAGAAAGCGCCGCCTGGTCTCAGGCGGCGCTTCTCGTTTCGCGGGCCCCGATCGTGGACGCGGCGATCGCATCGGGACATCCTCCTCGGCGGTTCCGGTCGGTTCTGTCTCACCGCAGGTGGAAGGTGTCGAGGATGTGGGGGGTGTCCAAGAGGGTGTGCGGTGCGAAGGCGTGATAGCCCCACACGTGAACCCACGCGTTGCCCGTACGCAGTGTGAGGTAGGTCTTGATCATGCCCGGCCCGAGATAGGTGAAGAGCAGGAAGATCAGCGAGAGGGCGGCGGACTGCGGGGACGTGAAAACGGTCCAGGCGTCCCAGAAGTGCAACCCGGCGTAGGTGAGGCCGCCGCACAGCACGGTGGCGATGACGGAGCCGGTGAGCGCGAGATATCGCGGAACGAGGATGGCGTACACGAACACCATCGCAGGCAGCACCGCGCCTGCCATGTAGAGGAGGAACGTGAACGCGGCTCCCACGACCAGCTGCCCCGGCGGGAGGTTGAGCGTCGCAGGGGCCAGCGCGAAGATCTGGAACGCCGTCTCCAGCCCGAGCACAACGATGATGACGAGGACGTCGTTCCTGGCGTCGGTCGAGCGGAGTCCGAGAGCGAGCGACGAGTACCGTCGACGGAAATACAGCAGCGGGATCACCGCATAGACGACCACGTTGTACCCGGCCCACGTCACGACCTCCGCCGGGGGAAGGTGCTCATGGGTGCCGAACAGTGTTCCCGCGAGGTGAAGGCCGAAAGGGTGCCATCCGAACGCTCGAGCCAGAAGGAAGCCGCCGAGCAGCCCGGTCGCTCCGTACGCGAGCAGCGCGATGGTTTCGGCGCGGGCCCGGTGACGATCGGGCGCACGCGCGGCGACGTCGACGGGCGCACGACGCCGGGTCAGCAGGTATACCACGCCCATCAGGATCAGAACCTCCGCCAGCGCCAGGTTGACCTCTCCCAGGATCTGCCACGTGGATCTCCCCGCGCGCGCGGGCCAGTCGAACGGCAGCGCACGGGGCGCGGTGATCGCCACCCAACCGTTCGCAGCCACCCAGCCCGCCGCCGCCACCCACAGACTCCAGCGCCCCGGAAGCCGCCGCTTTCCGTGACGACCGACAGCTGACTCATCGGCGGCGACGCCCGTCTTCACGCGGGGACCCGCCGTTGAGCCGTTTCTGTCGCTTGATCCGTCCACAACGCCTCCCGGTTGGTAGCACACCCGTGATACTTCGCAAAGTATCACGGCCGTGATACAACGGAAAGGTGCCCAGAATGGTGGACGCCGATCAGCGCAGAGACGAGATCGCTGCAGCAGTGTGGCGGGTCATTCGCCGCGATGGTCTGGAACGGGCGTCCGTGCGGGAAGTGGCGCGCGAAGCCGGACTGTCCACGGGGTCGCTGCGGCACTACTTCCGCAGCCAGCCGGAGTTGCTGGTCTTCACGATGAGCTCGGTGGTGGAGCGGGTCGAGCGGCGCATCGCGGCGGTACATCAGCCGGATGATGTGTTGCAGGCGGCGAAGCTGGTGTTGGCGGAGCTGCTGCCATTGGATGACGAGCGGCACGCAGAGAACGAGGTGTGGATGGCTTTCACGTCTCGAGCCCTCGTCGACCCTGAGCTCGGATCACTGCGCGACGAAGCTTACGACCGGATGCGTGAGGCCTGTGTGCTGTGGGTCGGCCGGCTCTGCGGTGACGCCGGCGAGGACGTGCGGGAGGTGGAAGCCGAACGCTTGTTCGCCGTGCTCGACGGCCTCGCCGTCCATGCAGCCGTCCGGCCGGAACGTGCCACGCCCGCCCGGTTGCGGGCGGTGCTTGATCATCACCTGGACCAGGTCGCCTCCTCGGGCCGCGCTGCGATGGATGGCGCACCGTGATCTCGGCAAGCGCCCGCAAGCCGGTGTGATGACCGAGGAGCATCGCCTTGCGGCTCGCCTGCGCCGATGGGCGACCGCCGCCCACCTCAGCGCAGGTAGCGGCCCGTGACGCTGTCGGATGCGGCGGCGATGTCCGCCGGCGTCCCCGTGGCGACGATCCGCCCACCGGCCGTCCCTCCGCCGGGCCCGAGGTCGATGATGTGGTCGGCGTTGCCGATCATGTCGAGGTCGTGCTCGATGATGACGACGGTGGCGCCCTGGTCGATGAGCCGCTGCAGCACCCCCAGCAGCACCCGCACGTCGAGCGGATGCAGGCCGATCGAGGGTTCGTCGAGGACGAAGAGGGTGTTCCGCCGGCTCCGCCCGATGTCCGCCGACAGCTTGAGCCGCTGCGCCTCGCCGCCCGACAGCGCCGTGGTGGCCTCACCGAGGGTCAGATAGCCCAGGCCGAGGTCGGTCAGGATGCGGAGCCGGGACTCGACCCGCGCCAGATCGGCGACGTGCGGCAGCGCCTGGTCGACCGTGAGGGAGAGGAGGGCGGGAAGGCTGAGCGGATCGCCGGTGGAATCCTTCGGGGTGCGACGGATGTCGTGCGCGTCGGGGCGGTAGCGGCTGCCGCCGCACGCCGGGCACACGATGTCGACGTCGGGGAGGAACTGCACGTCCAGGGAGATCTGCCCCGTGCCGTCGCACTCCGGGCAGCGCAGGGAGCCGGTGTTGTAGGAGAAGTCTCCCGCCGTCAGTCCCCGGGCCTGCGCCTCGGGGGTGCGCGCGTACACCCGGCGCAGGTCGTCGAGGACGCCGCTGTAGGTGGCCACGGTGGAGCGGACGTTGACGCCGATCGGCGAGGCATCGACCACGTCGACCACGTCGATGCCCGCCGGCTCGACAGCGGTGACGTGCGCCGGAAGCGCGGCGCCCGCGGCGCGCGCGACCAGCGCGGGCACGAGACTCTCCAGGATCACCGTCGTCTTCCCAGACCCCGAGACGCCGGTGACCGCCGTGAGACGGCCCTTGGGGATCTCCAGGTCCAGGGCCTGCACCGTGTGGATCGGCGCCGTCGACATGCGGATGCTGCCGAGATCGAAGAGTTCGGCGGGCGTGGTGCGCTCGCGCACCGTTTCCGCTGCGCTCGCGCCGAGGAACGGCGCGATGCGCGAGCGGGGGTCGCCGATGACATCCGCGCGCGTGCCGGCCGCGATGACGGTGCCGCCGTCGGCGCCAGAGCCGGGCCCGATCTCGATGAGCCAGTCCGCCTCGCGCAGCACGTGGGTGTCATGGTCGACGACGACCACGGAGTTGCCGTCGCGCAGCAGGCTGCGGATGACCGCGATGAGGCCGTCGAGGTTCGAGGGATGCAGGCCGATGGACGGCTCGTCGAGGACGTAGAGCACGCCCGTGGTCCGGTTGCGGACCGCACGGGAGAGCTGCACGCGCTGCCGTTCGCCGGTGGACAGGGTGGACGAGGCGCGGTCCAGCGTGAGATATCCCAGGCCCAGCTGCAGCAGCATCCGTGCACTGCCGACCATCTGCGCGACGATGCTCTCGGCCATCGCGGTCATGTCCGGTGGCATGAGCCCCGGCAGGGTCTGCACCCACGTGGTGACCTCCTCGAGCGTCTTGGCCGTCGCCTGCGCGAGCGTGATGCCGTCGACCAGCGTCGCGCGCGCCCGCGCGTTCAAGCGGCTCCCGCGACAGAGGGGACAGGTCTGGATGCTGAGGAATCGCTCGATCCGGCCGATCCCGCTCTCCGTCTCGGCCTTGCGCAGGGCCTCGACGACCGATTGATGCGCGTTGCGGTAGGTGGCGTTGAGCTCGAACAGCTTGCCGTTCTTCGACGGGTACAGGATGACCCGTTTCTCCTCGGGACCGGCGAACACGATCCGACGTTCCCGCGCGGTGAGCTCCGCGAAGGGGACGTCGGTGCGCACCCCCATCTCGGCGACGACCTTCGAGTTCGCCGCCAGACCGAACAGCCCCCACGGCGCGACGGCACCGTCGTCGATGCTGATCGTCTCATCGGGCACGAGGGTGGTGTCGTCCACGTCGCGCACGATCCCCGTTCCTTCGCACCGCTCGCACGCGCCCTCGCTGTTGAACGCGAACGACTCCGCGCTCGGTGGTGGGAAGACGGCGCCGCACGTCGGGCACGTCAGCGGCCGGTCCAGCGCGACGTCGGTGGTCGGCGGCATCCGGTGCCCGTTGGGGCATTCGTGACTGCCGAGGCGGGAGTAGATCAGTCTCAGAGTGTTGAGCAGTTCGGTGGAGGTGCCGAACGTGGATCGCACCCCGGGCACGGCGGGGCGCTGACGCAGCGCGAGAGCGGCGGGCACGTGCTCGACGCTGTCGACGGCCGCGCGGGCGGCCTGAGTGAGGCGCCGCCGCGTGTAGGTGGAGAGCGCCTCGACGTAGCGACGGGAGCCCTCGGCGTACAGCATCCCGAGCGCGAGCGACGATTTGCCCGATCCTGATACTCCGGCGATCGACACCATCATGTGCAGGGGCACGTCGACGTCGATGTTCTTGAGGTTGTTCACCCGGGCGCCGCGCACGCGGATGGCGTCCGGGAGCGCAGCCGCCGCCGGTCGCATGATCAGGCCGCCCGGCCGCGGCCGCCCATCAGCTCGGCGGCCGGGTGTCGACGTCGTGCCGGTCGGCGTCGCCGATCCGCGGGTCGGCCGCCGTCTCCGGCGACACCGGCGATGTCCCGGCCGGTGCTTCGGTGCCCGGGTAGCGGGGCTGTTCGACGTCCATGTCGGCGTCGCGCTCGTCGGCGGGCGGCAGGTGGTCGAGGGGCTGGGGGATGTCGTCTGGCTTGCTCATGCCGACAGCCTCCGCGATCTCGCCGGCGGCGGGATAGGGGTTGCGATCGGCGGCGCACGCGCCTAACGACCGGCCGCACCCGGTCTCATCGGCGGCCGCGGCCGTGCCGGGCGTGTCTCAGCCGAAACCGCCCAGCAGGGCGATGCACGGACCGATCACGATGAGCCAGGCGGCGCCCGTCATGATGAGCATCCCGGTGCCGTACGGGCGGGAGCGCGGGGAGAACATCAGGGCGATGGAGACGACGGCGATGGCGATGAACGGCCACAGGAAGCCGAAGATGGTGCTCACGGCGCCGAGGGTGCCCAGGGCCAGCACGATGCCCAGCACGTACGCGCCGCACCCGATGCCCAGGCCCGCCGCGACGCCGCCGCCGAACCCCCTGCGGCCTCCGGGCGGCTGCTGCGGGGGAGGTGGTGCGCCTCCGGGCGGCTGGTGCGGGGGAGGCGGCGGTGGCGTGCCGGGAGGCGGTGCGAAGCGCGGCGGCTCTTGCGGGTCGTCAGGCGTGCTGGGCATTCGGCGTCGTCCTTCCGGGTTCGGCTTCGGGCTGTGAGGTCTCACGGAATCTCCCGCGCCGCGCCATCCACACGATGCGCGCGAGCAGCAGCGGGATGGTGACGGCCAGGAACAGCTGCGGACGGGTGAGGCCGATCCACGCGACCTCGTTGCCGCGGACGAACTCCACACCGAAGCGGAAGAGGCCGTACGCGGCGATGAAGAGCGTGAGCGTCTCTCCCGCGGCGATCGGGCGGTGGCGCAGCCAGAACCACAGCAGTACGAACGCCGCCGCGTGGAACGCGATCTCGTAGACGAAGCTCGGATGCAGCGGCACGCCGGCCTCGGCCCCCACGCGTGCGGCGGCCGCAGGCTCCAGCACGATGCCCCATGCGGCGCCGGTGGGGGTTCCGGGCTCCTCGGTGAGGAGGCACCCGATGCGCCCGATGACCATCGCCAGCGCGACGGCAGGGGCGAACAGGTCGCCGGTGCGGCCGGGGAAGCGGACGATCCGCTTGGCCACGTGCACGCCTAGCCATGCGCCCACGAGCGCCGACAGCATCGATGCATTGCCGTACGCGAGCTGGTCGATGAGGCTCAGGTTCCGCGACGGATCCAGGTGCTGGGCCCACGTCCCCAGGCGCGAGAACACGGCGGCGCCGAGGAGCGCCCCCAGGACGATGTAGGCCAGACGCGGATCGCTCACCCCGCGGCGGCGCTTCTCCACCAGGAAGACCGCGCCGGCGGCGGCGAGGCCGAGGGCGACGAAGACGGCGTGCGTGTCCACCGGCGGCAGCCACGGGACGAGGTCGCGAAGAGTGGGGAACACCGGTCAGCTCAGCAATCGCACCCACATCATGACCCACAACGGGACGGCCGCCAGCGCGAGCACCTCGAGCACCCACAGGTAGGCCAGGACGAGACGCGTGTCGCCGAGCCGGCAGCGGGAGCGGAGGAGGCCGGCACGCCGTGCCCGGGTGTACCCGGCGATGGCGACGCCGGCGAAGACGGCCACGGCGATCGGGCCGAGCAGGGCGGCGATCGCGGCGACGGTGGTGAACACGCACAGGCGCAGCGGGTCGAACGGTGCGGGGTCGGCCACCGACGGGTCGCGCTGGTTGAGGTGGCGGAAATCGGCGGTGCTCATGCGACGCTCACCGGGAGCTGCCGTCGGCCGCCGGTCGCGGTGGAGATGCGCGTGCGCGACAGCGGCGCCCACGCCTGCACGGCGCAGAACGGCGCGCACTGGTGGGCGGCGGTGGTCTCGTTGACGGTGGCGACGTGCACGCAGCACTGGGTCAGGCGCTCCTCGATCATCGTGTTGATGTCCATGAACGGCTTCACCGTGATGCGCAGGACCCGCTCGCCCATCATCTTCCGCAGTCGCGCGTGCTGACCGGGCAGCTTGGAGGCGGCGAGGGTGGCGAGCGTCCCGATGCCGAGGTCGCAGTTCTGGCAGATGTCGCGCCAGATGGTGGCCATCGAGGGGTGCGACAGCGACGACTGCTCACTCAAGAGGTCCAGCAGCGAGCCCTTCACGACCTCCCGGATCGCCTTGTTGACGTTCGAGTCGGCGATGCGGTTGGCGAGCATGTCGGGCTGGAGGTCGAGGAAACCCTTCAGCTGCTCGTGGCCGATCAGCCCGACGAGCGATTTCCAGTCGCCGGAGTCATCCTTCAGCAGGTAGCCCACGGAGCAGCAGTGCGGATGGCTGCAGGGCAGCGCCGTGAGGTCGCGCCACGTGACCTCGCCGTCGGTCTGCGGTCCGAGCCGCGCCAGCACGCCGGTGTGCGTGAGCCTCGCGGTGGGGTCGATGCCGGAGGAGCGGCCGGAGCCGAACACGGGCTGGATCGTCACGCCGCCGACGAACGGCGTCGCCATCGCCCGGCGGATGACGGCGCCCATCTCGCCGTCGTTGACCCCGAGCGTCGCGGTCATCGTGAGCGTCATGAAGACGCCGGCATCCGAGAGCCGCTGGATGGCGCGCTCCTTGAACCGGCGGATGTCGGCCCCGCGGTGGAACCGGGACGACTCGGCGGACTCGCCGTCGTATTGCAGGTAGATCTCCACGCGCTCGCGGTGCTTCTTGAGCGTCTCCACGAACGCATCGTCCTGGGCGATCCGCAGGCCGTTGGAGTTGATCAGGATGCGCACCACCGGCCGCGCCACGAGGTGCTCGAGCAGCTGCTCGAGCCACGGGTACAGCGTCGGCTCGCCGCCGGAGAGCATGAGCACGTCGATCCGGTTGTTCTCCCGCGCCAGGCGCGCGTCGACGGAGGCGAGGACTTCGGCCAGCGGCGCGATCGAGGATGCGGCGGGGCTGGACTCCGCGAAGCACGTGGGGCAGCGCAGGTTGCAGTGGTCGGTGAGGTCTTCGAGCAGGATGCACGTGTGCTGGGTCTGCATCTGCGGCAGCCCGTCCTCGTAGGCCGACGGCACGGGCTTGAAGTTGCCCGCCAGGTCGGGAGTGTGCGCCTTGGTCGGGGCCGTCCACTGCTCGAGATAGGTGAGGATCTCGGCCGACTCGTCGTAGAGCGTGCGGATGAGGCCGTGATCGGGGCATCCGCGCTCCAGCCAGATCGCCCCGTCACGGTCGGCGAGCCATCCCGAGAGCCGCCGGACCTCGCTGAGCGGCCGGTCCGGTTCCTCCTCGTGACACTCCGGGCAGAACGCGTTGACGTATCGATGGACGCGATAGTCGCGCAGGGGCATCCCCGCACCGGGCTGGCTCATTGGCTCACCATAGCCGCGCCATAGCTTCGGAGGGGACGCGGCTCGCGCGTATCCTCGGCCGCGCTCCGCGCGCGGCCGGACAGGTCAGGTGATGACGGGCTCGCCCGGGTCGCGGGCGTCGCTGAGCCCGATCATCCGCCCGCCGATCCTGGACCCGGGGCGGTGGGAGGTCCCCGGCGCGAACACCACGTAGGTTCCCGCGGGGTACGTCGTGCCGTTGTCGTCGATCTCCCCGGATGCCACGTAGTAGCGCTCCTCGAGCGCGTGATGATCCGTGACCGGCCACCGCGTCCCGGGCGCGAAATCGTACGCCCAGGCGCGGATGAGATCCGTCGCGGGCAGGAGGCGTCCGGTGATGCCGGGAGTCACTTCGAAGGGAGGCAGATCGTCGATCCGCACGGCCTGGATGTCGGTGGGGGTGATGGAGCGCTCGGACATGCCTTCATCGTGCGCCCGCGCGGTCGCTCCCGCGTGCGCCCGGCGGTCACGGGGGAACGTGATCCTGCCACGCCCCCGTGGTGGGACTATTCCGTTCCGCTGTCGGTGTCCGTCTGCGGCGCGTCGATGACGCCGATCCCGACGGCCTCGTGATCGGGTTCCGCATCCAGCGGCTTGTCGGCCTTCGGCTCTTCGCCGGGGTCCTTCTCCGTGCTCGGTTCGGCCAGCTCCTCGGCGGCCGGCATGTCGTCCTCGTTGCGCTGCCCGTCCGCGTCTGCCGAGTTGCTCATGGTGTGACTCCATTCGTCGTGGGTGCATCAGCAGGGTGCCATCGACGGCCCCCGACAGGCAAAGGGTTGACCCGCAGCGACAGGACACCCACCGGCGCCCGATAGCACACCGCTCGGGTCGGGACGGGTGGCTTCGGCTCCGCGGGGGCGAGCTGGCACCGTGGAGTCATGCCGACGATCACCCCACTTCTGCACGATGATTCCGTCTCCCTCCTGACCCGCGGGTACGGCTTCGGTTCACACATCTGGCGCCGAGCCCGGCGGGGTGCCAGAGCGGTGCCGTTCCGTCTGCTCGGGCGAGACGCACTGCTCGTGCGGGGCGGCGAAGGCGTGGAGCTCTTCTACGACGAGACCCGCGTCCGCCGGCACGGCGCGATGCCGGCCTTCATCCAGCAGTCGCTGTTCGGCAAGGACTCGGTGCACAGCCTCGACGGCGACGAGCACCGCCACCGCAAGGCGACGTTCCTCGACGTCGCATACGACGACGCCCAGGTCGCCCGCCTCACGCCCCTGTTCGAGGAGGAGTGGCGGGGCGAGCTGGATGCGTGGCTGGCCGGGGGCACCCGCAGCGCGTACGAGGCGGCGGTCGGCGCGTTCGGCCGGGCCAGCATGCGGTGGGCCGGCATTCCGGGAACCGCCGCCGCGCAGACGCGGTGGGCGACGCGGCAGGCGCAGATCGTCGACGGATTCGGCGTGCCCTACTCGCCCGAATACCTGCTGACCCTCCTCAACCGCCGCTGGTCCGATCGGCACGCCGAACGCCTCATCGAGGCGGTGCGGTCGGGGATGCTGCATCCGGCCGAGGGCACGGCGCTGGCGGAGTGGGCGGCGCACCGTGACCCTTCCGGCGCTCTGCTGCCGCCCCGCGTGGCGGCGGTGGAGCTGCAGAACAGCTTCCGCCCCATGATCGCGGTGTCGCGTTTCGTCGCGTTCGCCGCCAAGGAGCTGCACGACCGGCCGGAGTGGCGCGAGCGCATCGCCGCCGAGAGCGGCCAGCGCGGCACCCTCGTCGGGGGAGAGCTGGCGACGATGTTCGCGCAGGAGATCCGCCGCACCGCCCCGTTCGTCCCCGTGCTGCCGGCGTGGGCGATCACCGACGTCGAGCTCGACGGGGAGCGGCTGGCCGCCGGCGGCCGGGTGGTGCTCGACATCCTCGGGACCGACACCGACGAGCAGTCGTGGGAGCGGCCCGACGAGTTCGATCCGGAGCGCTTCCGCGGTGTGGCGGACTACGAGGCGCTCACGGCATTCGTTCCCCACGGCGGCGCCGACCCGGCCACCGGGCATCGCTGCCCCGGGGAGAAGCTCGCGATCGCCGGGCTTGCCACGGCGATCGCGGCGCTGAGCGATCCGCGTATCGGCATCCTCGACGCCGGGCTCGGGGTGAACCGCCGGCGCATGCCGACCAAGCCCGCCTCAGGCGGGCGCGTGCGCGCCGCCGCCTCACCCTCCGGCTCCCGCTGCCCCTTCCACTGACGCCATCCGCCCCGGTCGGCGTGAGGCGACCCGGGCGTGATGCGCAAGGCCTGGTGCGTGCGGCCGCGGAGGGGTGGGGTGGAGAGTGCGACCGGTGCCGAAGCCGCAACGATGAGGAGCGCAGCATGCGTGCAGTGATGATGTACGGGCCCGGCGACGTGCGCGTCGAGGAGCGGCCCCGACCGGAGATCCTCGCACCCACGGATGCGATCATCCGCGTGACGGCGACGTGCATCTGCGGCTCCGACCTGTGGCCGTACCGCGGGCTCGAGCCTCTCGCCGCGACTCCGCAGCGGATGGGGCACGAGTACATCGGGGTGGTCGAGGAGGTCGGCGCGGACGTGCGAGACCTCACGCCCGGCGATGACGTCGTCGGCTCTTTCGTCGCCTCCGACAACACGTGCGAGATCTGCCGCGCCGGCTACCAGTCCCGCTGCGTGCATCAGGTGATGATGGGCGGGGTCGGCACCCAGGCGGAGTACGCGCGCATCCCGCTGGCCGACGGAACGCTCGTCCGCACCCCGGCCGCGCCCACCCTGGAGCAGGTGCCGTCGCTGCTGGCGGCCTCCGATGTGCTGGGCACCGGCTGGTACGCCGCCGTCGCCGCCGAAGCCGGGCCCGGCAAGACCGTCGCCGTCGTCGGTGACGGCGCCGTGGGGCTCCTCGCCGTCCTCGCAGCCCGGCACCTGGGCGCCGAGCGCATCATCGCGATGTCGCGTCACGCCGACCGGCAGGCGCTGGCGCGCCGGTTCGGCGCCACCGACATCGTGACCGACCGCGGTGAGGCCGGTGTCGCCGCCATCAAGGACATGACCCACGGCCTGGGCGCCCACAGCGTCGTCGAGGCGGTGGGCACGCAGGAGTCGATGGAGCAGGCGATCCGCTCCACCCGGCCCGGCGGCCACGTCGGCTTCGTGGGCGTGTCGCACGATGTGACCCTCGACGGCACCGAGCTGTTCTTCGCCAGCGTTCATCTGCACGGCGGGCCGGCGCCGGTGCGCCGGTTCCTGCCCGAACTGGTCGAGCTGATCTGGGATGGGACGATCACCCCCGGCGACGTGTTCGACCTCACCCTGCCGCTGGCCGATGCGGCGGAGGGCTACCGTGCCATGGACGAGCGCCGCGCGATCAAGGTACTGCTGACGCCCTGACGCCCCGGTTGCGGTGCCGTCAGGAGATCGACGCGACAGCCGCTCGGATGGCGGCGAGGGTGGGCTCGGGCTGCGAGAGCATCGACACGTGCGAGGCATCCACCTCGGTGATCGTCGACCCGGCGCGCTCGGCCATGCGGCGCTGAACGCCGATGGGGATGATGCGATCCTCAGTGCCCAGCACCGCCCAGCTGGGGATGCTCCGCCACGCGGGCGAGCCCGACGGGGTGACATTCGCCACGAGCGACCCCGGACGCTGCGTCGCCACGATCATCCGCCGGTCGGATTCCGGGAGGTCCTGCGCGAACGCCGTGTGCACGGTGTCGGGCTTGAGGAAGGCGTCCGCGGCGCCTTCGGGGGCGCCGGGGTACCCGGCCAGGTCGAGCACCGTCGTGGGGTCGGCCACGGCCAGGGCAGAGCCGGAGCCCTCCAGCAGTCCCACGACCGTCTCGCCCTCGTCGGGAATGAACGCGTCGACGTAGACGAGCGCGCGCACGTCACCGCCCTGGGTGGCGGCATTGGTGATGACGGCGCCGCCGTAGGAATGCCCGACGAGAACGACGGGACCGCGTGTGCGCTGGGCCAGGTACGACGCGATGTAGGCGGCATCCGAGGCGAGCCCGCGAAGTTCGTTCGGCGGCGCCATGACGGTATGCCCTTCGGCCTGCAGCGGCGGGATGATGGCGCTCCAGCTGGATGCGTCGGCCCACGCCCCGTGGACCAGGACGATGGTGGGTGTGGGCGTGCTGCTCGCGGACATGGGGATCTCCTCCAGAACGTCGCCCGTGGGCGAGTGGATCTCGGATCGCGCCGTGTCGCATCCCTGGCGCTGGAGACACCATAGAGCCGCGCACCCGGTGACCACCAGGGGTGCGCGGCTCGCCGCCGTGTGCTCTCAGATGCTCGTGGCACCACCGGCGTCGCCGTCGGTGACGGCGTCGGCGGCGGCCTCCTCTGCCGCAGCGCCCTCCTCCGGCGATTCGGAGCCGGTCTGCGCGGCGGTGTCGTCGGCGGCGGGGGAGTCGTCCTGCTGCGAGCCGCTGTTCTCGGAGCGGTCGGTGGGCGTGTCGTCGGTCATGATTCTCCTTCGATCGGACCCCCAGCCAACCGCAGCGGTGACCGGGGGCGGAAGGGCTTGCGGACGTTCGTGTCGCCTGCCAGGCGAACGGACAGCGCGTGCTGGCACGCTGGAGGCATGAGCCCCGTCGCAGACCCCGCCCGATACGACCTCGAAGGGCTCCGCGACCGGGTGCTCGCCGAAGAAGCGGGCGAGGTGGATGACAGCATCCCCGAGCTGGCCGGTGCCGACGCCGACCTGTGCGCCATCGCACTGGCCCTGCCCGACGGCACGGTGCGCGGCAGCACGCAGGCGGATGTGCCGTTCAGCATCCAGTCCGCCGTGAAGCCGTTCCTCTTCGCGCTCGCGCTGCTGGACACCGGCGGCGACGCGCTGCACCGCATCGGGATCGAACCGACCGGTGAGGCGTTCGACGCGATCAAGCTGGAGAGCGGCACCGGGCGCCCACCCAACCCGATGGTCAACGCCGGCGCGCTGCTGACGGCGGCTCTCGTGGACGGCGGCGATGTCGAGGGCCGCAGCGAACGCATCCGGCGCGGCCTCGCGGCGTTCGCGGGCCGTGAGCTCGACGTCGACGAAGACGTCGCGCGCAGCGAGCATCTGCTCGGCGACCGCAATCACGCGCTCGCGCACCTGATGCGCGCCGAGGGAACCCTGGAGGTGGGAGCCGACGACGCGGTCGCCGTCTACGCGCGCGCGTGCGCGACCCTCGTGGACGCGGAGGCGCTCGCGGTCATGGGTGCGACGCTGGCGTGCGGGGGCGTGAACCCGGTGACGGGGGAGCGCGTGCTGCCGGAGAGATCAGCTCGTGACGTCGTGTCGGTCATGGCCACGTGCGGTGTCTACGACGGATCGGGACGGTGGATGCGCAGCGTGGGCATCCCCGCGAAATCCAGCGTCTCCGGAGCCATCGTGCTGTCGGCGCCGCGGACCCTGGGTGCCGCGGTGATCAGCCCCCCGCTGGACGAGCGGGGCACGAGCGTGCGCGGACGTGTGGCCAGCGAACGCCTCAGCGACGAACTGGGCCTGCACGTCTTCGGCTGACGGGCTTCAGCGGCGGTGGCCCCGCGCACATGCGCCCCGTCCAGTCAACCCACCCGACGAACAGGCCTCGCTCGTCGTAGACCTGAAGTACGTCAGAATGCCCCCGGACTCCGAGAGGATCGTCATGTCGGAGAAGACCACATCCCGCCCCGAGCCCGAGAGCGATGCCAAGCCCGATTCGCCCGCTGATCTCACGAAGCGCTCGTGGAAGTACGTCCTCGTCAAGTCCGTCCGCGAGTTCTCCTCCGACCAGTGCCTGGACATCGCCGCCGCGTTGACCTACTTCGGTGTGCTCGCGCTGTTCCCCGGGCTGATCGCCGTCTTCTCGCTCCTGGGCGTGTTCGGGCAGGGCGGCGAGTCCGCGAAGGCCGTCCTCGAGATCGTCGACCAGGTCGCTCCCGGCGGGACGGCCGACACGCTGCGCGGACCGATCGAGCAGCTCGCGTCGGCCCCCGGGGCGGGCTTCGCCCTGGTCAGCGGAATCGTGCTGGCGATCTGGTCGGCCTCGGGCTATGTGGGCGCCTTCAGCCGTGCGATGAACCGCATCTACGAGATCGAGGAGGGGCGTCCCTTCTGGAAGCTCAAGCCCATCCAGCTGCTGCTGACGGTCATCCTCGTCGTCCTCGTCACCCTCGCCGCCTTGATCCTCGTGGTCTCGGGGCCGATCGCCGAAGCGCTCGGCAGCGCGATCGGGCTGGGGGATGTGGCCGTGACGGTGTGGCAGATCGCCAAGTGGCCCGTACTCCTGGTCATCGTCGTCCTCGCCCTCGCGATCCTGTACTACGGGGCCCCCAACGCCAAGCAGCCGAAGTTCCAGTGGATCAGCGTGGGGGCGATCATCGCGATCGTCGTGCTGGCCATCGCGACGGCCGGGTTCTTCTTCTACGTCTCGAACTTCTCCAACTACGACCGCACCTACGGGTCTCTCGCCGGTGTGATCATCTTCCTGCTGTGGTTGTGGATCGCCAACCTCGCGATCCTCTTCGGCGCGGAGGTGGATGCCGAGCTCGAGCGTGGCCGGCAGCTTCAGGCGGGCGTGGCGGCCGAGCGTGACATCCAGCTCCCTCCCCGCGACACCCGCAAGAGCGACAAGGCCGCCGAGAAGGAGGAGAAGGACATCGAGGAAGGGCGGCGGATCCGCTTGCAGCACGGCGACGACGGCGGCTCCTGACCCGGCCGGACGGTGCTGCCTGGAGCGCGCGAACCGGCTCGGTTACGCTCGAAGAGAGCCCCGGGATCATGGGGCGATGTCGGAGGTCGGATTGGACGACTCGTTCGCCGAGGCGATGCTGGTGCTGGAACGGCCCGGAGTGGAGCGCGAGCGATTCAGTGCGCCCTTCCTGAAGGTGTTTCCCGTGACCGGTGCGTCCGTCTCGACGTTGGGGGACGTCCTCGGCAGTGAGATCGTCTCGGCGACGGACGCGGATGCCGAGAAGCTGGACGAACTCCAGTTCGATCTTGGCGAGGGCCCGTGCTGGGACGCCTTGCGTCTAGGTGGGCCCGTAGCCGTCCCGGATCTGCCCGTCGAGGGCCGCCGGCGCTGGCCGGCTTTCGCGGAGGCGGCGCGCAAGGTGCCGGTGGCGTCGATCTTCGCGTTCCCTCTGGCTGTGGGCTCGCTGCGCCTGGGCGCGGTCGACCTCTATGCGCAGGAGCGGACGGAACTGACCCCGGATCAGTCCCGCCAGGCCGCGGCGATGGCACGAGTCATCGGACGGCAGCTGCTGCAGGAGGCCGTCGACACTGCCGGCGCCACCGACACGGCGGGCAGCCGGTATTCACGGCGCGTGGTGCATCAGGCCACCGGAATCGTCCTGGCGCAGCTGGACGTCACCGCGGAGGAGGCCGGCCTGGTGGTCCAGGGGCACGCGTTCGCCCGGAACCGGCCGGTGTCCGACGTCGCCGCCGACGTCGTGGCGGGGTGCCTGAACTTCCGCAGCGTGGACGGCGATATCGAGGCGATCGAATGAGCGAAACGACCTTCGACTCCCGGCTCCTGGGCATCCTCACCACTCTGGCGGACACGCTCGTCGACGATTACGACATCGTCGATCTGCTGCAGACCCTCGTGGACGCGTGCCGCGACGTCCTGGGCATCTCTGCGGCAGGGATCCTGCTCGCCGACGAGACGGGAGAGCTGGAGCTGATCGTCTCCACCAGCGAGGCGAGCCGTCTCGTGGAGGTCATGCAGCTCGGGGCAGAGGCCGGCCCGTGCATCGAGTGCTTCCGCACGGGTGCGCCCGTCTCCGTGCCCGCCATCGCCGACGCGCCGGTGGAGTGGTCGGGGTTCCGGGCGGAGGCGCTGGCCCAGGGGTTCAACTCCGTGTACGCGGTGCCCCTGCGGCTGCGGGAGACGACCATCGGCACGTTGAATCTGCTCAACACGGAGGAGGGCCTGCTGGACGAGTCCCCCCAGATGGCTGCTCGGGCGTTCGCCGACGTCGCGACGATCGGGATCCTCCACGAGCGCTCGCTGCGGGAATCGGAGCTTCTCACCCAGCAGCTTCAGCACGCCCTGAACAGCCGGGTCCGGATCGAGCAGGCCAAGGGCGTCGTCTCTTACACGACGGGGGTGTCGATCGGCGACGCGTTCGATGTCATCCGCCAGTACGCTCGCCGCCACCAGCTGCCCCTCAGCGTGGTCGCCACCCGCATCGTGGACCGCGAGCTCCGCCTGGATCGCAGCGCCCTCTGAGCTCCGGGTCCGCTCGCGTGCGACGTCTGTCGACTCAAGGTCGACCGCCCCGGACCCCGGCGCTCGCCATAGCGGCACGGACGGGACGGCACGATGAAGATCCTCATCACGGCACTGGGTTCATATCTGACCGGCGACGAGATCGCGGACGCGGTTCGGGAGTACGCTCAGGCACTCGCCGACGAACGCGCAACGGACGTGGTGGACATCCCGATCGCCGGAGACGGCGGCTCGACGCGTCTGCGCATGTCGGTCGGGTGGCTCGTACAAGTCCACGCGGTGGATGCGGAGACCGACGGCTCGGAGTTGACGGATCCCGCCACCAGCACCCGGCTGCGGGAACGCGCGACGCGCCTGACCACTCACCGCATGTCGCCGGAGCCCTTCGAGCCCCTGGGTCTCTCGGATTACGACTGGCTCCGGTACGCCTGACCCTCCCCAACGGGTGTCGGCATCCGGTCTGGGATGTCAAGGGCCTGGATCCATCCGGCGCAGCGGGCGACGGTGCAGACGTGAAGCATGTGACGTACGCCGAGAAGGCCCACCTGATGGGAGACGATGCCGCCGACGCCCTCGTGGAATACGCGCGGGCCCTCGCGCTCGCCGACACGACCGAGACCGTGACGCTGCGGGCGATCGATCTCCACGGCAACGAGGTGGAGGCCACCTTCCTGCTCAGCGCCAGCACCCCGATCCTCGTCGAGTCCACGAACTCCGGGTTGGAGGTCCCCGGGAACGAAGAAATCGTCGTAAACATGCGGCACGCGACGGCAGCGCTGCTCGATCCGCCGGCCGTGCAGCCCGAAGACCGATCGGGTGACCCGCGGCCTCGGTTCGACGAGGAGCTGTAGACGTGGCCGCATTCCGACGAGAGGCCGCGGAGGCGAGCCATGGGTAAGCTCCTGTTCGAGCAACAATTGCGCGTCGACTTCGAAGACCGGCTGCTCGCGCATCTGCAGGTCGTCATCACCGCGAAGCTGCGGCGCGGGGAGTCCTTCGTCTTCTCGTGGCGCGACGACCCGAGCGTGGGGGACGGCCGCACCTCCATCTGGGTGCATCCCCGGTCGGTGATCGTCTACAAGTACCACGGCAGTCGGCGGCCCGCCCTCAACCGGGCATGGCTGGATGCCTTGAGCTATACCGCGAACAGTCCGGAGGGGCTGTACGTGGTTCCCGAGCCACCACCCCCTCGCGCGGAGACAGGATCGCAGGATGAAGCGGATTGACATCGTGTACGGCGGCCGCGATTACTCGGTCAGTGGTCGTGAGCTCGACGACCTGCAGAACGAGATCGAGAGCCTGCTTGCCGGCGCGGGCCACTGGCTGCAGGTGAGCATCGGCGACGGTGAACCCCAGCCGACCTACCTGTACCTGAGCCCCGGCACACCCATCGCGCTGGTGCCCGTCCCGGAGCCCTGACCGCGCCGCTGCGCGGCCGGGTCTGGTCTCGGCTGGCTTCGCCAAGCGGGAACAACGTGCGAGAGTAGCGAGCGTGAACTCGTTCGGTGATTCCGTGGAAGTCTGGCCTGCGCACCGATTCGACGACGACGGGGCGGCGCTCCCGCCGAGCATCGCCGAGCTGGATTACGCGCCGTCGTTGCGCACCGTCGGGACGTGCGAGTCCGCACTCATCGCGGTTGCGCAGGCGGATGCCGACGCTGCCGGGTCGCGCGGGGCGCTGGCGCCGTTCATGATCCGGTGCGAGTCGGCCGCGTCCGCGCGCATCGACGGGATCCGTGCGGAGGGCGCCGAGTACGCGCAGGCGGTCGCGGGCCTGGGTGGGATCGACAATGCCAGGGGAATGGTCGCCACCGGTTCTGCCCTGGCCGGCCTGCTCGACGGGGTCGACGCGCGCGGCGCCTTCACAGTGGACGACCTGCGGTCCGCCCACGCTCTCCTCGTGGGTGCCGAGGCGACTCCGGACCCAGGTGGGATGAGACGGACCGACACCGCGACCGGATCGGCCGCCGACGCGCTATATGTCCCACCGGCCCCCGATCGCGTCCCCGCGCTCCTGGACGACCTCGTGGCCTTCCTCAACCGCGACGACGTCCCCGTGATCGTCCAGGCCGCGATCGCGCACGCCCAGTTCGCCTCCATCCGCCCGTTCGCCGGCGGCAACGGCCGCATCGGGCGCGCCCTTCTGGTCGCCTCCCTTCGTCGGCGAGGAGTGAGCAGCCACGCCGTGGTGCCGCTGGCCTGTGGACTGGCGGCCAGACAGGAGGAGTACATGGAGTCGCTCGTGGCGTTCCGCGACGGTGACCCCTCCCCGATCATCGTCCTGGTGGCCACGTGCGCGCGTGTGGCCGCCACCGAGTCCCGCATCACCGCAGCGCGCGTGAAGGCGCTCCCCGACGAATGGCGGGCTGCGGTGAAACCTCGTCGGGGCTCGGCCGCGGCAGCGCTCCTGTCGGCGTTCGCGGAGCACCCGGCAATGGGCGCCGCCGAACTCGAGCGGCACTGCGGCGCCGGACGGGCCCGCGCGTATCAGGCGGTGGAGCGGCTCGTGTCAGCCGGCGTCATCCACGAGGTCACCGGGCGCAAACGCGGCAGGGTATGGGCGGCCACCGATCTCCTCGCTGAATCGGACGACCTCGACCGGCGCATCCACGCGGCCATGGGCGGCGGGCGCAGGGAGAGCGCACCCCACCCCGCCGGGTGAACGGTCAGACGGGCTCATAGGAGCGGACGAAGCCGCGCAGCGCGTCTTCCTCCGGAAGGTCGACCCACAGGCGGATGCTGTCGGCGTCGGCCCCGACGCCGTTGACCAGCGCCGCCCCGCCCAGCTGATCCAGCAACGGCGCCATCCGCTCGGCACGCACCGTCGAGACGTATCCGATGCTGCGGCCCTCGGCGTACACCGCGATGGCCGACGGATCCCGCCGGTTCCCCGGCTCGCGGCGGAGGACATAGAGCCGGTCGCCGGCCAGCCCGCGCTCGGGATCGTGCACGCGGTACTGGGTGCCCTTCACCCGCACGCGCGTGGAGGCGAGGTGCCGCAGGTCGGGGAGGGCGGAGTGGTCCAGCGCCGACATCGACAGCAGATGTCGGACGCGTTCCCACCAGATAGGCATTCCTCGACAGTAACGGCGGGCGCCTGGGAGACCGCCCGGCCGGGGGTGCCGGTCAGCGCACGACGGCGGTGGCGGTGGCGAGGGTGAGCAGGACGTCGTGGCTGGTGGACCCGAGCAGGAACCGGGCGACCGCCCCGCGGCCGCGTGACCCGACGACGGCGAGCCGCGCTTCTGCCGCCACCTGGTTCAGCAGGGTGGCGGGGTCGCCGGGTTCGACGATGCGGCGCACCTGCAGGTCGGGATAGTCCTGTGCGAGGCCGGCGAGCGACAGCCCCAGAGCTTCCTCCGCCAGGCGCTGCGCGTTCTCGCGGTAGTCGTCGGGGTAGGTGATGACACCCAGGGGAGCGGTGACCGGCATCCAGGCGGTGACGGCGATGAGCGGCTCACCCTGGCGGTCGGCTTCGGCGGCGGCGAATCGGATCGCGGCCTCGGACAGGTCCGATCCGTCCACTCCGACCACCACGCCGGTCCGGCCGGACAGATCCGACTGCGGCACGACCACCACGGGGCACGACGACGCCGCGGCGATCCGCACACCGTGCGGGCCACGGGCCACCCGTGAACCCGTCCCCCGGTAGTCGCTGCCGATGACGAGGAGATCGGCGTTCTCGGATGCGGCGAGCAGCTGCTCGACGGGCTTGCCGCGGGTGACCCGCACCTCAGCGGCCCCCAGTTCGGCGGCCGCGCGTTCGAGGTGCTCGCGGGTGACGGCGACGGCGTCATCGAGCACGGCTCCCTCGCCGACGACGCCCAGGGCCCCGCCGACGACCGACATCAGCACCAGGCGGTCGCCGCGGTCCGACGCGCGTTGCGCTGCCCATTCCGCTGCGCGGCGTGCCGCCGGGGAGTCGTTCATGCCGACCAGGATCGTTTCGTTCATGCGTATGCCTCCGCTGCCAGCGTATCGGCGTGACATCCACACCCCGTGCAGCGCGGGGCGCCGGGACGGTGCTCAGCCGCTCCGTCGCGCGTCACCGAGTCCCGGGTCACCGCGGGGTGGCCGCGGCGCTCCTGCGCCGCGTCAGGCTGGCGAGGACCAGCAGCGAGCCGACCACGAGGCCGCCGGCGCCGGCCCAGAGGAGAGGCGCGGGAGTCTCCGCTCCCGTGGCCGGGAGCACCCCGGGCACCTCTGCGCGGCGCGTCACCGTGTTGGTGATCGTCGCCGTTGCCCCCGTCTCGGGGATGACGACCTCCTGTGGCGCGTCGGTCGTCACATCCACCATGGACGTCGCACCGGTCGCGGGCTCAGCGATGACGCAGGTCGCTCCGACGGCGATGCCCGGGAAGGTGAAGACCTGGGTCGTGGATGCGCCCTGCGGGATGTCCGCCACCCGCGCCACGCCGTCACCGCAATCGACGGTCAGCTGACTTGCCCCTTGTTGGCCCACTCCGGCGCCCGTGAAAGCCTTGTTGACGGTCAGACTGGCCGCCGCGAAGAACTGGGCAGGCGCTTGGGCGGTGGCCTCCAACGTGGCGGTTTCGGCGAGGATGAGTTTTTGCAACTCATCGACGCCCGGTGCCAGACCGTCATAGAGGTACACCCGCCCGCGCTGGACTGTCACGACCGCTCGAGCGCTCAGCAGCGTCTCGTCTACCGCGTCGGTTCCGCTGCCCACCCACACCTGGGCCCCCGAGGTGGTCGTATAGGGGTTGGGGAGAGGAGCGGTGGCCGCCGCGTCGCCGTACATCGTGTACCCGTCGGGCACGGAGAGGGTCACGCTGGGCGCGTCCGTTGCCACGGTGAACGGGCCGGCCGCCGACCCCACCGGCGCGGCGGCAGCGGGCGGAGTGATGGACACCGCCGGGGGAGGCGGCTCGGTCACAGGGCCGTTGAGCTGCGCGGCCGCGATGATTCCTGCCGTCGCTGCCCGTATCGGCAAACCTGCGTTCAGGATGAAGCCGTCCGTGAAGTACCAGATGGCCGATTGCACGGCGGCGGCCTGTTCGCCTTCGGACAGACCCGCCGGTTCGCCGGGGACCGCGGGGTAGAAGTTGTTCAGAATGTAGGTGACGTACCCGAGGTTCTGGACGTTCGATTCGTCCCACGTTCCGTTCTCGTAACCGCCGCCGATCTGGGTCCCGACGCGGATGTCGATGCAGTACATCTCCGCGGTCAGTGCAGGATCCGTCACGCTCGCGGTGTTGATCAGCGCGGTGAAGCCGCCGCCCTGGGTGTATTCCGCGGGGGGTGCAGCGGGGTAGGGCGCCGTCGGGTCCTGCGGCGTCGGGTTGGCCGGATACCCTCCCGTCAACCTCGCTCCGGCTCCGACGCCGGTCACCTCGATATCGGTGTTCGGTCCGTCCGGCGATTCGATGATGGGAGACTCCTCGGTGAGCCTCGCTTGGGTGGACCCGCCGGCCCAGAGGAGGACGAAGGTGAGCGCGGCCAGCGCGGCCGCCGCCCAGAGGACGGACGCGGGGAGACGTCTGCGGCGGTTCCGGGATCGAAGACGAGGGCGCGAGTCGGTCACGGGGTGGCCTTTCATTGGTGAGGGGGGACCGGCGGATGACGTCGGAACCGGCTCGCCGTCACCAGCAGGGCGCCCCCGAGCAACCCCGCGAGGCCACCCCACAAGAGCGGCAACGGAGTCTCCGTGCCCGTCGCCGGGAGAACTCCGGGCCTCGCCGGGAGAACTCCGGGCACATCCGCACGCCGTGTCACGGTATTCGTGACCGTCGCCGTGGCGCCTGCCTCGGGAATCGCTACGCTCTGCGGGGCATCGGTGGTCACCGCCGCCGCCGGGTTTTCGCCGGTCGTGGGCTCGGTGACCACGCATGTGGCCCCCACGGGGATGCCCTCGAAGGTGAATGTCTGCGTCGTGCTCACCCCTGCCGGGATGTCGGCGACGCGGGACTCACCGTCGCCGCAGTCGATGACGAGCTGGACCGCGCTTTGCTCACCGGCGCCGTCGCCGGCGAACGTCTTGTCGACGGTGAGGGAGGCGGCCGGGACGAACTGCGCGGTGGCCTGCGCGGTGGCGTCGAGCTCGGCGGTGTCGGCGAGGATCACGGACTGTGCCTCGGTGATGCCCGGAGAAAGGCCGTCGTACAGGTACACCTGGCCGCTCTGGACGGTCACCACCGCCCGCGCCGAGAGGACGGTCTCGTCGACGGCTTGCGTGTCGCTGCCCACCCAGACCTGCGTCCCCGATGTCGTCGTGTACGGATTGGGAAGCACCGCCGATCCCGCGGCATCCGAGTACATCGTGTAGCCGTCGGGCACGGAGAGGGTGACCGACGCGGCGTCGGTGATCACTGTGAACGGTCCGGCGAGGGTTCCCGCCCCCGCGACGTCGGACGACGGGGTGATGGAGACGGCCGGTGGCTGCGGCTCGTCGAGCGGACCGACCGCCTGCGTGGCGGCGATGACCTCCGCCGTCGCCGCGCGCACGGGGGAATCGGCGTTGAGAACGAAGCCGTCGGTGAAATACCAGATGGCGGCCTGAACCGCCGCGGCGCGATCACCTGCCGTGGTCGCGCTGGCCGGTGCGTCCGGCACGGCCGGATAGAAGTTGTTGAGGATGTACGTGACCTGTCCGAGGTTCGGAACGGTGGACTCGTCCCACGTGCCGTTCTCGTAACCGAGGCCCGGCCCCGTCGGCGTCCGGATGTCGATGCAAAACACCTCGGCGGTCTGGCTCGGGTCGGACACGCTGACGGCGTTGAGGAGGCCGGCGAACGCGTTGTGCGGTGTGTAATCCGCCGGCGGTGCCGCGGGATAGGCCGCTGCGGGGTCCTGTGTGATCACGCTGGGCGGGTACGCGCCGGCGACGCTGCGGCCGCTTCCGGTCGAGACGAGCTCGATGTCGGTGGCCGGTCCGTCGGGGGACTCGGCGATGGGGGTCCCTTCGTCGGGCACGTGCGCATAGGCGGCCCCGCCGAGAGCGAGGAGCGCCACGGTCAGTGTCGCCAACGCCGCTCCCAGGCCAGCTCTCGCGGATCGTCCGCGCCGCCGCGGGCGCAGAGGGAAGGGTCTTAGAGAGGTCACGGAGCGGCCTTTCGTCGGCGGCGGGGACCTACGCGGAGGATCCGCGGCGGTGGCCTCGTCGGCGTGTGAGGACACCTGCGAATGTGCTCGTCCATGGCGCCTCCGGGGGTCGGTTCCAGTGAATTGCTCCGAACAAACCCCCGGTAGGGCATAAAGTCCCGGGCCCGCGATCCGCTCCCTTCCGGGCAACTTCCGCAAGCCCCTCTTGCAATCGGTGCTGAGGTGCTTATGGTGTCTGGACCTGGACGGGAGGTGCCCCCATGTTCGGAGAATCGGTAACCGCGCCTGCGGTGGTCCGGCAGCGTACTGCCGGCCAAGAATCGGTCCTCATCAGGATTTTCCTGATTCATTCCCACGAGATATTCCGACGAGGCTTACGAGATCTCATCGGTGCGGCGCGCGACCTGGTGGTCGTCGGCGAGTCCGGATCGGTGCATGAGAGCGCCCGCCGGATCGCGGTGAGCCTCCCCGATGTGGTCATCGTCGACGCCGTCCTTCCCGACGGCAACGGGATCGAGCTCGCCCGCAGCATCCGCGCGAAGAACCGCCGCGCCCGCTGCCTCATACTCGGCCGACCCGGCCGTGAGGAGGTGCGCGGGGATGCGGCGGCCGCCGGAGCCCACGGCTACCTGCCGGACGATGTGCAGGCCCGCATCCTGCTCGACGTGATCCGACGGGTGGCACGCGGGGAGCAGGTCGCCGCGCGCATCGCCGTGTCGCCCAGGCCCGAGCCGGAAGCGACCAGGGCGCCCGGCGGTGATCCTGATCGGGATCCGCACTTGACCACGCGAGAGCGGCAGGTGCTGCGGCTGATCGCCTCGGGCATGAGCAACCGGCAGATCGGCGAGCAGTTGGGCCTGGCGGAGAAGACCGTGAAGAACTACGTCTCCGCTCTGCTGGCGAAGCTGCACGTGCAGCGCCGGACTCAGGCGGCGATCTACGAGATGACCCACAAGCCGGGCCTCGACGCGGACCCGTTGCCGATGGTGAATCGCGCAGTCGCGAGATGAACGAGGGGTCGGTGGCGAGACCTCGACGACCCGCCACCGACCCGGTCTCACAGGATCGGGTTGCCCCCGGTCACCGCGATCCGCGCCCCCGAGACGTAGCTGGCCTCATCCGAGGCGAGCAGGACGTAGACGGGTGCGAGTTCGGATGGTTGCCCAGCGCGCTTCATGGGCACCTGCTGGCCGAAGCTCTCGACCTTGTCCGGCGGCATCGTCGCCGGAATGAGCGGAGTCCACACCGGACCCGGCGCGACGCTGTTGGCACGGATCCCTCGCTCGGCCAGGAGCTGCGCGAGGGAGGCGGTCATGTTCGCGATCGCGGCCTTCGTCGCCGCGTACGGCAGCAGCGTCGGTGAAGGCTGGTCGGAGTTCACCGAGGACGACCCGATGATCGACGCGCCCGGCTTGAGGTGGGGCAGCGCCGCCTTCACGAGGTGGAAGAACGCGCTGACGTTCGTCGCCCACGTGTAGTCCCACTCCTCGTCGGTGACCTCTTCCAGCGTCGGATGATCCATCTGGAACGCGGCATTGCTGACCAGGATGTCCAAACCCCCCAGCTCCTCGACCGTGCGTGCCACGAGCTCCCGGCAGTGGGCGGGATTGGAGATGTCCCCGGGCAGGAGGATCGCCTTGCGGCCGGCCTCCTCGACGAAGGCCTTGGCCTCCGCGGCATCCTCGTGCTCGTCGAGATAGCTGATCGCCACGTCCGCACCCTCGCGGGCGTACGCCAGGGCGACGGCCTTGCCGATGCCGCTGTCACCACCCGTGATGAGCGCGACCTTCCCCTCCAGTCGGCCGGAGCCGCGATAGCTGTCCTGCCCGTAGTCGGGCTTGGGGTCCATCACCTGATCGGATCCGGGCACCGGTTGCTGCTGCGCGGGCTGGCTCATGCGCGACCTCCTCGTTCGTGGATTTCTGACCCTTCGATGCGACAACATGCCGGCGATTTCTTCAGTGGGGTTGACACGGACGGCGGGAGCCCTCCCTGTCAAGGGCCCCCTTGCCCCGGCGACGACGGCGTTCGATGGAGGGAACCGAGAGGAGCAACGATGAGCGACACGAACCGCGATTCCATCGCCGAGACGGAGGAGGCCGGCATCCAGCCGCTGCGTGACGGAGACACCTCGATCGAACCGGACCCGGCGGCCGATCCGGCCCAGGCGGAGTGGGAGGAGACGATCGCGCTGGATGAAGGCGCGTCGCCGGAAGACCTCCACCCGGCCACCGCGACGGGGGACGATCCCGCCCAGATCCCCAGCGACACGGACGAGATCCCGGCCGAAGACCGGGTGGCCGACTGGCAGCAGCCCGAGACGCAGGGCCTGGACCCGGAGATCGCCGACCTCGGCGAGGAGGGGGAGGGCGACCTCGCCCCCGAAGACTACTGACGGACCTCCCCGGCGGCGCGCGTCGCGCCGCCGGGCGGGCGCCCGCGTTAGCCTGACACGATGCGCACCGCCCTGATCACCGGCATCGCCCGCACCGGTGGCATCGCCGAGGGGATCGCTCCCAGGCTCCGCGCGGACGGGTGGCGCGTCGTCACGAGCGACCTCGACTCCGGCGACGTCCCGTGCGATCTCGCCACGGCGGAGGGCCCGCCGGCACTCATGCGTGAGGTGGGCCGCGTGCACGGCCCGATCAGCGCGCTGATCCTCAGTCACGCGCACGACGTCGAGTCGGGGGTCCTCGACACCACGGCGGAGAGCTTCGACCGGCACGTCGCCGTCAACGCCCGCGCGAGCCTCCTGCTCGTGGCCGCGTTCGCCCGTCAGGTGCCGCCCTCCGGAGGCGCCGTGGTGGCCCTGACCAGCGACCACACGACCGGCAACCTCCCGTACGGGGCGTCCAAAGGCGCTCTGGATCGCATCGTGATCTCGGCGGCCCGCGAACTCGGCCCCCTCGGCATCTCGGCGAACGTCCTGAACCCCGGCCCCATCGACACCGGCTGGATGGACGACGACACGCGCGCGGCGCTGACGGCCGCGCAGCCTCTGGGCAGGCTCGGCACCCCCGCCGACATCGCCGAGGTCGTCGCGTTCCTCGTCTCCGAGGCCGGCCGGTGGGTGTCGGGACAGCTGCTGCACGCCGACGGCGCGTTCTCGGCGCGCTACTGATGCCGCGGCGTGTCACACCCCGGCGCTAGCGTGGGGGTGTGACGCACCGCCTCACGCTCGACCAGGCCCGGCGCATCATCGTGCGCGCCCAGCTGCTGGATGCCGAGCGGCCCGGCGACGTCGTGGAAGTGGCCGAACAGCTCGGGTACATCGGCATCGACCCCACCGCGACGATCGCGCCGTGCGAGCACACCGTGCTGTGGTCACGGATCGGATGGTCGTACGAAAGCGGACAGCTGCGCAAGGCGGTCGAATCCGACCGGCTTCTGTTCGAGTTCGACGGCACATTCCAGCCGATGAGCGCGCTGCCCCTCCTGCTCCCAGAGATGCGCACGTGGCCCCGGCGCGACAGCAGTAGGCAATGGCTCGAGGCCAACGACCGCTTCCGCACGGACGTGATCGCCCGGCTGCGGGCGGAGGGGCCGCTGCTGAGCACCCAGATCCCCGACACCGCACAGGTGGCCAAGGCGCCGGACGGATGGTCCGGCTCGCGCTCCGTGCCGCACATGCTGGAGTTCCTGATGCGCCAGGGCGTCGTCGCCGTCAGCGGACGGGAGGGCCGGCACCGCCGGTGGGATCTCGCCGAGCGCGTGTACCCCTCCGATCTGCCGCAGTACTCCGATGAGGAGGCGGAGCACCTGCGCCACGAGCGGCGCCTGCAGGCGGCGGGCCTGGCCAGGGAGAAGTCGCCGTGGACGCGTGTCGGCGACGCCGGCGAGCCGGCCGTGATCGAGGGCCTGCGCTCGAAGTGGCGCGTCGACCCGGAGGCGGTGGCCGCACTGGAGGAGGATGCCGGGGGGCGGGCGGCGCTGCTCAACCCCTACGACAGTGTGCTGTTCGATCGCCCGAGGCTGCGCGACGTGTTCGGATTCGCGTACGTGCTCGAGCAGTTCAAGCCGAAGCCGCAGCGCCGGTACGGCTACTTCGCGCACCCGATCCTGCTCGGCGACCGCTTCGTGGGGATGCTGGACGCGGAAGTGGACCGTGCGCAGGACGTCCTGCGAGTCAACGCCGTGCACGAGTTCCTCCCCTTCGAGCCGGAGGAGGACGAGATGATACGGGCGGAGATCGCCGAGCTGGGGGAGTGGCTCGGGCTGACGGTCACGGGTCTGCGGTGAGCCGGGTCTGACCTGTCGTTCCCGCCACGTCCAGGATATCGCGGGGGCCGGGGCTTGCGGCAAGACCCCCTTGGGGGTCGAGACTCGTTGCCCTGCCTGCCCGCCCCGGGGCAGCCAGGATGCTGGAGCACCCGTGACCCCCACTGCTTTCGCCCTGCCCGCGTCGCGGTCGGCCAAGGCCGACCCGCATTTGATCGCCGATGACGAACGGCGCTTCGCCGCCATCGCCGCGCACCTGGACACCACGGTCGCGGCCCTCTCGGCTCGCCGCGACGCCCTCCGCCGCCAGCCGGGAGGCAGCGGTCAGGCCGTGTTGGAGCGCGACCTCGAGATCCACCGCGTGAGCGCACGTCTGCGCACGTTGAGTCGGTACGGACCGGACCTCGCCCTGGGACGGATCGTGCGCACCGGCGACCCCGAACCGGAGTACATCGGCCGCTTCGGCCTAACCGACGGCGACGGACGGCAGCTGCTGATCGATTGGCGCAGCCCGGCGGCGGAGCCGTTCTTCGCTGCGACGCATGCCCATCCGCTCGGATTGCACAGCCGCCGCCGCTACCGCTGGCTGGGCGGGCGGGTCGACGACTACTGGGACGAGGTGTTCGGCGCGGAGGACGCCGAGGCGCGGCACGCCGCCCTGGACGAGGAGTCCGCCTTCCTCGCGGGCCTCGGCGCGGCGCGCACGCCGCGCATGCGTGATGTGCTGTCGACCCTCCAGGCCGATCAGGACGCGATCATCCGAGCGCCCTCCGACGGCGCGCTCGTCGTGGACGGCGGCCCCGGCACGGGCAAGACCGTCGTCGCGCTGCACCGCGCCGCCTACCTGCTGTACGCCGATCCGCGGCTGGCGCCCGGCCGCGGCGGCGTGCTCTTCGTCGGCCCGCACGAGCCCTACCTCGCCTACGTGGCGGACGTGCTGCCGAGCCTGGGGGAGGACGGCGTGCTGACCTGCACCGTCCGCGACCTGGTCCCCGAGGGCGCGTACGCGCGCGAGGAGAGCGATCCGGAGGTCTCGCGCCTGAAGGCGTCGGCGACCCTCGTCCGTGCCGTCGAGGCGGCCGTGCGGGTGTTCGAAGAGCCTCCCGGGACTGCGCTGGTGGTGGACACGCCCGCCGCACAGGTGGTGCTCACGCCCACCGACTGGGCGGACGCCTTCGCCGCCGCCGAACCGGGGACGCCGCACAACGAGGCCCGCGAGCAGGTGTGGGACGCCCTCGTGGAGACCGTCCTCGCGCGCGTGGAGACCGACGAGGTCCCCGAGCGGATGCTGCGGCGCTTCCTCGCCCGCGACGAACAGCTCGTACGCGTGTTCTCCCGCGCATGGCCGCTCCTGGACCCGGGCTTCGTCGTCTCGAGCCTGTGGAGCGTGCCGGCCCTGCTGCGGCGGTGCGCGCCGGAGCTCGGCGCCGCGGAGCTCGAACTGCTGCGCCGCACCGACCCGGAGGCATGGACGGCGGATGACCTGCCGTTGCTGGATGCCGCCCGCCGGCGTCTGGGTGACCCCGACGCCGCTGCGCGCAGACGACGCCGCGCCGCGGAGGTGGCAGCCGAACGCGACGAGCGATCCCGTGTCGTAGACGATCTGATCGCGGCGGATGACAGCGACCTGAAGCTCATGACGATGCTGCGCGGCGAGGACGCCCAGTACAGCCTGTCGGGGCGCGAGGACGAGGAGCCACTCGAGCACCGCGATACGCTCGCCGGCCCCTTCGCCCATGTCGTCGTGGACGAGGCGCAGGAGCTCACCGACGCGCAGTGGCTCATGCTCCTGGCCCGCTGCCCGTCACGGAGCTTCACGATCGTCGGCGACCGCGCGCAGGCCCGGCACGGGTTCTCCGAGTCGTGGACGCAGCGCCTGGCCAGGATCGGCCTCACCCGCGTCCGCGAGGAGCGGCTGCGGATCAACTACCGGACGCCGGCGGAGATCATGGCCGAGGCGGAGACCGCGATCCGCTCGGCCGTCCCCGACGCCGTCATTCCGGTGTCGGTGCGACGCAGCGGCATCCCGGTGCGTCGGGCCGCCGTCGCCGAACGCGACCGGATCGTCCGCGAGTGGCTCGGGGAGCACCCCGAGGGAACGGCGTGCGTGATCGGCGACGCCACCTTCCCCGACTCGGTGCGGGTGCGGTCGTTGCGTGCGGAAGCGGTCAAGGGGCTCGAGTTCGACCTCGTCATCGTGGTGGCGCCCGAGACGTGGCCGGCCGGTGTCACCGGCGCGGTCGACCGGTACGTCGCCATGGCGCGAGCGACTCGCGAACTGGTGATCCTCAGCGATACCGGGACGGGCGCGGCGCGCGCCGAGCCCGCACGGGCGTCAGGCTGACGGTGCGCCCGGATCGAAGGAGCGCAGCATGTCCTCCTCGACGGCGTTGTCGGCGTCGAGTTCGTCCTCGGTGCGCTCATCGCCGCCGGTGGGGGCGTCGTCGCCCGTGGGCGCGCCCTCACCCGAGGGCGTCGTGGGCTCCGCCGAGCCGGGGTTCTCCTGCTCGGGCGTGCTCATGAGGCCGCTCCGTCCTGGTCGGCGGCGATCGCGTCGGCGTCGGCGCTGTTGACGAGGTCGTCGTTGACGTCCTCGTCCAGCACCTCGTCGCCCTCGACGGTGCGGGTGGCGTCGACGTCGGCGTCCTGCGCGGCGGAGTCCTCCCCACCCGGGACGATGGGGGGCAGCGGGTTGTTCGTCATGAGAGCTCCTCTCCTTCCCCCCGACGCTACGGTGAGCACCCGCACCTGCGGGCGGGGTTGTCCCGGGCCGGGCCGCGGGTGTAGACCCTGTCCGGTCGGCCGCCGGGTGTCAACCCCTGGAGACCCGGCGCGCGCACCGGCCACGCTGGAAGCATGGTCGGAGTCGCAGTCGTCCTTGTCCTCGTCGGTCTCGTTCTGCTGCTTCTGGGCATCTTCGTCCAGGCGGTAAAGTTCCTCCTGTGGGTCGGCGCGGTGCTCCTGATCCTCGGGGTCATCGCGTGGCTCATGCGCTACATCCGCCGCCAGACCTGACGCCTCGCGCGTCGCGCCCCGCTCTGGCACCATCGGTGTCATGAGCGTCGCCCTCTCTCCCGAGCGGGTGCGTGACCTCGCGCTCCTGCGGCGCGTGCGCGACCGCATCGACCGGGAGTACGCGCAGCCGCTGAGCGTGGAGTCCCTCGCCCGCGACGTGCACATGTCGGCGGGCCACCTGAGTCGCGAGTTCCGCGCGGCGTTCGGCGAGTCGCCGTACGCGTACCTCATGACCCGCCGCATCGAGCGGGCGATGGCGCTCCTGCGCCGCGGAGACCTCAGCGTCACCGACGTGTGCTTCGCGGTGGGGTGCTCCTCTCTCGGCTCCTTCAGCACGCGTTTCAGCGAACTGGTCGGCATGCCGCCGAGCGTCTACCGTGAGAGCGCGGCGGAGGCCACGGCAGGCATGCCGGCGTGCACCGCCAAGCAGGCCACGCGACCGGTCAGGAATAGAGAAGCGTCCGGGGCCGCGTCGGCCTAGCGTGAGGCGCATGGACATCACCATCCACTCCTCGTTCCTTCCGCACACCGATCCCGACGCCTCCCTGGCGTTCTACCGCGACGTCCTGGGCTTCGAGGTCCGCGGCGACGTGGGCTACGGCGGGATGCGGTGGATCACCGTCGGGCCGGCCGACCAGCCCGACACCGCCATCGTCCTGCAGCCACCCACTGCCGCGCCCGGACTCACCGAGGAGGAGCAGCGGCTCCTGCTGGAGCTGGTCGCCAAGGGCAGCTATTTCGGGGTCAACCTGGCCACGCCCGACGTGGACGCGGCCTTCGCCGCACTCGAGCAGGCCGGCGCGGAGGTCGTGCAGGAGCCCACGGATCAGCCGTACGGCCTGCGCGACTGCGCGTTCCGCGATCCCGCCGGGAACATGATCCGGATGCAGCAGTCCGGCTGAGGCGCGTCAGCGACCGACCGGCTCCAGCACGCCGTCCGAGGTGGAATCCACCGGAGCATCGGCGACGACGTCGGCCGGGGTGGACATCGCCGTCACAGCGCTCGCCACGCGCTCGGCAAGATACGCATGCCCGGCCGTCGAGGGGTGATCCCGGCCGATGTCGCCGGTGTCGATGACCGACAGGTAGTTGGCCGGGGTGATCCACTCCTCGGTGATGGGGGAGATGTACCACCAGCCGCGCGCGGCGGCGAGGGCGGCCAGGTCCGCGTCGATCCGGGCGGTTGCCGTCTCCACGGGCAGCACCTGCGGTGCCGGCCCGAGGATCACGATCGCGGCGTCCGGGAACCGCGCGGCCAGCGCGTCCCAGCCGGCCGAGACGGCATCCCGGTACCCGTCGGCGGGGAGGCGGCGGTCGTTGATCGACCCCTGCACGATCACGAGGTCGGGAGCCGACGCCGGGTCGAGGGCCGCGATCCGCTCGCCGAACGATCCGCCGTCCCATCCGGGCTTGAGGTAGCCGCTGCCGCGCACGCCGTCCACGACGGTGTCCCAGCCCAGAGTGCGTCCCAGCACGTATGCGTAACCGAGCGTAGGGTCGGATGCGGCCGAGCCGTAGGTCCACGAATCCCCGAAGATCAGGACGCGCGGATCCTCCGGCAGCGCGAGGGCTGCGGGTGCCACCACGGACGCGGCATCCGCACCGGCCGACACCGCCGGGCCGGTGGGCGCCCACGGGCGCCAGGCCGCCAGCGCGCACAGTGCGGCCACCGCGACCGCGAGGACGGCCAGCGGCCACCGGGGGCGGCGCGGGCGGCGCGGGGCGGGGGTGCTCACGCGCAGAGCCTAAGCCATCCCGGCGCCCCGGCGGGCAGCGATTCCCACGCCGTGATGCCGGTGGCTGCGCGCGTGCGAGGATTGCTCGGTGCTGCGCCTGATGACCGCCGAACTCGACCTCGATCTGAGGGCGCCGGTGGACCTGATCTTCCAGATCGCCGTCGCCCGCGGGGGCGCCGGGCTGACCGAGCACCTCGCCTTCACGCAGGGCGACCGGGAGTACACCGCCGCCGAACTGGTGGATGGTGCGGGCAGCCGTCTGCATCGCTTTCCCGCCGACGCCGGCCTCCTGAAAGTGCGGTACTCCGCGACGGTGGCCGGGCGTGCCGCGTCCAGCGGCGGCGATGCACTGGAGACCATCACGTACCTGCGGCCGAGCCGGTACTGCCAGTCCGACGAGCTGTTCGCGCAGGCGCGCCGGCAGTTCCGCGGACTGGAGGGGGCCGCGCTCGTGGCGGCGGTGTCCTCCTTCGTCTCGGCGTCGGTCACCTACACCCCCGGGCTCAGTCTCGGCACCGACAGCGCCGTCACGACGCTGCAGACAGGGCAGGGGGTGTGCCGCGACTATGCGCACGCCGTGATCGCCCTGCTGCGGGCGATGGACGTTCCCGCTCGATATGCCGCCTGCTACGCGCCGGGGCTGGAGCCGATGGACTTCCACGCCGTCGCGGAGGCGTTCGTGGACGGCGGCTGGTACGCCGTGGACGCGACCCGCCTGGCCGACCGCCGGTCGCTCGTGCGCATCGCCACCGGCCGGGATGCGGCCGACTGCGCCTTCCTCAGCTACCACGGCGGGAACGTCGTCCTCGAGCGGATGAGCGTCACGGCCGAGGCATCCGACCACGCAGCCACCGAGCCGGACGACCACCTCGCCCTCGTGTCGATCGCCTGACGCGCGCCGGGGCATTCTTGAAGAACTCTTGCGCTGGTCTTGCGCTGGCGTTGCGGGTGCACTGACAGCCTGTGGTCATCGGTCCTCGTGATCGAGGGGGGAAATGAGCGGTCCGCCGTCGGGGGACCGGCGGACCGCTCGCTCCGCCCCCGCGGCCCGGTCCTGCTCTCGGTGGCCTCACGGCGCCGCGACCCTAGGATGAGATGGCTATGGATCCTGATGCCCTCTCCGCCGCCCTGCTCGCCGTCCTGACGCCCATCGCGGAGGCGCGACGCGAAGGATCCAGCGCCGGCCTGACCGCCGCCGACCTGCCCCTGGAGCGGCCGAAGAACCGCGACCACGGGGACTGGGCCTCCAACGCCGCCCTCAAGCTCGCCAAGAAGACCGGCGCCAACCCGAGGGAACTGGCGGCCGAGGTCGCCGATGCCCTCACCGCCGTCGAGGGCATCGCGAGCGTCGAGGTGGCCGGTCCCGGTTTCATCAACATCCGCCTGGAAGCGGCAGCCGCCGGCGCGCTGGCCAAGACGATCGTCGAGGCCGGCGCGGCTTTCGGCAGCAACGACTCCCAGCGCGGGAACACCATCAACCTCGAGTTCGTCAGCGCGAACCCGACCGGGCCCCTGCACATCGGCCACACCCGGTGGGCTGCCCTCGGCGACGCGATCGCACGCCTTCTGCTGGCCAGCGGCGCGACGCTCGTGCGCGAGTTCTACATCAACGACGCCGGCGCGCAGATGGACCGGTTCGGAGCATCCGTGCTGGCCGCGGCGGTGGGTGCGCCCACGCCGGAGGACGGGTATGCCGGCGCCTACATCGACGAGCTCGGCCGCCGGGTGCTCGCCGCGCGGCCCGACCTCGCCGAACTCCCCGCCGAGGAGCAGCTGATCCTCGCGCGCGACCTCGCCTACCGGTTCCAGCTCGGGGAGATCCAGGCCTCGCTGGAAGCGTTCAACGTGCACTTCGACGTGTGGTTCTCCGAGCGGGAGCTCCACGCCGCGCCCGAGGACGGCGGCCCGAGCCTCGTCGACGAGGCGGTGGACCGCCTGCGCGAGCAGGGGCACGTGTTCGACCAGGACGGCGCGGTGTGGGTGCGCACGACCGACTTCGGCGACGACAAGGACCGCGTCATCCGCCGCGCCAACGGGGTGTACACCTACTTCGCCGCCGACGCGGCGTACTACCTCAACAAGGGCGACCGCGGCTTCGCGCACAAGATCTACCTCCTGGGAGCCGACCACCACGGCTACGTGCACCGCCTCAAGGCGCTCGCCGGCGCCGCCGGTGACGACCCCGACGCCGACATCGAGGTGCTGATCGGCCAGCTCGTCTCGATCAACGGCGCACGCCTGTCCAAGCGCGCCGGCAACATCATCGAGCTCGACGACCTCCGCGAATGGCTGGGCACCGACGCCCTGCGGTATTCGCTGGGACGCTACCCGGCGGACTCGCCCCTCACGCTGGACCCGGAGATCCTGCAGAAGCGGACCAACGACAACCCGGTCTTCTACGTGCAGTACGCGCACGCCCGCACGCACAACGTCGCACGCAACGCCGCCGACTCCGGCGTCGACCGCTCGGAGTTCGCGCCGGAGCTGCTCGTGCACGAGACGGAGTCGGCGCTGCTGGGCGCGCTGCAGGAGTTCCCGCGTACCGTCGCCTTCGCGGCCGAGGTGCGCGAGCCGCACCGCGTGGCCCGCTACCTCGAGGAACTCGCCGGGCTGTACCACCGCTGGTACGACAACTGCCGCGTCATCCCCCTCGGCGACCAGCCGGTGGAGGCGGTGCACCGCACGCGCCTGTGGCTCAACGACGCCACCGGTCAGGTGCTGCGCAACGGGCTCGACCTGCTCGGCGTCAGCGCGCCCGAGCGGATGTGACGATGAGCGACCCGGCGCCGTTCCTGCCCTTCCCGGTGGAAGAGCAGGGCCCCCGGCGCCGGTCGCGCAGGTGGCCGTGGATCGTCACGCTCGGAGTCGTCCTGGCCCTGGTCGCGGCGGCGGCCGTCGGCGCCGAGGCGCTGGCCCGTGGTGCCGTGCAGGCCGGCGTGCGACAGGTCATCGTGATGCAGCTGGACCTGCCCGCCGACCAGGAGGTCGACGTCGAGGTGGACGGCCTCGTGCTGCCGCAGCTGCTGTCGGGCCGGCTGGATCGGATCGCCGTCGCCTCCGACGACGTGGCACTTGGCCCCGTCGCCGGCGACGTGCGCGTCGCGCTCACCGACGTGCCGCTGTCGGCCGACGCCGCCGCCGGGCCCGGGACGGCCACCGTGCGCCTGGACGAGGACCAGCTCCGGGCGCTGCTGGCAACGATCGACGGTTTCCCTGCCGACACCCTCGGCATCGCCGCCCCCGACCTCACGATCGGCACCGAGCTGTCGGTGCTCGGCGCCTCCTTCCCGATCGGCGTCGCCCTGCAGCCCGGCGCGGCCGAGGGCGATCTCACGCTGACCCCGACGCGATTCACTCTCGGGGAGACGGAGGTGGACGCCGATGCCCTCCGCGCGCGGTTCGGCGGGCTGGCCGACGCGGTGCTGCGCACGTGGGATGTCTGCATCGCCGAGCATCTGCCCGCCGCCCTCACCCTCACGTCGGTGCAGGTCGACCGCGACACGCTCGTGGCGGGCTTCGACATCGACGGCGCCGTCGTGATCGATCCCGATCTGAGGGCGTCCGGCTCCTGCTCCTGACCCTCGCGCGGGGCGCCGCGGGCGTCCCGCTAGACTGCAAGCACTGCCCGGTGTGATCGTCTCCGCCGCGGCACCCGCTGCCTCCCGCGGCCGACCGCGCCGCCGCATCCACCCGATTGGTCCTGCCCGTGTCCGCCTCGCACTCCGTCCCGCCGGTGCCCGATCGGCTGCGCATGCCGGCCGACGCCAACGACCTGAGCCCGGCGATCTGGCCCGCCTCCGCGCGTCGGGACGACGAGGGTGCGCTGCACATCGGCGGGGTCTCCGCGCGTGAGCTGGCCGCCACCTACGGCACGCCGCTGTACGTCATGGACGAGTCGGAAGTGCGCGCGCACGCCCGTCGCGCGCTGGCCGCGTTCGGGAATGCCACAGCGGCGCACGGCGGCCGCGCGCGCGTCTATTACGCCGGCAAGGCGCTGCTGACCACGGATGTGGTGCGGTGGGTGACCGAGGAGGGCCTGCGCGTGGACGTCTGCAGCGCAGGCGAGCTCGAAGTCGCGCTGGCTGCCGGGGCCGAGCCCGCCCTGCTGGGCTTCCACGGGAACAACAAGTCCCCGGCCGCGCTCGAGCGCGCCGTCGAGGTCGGCGTGGGGACGGTCATCGTCGACAGCGACATCGAGATCGAGCGGCTCTCAGCCATCGCCGAGCGCCACGACGCCGTGCAGCCGGTGCTCGTCCGGGTGCGCACCGGCGTGCACGCCGAGACCCACGCGTTCCTGGCCACCGCCCACGAAGACCAGAAGTTCGGGTTCGCCCTCGACGACGTCCGCGCGGCCGTCGCCCGCATCCGGGAGCTGCCGGGCCTGCAGTTCGCGGGGCTGCACGCGCACATCGGATCGCAGATCTTCGACGCCGCCGGCTTCGTCGCCTCCGCCGCACGTCTGGTCGAGCTGCACGCCGAGCTCCTGGAGCGCGGCGACATCCCGCTCCTCAACCTCGGGGGCGGCTTCGGCATCGCCTACACCTCCGCGGACGACCCCCGTCCCCTCGAAGAGGTCGCCGCCGGCATCGTCGGCGCCGTGGCCGACGAGTGCGCGGTGCGCGGCATCCCCCTGCCCGAGCTCGCCTTCGAGCCGGGCCGCGCGATCGTGGGACAGGCGGGGGTCACGCTGTACGAAGTCGGCACCGTCAAGCCGGTGCAGGTGACCGCGGACCTCGAGCGCCTCTACGTCAGCGTCGACGGGGGGATGAGTGACAACGCCCGTCCCGCCCTCTACGGCGCGCAGTACTCCGCGCGCCTGGCCTCCCGCGCCGGCGACGCCGAGCCGGCGCTCGTGCGCGTCGTCGGTTCCCACTGCGAGTCCGGCGACATCGTCGTGGACGCCGAGTACCTGCCGGGCGATGTGACGCCGGGCGACCTGCTGGCCGTGCCGGCGACCGGCGCGTACTGCTTCTCGCTGGCCAGCACTTACAACTACACGCCGCGTCTGCCGGTCGTCGCCGTGCGCGACGGCCGGGCGCGCGTGCTCGTCCGGCGGGAGACCGTCGCCGACCTCCTCGCCCGCGACACGGGCGCGGGGCCGAATGAAGGGAACGCATGACCGACTACCGCCGTCTGCGCGTGGCTCTCCTGGGAGCCGGCGCCGTGGGCTCGCAGGTCGCGGCTCTGCTGCTGCGCCACGCCGACGAACTCGCCGACCGTGCCGGGGCCTCGCTGGAACTGGTCGGGATCGCCGTGCGCGACCTCGACGCCCCCCGCGATGCGGACCTGCCCCGCGAGCTGCTGACGACCGACCCCGAGCCGCTGCTGGTGGGCTCGGACATCGTGATCGAGCTCATGGGCGGCATCGAGCCGGCGCGCACGAGCCTGCTGCAGGCGATCAACGCCGGCGCCGACGTCGTCACGGCCAACAAGGCGCTGCTGGCCACCCATGGCCCGGAGATCTTCGACGCCGCCGATCAGGTCGGGGCGCAGGTCTACTACGAAGCCGCCGCCGCCGGCGCGATCCCCATCATCCGCCCCCTCCGCGACTCGCTCGCCGGCGACCGGGTGCAGCGCATCATGGGCATCGTCAACGGCACGACGAACTACATCCTGGACCGCATGGATACCGAGGGTGCCGAGTTCGGCGACGTGCTCGCTCAGGCTCAGGCCCTCGGGTTCGCCGAAGCCGACCCGACGGCGGACGTCGAGGGCTACGACGCCGCGCAGAAGGCCGCGATCCTGGCCAGCCTCGCCTTCCACACCACCGTGCCGCTGGACAAGGTGCACCGCGAGGGCATCACCGCGATCGACAAGAACATGATCGACGCCGCCCGTCACGCCGGCTACGTCATCAAGCTCCTCGCCGTGTGCGAGCGCCTCCCCGGCGAGGAGGGATCCGGCGAATCGATCTCGGTGCGCGTGTACCCCGCTCTCGTGGATCGTGCGCACCCGCTCGCGAGCGTCCATGGTGCCAACAACGCCGTGTTCGTGCAGGCCGAGGCCGCCGGCGACCTGATGTTCTACGGTGCCGGCGCCGGGGGAGTGCAGACGGCCTCCGCGGTCCTGGGGGATGTCGTCTCGGCGGCCCGCCGCCACATCGCGGGGGGCAAGGGCGTGGGCGAATCCACGCGCGCCAACCTCCCGGTCGCCCCGATCGGGCACGTCACGACGCGGTACCAGATCACGCTGGAGGTGGACGACCGCCCCGGCGTGCTCGCCACCGTCGCGGGGATCCTCAGCGACGGGCACGTGTCGATCGCGACCGTCGAGCAGACCGTCATCGAGGCGGCGCCCGCGTCGCCGGTTGCGCTCGCAGATGCCCCCGCGGATGCATCCGCCCCCGCGATCCCGATGGCGCGACTGGTCATCGGCACCCACCGAGCACGCGAACAGCACCTGAGCGAAACCGTCGCGCGACTTGCCGAGAGCGACGTCGTCGAACGCGTCGTCTCGGTGCTGCGCGTGGAAGGAGACTGACATGGCACACGTCTGGCGCGGAGTCCTCCGCGAATACGCCGATCGGCTGGGTGTCACCGACGCCTCGACGGTCGTCACCCTCGGCGAGGGCGGCACGCCCCTGCTGCCCGCGCCCGCACTCTCGCGTCGCACCGGCGCGGACGTGTGGGTGAAGTACGAGGGAATGAACCCCACCGGGTCGTTCAAGGACCGCGGCATGACCGTGGCGCTCTCCCGCGCCGTCGAGCACGGTGCCAAGGCCGTCATCTGCGCCTCCACGGGCAACACGTCCGCCTCCGCCGCCGCGTACGCCGCGCACGCCGGGATCACCGCGGCCGTGCTCGTGCCCGAGGGCAAGATCGCGATGGGGAAGCTGAGCCAGGCCGTGGCCCACAACGGCCGCCTCATCCAGGTGCGCGGCAACTTCGACGACTGCCTCGAGATCGCCCGGGAGCTCGCCGATCATTACCCCGTGCACCTGGTGAACTCCGTCAACCCCGACCGCATCGACGGGCAGAAATCCGCTGCCTACGAGGTCGTGGAGACCCTCGGGGATGCGCCCGACTTCCACTTCATCCCCGTCGGCAACGCCGGCAACTACACCGCGTACTCCCGCGGCTACCGCGAGGAGGCCGAGCGCGGTGTCGCCACGCGCGTGCCCCGCATGTTCGGCTTCCAGGCCGCCGGCAGCGCGCCGCTCGTGCGCGGCGAGATCGTCCGCGCCCCCGAGACCGTCGCCAGCGCCATCCGCATCGGCAACCCCGCGTCGTGGGAGCTGGCCCTGGAGGCGCGGGACGCGACGAACGGGTACTTCGGCGCCATCGAGGACGACCGCATCCTGGCCGCCCAGAAGCTGCTGGCCGCCGAGGTGGGCATCTTCGTCGAGCCGGCCTCGGCCATCAGCGTCGCCGGGCTCCTCGACCGTGCAGAGGCCGGCATCGTCCCGCCCGGGGCGCGGGTCGTGCTGACGGTGACCGGACACGGCCTGAAGGACCCGCAGTGGGCGCTGCGCAACGCCGACGGCAGCACCGTCGAGCCCACCGTCGTGGACGCGGCCACCAGCGAGGTCGCCGCGGTCCTCGACCTCGTCCCGGCGTCGGCATGAGCGAAGGGCGTCGGGTGCTGGTGCGGGTCCCCGCCACCAGCGCCAACCTGGGCCCCGGGTTCGACACCCTCGGCCTCGCCCTGAGCGTCTACGACGAACTGGTCGTCACCGAGCGGGGCGAGGACGGCCTCGAGATCGAGGTCACGGGGGAGGGCGCGGCGGACGTGCCGCGGGACGATTCCCACCTCGTCGTGCGAGCGATGGCGCACGCCTACGCGTCGGTCGGGCGGGCGCTTCCGGGCGTGCACCTCCAATCGCGCAACGTCATCCCGCACGGACGGGGCATGGGGTCATCCGGGGCGGCCGTCGTCTCGGGCCTCCTCGCGGCCAAGGGACTCCTCGCCGGCGATGTCGAGATCGGACCCGACGCGCTGCTGCGCCTGGCCACCGAGCTGGAGGGGCATCCCGACAACGTCGCGCCCGCCCTCTTCGGCGGCCTCACGATCGCGTGGATGGATGAGACCGGACCGCAGCACAAGCAGCTGATCGTCCACCGCGGCGTCGCGCCGCTCGTGCTCGTGCCGGAGTTCACGATGTCGACCAAGGTCGCCCGCAGCCTCCAGCCGCTGCAGGTGCCCCGTGAGGATGCGGTGTTCAACGTGTCGCGCTCGGCGCTGCTCATCGCCGCCCTCACGCAGAGCCCCGAGCTGCTCATGGCCGCCACGGAGGACAAGCTGCATCAGAGCTATCGCGCGCAGGCGATGCCGGAGACCGACCGGCTCGTGCGCGCGCTGCGTGCCGAGGGCTTCGCCGCGGTCGTCTCCGGTGCCGGGCCCAGCGTGCTCGTGCTCGCGGACGGACCCGGCCGCCGCCTGGAGGCGGCGGAGCTCGCCGCATCCCTCGTCGACACCCCGTGGGAGGCGCTCATGCTCGCCGTGGACGTCAGGGGTGGTACAGTGAAGGAGTACTCGGAGGGTTCCACGTAACCACGTGACTCTGGCCTCCGGCGCAAATCTGCGAACCACCACCGCACGCACCCGCAACCCGAATCGGCCATTCCGGCCAGCGAATCGCGCGGAGCATCGACGCCTGTCTCTTCCGGCGTCGGCTGCGGCCTGATCATCCGTTTCACAAGGGAGTACTCGTGGAGTCCATCTCCGAGATCCAGGGTGTCGACGCGTCTTCGAACGACGCGGCGAACACCGAAGACACCGTCTCCGCTGCGGCCGAGACCTTCGACACCGCCGCGCAGCCCGCTGCCGCGGAGGCTGCCGGCCAGGACGCGCCGGCCGAGGAGGTCGCCGCCGACGCGGTGGACGCCACTCCGGTCGACGAGGCGCCCGCCGCCGTCGCGGAGACCGCGCCCGCTGAGGCGGCGCCCGCCGCTGAGGCCGCGCCCGCCGAGGAGGCGCCGGCGACCGAGAAGCCCGCGAAGGCCCCGCGCAAGCGCGCGCCGCGCCGTGCCAAGAGCACCGACGTCCCCGCCGAGGCGCCCGCCGCAGAGACAGCACCCGCCGACGCGGCCGAGGCACCCGCCGCCGAGGCGCCCGCCGCCGAGCCGGCCGCCGAGGCACCCGTCGCCGCCGAAGCCCCCGCTCCCACCACCGACGCACCGGCTCCCGAGGCGTCCTCCGCTCCGGCGGAGGCTCCGGTCGCCGAGGGCACGCGCGCCAGGGGCGGACGCCGTCGCGCGTCTGCCGAGCCGGCGGCGGAGTCCGCCGAGCCGGCAGCCGAGCCGCAGGCCGCTGCCGACACCGCGCAGCCCACCGCCGAGGCGGGGTCGAACGACGACTCCGGCGAGGAGGGCTCGTCGTCCGGGCGCAACCGGAACCGCAACCGCAACCGCAACCGCAACCGCGGGGGCGGCGGCGAGGGCGACAAGCAGCCCGAGAAGCAGCAGAACGAGCGTCAGCAGCCCGAGCGCCCGCAGCCGGAGAAGCAGCAGCCGGCGGACGACGCCGATCAGCAGGGCGGCGGCCGCAACCGTCAGCGCAACAAGCGCCGCGGCGGTCAGACCCCCACCGACGAGTTCGACACCGAGATCACCGAGGACGACGTCCTCATCCCGATCGCCGGCATCCTCGACGTGCTCGACAACTACGCGTTCGTGCGCACCACCGGTTACCTGCCGGGGCCGAGCGATGTCTACGTCTCGCTCGGACAGGTCAAGAAGTACAACCTGCGCAAGGGTGACGCCGTCGTCGGCGCCATCAAGCAACCGCGCGAGGGCGAGCAGTCCGGCCGGCAGAAGTACAACGCGCTGGTCAAGGTCGACGCGATCAACGGCCTGTCGATCGAGGACGCCGCCACCCGCGTGGAGTTCGGCAACCTGACGCCGCTGTACGCGCAGGACCGCCTCCGCCTGGAGACGGCCCCGGAGAAGCTGACGCAGCGCATCATCGACCTGGTCGCCCCGATCGGCAAGGGTCAGCGCGGCCTCATCGTCGCCCCGCCCAAGGCCGGCAAGACGATCGTCCTGCAGCAGATCGCCAACGCCATCGCGCAGAACAACCCCGAGGTCCACCTCATGGTGGTCCTCGTCGACGAGCGTCCGGAGGAGGTCACCGACATGCAGCGCACCGTGCGCGGCGAGGTCGTGGCATCCACCTTCGACCGCCCGGCCGAAGACCACACCACGGTCGCCGAACTCGCGATCGAGCGCGCCAAGCGCCTGGTCGAGCTCGGCCGCGACGTCGTCGTACTGCTGGACTCGATCACGCGCCTGGGCCGTGCCTACAACATCTCGGCGCCGACCTCGGGCCGTGTGCTCACCGGTGGCGTGGACGCATCCGCGCTCTACCCGCCCAAGCGCTTCTTCGGTGCTGCGCGCAACATCGAGAACGGCGGATCGCTCACGATCCTGGCGACGGCGCTCGTGGAGACCGGGTCCAAGATGGACGACGTCATCTTCGAGGAGTTCAAGGGCACCGGCAACAGCGAGCTGCGCCTGAGCCGCCAGCTGGCGGACAAGCGCATCTTCCCCGCGGTGGATGTCAACGCCTCCAGCACGCGGCGCGAGGAGATGCTCCTCTCGCCCGATGAGGTCAAGATCACGTGGAAGCTGCGCCGCGCCCTCGCGGGCCTGGACACTCAGCAGGCGTTGGAGGTCGTCCTCGGCAAGTTGAAGGAGACGCAGTCCAACGTCGAGTTCCTCGTGCAGATGCAGAAGTCGATCCCGGCTCCCGCGCACGGTGCGGGCGGCGCGCACGGGCACGACAACAGCATCCGCTGACCTGGACGTGTCCGAGACCGGCATGTTCGCCTCGGTCGAGGCGCTGATCGACGAGCACCGCGCGGTGCAGGAGGAGCTCTCCGACCCCGCGGTGCACGCCGATGCCGCCCGCGCGAAGCGGGTGAACCGGCGGTATGCCGAGCTCTCCCGCATCGTGAAGGCGCACGAGGACTGGCTCGCCGCATCCGAAGACCTGGCGGCGGCGCGCGAGCTCGCCCGTGAGGACGCCGCGTTCGCCGAGGAGGTGCCGGCCCTGGAGACGCGTGCCGCGGAGACGCACGAGCGCCTCCGCCGCCTGCTGATCCCGCGCGACCCCGACGACGCGCGCGATGTCATCATGGAGATCAAGGCGGGGGAGGGCGGCGCCGAATCGGCGCTGTTCGCCGCCGACCTGCTGCGCATGTACCTGCAGTACGCCGCATCCAAGGGCTGGAAGACCGAGCTGCTCGAGCGCAACGAATCCGACCTCGGCGGCTACAAGGACGTGCAGGTCGCGATCAAGGGATCCTCGACCGATCCCGCGCAGGGCGTGTGGGCGCACCTGAAGTACGAAGGCGGCGTGCACCGCGTGCAGCGGGTGCCGGCGACCGAGTCGCAGGGGCGCATCCACACCTCCACGACCGGGGTGCTGGTCTTCCCCGAGGTCGACGAGCCCGAAGAGATCCAGATCGACCCGAACGACCTGAAGATCGACGTCTTCCGCTCGTCCGGGCCCGGCGGTCAGTCGGTCAACACGACCGACTCCGCCGTGCGGATCACCCACGTTCCCACCGGCATCGTCGTGTCGATGCAGAACGAGAAGTCGCAGCTGCAGAACCGCGAAGCGGGGATGCGCGTGCTGCGCGCCCGGCTGCTCGCGAAGCAGCAGGAGGAGCAGGATGCCGCGGCATCCGACGCCCGCAAGTCGCAGATCCGCGGCATGGACCGCTCCGAGCGCATCCGCACCTACAACTTCCCCGAGAACCGCATCGCCGACCACCGCACCGGCTACAAGGCGTACAACCTCGACCAGGTCATGGACGGCGCCCTCGAGCCGGTGATCGCCTCGCTCGTCGCCACCGACGAGGAAGAGCGCCTGGCCGCACTCGCCGGCGACGCCTGACCGACCCCGCTCAGCCGGACGGCGGATGCGGCAGGGGCCCGCGGTGCCGCTCCAGCTGCGCCGCGAGCGACAGCAGCGCCGCCTCCCCGCCGGGCCGTCCGACCAGCTGCACCGACACGGGGTGTCCGGCGGCGTCGGCGGTCACCGGCACGGTGAGGGCCGGCAGCCCCGCGACGTTGACGAAGCTCGAGTAGGGCGCGTACTCCACCTGCAGCGCGAACGTGCGCTCGGGGTCGTGCCCCCCGTACCAGCCCACCGGGCGCGGCGATTGCGCGAGAGCCGGCATGAGCACGGCGTCGAACGGCGCGAACGCCTCGATCGTCTCGCGCTCGAACACGCGGGCGGCCGAGAGGCCCCCCGAGACATCGGATGCGGTCAGCCCGCGTCCCTCGCGCACGAGCCACGCCGTGAGCGGCTCGACGACGGCCAGGTCCGCCTCCGTCAGGGGGATCCGCGCGGCACTCGCGCGCCACAGGACGCGGAAGAGCGCCGCGTACCCCCGCGGGCGCCACTGCGCGTCGTCGACGGCGTGCCCGTCGCCCGCGAGCCACCCGGCGGCGGTGCGCACGGCGGCTCCGGCCTGGTCGTCGAGCACGATGCGCTCGTCCGCGTCCCACGGCGACACCGTCGTCACGCCGATGCGCGTCCGAGCCGGCTCACGGCGGGCCGCCGCCAGGAACGGGCCCGACCCCGGCGCGGCGGTGGCGTAGCGGAAGGGCGCGAGGTCGACGAGGGCGTCCAGGAGGAACGCCGCGTCCTCGGCGGTGCGGGCCACCGGGCCCGTGACGGCGAGGCCGTCCGGCGCGTCGAACCCGGAGCCCAGCGGCAGCCGCCCCCGCGAGGGCTTGAGCCCCACGACGCCCACGGTGGCCGCGGGGATGCGGATCGACCCGCCGCCGTCGGAGGCGACCGCGACCGGCAGCATCCGCGCCGCCACCGCGACGGCGGCCCCGCCGCTGGAGCCGCCCGCGCCGTGCGCGGGGTTCCACGGGTCGCGCGCCGGGGGAGCGGTGCGCGGCTCGGTGTAGCCGGTGAGCCCGAACTCGCTCGTGGCCGTCTTGCCGAGATTCACCACCCCCGCAGCGTCGAGCGCTTCGGCGAGCGGGTCGGATGCGGTGGGCACGAAGCCGACCCGCGAGCGCGACCCGTACCGCGTGGGTACGCCCGCACGGGCGACGAGATCCTTGTCGGCGTGCGGGAGGCCCCACAGCGCCCCGGCCGGCGACGCGGCATCGAGTGCGCGGGCGCGCTGCAGCGCGGCATCCGCGGTGACCTCGGCGAACGCGCCCAGCTCGGCGTGCGCGGCGATGCGCGCGAGGTAATGCGCGGCGACCTCGGCGGCGGAGACCTCGCGCCGGCGCAGCATCCCCGCCAGCTCGACGGCCGACAGCTCGTGCAACGCGCTCATCCTCCCGAGCGTAGCCACCTCGCCCCCCGCTCCGGACGGCGCGGCTAGATGGAGTACTCGGGGGCGGCGAGGACGGCCCGGGTGTCCTCGCCGGCGCGGCGCGCGCGCGGCTTGGCGGGAACGCCGACGAGCACGGAGTCGGCCGGGGCATCCTTGGTCACGACCGCGTTGGCTCCGACGACGGTGCGGTCGCCGATCGTGATGGGGCCGAGGATCTTCGCGCCGGCGCCGACGGCCACGCCGTCACCGAGGGTGGGATGGCGCTTGCCGCCCTCGCGCTGACGCCCGCCGAGGGTCACGCCGTGGTAGATCAGGACGTCATCGCCCACCTCGGCGGTCTCACCGATCACCACGCCCATCCCGTGATCGATGAACAGGCGCCGTCCGATGACGGCACCGGGGTGGATCTCCACCCCGGTGAGCCAGCGGGTCAGCTGCGACAGCAGCCGCGCGGGGAAGCGGAAGCCGCGGCGCCACAGCCGGTGGCTGACGCGGTGCGCCCATACGGCGTGCAGCCCCGAGTACAGCAGGACCAGCTCGAGGGTGCCGCGGGCGGCGGGGTCGCGGAGCTTGGCCGCGGCGATGTCTTCGCGCAGGCGCGAGAGGGGTCCCACTCAGTCCTCGCGCAGGTGCTCGTACAGAGCGGTGGAGAGGTAGCGCTCACCGAAGGACGGGATGATCACGACGATGTTCTTGCCCGCCGCCTCTGGCCGCTTGGCGATCTCCAGGGCCGCCCAGATGGCCGCTCCGCTGGACATGCCCACGAGGATGCCGTCCTTGGTCGCGGTGTCGCGGGCCAGGCGGATGGCGTCGTCGAACTCGACGTCGATGACCTCGTCGATCACGTCGCGGTCCAAGATGGCGGGGACGAAGTTCGGTCCGATGCCCTGGATCTTGTGCGGGCCGGGGTGGCCCTTGGTCAGCACGGGGGAGTCGGAGGGCTCGACGGCGACGACCTTCACGCCCGGGACGCGTTCCTTGAGCACCTGGCCGACGCCGGTGATGGTGCCGCCCGTGCCGATGCCGGCGACGAAGTAGTCGACCTTGCCGTCGGTGTCGCGGAGGATCTCCTCGGCGGTGGTCTTGCGGTGCACCTCGGGGTTCGCCTCGTTCTCGAACTGGCGCGCCCACACCGCACCGGGCGTCTCCGACACGATGCGCTTGGCCTCGTCCACCGCATACGACATGCCCTTGGTCGGGTCGGTCAGCACGACCTCCGCGCCGAACGCCTTCAGCAGCGCGCGCCGCTCCTTCGACATGGATGCCGGCATCGTGAGGATCACGCGGTAGCCGCGCGCCGCGCCGACCATCGCGAGGGCGATGCCGGTGTTACCGCTCGTGGACTCCACGATCGTGCCGCCGGGCTTCAGCTCGCCGGAGGCCTCCGCGGCATCCACGATCGCGATCCCCAGGCGGTCCTTGACGCTGCCGGCGGGGTTGTAGAACTCCAGCTTGGCGAGGATGTTCGCGTCCACCCCCTCGGCGACGCGGTTCAGGCGCACGAGCGGGGTGTCGCCGAACGCGGACGTGATGTCGGGGTGGATGCCGGGCATGGCGGGCCTTTCGCCGTCGGACGGTGTGGGTCCCAGCCTACCGAGGGCCGCCTGGGCGTCGCGCGAGTATGACGCGCCCGGGTGCGCGGGTCGTAGGGTGGACAGAGCCATGCCCGCACCCGCCGCCGCGTCCGTCGCCGCCCTCGTCCGAGACGCCGCCGCGCGCCTCGCCGCCGCCGGGGTCCCCGATCCCGACGTGGACGCCGAGCTGCTCGCCGCGCACGTGCTGGGTGCCGGCCGGGGAGCGGTGCAGGCCGCCGCCATCCGCGGGGACGGCATGGATGCGGCGGCCGCTGCCGCACTGGAGGAGCTCGTGCAGCGCCGGTGCGCGCGCGTGCCGCTGCAGCACCTGACCGGGCGCGCCCCGTTCCGGCACCTCGAGCTGGCGGTGGGGCCGGGAGTGTTCGTGCCGCGGCCGGAGACGGAGATGGTCGCGCAGCTGGCCATCGACGCCCTGGTCGCCGCCGCCGTGCCCGAGCCGGTCGCGGTGGACCTCGGCACCGGCAGCGGGGCGATCGCCCTGGCGATGGCCACCGAGGTGCCGCACGCGCGCGTGTTCGCGGCGGAGAAGTCCGCCGACGCGTTCGTGTGGGCGAAGGAGAACGCGCGGCGGGTGGGAGCGGCCAACCTCACGGTCGTGTGCGCGGATCTGGCCGACGCGTTCGGCGAGCTCGACGGCACGGTGTCGGTCGTGGCGTCCAACCCCCCGTACGTGCCCGACGACGCGATCCCGCGCGATCCCGAGGTGCGCCGGTACGACCCGCCCGCAGCGCTGTACGGCGGCCCGGACGGGCTCGACGTCGTGCGTGTGCTCAGCCGCGTGGGGCTGCGGCTGGCGCATTCGGGTGGGGTTCTCGTGATCGAGCACGGCGAATGGCAGGGCGCGGCGATCCGGGAGCTGCTGACGGCGGACGGATGGCGCGCCGCGGCGACCCACCCCGACCTCACGATGCGCGACCGGGCCACCACAGCGCTGCGCCCATGAGCCGACCAGGTGGCGGCTCTCGCGGGAGTCGCAGGCGCCGCACGTAGACTGGGCGGGACATGTCACCCGTTTACGACTGCCGTGACGAGGCCCAGCTGCTCTCCGGCATGCGACACTCACGCCAGACGCTGAGTCGCGGCGAGCTGGTCGTGCTGCCCACCGACACCGTTTACGGCATCGCCGCAGACGCCTTCAACGCGCGCGCGGTCGCGGGCCTGCTGGCCGCGAAGGGCCGCGGGCGGCAGCAGCCGCCGCCCGTGCTGGTGGCCGGGGTGAGCACGCTCCGCGCTCTCGTGGCCGACCTCCCCGAGCCGGTCGAGCGCCTCGTGGAGACCTTCTGGCCCGGTGGCCTCACGATCGTCCTGCCGTCGCAGCCGTCGCTGTCGTGGGATCTGGGGGAGACCCGGGGCACGGTCGCGGTGCGGATGCCCGCGCACCGCATCGCCCTGGAGCTGCTGGAGGAGACCGGGCCGCTGGCCGTCTCCAGCGCCAACCGCACCGGGGCGCCGGCGGCGGTCACGATCGACGAGGCGCGCGACATGCTGGGGGAGTCGGTCGGGGTGTACCTCGACGACGGGCCGAGCCACACCGGCATCGCCTCGACCATCGTGGATGCCACGCGCCTGGTGGGCGGCGACGAGCCGCTCGTGCGCGTGCTGCGCGAAGGCGCCGTGCCGCGGGAGCGGCTGCGTGAGGTGCTGGGTGACCTGCTCGAGCCGGACGAGGACGAATCCGGCGGTGCCGGGTGAAGCAGTACCTCCTGCTGGTGCTGTTCACCGCGGTGGTCACCTTCGTCCTGACGTGGGCGGTGTGGCGCCTGAGTCTGCGGTTCAAGCTGTATCCCGGCATCCGCGAGCGCGACGTGCACAAGACCCCGACGCCCCGCCTGGGCGGCGTGGCCATGTTCCTGGCGGTGGCCGCGGCCTTCCTGTTCTCCAGCCAGCAGCCGTTCTTCTCCGTCATCTGGGCCAACCCGGGACCCGTCCTCGCTGTGCTGGGGGCGACCCTCGTGATCGTGCTGGTCGGCGTGGCCGACGATCTGTGGGACCTGGACTGGATGATCAAGCTCGGCGCGCAGTTCGTCGCCGCCGGCATCATCACGCTGCTGGGCGGACTGCAGATCCTCTCGCTCCCGATCGGGGGTCTCACGGTCGGGTCGGGGTGGATGAGCTTCACCCTCACGGTGTTCGCGATCGTGGTCGTGATGAACGCCGTGAACTTCATCGACGGGCTCGACGGCCTCGTCGCGGGGGTGTGCCTCATCGCCAACGGCGTCTTCTTCGCGTACTCCTACCTGCTCGTGCGCGACACCGGCGCCAGCACGTACTTCAACCTCGCCTCCTTCCTCGCCGCGGTGCTGATCGGCGCGTGCATCGGATTCCTGCCGTTCAACTGGAACCCCGCCAAGATCTTCATGGGCGACGCCGGCGCGCTCATGCTGGGGCTGCTGATGGCCTCCTCCGCGGTGGCGATCACGGGCCAGATCGACCCGGCCGTCCTCGACCCCGAGCAGCTCGGCCGCTCGCAGCTGCTCGGTGCGTTCATCCCGATCCTGCTCCCGGTGGTCGTGGTGCTCCTGCCGCTGCTGGATTTCGGCCTCGCGATCATCCGCCGCATGCGGGCGGGCAAATCCCCCTTCTCGCCCGACCGCAAGCACCTGCACCACCGCATGCTCGACATGGGCCACTCCGACCGCGATGCCGTGCTGATCTTCTACGCGTGGACGGCGGTCGTGGGATTCGCGTTCCTCCTGATGTACATCGGCACCGACCAGAGCTGGCCGGGTGACTACGCCCTGGGCATCGTGTTCGGTGTCGTCGGGGTCGCCGCGTGCCTGGTCCTCACCTTCCTCCCCTCCCGGCGCCAGACGCGTCCCGCCCCCCTCAAGGAGCCCGCATGACCTCCAGTCCCGTCTCCAGCACGCCGGTGCTGCGCACCGCCTTGACCTGGGGAGGCATCGTCGCGGGGGTCCTGGCCGTCGTCGGCGCCCTCATCGGCTACGCCGTGAGCGGGGGAGACGGGGTCGCCAGCGCGCTGGTGGGCGTGCTCGTGGGCGGGTTCTTCTCCGCGGTGACGGCCGCGAGCATCCTCATCGCCAACCGGTGGTTCGGTGACGACCTGTACGTGCCGATCTTCTTCGGCGTCGTCCTGGGCGGGTGGATCCTCAAGCTCGTCCTGTTCATCATCGCGCTCGTGCTCCTGCGGGATCAGCCGTGGATCGACACCACCGTGTTCTTCCTCGCCCTGGTGGCCAGTGTCCTCGGTTCGCTCGTGGTCGACATGGTCGTCATGATGCGGATGCGGATCCCGCACGCGAGCGACGTCTCGCTGCCCACCGACCCCGACGCGGGAGACCGCACCGACTGAGCGGCATCGGCCGGCCCCGTCATTTGATAGGGTTGACCTGCGCCCGCACGCTCTCAGAGCGCCCTCGGGGTGCTCTCACCGACCATCGTCGCAACGGTCCTCGCCGATGCCCCGAAGCTGGAGCCACCGCTGTTCACTCAAGCTGCGACCCTGATCGCGAATGCCGCGACGTACGGGAACGAGTTCCACCCGCCGTCGATCGCCGACTTCTTCCCGCCGGTGTTCTTCGAGGGGACCCCGTTCGCCTTCACCCGCATCAACCTCGTCCAGATCCTGGCGACGGTCGTGCTGATCACGCTCTTCATCATCGGCACGCGCCGCATGAAGCTCGTTCCCGGGCGCTTCCAGTCCATCGTCGAGATGGGGCTCGACTTCGTCCGGGTCAACATCGCGCACGACCTGCTCGGCCGTAAGGACGGCGACCGGTTCCTGCCGATCCTCAGCACGATCTTCTTCATGGTGCTGTTCATGAACATCACCGGCGTGATCCCGGGCATCAACATCGCCGGAACGAGCGTCATCGCCGTGCCGCTGCTGCTCGCGCTGGTCTCGTACGTGACGTTCATCTACGCGGGTCTGAAGAAGGGCCCGAAGAACTTCTTCAAGAACTCGCTGTTCCCCACGGGCGTGCCGCCGTTCCTGTACATCATCGTCACGCCGCTTGAGCTGCTGTCGACCTTCATCATCCGCCCCGTCACCCTGACGCTGCGACTGCTGATGAACATGATCGTCGGCCACCTCATGCTCGTGCTGTTCTTCTCGGCGACGCAGTTCTTCATCTTCAGCCTCGGCGGGTGGTGGTCGGCTCTCGGAGCCGGCACGCTCGCGTTCGGCTTCGCCTTCACCCTGTTCGAACTCCTGGTGGCCTTCCTCCAGGCGTACGTCTTCACCATCCTCACCGCGGTCTACATCCAGCTCGCGGTCGCGGAAGAGCACTGAGCGGTTCGGCGCACGCCGAACCACCCAACCCCGAAAGGAAATACCCGTGGACGCAACTACGGTTCTCGCCCAGGTCTCCGGTTCCATCGCGACCGTCGGCTACGGCCTCGCCGCCATCGGCCCCGCCATCGGCGTGGGCATCGTCGTCGGCAAGACGATCGAGGGCGTCGCCCGCCAGCCCGAGCTCGCCGGCCGCCTGCAGGTCCTGATGTGGATCGGTATCGCCTTCACCGAGGCGCTCGCCTTCATCGGCATCGCCACCGGCTTCATCTTCGGCTTCTGATCCTCGACTTCCGACGTAAGGAGACAGGATGCTGAACGCTCTTGTCACTCTCGCTGCAGAGGACTCTCACGGCGAAGAGGCGGCGCACAACCCGCTGCTTCCGGCGTACTACGACATCATCTGGTCGGCGGTCTGCTTCGTCGTCATCCTCTTCGTCTTCTGGCGCGTCGTGCTGCCGCGGATGCAGAAGCTGCTCGACGAGCGCGGCGCCGCGATCGAGGGGAACATCGCCAAGGCCGACGAGGCGCAGCGGCAGGCCGAGGTCGCGCTGGAGCAGTACACCGCCCAGCTCGCCGAAGCCCGCAAGGAGGCCGGCGAGATCCGGGAGGCCGCCCGCGAGGACGGCAAGAAGATCGTCGCCGAGGCCCGCGACGCGGCATCGGCCGAGGCCGCGCGCATCACCGCGACCGCGCACACGCAGATCGAGGCCGAGCGCCAGGCGGCGCTGGTGTCGCTGCGCTCGGAGGTCGGTTCGCTCGCGCTCGACCTCGCCGGCAACGTCATCGGTGAGACCCTCTCCGACGACCAGAAGGCGCAGGCGGTCGTGGACCGCTTCCTCGCCGACCTGGAAGCGTCGGAGAACACCAAGGCGGCTCGGTAATGGGCAGTGCGACCACTCAGGCCCTCGAGGCCACGACCGCGGCGCTCAGCGCCGCTGAGGGCGTGGACCTCGAGGTCGCCGGCGAGCTGTTCGCTGCGGCGCGCGCCATCGGCGGGTCGTTGCAGCTGGGTTCCGCGCTGGCCGACTCGTCGGCCTCGCCGGAGTCCCGCGCGAAAGTGATCACCGACGTCTTCGGTGCGTCCTTCCGCCCCGTCACGATTTCGCTGCTGAGCTCGCTGGTCGACCAGCGGTGGTCACGCGCATCGGATCTCGTCGACGGCATCGAGGAGCTCGCCGTCCGCGCGGCGGCGATCGGTGCGACCGGCTCCGACGTCGAGGCGGAGCTGTTCTCCTTCTCGCGCACCGTCGCACAGAACCCCGAACTCGAACTGGCCCTCGGCAGCCGCCTGGGTGACGCCTCCGCCAAGGGGGCGCTCATCACCACGCTGCTGGGGGAGCGCGCCAGCGCAGCCACGACGCTCATCATCTCCTCGCTCGTCCAGCAGCCCCGCGACCGCCGCGTTCGGAGTCTTCTGAACCGCGCGATGCGGCTCGTCGGCGACCAGCGCGGACGCACGGTGGCGACGGTGGTCTCCGCCGCGCCGCTGAGCGACGCACAGCGCACCCGCCTGTCGGGCGCCCTGTCGGCGCGCTACGGATCCGACGTCTCACTGAACGTCGTGATCGACCCGTCGGTGGTGGGCGGCCTGCGCGTGCAGATCGCCGATGACGTCATCGACGCGAGCATCTCCACCCGCCTGGCCGGCCTCCGCCAGCGCCTGGCGGGTTAAACTACAAGGCTTTGCCGTCCGCGAGGACCGCACATCTCGGGGCGTATCGCCCCACAACACGAAGGAAGACAATGGCAGATATCACGATCAGCCCCGACGTCATCCGTGACGCGCTGAAAGACTTCGTCGCCGCCTACGAGCCCACCGGCGCCGCCGCGACCGAGGTCGGCACCGTGGTCGACGCCGCAGACGGCATCGCGCACGTCGAGGGACTGCCGGGCGTCATGGCCAACGAGCTGGTCCGCTTCGCGGACGGCACGCAGGGTCTCGCATTGAACCTGGACGAGCACGAGATCGGTGTCGTCGTGCTCGGGGAGTTCTCCGGCATCGAAGCCGGTCAGGAAGTCACCCGCACGGGTGAGGTCCTCTCCGTGCCCGTCGGCGACGGGTTCCTGGGTCGCGTCGTGGACCCGCTGGGCAACCCCATCGACGGCCTCGGCGAGGTCGCCAACGAGGGGCGCCGCGCGCTCGAGCTGCAGGCCCCCGGCGTCATGGCGCGTAAGAGCGTGCACGAGCCCATGCAGACGGGCATCAAGGCCATCGACGCGATGATCCCCGTCGGCCGCGGCCAGCGTCAGCTCATCATCGGCGACCGCCAGACGGGCAAGACGGCCATCGCGATCGACACGATCATCAACCAGAAGGCCAACTGGGAATCCGGCGACGTCAACAAGCAGGTGCGCTGCATCTACGTCGCGATCGGGCAGAAGGGCTCCACGATCGCCTCGGTGAAGGGCGCCCTGGAGGACGCCGGCGCGATGGAGTACACCACCATCGTCGCCGCCCCGGCGTCGGACCCCGCCGGCTTCAAGTACCTCGCCCCCTACACCGGTTCGGCCATCGGCCAGCACTGGATGTACCGCGGCAAGCACGTCCTGATCATCTTCGACGACCTGTCCAAGCAGGCTGAGGCGTACCGCGCCGTGTCGCTGCTGCTGCGTCGTCCGCCGGGCCGTGAGGCCTACCCCGGCGACGTGTTCTACCTGCACTCGCGTCTGCTGGAGCGTTGCGCCAAGCTCTCCGACGAGCTGGGCGCGGGTTCGATGACGGGCCTCCCGATCATCGAGACGAAGGCCAACGACGTCTCGGCCTACATCCCGACGAACGTCATCTCGATCACCGACGGCCAGATCTTCCTGCAGTCCGACCTGTTCAACGCCAATCAGCGTCCGGCCGTGGACGTGGGCATCTCGGTGTCGCGCGTCGGCGGTGACGCCCAGGTCAAGTCGATCAAGAAGGTCTCCGGCACGCTCAAGCTCGAGCTGGCCCAGTACCGCTCGCTCGAGGCGTTCGCGATGTTCGCGAGCGACCTGGACGCCGCGTCCCGGCGCCAGCTGGCCCGCGGTGCGCGTCTGACGGAGCTCCTCAAGCAGCCCCAGTACTCGCCGTACCCGGTGGAGGAGCAGGTCGTGTCGATCTGGGCCGGCACCAACGGAAAGCTCGACTCGATCGAGGTCTCCGACGTGCTGCGCTTCGAGCGCGAGCTGCTGGACTACCTGCGCCGCAACTCCACGATCCTCGAGACCCTGCGCGACACCAACGTCCTCGACGATGACACCGCCGCCGAGCTGGAGAAGAAGGTCGACGCGTTCGTCCTGGAGTTCCAGGCCGGCGACGGTCAGGGCATCGGCGCTCCCGGGAACGAGGCGGTCGAGGCCGCCGAGGTGGAGGACGTCAACCAGGAGAAGATCGTCAAGGGCCGCCGCTAACAGCGACGCGAGGACACACACCATGGGCGCACAACTGCGGGTCTACAAGCAGAAGATCAGTTCTGCTCAGACCACCAAGAAGATCACGAAGGCGATGGAGCTCATCGCGGCTTCGCGCATCCAGAAGGCGATGGCGCGGGTGCGCGCGTCATCGCCGTTCGCGCGTGCCGTCACGCGGGCCGTCTCGGCGGTCGCCACGCACTCCAACATCGATCACCCCCTCACGACCGAGCGCGCCGAGATCCGGCGCTCGGCCGTGGTGATCTTCGCCTCCGACCGGGGCCTGGCCGGCGCGTTCAACTCGCAGATCCTCCGCGAGGGTCTGGAGCTGGCTGCCCTCCTGCGCTCCCAGGGCAAAGAGGTGGCGTACTACCTCGTCGGCCGGCGGGCGGTGGGCTACTTCCAGTTCCGTCGCCTCGCCACCGAGGCCGAGTGGACCGGCGACACCGACACCCCGCAGTTCCGCACCGCGGAGGAGATCTCCGCGACCCTCATCGACGCCTACAACCGTGGCGGCGGCGAGGGTGGCGTGGATGAGATCCACCTCGTGTACAACCGCTTCGTCAGCATGATGACCCAGAGCCCGGAGACGGTGCGCCTGCTTCCGCTGGAGGTCGTCGAGGCCGAGGAAGAGCCCACGGGCGCTCAGGTGTACCCGCTCTACGAGTTCGAACCCGAGGCCGCGACCGTGCTGGACGCGCTCCTGCCGGTGTACATCCAGAGCCGCGTCTTCAACGCCCTCCTGCAGTCCTCGGCGGCCAAGCACGCCGCGACGCAGAAGGCGATGAAGTCGGCCAGTGACAACGCCGACAAGCTCATCACCGACTACACGCGCCTGCGCAACAACGCACGCCAGGCCGAGATCACGCAGCAGATCGCCGAGATCGTCGGCGGCGCCGACGCCCTGGCGTCGGGCAAGTAGACCCAGAGAAAGAGAAGAAGCCATGAGCCTCACCGCCGAGAAGACCGCGGTCGTCGGGCGCGTCGCGCGCGTCACCGGGCCGGTCGTCGACATCGAGTTCCCGCACGACAGCATCCCCGACATCTACAACGCGCTGAAGACGACGATCACGATCGGCGACGAGTCGACCGAGATCACGCTCGAGGTCGCGCAGCACCTCGGTGACGACCTCGTCCGCGCCATCGCGCTCAAGCCGACCGACGGCATCGTCCGCGGCCAGGAAGTGCGCGACACGGGCGACCAGATCACCGTCCCGGTGGGCGATGTCACCAAGGGCCGCGTGTTCAACGTGACCGGCGAGATCCTCAACGCCGAGCCCGGCGAGCAGATCGAGATCACCGAGCGCTGGCCCATCCACCGCAAGGCCCCCAACTTCGACCAGCTCGAGTCGAAGACGCAGATGTTCGAGACCGGCATCAAGGTCATCGACCTGCTGACCCCGTACGTGCTGGGCGGCAAGATCGGCCTGTTCGGCGGGGCGGGCGTGGGCAAGACCGTCCTCATCCAGGAGATGATCCAGCGCGTCGCGCAGGACCACGGTGGCGTGTCGGTGTTCGCCGGTGTGGGCGAGCGCACCCGTGAGGGCAACGACCTCATCGCCGAGATGGAGGAGGCGGGTGTCTTCGACAAGACCGCCCTCGTCTTCGGCCAGATGGACGAGCCGCCGGGGACGCGTCTGCGCGTCGCCCTGTCGGCCCTGACGATGGCGGAGTACTTCCGCGACGTGCAGAAGCAGGACGTGCTGCTGTTCATCGACAACATCTTCCGCTTCACGCAGGCCGGCTCCGAGGTCTCCACGCTCCTGGGCCGCATGCCCTCCGCCGTGGGATACCAGCCGAACCTCGCCGACGAGATGGGTGTGCTCCAGGAGCGCATCACCTCCACCCGCGGCCACTCGATCACCTCGCTGCAGGCGATCTACGTGCCCGCCGACGACTACACCGACCCGGCCCCGGCGACCACGTTCGCCCACCTCGACGCCACGACCGAGCTCTCCCGCGAGATCGCGTCGAAGGGTCTGTACCCCGCCGTCGACCCGCTCAGCTCGACCAGCCGCATCCTGGACCCCCGCTACATCGGTGAGGACCACTACCGCGTGGCCACGTCGGTCAAGCAGATCCTGCAGAAGAACAAGGAACTGCAGGAGATCATCGCGATCCTCGGTGTCGACGAGCTCTCCGAAGAGGACAAGATCGTCGTGTCGCGTGCACGCCGCATCCAGCAGTTCCTCTCGCAGAACACCTACATGGCGAAGAAGTTCACCGGTGTCGAGGGCTCCACGGTCCCGATCAAGGAGACGATCGAGTCCTTCGACGCGATCGTCAAGGGCGACTTCGACCACGTCGCCGAGCAGGCCTTCTTCAACGTCGGCGGCATCTCCGACGTCGAGGCCAAGTGGGCCCAGATCCAGAAGGAGAACGGCTGACATGCCGCTCGACGTGCACCTCGTCTCGGCCGACGCCGAGGTGTGGACCGGTGAGGCGTCCCTCGTGATCGCCAAGACGGTCGAGGGCGAGATCGGCTTCATGGCCGGTCACGAGCCGGTGCTCGCGATCCTCGCCGAGGGCCAGGTGCGCATCACGCGCACCGACGGCTCCAAGGTGATCGCCAACGCGCAGGACGGGTTCCTGTCGATGGAGGGCGACACCGTGACGGTCGTCGCCGGTAACGCCGCCCTCGTCTCCTAAGTCGCTACACCCCGAAACACCACATTCCGTCCGAGACGCCCCGCTTCGCGCGGTGTCTCAGACGGAATGTGGTGTTTCGCATGAAGGAGGAGATCGGCGGATGCTGATCCTGCTGCCGCCGTCCGAGACGAAGCGCCCCGGCGGCGACGGGCCGCCGCTGCGCCTCGATGCGCTCGCCCTGCCCGCCCTGCGCCCCGAGCGCGCTGCGGTGGTCGAGGCCCTCGTGGAGCTGTCGTCGGACGAGGATGCGGCCGCCCGCGTACTCCGGCTGAGCGCACGGCAACGCGGCGAGATCGCCGTCAACGCCGCGCTGCTCGAGTCGCCCACGATGCCCGCGGTCGACCGCTACACCGGTGTGCTCTTCGACGCACTCGGGGCGCACACGCTGGACGCCGCATCCCGCCGGTGGCTGGGGGAGCACGTGCTCATCCACTCCGCCCCGTTCGGCCCGGTCGGGGCCGATGATCTCATTCCCGCGTACCGGCTGGCCGCCGGCACCGCGCTCCCGGGCGTTCCGCCGCTGCGCCGGCTGTGGGCGGCGCCGGTGACGGCAGCGCTGTCGGCCGCATCGCCGCGGTTCGTCCTGGATCTGCGGTCCGAGGCGTACGTCGCCCTCGGGCCCGTGCCCGCCGGGATCGACACCGCGTACGTACGCGTGGTGACCGAGGGCGACGGAGGAGCGGCCCGTGCCCTGAACCACTTCAACAAGCACGCGAAGGGTGACCTCGTGCGGGCGCTGACCACCGAACGGCCGCGCCTGACCTCCACGGACGGATTCCTCGACTGGGCCGCACGTGCGGGCCGGACCGCCCGTCGCGGGCGGCCCGGTGAGATCGACCTCGTCGTGTGACCGGCAGGCGACGCACCCGCGCGGCGTCTGCCAGGAAATACACAGCTTCGCTAGCATGACGACGCGGGGTGTCCCCCGCGGTGCGCGGGCACGACAACCCGTTCGGAAGGACTACTCGTGTATAACTACGACAATTCGGGCGCGGTGATCGGCCTGATCGTCGCCGGGCTCTTCATCTGGCTGATCGTCGCGGCAGCGGCGTACGTCGTGTCGTCCATCTTCTACGCCAAGCTCTTCGCCAAGGCGGGGGTCGAGGGCGCATGGCGCGGATGGGTTCCCTTCTACCGGGAGCTGATCTTCGTCAAGCTGGGTGACCTGAACCCGTGGTGGCTGCTCGTCCTCATCGGCGCCGCCTTCGTGCTGAACCTCATTCCGTACATCGGCGTCCTGATCGGCTGGATCCCCAGCGTGGCGGCGACCGTGTACTTCATCCTCGCGGCGTACCGCATCCAGACGAAGCTCGGCAAGGACGCTCCGTGGATCATCCTCGCGATCTTCCTGTCCCTCGTGTGGCTGGGCATCATGGCCTTCGACCGGTCGCGCTGGACCACCGCCGTCGCGCCCGCCCCGTGGGCGCGCAACTTCCTCGCCGACAACACGGTGTGGCCCGGCATCCCGCCCCAGAGCGCCGCCGGATACGCTCCGCCCGCCGCGCCCGGTTACCCGGCCCCCGGCGGCTACCCGCCGCCCGCCGGCTACGGCCAGCCCTCCGGCGGCTACCCCGCCCCGCCCGCACCCGGCGGTTACCCGGCACCCGGGGCGCCCACGCCCCCGCCGGCCGGCCCGCCGACGACGCCGCCGCCCGCGGCGCCTCCGGCAGCCACCCCGCCGCCCGCGCAGGAGCCGCCCGCGACGCCTCCGGCCCCGCCGGCTGAGCCGCCGCGCGGCTGACCCGCCTCATCCGATGAGCCCCCGCCCCGGCGGGGGCTCATCGCGTCCGGGATAGCGTGGAGGCATGACGCACTCGGTTCCCCTTCGTCAGGTCGGCGCATCCGGCCTCCTCGTGTCCGCCGTCGGGCTGGGCTGCAACAACTTCGGCCGGTCCGGTACCCGCACCGAGACCCTGGAGGGGACGCGCGCAGTGCTGCATGCCGCGATCGATTCCGGCGTGACGTTCCTGGACACCGCCGACGTCTACGGCAAGGAGTTCGGGCTGAGCGAGACCCTCATGGGGGAGGCGCTGCAGGGGCGCCGCGACGAGGTCGTCCTCGCCACCAAGTTCGGTCACGCCCAGCTGGCGCCGTCGGTGGTGGGCGGCACGAAGGCATCCCGCACGACGATCCGCCGTTCGGTGGAGGCGTCGCTGCGTCGCCTGCAGACGGACTGGATCGACCTGTACCAGCTGCACACCCCCGACCCCGGCACCCCGATCGAAGAGACCCTGGACGCCCTCGAAGACCTCGTGCGTGCGGGCCTCGTCCGCTACATCGGGCACTCCAACCTGGCCGGCTGGCAGATCGCCGAGGCCGACGCCGCCGCCCGCCGCGGCATCCGCTTCGTGTCCGCGCAGAACCAGTACAGCCTCCTCGCCCGCGCGGCCGAGCGTGAGGTGCTGCCGGCGGCGCGGCATTTCGGCCTCGGGTTCTTCCCGTTCTTCCCCCTTCACAACGGGCTTCTCACGGGCAAGTTCACGCGGGAGGGCGGACCGCAGGACAGCCGCATCCTGCGCCAGCGTCCGCACCTGTGGTCGGATGCGCCGTGGGACCGGCTCGAGGCGTATCGCGACTTCGCCGACGCGCGGGGCATCACGATGCTGCAGGCGACCTTCGGATGGCTCCTGGCCCAGCAGCCGGTCTCCAGCGTCATCGCGGGCGCCACGACCCCCGACCAGGTCCGCTCCAACGCCGAGGCGGCGACGGCATGGACGCCCACGGCCGAGGATCTTGCGGCCATCGATGAGATCCTGCCGCTGCCGGCGGACCCCGCCGCGTGAGCGTTCCCGCCCCCGATCCTCAGCGCCGGCGGTGCGTTCCACTAAGATGTGAGGACGTCGCGAGGCTCTTTCGCGATGACCGCTCTCGGCAACCGGAGGACGTGGCGTGCCACAGGTGACCACCAGCACCCGCTCCGTCCGCGTGCAGGACGCGACGATCGAGCTCTCGTGGGCCGGGGTCACCGACACCGGCCGCCGCCGCGAGGTGAACCAGGACGCGGTGCTCACGAGCTTCCCGCTGTTCGTCGTCGCCGACGGGATGGGCGGGCACGTGGGCGGGGAGATCGCCAGCGCGAGCACCGTCGACCGCCTGCGCGCGATGGTCGATGACGGCACCGTGACACCCAAGGCGATCGAGAAAGCCCTCGTGCGGGCCGTGAAAGACATCCTCTCCCACCCCGAGGCCACCGACGAGGGCACCGGCACGACGCTCACCGGCCTGTTCCTGGACACGTCGCAGAACCCGCCGCACTGGGTGACGCTGAACATCGGCGACTCGCGTGTGTACCTCCTGCGTGACGGCGACCTCGTGCAGATCACCACCGACCACTCGGTCGTGCAGGAGCTGGTCGCCGCCGGCCGGCTGAGCCCGGAAGAAGCCGAGAACCACCCCTACGGGAACGTCATCACCCGCGCGGTCGGCCCGACCGAGAGCGTCAAGCCCGACTACGTGCGACTGGACGTGGTCACCGGCGACCGCTTCGTCATCTGCTCCGACGGGTTGACCAAAGAGCTCACCGACTACGGCATCCGGCATTTCCTGGACGAGAACCCCGACCCCGCCGACGCCGTCGAGGCCATGCTCGACGCCGCACTGGAGAACGGCGGACGCGACAACGTCACGATCGTCGTGCTCGACGTCCGCCGCATCGCCGACTGACTCCTCCTCCCCAGCCGGGCACATCGCCCGGGTCGTCCCCAGCCTCCTCGTCCGTTCGTGCGGAGAGGCGGCGGCCGCGATGAACTGGGGCGATGAGCGCCGGTTCCCCGCCCCCTCCGCTGCACACGGCGGATGCGTCGACGCTCTCCCTCCCGCCGCGCCCGGGCGCCCCGGCGCGGCCGCCCGTGCCCTGGCTGGCATCGGCGGTGCCGGTCGTGGGAGCACTCGGGTTCTGGGCGCTCACCGGATCCGTCTTCGCGCTGTGGTTCGCCGTGCTGGGGCCGCTCATCGCCGTCGCAGGCATCGCCGACGGCGTCCGGGCGACGCGGCGTGCGCGGCGTGCCGCGGAGCGGGAGGCGGCTGAGGCGCTGGCCCGCGTGCGTGCCGACGTCGAGCGGCGGCACGACGCCGAACGGGAGACGCTGCGCACGCGGCATCCCGACGTCGCCGGCCATCTCGCCCGCCCTGACCGGATCTGGCGCAGCGGGAGCGCGGGGGAGGGGCGCGTCGTCGTCGGCACCGGCGACCTCGCCAGCGTCACGCGGGTGTCGACGTCGGGGTCCCACCCCGACGACCTGCACGTCGCGCAGGCCGCTCGCACGCTCACCGGCGCCCCGGTCGCGCTGCCGCTGGCGGGCGGATGCGTCGTGGTCGGCCCGGAGGTCGCGGCCAGAGCGGTGCTGCGCGCACTGCTGCTGCAGGTCGCCCTGGCACACCCGCCGGGGGAGGTGGAGATCGCGGCATCCGACGGCGCCGAAGCGGAGTGGATCGACGCCTTGCCGCACGCTGCGCGCACGGGCGCTCGGCGGATCGTGTGGGCGCGCGCCGGCTTCCCGCCGCCCGAGGCCGACGTCGTCGTGCTGTGCGCGCACCCCGGCGACCCGCTGCCACCCGGGCGCGCGCTGCTGATGACGCTGACGGGACCCGGGACGGCGCGCGTGGAGGCGGGGGCGGACGTGCACGAGGTGGATGTCGAGGCCGTCGGACGGGCCCAAGCAGCACTCATCGCGGGAGAGCTGACGGCACGGTACGCGGCCGCCGGGGCGGGGGCGGCCGACGAAAACCGCATCGTGCCGCTTGCGACGCTGCCGGCGCCGGCGCCGGCGCGGGAGCCCTCGCGCGCGGGTCTCCCGGTGGCGATCGGCGTCGCGGGGGGAGCGCCGTACTCAATCGACCTCGTGCGGGACGGACCGCATGCCGTCGTGGTCGGGATGACCGGCGCGGGCAAGAGCGAACTGCTCGTCACGTGGGTCACGGCACTGTGCGCGCGGTACTCCACCGCCGATGTGTCGTTCCTGCTGGCCGATTTCAAGGGCGGGACGGCGTTCGAACCGCTCGCGACCCTCCCGCACGTGACCGGCGTGATCACCGACCTCGACGCCGGCAGCGCAGGGCGGGCGATCGACAGCCTGCGCGCGGAGGTGCGACATCGCGAGAGCATCCTCGCCCGCGCCGGTGAACGCGACATCGCGGCGGTCGACCTGCCCCGCCTCGTGGTCGTCGTCGACGAGTTCGCGGCGCTGCGGGACGCGCATCCCGATCTCGAACCGCTCTTCGCCGACCTGGCCGCGCGCGGCCGGGCCCTCGGCATCCACCTCGTCCTGGGGACGCAACGCGCCGCCGGTGTCATCCGCGACGGGCTGCTGGCCAACTGCGCACTGCGGATCAGCCTGCGCGTGGCCGACGCGCACGACAGCACCGCCGTCGTGGGCACCCCGGATGCGGCGGCGCTGCCGGGCGAGCCGGCGGCGCGCGGGCTCGCGCTCATACGGCGCGGCACCGACACGCGGGCCACGCGGGTGCGCGTCGCGCTGGCCGGAGCGGAGGACATCGCCGACGCCGCACGGGGGGCTGGTCCCGCGCCCCGTGCCACGTGGCTGCCCGAGCTGCCCTCCCGCGTGGGGCTGGACGACCTGCGCTCCGCGGCGCCCGGCATCGTCCTGGGCCTGGGCGACCAACCCGCCCGGCAGCGTCAGGACCCGGTGCTCCTCCCGCCCGACGGCCGGGGTCTGCTCGTGGTCGGCGGCCCCGGTGCCGGCAAGACCACGACCCTGCGCACGATCGCCGCGCAGGTTCCCGCGCGCGTGTGGGTGGGATCGGATCCGGAGCACGCGTGGGACGCACTCTCGGCGCTCGCGCTGGAACCCCCGCCCCCCGGCACCGCGGTGTTCCTGGACGACGTCGACGCCGTGGCCGGGCGGCTCCCGGACGAATACGGACGCGCCGCCGCAGACGCGATCGAGCGGCTGGTGCGCGATGCCGGGGCTCTCGGCATCCGCGTCTTCGCGACCGCACAGCGGCTCACCGGGATCGCGGGGCGCATCGCCGAGCTCTTCCCCCGCAGGCTCGTCCTGCCCACCCCCAGCCGCGCCGAGCACATCGCCGCCGGCGGCCAGGCCGCGGGCTTCGTGCCGCACTCCCCGCCCGGGCGGGGCGTGCTCGACGGGCTGGTCGTGCAGGTCGCTGTGGCTCCCGCTGTCGACTCCCGCGTCCCCCCGGGAGTCGCCCTGTGGCAGCCGCCGGAGGGCGTGTCCGGGTTCGTCACGCGCCGAGGCGTCACCGAACCGCTCGAGCGGTGGGAGCGCACGGGGGTGCGCGTGCGCGCCGTGGACGCCGCCGACGATCCCACCGCCGCCGAGCCGGGCGGACGGGTCGTCCTCGTCGGCGATCCGGACCAGTGGATGGCGCGACCGCGCCTGCTCGAGCGGATGCGGTCGGGATCGGTGCTCGTGGTGGATGCGGCGTGCGGCCGCGACCTGCGGCTGCTGACAGGTGAACGCGACCTGCCGCCCTACGCCAAGCCGCAGCGGGGCCGGGCGTGGGAGTTCGCCGGCGGGCGGCCGCCCCGCAGGGTCGCCGTGACGCCCACCGCAGACACTTGACCCCCCGCGCCACCGAGCCCTACGTTCGGCGTGTGGCCATGACCGAACGCACCCCCACCGACGGCAAGGGCCTCGCGACGGGGACCCTGGGGCTGTGGGGATCCGTGGTCATCGGGCTGGCCTCGACGGCACCGGTGTACTCCCTCGTCGCGACGCTCGGCTTCGTCGTCCTCGCCGTCGGAGCGCAGGCGCCCATCGCGTTCGTCCTCGCCTTCCTCCCGATGCTCTTCATCGCCTTCGCGTACCGGGAGCTGAACAACGCCGTCCCCGATTGCGGTACGACGTTCACGTGGGGGACGAAGGCGTTCGGCCCCTGGGTGGGGTGGATGGGCGGGTGGGGCGTGGCGGTGGCCGGCATGGTCGTCCTCGCCAACCTCGCTCAGATCGCGGGCATCTACTTCTGGTCGCTGTTCGGCGACGGGTCGCTGTCGGAGAACGTCCCGCTGGTGACGGCGACGGGCGTGGCTTTCATCGCCGTGATGACCTGGGTGAGCTGGCGGGGCGTGGAACTGGGCGAGCGCCTCCAGAACATCCTCCTCGCCCTCCAGTACGTCGTCCTCGCCGTCTTCGTCGTCGCCGCGCTGTGGCAGTTCTTCGACGGTTCGGCTCCCGATCCGACGCCATTCGACATCGCGTGGTTCAACCCGTTCGCCTTCACCGAGTGGAGCGGCTTCACCGAGGCCGTGCTGCTGGCGCTGTTCATCTACTGGGGCTGGGACACGTGTCTCGCGCTGAATGAGGAGACCCGGGATCCCACACGCATCCCCGGGCGGGCCGCAGTGCTGACGACCGTCATCCTGCTGCTGACCTACGTGGGGGTCACGGTGGCGGCGATGATGTACGCGGGCCTGGGCGAGACCGGCTCGGGCCTGGGGAACGAGGCCAACGCCGACGATGTCTTCCTGGCCCTCCGCGACGGGCTGTTCGGCCCGTTCGGGTGGGTGCTCGTGGTGGCGGTGCTCATCTCGGCCGTGTCCTCCACGCAGACGACCATCCTCCCCACTGCGCGCGGCACGCTGGCGATGGCCGCCTACAAGGCGCTGCCGGCGCGGTTCGGGACGGTGCATCCGCGCTGTCGCACGCCCTCGTTCTCCACCCTGGTCATGGGCGTGGTCGCGAGCCTGTACTACGTCGGCATGACCCTCATCAGCGACAACATCCTGCAGGACTCGATCCTGTCGCTGGGTCTTGCCATCGCGTTCTACTACGCCATCACGGGTTACGCGTGCGTGTGGTACTTCCGCCGCGACCTGTTCACCTCCGCGCGCAACCTCGTCTACCGCGGCATCCTGCCGCTGGCGGGCGCGCTCATGCTCACGTACGCGTTCGTGCAGTCGGCCGTCGACATGTACGACGTCGACTACGGCTACACGGTCCTGCTGGGGATCGGCGGGACCTTCGTCGTCGGCATCGGGGCGCTCGCGGTGGGTGTCGTCCTGATGATCCTGTGGTTCCTGTTCCCCGGATCCAAGCCGTTCTTCCGCGGTGAGAGCCTGAACCGCGACACTCCCGTGCTCGTGCCGGAGGACCCCGCGGACTATGTGCGCTCGGTCGACGGCGGGCTGGCGTAGGGGATGCGGATCCTCATCATCGGCGCGGGCGGCGTCGGTTCGGCAGCGGCCCGCATCGCGGTGCGCCGATCGTTCTTCGACGCGCTCGTGATCGCCGACTACGACGCCGCGCGCCCCGCGGCACTCGTCGCCGAGCTCGGCGACCGGCGGTTGAGCGCGGCGCAGGTGGATGCGGGCAGCTCCGAGTCGGTGGCAGACCTCATCCGCGCGCACGACATCACGCACGTCCTGAACGCCGTGGACCCGCGATTCGTGTTGCCGATCTTCGACGGGTGCTTCGCGGCGGGCGTCACCTACCTCGACATGGCGATGAGCCTGTCGGCGCGGCATCCCGAGCGCCCCTTCGAGCTCCCGGGTGTGAAGCTGGGCGATGAGCAGTTCGCCCGTGCCGACGCGTGGGAGCGCAGCGGCCTCCTGGCGCTGGTCGGGATCGGCGTGGAGCCGGGGCTCAGCGACGTGTTCGCGCGCTACGCCGAGGACGAGCTGTTCGCCGAGATCGACGAACTGGGCGTGCGCGACGGTGCGAACCTCGTGGTGGCGGGGTACGGCTTCGCGCCGTCGTTCTCGATCTGGACGACGATCGAGGAGTGCCTGAATCCGCCCGTCGTCTACGAGCGCGACCGCGGGTGGTACACGACCGAGCCGTTCAGCGAGCCCGAGGTGTTCGACTTCCCCGAGGGCATCGGGCCCGTGGAGTGCGTCAACGTCGAGCACGAGGAGGTGCTCCTCATGCCGCGGTGGACGAAAGCGAAGCGCGTGACGTTCAAGTACGGGCTCGGGGACGAGTTCATCCAGGTGCTGAAGGTCCTCGCCAAGCTCGGCCTGGACCGGACCGATCCCGTGACCGTGGGAGGCGTCGAGGTGTCGCCGCGCGATGTCGTGGCCGCGTGCCTGCCCGACCCGGCGACGCTCGGGGACAAGATGAGCGGCAAGACGTGCGCGGGGGTGTGGGTGACCGGCACCGGGAAGGACGGCTCCCCGCGCTCGACCTACCTGTACCACGTCGCCGACAACGAGCGGACGATGGCCGAGTACGGCTCGCAGGCCGTCGTGTGGCAGACGGCCCTGAACCCCCTGATCGCCCTGGAGCTGCTGGCCGCCGGGACGTGGTCGGGTACGGGGGTGCTCGGCCCTGAGGCGTTCCCCGCGACGCCGTTCCTCGACCTGCTGTCCGCCCCCGCACCGGCCGGCTACGGATCGCCGTGGGGCATCCAGGAGAGGTAGCCCGCCGTCCCGAGGCGCCCGTCTTGTCGTCGTCGGCAGGTCTCTCCCGTTCAGAATTCAGGAGACACGCCGCACCGACGCCTCGGCGCGGCCTCTACAGCCCCGGATCTCCTGAGTTTTGAACGGCAGGGGTGCCCCACCCGGGCCACGCGGCCGCCGGTGCCGCGACCCGGTCCCGCGGCCCGACGACGCGGCTCAGGCGAGGACGTCGGCGAGGGATGCCGCGGCCAGGCCGTGCGCGGTGGCCACCCCGGCGTTCACCACAGCGGCGCCGGCGGTGTTCAATCCCGCCGCGAGGGCGGCGTCGGCACGGAGCGCCTCGCGCCACCCACGTGCGGCGATCTGGCGGACGTAGGGGAGCGTGACGTTGGTGAGCGCCGACGTGGAGGTGTTCGGCACGGCCCCGGGCATGTTCGCGACGCAGTAGAACACCGACCCGTGCACCTCGAAGGTGGGGGAGGCGTGGGTGGTCGGACGCGTGTCGGCGAAGCATCCGCCCTGGTCCACCGCGATGTCCACGAGCACACTGCCCGGCCGCATCCGCGCGACGGTCTCGTTCGAGACGAGCTTGGGGGCCCGTGCGCCCGGGATCAGCACCGCGCCGATCACGAGGTCGGAGTCCACGACGGCGCGCTCCAAGTCGAGGGGGTTGGAGGCTGCGGTGCGGATGCGGCCCTGGAAATGATCATCGAGATACCGGAGCCGCTGCACGTTGGTGTCGAAGACGGTCACCTCCGCACCGAGCCCTGCCGCGATGACGGTGGCGTTGGCCCCGGCCACACCGCCGCCGATCACCGTCACGCGCGCGGGCCGGGTGCCGGGGACCCCCGACATGAGCAGGCCCAGCCCGCCCTCCGAGCGCAGCAGCGTGTGAGCACCGACCGTGGGTGCCAGACGTCCGGCGACCTCGCTCATCGGCGCCAGGAGCGGGAGGCTCCCGCCGGGCAGCTGCACGGTCTCGTACGCGATCGCGGTGACCCCGTCGGCGAGCAGCCGGTCGGTGAGCGGGCGGTCGGCGGCGAGGTGCAGGTACGTGAAGACCACGAGGTCGTCGCGGAAATACGCGTATTCGCTCGCGATCGGCTCCTTGACCTTCAGCAGCAGCTCGGCGCGCGACCACACCTCGGCGGCGTCGTCCAGGAGCCGTGCACCCGCGTGCTCGTAGTCGGCGTCGGTCATGGACGAACCGAGCCCCGCACCCCGCTGCACGAACACCTCGTGTCCGGCCGCGACCAGGTCGTGCACCCCCGAAGGAGTCAGGGCCACGCGGTACTCGTTGTCTTTGACCTCGGTGGGAACGCAGATCCTCATCGATCGACCTCTCCGCGCAGCCGGGTGGGCCGCGCTCTAGAACGCGGGGTGGATGACCCCGACCTCTCTTCCGCCGCCGGACACCGACAGCGGAAGGTGTGACATCGTCTCGGCCACATCGGCCGATGCCAGCGCGCCGACCCGCTCGAGCAGCCGCAGGGCGACGGCGGATGCGGCTCGGCCGCTGCCGTCCAGGATCTTCAGGGCCACCGTGGTGCCGTCGGGTGCGACGACGACCTGCACGCCCTCCGCGCCGGCCTTGGCGAAGACGCCGAGCCGCTCGATCATGATCGTGTCGGGGCGTCCGGGCCCATCGATGGTCCACGGATTCTGCCGCACGGCGCCCACGAGGGCACCGGCGGAGCGGTGCAGGGCGAACGGTGACCGCTCCGACGACGTGCCCACGCGCTGGATCGCGCGGGCGAGGGCGGTCAGCGTCATGGCGTACACCGGGGCGCCGCATCCGTCCACCGCCATCGCCGCGGACTTCTCACCCGTGAGCCGCTCCACGAGCTCGCGGATGTGCGTCTGGAGCGGGTGGGCCGGATCGAGGTAGCCGTCCGTGGGCCACCCGTTGGTCGCGCACGTCAGCAGCATCGCGGCGTGCTTGCCGGAGCAGTTCATGCGGATGCGGGCAGGCTCGGCCCGGTCGCGCACCAGTTCGTCGCGCGTGGCGGCGTCCGACGGCCACGCGGGCGGGCAGGCCAGCGCTTCTTCGCCCACGCCCGCGGCGGCGAGGATGTCGCGGACCACGGCGACGTGCCGATCGGTGCCGGAGTGGCTGGCGGTCGCGAGAGCCAGGCGCACGCCCTCCAGCGGCGCGCCGGCGGTCAGACACGCGAGGGCCTGCAGCGGCTTCATGCTCGAGCGCGGCAGGATCGTCGCCGACGCGTCACCGAGCCGGTCGGCCACGGTGCCGTCGGGGGCGAGGACGAGAGCCGCTCCGCTGTGGCGTGATTCGACGAATCCATTGCGCTCGACGAGGGCGAGATCCACGGATGCGGCGGAGGTCAACGGCACCCCTCCACACTAACGCCGGGGGCGTCGGCGCCGGCGGCGACGCACGGTGGGAGACTGGCGGCATGACGGGTGAGCACACGTACCGGGTGTCGGCGACGTGGACGGGGGATCGCGGCACCGGCACGAGCGGGTACCGCGACTACGACCGGTCGGTGACGGTGGAGGTGGCCGGCAAGCCGGCGCTGCCGGTGTCGGCCGACCGGCCTTTCCGCGGCGACGGTGCCAAGTGGAACCCGGAGGACCTGCTGATCGCGGCGCTGGCGGAGTGCCACCTGCTGTCGTACCTGTACGCGTGCGTTCAGGCGGGGGTCGTGGTGACCGCCTACGAGGACCAGGCCGTCGGCACCGTCGTGGTGGAGGGCAACGGCGGCGCGTTCCGCGAAGTGGTGCTGCATCCGCGGGTCGTGGTGGCCGAGGCCGCGATGGTGGATGCGGCCGTCTCCGCCCACGCGGACGCCCACGAGTGGTGCTTCATCGCCAACTCCGTGAACTTCCCCGTGCACGTCGATCCGGTCGTCGTCGCCGCCTGACCCTCCGCACTCCGCGAGACTGCACGCACGCGGCGAGACCGCGACATGATGTCGCGGTCTCGCCGGTGCGGTGCAGTCTCGCGGCGGGGCAGGCCGGATGGGGGTGGGATGGGGCGGGCGGGGCGGGTCAGCGCACGTCGTCGTCGACCCAGTCCATCGACTTGGTGACGGCCTTCTTCCACAGGCGCAGCTGGCGCTCGCGCTCCTCGGGATCCATGTCGGGCTCCCAGCGCTTGTCCTCCTGCCAGTTCGCGCGCAGGTCGTCGAGGTTGTCCCAGAAGCCGACGGCGAGGCCCGCCGCGTACGCGGCACCCAGTGCGGTGGTCTCGGCGACCACCGGGCGGATCACCGAGACGCCCAGGATGTCGGCCTGGAACTGCATGAGCGCGTCGTTCGCGGTCATGCCGCCGTCGACCTTGAGCTCCTCCAGCTCCACGCCCGAGTCGGCGTTGACGGCATCCAGCACCTCGCGCGTCTGGAAGGCGGTGGCCTCCAGTGCGGCGCGCGCGATGTGGTTCCGGTTCACGTAGCGCGTCATGCCCACGATCGCCCCGCGCGCGTCGGGGCGCCAGTACGGCGCGAACAGACCCGAGAACGCCGGGACGAAGTAGACGCCGCCGTTGTCCTCCACCGCCGAGGCGAGCTGCTCCACCTCGGGGGCGGAGGAGATGATCCCGAGCTGATCGCGCAGCCACTGGATGAGCGAACCGGTCACGGCGATCGACCCCTCCAGCGCGTAGTGCGCCGGGCCGTCCCCGAGCTTGTAGCCGAGCGTGGTGAGCAGCCCGTTCTTGGAGCGGACGATCTCCTCGCCGGTGTTGAAGATGAGGAAGTTGCCCGTGCCGTAGGTGTTCTTGCTCTCGCCCGGGTCGTACGCGGCCTGTCCGAACGTGGCCGCCTGCTGGTCGCCGAGGATGCCGGCCACCGGCGTCTCGCGCAGCAGCGAGGAGGACTCGGCGTGGCCGTACACCTCGGAGGACGAGCGGATCTCCGGCATCATGGAGCGCGGCACCCCGAAGACCTCGAGGATGTCGTCGCGCCACTGCAGCGTCTCCAGGTCCATGAACAGCGTGCGGCTGGCGTTGGTCACGTCGGTCGCGTGCACGCCGCCGTCGGGTCCGCCGGTGATGTTCCACAGCACCCAGGAGTCGGTCGTGCCGAACAGCAGGTCGCCGGCCTCGGCGCGCTCCCGCGCCCCGTCGACGTTCTCGAGGATCCACATGATCTTCGTGCCGGAGAAGTACGTCGCCAGCGGCAGGCCCACGATCTCCTTGAACCGCTCCACGCCGCCGTCCTGGGCGAGACGGTCCACGATCGGCTGGGTGCGGGTGTCCTGCCACACGATCGCGTTGTACACGGGCTCGCCGGTGTTCTTGTCCCACACGACGGCGGTCTCGCGCTGGTTGGTGATGCCCACGGCGGCGATGTCGTGGCGGGTGACGTCGGCGCGGCTGAGGGCGAGACCGATCACTTCCTGCGTGTTGTGCCAGATCTCGGATGGGTCGTGCTCGACCCATCCCGCCTTCGGGAAGATCTGCTCGTGCTCCTTCTGCCCGACGGAGACGACGCTTCCGTTGCGGTCGAAGATCATCGCTCGGGTGGAGGTGGTGCCTTGATCGATGGCGAGGACGTAGTCGGCCATGTGGGACTTCCTTGTCTATATGTGAGGGTTCGGATATCGGAGGGTGGTGGGCGCCGCCGAGGCGGCGCCCACCGGGTCAGGCCAGGCTCAGGAGCACGGGCGCCAGGAGTGCGGCGATGGCGCCGCCCAGAAGGGGGCCGACGACGGGGACCCACGAGTACGCCCAGTCGCTGGAGCCCTTGCCCTTGATGGGCAGGACGGCGTGGGCGAGACGGGGGCCGAGGTCGCGGGCGGGGTTGATGGCGTAGCCGGTGGGGCCACCCAGCGATGCGCCGATGCCGACCACGAGCAGCGCGACCGGTACAGCGGTGAGCGGCCCGAGCCCGCCGGGAACGCCGACATCGATGTCACCGTAGTCGGCGAAGGCGAAGATGACGAACATCAGCACGAAGGTGCCGATGACCTCGGTGGCCAGGTTCCATCCGTACGAGCGCATGGCCGGCCCGGTCGAGAAGACCGCGAGCTTGAGGGCGGGATCGGGTTCTTCGTCGAAGTGCTGCTTGTACGCGACCCACGTGAGCACGGCGCCCACGAAGGCGCCCACCAGCTGCGCGAGGACGGCGATGAGGAACCAGACGAACTCGATGCTCCCGGCGATCAGCAGCGCGATCGATACGGCCGGATTGATCATTGCGCCGGAGTATGCCGAGACCAGGACACCGGCGAAGACAGCGAGACCCCATCCCCAGTTGATCAGGAGCCAGCCGCCGCCGTTGCCCTTCGTGCGGGCCAGGACGACGTTGGCCACCACGCCGCAGCCCAGGAGGACGAGCATTGCGGTGCCGACGAACTCGGACAGGAAATACAGACCCAGATTCACTTCTTGCATGTCGACGTCGACCTTTCCGTGAAGTTCCCGCTCTGCGCCCACAAGCCTCGGCCGGGGCCCTTGTGAGTGCGAGGCTAGCGATCACACGGGCCGCAGGCGAGGGGGGTCGGCGCGAGCTCACCGGGACGCGCTGTCGACCTCCTCGAACTCCACGCGGTGGGCGCTGCGGAGGATCTCCACGGTGCGTGCGAGCTCGTGCTCGCACCGCTGCGTGTCCCAGTCCAGCACGCCGGCGATGGCGTCGGTGACCTCGCGGAGGGTCTGGTGGCTCACGGTGCCCGTGAAGGCCAGCGACGTGCGCCGCAGCACGACATCCAGCAGATGCACCACCTGCTCCGTCGCCGCCAGGTGTGCGAGCTCCTCGCGGTAGTACCCGTCGGCGTGCGGGAGGGGCGTGGCGTCCGGGGGGATGGCCGCGAGCACCTCGGTGGCACGCGTGCCGTAGCGGGCCAGCATCCGCTCGACCAGCTCCTCGGGGTGACCGGATGCGTGAGCCTGGACCCAGCGGCGGCGGTCGGCGTCGGTGCGCGGGAAGCCCTTGCCCCCGCCGATGGGGATGCCGGCGGTGCTCAGGCGGTGCGGGCGACCGAGGGTCTGCATGGTGCGTGTGCTCAGGTGCTCCGCCAGCGCCCGGAACGTCGTCCACTTGCCGCCCACGAGGCTCAGGATGGGCGTGCCCTGGTGGGTGTCGTCGACGATGCGGTAGTCGCGCGAGACGAACCCGGGTGCGGTGTCGTCGTGACGGGGGAGGGGGCGGATGCCCGAGAACGTGTAGACGATCTGCGAGCGCTCGACCGCGATGTCGGGGAACACCTGTGCGATGAGGTCGAAGAAGTAGTCGATCTCCTCGTCCGTGCACACCGCCTGCTCGGTCGGATCGGCGTCGATGTCGGTCGTGCCCACCAGGACGCGTCCCTTGAGCGGATAGATCAGCACGATGCGGCCGTCGGAGTGCTCGAAGAAGATCTCCCGCCCCTTGGTCGCCGCGAGCAGCTCGGGGTGGTCCAGCACGATGTGCGAGCCCTTCGTGCCACCCATGAAACGCGTGGGCATGCCCATCGCGTCGTTGGTGAGGTCGGTCCACGGGCCGCTGGCGTTCACGACGACCTTGGCCCGGATCGAGAACTCCTCGCCGCTGAGCTCGTCGCGCAGCTGCACCGCGCCGTCGCGCATCCCGACGGCGCCGACGTAGTTCACGGCGGTGGCGCGTGGTCCGCCCGCCTCCAGGCCGTCGTGCAGGACATCCAGGGCGAGGCGCTCGGGATCCCACATCGACGCGTCGTAATAGGTGGCGGTGTACTTCACCCCGGGGTTCATGTCGGGGAACTCCGCCAGCGACGCCTTCCGGCCGCGGAAGCGGTGGCGCGGCACGGCGCCGCCGCCGCGCGAGAAGGTGTCGTAGATCATCAGGCCGGTCTTGATCAGCAGCGCACCGCGCTCGCGCGGCTTGCCGCGGCCGTGGGTCACGAGCAGCCGGAACGGGGCCGAGAGGATGCCCGAGAGCGTCTTGAAGATCGGGATCGTCGTCTCCAGCGGTCGGACGTAGTGGGGGGCGGTCCGCAGCAGCGCATTGCGTTCGGTGACCGCCTCCTTCACGAGGCGGAACTCGCCGTTCTCCAGGTACCGGATCCCGCCGTGCACCATGTGGCTCGAGGCGGACGATGCGCCGGAGACGAAATCGGCGCGATCGACGAGGGCGACGTCCACGCCCTGCAGGGCGAGATCGCGGAAGGTCGCGATGCCGTTGATGCCGCCGCCCACCACGAGGATGTCGACATCCCCGCGCTCGCGGAGGGCAAGAACGTCAGGGCGAAGGGAGGAGGACGGCGTCGGCGAAGTCACGGATGCGGCCTTTCGTGGGTGCGTCCTCCCACCCTCGCCCGCCGTGCACGGAGTTGCAAGCCAGTTGCACAAACGTGCAAGGATGGAGGTGTCCGGAGGAGGACGTCATGCCATCCGCAGCCACGCGACCGCAGGACGCACTGCGCGCCGCGCAGCTGTATTACCTGCAGGACCTCACGATGGAAGCGATCGCGAGCGAGATGCACGTCTCGCGGTCCTCCGTCTCACGCCTGCTCTCCTTCGCGCGAGACAGCGGGCTGGTGACGATCTCGATCCACTCGCCCCACGATGCCCGCAACCAGCTGGAGAGTCGCGTGGCCGACCGGTTCGGGATCACCGCCCACGTCGTGCCCACCCCCGACCGCATCAGCGAGGCCGAGCGACTCGAGCGCACCGCGCTGTCAGCCGCCCGCATCCTCACCGGCCGCGTGGATTCGGCCATGACGGTCGGGATCGCGTGGGGGTCGACCCTGTCCGCCGTCGCCCGTCACCTTCCCACCAAGCGCACGCACGACTCGCGCGTCGTGCAGATGAACGGCGCCGCGAACGTGCGCACGTCGGGCATCCCGTACGCCGGTGAGATCCTCACCCGGTTCGGGTCGGCGTGGTCGGCGTCGGTGCATCAGTTCCCCGTGCCGGCACTGTTCGACGATCCCCTCACCAAGCAGGCGATGTGGCGCGAGCGCTCCGTCCGTGCCGTGCTGGAGATCCAGGAGCGCGTGAGCGTGTTCGTGTTCGGCCTGGGCTCCCCGCATGCCGACGTCCCCTCCCACGTGTACGCCGGGGACTACTTCGACGACGCCGACCGTCGCTCGATCGAGCGCTCCGGCGTCGTCGGCGACTGCGCCACCGTCTTCTACCGCCTGGACGGCACGTCGGATGGCATCGAGCTGAACGAGCGCTCCAGCGGTCCCGACCTGGAGGCGGTCCGCCGCATCCCCCGGCGGTTCTGCGTCGTGTCCAGCCTGTCGAAGCTCGACAGCCTCCGCGGTGCGCTGGCGGCCGGGCTGATCACCGAACTCGTCGTGGAGGAATCCCTCGCCCGGCGGCTGCTGGAAGTCGGCACGGCGCGCTGAGCGCGCGCGTCACAGCTCGCCGAAGCCGTCCTCCACCATCGTCCGCAGTTCGTCCACGGCCTCCTGGGCCTGCGGACCCGTGGCGCTCACGCGGATGCGTGTGCCCGGTCGCACCCCCAGCGACATGAGGGCCAGGAGGCTGTCGCCGGCCGCCGGCGCCGAGCCCGCGTCCAGATCGGCCACCTGCACGCGCGCGTCGAAGCGCCCGACGGCCCGGACGAAGGCCGCGGCGGGGCGCGCGTGCAGCCCGGAGGGGTTGCGGATGACCGCCTCGAACGACGCCTGGCCGTCGGAGGACGGCGCGGGGGAGCCCCCGGGTGCGGCGGATTCGGCGCCCGCCGCACCGGAGTCCTCGCCCAGCTGAGCGCGCTTGGCATCCAGCGCCCCGCGCACCTGCGTCGCCACGGTCTCCAGAGGCGACCCCGCCGCGGCGGCCACGACGGCGGCGACGAGCCCCTCGACGAAGGGGGCGGGACTGAGCACGATGCGCGCGTCGGTCTGCACGAACTCCCGCGCCATCTCCGCGCTGAGGATGGCGGAGCCGAGGTCCATCAGCACGAGCACGCCGTCGTCGGAGGCGACCCGGTCGATGGCGGCGGCGATCTCGGCCGCGTCGGTGCCGAAGCCGGCATCGGCGGTGCCGGCGGCCACGTCGATCGGCGGCGGGGAGTCGCCCCCCATCTGCAGGGCCAGATCCACGGCAGCCGCGGCCAGGGGCGCACTGTGGGAGACCACGACGATGCCGATCACGCCGCCGCCTCCAGCGCATCGCGCAGCGCCGCGATGAGCAGCGTCGAGGACGCCGCCCCCGGATCCATATGGCCGGCGCTGCGCTCGCCGAGGTAGCTGGCCCGGCCCTTCCGCGCCACGAGGGGGATCGTGGCGTCGCGCCCCTTCTCCGCCGCCTCCAGAGCGGCTGCCGCGGCAGGGGCCGCGTCCGCCCCTGCGCCGACGGCCGCATCCCACGCATCCACGGCGGGCAGGAGGGCGTCGATCATGGTCTTGTCACCGGGCTCCGCCTTGCCGCGTGCCACGACGCCCTCCACTCCCGCGCGCAGGGCCGCGCCCAGCTCGGCGGCGTCCAGCTCGGTGCGATCGCCCGCGGAGGTGCCCAGGCGCAGGAAGAGCGTGCCGTACAGCGGTCCGCTGGCCCCGCCCACCGTGGAGACCAGGGTCATGCCGACCGTCTTGCCGAGCTCGGCCGGCGTCGCCGGCGGGTCGGTGGAGAGCTTGGCCACGACGGCATTCATGCCGCGGGCCATGTTCGACCCGTGGTCGGCGTCGCCGATCTCGGAGTCCAGGGCGGTGAGTTCCGCCTCGTGCTCGGCGATGAGGGCGTCGAAACGCGTGATCCAGGCCGTCAGCTCCGCTGGCGTGACCGACATGCTCACGCCCCCCACCGCAGCCCCGGTGTCACCACGGGGGCATCCCACAGGCGGATCAGCTCGTCATCGGCCTTCACGACGGTGAGGGAGCATCCCGCCATGTCCAGGCTCGTGATGTAGTCGCCCACCAGGCAGCGACGCACGTCGATCCCCGCCTCGGTCAGCAGCGCAGCGACCTCCCCGTACATGAGGTAGAGCTCGATCAGCGGCGTGCCGCCCAGGCCCGACAGCAGCACGATCGCCGGACCCGCCGCGTCGAAGTCGGCGAGGATCGGGTCCACCAGCATGCGCGCGATGTCGTGCGCCGAGGCCAGCGGCACGCGCTCGCGCCCGGGCTCGCCGTGGATCCCGACGCCCACCTCCATCTGGTCGTCGGGGAGGTCGAAGGTGGGCTTGCCGGCGGCGGGGACCGTGCAGCTGGTGAGAGCGATGCCCATCGACCGCCCGCTCGCGCTGACCTGCCGCGCCAGCGCCGCCACCGCATCCAGGTCGGCGCCCTCCTCGGCGGCGGCACCGACGACCTTCTCCAGGATCACGGTGGTGCCGGTGCCGCGCCGTCCCGCCGTCCACGTGGAGTCCTGCACCGCGACGTCGTCGGCGACCACGACCGATTCGACCCTGATCCCCTCGGCGGCGGCGAGCTCGGCCGCCATCTCGAAGTTCAGGACGTCTCCGGTGTAGTTCTTCACGATGTGGAGCACTCCGGCGCCGGAGTCGGCGCCCTTGGTGGCTTCGAGCACCTGGTCGGGCGTGGGGGAGGTGAACACCTCGCCCGCCGCTGCGGCGTCGAGCATCCCGAGGCCGACGAAACCGCCGTGCATGGGTTCGTGGCCGGAACCGCCTCCGGAGACCAGTGCCACCTTGCCGGCGCGGGTGGGCTCCCCGCGGTAGATGACACGGTGCTCGGTGTCCACGCGCAGCTCGGGATGCGCGGCCTGCACGCCGCGCAGGGAGTCGGTGAGGACACCGGCGGGTGCGTTGATGAGTTTCTTCATGGCTCTCTCCCTGGCGCGACGGTGCGGTCAGGGAGAATCTCCCCCTCGCCCGTCCCGCTGTCAAGGGCGGGGGCCCTGCCGTCAGCGGCGCTCGTGGGGGAGGACCTGGCGGATGCGCTCGAGGGGGTTGGCGGCGGGGGCCTCGTTGTACACGCCGGCCAGTTCCTGCCCGGACAGCGCATGGATCGCGGCCATGATCTCGTCGGTGGCTGCCCGGCGCGCACGCCCGGAGGAGGCCGATCCGTGGGCGGTGAGGTCGATGGGCTCGCCGAACTTCACCGTCACCCGCTGGCGCAGAGTAGGGAAGCGCGCGCCGACGGGCATGACGACGTCCGTGCCGATCAAGCCCACGGGCACCACCGGAGCGCCCGTCTGCAGCGCCAGGAACGCCACGCCGGTGCGCCCCTTGTAGAGCCGGCCGTCCAGCGAGCGGGTGCCCTCGGGGTACAGCGCGACCGCGCGTCCCTCCTCCAGGAGGCGACGCTGCTGGTCCAGGGCGTCCAGGGCCGCCTGCCCGGCGCCGCGTTCGACGGCGATGGCGCCGATGGCGGTGAAGAACTGCCGTGACGCCCACGACTCGAAGTAACTCGACTTCGCCAGGAAGTGCACCGGCCGGGGGGCGGCGATGGGGATCACGACGGAGTCGATGAAGGAGAGGTGGTTGCTCGCGAAGATCACGGGGCCCGTGCGCGGCACGAGCGAGCGGCCGACGATGTGCGGCCGGTAGATCAGGCGCGCCAAGGGCGCCACCACGCCTCGACCGAACGCGTACGCCGCGCCCACGCGCTTCATCGGGAGGGTGTCGGGACTGTCGGCGGGGGGTCGGCCTTCCTCGATCGTCACCCGACGAGGCTACTCCGCGTTTCATTCTCCGCCGGGCATGTCCTTCTCCCAGGCGATCCCTAGGCCGGATGCGCCAGGATGGGAGCCCCCTGTCTCTTCGGAAGGTCTCCCCGTGCGCATCCGCTCATTCGCCACCGTGTCGCTGCTCGCCGCGGCGGCCGTCGTCCTCGCCGGCTGCTCGGGCGGATCGGCGCCGGAGGAGAGCCCCACCGGGACACCCGGAGACCTGTGCGCCGCGGCGGCCCCCTCCGGTGCCGTCTCGGACGCCGTCACGGTGGAGGGCGAGATCGGTTCGCCGGCCACCGCCACTTTCCCCGCGCCCCTCGACGTCGTCGAGCTGGAGCGGACGGTCGTGACGGAGGGGTCGGGCGACGAAGCCGCCGCGGGCGACTACGTCGCGTACGCGCTGACCGCGTTCGATGCCGCGAGCGGCGAAGAGCTGGCGGCCGCAGGCTACGACGCACCGCTGCAGCCTCAGCAGATCTCCCCGGAGAACCCCCTCGGGCAGGTCCTCGGATGCGCCACGGCCGGTTCGCGCGTCGTGGCGGCGCTGCCCGGCGACGGCGGCCAGAACGGCGCGCAGGTGTACGTGTTCGACGTGCTCGAGGTCACTCCGGAGTCGGAGTGGTGCGTGGCGGGGGAGTTCTCCGGCGACGCCCCCACGGTGACCTTCGACGAGGCCGGTGCCCCGGCCGTCGGCATCCCGGCGAGCGATCCGCCCGCGGAGGTCGCGGTGCAGGTGCTCACCGAGGGTGACGGCGAGACCGTGCAGGCCGGCGACGCGGTCGAGGTGAACTACACCGGAGTCAAGTGGTCCGACGGCTCGACCTTCGATTCCAGCTGGGAGCGCGGCGAGCCCGCGGCGTTCACGACCGACGGTGTCGTGGCCGGTTTCCAGCGCGCGCTGGAAGAGCACACCGTCGGCTCGACGGTGCTCGTGTCGATGCCCCCGGTGTGCGGCTACGGCGAGAAGGCCTCGTCGCAGCACGAGCTGGCCGGGGAGACCCTCGTCTTCGTCGTGGAGATCCTCGCCACCGAACACGCGGGCCAGTAGCCTGCGGCACGGTCGGTAGGCTGAGCGGATGCGGCGCGTCCTCGTCCTCGGATCCACCGGCTCGATCGGCACCCAGGCCCTCGAGGTCATCCAGGCCCACCCGGAGCGGTTCGAGGTGGTGGGGCTGGCGGTGGGCAGCGACCGCGACGGCATGCGCGCGCAGGCGGAGCTCTTCCGCGTCGAGCACACCGCCGTGGGCGCCGCGGAGGCCGAGCAGCTCGTCCGCGACGTCGAGGCCGACGTCGTGCTCAACGGGATCACCGGCTCCGTGGGCCTCGGCCCGACCCTGGCGGCGCTGGAAGCGGGCCGCACGCTGGCGCTGGCGAACAAGGAGTCGCTCATCGTCGGCGGCGATCTCGTCACCGCCCTCGCCCGGCCCGGTCAGATCGTGCCGGTGGACTCCGAGCACTCCGCCATCGCGCAGGCCCTGCGGTCGGGAGAGCCGAGGGAGGTGCGCCGGCTCGTGCTCACGGCATCCGGGGGCCCCTTCCGCGGGAGCGATCGCGCCGGACTCGCCGAGGTGACCCCGGCCGAGGCGCTCGCCCACCCCACGTGGGACATGGGGCGCGTCGTCACGACCAATTCGGCGACGCTGGTGAACAAGGGCCTCGAGGTCATCGAGGCGCACCTCCTGTTCGACGTCCCCTACGACCGCATCGACGTCGTCGTGCACCCGCAGTCGGTCGTGCACTCGATGGTGGAGTTCATCGACGGGTCGACTCTCGCGCAGGCCTCGCCGCCGGACATGCGCCTGCCCATCTCACTCGGGCTGGACTGGCCGCACCGGGTGGAGAACGTGGGGCGCCCGCTGGATTGGACCGCGCCCACGTCCTGGACGTTCGAGCCGCTGGATACCGAGGCGTTCCCTGCCGTGTCGCTGGCCAAGCAGGTGGGGCGCGTCGGGCGCACGTATCCCGCGGTGTTCAACGCCGCCAACGAGCAGGCCGTGGATGCGTTCCACGAGGGGCGGCTGAGCTTCCTCGGCATCCTCGACACCGTCGAGCGGGTGGTCGAGGCGCACGAGCCGCCCGATGCGCTCAGCCGGGAGTCCCTGGCCGACGCCGAGGCGTGGGCCCGCGCCGCCGCCGACCGGGCGATCTCCGCCGCATCCTGAACCCGCGCCTCGCCGAGAGTGCATCAGCCCGGCGAGAGTGCACCGGATTCGATGCCGTTTCGCCGAGATGGTGCACTCTCGCGTCAGAGTGGCGAGGTGAAGGGGCGCTCGGGATCGGAGGACGGGGTCGCGTCGTCCGGATAGGGGACCGGCCACGTCGGGTCGGGGACGGGCCAGCCGGCCGCCCGCAGCGCCCGGCGGGCGAGCTCACGCGCCGAATACGGCGTGCGCCGCCCGCGGATGTCGCGGTAGTCCTGGTGCCCGGGGCCGGCCCACAGGATCGCGTCGCCCTCGCCCACGAGCGCGACGGCCTCCACGATCGCGCGCTCGGGCGGGGAGAACTCGTGGATCTGCGCATCCGGACGTGCGCGCAGGGCGCCTTCGCGCAGGGTCGCGCGGATGGAATCCGGATCCTCGAAGCGCGGATGGTGATCGGTGAGGACCAGGATGTCGCTGCCCTCGACGGCCGTGCGCCCCATATCGTGCCGCTTCGTGGCGTCGCGGTCGCCGTCGGCTCCGAAGAGCATCAGCACCTTGCCCGGCGTGACGCGGCGGACCGCGGCGAGGGTCTTCTCGAACGCATCGGGGGAGTGCCCGAAGTCGACGTACACCGCCGGTCCGCGCTCGCCCGAGACCAGCTGCGTCCGCCCCGGCAGGTGGGCTTGGATGCGGTCACCGTCCAGCGCCGCGGCGATCCGCTCCCACGCGTAGCCGGCCTCGAGGATCATGACGATCGCCAGCCCCGCGTTGGCGGCCATGTGCCGCCCGATGACGGGGACGACCGTGGTGAGCGTGCGCCCGTCGCGCGCGCTCAGGCGGAACTGCGTCCCCGTGGGCCGCTCGTCCAGGATCTCCACGACCCAGTCCGCGGCCGCGGCCGCGTCGGGGTCGGACGCGAGGGCGGGCGTGCCCACCGTCACCGTCGGGACCTCGCTGCGGGCCACGACCTCCGCACCCGGCTCGGTGTCGATGCACACCACGGCGCGGCGGGCGCGGTCGGGGCGGAACAGCGGGAGCTTGGCCTCGAAGTACTCGCGCATGTCGGCGTAGTCGTCGAGGTGATCGTGGGTGAGGTTGGTGAATCCGGCGACGTCGAACACGATGCCGTCGACGCGGCGCCGGCTCAGCGCCTGCGCGCTCACCTCGACCGCCACCGCTTCCACTCCGCGCTCGCGCATGAGGGCGAGGAGCGCGTGCATCTCGTACGCCTCGGGCGTCGTCAGCCGCGACACGATCACGTGGCCGGCGATGTGCCGTTCCGCGGTCGAGGACAGTCCCGTGACCACGCCCAGCTGCCCGAGGATCCCCTCCAGCAGGTGCGAGACGCTCGTCTTCCCGTTCGTGCCGGTCGTTCCCAGCAGCAGGGGCAGCGTGTCGTCGCGACCGGTGCGATACACCCACGCCGACAGTTCGCCGAGGATGCCGCGGGGGTCCTCGACCAGGACGACGGGGAGCCCGCCCGCCTCCGCTGCATCCGCGCCGGCTGCGTCGGTGACGATCGCGACCGCGCCCTTGTCCGCGGCCTGAGCGGCGAACTCCGCGCCGTGGCGGTTCACGCCCTGCACGGCGACGAAGACGTCACCGGGCCGCAGGTCGGCGGTGGCGAGGGTCAGGCCCGACAGGCGGACCCCGGCGGTGTCGCCGCGCACGCCGATCGCGAAACGCGCCACGAGCTCGTCCAGCGTGTGCTGGGGCGGCGCGTCGGGTCGGAGGACGGGAGGGAGGGAGGAGGGCGCATCGGTCGGCATGGCGACTCCATCCTCTCACCGCCCGCACGAGATCGCCCGTCCGGTGCCAGGCGGGCGATCTCGTACGCCACGACGGGGAGATTCACCCGGTCGCGGTCGCCGGTGGGGTGGATGCGGTCGCTTCGTCCTCGTCGTGGGTGCCGTGCTTTGCCTTGTCCTCGGGGCTGCGGCGGTCCCAGCCGGGACGGCGGAGGGCGTAGAACACCAGCGGCGGCGCACCCAGCACGATGATGACCAGGCCCACGATCCACGGATACACCTCCGGGGAGAACGCTGTGAACCCCGAGGGCGGGATGAACGCGAGGACGAAGGCGGCGAGGCAGCCGACGAACCCGACGCCGGCGACGAGGTTCATCGCGGGCACGCGGTACGTGCGCGTGACGTTCGGCTCCTTCCGGCGCAGGACGATCGCGGCGGCGAACATGAGCATGTACATGATGAGGTAGATCGCCGCCGCCATGTCGACGAGCGCGACGAACGCGGCGCTGACGTTGGGCACCACGACGAAGATCGCCGCCAGGATCGTCACGATCGTCCCCTGGAGCATGAGGATGCCGGACTGGACGCCCGCCTTGTTGCGCTTCTGCAGCGCCGGAGGCAGCAGCCCCGTCTCGGCCGCGGCGAGCAGGCCCTTCGAAGGACCGGCGATCCACGTGATGACGGAGGCCAGGGCGCCCGCCGCGATCAGCGCCGAGACCACCGCGGTTCCCCAGCCGAGGTCCCACTTGTCGAAGTAGGCCTGGAAGGCGAGCATGATGCCGTTGGTGAGCCCCAGTTCCTTCTCCGGCACGGCGATCGAGATGGCGATCGTCGGGAGGATGAACACCAGCAGGATCAGGATCGAGGCCAGCAGCACCGACCGCGGGTATCCCTTGCCGGGGTCCTTCATCTGGTTCACATGCACCGCGTTGACCTCCATGCCCGCATAGGCGAGCACGTTGGAGACGATCAGCACGATGGAGGCGATGCCGGTGAACGGCGGGATGATCGCGGAGGCATCCAGCGGCACCTCGCTCTTCTGCCCCGTGCCCAGCCAGATGAAGCCGAAGATGATGAGCAGCACGGCCGGCAGCAGCGTGCCGAGGATGCCGCCCCACGAGCCGAGTTTGGCGAACAGGTTGCCGCCGCGCAGCGTGATGAGCGTCGAGCCCCAGTACAGCACCAGGATGACGATCGCGGTGAACAGCCCCGAGTTCGACAACGACGGGTCGACGAAGACGAAGGCCAGGGCGGCGGCGATGAAGGCGATCTGCGTGGGGTACCAGACCACGTTCTGGATCCACTGGAGCCAGACCGCCGTGAAGCCCCAGCGGTTGCCGAACGCCTCCCGCACCCAGACGTAGACGCCGCCCTTCCAGCCCGTGGCCAGCTCGGCGGCCACGAGCGCCGTGGGGATGAGGAACAGCACGGCAGGGATGATGTACAGCGTGACGCTTCCCAGCCCGTACACGGCCATCGCGGGGAGCGAGCGCAGACTCGCCACCACCACGAGCGTCAGCAGTGCGAGCTGGCCGACTCCGAGATAGTTGACGACGGTGCTGCGGGGGGCGAGCGGATGATTGGACGCGGCGCGGGCCGCGGCATCCGCTGACTGCTTCGATGTGCTGGACATGTCCTCGCCTCAGTGGTGGAACGCGGGGTGCTGACCCTCGACGGGCATGGCCGACTCGAGGGCGTCGAGGTACGCCGTCTCGGTCTCGATGCTCTCGAGCAGCTCGGCGGCCAGGTCCATGCTCAGCCCGTTGCGGACCACGATGCGCTGCACCGTGAGGTCGCTCAGGTCATCGGGCATGGGATAGGCGGGCACGAGCCAGCCCTTCATGCGCAGCCGGTCCTGCAGGTGGTAGAGGTTCCAGTTCTTGGTGTGCCCCTCTTTCAGATACCACGCGAAGACAGGGATGTCGCTGCCGTCGTTCCACAGCTCGAAGGCACCGATCTTGGCGATGCCCTCGGCGAGGTACTTCGCGACGTCTTGCGACGCCTGCTGCACGGCGCGGTAACCCTCGAAGCCGAGGCGCAGGAACATGTAGTACTGCAGCAGCACCTGCGCGCCGGGTCGGGAGAAGTTCAGGGCGAAGGTCGGCATCTGCCCGCCGAGGTAGCTCACCTCGAACACGAGGTCTTCGGGCAGCCACTGCGTGTGGCGCCACACGACCCAGCCCAGGCCCGGGTACACCAATCCGTACTTGTGACCGGACGTGCTAATGGAGTGCACGCGTTCGAGACGGAAGTCCCACACCAGATCGGGCTGCAGGAACGGCGCGATCATCGCGCCGGATGCCCCGTCCACGTGGATGGGGATGTCGAGCCCCTTCTTGGCCTGGATCTCGTCCAGCGCCTTGGCGATCTCGGCCACCGGTTCGTACATGCCGGTGTAGGTGACGCCCATGATCGCCACGACCCCGATCGTGTTCTCGTCGACGTACTTCTCCAGGTCGTACCCGTCGAGCGTCTTGTGCTCCATGCTGATCGGCACGAAGCGGGGCTCGACGTCGAAGTAGTTGCAGAACTTCTCCCAGCAGACCTGCACGGCGGAGGACATCACCAGGTTGGGCTTGGACGTGTCCTTCCCGGCGACCCGGCGGGACTGCTGCCAGCGCCGCTTGAAGGCGAGGCCGCCGAGCATGCAGGCCTCCGACGAGCCGATCGTGGAGGTGCCGATGCTCTGCGATGCCTCCGGCGCATTCCACAGGTTCGCGAGCATGTGCCAGCAGTTGTCTTCGATGGCCGCCGTCTGCGGGTATTCGTCCTTGTCGATCATGTTCTTGTCGAAGGACGCTTCGTACACCTGCTTGGCGTCTTCGTCCATCCACGTGCCGACGAAGGTGGCGAGGTTCAGGCGGGAATTGCCGTCCAGCATCGTCTCATCGTCGACGATCTGCTTGGCGGTGTCGGGGAGGGATTCCTCCTGGGGGATGACGTGGCGTGCGGCGATGGTGGCCTCGCCCGGCCGCGCGAACCGCGGCGTCGTCTCGTTGTCGTTCTGCGGTGAAGTCATGGCTCTCTCCGAATCTGGTCGCTCGACTCGGCGCGAGCGTATGCCGCATCCGCCGGCGCCAACAGAGACTTCGGTCACGGCCAATTCCTAGGGCGCCGCCGGTACGGTGAGGCTGTGGAAGTGATCGCCTTCGTCGTCGGCGTGCTCGTCATGGTCGTCGGGCTGGCGGTGTCGATCGCGCTGCACGAGATCGGCCATCTGGTGCCCGCGAAGAAGTTCGGCGTCCGCGTCGGCCAGTACATGATCGGCTTCGGGCCGACGCTGTGGTCCCGCCGCATCGGCGAGACCGAGTACGGATTCAAGGCGATCCCGCTCGGCGGCTACATCTCGATGGCGGGGATGTATCCCCCCTCCCCGCGCGAACGCGAGGCGGCGCTGGCCGGGGAGCGCTCCGGGCGTGCGGGCGGAGGCTTCTTCGCCACGATGGTCCAGGATGCCAGGGCCGCCAACGACGAGACCCTCGTCGGCGACGACGACGATCGCGTCTTCTACCGCCTGCCGGTGTGGAAGCGCGTCATCGTGATGCTGGGCGGGCCGCTCATGAACCTCGTGCTGGCCGTCGTGCTGTTCGTGCTCCTGTTCAGCGGAATCGGGATCCCCACCGCGACGACCACGATCGCCTCCGTGAGCGAGTGCGTGCTCCCCGCCGGCACCGACCGCACCGACTGCAAGCCGTCCGACCCCCGCGCCCCGGCGGCGCAGGCGGGCATCCAGCCCGGTGACGTGCTGGTGTCGGTGGACGGCACGGCTGTCTCGACGTTCGCGGAAGCATCCGCGATCATCCAGGACCACCCCGGCGTGCCCCTGCGCGTCGTGCTCGAGCGTGACGGTGCCGAGCAGAGCGTCACCCTCACTCCCGTGCGCACGAGCCGGGAGGTGATCGGCGACGACGGCGCGACCGTCATCGGACCCGATGGCGCCCCGGAGACCGAGGAGGTCGGCTTCGTCGGCGTCGGCGCGCAGGTCACCCACGTCGCGCAGCCCGTGTGGGCGGGGCCGCAGGCGGCGTTCGAGAACGTCGGCGCCGTGGCGGGGATCATGACGCAGCTGCCCGTGCGGGTGTGGGACACCGCCGTCGACCTGTTCACGGGCCAGGAACGCGATCCCAACGGTCCGCTCAGCGTCGTGGGCGCGGGACGGCTGGCCGGCGAGGTCGCCGCCACGGACGCGCCGGTCCTTGACCGGGTCGCGAGCCTCATCGGGCTGCTGGCGTCGCTGAACATCGCGCTGTTCGTGTTCAACCTCATCCCGCTGCTGCCGCTGGACGGCGGCCACGTCGCGGTGGCGCTGTGGGATGGCATCAAGCGCGCCTGGGCGAAGCTGTTCCGGCGGCCCCCGCCGAAGCCCGTGGATGCGACCAGGCTCGTGCCGGTGACCTTCGTGGTGGTCGTGCTGCTGATCGGGATGGGGGCCGTCCTCATCCTCGCCGACCTGTTCAACCCGGTGTCGCTGTTCTGATCCCGCCGGAATCGGCGGAGATGTCGAAATCGCTCTGGCCCGTTCGCTGACGGGGTGGGAAGGTTCCCACAGAGCGAAGGAGACTCCGATGAAGTACGTGATCATGTTCGCCTCCGATCCCGAGCTGGACGCGGCTCAGCCGCCGGAGCGCGTGCAGGAGGACTACGCCCGGATCTACCGGTGGTTCCAGGACAACGCCGCGGTCATCGACGAGGGCGGGGCGGAGCTGCAACCGGTGGAGACGGCCACCACGGTGCGCCACGACAGCGGCGATGTCATGGTCGTGGACGGACCGTTCTCGGAAGCCCGCGAGGTCATCGGCGGATTCAGCATCATCGACGTCCCGGACATGGATGCCGCGATCGCGCTCGTGAAGACGTGGCCATCGCTGAGCATGCCCGGCAGCTGCGTGGAGATCCGACCGATGGTCACCGACTACAGCCAGTTCGAATGACCGCCCGCGCTCCGGCCGGCCCGCGCGGCGGGCCGGCCGGAGCGCGCCCGTCCGACGCGGCGCTGGCGGAGGGACGCTGGCCGAGCGGGTCGCGCCTCCCGCTCGCCCCGCGACGTTCACCTTCCGACCGGTCGCGCTCAAGTCCGAACTCCTCAAGACCGGTGCCTTCGGCGTCGTGAGGGGTGGTTTCCGCCGCATCCACGCGCGGATTTGAGGAGTTCGGTCTGGCGGCGCCGGGTCGGCCAACGGATCGTGCGCGTACGCGGGTGGTCGCATCCGCGCTGCGGGCAGAGCCGGAGGCGCTCGGGGCCCGGTCGCGCTCAAGCCCGAACTCCTCAAGGCCGGTGCCTTCGGCGTCGTGAGGGGTGGTTTCCGCCGCATCCACGCGCGGATTTGAGGAGTTCGGTCTGGCGGCGCCGGGTCGGCAACGGATCGTGCGCCGGAACCGCGCCGCAACGACGCCGAACGGCGGCTGCTGCGCACGCGCCTGCCGGAATGAGGCTACGACAGCGCGTGCGCGACCAGGCGCTCCAGCGTGCGCATGCCGTCACGCGAGAGGATCGACTCCAGGTGCCCCTGCACGGAGGCGTAGCCGGGGCCGCGCAGCGCGTACACGTCGCCGCTGTCCGGATGCGCGGCCACCTCGGTCTCGCCCACGCTCGCCGTTCCCGCGGGCACGCGCGCGGTGAAGGTGTTGTAGAAGCCGATCGAGGCGGGCTCGCCGAACACGTCGACGTTCAGCTGGAGACCCTGGTGAGGGCGGGCGAGCGGCGCCAGCCCGAGCCCCAGCGCATCGGCGAGGATCTGGTGGCTCAGGCACACCGCCAGCAGCGGGCGGCCCGTCCCGCGGCGATGAGCCACGACCTCGCGCATCCGCCGCATCCGCGCGCTGTCCGCATCACGGGGATCCCCCGGGCCCGGTCCCGCCACGACCAGGGCGGCCGCCGCCACCTGCGCATCGGTCACCTCTCCCCACGGGAGGATCCTGACCTCGAGCCCCAGGTGGCGCAGCTGGTGGGCGAGCATCGTGGTGAAGCGGTCCTCCGCGTCCACGACGATCGCATCGAGGCCGCGGAACGGCCCCGCCGGGGCGCTGTCCTGCGGTTGGAGCCAGAACGCGGCCAGCCTGCTGTTGCGCGAGGCGAGCAGCTCCGCGATGGCAGGGTCGTCGGCGAGGACGCGGCGCCGGCCGGCCGGCGCATCCGGGTCCGGTGCCGGCACGTCACGGGGGATCGCGCCGATGGCCCCCAGCACGCCCGCCGCCTTGCCATGGGTCTCGCTGACCTCGCCGTGCGGGTCGGAGTGGCGCACGAGCGTCGCCCCCACGGGGACGCGCAGGCGCCCCTCCTGCAGGTACGCCGTGCGGATGAGGATGGGTGCGTCGAGGTCGTGCGTGGCCCCGCCCTGCTCCGCCGATGGCGTGAACAGCGCCGCGACGCCGGAGTAGTACCCGCGGGGCGTGGTCTCGTGCCGGGCGATCACCGCGCAGGCGTTCTGCATGGGTGAGCCGGTGACGGTGGGCGCGAACATCGTCTCGCGCAGGATGTCCCGCGGGTCCAGGCGGCTGCGCCCGCGCAGCATGTACTCGGTGTGGGTGAGCCGCGACATCTCCTTCAGGTGCGGGCCGGTGATGCGGCCGCCGTCCGAGCACACCGCCGACATCATCTTGAGTTCTTCGTCGACGACCATGAAGAGCTCCTCGGTCTCCTTGGTCGACTCGAGGAACTCCGTCAGGGTCTCCGCCGTGGCGCCGCCGGCGGGGTGGCGGAAGGTGCCGGAGATCGGGTTCATCGTCACGACCCCGCCGCGTGCGCTCACGTGCGCCTCCGGGCTGGCCCCCACCGCGACGTGCCCGTCGGTCACGACTGCGAACGTCCAGTACGCCCCGCGCTCGTGCTCGAGCAGGGCGCGGAACCACGTCAGCGCCGCCACGCGCGGGTCGGTGCCGACGGCCGCGGTGAAATCGCGCCGGATGACGAAGTTCGCCCCCTCGCCGCGGCCGATCTCGTCGGCGATGACGCGGCGGACGATGTCGGCGTACTCGTCGTCGGCGATGTCGAATCCGGCATCGATCAGGGGAACCGGGTCAGCCGGCAGAGCGGCGAGGACCTCGGCGCGGGGGAGTGACACGTGCTCGTCCACGATCAGGCAGCGCAGCGGTGCGCCGTCGTCGTGGCTGACGAAGCCGCGCTCGCGCACCTGCCGGTACGGCACGAGTGCGAGCACCTCGCGGGCGCGGCCGCTCGCGTCCTCGAGCGGGATGTCGGCGAGGAGGGGGACGTCCACGACGTCGCCGGTGAGCACCTCGACGGTCTCGGGATCGCGGGCGAGCAGGGCGAAGGGCGCGCTGGCCTCGGCGAGGCGGCGCAGCAGGAGCGGGATGTCGGGCCGGTTCATCGTCGGTCTTTCGTCGGGGGGCGGCCGCCCAAACGAAGAAGACCGCCCCGAGGGCGGTCTGTCACACGAAAGACACCGCCTAAACGGTGAGCCACCAAGTGCGGTTCGCGGACATGCGCCGAAGGTACCACACGCCCGCTCCGAGCCGGCGGTCAGCACGGCGGCGTAGGCTGAAGGCGTGCCAGCAGTGAACATCGGGATGCCTCGGATCCCCGAGGTGCTCGCGCCTCGCCGCAAGAGCCGTCAGATCCGCGTCGGCAAGGTGCTCGTCGGGGGTGACGCTCCCGTGAGCGTGCAGTCCATGACCACCACGCCCACCACGAACATCAACGCGACCCTGCAGCAGATCGCCGAGCTGACCGCATCCGGGTGCGAGATCGTGCGTGTCGCGGTGCCCAGCGCCGACGACGCCGAGGCGCTGCCGATCATCGCCAAGAAGAGCCAGATCCCGGTGATCGCCGACATCCACTTCCAGCCGAAGTACGTCTTCCAGGCGATCGACGCCGGGTGCGCCGCCGTCCGGGTCAACCCCGGCAACATCCGCCAGTTCGACGACAAGGTGGGGGAGATCGCCGCTGCGGCCAAGGCCGCCGGTGTGTCGCTGCGGATCGGCGTGAACGCCGGTTCGCTGGACAAGCGCCTGCTGGAGAAGTACGGCAAGGCCACACCGGAGGCGCTCGCCGAGAGCGCGCGGTGGGAGGCATCCCTTTTCGAAGAGCACGACTTCCACGACTTCAAGATCTCGGTCAAGCACAACGACCCGGTCATCATGGTCAAGGCCTACCGGCTCCTGGCCGCCATGGGCGACTGGCCGCTGCACCTGGGCGTCACCGAGGCGGGCCCCGCCTTCCAGGGGACGATCAAGAGCGCGACGGCCTTCGGCATCCTGCTCTCGGAGGGCATCGGCGACACCATCCGCGTGTCCCTCTCCGCCCCGCCGGCTGAGGAGGTCAAGGTCGGGCACCAGATCCTGCAGTCGCTGAACCTGCGGGAGCGCAAGCTCGAGATCGTGTCGTGCCCCTCGTGCGGGCGGGCGCAGGTGGACGTCTACACCCTCGCCGACAACGTCACAGAGGGCCTGAAGGACATGACGGTGCCGCTGCGTGTGGCCGTCATGGGATGCGTCGTGAACGGTCCGGGTGAGGCCCGCGAGGCCGACCTCGGCGTGGCATCCGGTAACGGGAAGGGCCAGATCTTCGTGAAGGGACAGGTCATCAAGACCGTGCCGGAGTCCGAGATCGTCGCCACCCTCATCGAGGAGGCCAACCGCATCGCCGACGAGATGGGCCCCGACGCTCAGATCGGGACGGCGCAGGTCATCACCGCCTGACCCGGAAGGCCCGGTCCTCGCGTCGGTGCGATGGCGGTGCGTCCAGTACCGTCGGACATCTCATGACCGACTCGACGGAACCCCGAGCGACCCTCGCCCGCCCCATCGCGGCCGGCGTCCTCACGGCACTCGTGGGTTTCACGAGCAGCTTCGCCGTCGTGCTCACGGGGCTTGACGCGGTGGGCGCGACGCCCGCACAGGCGGCGAGCGGGCTGCTCGTGCTGTGCGTGACGATGGGCGTCGGCTCCATCGTGCTGGCGTGGCGATACCGCATGCCGATCACGGTGGCGTGGTCCACCCCGGGGGCCGCGCTCCTGGCCGCGACGGGGGCGGTGGAGGGCGGCTGGCCCGCGGCGGTGGGCGCGTTCCTGGTGACCGCCGGGCTCATCCTCCTCACGGCGCTGTGGCCGCAGCTGGGCCGGCTCATCGCCCGCATCCCACCCTCGATCGCGCAGGCGATGCTCGCGGGGATCCTCCTTCCGCTGTGCCTGGCCCCCGTCGCCGGGCTGGTCGCCAACCCGTGGGAAGTGGCGCCGGTGCTGCTGACGTGGCTCGTGTGCGTGCGCCTCGCGCCGCGCTGGGCCGTCCCGCTCGCCTTCCTCGCCGCCGCGGTCGTCGTCGCCGTGCACGTCGCCGCGACGGGTGCGGCGGTCGCACCCGTCGACCTGATCCCGCGCCTGGAGCTGACCGCTCCCGGCATCAGCCTCGGGGCGGTCGTGGGGCTCGCGCTCCCGCTGTTCCTGGTCACGATGGCCTCGCAGAACGTCCCCGGTGTCGCGGTGATGCGCAGCTACGGCTACACCGTCCCGTGGCGTCCGGCGATGTTCGTCACCGGGGTGGGCACGGCCCTCGCGGCACCGGCGGGCGGGCATGCGATCAACCTCGCGGCCATCAGCGCCGCGCTCGCCGCCGCCCCCGACGCCGACCCGGACCCGACGCGGCGGTGGGTGGCGGGCGTGTCCACCGGCGTGACGGGCATCGTCTTGGGCGGCCTGTCTGCGGCGCTCGTCGCGCTCGTCGTCGTGGCGCCGGCGGCGGTCATCCCCGCCGTCGCGGGCGTGGCACTGTTCGCGGCGTTCGGATCCGCGGTGCAGCAGGCCATCGACGACCCGGGGGAGCGGCTTCCGGCGGTCGTGACGTTCCTCGTCGCCGCATCCGGTGTCGCCGTCGGAGGGGTCAGCGCCGCCTTCTGGGCCCTCGTGGCCGGCCTGCTCGTCCGCACCGTCCTGCACGCCGGGCGCCGCTGACCCCGCGTCTCCGCCCCCGGCCGTGGTGCCGAGAACAGGAGAATCGCCGAGATCAGGACGGATACCGCCGGTTCGGTCCTGACCTCGGCGATCGTCCTGTTTTCGGCGATGACAGGCCGTTTTCCACCCCTCCGGCGCGGCGCAGAGCCCTAGAGTATGCGCATGATGACCCTCCGGCGCGCACCCGCCGCGCTCGCCGTCGCGATCGTCCTCCTCGCACTCGCCGGCTGCGCACAGCCGGCTCCGGCCGCCTCGACGCCCACGGCCACGCCGAGTGCGTCGCCCTCGCCCACGGCGTCGGCGACCGTCGAACCGGTCCGGGTCCCCTTCGACGGCGACTGCGCACGGATCTTCACGGACGACGATCTCGTGACGATCACCGGAGGGGAGTCGTCGACGCACTCCGGGGGCTCCTTGAACGCCATCCCGCCCGATCTCCCGGCCAGCGCAGCCGTTGTGGGTGGGCTGGACTGCGGATGGCGCGGCGATGGCGCCGGCGGCGCGTACGTGTGGGTCACGCTCATCCCCGCCTCCGTCGTGCCGGCCGAGCTCGCCCAGGTGCCGGCCGATGAGCCGTGCCTCGTGCACTGTCAGCGCAGCGAGGTGATCGGCGACACGTGGGCACTGGTCGTCGTCCCACCCGTGTATGCAGCCGAGCGTGAGCCGACGCCGGAGGAATCGGCCCTTGTCCAGGGACGGCTCGACGCCGCGTTCCAGGCGCTGCGGGCCCACGGTGCGGCGCTGGCCGGCTCGCCCGGACCGGATACCGAGCGCGTGCTCCCCGCCTGCGACACGCTGGCCGGCCCGGTACAGCAGGCGGTGGGCGTGAGCGAACCCGTCTCGGGGTACCCGACCGACCTCTTCCCGGAGGGCCCCACATGGGAGGTCCTGCGCTCCCAGGGCCTGGTCGAGTGGTGCGCGTGGTACGACGCCGCCGTCGGTGTCGAGGTCTTCTGGCAGGCCGACGCCGGCCCGCCCTCGGACGAGGCACTGGCGGAGGTCGCCGCCGAGCCGATCGACGTGCCGGGAGCCGACGTCGCCTACACGCTCACCGGGCGCGCCGACGCACCGGCCGTCGTCGTCGTGGGGGACAATCACCGCTGGACGTTGGGCGGTTACGGCATGTCGCTCGACGCCCTGCAGGCGGCAGCCGCGGCCGTCGTCGCACAGGGGCGATGAGGCCGCTCAGCCCGCGCGCCTAGACTTGACCCTCGTGGTCACCCGTCTGTCGCACTTCTTCCTCCGCACTCTCCGCGAAGACCCCGCCGATGCGGAGGTCACGAGCCATCGGTTGCTCGTGCGCGCCGGCTACATCCGCCGCAACGCGCCCGGCATCTTCGCGTGGCTGCCGCTCGGGCTGAAGGTCAAGCGCAAGATCGAAGCCATCATCCGCGACGAGATGGCCAACGCGGGCGCGTATGAGGTGCACTTCCCGGCACTCCTGCCGCGCGAGCCGTACGAGGCGTCCGGCCGGTGGGAGTCGTACGGCGACGGCATCTTCCGCCTGCAGGACCGCAAGGGCGCGGACTACCTGCTCGCGCCCACGCACGAGGAGATGTTCACGCTCCTGGTGAAAGACCTGTACTCGTCGTACAAAGACCTGCCGCTGACGATCTACCAGATCCAGGACAAGTACCGCGACGAGGCCCGCCCGCGCGCCGGCCTCCTGCGCGGGCGCGAGTTCACGATGAAGGACGCCTACTCCTTCGACTACACCGACGAGGGTCAGGATGCCTCGTACCAGCGGCAGCGCGACGCGTATGAGCGGATCTTCCAGCGCCTGGGGCTTGAGTACGTCATCGTCAACGCCGACAACGGGCTGATGGGCGGGGCGCGCAGCGAGGAGTTCCTGCATCCCACGCCCGTCGGGGAGGACACCTTCGTCCGGTCGGCGGGCGGCTACGCCGCCAACGTCGAGGCGTTCACCACGCTCGTACCCGAGGCGATCCCGTTCGACGGGCTGCCCGATCCGGTGATCTTCGACTCGCCCGACACCCCCACGATCACGACGCTCGTGGACCACTGCAACGCCGTGCTGGATCCGCCCGCAGAGGGCGGGGAGTGGACCGCCGCGCACACGCTGAAGAACGTCGTGCTGGCCCTCAAGCACATCGACGGCACGCGCGAGCTCGTCGTCGTGGGGCTTCCCGGTGACCGCGACGTCGACGACAAGCGCGTCGAGGTCGCCTTCGCGCCCGCCGAGGTCGAGCAGGCCACCGAGGCCGACTTCGAGCGCCACCCCTTCCTCGTGAAGGGCTACATCGGCCCGTGGTCGCCCACCGGGGCGGTGCTCGGCGAGGAGTCCGCGACCGGCATCCGCTACCTCCTCGACCCTCGTGTCGTGGACGGCACGAGCTGGATCACCGGCGCCAACATCGACCAGAAGCACGTGCACTCCCTCGTTGCCGGCCGTGACTTCACCGCGGACGGGTTCATCGAGGTCGCCACCGTCCGCGCCGGCGACCCCGCCCCCGACGGCTCGGGGCCCGTGGAACTGGCCCGGGGGATGGAGATCGGTCACGTCTTCCAGCTCGGCCGGTTCTTCGCCGAGACCCTCGGGCTCAAGGTGCTCGATGAGAACGGCAAGCTCGTCACCGTCACGATGGGCTCCTACGGCATCGGGGTGACCCGGATCCTCGCGATCATCGCCGAGCTCAACAACGACGACAAGGGCCTCATCTGGCCCGCCTCGGTCGCGCCGTTCGACGTGCACGTGGTGGCCACGGGCCGGGATGCGGCGGCCTTCGAGCTCGCCGAGAGCCTCAGTTCCGACCTCGAGACGGCGGGCCTGGACGTGCTGTTCGATGACCGCCCGAAGGTCTCGCCCGGCGTGAAGTTCGGCGATGCCGAGCTGGTCGGCGTGCCGCGCATCGTCATCGTGGGCCGCGGGGCCGCCGCGGGCGAGGTGGAGCTGTGGGACCGCCGCACCGGCGCCCGCGAGGTCGTTCCCGCCGCCGAGGCCGTCGCTCGCCTGAGCGCCGTGTGACCGTATCCCCACACCCGTGATCCCCGCCCCGCTGATCCCGCTCGCCGGCGGCGGCAGCATCCCGCAGCTGGGCGTCGGCACGTACAAGGTCCCCGCGGCCCTCACCGCCGACCTCGTCGCCGATGCCCTCCGCTTCGGCTACCGCCACGTCGACACCGCCAGCCTGTACGGCAACGAGGCGGAGGTGGGGGAGGGCCTGCGGCGCAGCGGAGTGCCGCGCGAGGAGGTCTTCGTCACGACCAAGGTGTGGAACGACGACCAGGGCTATGACCGCACCCTCCGCGCGTTCGACGCCAGCATGCGTCGGCTCGGGATGGAGACGGTCGATCTGTACCTCATCCACTGGCCGGTGCCCAGCGCCGACCGGTACGCGGACACATGGCGCGCGCTCGTGCGCCTGGCCGAGGAGGGGCGGGCGCGGTCGATCGGGGTGAGCAACTTCACCCCCGCCCACATTCAGCGCCTCATCGAGGAGACCGGCGTGAGCCCCGCGGTCAATCAGGTCGAGCTGCATCCGCGGTTCCCGCAGCACGGGCTGCAGGACTGGCACACCGCGCACGGCATCGTGACGGAGGCGTGGGCGCCGCTGGCACGCGGCGGCCTGCTGGACGAGCCGGTCCTGGCCCGCATCGGCGCCGCGCACGGCAAGACACCCGCGCAGGTGGTGATCCGGTGGCACCTGGATCGCGGCCTCGTGCTCTTCCCGAAGTCGACGTCGATCGCCCGCCTCCGCGAGAACGCCGACGTCTTCGACTTCACCCTGGATGACGCCGATCGGGCCGCGATCGCGCGCCTGGAGACGGGCGTGCGCACCGGACGCGACCCCGACCTGGACTGACGATCACACCGAGAGCTTCGCGAAGCGCGCGCGCAGGATCGTGAACGCGCCGTAGGCGAGGAAGCCCACGCCCACGGCCGCTCCCAGCAGCGGTCCGGCCGGCAACTGCAGGAGCGCCTGCACCGCGCCATCGAGGCCACCCGCCTGCCCGGGGTCCACCTCCACCGCCGCGACGGCGAGGAGGATCCCGACGATGATCAGGGCGATGCCCTTGGCGACGAATCCGACGACCCCGAGCCCGGCGACGGCGTGGCCCCAGCCGTTGTGCGGCAGCTCGACCTTCGTGCGGAAGGAGCGTCGCACGCCCATCACGACGAACGCGACGCCGGCGATGGCGACGCCGAGCCCCACCGCGCCGAGGAGGAAGGGGCCCGCGGGCATGGCCAGGACACCGGCGCTGGCGTCCTCCGCGGCGCGCTCGGCGCTGGGCCGGGCACCGAGGGCGACGGATGCGGCCACCGCTCCCACCGCGGCGAAGACGACCGCCTGACCGATCTCGGAGGCGAGGATGCCCACGCGCTGCGTGCGCTTGGCCCTGCGTGCCCCGACGGCGGCGACGGCGTGCCACACGCCGAGGGCGATCAGGCCGATCGCGAGGGCCCACAGCAGCGCGAAGCCCCACGGCGCGGCGGCGATGGAGCGGAACGCCCCGGTCTGATCGGCGTCGCCGGGCCCACCGGAGGCGGCGACCAGGACGATGACGCCGATGAGGGCGTGCATGATGCCGTTGGCCACGTAGCCGGCGCGCGCCAGCACGCGCAGCACGGGATTGTGTTCGGCGCTCCGGGCTGCCGAGCGGACCTCGCTGCGCATGACGGCGACATTACCGTCCCCCGATGGTCCCTCCGACCGGTCGGGAGCGCACCGGCAGGCCGCATATCATGGGGCGGATGTCCCCCCGCCGGCACCTGTCCTCCCCGTGGAGAGCACTGCCCGACCTGATCGGGCGGGCGCCGGCCCGGGTGCTGCTGGTGGCGGGGATCCTGATCGTGATCCTCGGTGCGCTCATCGTGACGCGCCCCCTGACCTCGCTCGTGCTGCTCGGGGTGTACGTCGCCCTCAGCGCGATCATCACGGGGCTCGCCGAACTCATCACCCGGCGCTCGCAGCGGTGGTGGACGCGCGTGTTCGCCGTGGCGTGGATCGCCGGCGGACTGATGGTGCTGGTGTGGCTGGGGCGGAGCCTGGACCTGCTGCCGCCGGTGCTGGCCGCCTTCCTCGTGGTCGGTGGACTGGCCTCGGTGGGCGACGCGGTGGCACGCGGTCGTCCCAGCCAGCGGGTGCTCTCGGCGGCCTCCGGGGCGGCGCAGATCGCCTTCGGCATCCTGTCGCTGACGTGGCCGGATGTGACCGTCCTGCTCGTGGCCCTCGTGTTCGGGGTGCGCACCGTCGCTCTCGGGGTCTCGCTTCTCATCCGCGGGGTCCGCGGCATGCGTGCGGCCGGACGGGTGCGGCGGGGGCTCCCCGCGGTCGCCCCGTCGAACCAGCGGACCCGGCGGGCGTCGGCGTGGACCGCCGCCGGACGGTACGCCCTGTCGCTGCTGCTGGTGACCTCCGCAGCGGGAGGCTGGGTTCTGGATGACTGGCTCGCCGAGGGCGCACCGGTCGTCGATGCGTTCTACGATCCGCCCGACCGTCTGCCGCCGGGCCACGGCCGCCTGATCCGCTGGGACGGCTACCTCGGCCGCGCCCCGCAGGGCGGAGAGGTCAGCCGCATCCTGTACACCACCCGCGACGCCGTCAGCCGGCCGGCCGTCGCGAGCGCCCTCGTGATCGTGCCGAACGATCCGCCGCCCGGCCCTCGCCCGGTGATCGTGTGGAATCACGGCACGACCGGTGTCGCGCAGGGCTGCGCACCGAGCCTGCGCGATGCGTCGGCGACGCGATGGGCCATCCCGGCGCTGGAGGAGGCGCTGGATGCCGGCTGGGTGGTGGTGGCGTCGGACTATTCCGGTCAGGGGGCGCCCGGCACCTTCCCGTACCTCATCGGCAAGGGCGAGGCGCGTTCCTCGCTGGACGCCGTGCTGGCGGCGGCGGAGCTTCCCGACCTGACCCTGTCACCAGACACGGTCGTGTGGGGGCACTCCCAGGGCGGGCACGCCGCGCTGTGGACGGCGAGCTTGGCGGAGGAGTACACCCCGGGCATCGATGTGCTCGGCACCGCCGCGATCGCACCCGCCGCCGACCCACTCGCCCTCGCCGACGAGCTGCTGGACTCGGATGCCGGTGCTCTGCTGTCGGTGCTCACGTCATGGGTTCTGGTGCCGTACTCCGAGACGTACGCCGACGTGCACCTGGACGATTACGTCGCGCCCGGAGCGCGGGCCATCGTGCGGGAGATGACGCAGCGGTGCCCCACCGAGCCCGGTGTGGTGGTGTCGGTGGTGACCGCGCTCGGGGTGTCGGAGGACCGTCCGCTCTACGCGGCGGATCTGACCACGGGCGCCCTCGGCCGGCGACTGGCCGAGAACGCCGCGACCGGGCCCACCGGCTCGCCCATCCTGGTGGCGTGGGGGCAGGAGGACGAGGTCCTCCCGCCGAGCCTCCAGGAGCAGTACGTCCAGGGACTGTGCGAACAGGGGCAGCAGGTGCGGTGGCGGGCCTACCGCGATTACGACCACCTCCGCCCCATCATGCCCGGCTCGCGCTTCCTCCCCGTGCTCATCCAGTGGACCGAGGGGTTGTTCGACCGGTCGCCGCAGATCCTGGACGACTGCGGCCGGCGGTGAGCGGCTCAGGCCTCTCGCAGGCGCGGCACGGGTGGATCCGGTAACGTTCTGGGGTTGTCGGCGCGTTCTCGCGTCGGCGAGAGCTGAATACGGAGGCCCCACGGTGGACATCGATCTCGGACTGCTGAAGACGATCGAGCGGGAGAAAGAGATTCCCTTCGAGGAACTCGCGAGCATCATCGAACAGGCCATCCTGACGGCGTACGGCAAGCACACCTCGCCGACGGGAGCCGCACCCGAAGGGGCGCGCGCGGAAGTCAACCGCAAGACCGGTCACGTCGCCGTCTTCACGCCGGTGCTCGATGAGGAGGGCGCCGTCATCGGCGAGGAGGAGCAGACCCCCGAGGACTTCGGGCGGATCGCCGCCTTCGCCGCGAAGCAGGTCATCAGCCAGCGGCTGCGTGACATCGCCGACGACGCCGTGCTGGGGGAGTTCCGCGGCAAGGAGGGCGACATCGTCGCCGGGGTCGTCCAGCAGGGCCCGAACCCCCGCATGGTGCACGTCGACCTCGGCACCGTCGAGGCGATCCTCCCGCCTGAGGAGCAGGCTCCGGGGGAGACCTACCCGCACGGGTCCCGCCTGCGCGTGTACGTCACCTCCGTCTCCCGCGGCACGAAGGGCCCCTCGATCACGGTCTCGCGCACCCACCCCGGGCTCGTGCGGAAGCTGTTCGCGCTGGAGGTGCCGGAGATCGCATCGGGGCTCGTGGAGATCGTCTCCCTCGCGCGTGAGGCGGGTCACCGCACCAAGATCGCGGTCAAGGCCAACGACCCCACCATCAACGCGAAGGGCGCGTGCATCGGCGAACTGGGCCGGCGCGTGCGGGCGGTGACGGAGGAACTCGGCGGCGAGAAGATCGACATCGTCGACTACGACCCGGAGCTGCCGCGATTCGTGGCGAACGCCCTGTCGCCGGCGAAGGTGACCTCGAGCTTCGTCCTGGATCCGACGACGAAGGCCGTGCGGGCCCTCGTGCCGGACTACCAGCTGTCACTGGCGATCGGCAAGGAAGGGCAGAACGCCCGGCTGGCCGCGAAGCTGACCGGCGCCAAGATCGACATCCAGCCCGACAGCATCCTCGAGGACGAGTGAGCGGGCGCGACTGTCCGTCGTCGACCCGCCCCCGCGTGTAGAATGGAACCGGAACGAACGTGCGTCGCATGTCGCACGCGAGCTCCCCGGTCCACGCTCCTTCGGGTCGTGGCCGTCGATTCGGTCCTCGTGCGCGATGACCGGGCGATGATGCCGGGGCGGGGCGCGTGGGTGCATGAGACGGATGCGTGCGTGGACCTCGCCTTACGGCGCCGCGCCTTCGTCCGCGCATTGCGTGTGTCGGGTCCGCTCGACACGCAGACCTTTCAACAGACCCTCCAGCGAAACGGCTGAACGGCTATGGACTCAAAGTGAACGGCTCGAAATGAGACCCGTCCGCATCTAATGGTCTGCCCTGTCCGGGGTAGGCCCCCAGACAGGAGAATTGTGGCAAAACCACGCGTGCACGAGATCGCTTCCGAGCTCGGCGTCGACAGTAAAGTCGCCCTCGCGAAGCTGAAGGAGCTCGGCGAATTCGTCAAGAGCCCCTCATCCACCATCGAGCCCCCGGTCGCGCGCAAGCTGCGCGCCGCGCTCGCCTCCGAAGGCGCCGCACCGGCCGCACCGGCACCCGCTGCCGCGCGATCGGGTGCCAAGCCCGGCCCGGCACGTCCGGCCGCGCCCGCGCGCCCCGCGGCCCCCGCCGCCAGCACTCCGGCCGCCCCCGCGCAGCCCGCCGCGCCCGCGGCGCCTGCGGCATCCGCACCCGCGGCTCCCGCGGCTCCGGCACCGTCGGCTCCCGCACCCTCGGCTCCCGCGCCGTCCGCGCCCGCTCCGGCGGCCCCGGCTGCTGCGGAGGCCGCTCCGGCCGCACCCGCCGCGCCGCGTCCCGGCCCCGGCGCCCCTCAGCCGCCGCGTCCCGGTGGCGCCCCGCGTCCGGGTAACAACCCGTTCTCCTCGCAGCAGGGGATGGGCCAGCGTCCGGCCGGCCCGCGTCCGGGCAACAACCCGTTCTCCTCGCAGCAGGGGATGGGCCAGCGCCCGACTCCCGGCAACATCCCGCGGCCGCAGGCGCCGCGTCCCGGCGCACCGCGTCCGGGGGCCCCGCGTCCCGGCGGCGCAGGTCGCCCCGGTGGCGCCGGTCGTCCCGGCGCACCGTTCCAGCAGCGTCCCGGCGGCCCCGGTCGTCCCGGCGGCGCCGGTGGAGGTGCCGGCGGCGGCTTCGCCGGTCGTCCCGGCGGCGGTTTCGCCGGTCGTCCCGGTGGCGGCGGTGGCCGCGGTCGTGGACCCGGCGGCGGTACCGCCGGTGCCTTCGGCAAGGGCGGCGGCAAGTCCAAGCAGCGCAAGTCGCGGCGGGCGAAGCGGCAGGAATTCGAGATGCGGTCGGCGCCGGTCGTCGGCGGCGTCAACGTCCAGAAGGGCAACGGCGAGATCATCCGCCTGCGCCGGGGTGCGTCGATCGCGGACTTCGCCGACAAGCTCGAGGCGATCCGCGGCTACACCGTGCAGCCCGGCACGCTCGTGACCATCCTGTTCAACCTGGGCGAGATGGCCACCGCGACGGAGTCGCTCGACGAGGCCACCTTCGAGGTACTCGGCGAGGAACTGGGTTACAAGATCCAGATGGTCTCGCCCGAGGACGAGGACAAAGAGCTCCTGGAGGGCTTCGGTCTCGACCTGGATGCCGAGCTGGAGGCCGAGAGCGAGGACGACCTCGAGATCCGTCCGCCGGTGGTGACCGTCATGGGTCACGTCGACCACGGTAAGACGCGACTGCTCGATGCGATCCGTCAGACCAACGTCGTCGCCGGTGAGGCCGGTGGCATCACCCAGCACATCGGTGCGTACCAGGTGTGGACCGAGCACGACGGTATCGAGCGCGCGATCACCTTCATCGACACCCCGGGTCACGAGGCGTTCACCGCCATGCGTGCCCGTGGTGCCCAGGTGACCGACATCGCGATCCTCGTGGTCGCCGCCGACGACGGCATCATGCCCCAGACGGTGGAGGCGCTCAACCACGCGCAGGCGGCAGGAGTGCCGGTCGTGGTCGCGGTCAACAAGGTGGACAAGCCCGACGCCAACCCGGCGAAGGTGCGCCAGCAGCTCACCGAGTACGGACTGGTCGCTGAGGAGTACGGCGGCGACGTCATGTTCGTCGACGTGTCCGCTCGCGAAGGCACCAACATCCAGGCCCTCCTGGATGCGGTGCTCCTCACCGCCGACGCGGGGCTCGACCTCACGGCCAACCCCAACAAGGCGGCACGCGGTGTCGCGATCGAAGCGAAGCTCGACAAGGGCCGCGGTTCGGTGGCGACGGTGCTCATCCAGTCCGGAACCCTCCGGGTCGGCGACGCGATCGTGGCCGGCACGGCCTACGGTCGCGTCCGGGCGATGGTGGACGAGAACGGCGACGCCGTGCTCGAGGCCGCGCCCTCCCGCCCCGTGCAGGTGCAGGGTCTGAACTCCGTCCCGCGCGCCGGTGACGTCTTCATCGTGACCGAAGAGGACCGTCTGGCCCGTCAGATCGCGGAGAAGCGCGAGGCCGCCGAGCGCAACGCCGCTCTGGCCAAGGCGCGCAAGCGCATCTCGCTGGAGGACTTCACCCGTGCTCTGGAAGAGGGCAAGGTCGAGTCGCTCAACCTCATCATCAAGGGCGACGTGTCCGGTGCCGTCGAGGCGCTGGAGGAGTCGCTCCTCAAGATCGAGGTCGACGACAGCGTGCAGCTGCGGATCATCCACCGCGGCGTCGGCGCGATCACCGAGTCGGACATCAACCTGGCCACGATCGACAACGCGATCGTCATCGGGTTCAACGTCCGCCCCGACACCAAGGCGCGCGAGCGCGCCGCCCGAGAGGGCGTGGACGTCCGGTTCTACTCGGTCATCTACAACGCGATCGACGACGTCGAGCAGTCGCTCAAGGGCCTGCTCAAGCCGGAGTTCGAAGAGGTGCAGTCCGGTGTCGCCGAGATCCGGGAGGTGTTCCGCTCCTCCAAGTTCGGCAACATCGCCGGTGTCATCGTGCGCTCGGGGACGATCACCCGCAACGCCAAGGCGCGCGTCATCCGCGACGGCGTCGTGGTGGCCGATGGCCTGGCCATCGAGTCGCTGCGCCGGTTCAAGGACGACGTCACCGAGGTCCGCACGGACTTCGAGGCCGGTATCGGACTCGGCAAGTTCAACGACATCCAGGTCGGCGACGAGATCGAGACCACCGAGATGGTCGAGAAGCCGCGAGGCTGACTCGATGAAGGCCCCGGGCTGCGGCCCGGGGCCTTCTCCCTTCTCCATCCCGCACGCGCGGGGGCTACGGTTCCGGATGTCCCGCGGCATAGAGCACCACAGGTACGACACATCCACGATGTGAGAGAGAGTGAAAGACATGGCATCCGAACGACAGGCACGAGTGGCCGACCGCATCCGCGTAGTCCTCGCGGAGCGGCTCGAGAAGGGGCTGCGCGACCCGCGCCTCGGTTTCGTCACGATCACCGACGTCAAGGTGACCGGCGACCTGCAGCACGCCTCGGTGTTCTACACCGTCATGGGCGATGAGGCGCTGCGCGCCGACACGGCAGCGGCACTGAAGTCGGCGACCGGGATGCTGCGCTCCGAGGTGGGCAAGCACCTGAACACGCGGCTGACGCCCTCGCTGGAGTTCTTCCTCGATGCCATCCCCGAGAACGCGGATCACATCGCGGCTCTCCTGCGCGAGGCCCGTGAGCGCGACGAGGCGGTGGCAGCCCTCGCCGCCGCCGGCACCTACGCCGGCGACGCCGACCCCTACCTCAAGCCCCGCGACGAGGTGGAAGAGGACTCGGACGACGACGCCTCAGCAGAGGACGCCACCGCGGACGACACAGCCGAGGACGACGGCCCCCGTCCCTGACCCCGCTCCGCTCCGCTCCGCTCCGCTCCGCTCCGCCGGCGTCATCGGGGGAGGCGGAGCAGTTCCTCGGATGCCTCGGCCAGACCGTCGGCGATGAGTGAGTCGATCGCGCGGTCCCGCTGAGCGGGGTCGGGCCACTCGGCGAGAACCTCCGCCAGTGCGACCGGACGCGGTGCGGCGTCCCGCAGCATCCGCAGCACCGCGCCGCGCGCGTGCCGATCGCTGCCCTCGTAGCGCGCCTGCCGGCGCCTCCGGTCCTCCGTGACGGGGTAGCCGGCGGCCCGCCAGGCGCACGCGGACACCAGCGGGCAGGCGTCGCACCGTGGCGCGCGTGCCGTGCACACCGTCGCCCCCAGTTCCATGGCGGCGGCGTTGACGACGGTGGATGCGGCGACGTCGGCGGGCAGGAGCGCCTCCATCGCGTCGAGATCCCGACGCGAGGGCGGGCCGGGCTGGGCGCGTCCGTCCACGACGCGGGCGAGCACGCGGCGCGTGTTGGTGTCGACGACGGGATGCCGGTCGCCATACGCGAAGACGGCCACGGCGCGCGCGGTGTAGTCGCCGATTCCGGTGAGGGTCAGGAGGGTCTCCACGTCCCGCGGCACCACGCCGCCGTGGCGGTCGCGGATCTCCACCGCCGCGCGATGCAGCCACAGCGCCCGCCGCGGATACCCGAGGTTCGCCCACTGGCGCACGGCCTCGGCCGGCGCATCCGCTGCCAGATCCGCCGGTTCCGGCCACCGCGACAGCCACGCCTCCAGGTGCGGGACGACCCGGGCCACGGGGGTCTGCTGCAGCATGAACTCGCTGACCAGCGTGCCCCATGCGCCGAACCCGGGGCGACGCCACGGCAGGTCCCGCGCGGCGGTGGTGTACCAGGCGGAGAGCGGGGTGGCGAGGTCCTGCACCCGATCAGCCTAGGTGCCCGCACCGGGTGGTCGCGGGCACGGCGAACCGGGCAGGACACGTACGCTGGAGGGGTGCGTCTCCCCACCACCCCGGTCACGACCCTGCTGCGCGGACTCCGCGACGAGGTGCGTCAGCACTATCGCGCGGGGCGCGTGATCATAGCGGTGGACGGGGTCGACGGCGCCGGCAAGACGGTGTTCGCCGATCGCCTTGCGGAAGTGTTCGCGGAGGAGGGCACGGCGGTCTTCCGTGCCTCGATCGACGGCTTCCACCGTCCCCGCGCCGAGCGGTACGCCCGCGGCCGCACGTCGCCGGAGGGGTTCTACCGGGACTCGTACGACTACGCCACCTTCCGCCGCGTGCTCATCGACCCCTTCCGCACCGGCGAAGGTGCCGGCTTCCAGCTGGCCGTCCACGACGTCGTCCGCGACGCGGCCGTGGAGTCGGAGTGGGTCACCGCCCCGCGCGATGCGGTGCTCATCGTCGACGGGATCTTCCTGCACCGGCCCGAACTGCGGGGGCTGTGGGACTGGTCGGTGTGGCTCGAGGTGCCCTTCCCGGTCGCCTATGCCCGCATGGCGGTGCGCGACGGCAGCGATCCCGATCCCGATGCGCCCACCAACGCGCGCTACCGTCAGGGTCAGGAGCTCTACCTGCGGGAGGCCGACCCCCGCCGGGCCGCGTCGGCTCTCGTCGACAACTCCGACCTCGCCGCTCCCGTCCGCGTCTTCGGGGATTTCTGCTGATGGCAGCCAGCGGCATCCTGCTCGTCGACAAGCCCGGCGGCATGACCAGTCACGACGTCGTCGCCCGTGCCCGCCGGGCGCTGGGGACGCGCAAGATCGGCCACGCCGGCACGCTCGATCCCATGGCGACCGGCCTGCTCGTGCTCGGCGTGGAAGGGGCGACGCGCCTGCTCACGTTCCTGGTGGGGGCGGACAAGACCTACACCGCGACGATCCGGCTGGGGGAGGGCACCGACAGTGACGACGCCGACGGGCGGACGACCACTCGCGCGGATGCGGCGGCCCTCGCCGCGGTCGACGACGCCGCGGTGACCCGCGAGGTGGCCGCCCTCACCGGCGCCATCGCCCAAGTGCCCAGCCGCGTGTCTGCCATCAAGGTCGCGGGCCGGCGCGCGTACGACCTGGCCCGTGCCGGCGTCGAGGTCGAACTCGCCCCCCGGCAGGTGCGGGTGTCGCGGTTCGACGTGCTCGCCACCCGCCGCCTCGACGCTCACGTCGACCTGGATGTGATCGTGGACTGCTCGAGCGGGACCTACATCCGTGCCCTCGCCCGCGACCTCGGCGCCGCGCTCGGTGTCGGCGGGCACCTCACCGCCCTCCGGCGCGAGCGCGTCGGACCGTTCGGCGTGGCCGAGGCGACCGGGCTGGACGCCCTCGCCCCCGAGCGGATGCTGTCACCGTCCGCCGCGGCGACCGCGGTGCTGGGCGCCGTGCCCGTCACCGCCGAGGAAGCGCGCGATCTGCGGCACGGCAAACGGCTCCCCGGCGCCGCCGACCGGATTCCCGACGGGATCCGCGCCGCGGCGATCGATCCCGACGGAGCGCTCGTGGGCATCGTGGAGCCCTGCGGAACGGACCTCAAGAGCGCCATGAACATGCCAGAGGAGACCCGGCCATGATCCTGTGGTTCACCATCGCCCAGGTCGCCGTCGCCGGCCTCGCCGGGGTCGTCGCGATCGTGGCGGGCCTGTCCGGCCGCCGGCCCGGCGACGTCACCGTCGGCGGGCTCGCGCTCATCGAGGTGCTCCTGATCGCCCAGATCGTCACGGCGATCATCGCGCCGCTGGCCGGCAACCCGCCCACCGGGAGCCTGCTGGAGTTCTGGGTGTATCTCGTCTCGGCGGCGCTGCTGCCCCCGGTGGGGGTGGCATGGGCGCTCGTCGAGCGCAGCCGCTGGAGCACCGTCATCATGGGAGTCGCCGCCCTCGCGGTGGCCGTCATGGTGTGGCGCATGCACGTGATCTGGACCGTCCAGGTCGCGTGAGCGGGGGAGGGCGGTGCCCGCTCCCGCCTAGGATTGAAGGGTCATGGCAACCCGAAACCCCCGCCGGATGACCGGCATCGGCCGCGTTCTGGTCATCGTCTACCTCATCATGGCCCTCGCCGCCACAGGGCGCTCCTTCGTGCAGATCGTGAGCGAGTTCGACCAGGCACCCCTGGCCTACACGCTGTCGGCGGTGAGCGCGCTGGTGTACATCCTCGCCACGCTCGCCCTCGTGTTCGCGGGCCGTCGCACGTGGTACCTGGTGGCGTGGGTGGCGATCGTGTTCGAACTGGTCGGCGTCCTGGTGGTCGGGACGCTCAGCCTCGTGCTGCCCGAGCTGTTCCAGCATCCGACGGTGTGGTCGCTCTTCGGCAACGGGTACCTCTTCGTCCCGCTCGTCCTGCCCTTCCTCGGGTTGTGGTGGCTCGCCGCCCACCGGGAGGCGGCGACCGACCGCGCCGACACCGCGCCGCAGAGGGCGGGGGCGGCATCGTGATCGTCTTCCGCGACCCGGCCGAGATCCCGCCCGGATTCGGGCCCTCCGTCGTGGCGATCGGCAAGTTCGACGGCGTCCACACCGGCCATCGGGCCGTGATCGACCGTGCGCGCGTGGATGCCGCCAGCGGGGCTCGCGTGGTCGCGGTGACCTTCGACCGCAACCCGCTGCGTCTGCTGCGGCCCGAGCTGAGCCCGCCCGACCTCATCGGGGTGCACCAGAAGCTGAGTCTGCTCGAGCGCGCCGGCGTGGATGCGACGTTGCTGCTGACCTTCGACGAGGCTCTGGCGAGCCTGACGGCGGAGGAGTTCGTCCGTCACGTGCTCGTGCAGGCGCTCGGGGTGCGCACCGTGCTGGTGGGGCAGGACTTCCGCTTCGGCAAGGGCGGGGCGGGGAATCCGGCTCTGCTGCGCACGATGGGGGCGGAGTACGGGTTCCGCGTCGACGTCGTCGACGATGTCCGCGCGATCGACGACGACCGCCGGGTGTCCTCCACCTGGATCCGGGAACTGCTCGCCGAGGGAGACGTGGCCCGCGCCGCCAAGCTCCTCGGGCGCGCTCCGTCGGTGTGGGGGGAAGTCGTCCACGGCCTCAAGCGCGGCCGCGAACTGGGCTTTCCCACCGCCAACCTGTCACCGCGGCTGGAGGGCTTCGTCCCCGCCGACGGCGTGTACGCCGGCTGGCTGATCGACGAGCGCTCCCAGGACGGCCTGCGCTCGGGAACCCGCTACGCCGCCGCCATCAGTGTGGGGCTGAACCCCACGTTCGACGACGTGCCGGTGCGGCAGGTCGAAGCGTACGTGCTGGACGAGACCGACCTGGACCTGTACGGCCACCTGGTCGAGGTGCGCTTCGTCACCCGCATCCGCGGAATGGTCGCCTTCGACGGCATCGACGCGCTCAAGGCCCAGATGACCGACGACGTCGCGCGCGTGCGCGCCGTGCTGGCCGAGCCCCAGGAGCGCGCGGCTCAGTAGGACGAGTCGTCCCGCGAGCCGGTGGGGCCCGCGCCGCTGCCGATGGCGCGCAGCTCTCCGAGGATGGTGGCACTCGCACTGGTGCCCAGGCGCGTGGCTCCCGCCTCCAGCATCGCCAGGGCCGTCTCCAGTCCCCGCACGCCACCGGAGGCCTTCACCTGCACGCCGGGGCCGACGCTCGCGCGCATGAGGCGGACGTGCTCGACCGTCGCGCCGCCGCCGCCGAACCCGGTCGAGGTCTTCACGAAGGCGGCACCGCCGGCCTCGGTCAAGCGGCTGCCGCGGGCGATCTGCTCGTCGTCGAGGTAGGAGGTCTCCAGGATCACCTTCGCGATACGGCCCGATGCCGCATCCACGACGGCGCGGATGTCGTCCACGACGGCGTCGTCGAACCCCGACCGCAGGAACCCGATGTTGACCACCATGTCGACCTCGACGGCGCCGTCGGCCAGCGCCTGGCCGACCTCGGCCACCTTTGCGGCGGTGGAGGTGGTGCCGTGCGGGAAGCCGATCACGGTGCCCACCGCCACTCCCGTGCCCTCGAGCCGGCGGACGGCGTGGGCGATGTCGGACGGTCGCACGCACACGCTGAACACCCCCCACTCCGCGGCGATGTCCAGCTCGGCGTCGACCTGCGGACGGGTCAGCTCCGGCTTGAGGATGGCGTGGTCGATGGTCGCGGCGACGTCGCGTTCGGTGAGGGCGGGCATGACTCCAGCCTAGGCCGACGCGCGATCGGGCGACTGCGCCGGAGCGCGGTCGCGGATGCCGAGGAACGACACGATCCCCCCTGCCGCCAGCAGCACCGAGGTGACCACCGCCGCACGGTGGAACCCGGGGAGATCCAGCGAGCCGCCGACGATCGTTGCCAGGAGGGCGATCACGATGAGGCCCGCCACCCGCGCCACGGCGTTGTTGACCGCCGAGGCGATGCCCGAGCGGCTCTCGTCGATGGAGCCGAGGATCGTCGAGGTCAGGGGCGCGACGGTGAGGGTCAGCCCGATCCCGAACACCAGCACGCTGGGCAGCACCTGCCACCAGTACGAGAAGTCCTCCGACACCGTCAGCAGCACCAGGACGCCCACGGCCATGACGAGGGGACCGGCCGTCATGAAGAGGCGTGACCCCCATCGCCCGGCGAGGGATCCCACCCGCGAGCTGAACAGGATCATGAGGATCGTGACCGGCAGGGTCGCCAGTCCCGCGAGGGTGGCGGGCAGTCCCGCGCCCTGCTGCAGGTACACGCCCATGACGAATCCGTTGAGCGACAGTGCGGCGTAGACGAACGCGGTCGCGAGGTTTCCGGTCCAGAAGTTGCGCACGCGGAACAGACTCAGCGGCATCATCGGCTGCCGCGCGAACCGCTGGCGCACGAGGAACGCCGTGAAGGCCGCGATGCCCAGCGTGAGGGAGCCCCAGATCGCCGGTGACGCCCATCCGAGGCTGGACTGCTCGATGAGCCCGAACACTCCGGCCCCGAGACCCACGGCGCACAGCGCCGCGCCGAGCAGATCCACCGTCGCCCCCGGGCGGCGCTGATCACGGTGGCCGAGGCGCACCACCAGCCACAGGGTGACCGCCAGGGGCAGCACGTTGATCAGGAACACCAGCCGCCACGACGCGAAATCCACGAAGAGACCACCGAGCACGGGCCCCGCGATCATGGCGGCGGTCGTCGCCGCCGTCCAGATCCCGATGGCCCGTGCCTGCGCGGCGTCCCGGAAGTTGGCCGTGATCAGCGCCAGGGAGCTGGGCACCAGCAGCGCCCCCGCCACGCCCTGCAGGGCGCGCGCGACGATGAGGAACTCCGGCGTCGGGGCCGCCGCGATCGCGATCGACGTCACGCCGAACCCGACGAGCCCGATCGTGAGCACGCGCAGGCGCCCGAGCACATCGCTGAGGGAGCCGGCCACCAGGATGAGCGCGCCCAGTGTGATGAGGTAGGCGTCGACCACCCACTGCTGCGTCGTCAGGCCGCCGCCGAGCTCCTCCTGGATCGCCGGCAGGGCGACGGTGACGACGGTTCCATCCAGGAACGACACGAACGACCCGAGGATCGCGATCCACAGGACCAGGCGCTG